>JAFKKH010000020.1 GCA_017305665.1 Hyphomicrobiales bacterium
CATGGCGCCGGCAATCTCGGTCGTGTCGAGGAAGGTCTGCAGGATATCCTGCGTCATCTGGAACGGCAGCAGGCCGGCCTCGCGGCCTTGAGTGAAGCCGGACCACGCGCCATCGGTCCTTCGATGGACAGCGACATCGTCGACGCGATTAAGCGCGAACTCTCGGAGATGCGCTTCAACCAGTCGGAAACCACGCGCCATACCCAGGATTCACTGGAGGTCGTGCACAACACGCTCGGGCATGTCGTCGACCGGCTGGCGATGATCGAGGGTGACCTGCGCGCGGTCCGTTCCGCGCCTGCCCCGGCCGCACCGCCGCGCCCCGCCATGCCGCAGCAGCCGGCGATCTCGCCAAGGCCCGAATTGCCGAATCCCGTCCTGCTGCAGACCGCGGCCGCGCCGTCGTTCGCACCGGCCGCGGCGCCTGCTCCGCAGCGCACGATCGGCGACGTCCTGCTTCAGAAAGATACATTCAGCCCCGATCACGGCGCACCGCCGACGACGCCACGACCGCAGCAGCCGTCACAAGCAGCGATCAATCCGGAGCTGCCGCCCGATCATCCGCTGGAGCCTGGCACACGGCCGCCGGGACGCGGCGCATCGCCGTCGGAACGCATCGCAGCCTCCGAAAGCGCGCTCGGCGACATCGCCGGCGCAGCGCGCGAGCAAACCAGCTCCTCCAGCTTCATCGCCGCGGCGCGCCGCGCCGCGCAGGCGGCTGCGGCCTCGGCGCAGTCGCCCGACAAACCCGGACGCTCCAAGGTCGCGATCGAAACGCCGCGTCCCGCGGGTAGCGCCGGGTCGAACATCACTTCAAAGATCCGTTCGCTGCTGGTCGGCGCGAGCGTGGTGGTGATCGTGCTCGGCAGCTTCAAATTTGCGATGTCATTGTTCGACGGCAGCGCTTCCCCCATGGCCGTCAGCCAGACCAGCCGCGCCGTGCCGCCCGCGACAAAATCTCCCGCCGACACGAAGGCTAAACCGGCGACACCGGCGCCGGCTTCGGCCATGCCCTCCATGACCTCGCCGACGCCGATCAATCAGCAGTCGATGAATGCACCATCGGCTCCCGCGAGCGCGCCAGCCGAAGCAGAGCCAGCGGCTGCCTCCGCCACCCAGCCGGAAACGGCATCGGCCGATATCACCGGCACGATCCCGGATGTGCCCGCAGCTCTCCCGGACGGGCACGCCTTTGCGACCGTCGCGATTCCACCCTCCGAAAAACTTCCCGACAGTATCGGCGGACCTCTGCTGCGCACCGCCGCGCTCCATGGCGACGCCACCGCGGCCTATGAAATCGGCCTCCGCTATGCCGAAGGCAAAGGCGTAGCCGCCAACTACGGCGAAGCCGCGAAATGGTACGATCGCGCCGCTCAGGCCGGTGTCGTGCCCGCCATGTTCCGGCTCGGGACCCTGAACGAGAAGGGCCTCGGCGTCAGCAAGAACATCGATGCCGCGCGGCGCTATTACATGCAGGCGGCAGAAGGGGGGAACGCCAAAGCCATGCACAACCTCGCGGTGCTCGATGCTGACGGCGGCGGCAAGGGCCCGAACTACAAGAGCGCCGCACACTGGTTCCGCAAGGCGGCCGAGCGCGGCATCGCCGACAGCCAGTTCAATCTCGGTATCCTCTATGCCCGCGGCATCGGCGTCGAACAGAACCTTGCGGAATCCTACAAGTGGTTCAGCCTGGCGGCCGCTCAGGGCGATGCGGACTCCGGCCGCAAGCGCGACGACGTGGCCAAGCGCCTCGACCCGCAGTCGCTGGCTGCAGCCAAGCTCGCGATCCAGACATTCTCGCCTGAGCGCCAGCCCGACGACGCCGTCAAGGTCGCAAGCCCCGCCGGCGGATGGGATGCCGCGCCTGCGAAGCCTGCGGCAAAAACCTCGGCGGCGAGGCACGGTGCGACCAAACGCGCCGCACGTTAATCTGAATTATTCACCAACTTCGCACGTGAGCGGCGCGCCGGGTGGAAAAGCCGGCCCGTTCTGAATTCTTTCATCCCGTCAGCGCACGATTTCGGCTATGCAGGGATACGGTGCGATCCGGCACCGCTGCAGAGAAAACCCATCGCCGCGTGCATTTTCGGCCTGTCCGCGGCGCAATCCGAAGCGGACGCGCGTGCAGCTCTATCTCCCGATCGCCGATATTCCGGTCAACGTGTTCCTCATTCTGGCGATGGGCGCGGCGGTCGGCTTCGTGTCGGGAATGTTCGGCATCGGCGGCGGCTTCCTGATGACGCCGCTCCTGATCTTCGTCGGGATCGCGCCCGCGGTTGCGGTGGCGTCGGTTGCGAGCCATATCGCAGCCTCCTCCTTTTCCGGCGCACTGTCCTATTGGCGCAAGCGCGCGATCGATCCGATGCTCGCGCTCATCCTGCTGAGCGGAGGCATCGTCGGGACCACGCTCGGGGTCTGGACCTTCACGCTGCTGCGCTCCCTGGGCCAGCTCGATCTGATGATCGCGCTGTCGTATGTGGTGCTGCTGACGAGCGTCGGCGCAGCAATGTTCTGGGAAGGCCTGCGCGCCATGCTGCGGGCCCGGGGCGGCAATCCCGTCCCGCTGCGACGTTCCGGCAGCCATGGCTGGATTCACGGACTGCCGCTCAAGGTCCGGTTCAAGCGCTCCAAGATCTATCTGTCAGCTATCCCGGTCGTCGTCATCGGCCTGATCATCGGCTTCATCGGCGCGATCATGGGCATTGGCGGCGGCTTCATCCTTGTTCCAATGCTGATCTACGTGTTGCGCGTGCCGACGGCGACCGTGATCGGTACCTCCATGGTGCTCACTCTCGTCACCATGACGTTCGCGACCATGCTGCACGCCGTGACGAATCATCTCGTCGATGTCGTGCTGGCGCTGATCCTGATGACCGGAGGCGTGACCGGCGCGCAATTCGGCGCGCGCGCAGGTCAACGCATCCGCGGCGACCACCTGCGCCTGCTGCTCGGACTCCTGATTCTGGCGGTCGGCGTGCGTTTCGCTATCGAACTCGGCATCCGCCCCACCGATCTCTACACCGTCCGCGAAACCACGGGGGGCGTATGAGCGCACGCGCACCAAGACTGGCGATCGGGCTGGCGCTCATGTTTTGCGCGCCCTTCCTCGCCGAGGATGCGCGGGCCGAGCGTCTGATCGTGTCCGTCTCGAACCATCGTGTCACGGTAACGCCGAACTACTCCGGTGAGGAACTGGTGCTGTTCGGCTCGGTCGAGCGGGACAGCAACGCGCCGCTGCCGCGCACCGGTTACGACCTCGTCGTGACCGTGAGCGGCCCGCGTATCGACATGGTGACGCGCCGCAAGGAGCGCCGGTTCGGCATCTGGGTGAACACCGATTCACGGCAGTTCCTGAAAGTCCCTGCCTACCTCGCGGCTTTCAGCAACCGCCCGCTGGACAAGATCGCCGCGGTCGACGTGCTGCGACGGCAGCAGCTCGGACTGAAAAATGTGCTGCTGACCCAGCGCGTCGGCACCGACTATGCGGACGTGGTGGCAAGCGATCCGTTCCGCAGCGCTTTCATCCGGCTGCGCAACGAGCAAGGCCTGTATCGCGAGAACACCTCCGCGGTGACATTCCTGACGCCGACCCTGTTCCGCACCAGCATTCCGTTGCCGGCCGAGGTGCCGATCGGCACCTACCACATCGGAATCAAACTGCTCGCCGACGGCGCACTGGTAACGAAGACCGACACCGCGTTCGAAATCGTCAAGGTCGGCTTCGAGCAGTTCGTCGCGACCGCTGCGCGCCAGCACAGCATCTTCTACGGGATCGCGACGGCGTGCATGGCGCTGATGACCGGATGGATGGCGTCGATCGTCTTCCGCAAGGATTAGCAGGCCACTTCCGCGATCAGGCGGGCATCGCGATGTCGGTCGCCACGCCCGGCTCGAGCAGCTTCAGCCGCGCGCCAAACCCAAGCGTGTCGAACGAGACCTTCAGATCGTTGCCATCCTGCCTGAAATGTTTCCAGCCGTCGTGATGCACCGGCACGATCACCGCATCCGGAAACGCACGTGCGGTTTCGATCGTATCGTTGGTGTCCATTGTCAGATGGAACGGTCCACGGGTCTGCGCCGCACCCGCGAACGGCAGCACCACGCCGGCCTTGAAGCGCCGCGCCACGTCTGCAACCCCGTCGAACCAGACCGTATCGCCGGTGATGTAGACCGGACGGAATCCCGGATCGGTCGAGGTCAGCACGAAGCCGATCACATCGCCAGACAGCGGCTCGATGCCGGCGGGGCCGTGACGTGCGGGCGTCGCCGTGATCGTCAATCCACTGCCGTCAGGTTTGGTCAGCTCCGTGCTGGCCCAGGGCACAAGGCCCTCGGCATGGCCGCCGAGCCGTTTTGCGCCCGCGACCGTGGTCAGCACCCGGCTTGCCGTTTTCAGAAAATCACGACCGGAATTGTCGAGGTTGTCCGAGTGCTGATCGTGGCTAAGCAGCACGGCATCGACCGACCCGATGCGATCGGCGCCGATCGCAGGCGACGACAGCTTTTCGAGCGTTACATGCGGCAGCTTGTATTCGCCGGGCGCGTCGAAGGTCGGGTCGGTCAGCAGGCGGAAGCCGCCGACTTCGATCAGGGCGGTCGGGCCACCAATGAGGGTGATACGAAGGGTTGTCATGGTTGTCTCCTAGCTTGCGCGCTGTGCTGCGGCCGCAGCCGGACGGGTGACGAGCCAGATACCGAGCGCGACCGGAATGATGCCGAGCAGATCGCGGACCGCGACGTGTTCGCCGAGCACCATCCAGGCGAACAGCATGCCAAGCGGCGGCATCAGGAAGTGATAGGCACTCGCCACCGTCGCACCGCAGGTCTTCAGCAGATGAAACCACAGCAGGTAGGCGAGGATCGAACCGCCGAGCACAAGGAAGGCGAAGGCGCCGAGCAACTGCAGATTCGGCACGATGTCGTGCACCGAGGCGAACGTGAGCGCGAACGGCGTCACGGCCAGCCCTCCGGCGAGATTCTGGACACCATTGCCGAGCCAGAGGTCACCCTTCGGTGCGAGCAGCTTGAACAGAATGGTGCCGGCAACGATCGAGGCCAGCGACGCCAGCGTGAACATGATGCCGTGCAAGCTGTCGGTTCCGACCGCGATGCGATGCCAGACGATCAATGCGACGCCGATGATGCCCAACAGAAGACCCATGACCTTGCGCCACGTCAGCGTTTCGCCAAGGAACATCGCAGCCAGCATGGCCGTAAAGATCGGATTGGCACTGACGATCAAGCCGCCGAGTCCGGCAGAGACCGTCTGCAGACCGGTGTAGCCAAGACCAAGATAGAGCGCGTTGTTGGCGATGCCCAACACGGCGAACACCCCGACGTCCCGCCACGAGAGCGACCATTCATCGCGACGCAGCGCCGAGATGCCGAGGATCAGAAGCCCGGCGAGCAGGAAGCGACCCGCAAGCAGGATCAGTGGCGGGCAATAGGTGACGCCGGTCTTGCCGGCGACGAAGGCGAAGCTCCACAGCAGACAAAACACGCCGATGGCGAGCGGCAGCGTGTTGAAGGCGGGCCGGGACGCGATAACCGGCGAAACAGCCGATGGTGACAGGGTGGACATGGCAAATCTCCTCTGCCCCATGATCTAGGAGCCCACCTTGCTATTAGGAAATTAAATGATAAAATCATCATCAGTGGATTCTTGAATGGTGAGCGTCATGCTCGATCTCGACCTGCTCCGCAGCTTCGTCTCCGTCGTCGATGCCGGCGGCTTCACCCGCGCGGGCGAGCGCGTCCATCGTACCCAGTCGACCGTGAGCCAGCAGATCAAGCGGCTGGAAGATGATTTCGGGCGGCCCCTGCTCAACCGCATCGGCAAGAAGGTGGTCCCGACCGAGGACGGTGAGCGGCTGCTGGCCTATGCGCGGCGGCTGCTGGCGCTCGCGGAAGAAACCCGTGACGTGCTGGCGCGGCCGAAGGGCGAGGGCGTGGTGCGGCTGGGCATTCCCGAGGACTTCGCGGCCTATCGATTGACCGAATTGCTGGCGAGTTTCATGCGGTCGCGCCCTGGCTTGCGGCTCGACGTTCGTGCCGATCAGAGCGCGTATCTGCGCCGCGACCTTGAACGCGGCGAACTCGATCTTGCGCTGCTCAAACGGCCGGCAGGCGAGAAGGGTGGCATCAGCGTGTGGCCGGAGCGCGTCCATTGGGTGATGAGCAAAACCCACCCCCTCAACCCGGCCACGCATTCCGTCCCGTTGATTGGCTTTCCGCCGGGATGCCTGTACCGGGCCGGCGCTATTCACGCCATCGAAAGCGCGGGCCGCGCCTGGCACATGGCCTACACCAGTTCGAGTCTCGCAGGTATCCAGGCCGCGGTTGCCGCCGGCCTTGGTTTAAGCATTCTCTCGGAGATCGCGATTCAGCCGGAGCATCGCGTTCTGACCGCGAAAGACGGTTTTGCCCCGATCGACAAAACCGAAGTGGCGCTGGTCGCGGCACCGGAGGCGAGCCCGGCCACGCTGCGCGTTGCCGATCTGCTGGCCGACTTCTGCAATACGGTGCAAGCGAAGGCGGCTTGATCGATCAGTAGCAGCGCGACGCCGCGATCGCGTGCATCCGGCTGTCGCCGAGCACATGCGCGATAAAGTCGGTCGCGAAGATCTTCGCGAAGGCGCGATCGCGAATGCTCAGACCACCGGCATAGGCGCCGAACGCGGGCATGATTGCGCGCGCCCCATCACTGGCGAAGCAACGCCGCTCCATGGAACGGCCGCGCGTCGAAACCCGCGCCTTGGGATGCAAGTGCCCCGCGATCTCGCCAGCAGTGCCGGTTGGCTCATGGCGGAACACGATCCCGCCGATCGCCACCTCGCTCGCGACAGCGCCGCCGAGATCGGACGGCAGCGCCGGATCGTGATTGCCTGCGATCCAGATCCAGTCGCGACGGATCTGCAAGGTGGACAGCGCCTCACGATCCGGTTCAGACAATCGCTCATGGGCATCGCGATCGTGAAAGCTGTCGCCGAGCGCGATCACGGTGCGTGGATCATAATGCGCGACAACAGCGGCGAGACGGCTCAGCGTCGCCACCGTGTCGTAGGGCGGCAGCAGCACGCCACGGGTGGCGAAGCTCGAGCCCTTTTCCAGATGCAGGTCGGACACAACCAGCAGGCGCTCCTGTTCCCAGAACAGCGCGCCAGATAAATCGGCAAGAAATTCGACCGCGCCCACGCACATGGCCTGCCGCAGCGGAACGTCGTTGATGGCCAACACGCTCAAGAGATGATCCGAATCGGAAAGAGGCTCGTCCCTTCCATAGATCATGCGAATACTCTTCCGAAAAGAGCGGATATCCGCGGAACGCGGCGAATAGGAACTCGCGGTCGCATTACCGTCCCATCGCCTCCTTGACGAGGTCCTCGGCAGCTTCTGCCAGCAGTTCGTCGGAGGCCTCGCCGTAAACTGCCTCGCGCCCAATCTCCAGCATCACGGGAACCGCGAGCGGGGAAATATGATCCAGCGGCTTGTGCGTGATCCGCCCCTGGATACGGGTGAGCATATCGCTGAGCCTGCGCAGATCGAGCAGCCCGGTCGCGGCGTCCGCCCGCGCGGCACGCAACAGCACATGATCGGGCTGATGCTTGCGCAGCACGTCGTAAACGAGATCAGTCGAGAACAAGACCTGCCGCCGGCTTTTCTCCTCACCCGTGAAGCGGCGCGCGATCAGCCCCGAAATGATCGCACAATTGCGGAAGGTGCGCTTCATCAGCGCCGATTCCGCCAACCACGCCTCGAGATCGTCACCCAGCATGTCCGGATCGAAAAGCGCATTCAGATCGAGCCGGCCCTGACGGATCATCGACGAGGCATCGCCCAGCATCCAGATCGCCAGCGCATACTCATTGGCGACGAAGCCGAGCGGGCGCACGCGCATGCGTTCGAGCCGCCGCGTCAGCAACATGCCGAGCGTCTGGTGCGCGAGCCGTCCCTCGAATGGGTAGCAGACGAGATAGTGCTTGTCGGCGCGCGGAAAGCTTTCGACGATCATCTCGCGGGCATGCGGAACGCGGGAATAATACGACTGCAACGACAGCCATTCGCGCACCTGCTCCGGCAGCGCGCTCCATGCCCGCTTGTCGTCGAGCAGATTGCGCACGCGCTCGGCAAGATAGGTGGAGAGCGGAAACTTGCCGCCCATGTAGGATGGCACCTTGGGACTGTCATCGTTGGCGCGGGAGACATAGACCTGATCTTCCACCAGCGCCTCGTAACGCACGATCTCGCCGCCGAACACGAAAGTGTCGCCGGCGACGAGACCTTCGATGAAATACTCCTCGATTTCGCCAAGCATGCGCCCGCCGCGCGCGATCGTGCCGGTCGAACCGGAGCCGCCATGCCGCGAGCGCACCAGTTTCACCTTCAGCATCGCCTCCTCGACGATGGTACCGACGTTGAGGCGATAGCTCTGCCGCACGCGCGGATTGGCGACGCGCCAGCGGCCTTCCTTGTCCTGCCGGATGCGGGCGAAGCGCTCGTAGGTCTTCAATGCATATCCGCCGGTGGCGACGAAATCGATCACGTCGTCGAAGTCCGTGCGCGACAGCGCCGCGTAAGGCGCGGCGGTACGCACCTCGTCGTAGAGCTGATCGGCATGGAACGGCTCACCGCACGCGCAGCCGAGAACGTGCTGCGCCAGCACGTCGAGTGCACCGGAGCGAAGCGGCGGCGTGTCCTGTGCGTTCTCATTGACCGCATCAATGGCGACACGGCACTCCAGCACCTCGAAGCGGTTGGCCGGTACCAGCACCGCGCGCGAGGCTTCGTCGAGCCGGTGGTTGGCACGGCCGATGCGCTGCATCAGCCGCGAGGCCCCCTTCGGCGCGCCGATGTTGATGACGAGATCGACATCGCCCCAGTCGACGCCGAGATCGAGCGACGAGGTACAGACAACGCCACGCAGGCGGCCCGCCGTCATCGCCTGCTCCACCTTGCGGCGCTGCGCGACATCGAGCGAGCCGTGATGGAGCGCGATGGCAAGCCCGTCGTCGTTGACGCGCCAGAGGTCCTGGAACAGCATCTCGGCCTGGCTGCGGGTATTGACGAACACCAGCGTGGTCTTGTTGCGCTTGATCAGATCATAGACTTCAGCGAGCGCATGACGCGCCGAATGCCCGGCCCACGGCAGACGCTCCTGAGTATCGAGCATCTCAACGACGGGGGCGGCCGCACCGCCGGCCATGACGATGTCGGCGGAAGCTGAGCGGTCTTCGGGTTGCGGCACCAGAAATCGCGCCAGCGATTCCGGCTCGGCCACCGTGGCCGACAGGCCGATCGTGCGCATCTGCGGCGCCAGTCTCCACAGTCGAGCCAGTGCCAAGGACAAAAGATCGCCGCGCTTGGACGTCACCAACGCGTGGAGTTCGTCGAGCACGACACGCTTCAACGAGGAAAACAGAAACGGCGCATCATCGGATGCCAACAGCAGCGCCATCTGCTCCGGAGTCGTCAGCAGGATGTCCGGCGGATAGCGACGCTGCCGCTGACGCCGCGACACCGGCGTATCGCCGGTGCGGGTTTCAACCTTGATCGGCAGCTTCATCTCCGCGATCGGCGCTTCCAGATTGCGCGCAATGTCGACCGCGAGCGCTTTCAGTGGCGAGATGTAAAGTGTGTGGAGGCCTTGGTAGACCATTCCTTCCCCTCTCAAGGAGGGAGGTGACAACGGAGCGCGCCGAGGAGAAGCAAGCTCCACCAGCGTCGGCAAAAACCCTGCGAGTGTCTTGCCGGCGCCGGTCGGTGCGATCAGCAGCGCGGAGCGGTCCTGCCGCGCTTTTTCCAGCAAAGCCAATTGATGCGCGCGAGGCGACCACCCCCGCGCGGAAAACCACCGCCGGAAAATCTCCGGCAGCAGATCGGCAGAGGTGGCATCCGACAGTTGAGGCGCGAGGTGCTGCACGCCTCAAGAGGTAAGCTGCGCGAGGCCCGAGGTCGAGGGGCGCCGGATCGGGAGCCCCTCGCCGACCCCCATCGTCAGCAACCTATTCCGACACCGGCTTGTCGGAGATGATCCAATCCTTGCCGTTGAACTGCTGGATGTAGAGCGTTTTGATCGAGGTGTAGTCCTCGGGCGTATAGCTGTAACTCACGCCGGGCAGCATATGGGGGGCGCGGAAGCCCGCCAGCGTGCTCGCCTGTTTCAGAACGTTGGCGCGGGTGAGATTATCGCCGCAACGACGCAGGATTTCACCCATCGCCACCGCCTGCCCATAACCGGCGAAGGCAATGGAGTTCTCGGGCGTAACGTTCGGCAGATACTTCTTGCGCAATGCCTCGAACGCCATCACGTCCGGATCGTTGGCGTACTTCGCCGCACCGATGTCCTTGATATAGGAGATCGCCACGATGCCCTTGGCATTCTCGAGACCGGCTGCCTCGAGAATCGAGCGGCCGGTCGACCCCGCCGACAGCAGTTGCAGCGGCTTCCAGCCGAGCTCCGCGACCTTGCGAATCGATTGCGACGTCGCCTTGCCGGTAGTGATGTTGTAGAAAACGTCCGCACCGGATTTGCTGAGATTGATGAGCTGCGAGTCGACGGTCGGATCGGTCAGGTCGTAGGTTGCCTCGGCGACGACCTTGGCGTGGCCGCCGGCATCAGCCAGCACCTTCTTGAACGGGCCGAGGAAGTCGCGGCCGAAATCGTCGTTCTGGTAAAGGATCGCAACCTTGGCATTCGGCTTCACGCTGAGCACGTACTTCGCCAGGATCCGCGCCTCGGTCGGATAGAGCGGCAGACCGGCCATGGTCCACTTGAAGTGCTTCGGATCATTCCACTTGGACGCGCCGGTATTCAACAGAAGCTGCGGCACGCCCTTGCTGTTCAGATACTTGTGCACGGCCGTCTGCGGCGCAGTTCCGAGCGAGCCATACAGCGCCAGCACCTCATCCTGCTCGACGAGACGGCGCGTGGCCTCGACGGCCTTCGGGGCGCTATAGGCATCGTCCCTGGTCAGGAACGTCACCTTCCGCCCATTGATGCCCCCCTTTTCGTTCAGCATCTGGAAGTAGGCTTCGCCGACCCGCCCCAGCACGCCATAGAGCGACCCAGGCCCCGAATGCGGAATGGTCTGGCCGATCTTGATCTCGGTGTCCGACGCACCAGGATCGTATTTCTTGTCCGCGCCAACGGCGGCGGTCGCAAATAGCAAGGTCGTGGTGATGAGGCCGGCCGCAAGGCCGGATCGGCGCGATGGCATGGTTTCACTCCCGTATGTTTTTGTGCCGACGGCTCCGCCACGAGTCCGCGACGGACCATCGGTTCCCAAGCATCCTGCGCGCGCGCCGACCGCAGATCAAGCAACCGGTGTCGCGCCCCCAATCCAGGGACAGGCCGAATTCAAATACATTGGATTTGCTGTGGTTTTTCATGGCCACGGCCATGCTTTCCGAGCCAGTGTGGCCGCTGTAACACAGACAAATCGGCCCCCTGCGCGTACATTTTGCCGGTCATTCTCCCATGGGGTCGATAATGAAAAAAATTCTGTTCGGTGTCCTGCTCGCCAGCACCGCGATGAGCGCCGCCCAGGCGGCCGATCTCGCGGCGCGGCCGTACACAAAGGCGCCGCCGATGATGGCGGCAGTCTACGACTGGACGGGTTTTTATCTCGGCGTGAACGCTGGCGTCGGGCTGGGCCGCGACCGGACGACTCATGATTTGGGCGGCGGCAACGGCATCTCGACCTATCTGTCCCCGCTTGGCGGGCTGGGCGGCGCCCAGATCGGCTACAATTGGCAGACCAACGGATCGTTCCTCGGACCCATCGTGTTCGGCGTCGAAGCCGACATCCAGGGCGCCGACATGAGCGACAGGTACCCGAATATCGGCGGCTTGATCCAATACAACCAGAAGCTGGACTGGTTCGGCACCGTGCGCGGCCGCGTTGGTCTCGCCACCGGTCCCGTGCTGACCTACGTCACGGCGGGTTACGCCTATGGCAACGTCCACACCGGCGTCACCGAAGGTGGCTTGCTGTCCTCGGTCGGCGGCGGTCGCAGCGGATGGACATGGGGCAGCGGCGTCGAAGCCGCGCTGGGCGGCAACTGGACCGGCAAGATCGAATACCTCTGGGTGGACCTCGGCAACACCAACGATGGGCTGGCTTTTGCCGGCCAATCGCTCCGCAGCGAGCTGCGTGAAAACATCTTCCGGGTCGGCCTCAACTACCGGATCGGCGGCAACAGCGTTTACACGCCTGTCGCTGCGGCCAACTGGGCCGGCTTCTATCTCGGCGGTAACCTCGGCTCGGGAACTGGCCGCGACCGCAGCGCGCTCACCGATGTCGGTGCCGGCACGACTGCAGCGTTCAATACGTCGCCCGACGGGATCAATGGCGGCGTGCAGGCCGGTTACAACTGGCAGGCTGGCAACTGGGTCTACGGTCTGGAGACCGACATTCAGGGCTCGGCACAGGAAGACAACAAGACTTCGTTTTTTGCACCTGGCACCGCGCTGGACGTCAACTCAAAGCTGCCTTGGTTCGGCACTGTGCGTGGGCGCCTCGGTTATTCGATCGGTTCGTCGCTGTTCTACGCGACGGGCGGTCTCGCTTACGGAGAGATCAAGACGGATCTCGGCCCGGTGGCGTTCTCTGACACCCGTACCGGCTGGACCGTCGGCGCCGGCATCGAAACGCCCTTCACCTTCCTTGGCCTGTTCGGGCCGAACTGGACCACCAAGACCGAATATCTTTACGTCGACCTCGGAACATCCACGAATGCGTTCACCACTGGCGCAGGGCCGGGTGTTTATTCGACCGACGTCAAGGAGCACATCTTCCGCACCGGCCTGAACTATCACTTCAATACGCCGGTGGTTGCGAAGTACTGATCGTAGTTCTCCTCCCGAAATACTCGAACCCCGGCCTCGCGGCCGGGGTTTTTGTTTGCGTGCGAACCGTCAGGGTCTGGTCGCAACGGCGACGAGACCGGGAACGGGCATGTTGTCTTCGTCGCGCGCGGACACTTCATCCAGGTGACACAGCGTCAGCCCGGCGGACGCGACAGCCTTCCTCACATAGAGCGCGCTATGGGCATAGCGAAGACCAGCGCCGAGGCTGATGCCCTCCCCGCTGCAACTCTCGGCGGTAAACGCAAACAGACCGCCCGGCACCAGAACCCGCATCACCTCGCGCAGCAATGGCGCCAGATCGTGCAGGTAGATCACGGCATCGGCCGCGAGAATCAGATCGGCGCTGGCCTCGGACCTTGCAGCGAGACCCTGCACCATGTCCGCAATATCGAGCTGCGCGTAGAGGCCCGTCGCGTGCGACTTCTCGACCATGCGCGGCGACAGGTCGATGCCGATGAAAGAATCCACCTGCGCAGCAAAGGCACGAGCAACGAGCCCGGTGCCGCAACCGAGATCGATGGCACGCCTGAAAAATGCCGGCTTGCGAACGGCGTTGCGCGCGGCCAGCACCGCCTTGAACAGAATCGCGGGGCCGCGATAGCCAAGGCCGTCAACCAGCGCCGTCTCGAACTTCGGCGCATACTGGTCGAACAGGGCTTGCACATAGCCGGGCGATGGCGTCGCCAACGGCCGCTCGCTCATCCGCATTAACCGCAATGCCGCACCATGACGGTCCGACGGATCTGCGGCGAGCGCGGCGCGGAAAGCCGTCACCGCCCGATCCGCTTCGCCGAGTTGCTCGCGAATATCGCCAAGGGTGAACCACGCCGACACGAAGGCGGGCGCGAGTTCGGTCGCCTGTTCAAGCAATGTCGCGGCGGCGGCAAGATCGCCGCGCAGTTGCAGATCGCGGGCAAAATCGAACCGGCGGTCGGCAAGCAAATTCCCGGACGACATGAACAGGCGCGCGGCCATGCGGCCATCGAAGGTTCTTCGTCATCGCCGGCCTCGATCCGGCGATCTCCGGGAAAGGATTTGTCTGAGGGAAGGCCGCGCTGGTCAAGCGACACCGATGGTTCAACCGGTGCAATCCACGCCTATATATTCCGCATGCGTCCGCACGACATCCTGATGCCGGTTGCAGCCGGCCTGTGCTGCAAGCCCGGCGGCTTTTACATCGATCCGGTGCGGGCGGTCGATCGCGCGATCATCACTCACGGCCATTCCGATCATGCCCGTCCCGGCCATGGCGCAGTGCTGGCGACGCAGGAAACGCTCGACCTGATGCGGCTGCGCTATGGCGACAACTTCGCGGGCACCACACAGGCCGTCGCCTATGGCGAAACGGTCCGGCTCGGTGACGTCGCCGTCACGTTTCACCCCGCCGGGCACGTGCTGGGCTCGGCGCAGATCGCGGTGACACACGGCAGCACCCGCATTGTCGCCTCCGGCGATTACAAGGATGTTCGCGATCCGACCTGCGCGCCGTTCGAGGTGGTGCCGTGCGACGTGTTTATCACCGAGGCGACCTTCGGGTTGCCGGTGTTTCGTCACGGCGATGCGGCGGCGGAGGTGAAGAAGCTGCTGGCATCGGTCGCGCTGTTTCCGGAACGCGCTCATCTGGTCGGTGCCTATTCGCTCGGCAAGGCGCAGCGGGTGATCGCGCTGATCCGCGAAGCCGGCTACGACGCACCGATCTATCTGCACGGCGCGATGGACAAGATCACATCCTACTATCAAAGCCGCGGCATCGCGCTCGGCGAGCTTCGGCCTGTGAAGGGGATGAAGAAAGCGGACCTCGCCGGCACAGTCACGCTGGCGCCGCCATCCGCCACCTCCGATCTGTGGACCCGGCGTTTTCCCGATCCCGTGACGGCATTCGCTTCCGGATGGATGCGGGTGCGCGCACGGGCGCGGCAGCGCGGCGTCGAGCTGCCGCTGGTGATTTCAGATCATGCCGACTGGGATGGGTTGACCCGCACGATTGCCACCACGGGTGCCGGCGAAATCTGGGTGACGCACGGTCAGGAAGACGCGCTGGTGCACTGGTGTGGAACGCAAGGCTTGACCGCGCGGCCGCTGGCGCTGGTCGGCTATGGCGACGAAGACGGCGAGGAGGATGCGCCCGCGCCCTCCGGCGAAGAGGCCGGTGCATGAACCGCTTTGCCGAACTGCTCGACCGCCTCGCCTACGAGCCCGGCCGCAACAACAAGCTGCGGCTGATCACGGCCTATTTTCGCGAAACGCCCGATCCCGATCGTGGCTACGCGCTGGCGGCATTGACCGGCGCGCTGTCGTTCAAGCATGCCAAGGCCGGACTGATCCGCGACCTGATCGCCGCGCGCACGGATCCGACGCTGTTCGCCTTGTCGTATGATTATGTCGGCGACCTCTCCGAGACCGTCGCATTGATGTGGCCATCAGCACCGATGCGCGAGCGCCACAACAACCCGCCTCCTCCGACGCTCACGGACGTCGTCACCACGTTGCGCATGCTCGGCAAGACGGAGTTGCCGGCGCAGCTCGCGCGCTGGCTCGACCAACTGGATGAGACCGGACGCTGGGCGCTGCTCAAACTCGTCACCGGCGCGATGCGGATCGGCGTCTCGGCGCGGCTGGCGAAGACCGCGGCTGCGGCACTCGGCGACAAGGACGCTCACGATGTCGAACTGATCTGGCCGGGACTCGCGCCGCCCTACCTCGATCTGTTCGCCTGGCTCGAAGGGCGCGCAGAGAAGCCGGTCAATCGCGATCCGGCGCCGTTCCGCCCCGTGATGCTGGCGCATGCGATCGAAGACGCTGATTTCGCCACGCTGAATGCGACGGATTTCGCCGCCGAATGGAAATGGGACGGCATTCGCGTTCAGGCGGTCAGCGGCCGCGGCGAACACGACAGCGTCGTGACACGGCTCTACTCACGCACCGGCGAGGACGTCACCAAAAGCTTTCCGGACCTCATGCCGTCGCTGCGCTTCCCCGGCGCAATCGATGGCGAGTTGCTCGTCGTGCGCGACGGACGAGTGCAGTCGTTCAACGTGCTGCAGCAGCGGCTGAACCGCAAGGCGGTGACGCCGAAGCTGATGAAGGAATTTCCGATCCATTTGCGCGCCTATGACTTGCTTAGCGATGGAGATAATGACTTGCGCGAACTGCCATTCAAGGAACGGCGTGAACGGCTCAAGGCCTTCATCGCGGCGCTCGACGATCCCCGCATCGACCTGTCGCCGGAGGTGCCGTTCGCCTCATGGGGCGAACTCAAGGCAGCCCGTGCCGACCCGGCGTCGGCCGGTGCGGGCGCGGATGCCGAGGCCGTCGAAGGCGTGATGCTCAAGCGGCGCGACAGTCCCTATCTGCCGGGACGTCCGCAGGGGCCCTGGTGGAAGTGGAAGCGCGATCCACACATCATCGATGCCGTTCTGATGTACGCACAGCGCGGCCACGGCAAGCGATCGTCGTATTATTCCGATTACACCTTCGGGGTCTGGACCGCGATCAATGGCGAAGAGCAACTGGTGCCGGTCGGCAAGGCCTATTTCGGCTTCACGGACGAGGAACTGTTGCAGATCGACCGCTTCGTCCGCCGCAACACCACCGAAACCTTCGGTCCGGTCCGACATGTGGTGCATGAGCCCGATCAGGGGCTAGTGCTGGAGATCGCGTTCGAGGGATTGCAACGCTCGGCCCGGCACAAGTCCGGCGTCGCGATGCGGTTTCCGCGCATCAGCCGGCTGCGCTGGGACAAGCCACCGCGCGAGGCGGACCGGCTGGAGACGCTGGAGCGGATGCTGAAATCGGAAACCGCTTCCATTGCCGATTCATGAGCAACCGTCCCCCAAGACGTATGCGCGTAAGCGCCCGAAGGGGCCCGGCTGCCCGCGTGCCGCATTGAGCCATTGACGCCGCAGCACTGGTTCCCCATCTGCGACGGGCTATAATGTGAAAACCGATTTCGCAGGAGAGACCCACGATGCCGAACGAGACCCGGGACTTGCCGGCCAGTCAGGATGGCCTGGCGCGCTTTCTGGGCGGCTCCCCGCTGGGGGTGGCGTTCCGCCTGATCCTGCTGTCGATCCTGGTCGGCGTCATGCTCGCGGCGGTCGGTTTCGATCCCTGGAATATCGTGCACAGCATCCGCCTGCTATTCGAGCGGCTGTGGAATCTCGGCTTCGACGCCATCAACGGCCTGTGGCGCTACTTCCTGCTCGGCGCCGTGATCGTGGTTCCGATCTGGCTGATTTCGCGACTGTTCAGCGCCCCGCGCGGGCGATAACCCCGCGTCATGCGTGTTCATTTCATTGGCTGCGGCGATGCGTTCGGGTCCGGTGGCCGGTTCAATACCTGTTTCCACGTCACCGGCGACCGCACCAATCTGCTGATCGACTGCGGCGCGTCGTCGCTGGTGGCGCTGAAGCGGAGTAACGTCGCGCTCGACGACATCGGCCTCATTCTGATCACGCACTTCCACGGCGACCACTTTGCCGGCCTGCCCTTCTTCATCCTCAACGCCCAATTCAGCCGCAGGCGGACGCCGCTGACCATCGCCGGACCTGCCGGCCTGAAGGTTCGGTTCACGCAGGTGATGGAAACGCTGTTCGAGAATTCATCGAAGACCCAGCAGAAATTCGAGATCAATCTGATCGAGTTGCAGCCCGGCCAGCAGGCGGCTTTCGGCGGGACTGCCGTCACACCGTTCGAGGTCGTTCACGGCGCGGGCGGCGGCCCGTTTCATGCCTATCGCATCGAAAGCGAAGGCCGCATCGTGACCTACAGCGCCGACACCGAGTGGACGGAAGCGCTGGTCCCTGCCGCACGCCATGCCGACCTCTTCATCTGTGAGGCCTACACGTTCGAGACCAACGTCAGAAATCACCTGAGCTACAAGACGCTTGTCGAACATCTGCCGCGTATCGCACCGAAGCGCCTTGTCCTGACTCACATGAGCGACGACATGCTGGCACGCACCGGCGAAACGCCGCATATCGCCGCGCACGACGATCTCGTGATCGAGATATGATGGACGCTGCATCCCCGTCCCAGGTGGCCCACAGCCGCGTCACCAGCGCACAGGTATTCGCTATCGCCGGCCCCGCGATGGTCGCCAACCTGACCACGCCGCTGCTCGGCATCGTTGCCACCATCGCGATCGGGCGACTCGGCAATGCCACGCTGCTCGGCGGCGTGGCCATGGCGTCCGTGATCTTCGATTGCATGTTCTGGCTGTTCGGTTTTCTGCGCATGGGTACCGTGGCGCTGACGGCACAGGCCACAGGCGCGCGCGACACCGGAGAGGTCGGAGCCCTGCTGCTGCGCGGTTTCGTCATCGCAGGCCTGACCGGTCTCGGACTCATTGTCCTGCAAATCCCTCTCGCGACCGTTGTCTTCGATGCCATGGGCGGAAGCGCCAACGTGACCCATGCCGCGCGAAGCTATTTCGCAATCCGGATCTGGTCGGCGCCCATGGCGCTCGCAAACTACGTGGTTCTCGGCTGGCTGATCGGACAGGCTCGCGCCTCGCTTGCCCTGTCGGTGCAGATCGCCATCAACCTCGTCAACATGACCGCGACTGTTGTCCTTGTGCTGGTGTTCGACTTCGGCATCGCCGGCGCGGCGATCGCAGCGATCGTTGCGGAGACGAGCGGCCTTATCATCGGCATCCTGATCGCGCGACGGATCACACGCAATTCGCTTGTCGCACCGGCTGCCGCGCTGTTCGACCGCGCAAAACTCATGCGGATGTTCACTGTCAATCGCGATATCATGATCCGCACGGCCGCGTTGATCACCGCCTTCCTGTTTTTCACGGCGCAGGGCGCCCGCGCCGGCGACGTGACACTCGCTGCCAATGCCGTGTTGAACAACTTCCTGCTGATCAGCGCCTTCTTTCTCGACGGCCTCGCCAATGCTGCCGAGCAGATGTGCGGCCGTGCCGTCGGCGCGAGCGACCGCCACGGATTCACCGGTGCCACGCGGCTCGTCATTCTCTGGGGATTCGCATTCGCGCTCGCGGTGACCGCGGTCTATGCGCTGGCCGGCACCCATCTGATCGACATCATGACCGCGAGCACCGACGTGCGGTTGATCGCACGCGATTATCTGTGGCTGGCGGCACTGGCGCCGGTGCTTGGCGTGTTCGCCTTCGCTTATGACGGCATTTATATCGGCGCCACCTGGACGCGCGACATGCGCAACCTGATGGTGCTGTCGTTGGTCATCTTCCTCGCCGCATGGTGGGCCTTGCGGCCGTTCGGCAATTCCGGCCTGTGGGGCGCCCTGCTCGTTCTCTACGCCGCGCGTGGCGGGCTGCAGGGATTGCGCTATCCCGCACTGTTGAAGGCCACGTTCCCGGTGCTCATGCCACCGGCCAATCCTCGGCCGTGATCGCCGCGGCATCGGCACCGACGATCTCCGACAGCGAGTCGCGGCCTGTCCGCAACAGCGTCGACGCCAGATCGCGCTTGATGTCGTCGATCAATCCGAGACCTTTATAAACCAGCGATGAATAGAGCTGGATCAACGTGGCCCCGGCACGGACCTTGGTCAGCGCAGCACCACCGCTGTCGATACCGCCAACGCCGATCAACGGAAACGCGCCTTCGGCCCGCACGTAGGTTTCCGCCACCATCCGCGTCGACAGCCGGAACAGCGGACGTCCCGACAACCCGCCTTGCTCTTGCGCGCGTGTCTGGTCACGCAGGGTTCTAGGGCGCGCCAGCGTGGTGTTGCCGACGATCATGCCATCCACCCGGCGCGACCGCGCGATGTGGACGACATCGTCGAGCTCGGCAAGTGTGAGGTCCGGCGCGATCTTCAGCAGCACCGGCGTGTCGCCCGCATTCTGCCGAACCTGGTCGCGCGCATCGATCACCTTCGCAAGGAGGTCGTCGAGCGCCGCCGCCTGCTGTAGGTTGCGGAGGCCCGGCGTGTTGGGCGAGGACACGTTGACGGTGAAATAGCTGGCCACCGGCGCAAAGGTCTCGATCAGCTTGACGTAATCGGCGGTCCGGTCGGCCGAGTCCCTGTTGGCGCCGACATTGACGCCGACGATGCCGCCGGACTGCGCGCGCGCCGCCAGCCGGCGGAGCGCGGCCTCGGCGCCATCGTTATTGAAGCCCATGCGGTTGATGACGGCCTCGTCGCGATCGAGCCGGAACATCCGCGGACGCGGATTGCCGGCCTGCGGCTTTGGAGTCACCGACCCGACCTCGACAAATCCAAATCCCAACCGCAGCAGCGCATCGGGAACCTCGGCATTCTTGTCGAAGCCGGCGGCCATGCCGATCGGGTTGGGAAAATTCAGGCCGAAAGCGCGCACCGCGAGTTTCGGATCATCGCGGCGCAGACGGAGCGGTGGCAACAGCCGCAAACCCTGGATCGCCATGCGGTGGGCATCTTCCGGATCGAACCAGCGCAACAGCGGCAGCGAGAAATTGTCGAAGGCGCGGATCACGTCGCAAGCTCCGGAATGTCGTGAGTGCCGTCCGACCGCGTGCGCATGTCCATCACCGCGATGACATGGCCGAGATCGAGGTCACCATAAAGATGCGGAAACAACTCACCACCGCGCGAGACCTCCCAGCGCAACGCATCGCCAAGCGCATCGGCGTCGATAGCGATCAGGAACAGACCGACCTGACCAGCGAAGTGCTTGCGGGCTGTGCCCTCGACCTGGGACGCCGTGGAAAAATGGATGAAGCCGTCGCGCAGATCGTCGGCGCTACCGCGAAACAGCCCCTGCCGCTCAGCCTCGCGCCAGGCCGATGCCGGGGAGATTTTATAGATCGTGCGCACGTGTATCCCGAGCCCGTTATTGCGCTCCAACCCATTGAAAAAGCGCATGATCTTATTGCCATCCCCGAGATTTGGGGTGGGTCGCGTCTGACCGTATCGGCGCCCCCGTCGCACTTCAAGTGCGGTATTTTGTAGGGAAGCGCATTGCAGGCTTTCGCCGATTGAGGTAATAATTCCTAGTTTTTGACAAAATTCACTGGCTCTGGAAACCGGACTCAGGACGCGCCGATGACCATGCTGACTCACGAGCAGATCTGGACGGCGCTCGACCGCCTGGCAGAACGCGCCGGACTGTCCCCCTCGGGGCTGGCGAAAAAATCCGGGCTCGATCCCACCACCTTCAACAAGTCGAAGCGCATCACCAGCGACGGCCGCGAACGCTGGCCGTCAACCGAGTCGGTCGCGAAGGCGCTGGCCGCGACCAACACCGCGATCGATACCTTCGTGCAGTTCATCGAGGATACCGCCCGCGCGGCCCAGGCCGTCCCGCTGCTCGGCTTCGCCGAAGCCGGCGCCGGGGGCTATTTCGACGACGGCGGCTTTCCGGTCGGCAAGGGCTGGGATGAGGTCGGGCTTCCGTCCGTCAACGATGAGCACGCCTATGCGCTGGAGATTTCCGGCGATTCGATGAAGCCCGCCTATCGCGATGGCGACGTCATCGTGGTTTCGCCAGGTACGGCGATCCGGCGCGGCGACCGCGTCGTGGTGAAGACCCGCGAGGGCGAGGTGATGGTGAAGGAGCTCAAGCGCCGCACCACGAAGACCATCGAGCTGCAATCGCTCAATCCCAACCATGTCGACCGGACGCTCGCCGCCGCCGACGTCGAGTGGATCGCGCGCATCGTGTGGGCGAGTCAGTGATCCTTCTTTCTCTCTCCCCTTGTGGGAGAGGGAAGAAAGGCATCACCCTGCCCTTGCCAGCGCGCCGTCGATCATCGCCACCGCGTTGTTGATGCCGTAGACCGCGACGAACGAGCCGAAGCGCGGGCCTTTCTCCTGACCCAGCAGCACCTGATAGAGCATGTTGAACCATTCGAGCGACACGCCGGGGCGGCCGTCCTTAGCAAGTTTCTTGTGATCGAGGAACGGATCGCGGCGACCGATCTCGTAGACCGCGTTCTGAATGTCTTCCGCCGGTGCATCGGCCGGTAGTTGCGACAGCGCGTCGCGCAGATCCTGCAATGCGGTGCGCTCACTTGCGGTCGGCTCGCGGAATGTCTTCGCGGGCGCCACGAAGTCGCGATAGTAGTTGATGGCATAGCCGACCATCGCGTCGAGCTTCGGATGGCTCTGCGGCGTCACGCCCGGCCGGTAGCGGCCGATGAAACCCCACAGCGTCTCGGCATTCTCCGCGTTCGACGACGACACCAAGGTCAGCAGCAACTGGAACGTGACCGGCATGTCGGCCTTGGGCGGATGGCCGGCATGGATGTGCCAGACCGGATTGGCAAGCTGCTGCTTGCCGTCCTGCCGCGCAAAGCCGTCGAGAAATTGCTGATAGTCGTCGACGTTGCGCGGGATCACATCGAAGTACAGCCGCTTCGCCGACTTCGGCTCGCGATACATGAACAGCGACAGCGATTCCGGCGACGCATAACGCAGCCATTCGTCGATGGTCAGGCCGTTGCCCTTCGACTTGGAGATCTTCTGACCCTTGTCGTCGAGGAATAGCTCGTAATTAAAGCCTTCGGGCGGCGTGCCGCCGAGCGCCGAGCAGATCTTGCCCGACAACTTCACTGAATCGATCAGGTCCTTGCCGGCCATCTCATAATCGACACCGAGCGCGGTCCAGCGCATCGCCCAGTCGGCCTTCCACTGGCACTTGACCGCCCCACCCGTTACGGATGTTTCGACTTCCTCGCTTGTGTCGGGGTCCACATAGGTCACGGTACCGGCAGCGACATCGCGCCGGATCATCGGCACCTGCAACACCACACCCGTCGTCTTGCTGATGGGTAGAAACGGCGAATAGGTTGCGCGCCGATCCGGTCCGAGGGTGGGAAGGATCACGTCCATCACCTTGTCGTAGACCGCAAGCATCTTCAGCAGCGTCTCGTCGAAGCGCCCGGACGTATAATAGTCCGTCGAACTGGCGAATTCATAATCGAATCCGAAATGATCGAGAAAAGCACGCAATCGCGCATTGTTGGCCGCGCCGAACGACGGGTATTCATTCGAAAATGGATCGGGAATCCGCGTCAGCGGCTTGCCCAGATGGCTCGCCAGCAATTCCTTGTTCGGCACGTTGTCCGGCACCTTGCGCAGGCCGTCCATGTCGTCGGAGAAAGCCAGCAGCCGCGTCTTGATCTTGTCGTCCGTCAGCACGCGAAAGGCATGGCGCACCATGGTGGTGCGCGCGACTTCGCCGAAGGTACCGATATGCGGCAGGCCGGAGGGCCCATAGCCGGTCTCGAACAGCACCTCGTCCTTCGGCTTCCTCTTCAGGCGTGCGACAATCGCCTTCGCCTGCTCGAAAGGCCATGCATTGGACTGTTCGGCGAGCGACCGCAGATCGCTCGCTGACATGACGTCTGACATCTCAATTCTCCACGGCGCGCGGCGTCATCCGCTTCGCCACCTGTATTTTCAGAACGGGCTGACGGAAAAATACCGCAGCCAAAGATCGGTATAGCGGCCTTTTTCCCAGACCCGAAACAGCGCCCAGTTCAGCGCCTGGCGCAGCACGTCGTTGCCCTTCTTCACGGCGATGCCGACGCCTTCGCCGAAATAGCGACTCTCGATGAAGGGGCCGCCGCTGAACGCGCAGCAGCCTTCCGAATCGGTGCCGTTGATCCAGAACGCCAGCGAGATCGCGTCGCCGAAGATGAGATCGACCTCACCCCGCTGCAACGCCTGTCGCAGGGCCTCGCTGTTCGGATAGGGATGCAATTCCGCGTCGGTGAAGAAGGCCTTGAGATAGGCCTCGTGCGCCGATCCCGCGACCACGCCGACCTTCTTGCCTTCGAGCAATTCGGGACGGACCTCTGCCATCACCGCGTCGTGGCGCGACACGAACCGCGCCGGCACGCGATAATAGGGGTCGGTGAAATCCACCCGTTTGCGCAAGTCCGGCGTCACCGCCAGCGAAGCGATGATGGCATCGCCGCGGTTGCTGGTCAGTGCGTCCACCAGGGTCTCGAAGCGCCGCATCTGGACGGTGCAGGAGACCTTGATCTCGTCGCACAGCGCCCGCGCCAGATCGACATTGAATCCGGCCGGATTGCCGTCAGGCCCGGTGAAATTGAACGGCGGATAATCCGTCTCGGTGAGGAAGCGGATCACGGTCAGACGCGACAGATCGGGACGGTCCGGTCTTCGCCGCGGGTCCCAGAAGCCCGGAACGGCCTGCGGCGCGACAACGGGTGCTTTCGGCGCGGCCTGCGCCCGGGCATCGCCCATAGCGCCCCCAAAAGCCAGCAGCCCGGCCGCCAACAGGTGAGCCAGCAAGATTGCACGGCATCGACCGATCAATCTTCCGTTGAAGGAGGTAACAATCTGTGGTTGCATCACATGGGGCTTTTCGGATGGCGGTCTTATAGACCATCCGGAGAGAGACGCGAGTACCGTTTGTTGCGTGGGGCGTACATGGCGGTGCAGGAGTTGCACGACCTTGTCGGAAGCCGTCGCCGGACCGCCATGTCCGTCTACGGCCGGACCATGCAACCCGCGCGGCTTCGACCCTCTCCGGCAATTCCGGCCCCTATCACCCGCGTCCTGCCATCGCGCGACGACAACAGGCTGCGCGACGGGGAACATGACCCGGCAAGCGAACTCGACTGTCTGCGGCCGGTCTTCGCCCGTACCCTGCTGCAGGCCGCCGAGGCGCGCAGCCGGCACGTCGGGATCGGCGCCGATCAGGTGCTGATCCGGTCCGGCATCATCGATGAGGACGCCTATCTGCGGGCGCTCTCGGCTCATACCGGCCTTGCGATCGAACCGCTCACAGCGATGTCCCGCAACGACTGTTGTCTCCCCGATCATCATCTGCCCCGCGTTGCGCAACATGGACTGCTTCCGGTGCGCACAGACGGAGAATTGGTATGGATCGTGGCGCCGCGCGGCCTCGCTGCGCGCCAGCTTTGCCGGTTTGCCCATGCATATCCGTCGTTACGCGAACGTATCCGGTTGACCTCGGCGCAAGACCTCAGCCGGTTTTTGCTGCGGCAGGCCGGCGATGTGCTGGGGCGCTCCGCAACCCTCGCGCTCAGTCAGCGATTCCCGATGCTGTCGGCCGCACCGGTTGCCATCGCATCCGCCTGGCATCCGTTGCGGCGTCTCGCGCAGACCGGTGTCCTTGCGATGCTGATGACGCTAACGCCGACCTTCGCCATGGAGTTCTGGGGCAACGTACTGGCGGGCTGGTTCCTCACCTTCATCGGCTTGCGCCTTGCGGCAAGCCTGATCTCGCCGCGGCGCGTCGCGAGACCGCCGCGCATCCCTGACAACCGCCTGCCCGTCTACACGGTGATCGCGGCGCTGTACCATGAGGCGACATCGGTGGCGGCGTTGATAAAAGCCATCGATGCATTCGACTTTCCCCGCGAGAAGCTCGACATCATCATCGTCCTCGAGCTCGACGATCTCGAAACCCGTGCGGCCATCGCGCGGCTCGGTCCCATGCCGCATATCCGCGTTCTGCTTGCACCCGCGCAGGGACCGCGCACCAAACCAAAGGCGCTGAATTACGCGCTGCCGTTCGCGCGCGGCAGCTTTACGGCCGTGTTCGACGCCGAGGACCGCCCCGATCCCGGCCAGCTTCGCGCCGCGCTCGATGCCTTCCGCACGCAAGGCGCCGATGTCGCCTGCGCTCAGGCCAGCCTCTGTATCGAGAACGCCTCGGATAGCTGGCTCTCGCGCATGTTCGCCACCGAATATGCCGGACAGTTCGATGTTTTTCTTCCGGGGTTCGCGCGGTTTGGCCTGCCGCTGCCGCTCGGCGGCTCGTCGAATCACTTCCGCACCTCGATTCTTCGCGGGGTTGGCGGCTGGGACGCGTACAATGTGACCGAAGACGCCGACCTCGGCTTCCGCCTGGCCCGCTTTGGCTATCGTTCCGTCACCTTCGCATCGACCACGTATGAGGAAGCGCCTGCGCGCTTTGGCGGGTGGCTACGCCAGCGTTCACGCTGGATGAAAGGATGGATGCAGACCTGGAGCGTACATATGCGTCAGCCCGCGCGACTCTGGCGCGATGCAGGCCCCAAGGGGTTTTTCACACTGAATGCTCTCGTCGGCGGCAATGTGCTGACGGCACTGACCTTCCCTATTCTGGTCGCAACCCTTGTCATCGATCTGCTGGCACAGTTCGGCATAACGCGATGGTTCGCGGCGAGCCCAGTCACGCCGCTGCATCTGGTCACGGTCATCGCAGGCTTCGCCTCGACAATTATTGTCGGCCTGATGGGTCTCGCGCGGCGCAAACAACTGCAGCAGGGCTGGGTTCTGTTGCTGACGCCGCTCTATTGGAGCTGCCTCTCAATTGCGGCGTGGCGCGCGCTTATCCAGTTGTGGAGCGATCCATACCGTTGGGAGAAAACCGAGCACGGTCTTTCCGGATCGCGTGCCGGGCGACATCTGCCGGAATATGCCACCAGCACGTTCGCTGAAAAACAGCAACGATCCTACAAGTAGTGCTTGAGATCGTCGGCAGCAGCCTCCGGCGTGCGCTTGAGATTGAACGGCGCGACAAACTTGCCGTCCTTATCCATCAAGTAGATCAGCGCGGTGTGATCCATCGAGTAATCGCCGTCCTTGAGAGGGATCTTCTTGGCATAGACCCGATACTCGGACAGCACCTTCGCTACGGCTGTGGGATCGCCGGTCAGGCCCTTCAGGTGCGGATCGAAGCTGGAGAGGTAATCCTTCATCACGGCACTGGTGTCGCGCTCGGGATCGACCGAAACGAAGTAAGCGTTGACGCGATCGGCGTCCTTGCCCATGGCCCGCAGCACTTCCGACATCTCGAAAAGCGAGGTCGGGCAGACATCAGGGCAATGGGTGTAACCGAAGAAAATGATCGTCGGCCGCCCCAGCAGGCTTTTTTCGGTGACGGTCTGTCCGGTCTGGTCGGTCAATTGAAACGGACCGCCGATCGCGGCCGGCGCGGTGGCGCCGCGCAACCCGCCGAGGAGCCACAGCACCACGACGAGGCCGATCACCAGACTGCCGGCAAAGGCCGCAAACACAACCAGCGGGCGGGTGGCACGATCCGTCATCAGCAATCCTTCAGGGCTCAGGTCAGAAGCAGGCGGCGATGCCGGAAGCCAGCATCTCGAAGAACACAGCGGTTCCGTAGTGCGCCCATAGCACCAGCGCTCCAAGCAGCAGAAGCACGCCGATAGCCGCGCTGGCCGCGGCAATCAAGGAGGCAAAGCCGCGTTGCGACGTCGCCGGCTGCATCGGATGCTGCATGATCTCCCGCGATTTTCCGTGGACAAGCGCCTCCGGCGATGGCCGGCTGCGACTGCGGTTCCGTGAGTTCCAGATAGGACCACTCGCGCTCGCAGGCAAGCGCAACCGCCTGAACTCCGATCACGTCGTGCTGATGGAGTCCGTGCCGAAAGTCAGTGCGCTGACGAGGCCTGCGCGTCCAGATAACACGGGCGGTACATTCCCGAGAGCTGACGGCCCCGCAGGAAAATCATGTGCCGTGTCAAACCGCCTCGCCGTTTGATCCAGCGTCGTACCGGGGTGGGGTACATCAGGTACAACATGTGGGTCGCTTCAGGATTGGTCACGGCGCGGCCATCGGGTCCCATATCCCAAGCCGCGTGGAATCCAAGCGTCGCATGAGACGTTACGCAAATCTTGTTATGCGGAACCGCGCCGAGAACGATGGTGCAGGCCGACGCACACAAGCCGTCGATGATGACGGACTGACCCGAATTACGCAGGTCCTGATATTTGTCGACGTAGGTTCCGATCCGGCCGCCGCGGTCGCCGGCAATCCGCACCACCGCATGGCTTGCGGCGACATGCCCCAGCAGAAAAATCGCCGCGAGCAATCCCGTCACGACTCTCATTGCTTGCCCCAGTCCCCCAGCCGCCGATCTCGAATCTGCCGACGTCGCATGATGCTCGCGTAGCCTCTGGCGAGATCGGATTTTTGTCCAGATGCGCGCGATGCTGCAAATCAAATTCAAATCCAGTGTTGCAGACGCGCTGCAGTTCGCTGCGCTGCAAAGGTCCCAAACTGGAACAAGTTAAAACGACTCGAAGCCCCGCAGGTTGACCCGCCGCAGCAGGGCACGCTTCAATCGCAAGCATTTGGGGGAGAACAACAATGGCCGAGGATGCAGATGTCATCGTGGTCGGCGCGGGACTTGCCGGCCTTGTCGCTGCGACGGAGATCGCCGATGCCGGCAAACGTGTCATCGTCGTCGAGCAGGAGGGTGAACAGAGCCTCGGCGGGCAGGCGTTCTGGTCGCTGGGCGGATTGTTCCTGATCGATACGCCGGAACAACGGCGTCTCGGCATCAAGGACAGCCACGATCTGGCCCTGCAGGACTGGATGGGGTCAGCGGGGTTCGACCGTGATGAAGATTACTGGCCGCGTCGCTGGGCTGAAGCCTACGTCGCCTTCGCTGCCGGCGAGAAGCGCGGTTGGCTCCGCGCCATGGGCCATCGCATTTTCCCCGTGGTCGGCTGGGCCGAGCGCGGCGGCTACGACGCGATGTCCCACGGCAACTCGGTACCGCGGTTCCACGTGAGTTGGGGAACCGGCCCCGGCGTCGTCGAACCATTCGAGCGGCGGGCGCGTGAGGCTCAAGCCGCCGGACGACTGACATTCGCGTTTCGTCACCGCGTCGACGCGCTGACCTCGACCAACGGCAGGATCGATGGCGTCAGCGGTGGCGTGCTGGAACCCACGACGGTCGCGCGCGGCGAGAGCAGCGCGCGCAAGATTGTCCGTGAGTTCAACCTGAAGGCGCAGGCCGTGATCGTCGCCTCCGGCGGCATCGGCGGCAATCACGACCTGGTGCGGCAGAACTGGCCGCAACGGCTCGGCGTTCCACCAAAACACATGATCTCCGGCGTGCCCGCGCACGTCGACGGCCGCATGATCGGCATCACCGAGGTGGCCGGCGCGCGGCTGATCAATCGCGACCGCATGTGGCATTACGTCGAGGGCATTCGGAACTGGGATCCGATCTGGCCCGACCACGGCATCCGCATCCTGCCCGGACCGTCGTCGATGTGGTTCGATGCCACCGGCCAGCGCCTGCCCTCGCCGCTGTTTCCGGGATCGGACACGCTGGGCCAGCTCGAATACATCATGAAGACCGGCTACGACTATTCGTGGTTTGTGCTGACGCAAAGCATCATCAAGAAAGAATTCGCGCTCTCCGGCTCCGAACAGAACCCGGACCTGACCGGCAAGAGCTGGCGGATGACGCTGAAGCGCGCCACCAACAAGGGCGCACCGGCGCCGGTGGAAGCGTTCAAGACCCACGGCGCCGATTTCATCGTACGCGACAATCTGCCCGCCCTGGTCGATGCCATGAATGCGCTCAGCGGCGACAACTTGCTCCGTTTCGATGACATCCAGCATCAGATCGCGGCGCGCGACCGCGAGATCGCCAACGCCTACGCCAAGGACACGCAGATCATCAACATCCACAATGCGCGCCGCTATATCGGCGACAGGCTGATCCGCACCGCGAAGCCGCACCGGATTCTCGATCCCGCGCACGGTCCGCTGATCGCGGTGAAGCTCAACATCCTGACCCGCAAGACGCTGGGCGGCTTCGAAACCGATCTCGACGCGCGCGTCTTCGGCCGCGACGGCAACATCATTCCCGGCCTCTATGCCGTCGGCGAAGCGGCCGGCTTCGGCGGCGGCGGCATGCACGGCTACCGCGCACTGGAAGGCACATTCCTCGGCGGTTGCCTGTTTTCCGGCCGCAACGCCGGACGGGCAGCAGCGAAGGCCGTCGTCTGATCCGGCAAGCGGCAGGCACTGGCGCACTGTGCAACGCCGCGATAAGGAACAATCTCAATTCGATTTGGAGAAACAAGATGACCATCCAGCGTTTCGAAACCGGTCCGCGCATGAGCCAGGCCGTGGTCCATGGCAACACCGTCTATCTCGCCGGCATCGTGGCCAACAAGACAGCCGGCGACAGCGTGAGCAAGCAGACGCAGGAGGTCCTCTCGATCATCGACGGCCATCTGGCGAAGGCCGGGACCGACAAGTCGAAACTGCTCGCGGCGACGATCTATCTGACCGACATGAAGACCTTCGCCGACATGAACGCGGCCTGGGATGCCTGGGTCTCGGCCGGCAACACGCCGGCGCGCGCCACCGTCGAGGTCAAGCTCGCCGCGCCTCAATACAACGTCGAGATCATGGTGACCGCGGCGCGCTGACACGCACCTGTCGTCGGAAGATAACCTCCGAGGTAATCGATCGCGGCGGATCAATTCCCGATAGTGGCCTGACCGAAATGGTTCGGCCACTTGAAGGAGAGACGCCATGACCGACGCCGAGACTGTTGCCTATCGCTATATCGAACTCTGGAACGAGACCGCCGCCGATCGGCGGCGGTCCATCCTCGCGTCCAACTGGACCAACGACGCGACCTACGTCGATCCCCTGATGAGCGGCGAAGGCCATGCGGGGATCGACGCCCTGATCGCCGGCGTGCAGCAGCGATTCCCCGAGTTTCATTTCACGCTGATTGGACAGCCGAACGGCTACGGCGATCATGTCCGCTTTTCCTGGGGGCTCGGTCCCAAGGGAGCCGATAAGGGAGCCGACAGCCCGATCAAGGGCACCGACTTCGCCACCGTCCAAAACGGGAAAATCCGCAGCGTGACCGGATTCCTCGATCAGGTGCCGCAGGGGGCTTGATCCGACCTGCCTTGGCCGTCCCGGACCGCGGGGCGGCCTCCCCCACAGACCACGGATTTACGGTTAACTGCGTTTTCACGGGAACCTGACCGGCTTTGCTGCATCCAACGGTCCGACAGTTGAGTACCCTGAGATCGGAGTGACGTGATGCAACAGGGACAGGCCCGGCTGGTTGCCAGCCCCCGACATGACGAGGCGGACCTGGTCCGCCGTGCCCGCGCGCGCGACGAGGCAGCCATCCGCGCCATCATGCAGACGAACAACCGCAGGCTTTATCGGATCGCGCGGGGAATTCTGCGCAATGACAGCGAGGCCGAGGATGTCGTGCAGGAAACCTACGTCCGCGCCTTCACCCACCTTGAGAATTTTCGCGGCGATTCGAGCCTGACGACATGGCTCGCACGCATTGCCATGAATGAGGCGCTTGGCCGGTTACGTCGTCAGCGCCCGAGCATCGACTGGACGACCCTGGAACTCGGCGCGCCGAACGCCCAGATCATCCAGTTTCCCGTTTCCGCCATCTCCGAAGACCCTGAAAAATCCATGGCTCAACGCGAAATCCAGCACGTAGTCGAACAGGCGGTCGATGAACTGCCGGAGGCATTCCGCATCGTCTTCATCACCCGCGTGATCGAGGGGATGAATGTCGAGGAAACCGCGGAGATTCTCGACCTCAAGCCGGAAACCGTAAAGACGCGGCTGCACCGTGCTCGCACCATGCTGCGGGAGAACGTCGAACGGAAGATCGGCCCGGTCGTGATGGAAGCCTTTCCCTTTGCCGGCAAGCGCTGCGAGCGCCTGACCAACGCGGTCCTGCGACGGCTCGGCTTTACGGCATAATCCGGGAACCTCCGCCGCTTCGCTGCATCCAATCCTGTGTGTCATCAACAACGCGGCGATTTCGGCCGCGGCGTCACAGGAGTGTCCAACCATGTTCGTTCGACTGAGCGCGGCCATCGCCGCCGCGGCGCTGCTGAGCAGCGGTGCGCTTGCACAAGGCGCGAAACCCACCGATCCGCAGATTGCCCATATCGCCTACACGGCCGGCGTCATCGACGTCACCGCCGCCAAGCAAGCGCTGAAGAAATCCAAGAACAAGGAGGTGCGTGCCTTCGCCACCGATATGGTGCGGGACCATGAGGCGGTGAACAAGCAGGCGCTCGCGCTGGTCAAGAAGCTCAAGGTCAAGCCCGAGGACAACGACACCAGCCGGACACTGTCGAAGAATGCCGCCGCCAAGCTCAAAGAGCTGTCGAAGCTGAAAGGCGCTGCGTTCGACAAGGCCTACGTCGATAACGAAGTCGCCTACCACAAGGCGGTCGACAGTGCGCTCGAAACCCAGCTCATCCCGTCCGCCAGCAACGCGGAGCTGAAGAGCCTGCTGCAGACCGGCCTGAAGATCTTCGAGGGCCACGAACAGCACGCCGAACACGTCGCATCCGAGTTGAAATAAGGAGCGCCCCATGATGCCGAGCGGATATCGCCTGATCGTTGCGGCCTTCGTTGTTGCAGCCGCAGGCATGACAACCCCGGGGATGTCCGTCTCGGCGCATGCGGCAACGATTCAAATCACAATGCAGAACCTCGTTATCGCGCCGGCCGCGGTAACGGCGAAGGTCGGCGACACCATCGAGTGGGTCAACAAGGACGTGTTCGCGCATACCGCGACGGCACGGAACGGCGACTGGGACGTGACGCTGCCGCCGAAAAAGACCGCCAAACTCGTTCTGAAGAAAGCAGGAACGATCGACTACTACTGTCGCTTCCATCCCAACATGAAGGCGACGCTGACGATCGCGCCCTAGTGTCCCGATTCCGAAGCTCGCATGCCTTTGCCGCGACCCTTGATGCGAACTTCTGAACCACCACACCAGGCGGTCGTCAGGCCGTCCGGAACGGCAACGCCGGCCCGTCGAGCCTGCGCAGACCGGGCTCGCGGCGCTCCAGCCACCAGCCGTATTGCTTCGGCCAGGCTGCGAAGGCTGCGACCTCCCGTGCCTCGAGCGCCATTTGCGCATGCAGCGGCCAGTTCGGGTCGAACAGGGCTTCGCGACCGATCGCGATCAGGTCGGCGCTGCCGTCTGTCAAAATATCTTCCGCCTGCTGCGGATGCAGGATGAGGCCCACCGCCATGGTCGCGATGTCGGCCTTCTGCCGAATCTCCTGCGCGAACGGCACCTGAAAACTATAGCCGCGCGGGATCCGCGCCGCCGTCGCCGACCCCATCAAACCGCCTGACGAGCAATCGATGATATCGGCCCCCCTCGCCTTGGCCTCCGTCGCGAAGGCCACGGAGTCTGCGAGGTCGATACCGCCGTCGATCCCATCCACTGAAGAAATGCGCACTGACAGCGGCAGATCGGCGGGCCATGCCGCGCGCACGGTCTCGAGGATCTTCAGCGGATAGCGCATCCGTGCCGCACGATCGCCGCCATAGCCATCGGTGCGGCGATTGGACAGCGGCGACAGGAATTCATGCAGCAGATAGCCGTGCGCGCAATGCAGTTCGAGGAATTCGTACCCGGCCTCGACCGCGCGCAGCGTGGCGAGCCGCCAGCTTTCCTGCAACGCTTTCAAATCGGCAGCGCTGAGCTCGTGCGGCATCAGCCAGCCTTCGTCCATGGGGATCGCGCTCGGCGCAACGATCCGCCACGGCAAATCGCCGCGCGCCCGGTCGCTGTCGTCCAGCGCGGCGTTGCCGAACCACGGCCGCTGCATGCTGGCCTTGCGCCCTGCATGCGCGAGCTGGATGGCGGGGACCGAACCGTTCTCCTTGATGAACGCCGCGATGCGCTTCAGCGGCGCGATCTGACCGTCGTGCCACAAGCCGACGTCACCATGGGTGATGCGGCCTTCCGCCGTGACGGCCGTGGCCTCGACCATGACAGACCCCGCACCGCCCTGCGCAAACTTGCCGAGATGCACGAGGTGCCAGTCACCAGCCACGCCGTCGATCGCCGAATACTGGCACATCGGCGAAATCACGATTCGGTTCGGCAGGGTGACGCCGCGGAAGGACGCGGATTGGAACAGACGCGGTTGCGGCATCGAGGCCTCCGAATTCGGCGATACGTGGATGATCAGGCGTGATGCGTGCGCCGCAACGCCATCGCCAGACAGATGGCGACGCCGGCCTGCCAGACCGGATAGAGCGTCGACAGCAGATCGAAATTGAGCGCGTTATCGAACGCGAGCAGCGCGCCAGCGCTGGTGCCGATCACCAGCATCGGCAGCCATGCGAGTGGATCGCGAGGACCGGCCGGCAGCAGGCTGATGCCGACCGCCATGATGCCGGAGCCGACGAAGCCGCCGGCAAGACCGGACAGAATGTTTCTCACGACCTTTTCGGATTCGGAAATCTGCCCGTCGATCCAGATCGCGGCATTCACCGCGCAGACAAAGGCAATCAGTGTAACGACAGCTCCGAGCAGGGCCGCCCACCATGGGTTGTCGGAGTCGATCTGGATCAGGACAAAGACCAGGACCGCAAACGGCACAGCCAGAAACGCAATCCGCAAATCGCCGGGCGAACCGTTGATATGATCGATCACAGGCTGGATCAGCGGCGTCAGAATGCCGGTCCCGACGCCCGCGGCGCCCGTCTTCAGAAGTCCATCACGGCTGCTGTCACGCGGCGCGACCGTCCCGGTCAAGATGCCCCCTTCTCTGCCTCAAGCGGCGATGATGGAGCGGGCGAAGGGAATCGAACCCTCGTATGCAGCTTGGGAAGCTGCCGTTCTACCATTGAACTACGCCCGCGTGTCAGGCTCCCGCCCCTTCATGTAGCCGAGACTGGCCGGTCCGCCAAGCCGCCTGAACCTGCAATCGGCCACGCAATGCAGCCTCGTGGGATCATTCTAAAGCGCCCGGACGATCTGCATGGCCGCGATCAGCGCGGCGACCGATAGCACGACCGAAGCAAGCATGTAAGCACCAGCGGCAACCGCCTCACCGCGCTCGATCAGATAGAATGCATCCAGCGAGAACGTGGAAAACGTGGTGTAGCCGCCGCAAACGCCAACGGTAAGGAATATCCGGACGGCTTGCGGCAAATCCCAACGGATGGCGAACAGGCCGGCAAACAACCCCATCAGTAACGATCCGCTGATATTGATGAACAGCGTGCCCCACGGAAACTTCGGACCCAGCAACCGGCCGAAGCCGATGCCGACGAGATAGCGAGCTACCGACCCCAACGACCCGCCCGCGGCGACAGCCAGAATGAACGTCCACTTCAATGTTTTTGCCTCCTTAGCAGCCACTCGGCCATGCCTGTGATCGCGCCGACGGCCACCAGAGGAACCACCGAAGCCATTTCAGAATCCGTCAGATAAGCGATCGCAACCACGGCCCAGCAGGCACCGACGATCCACAACGAGATCGACAGCGAATCCGGAAGCCTGGTCATGCGCGCCCTTTCTCGGGCGCTACGGAGGGAGGAACGAGCTCCTACCGACGCGAAAGCGCCCGGTAGGAGTCATCAGCCTTGCGGCGGGTATCGGGGGACTCCATCCCCATCGATTTCGATCATGCTAGCTGGATCGGTGAACCGGTCAAGATGGTGGAATGAGCGGCCGCATCACAAGCGGCGAAATGCGCTGCAACAGCCCAGGCATTTTTCGAGTGCAGTCGTTCACGCTGATGTTATGATCGATCCCAGTATGACGGGGCTTGGGTACACAGTTTTCGATACACCGATCGGGCGGTGCGGCATCGCATGGGGCCCCGCGGGTATCATCGCGATTCAACTCGCGGCGGATCGCGAAATCGAGACCCGGCGCCTTTTGCTGCGCCAGGTCCCGGAAGCCCGCGAACTGGAGCCGCCCACCGAGGTCGCTCTCGCTATCGACGGTCTCGTGACCCTGCTGCGCGGCCAGCCATCCGACTTTTCCGATGTCTTACTCGACATTCGCAACGTGTCGCCGTTCGCCCGCAGAGTCTACGACTACACGCGCACGATCCTGCGCGGCGACACCATGACCTACAACGAGGTTGCCGACCGCCTCAAACCGCAAGGCGCGCCGCACGCCGTGGCGCAAGCGCTGTCGCAAAATCCGTTCCCACTCATCGTGCCCTGCCACCGCGTGCTGGAGGCGGGAGGATACGCCGACAGGATGTCAGCGAATGGCGGCAGCATTTCCAAGCGGCGGCTGTTGTCGATCGACGGCGCTGCCGGCAAGAGCAGCCAGACCCTGTTCGACGTCCTGCTCCCCGTTGCCCGTCCTCCGCTTCAGGGATAAAATCGCTGCATGGCAGCAACGTCTCTCTTGCAGCGCGGGTCGATCTCCGTGTCCGAGTATCGGTGCACGGCCGGCCCGGATGACGTTCCGTTCGCCGAACAGCATCAATGCCATTCGATTTCCTACGTGCGCCGAGGCAGCTTCGGCTGCCACACCCGCGGACGCCATCATGAATTGATCGCGGGTGCGATCCTCGTCGGCCATCCCGGCGACGAATATACCTGTACGCACGAGCATCACGTTTGTGGCGATGAATGCCTGTCGTTCTTCCTGAGCCCGGAGCTGGTCGAGACCATCGGCGACAAGCGCGACATCTGGCAGAGCGGCAGCGTCCCGCCGCTGCCGGAGCTCATGGTGGTGGGCGAGCTGGCCCAGGCCGCAAGCGATGGCCATAGCGACATCGGGCTCGACGAGATCGGACAGCTCTTTGCAAATCGTTTCGTCGAGACGGTATCGGGACGAACCCAAAAACCGCCGTCCGCGAAGGTTCGCGATCGCCGCCGCGCGGTCGAGGCCGCGCTCTGGATCGATGCCCACTCCCACCGACCGATCGAACTGGACGACGCCGCCGGCGAGGCCGGCCTCAGCCCGTTCCATTTCCTGCGGCTATTCTCGAACGTGCTCGGCGTGACCCCGCACCAGTATCTGGTACGCTCACGCTTGCGTCACGCGGCGCGGTTGTTGCCCGATCGGGACCGCGCGATCACCGATATCGCCTACGATGTCGGGTTCGGCGACCTGTCCAATTTCGTGCGCACCTTCCATCGCGCCGCCGGCGTTTCCCCGCGCGGCTTCCGGCAGGCCTCCAGAGGCGACCGCAAGATTTTCCAAGAACGGCTCGCCCGGCTCTGACTAGGGTGATCTCCGGATCGCGCCGTCAAGGCGCCTCGACAGGAGACCACCATGTACGACCACCTCGGACTTCACGTCAAAGACCTCGACGCCAGCGTACGTTTCTATACCGCCGCGCTCGCACCGCTCGGCCATGTGTTGTGTTCCCGCGATGACAGCGGCGCAGGTTTCGGGCCACCCGACGCACCTGCACTATGGCTCTACCTGACCAAAAAGAGCGGTGGTCCCGGGGCGCATATCGCGTTTCACGCCGCCGACCATGCATCGGTCAAACGTTTTCACGCCGAAGGCCTCAAAGCCGGCGGCCGGGACAATGGCGGTGCCGGTCCGCGCACAGACTACAGCCCGACCTATTATGCCGCCTTCCTGATCGATCCCGACGGCAACAACATCGAGGCGGTCTGCGCCTGAGCAAAATCGAAATCGATACCGCCATATCAACGGAGACATCAACAATGGCTTCCATCCATAAAGAGGTTGCGCTGGATGCGCGTGCCGACGACGTCTGGGACGCTATCCGTGATTTCGGCGCGGTGCATCGCCGCGTCGCGCCCGGCTTCCTTCTCGATGCCAAGCTCGACGGCGACGCGCGGATCGTGACCTTCTCCAACGGCACCGTCGCGCGCGAAGTGCTGGTGAGCTGCGGCGACGCACGCAAGCGGCTGGTCTATGCGGTGGTCAGCGAGCGGGTGAAGCAGCACAGTGCCTCGATCCAGATTATCCCGGATGGCGAGCGCAGCCGGATGATCTGGATCACCGACGTGCTGCCGAACGAGATCGCACCCTATATCGACGCGCAGATGGAGCTCGGTGCTGCCGCCATCCAAAAGACATTCGCGCGGACCGCCGCATGACCGCGTCCATCTTTCTCGATGCACTCTGCGCGGACGGCCCGTCAGCCGACCGCGCCGGCAAGATGGATCTCTACGGCTGGCTGATCGGTTCCTGGAAACTCGACATCATCAGGTACCTTTCCGACGGCACGATACGTCGCCGCAAGGGTGAATGGCACTTCGGCTGGGCGCTGGAAGGGCGTGCGATCCAGGACGTCTGGATCACGCCACCACGCGGGGCGCGCGAGGGCGATGCGGCAACTAACGTCAATTCCTACGGCACCACATTGCGCATCTACGATCCGCGCATCGACGCCTGGCAAATCCAGTGGACCGACCCGGTGACGCAGAATTTCCTCACCATGATCGGCCGCAAGCAAGGCAACGATATCGTGCAGCTTGGCACTAACGCGAATGGTCAGCCGGTACAGTGGAGCTTCTCGGACATCACACCCGACAGCTTTACCTGGCGCGGAGAGACCTCACTCGATCAAGGCGCGAACTGGCGACTGGATGTGGAGTTCACCTGTCGGCGCACCGGGTGATCCGCGCCGCCGCATCGAGCGTGCGCACTCAACCGATCGACCAGGTCAACGGCGCGCCGCCTGCTCCGCCCGTCATACCCACGGCGATATGCCGGCCGGACCCGGCGGCAAGTCCGTCGAACAGACCCTTCAAGACACTGGTGCAGGCCGGATGATAATCGGCGACGCCAGCCATCAATTTCCAGGTGCGCTGGTGGATCGTCGATCCGCCATCCGTCACATCGGCTTCGTCGCCCTGTGCGGCGAACAGCGCGGACAAGAATGTCGTAAAATCCTTCGCGGTCCCCCGCCCGACGCCAAGGCCGCGTGCGACCTCGTCGAAATACTGCATGCCGATCAGCTTGCCGGTGAGATGCAGGAGATAGGCGGCATCGTCGGGACCGAACACCTGCACCGCAACCGGTGCGGCTGTGCGGACATATTCCATCGCATAGTTGAGATAGGCTTTTTCCAACCGCTGCTTCGGCCAGCTCTCGACCGGCAGTGCCGGCGCCTTGTCGGGATCGAACAGTGGCGCTTCGAGATGTCGGGCAAAGACGAGGCGGCGATCCAGTTCAAGATCATCGTCATATTCGTAGTAATAGCCTTCAAGGCCGTCCTGTCCCTCCACCGTCTGCTTGGTGCAGACGAAGCCGACCCCGAGATTTCCGAGCGCAACGCCATTGTTGGCGTGCCAGCCGCGCAGCATCGCGCGCGACACTTCGCCGGGCACGCCGCAGATCGCGGTGCCGCGCCAGATCCAGCGCGGCGGCGGATAGCGGATCCAGGCCTTGCGATCGGACTCGTACATGTATTCGACATGGACGCCGCCGATCCAGTTCGAGAGATAGTGGTACTGCGCCGCCGCGACCGCGGGCGGCAGATGCGCGAGACCGAGCTTTTCCAGCCCGGACAGAAACTTCTCCTGCTGCTGGCGGCGAAACACACGAAATACGAATTCGGCGGCATCAGCGGTGCCCCGCCGTGTCACCACAGTGAGGATCAGGCCGGTGAAAAAGGCGTGATAGAGATCGGCGACACCGCGCCATGCGATCCAGCGCGCTTCATCGCTGTCGTGCCGCACAACCGCCATATCTCGCCTCCCGTTGCTCCGCACTCAGCGAAGCAATCCGGGTCGGCAAAGTCAAACCCGATCGGCCGGCCGCGACCTTCGCAATTCCGCCGTGCGGATCACACCCGAAAATGCTTCGAGAGTTTCAGGCCCTGCGCCTGATAGTTGGAGCCGATGCGCTGGCCGTACATCGCGTCGGGCCGCGCCAGCATCTTCTCATAGACCAGACGGCCGACGATCTGGCCATGCTCGAGAATGAACGGCACCTCGCGCGAGCGCACCTCCAGCACGGCGCGCGCGCCCTGCCCGCCCGCGCCGGCATAACCGAAGCCGGGATCGAAGAAGCCGGCATAGTGCACGCGGAATTCGCCGACCAGCGGATCGAACGGCACCATCTCGGCGGCGTAGTCCGGCGGCACCTGCACCGCTTCCTTCGAAGCGAGGATATAGAACTCGCCAGGATCGAGGATCAGGCTGCCGTCGGCACGCGCCTTGATCGGCTCCCAGAAGTCGTCCACGGCATAGCCGCCGCGGCGATCGATATCGACCACGCCGGTGTGACGCTTGGCACGGTAGCCGACAAAACCGTTGGCGTTTTCGCCGGAGAGATCGACGCTGAGGGCTACGCCATTGGCAAGATCGGCATCGTCGACATCGACCAGCCGCTCCTGCGCATGGAGCGCGTCGAGTTCGTCGGTGTCGAGAATGGCATCGCCGGTGCGGAAGCGGACCTGCGACAGCCGCGATCCCTCGCGCAGCAAGACCGGAAACGTCTTGGGGCTGATCTCGGCATAGAGCGGGCCGTGATAGCCGGCGCCGATCATGTCGAAGCGCCGCGTGCCGTCTGCGATCACACGCGTGAACACGTCGAGTCGGCCGGTCGAGCTTTTTGGATTGGCGGCAGCGATGATCTCCGGCGGCAACGCCAGGCTCTCGAGCAGCGGCACGATGTAGACGCAATTGGTCTCCAGCACCGCGCCATCGGAGAGGTCGATGTCGTGCAACTTCAATTCGTCGATACGCTCCGCCACCGTCGCGCCGGGTCCCGGCAGAAAACTGGCGCGCACCCGGTAAGCGATGCCACCAAGCCGCAGGTCGAGGCTCGCCGGCTGGATCTGGCTCTCGACGAACGGATACTCCGGCAGGATCAAGCCGGCATCGGCCATCGCCGCGATCATGCGGTCGGGCAGAATGCCATTGGCATCGGGCGGAAGCGTGAATGACACGGTGTCGTCCTTGCGGCTTTTGCCGGCTAAACCTTGGAAATAGGCGCTTTTACCGGTTATCCGATGGTTGGCTTGACGGAAAGGGCAGCCCGGATTAAGAGCATGACTTATCCCGTGGTGATTTGAGCCGGCCGGCTTGCAGCCACGTAAAATAAGTCGCTAAACAGGCCGGGGACAATGTGATCCCGGCTTGTGGAGTTTTCTCCAGGCCGGTTTTTTTGTGACCGTTTCCAAGGCGGTCACGCAGGAGGTCACATGTCGAAGTCGCCCACCGCCAAATATCATCCCGAAACCCGGCTGGTTCATTCCGGCATCTTGCGCTCGCAGTTCGCCGAGACGTCCGAAGCGCTGTTCCTGACACAGGGCTACGTCTACGACACCGCCGAACTGTGCGAGGCACGGTTCAAGGGCGAGGATCCGGGTTTCATCTACTCGCGCTACTCCAACCCCACGGTTTCCATGTTCGAGCAACGCATGGCAGAGCTCGAGGGTGCCGAGGCCGCGCGGGCTACGGCAACCGGCATGGCCGCCGTGACAACCGCGATGCTTGCTCCGCTGAAGGCCGGCGATCACGTCGTCGCCTCCAAGCAACTGTTCGGCTCGTGTCGCTACGTGGTGGAGGATTTGCTGCCGCGTTACGGCATCCAGTCCACCCTGGTCGATGGACTCGACCTCGACCAGTGGCGCAAGGCTATGCGTCCGAATACCAAGACCTGCTTCCTGGAAAGTCCGACCAACCCGACGCTCGATGTGCTCGATATCGGCGCCATCGCCGAGATCGCGCATCAGGCCGGTGCGCGGCTCGTCGTCGACAACGTGTTCGCGACGCCGATCTGGCAAAGCCCGCTCGCCCTCGGTGCCGACGTGGTGGTGTATTCGGCCACCAAGCACATCGACGGCCAGGGGCGCACACTCGGCGGCGTCATCCTGTCATCGAACGCGTTCGTTCAGGAACATTTGCAGACGTTCCTGCGTCAGACCGGACCTTCGATCTCGCCGTTCAACGCCTGGGTACTGCTGAAGGGGCTGGAGACGCTCGGCGTCCGTGTGCGCCAGCAAACCGAAAGTGCTGCGGCGATCGCCGAAGCGCTCGCATCGCATCCCAAGATCTCCCGCCTGATCTATCCGGGTCGCTCCGACCATCCCCAGGCGGCGACCGTGAAGAAGCAGATGCGCGCCGGTTCGACGCTGATCGGCTTCGAGGTCAAGGGCGGCAAGGCGGCAGCGTTCCGCGTGCTCAACGCGCTGAAGCTTGCACGGATTTCCAACAATCTCGGCGACGCCAAAAGTCTCGTCACTCATCCGGCCACCACCACCCATCAGCGGCTGGCACCGGAAGTCCGCGCCGAACTCGGCATCGGTGAAGGATTCATCCGCTACTCGACCGGCCTCGAGCACAAGGATGATTTGATCGAGGATCTCACGGCAGCACTGGAGACGGCGTGATTTTTTCCCTCTCCCGTTGCGGGAGAGGGAAAATTACATCGGCCGATAGGCCGTCACGGTCGATGGCGGATTGATGCCCGCCTGGACCTGCTCGACCGACTTGATGATGTCGTCGCCGAGCAACTGGGCGAAACAGGCGTAACCCCAGTCGTTCATATGCAGGCCGTCGTTATTGACGAATGTTTCGAACGGCAACGACTGCCGATCGTGCCAGTCGCGCATGACCGCAAAGCGCGGGAAAATTCCGATGTGCCTGTAGTGGGCGACCTTGCTCAGCAGGCTGACCATCTTGCTGGCGCTTTCGCCCTTGGCATTGACCGCCGGCGAATATTGCGGATCGACCAGGACCACATCAGCGCCCGCGGCCTGAATGATCCCGACACCTTGTTCCACAAGCTTGCCGGTCGTCACCGGATCGAGATTGCGCAGAACCGCATTGGTACCGACCTGCCAGATCACCATGTCCGGCTTGGCATCGATCACTTCCGACTGCAAACGCTTCATCATCTCGGGTGCGTCTTCGCCGCCCTTGCCCCGGTTCAGCACGGTGATGTCGGCCTTCGGATACTTGCGACGCAACTGCGCCGCCAGCCGGTTCGGATAGGTGTATTCCGGCGCCGTCGAACCATAGCCTTCCGTGGAGGACGAACCGAAGGCGACAATGACGACGGGCTTATTGGCGGCAAGCTTCTCCGCAACGTGCGGCAGTGAGCCCGTCGATGGGGCGACGCCTTTCGGGGGAAGGCATGGGACCCGATTAAAAATATCGCCGGCCCGCGTTGCGGCGGCCTTCACTTTCTCGATCACCTTGCCCGGCAGACTCTTCTTTGTGGGATCCGCCGCCGCGGCACCCGACGAGGACACGCCGGGCGTCGCGGTCGCCATCGGCGCCGTCTGTGCGGCCGCAACAGACGTCATCGCGCCCAGCAGCATGAGCGCCATCGCCGCCGGACGGACAGCTATGGAGAAACGGTCGAGGATCGTCATCAACGCTGGATCCTGAGGTCGGCGGGATTGATGCGGGCGGTATCGGTCACAAACGACGACAGCGCGCGGCCGAGACAATCGTGAACTCGTTTTGCGAGACCGACGCCATGCACGGCGCGGAACAGATCGAATTCCCCGCTCTCGTTCCATTGGTGCATGATCGCAAACCGGTCGAACAGCGGCACGTCGTGCTGTTGCGCCACAACCCGCATGTTGTCGATGTAGGAAGTCGGTGAAATCATGGTTTCTGTACGCGGGCTGTATTGCATGTTTATCAGGACCACGTCGGCGCCTGCTTTTTGCAGGGCGTCCACGCCCGCATCGACAGCGCCGCGAAAGTCATCGATATCGACCGAACGGATAGCATCGACGGTGCCGGTCTGCCAGACAACCAAGGTCGGCTTTTTCGCTTCGACCAGTTGGCCGAGACCTGCGGCCATCTCGGCCGCGGTCTTTCGCGGGGCCAATTCCACCGAAACGTTAATGGTTACGCCTGGCAGTTTTTCACGCAGCGCGTCCTGCAACCGTGCGGGATAGGCATCTCCCTCCGCCCCCGGAATGGTTGAGGAACGGCTGCCCACAACCAGGATGTCGAGCGGGCCACCTGCCTTGACCGCCGAAGCGACCCGGCCCAGCAGGCTGTCACTGGTCAGCAGATAGGCCGGAACGTCGCAGTTTTTCGGGGCATCTTCGGCGCGCAGAGAGGCACCGGCCGTCAGACCGACCAACATCATCAGGCCAAGGATCGGTCTCCCGATCGCCTTCATGCGCCCCCTCCCGCGAGATCCGCGTCGCCATTGGCGGGCTTGGAACGGCTTCCGCCCTTGCCCGCAACGCTCTTGTACCACGAAAACATCCATGCGGCGGCGGACATGATGAAGATGCCGGAAAGACTGATAACGAAGTGAATCCCCGCGCCGCCGCCCGCTTCCGCCAGAATGAAATGCCCGGCAAAAGCCAGGAAGACGCCGATGCAGAATATCTCCAGCGAGTGCTGGCCGCACAGGATCAGCGGCCGCAGCCAGGGCGATTTCAGCCCCGGCCAGTCCTTCGGCAAGATCCGCACCGTCAGCGCGGCCAGCGCAAGGAAATGCGCAAACCGCAACGTGTCGAGGTTGGTCTTGTCGATGGGGTACATCCATTTCTCGATGATGCGCGGCATGTAGTGATTGAGCTGCGGCACGTGCCAGGTCAGGGTCGTGTAGAAGGCAAACAGCAGATAGGCGGCACAAATCCATAGCGTCACCGGCGACGACAGGATCCGCGACATCCGCTTCGCGCCACCAAGCGCGCACCAGGCACCGAATACGAACAGCAGTTGCCAGGCGAACGGATTGAAATACCAGACGCCATGAGGATAGGCCGGCAGCGCGAGATCGAACTGCCAGGTCAGCGCATAGAGCGCCACCGACAGCGCCAGCGTGAGGTCGGCCTTGCGCTGCATCAGCCACAGGATCGGCGGCAGGAAGAACATCAGCACGATGTAGAGCGGAAGCACGTCCATATTGACCGGGCGGAATTTCAGCAACAGCGCCTGTACGATGGTGACGTCGGGCTGCTTGAGGAAATCGAGGATGCCCATTTCTTCGGTATAGAGCGGGTTCTCGAAGCTGCTCGCGACGTAGGAGATTTCCGCGAGGAAGATCGTGAACAGAAACACGTGGGCCACGTAAATCTGCCAGACCCGCTTGAGAATGCGCGCGGTCGCGACCACGAACCCGCGATCCAGCATGGCGCGTCCGTAAACGAAGGCAGCGGTATAGCCCGAGATGAAAATGAAGATCTCGGTGGCGTCGCTGAACCCGTAATTACGGATCGTCATCCATGTGAAGAGATTCGGCGGCAGGTGATCGACAAAGATCAACCAGAGCGCCAGACCCCGGAACAAATCCAGCCGCAACTCGCGTTCGGTTCCGGCGACCGGAATGGAGGCAGTCGACGCACTGCGTGCACCGGCAGGGGTCACCGGCCCGGCGTGAGTTCCGACAACTTGATCGGCAACGGACGTCATAGGCACCGCTTCAAAAAACCTGCGATCGCCTCCGGCGACCGAGAATGATTTTACGGGAGAACGGCTTCACGCTAACGGTGACAAAAGGGCAATATTGCGGTCGGCGTTATAATCCGGAACTACCTGGGACACATCATCACAAGCCGGTGGGTCTGGTTCCTGCACCTGTTTCGGCTATGATCGCCTGACACACCAGAGAGTCCCGATGTACCGCGCCGTTACCCGCCAGATCGAAGTCACCGTCGAGCCAAACTTCATGCCGGACCGGTCATCGGCGGAGAAGGGGCATTTTTTTTGGTCCTATACGGTGGTCATCACCAATGCCGGGCCGGACACCGTCCAGTTGCGCACCCGGCACTGGGTCATCACCGACGCATCGGGGCGGAAGCAGGAAGTGCGCGGCGAGGGCGTGGTCGGCGAACAGCCTGTTCTCGCACCCGGCGAACGCTTCGAATACACCAGTGGCGTTCCGCTGCCGACGGGATCGGGCTTCATGACCGGGCGCTATCAGATGGTCGCGACCGAGAGCGGGGAACGATTCGAAATCGACGTTCCGACGTTCTCGCTCGACAGCCCCGACGGCAAACGCGTCTTGAACTGATTGGCTGACGTAGAGCCTTCACGCAAAGCCGACGCACCGCCGTCGTTTTGGTGGAGACGGTCGGCTTTCCCTCTGGAACCGCGGCAACAGCAGCAACGCGCATCACCGAGCAGGAGGCTATTCCATTCGCGCAATCTCTAACGTCTGACGGGCCGTCGCACCTTCCCTGGTCTCAGACCATCTGCAGTTATAGCTGCAGGACCCGGCCCGCATTACCGCCAGCCAGTTGCGCCAGCATCGTCTCGTCCATGCCGTTGACCCCGGCAATGTGACCGATCGGATTGTATTCGGCCATGTCAAAGGGGTAGTCGGTTCCCATCAGAATTCGATCGGGACCGAACACGTCGATCAGATACGCGAGCTGGTGATAGCTGAATACGACCGTGTCGAGATAAACCTGCCGCAAATAGGTCGTCGGCGGCAGAGGCAGATCGCCATGCGAATCCTGTCGCGCACCCCAGGCATGATCGATGCGTCCGGAATAGGCCGGCAGGTAGCCGCCGCCATGCACGGCCATGAGCTTGAGGTCCGGAAACCGCGCCAACGTTCCGCTGAAGATCAGATTGTGTAGCGCCAGTGTGGTCTCGAGCGGATTGCCGACCACGTTGTTGAAATAGAAATGCGTCAATCTCTCGCCGTGGGTGAACCCGTTGGGATGCAGCATGATGAATGCGCCGAGTTGTTCCGCTCTGGCGAAAAACGACCGGTAGGCGGGATCCGACAGCTCCTTGCCGTCGACATTGGTCAGAATCTGAACGCCCTTCAGTTTCAGATGCGTCATAACGTAATCGAGTTCGCGCACGGCCAGCTCGGGCTCCTGCAGCGTCACGCCTCCGAGGCCGAGAAATCTGTCCGGCTTGCGCGCACAGAATTCCGCAACGCCATCGTTGGCGATGCGATGCGCTTCTTCCGCGATCTTCGGATCGACATAATAGTAGCACTGGCCGGGTGCCGGCGCGACAACCTGGATATCGATGCCCATCCTGTCGAGATCGCGCAAGCGACGGTCGATGGTGGTCATCACCTCGACGATGTCTTTCTCCTGGCCCGCGTTGATGACTTTGGTCGCCTCGTCAGCGAAGTACCCCAGCGAGACGCGACTGATGTCGATGTGAGGTCGTGCAACCTTGGCGGCTTCGGGCACGACAATATGGGCGTGAACATCGATAGTCGTCGACGAGGGACGGCGGGCGCGACCATCGGCGTCATGGATACGGGCCGCCGTGAGGCCATAGCGATTCTTGCGGTCGATCATTGATTTGTCCTTTTCTTGTTATGATCGCTGACCTGCCCCAACTCAGGCCTGCATCGCCGTCCATTCGAGGGCCGTACTGAACCGCTTGACTGCGGCCGCGACATGCGACTTGAGCAGGCTCACGGCGCGGCGAGAATCCCGGGCCTGCACCGCGGTGATGATGGCGTTGTGCTCTTCGACGAATTTATGCGCATTGGGTCCGCGAACAGCGGCCACGCTCATCCTGACAAGCCGTTCTGTCTCCTCGATGAGATCGCAGGTGGTTCGCGCCATGCGGCTGTTGTTTGAGCATCGTGCCAGCGTGCAGTGAAAATCCCGATTGTAGGTTATGAACTCGTTCTCATAGTCGCCATCGAATTTGCGGAAACGATCGAGCGCTTTCAGCTCTTCGTCAGGCGCGCTCTTTGCCGACTCCGCAATGCAGGCAAGTTCGAGCGCCTGGCGAAATGCAAAGATCTCGTTGGCGTCGCGCAACGAGACCGGCGACACCCGGTAGCCCTGGCGCGGAATCACGATCACCAGCCCTTCGCTGACGAGATGCTGAAGGGCCTCGCGCACCGGTGACTTGCTGACGTCGAACTGCTGGGCGAGCTCCTGCTCGCGCAATTCACGCCCCGGCGGCAGATCGCAGGTCAGAATTCCCCGCCTCAGAAAATCGTAGATCCGCTGTCCCTGCATTTTGGTTGGAATTGCCCCTCGTTATTTTTTGTGAAATATCACGATATCCGATCAGGAAGCCAACACTATCTTATAGCTTAGGCGACTTTCTACTGAATTCACTCGAAAAATCATCATTTTCACCTGATTTGATTTGGGCTGTTGACTCTCTTCTGGAGTCGGTGACATCCTAGAAATCAGTAAAAATATAAATCCAGATGTATCAGTCTGGACATTTGGGAGGGATGGTATGCCGCGTTTCTGCATTCTTTTGTCGACGACAGTTCTTGCGGTGCTGGCTCTGACGCCGGCGCAGGCCGCCGAACCGCTCAAGGTCGGCTTCATGACCGTCCGGTCCGGAGCCCTGGCTGCCGGCGGCCGGCAGATGGAGGAAGGCCTCAAGCTGTGCATGGACGAGCACCACGGCGAGATGGCCGGGCGAAAGATCGATCTCATCACCGCCGATACCGCCGGCCAGCCCGCGGTGACCAAGACCAAGGCGCAGGAACTGGTCGAGCGTGACGGCGCACAGGTTCTGATCGGACCGCTCGCCGCCTTCGAGGCGCTCGCCATCGACGACTATATCCGTCAGACCAAGACGCCGATCATTTCGCCCTCCGCCGCCGCGGAGGATTTGACCCAGCGTAAGCCGAACCCATGGTTCGTGCGCGCCGTCGGCACGTCCGCGCAGGCCCATCATCCGCTCGGCGAATACGCCGCCAAGGATCTGCACTACAAGAAGATCGCGATCATCGCCGACGACTTCGCGTTCGGGCACGAGATCGCCGCCGGATTCCAGCGCACGTTCGAGGAGAACGGCGGCAAGGTCGTTCAGAAGCTGTGGTCGCCGCTCAATACTGCGGAGTACGGCACCTACATCACGCAGATCGACCCCGACGTCGATGCGGTTTTCGCGGCCTTTGCTGGTGGCAACGGCATCAAGTTCCTGAGCGAGTACAAGAATTACGGCATGCAAAAGCCGGTTCTCGGCGCCATGACGACGGTGGATGAAGGCATCCTGAAGCGCATGGGCAACGAAGCCGTCGGCGTGATCTCCGCCGGCTGGTACAGCGCCGCGATCGACACGCCGGCCAACAAGAAGTTCGTCGCGGCCGTCCGCAAGGCCTACAACGCAGACCCCGGCTACTACACCGTTGGCGCTTACATGGCGTGCCAGTTCCTCAATAACGCACTCGAGCAGGTCAAAGGCGACATCTCCAACAAGGAAGCCTTCATGAAGGCCCTGCGCAACGTCAACATTCCCGAAAGCCCCTATGGCCCTGTGAAACTCGATAAATTCGGCCAGCCGATTCTCGACATCACGATCCGCAAGGTCGAGAAGAAGGATGGCAGGTTGCAGAACGTCGTGATCAAGACCTATCCAGCCGTGAGCCAGTTCTGGACCTATGGCGCGGATAAATTCCTCAAGAGCCCGGTCTACTCGCGCGACTGGAAGCCAGCGAAGTAATTCGTCGTCGGGAGGGATCCGCATGAACTTCTGGATCATCCAGGGCTTGAACGGTCTGGCGTTCGGATCCCTCCTGTTCATTCTCGCATCAGGTTTCTCGCTGATCTTCGGCCTGATGCGCATCGTCAATCTGTCGCACGGCGCATATTTCATGCTTGGCGCCTACGTTGGGTTGTCGGCGATCGAGGCCGGCGTGAATTTCTGGATCGCGATCCTGATCGGTGGCGGCGCGATCTGCATTCTTGGCGGCGTTCTGGAGCGCTTCATCCTCCGCAGGCTCACCGGCCAGCCGCTCGCGCAGGTTCTGGTGACGCTCGGCATAGCCTTCATTATCGCGGACACCTGCGTCTGGATTTGGACCGGCGATCCGCGCCCGGTCCCCATGCCAAGCGAACTGACCGGCGCCTTCCGAATTTCGCATCTGGCATTTCCGATCTATCGTCTGTTCGTGATCGGCGTTGCATTTGCGCTGGCTGCGACCCTCTGGTTCCTGCTTGAACGTAGCCGTCTCGGCGCAATGATCCGGGCCGGCGTCGATGACCTTCCCATGGCGCGCGCAATGGGAATCCGCACCTCCCTTCTGTTCACCGTGGTGTTCTGCCTCGGCTCCGCGCTGGCGGGCGCCGGTGGCGTCCTCGCCGGGCCGATCCTGTCAGTCTATCCAGGCCTCGATACCGACATGCTGCCGCTGGCACTGGTCGTCGTCATCCTGGGCGGCGTCGGCAGCCTGCTCGGCGCCTTCATCGGCAGCCTGATCATCGGCTTCATCTACAGCTATGGGCAGGCGCTGTTTCCCGATCTCGCTTACGTCATCCTGTTTCTGCCGATGGTTCTGGTGCTGACGCTGCGGCCGACCGGCCTGTTCGGAAGGCAGGCGATCTGATGCGCTTTTCGGCTTTCAACGCGCTTCCGCGCCTCTTGGTTTTTGCCGCGCTACTGGCGATGCCATGGCTGGTCACATCGGACTACTACGTCAATATCGCCAGCCAGATCGTGATCGCCGCCATACTCGCACTCAGCCTCAATCTGCTGATCGGCTTTGGCGGCATGATCTCACTCGGACACGCAGCCTATCTTGGCGTCGCAGCCTATCTCACGATCTATCTCACAGCTCACGCCGGATTCGGGCACCTCACGGGCGCCGTCATCGCGATCGGCGCCACCACGGTGCTAGCCATGTTGTTCGGCTATCTGGCGCTGCGCGCCTCGGGCCTCGGCTTTCTGATGATTACGCTGGCGCTCGGCCAGATCCTGTGGGGCGTCGCCTATCGATGGGCAAGCCTGACCGGCGGGGACAATGGGCTGGGTGGACTAAAACGGCCACACCCATTCGGGCTGGATCTGAACGACCCCATCATCTTCTATTATTTCGTGCTGTTCTTTCTGGCGATTGCCGTTTGGTGCATCGCTCGGTTCATCCAGTCCGGACTGGGACAAAGCCTGCAGGGGACACGCGACCAGCCCCGTCGCATGCGTGCGCTCGGCTATAACGTGTGGCTGATCCAGTGGCTGAGCTTCGTGTTCTCCGGCTTCTGGGGCGCGGTCGCCGGCCTCCTGTATGCCTATTATCACCAGTTCGTCAGCCCGCAGACCCTTCACCTCACGACATCGGCCGAGACCCTGCTGATGGTCATCGCCGGCGGCACCGGAACGCTGCTTGGGCCGGTGGTCGGCGCCGCGCTGGTGGTCATCCTGAAGAATGTCGTCAGCGCCTACATCACGCGCTGGCTGATCCTGCTCGGCGTGATCTTCGTCGCAATCGTGCTGTTCATGCCCGAAGGGCTGGTGCCTGGTGCCCGACGCGCCTTGCGCGCATTGAGGGGTTCGTCGCGCACAGACACGGTTGCTGAAGCGTCGTCCATTGCGAAGGACGGTGCCTGATGGCGACACCCATTCTCGAAGTCACCGGCCTTTACCGCTACTTCGGCGGATTGCCCGCCGTGCGCGATGTCACGATGCGCGTTCCGGCCGGCGAACGGCGGCTGTTGCTCGGCCCTAACGGCGCCGGCAAGACGACGTTCTTCAACCTCATCGCGGGAGACTACCCTCCCTCACAAGGCGAGATCCGGATTTTCGGTCAGAACGTGACGCGAAAGTCTGCCAACCAGCGCACCCAACTCGGCATGGCGCGGACCTATCAAATCATCACGCTGTTTCCGAAAAACACCCTCCTCCATAACGTCGTTATTTCTCTGGTCGGTTTGCGCGACATTCGATTCAATCCGTGGTCCGATCTCCGCCGGCAGGCGGCGCTGTGGGATGAGGCCCGCGCCACGCTTGCGCTCGTCGGCCTCGAGCATCTCGCCGACCGCACCGTGTCGGAAACCAGCTATGGCGAGCGCCGCCGGCTCGAGATCGCCATGGCGCTCGCGCAAAAGCCGAAACTGTTGCTGCTCGATGAACCGCTCGCCGGCCTCTCCGCCGATGAGCGCCAGGACGTGCAGCGCCTTCTGCAATCCATCCCGCGCGACGTGACCATTGTCATGATCGAACACGACATGGATGTCGCTCTTGCCTTTGCCGACGTGATTACGGTGATGCAGCACGGCCAAGTGGTCGTGGAGGGCAGCCGCGCCGACGTCGTCGCCGATCCCAAGACGCGTGAGGTGTATCTTGGACACTGACGCCCTCACGATCGACGGCCTGAACGCCTTCTACGGCGAGAGCCACGTGCTGCATGATCTCTCCTTCAGCGTGAAGAAGGGACACGTGCTTGGCCTGCTCGGACGCAACGGCGCCGGAAAGACCACCTGCATCAGCGCGATCATGGGGCTGGTCAAGGCCAAGGCGACTCGTGTCGACCTCTTCGGTCAGTCCATCACCGGGCTGTCGCCCGAAGCCATTTCGCTCAGAGGCGTCGGCCTTGTCCCGCAAGGCCGGCGCATCTTCCCATCGCTCACCGTTTACGAGAACCTGACCGTGGCAGCCCGCCGGGGTCGTTCCGATCACGGCTCCAACTGGGGGCTCGAACAGGTTTATGCGACATTCCCTCGCTTGCAGGAGCGCCAGCGTCAGCTCGCCGGCTCGCTCTCCGGCGGCGAGCAGCAGATGCTGGCGATTTGCCGCGCCCTGATGACAAATCCGCGCGTCGTCCTGTTCGACGAGCCCTCCGAGGGGCTGGCGCCGCAGATCGTCGCCGAAGTCGCGGTCGTGCTCAAGAAACTCCGCGACAGCGGGCTGTCCATCATTCTGGTCGAACAGAACATCAAGCTGGCGCTCGACATCGCGGATGAAGTCGTCGTGCTCAATACCGGCTATGTCGCCCATGCGGGCGGCGCCGACTCGCTTCGTTCCAACGATCGTCTGGTCGAGCAACTGCTCGGCGTCTATTGAGAGGTTCTTATGACATCCGTTCGTCTCCCTGACGGCACGCTCGATATCATCGAAACCGGCACCGGCAAGCCGCTGATACTTCTGCACTCGCTTCTCGCGGACCGCGCCATTTTCGATAAAGTCGTTCCGGTTCTGGCAAAACAGCGGCGCATTATCGTGCCCGACCTGCCGGGCTTCGGTGGCTCGTCGTCGGCCGGCTCGACCATCGAGGGAATCGCGGATCGCATTTCGGGCCTGTTCGGTGCTCTCGATCTTGGGACAGCGGCCGACGTCCTCGGCAACGGCTTTGGCGGCTTTGTCGCCAGCACGCTGGCAATCCGTCATGGCGCGAAGTTCGACCGGCTTGTGCTCGCCGACACCGGACTTGCCTTTTCGCCGGAGGGCAAACAATCCTTCTTTGCGATGGCCGATCGCGTGCGCCAGAGCGGCATGGAAGCGATCGTCGACGTCGCGCTGAAGCGGCTGTTTCCCGAGGATTTCATCTCCGCCAATCCTGCGATCATGGCCGAGCGGCGCGCCGCGCTGGTCAAGACCAATCCCGAATTCTTCGCTGAGGCCTGCCACGCGCTTGCCGCACTGGATCTGACACCCCAGATCGGCACGATCCGCAATCCGACCCTGGTCCTGGTCGGCAGCCTCGACGCAGCGACGCCGCCTGGGATGGCCCACGCTCTTGCGAAAGCGCTGCCTAAACCCGATCTGATCGAAATGCCGGGCTGCGGCCATGCGCCGATGGCGCAGGCGCCCGAGGCATTCATCAAGGCGATCTCGACGTTTCTCAATCTGGCGTAATCGATATGAAGGCTCCGCCGTTTCAGTACCACCGCCCGCAAACGCGCGAAGAACTCGGCACCCTGCTCTCCAGCCTGGAGAACGCCAAGATTCTTGCCGGCGGACAATCGCTGATGCCGATGATGAACCTTCGGGTGCTTGCCCCCGATCATCTGATCGACATCAACCGCATCCCGGGCCTCGCGGGAATCCGCGAAACCCCCGAAGGGATCGAAATCGGCGCAATGACACGGCAGGCCGACATTCTTTCGTCCGACGTTGTCAAAGCCCGTCTTCCGCTGTTGAGTCGCGCGCTCGAGCATGTCGGCCATATCCAGACCCGCGCGCGCGGCACCATCGGCGGCAGTTGCTGCCATCTCGATCCGTCCGCCGAACAGCCCGCGATGTGCGCTATTTTGGATGCCGAGTTCATCGTCACCAGACCGGATGGCCACCGCATCGTTCCAGCGAGCGAATGGTTTGAAGGGCTGCTGCAGTCCGCCCTCGGGGAGCAGGAGTTTTTAGAAGCGATCCGGATCAAGCCATGGGCGAAGGGTCATGGCTACGGCTTCGCCGAATATGCGCGACGGCATGGCGATTTCGCTATCGCCGGTGGGGCGGCCCTGATCGAGGCGAGCAAGGATGGTCGGATCACTCGTGCCGCGCTGTTGTCGTTCGGTATCGAAGCATCACCCCGGCGGCTGTCGGATGCCGAAGCAGCCCTGATCGACCAGCCGATCGGCAAACTCGATCTCGAACCTGCCGTAGCGGCTGCTCGCGCGCTCGACGCAATGGAAGACGTTCATGTCACGCCCGACTACCGCCGCCATCTTGCAGGCGTATTGATCCGCCGCGCACTGAACGAAGCGTGCACCACGCTGGAGCGGCAGCCATGACCGAACGTTCCCTGACATTCACGCTCAATGGACAACCGCGCGAGGCAAAGGTCGATCCGCGCGTCCATCTCGGCGACTTTCTGCGGCACTCGCTCGGACTGACCGGCACCCACATCGGATGCGAACATGGCGTCTGCGGCGCGTGTACAGTGATCGTCGACGGCTCCCCGGTTCGTTCCTGTCTGATGCTCGCGGTCCAGATCGACGACTGCACGGTCGAGACCGTGGAAAGCCTCGGCAAACCCGGCGACTTGTCGCCGCTTCAGCAGGCGTTCGCGGCCAATCACGGGCTGCAATGCGGCTTCTGTACGCCCGGCATGCTGATGACGCTCGAAGCTTTCCTGCGAACCACGCCCGCGCCCACCGAGGAGGACGTGAGGATCGCGATCTCCGGAAATATCTGCCGCTGCACCGGCTATCAGGGCATCGTGCAGGCAACGCTTGATACAGCATCGACAAAGGCGAACCGGACATGAGTGGGCGTTTCTTTGGAGCTGCTGTCACCCGCGTCGAAGATGCGCGCCTGCTTACAGGTACGGGTCACTACGTCGACGATATCGAACTGCCCGGGATGCTCCATGCCGCCTTCGTCCGCGCGAGCTTTGCCCATGGCCGGATTCGCAGCATCGACAAGCGTGACGCGCTGGCGATGCCGGGCGTGGTTGCGATCTACACCATGGATGATTTCGCGGATATCGCGCAGGGGCCGATGCCGCCGATGGCACCCCACCCGCTTCTGAAAACGCCGATCACCTACCATCCGCTGAGCGATACAGAGGTCCGCCACGTCGGCGAAGCCATCGCGATCGTGCTTGCCGACAGCCGCGCCAATGCCGAGGATGCCGCAGCCGCGGTGATACTGGATGTCGAGTATCTGCCCACGGTGTCCGATGTCGCCCTCGCCCACGAGGCAAATTCACCGACAGCGCATTCGCAACATGCCAGCAACATCGCGGCCACCATGAAGGCAGGCTTCGGCGATTGCGCCAGGATTTTTGCCAAGGCCGATCACGTTCTGACCGAACAATTCGACATCCATCGCGGCGGCTGCCATGCGATGGAGTGCCGCGGGGTGGTCGCAAACATCGATCTGCTGACCGACGCACTGACGATTTCAACCTCGTCGCAATCGCCTTATATGGTCCGGCGGCATCTCGCGGCTTACCTCGACCGCGACGAGAATGGCATCCGTGTCATGACGCCCGACGTCGGCGGCGGCTTCGGGCCGAAAGCCAACGTCTATGCCGAGGAATTCGCCGTTGCACTTTCGACGATCAAGATTCGGCGACCCGTGAAATGGATCGAAGACCGTCAGGAGCATTTTGTTGCGACGACGCAGCAGCGCGGCCAGATCTGGTCGATCGATGTAGCGTTCGACAACAACGGGCGCATGCGCGCAATCCGCGGCCACTGTATTCACGACAATGGCGCCTATGCGCCCTACGGCCTGATCCTGCCCGCAACGGCCATCGCCAGCTTCCCCGGCCCTTACGCACTCGAAGCGCTCGATCTCACGGTTGACGTCGTACTCACCAACCTGGTGCCGACCTCGCCGGTGCGCGGCGCTTGCCGGCCGAACGTCGCATTCCTGCTCGAGCGTCTTGCCGACCGCATCGCACGTCACCTCGGCATGGATCGGCAGGACGTGCGGCAACGCAGTTTCGTGAAGGCTGAGCAGATGCCCTATACGACCGGGCTGAAGGCGCGAGACGGCTCCCCGATCTCCTATGACAGTGGCGACTATACCGGCGCGCTGAATCTCGTGCTCGACAAGATTGCAGCAAAGGACTTCGAAGCGCGGCGCAAAGAGTCGAAGCAGCGCGGCAAGCTGCGTGGACTCGGTATTGCTTCCTGCGTCGAGGATACCGGTATCGGTCCGTTCGAAGGTGCGTCCATTCGTGTAACGCCCGCCGGCAAGGTTATCGTCGCCACAGGCGCGTCCAGCCAGGGCCAGGGCCATCGCACCGCATTCGCGCAGATCGCCGCTGACGCGCTCGGCGTCGAACTGGAAGACGTGACCGTTGAGACGGCGGACACCGCGAAATTTCCGCTCGGCATCTCCACCATCGCCAGCCGCATCGCAGTGACGGCGGGTTCATCAGTGCAGCTCGCGGCGCACAAGGTACGGGCCAAGGCCATCACCTTCGCATCACACCAACTGGAGGTGGACGAGCATGACCTCGAACTCGAAGGCGGCGCGGTTCGTGTAAAAGGCATCGCGGACATGAAGATCAAGCTGTCCGAGATCGCGCGTGCGCTTGCCGGCTCCACCGGGGTCCCGCTGCCCGGCAACATGGAGCCAGATCTGGCCGCGACGGCCTATTTCAACTCCAATGCCCTGACGTTCGCTTATGGCGCAAATGCCTGCGAGGTCGAAGTCGATCCGGAAACGGGAGACGTCAGGGTGGTTCGCTATGTGGTGGTCCACGATTGCGGCAAGCTGATCAATCCGCTCATCGTCGATGGCCAGATCCGTGGCGGTGTCGTGCATGGCATCGGCAACGCGTTGTTCGAGCGCATGATCTACGACGAGCAAGGTCAACCGCTGACGACCACTTACGGTGATTATTTCCTGCCGATGGCATCGGAAATGCCGCCGATCGAGATCCATCACATGGAGACGCCGTCACCGCGCAATCCGATCGGCGTCAAAGGCGCCGGCGAAGGCGGCACGATTCCCGCGGCAGCCTGCGTAATTTCAGCCGTGGAAGATGCACTCGGACCCAATGGACCGTTCATTCCCGTGCATCCCATCTCGCCGCAGCAAGTCGTGCAATGGCTGAAGGCCACGCGTTGAAGCGCCACGATTGACGCTATTCTACACCCCGTCAGATCGGCGGCAGCAACCGGTTGGCCTGAAACTCGGCGAAGTATTTGGCGAACATGGCCTCGGTATCTATCACCTCGGTGAAGCCGGCCTGCATCAGCTTGATGGTGGACACGATCGCCGGCGGCCCGGGCTCGGTCCGGCCATAGCCCATGGTGTAGTCGGCATATTCGAAGGACAGACCGACGAACTCTCGCAGATTCCCCGAACGCAGCCCATACCGGGCGCGGATCGCCTCCCATTCCGTCTCGCGCGGGCGGACCTCACGATCGAGCGAGAGCGGCACGTGACCACCCGGCTCCATGCCTAACGACGCGGCGATGGCGGGCCAGATGTTTTCCCAGACGAACACGTCGCCGTTGGTAACATTGAAGATCTCGTTGCGCGCACTTGCAGCCTCGCCAGCCCACCCAATGACGCGGGCCAGCAGATCGGCATCGATCGCCTGGGCCACACGCGGCGCACCGCCGGGGAAAGGCAAGTCCAGCCCTGCCTCGCGCCGCAACGCCGCATAGACGCCCAGGGCGGGAATGACATTCATGGCGCTGCCGGTGGAATAGCCCACGATCAGCACCGGACGCAGGATCGACCAGAACCAGTCTTTGCCCTGTTGCAAGGCGCGCAGGTGGTTTTCCTGCTTCCAGTAGAAGTTGGGCTGTTCGTGCATTTCAGAACGGTTTTCCCGCGCCGGCACCGAAAGCGGGCGAACGTGGACGCCATATGCCTTGGTACCCTGCAACAGCGTTACATGGCGCAAATTCTTTGCATGCCGTTCCAGTGGATCGAGCAGATTGCGCAGCATCCGATCATTGGTTTCGATCTGCTCACGTTCCCGCCAGCCGGCAACCAGCCCGGGGCGCTCGTACAGCGCAGCGTAGACCAGATGCGTCACGCCGGGCAGACTGGCGGCGAGTTGCTCGCAAGCCGTTGCGTCGGTCAGGTCCAATGGCAGAAAGCGCGCACCATGCATATCGTCCGGCGCGCGCCGCGACACGGCAATGACCTCGCAATCGGAAGCCGCGCCAAAATGCCTCATCGCCGCGTAGCCAACGAGGCCGGTGGCGCCGGCTATCAGGACCTGCTTGCGTCGCATGGCTCAGACCTCGTGCGCTGCAAGCGCGTTGGAAAGAAAGGCATGGCTTCTCGATCCCGTTGGGATGATCCCGATTTGGCTATTCCGCGTCTCAGAATTTCTGCCGAGGCAAATATTGCTTGCATGCGGCCAAGGAGTCGGGTGACTTTTAGGTCGCAGATACAAGGATAAAGTAAATGCCTCTGGAAGAAGAGGCGCAAGGGAGAAAAGATATGCTCAAGCCGATCGGCGCCGCACTGACTGCGGCCTTTTTTATTACGACATCGGCGGCGTTGGCCGCGGAAAAGCCGAAGGATCCGGACGTTATCCATATCGGCGCCCTGTTCGCCATGACCGGCAAGACCAGCTTTTACGGCACGGTCATGAGCCAGGGGATGAAGCAGGCCATCGACGAGATCAACGCCAAGGGCGGTGTCGACGGCATCAAGCTCGAAGCCGATATCGAGGATCACAAGGGCGGTGTCGCCAAGGCCGGAGTGGACGGCTTCACGCGTCTGCGCAACCTCTACAACGTACAGGCGGTGATGACGTCATTCAGTCCGCCGACTCTGGCGATCGCGCCGATCGCCGATGAACAAAAGATTTTCCTGATCAACGGCGGCGGCGTCAGCAACAATCTGGTCGGTGCGTCGAAGTATCTGTTTCACAACCGCTCGCTCGCTTCCGATCTCGGCCACGCGGCGGTCAGCCATGCGCATGACCTTGGTCTGAAGAAGATGGCCGAGCTGGCCTGGAATTCGGACGCCGGCGACAATATCGTCAAGGTCGTCGACGAATATTGGAAGAAGAACGGCGGCACAGTGGTGGCGTCTGAAAAAATGGATGTCGGCGCCTCCAACATCGATACCCAGGTCGCCAAGATCCGCGCCGGCAATCCCGACTTCATCGGCCTCTGGCTGTTCAGCCCCGATCCAGGCCTTGCCGCCAAGCGCATCCGCGATTTCGGTCTGAAGGTGCCTTTGATTGGCGTCGAATATACCGCCGATGTGCAGAAGCTCGGCGGCGCAGCGCTCGAGGGCTACGAATTCACCTCCGACTATTTCCAACCCTCGGCCGATGAACCCTGGTCGGCCGCTTTCGCCAAGGGCTACAAGGAGCGCTACCACTCCGATCCGGATTTCTATGCCGCCAATTATTATGAAGGCGTCTATGTCATCGCCGAAGCGATGAAGCGGGCACGCGCCGAGGGCGGCGACTGGTACCACGGCGACAAGATCGCCGCAGCACTGCGTGCCAATCCGACCTTCAAGTCGGTCTATGGCGGCAGCATGGTTTTCCAGGCCAACGGCGTGGCCAAGAAGCGTGTCGCGCTGTTCAAGGTCCAGAACGGCAACAAGGTGTTCGAAAAATATATTGAAGCCAAGTAACCGGCGCCTTCAACGCGCCTCATGATCCGGGGCGGCCGAAGCGGCCGCCCTGTCATGACAGACCGCTACCGCTTACGCATATCGACGAGCCCGTAGAGCGGAAATAACGGCCACACACTTGTGTGAGTTCAACTATGGATCTCTTTGCACAGCTCTTCGTCAACGGCCTGATCAACGGCAGCCACTATGCGCTGCTCGGCGTCGGCTTCGGCCTGATCTTCGCCACGACCCGCATTGTGCATTTCGCTTACGGACCGATCTTTACCGCTGCTGCCTATGCGGCGTGGTTCGCCGCCAACGTGTTGGGCCTGCCGATTCCCGTCGCCATGGTCTTCGCTGCAGCGGTCGCCGCCGTCCTCGGCGTCATCACCTATCAGTATCTCTATCTGCCTTTCGAGCGGGGCCAGAGTTCGTCGCACGTCACTCTCATCGCCTCGCTCGGCCTGTTCATCGTGCTGGAAAACCTGATTGCGATCATCTTCGGAACCGGCGGGCGCGTGATCGATGGTTACCAGTACGGCATCTTTCTGGTCGGCCCGATCTATTTCAGTTCGGTCCAACTCGGCCAGGTGATCGCCATGGTCGTGCTGACCGCTCTGCTCGGCGTGTATCTCGCCCGCACCCGCCACGGCAAAGCCATTCTAGCCACAACCGACAATCCGGAAATGGCGCGCATCATCGGTATCGACACCGTGAAAGTGTCGCGACTGGTGTTCGCCATCGGTTCGGCACTGTCGGCCATTCCGGCAACACTCATCCTGCTCAAGGACGGCGCAACCCCGAGCATGGGCTTCTTCGCTGTCTTCATCGCCTTCGTCGCCGTCATCGTCGGCGGCGTTGGCTCGCTGCGCGGCGCGGTCGCAGGCGGTCTGGCACTGGGCATGGTGGAAAGCCTCGGCCTATGGAAAATCCCGACCGAATGGCAAAGCTCCATCGCCTTTATCGTCCTGTTCCTTGTGGTGCTGCTAAGACCGCAGGGCTTGTTTGGCCGGACGGTGAGCTGACATGGAATATATCCTCCACATCCTGGTGATGGTCTGCATCTACGGCATCCTCGCCGTTTCCTTCAATCTGCTGATCGGCTTCGCCGGCCTGTTCGCCATGGCGCAGGCCGCCTTCTATGCTTTCGGCGCCTATGCCACCGCCATCCTCACCCTGAAACTCGGCCTGCCCTTTCCCGTCGATCTGCTGCTCGGCGTGCTGATAACAGCCTTCATCGGCGCCCTGGTCGCGATCCCGGCGATCCGCATATCCGGCACCTATCTGGTGGTGGTGACCTTGGCGCTGCAGGTGATCGTCATCGCCATCGCCACCAACTGGAAGGATCTCACCGGCGGCACCGACGGGCTGCGCGGCATACCAAGCCTGAATATCTTCGGTTATGCGCTCGACAACCCCGGGCGGTTTCTTCCTGCCGCGATCGTTGCGCTCGGCATCTGTTTCTGGGTCGCATGGCGACTTGCCAATTCGCCGTTCGGCCGTGCGCTCCGCGCCATGCGGGAGAACGAATCCGCCGCTGAAGCGGTCGGCAAGAACCTGCTTTACATGAAGGTTGCGGTCTTCGCCTTTTCGGCCGGGCTCGCCGCTGTCGCAGGCTCCCTGTTCGCCCGCTATCTGAACTATGTCGGCGCCGAAAGCTTCGGCATCGACGAGACCATCTACATGCTGGCGATGGTAATCCTGGGCGGCACCGGCAACCTGTGGGGCTCGCTGGTGGGCGCCGCAGTGCTGGTGATCCTGCCCGAGTTGCTGAAGTTCGTCACCCTGCCGACCGAAATCGCCGACAAATCGCATCTCATCATCTATGGCCTGCTGCTGATTGTGATCCTGCGGCTGCGGCCGGAGGGGCTGCTCGCCGAGCGCAGTACCATGCGCCATCTTCCCCATGTCGACGACACGAATCGTCATGGCGCGGAGATGACGGCGCCACTGCCAAAGGACGAGGTCACGCTTTCGGGTAACGACCTGCACAAGCGTTTCGGCGGCATCGTCGCCGTGGCCGGCTTCAATATCGTTCTGAAGAGCGGCTCGATCACCGGCTTGATCGGGCCGAACGGCGCCGGAAAGACCACGGCCTTCAACCTGCTGACAGGTTTTCTGTCGCTGGACAGCGGCACCATCACCTTTCGCGGCCGCAACATCACCGGACTGAAGCCGCACAATATCGTGCGCGCAGGCGTCGCTCGCTCATTTCAGGATTTGCGGCTTTTCACCAAGATGACAGCGCTCGAAAACGTCATGGTCGCGCTCCCCAATCAGGCTGGCGACCGGGTGTTCGACGTGTTCTTCCGGCCGATGAAAATCCACCGCGAAGAACAGGACAATCTGGTTCGCGCCCGTGCCGTGCTGGACTTCGTCGGCCTCACTCATAAGGCCTATGAGACGGCGGAGAACCTCTCCTATGCCGAGGAGAAACTTCTGGTGGTCGGCCGGCTGCTCGCCACCGGCGCTGAGGTCTTCCTGTTCGACGAACCTTTGTCCGGCCTTGACCGCACTACCTTGGCGGAAATTTTCCCGATCGTGCGCAAGCTGGCCGACAGCGGCAAGACAATCTGCATCATCGAGCATAATCTCGACGTCATCAAGGAGTTGTGCGACGTGGTCTACTTCCTCGACGAGGGCCATGCCATGGCTATCGGCACTCCGGATCAACTGATGAACGATCCGGCGCTGGCAACGCGGTATTTCAAATGAGCGCCGCCATTCTGGAAACCCGCGGCCTCGCTGCCGGCTACGGCAAGAAGCAGATCGTTCACGACGTTGATCTGACGCTGGATCGCGGCGAGATCCTGTTGGTGCTGGGCCACAACGGCGCCGGCAAGACCACGCTCATGCGCGCCATCTTCGGCCTGCTGAAGCCGACCGCGGGCGAAGTGACTTATGACGGCAAGCCGATCGCCGGCCGCGCCCCTGGCGACAACGTGGCCGAAGGCATCGCCTTCGTGCCGCAAGGCCATGGCATCTTCCGGACCTTAAGCGTACGCGACAATCTGGAACTGGGCGGCTTCATCATGGCCGACAAGACCAGATTGCCGGAACGCATGCAGACTATCTTCAAGCTGTTTCCGATCCTGGACGAGCGCCAGCAGCAGATCGGCGGCACGCTCTCGGGCGGACAGCAACAGATGCTGGCCATCGGCATGGCGCTGATGCACGAGCCGCGCGTGGTTATTCTGGACGAGCCATCCATCGGCCTGGCGCCCAACCTGGTCGACAGGGTGATGCAGAGCATTGCCGAGATCAACAGGAGCTTCGGCACCTCCATTCTGATGGTGGAGCAGAACGTGCGCTACAGCCTGCCGATTGCCAGCCGGGTTGCCGTCCTGAAGGCTGGCCGCAAAATCTATGATGGGCCGCCGGCGCATTTGCAGGATGACGTCGAGCTGATGAAGCTGTTTTGAGATCTGTGCGCTCGCGGAAATCCGGCGGTCTCGCACGCGCCGCTCAACCTATGGATACGCCCGCTTTGGCCCGCCTGATCCCAAGGGCCAGAATGCGATGCAATAAATCTGTGTAGTCGAGACCGTCATGCCGAGCCGCCGTCGCGAACTCCTGGCTCTTCGCGATCTCGGGATTCGGATTTGCCTCGATGAAATACGGCGTTCCGTCGGATGAAAGACGAAAGTCGATGCGCGCATATCCATCGAGCCCGAGCGTCCTGTAAATGCGCTTCGCCGTGCGCTGGATGCGAGCGGAGACGTCCGGCGCCAGACCCTTGGCTGGTCCGTCGACGATACCGACGCGCTCCTGATAACTGGTGTCGTGCTTGACCTTCTCGGTGGCGATGTGGTCGCCGCCCATGGTGCCGAACTTCAATTCCCAGACCGGCAGGGCCTTCAGCCGATTGTTGCCGAGCACGCCGACATATAGTTCGCGTCCCTCGATGAACTGCTCCGCGATGGCGGCGGTTTCGATCCGCTCATGGATGAAGGCGACGCGTTCAGCGAGCTTCTCGTCGGTGTCGACCACAGACGCCTGCGAGATACCATGCGATCCATCCTCGTTCAGGCTCTTGACGATCAGCGGCAGCGCGAGGCGTGTCGGCCGTTTGACCTTGTGACGCATGGGGAACACGGCGAAAGCCGGGACCGCGATCCGACGATGATGGACCAGCATCTTCGACAGATCCTTGCCGCGCGCCAGCACCAGACCGCGTGGATTGCAGCCCGTATAGGGCACTTTCATCAATTCGAGGAAGCTTGCGATATGCTGGTCATACGCGGTCTGATAATGAAACTCCTCCAGCAGCGTGAACACCACATGCGGCTTGAAGTTTTCGATCTCGTCGCGCACCGGCTTGATTTCCTCCTGTACGCCGAGCGGGTGCACGTCATGACCCGCCGCGCGCAAGGTGCTGACGACATCGTATTCCGTTTTCCATTTGTTGATTTCCTGCGCGCTGTATCCATCGCTCGAATCCGGCGGCACGAAGTCCGGATGCATGAGTACGAGGATTCGCAGGCGTCTCATAGTGCAATCCATTTGCGGCGTGATGGGCCGAACAGCGCGTGCATAGTCTTGGCGGTCAGCAGTACGGTGAAGTCCGTTACGAGTTTCCGTTCGGAGCCGACGGCACGCAGATCGAGCTCGCGGCAGCGAGAGATCATGTCGTCCAGCACGGCGTCGAGCGTGAGCTGATTTTCACCGGTCCACCGCGCAACCAACTCCCGGATATGGGCGCGGTGCCGCCGGATGAAGCTTGAGGCCGGTTGCGAGCGGTGATGTCGGGGGTCCACGGAAAACAGCCGCGAGAGGTCACGGTCGTACGTTTTGGGCGGGGTGAAGGCGTAGAACGCCTGTTTTTTTCGATAATGCTCGGCAAGCGTCTGGTTGAGTTCGTTCAGGGGATCGACACGCTCCCGCGTCGTGAGCAGCGGCTTCTTCCCCGCGATTTCGCCCATCAGTTCGTCAACGTATTCGAGCTTCTGCAACGCCGGCCAGCCGGCATAGCGGGTCCGCCAGTTTGAACGCGGCCGCAGCCACACCGCAAAGGTTTCGGCGAAGTCCTCGTCCGGATGGCTCTGCGCGTACCAGAGCCGAAGATGCTGAACATATCGTCGACTGGCCGGATTGGGCTGATAGTAGCGCGGATAGTGTTTCGAGGATGGACCAAAGAGCTGCTGCCAACGTCGGCGGCGTTGCAGCTGATAGGCATGCTGCACGGTATGGCCGGCCTCATGACGGAGGATTGCCATACACTCGGACCAGGTGCCGCCTTCGACCTCCAGCATCATCTTCTTCTCGATCTTCATCAGGCGAGGATGAGTGAGATAGAAAGGAATGGCGATGCCGGGAGAATTTGCCGGACTGAACCATTCACTCGAAATCCATGCGTGCGGCCGCAACAAGATCGCCCGCTCTTCAAGCTCCTCATGCAGAGTCTCAAGGCAATCCTCGAGCCAGGTGCCTTTAACTCGAACCTTTAAACTGCTGAGGCGGCGCGCAAGCAACTCCTCATCCGACAGCTTTTCCCAGGCAAATTTCAGGCGTGACATAGGATATCTGAAAGATCATGAAATCGACGCTCGGATGGTGTCACAGGATTTCGGGGACAACAACCGCGGAAATTCCGAGGTGCTACCCTATCCAGTCGCCCGCGGCCCTCGAACCTTTAGCTGACACCCACGCAGAGCGCCGGTCGGGAACAAAACGGAAATTGCAGCCTCACGGCTGATGTATGATCGAGCGTTGGATCATTCGTATCCAGGCACGGCCCGTATGCTCGGGATTGAAATCCGGCTTCGTTCCGATCGCCACAAATTCTGACGCCTCGAGCGTCTCATCTGTGTCCTCGAACGTAATCTCTGAGCCGACCTTATGAAGCAAGACTGTCCGGCCGTCGGCGAGGCGAAAACGCCCCTTGAGACGATAGATGTTGAGTGCGGAATCGCTCGCGAATGCCATCAGTTTATCGAAGTCGACGCGCTCAGTGCCTGTCCAGCTCCAGCTTTCGAACGGCAGACGATGAACTCTGAAAGGCGCGGCTTTTTTGGAGCTGGAAACCGCCGTCCTGCGTTCGTTCAGAATCTGCCAGGCTTGGCGATCGTCTTTTGGAAGAACCGCAACCGGCACGGAAAGACCCAGCTCGACGAGCATGATCTGAAAATCAGCGATTCCAGCTGTCGTCGTTGCGTCGATCTTGGTGAGCAGAATGAGGTCGGCCGACCGTACCTGCCGCAACAGCGTATCGTTCAGCCTCGGATCGGCCAGGATGTCGGTGAAATTGACGGCATCGACGAGCACGACCGTTCGCAACAATTCGAGATCGGGTTCGGCGACGGCGATCTGAGCAACTTTCGCCGGATCGGCGACGCCGCTGGTCTCGACCAGCAAATGGTCGAACCGCTCGCGCATGCGCAAGATGCGATCGATAGCATCATAGAGATCGCCGCCGATCTGGCAGCACATACAGCCGTTGGCGAGAGCGATGACATCGTCGCTACGTGCGCCGATTAGCGTCTCGTCGATAGCAATCTCACCAAAATCGTTGACGAGCACCGCGATCCGCAGACTGTGATCGCCGGACAGGATTGAATTGACGAGCGTCGTTTTGCCGGCGCCGAGATAACCGCTGACGACCGTCATCGGCAGTGGCTTCGTGGATCTTGCGTCGAGCGACGCTGTCATGGTTCGCCTCAGATCGGGAAGTGATGTCCGCCTACGACCGTTCCGAGGACAGGCACATCTTTCAGTTCGACCGCCGGCACGGTAAGCGGATCCTTTTCGAGCACAGCGAAATCAGCTTTCTTGCCGGTCTCGATGGATCCGATCTCTCTGTCCAGCTTCAGTGTGAACGCCGCGCCCAGCGTGATGGCATGGAGCGCCGCCTTCACGGAGATCTTTTGATCTTCGCCGAGTACACGACCACTTGGCGTCAGCCGATTCACGGCGCACCAGGCGACGTGCAGCGGCCCCATCGGCGTAACCGGCGAATCCGAGTGGATGGCAAGCGGCACGTCGTGCCGCAAGGCGGAGCCGCACGCGTCGAGCCGCATCGCACGGTTCGGTCCCATGGTGCGCTCATAATGCTGATCGCCAAAATACCAAATGTGGTTGGCGAAAAGATTCGCGCACAAACCGAGCGCCGCCATGCGGCGAAATTGAGAGTCGTCGGCCATCTGGCAATGCTGCAGCGTGTGCCGATGATCGAAGCGAGGATGACGCGCCTGCGCTTCCTCGATCGCATCGAGCGCGGCTTCCGAGGCCTCGTCGCCATTGACATGGATGTGCATCTGCACGCCCTCGCGATGCAGGCAAACGATTTGCTCTTTCAGACGATCGGGCGGCGTGTTCCAGATGCCGTTTGGATGCCCCAATATATAGCCCGGCCATTTGAGGCGGCCGGTGTAGCCCTGAATCGAACCGTCGGCCATCAGCTTCACGATTCCCAGCCTGAGCTTGTCGGTGGAGCGTTTGCGCAATTCCGCCACGCGACGGGCGACATCCTCAGGGGCCTGCGTCATCCCGTTCAGCGCGGGCACGATACGCAGTTGAAAATCGTCGCGCGCAGTCACGGCCACCAGCTTGGCGATATCTTCCTCGGGCAATTCGTTCAACAAGTCCGTGCTCGTCGTCACGCCGACACGCATTGCACTATTGGCGAATCCGCGCATGGCGGATTCGGCCCGGGCCAGCGCCCGGAAATCCACGCCGAGACGGCGCATCAATGGAAACATCGCCGCCATTTCCTGCAGCTCGCCGTTCGGTTCGCCGTCGTCAAAGCGCGCGACACCGACCGCATTGGTGTTCCGGTCGTAGCCCGCAACGGCAAGAGCGGCCGAATTGACCGTCATCAGATGGAAATTGGAATGCATGATAACGACCGGTCTGTCTGTGGAGACCTCGTCGAGATGACGGCGGTTGAGCCGCTCGGTCGGCAGGAAGATCGGATCAAACCCCCAGGCGATCAGGGGCTTGTCGGCCGGCAGCGATGCAAGCGCGCGCTTCAATCCCGCCATCACCCCGGCGATGTCAGTCAGGCCTTCCCATTTGCGCCCGTCCGGATCGATGCGGTCCTGGTGTCCGGCATAGGTGTAGGCCCACATCGCTCCGGTCATCATATGGGCATGACCTTCGACGAAGCCTGGCATCAGCACCGTGTCACGGTACCGATCGTCGCGACGGAAATCGCCCCAAGGCGTGGCGCAGTCCGCATCGCCCACAGCCAGGACAAGCCCGTCGCGCACGGCCACATGCGTGGCTTCGGGCAGCGTGGGATCCATCGTGATGATCTTGGATGCGCGATAGACGACGGTATCCGCCATGGTTTCCTCTCGAAATTGGCAGTCGGAACGCACCGGAAGTAAACGACTTCCATTCATCGGAAAAATAGTATTTCCTTGGCTATAAACCTCATTTTACCGATCTTGGGGTGGCTTCCGATGAACTTCACATTGAAGCAGCTGCGTTATGTTGAGGCGGCAGGCCGATGCGGGTCGATCACCGACGCCGCCGAGCTGCTGAGCATTTCCCAATCCTCCATCACTGCGGCGATCGATGCCCTCGAGCAGACACTCGGGTTCGATCTCTTCATCCGGATGCCGGCAAAGGGAATTCAGCCGACGCCGTCGGGAATGGACGCGCTCGGCCATATCCGCAATTACCTGGAGCAGACCAATCATCTCGACAGCGACCTTCGATCGATCGGCGGGCAGCCGGTCGGCGCGCTGCGCCTGGCCTGCTACGTGACGACGGCGCCGCATGTGCTGCCGCTCATGCTCAAGGGGTTTGTCCGTGACCAACCGGGCATCCGCGTCGAACTGGCAGAAGGCGACATGGTTTCCGTGGTCGAGCAACTGCTCGAAGGCAGCGTCGACCTCGCCTGCACCTACAACAGCACTCTGCCTGAGCAGGTGTCGTTCACCCCGCTCTTTTCAGCGCCGCCCTATGCAATCATCAGCGCCGAGGACAGCCTCGCCGCGAAGTCATCCGTCACTCTGGCAGAACTCGCTGAGCGGCCGATGATCGTTCTCGACCTTCCATTTGGCCGCGACTACTACACTGATCTTTTTTATTCGCGTGGACTGCGGCCAACGATCGCCCACTCGACCCGGTCCTCGGAGATCGTCCGGGCATTGGCCGCCGGCGGCTTCGGCTTCTCCATCCTCAACATCCGCGCGCGGGAAGCGGGCCGTCCGGAATACGTCTGCCTGCCGATCAAGGATCCCATCCCCGCGATTGATTTCGGAATTGTCTCAGTCGCCGGCGTTCGTCATCCGCGGATCGTCCAGGCTTTCCTCGATCATTGTGCGAAACTGAGCAGCAGGGGAATTTTCGACGAACTGATGGTCAAACAGTCCACTTCCGCAAGAAAATAGGGGAGGTTCGCGCATAAAAGCCTTTTTTCCAAAGATTGGCCGTCGGCTAGCCTGTATGAACATAAGCAAAAACGAAGAGGGGAAACGGGTCATGAAGTTGACGAGACGGGACATTCTCGGGTCCGCCGGTGCGCTGCTTGTCGCGCCGAACTTTGCCTTCGAGGCTCAGGCCGCCGAGCCGCAGATGGGCGGCACTATGGTGATGGTGTCGACGCAGGTGCCCCGCCATCTCAATCCGGCGGTGCAGTCGGGTATCGCCACGGCTATCCCCGGCACACAGATTTTTGCCTCGCCGCTGCGCTATGACGCGGACTGGACCCCCCACCCTTATCTGGCCGAAAGCTGGAAGGTCGCCGATGATGCACTGTCGGTGACGCTCAATCTCGTCAAGGGCGCCAAATTTCACGACGGCAAGCCGATCACGTCCGAAGACGTGAAGTTTTCGATCGAGACGATCAAGGCGCATCATCCGTTCAAGACCATGTTCGAACCGGTCAGTTCGGTCGAGACGCCGGACGAACACACGGCGGTTATCCATCTCGCGCATCCGCACCCGGCCTTGCTTCTCTGCCTATCGGGCGCACTCTGCCCGATCATTCCGAAGCATGTGTTCGGCGACGGTCAGGACATCATGAATCACCCGGCCAATTCTAATCCCGTCGGAAGCGGCCCGTTCAAGATCGCCGAGTTCAAGGCAGGTCAGCAGATCGTGTTGGAGAAGAATCCGGATTTCTTCATCAAGGGCAGACCCTATCTCGACAAGATCGTCATCCGGATCGTTCCGGACCTGAGTTCGATCATACTTGCCGTTGAGGGCGGTCAGGCAGACTTCCTGCCCTTCCTGGCAGAGAGCCAGTCCATCATCCGCCTCCAGAAATCCGACCGTCTCGGCGTGACCGACAAGGGTTATGCGGCCGTTGGTCCGATCAACTGGCTGGCCTTCAACACTGCCAAGCCACCGCTCGACAACAAGGCGGTCCGGCAGGCGATCGGCTACGCCATTGACCGGAATTTCATCACCAAAGCATTGCTGCGCGGCATCGCCAAGCCGCAGCGGTCGCCGATCATCGAATCAAGTCCGTTCTTCAATCCGAAGATGCCGTCCTATGGTCTCGATCTCAACAAGGCGAATGCAATGCTGGACCAGGCCGGCCACAAGAAGGGGCCGGACGGCATGCGCTTCAAGCTGACGGTCGATTACATTCCCGGCGGCGGCGAGGAGCAGGAAGGCATCGCCCAATATTTAAAGTCGCAACTCAAGAAGGCGGGTATCGATATCGAAGTCCGCGCGTCGCCGGATTTCCCGACCTGGGCCAAGCGCATTTCAAACTACGATTTCGACCTGACGATGGACGAGGTCTACAATTGGGGCGACCCGGTGATCGGCGTACACCGCACCTACCTGTCCTCCAACATCCGCAAGGGTGTCATCTGGTCGAACACCCAGCAATATCGGAACCCGAAGGTCGACGAATTGCTGAACAAAGCAGCGGTGGAAAAGGATCCTGCCAAACGCAAAGGATTCTATGACGAGTTTCAGATGATCGTCGGCGACGACCTTCCGATCTACTGGGTGAACGCGCTCCCCTACCATACCATCTACAACAAGCGACTCGGTAACGTTCCGGAATCGATCTGGGGCTCGATGCAGTCGATGGACGAGGTATACTGGAAGAAGGCCTGACGTTAACTGACGAATTCCGGTCCCGCTGCTGGGACCGGATCAACTACGGCCGGAGTGCAGGAGCGGCATGGGACTGACCGCCTATATCGTCAGACGACTGATTTACGGGATCATCCTGCTCGCTGGTGTGCTCGTCCTCAACTTCTTTTTGATCCACGCGGCACCGGGCGATCCGGCCGAGACGATCGCCGGCGCAATGGGCGGCGCTACCGCCGAGATGCTGTCCGGGATCCGGGCGGCGTATGGCCTCGACAAACCGCTCCTCACCCAACTCGCCATCTATCTCGGGCATGTCGCACACGGCGATCTCGGCATGTCGTATTATTTCAATCAGCCTGTGATCAGCCTGATCGCGGCGCGCGTGGGGCCGACGATCCTGCTCGTCTTCGCCGCACAACTCATCGCGATAACAGTCGGCGTCGTGATGGGCGTACTCGCGGCGCGCAAGCCGTCGGGGCCGCTATCCGCTGTCATCACCGTGCTTTCCACGGTCGGCTATGCAGCGCCGGTGTTCTGGACCGGAATCATGCTCATCATCCTGTTCGCTTCGATCATTCCTATCTTCCCCGTGGATGGCATGACCAGCGCGCGCTTTTCGGGAGGCTTCGTCGCTCATGTCGTCGACGTGCTTTATCATCTCGCGCTTCCCGCCTTCACGCTCGCCATCATCTTCCTGGCGCAATATTCGCGTCTGTCGCGCGCATCGATGATCGACGTGCTTGGCGCGGACTATGTGCGCACGGCACGCGCCAAGGGGCTGAGCGAAACCAAAGTCGTCTTCCGGCACGCGTTGCGCAATGCCGTGCTTCCCATCATTACGGTCGCCGGCATCCAGTTCGGCAACCTGATTTCCGGGGCGCTGCTGGTCGAATCCGTCTTCAACTGGCCGGGCATGGGGCGCCTCGCTTTCGATTCCGTGTTGCGGCGCGACTATCCGACCCTGCTCGGAATTCTCTTCTTCGCTGCTCTCATGGTCGTCATCGCCAATCTGCTGACGGACCTGTCGTATCGGTTCGCCGATCCGCGTATTCGAACGGGAGGCCGCTGAGATGAGCACGATTGAGCCCGCAATCGGCGGCGGCGTGCCGGAACCGGTTAGCCCGCTGAGGGAAGCCTGGACCGTCTATCGGCGCAATGCGCCGGCCGTGTTCGGGACGCTGCTTCTGTTCGCCATTGTGGCCTTTGTTCTCTACGGAACGTTCATCTACAAGGGCGACCCCTACGAGATCGTCTGGGCGCCGCAGACGCCGCCCGGGGTTGAGGCAACTGTACCGCTCGGCACCGACAATCTCGGCCGCGACCTCCTGCGCGGACTCCTCAAGGGCGGCGGTCCGACGCTTGCTGTGGGCGCGGCAGCGGCCATCATCACACTCGTCATCGGTATCCTTCTCGGCGGCATCGCCGGCTATTTCGGCGGCTGGATCGACGATCTCCTGATGCGCATCACCGAATTCTTCCAGGTCCTGCCGGCGTTGCTGTTTGCCATGGTCGTCATCACGTTGTTCTCGCCATCGACCATCACGACGTCCATCGCGATCGGCGTCGTCCTCTGGCCGCAAACCGCACGCCTGACACGCGCAGAATTTCTCAAGATCCGTGAGTTGGAATATGTCATGGCGGCGCGGTCGATCGGCGCGCGCAACGGGCGCATCATGTGGAAGGTGATCCTGCCCAACGCGCTCCCGCCGCTTATCGTTTCGGCAACTCTTACGGTCGGCGTGGCGATCCTGTTTCAGGCGGGACTGTCCTTTCTCGGCCTCGACGACCCCAACACCATGTCGTGGGGACTGATGATCGGCACCAACCGGCAATACATCCTCGACGCCTGGTGGCCGGTCACTTTTCCCGGCGTCGCGATCTTCCTGACGGTGTTTGCGGTCAGCCTCGTCGGCGACGGACTCAACGACGCCTTCAATCCCAAGCTGCGCGAGCGCTGACATGACGAAGCCGCTGCTCTCGATTCGCGATCTAAAGGTCGAATTCTCCACGCGCTACGGACATGTGACCGCGCTCAACGGCATCGACCTCGATCTGCTGCCGGGCGAAACGCTCGGCATCGTCGGCGAATCCGGCTGCGGCAAGTCAATCACTGCGCTCACTACGATGGGTCTTATTCCCGATCCGCCGGGCCGCATCGCAGGCGGGCGCATTGTCTTCGATGGAGAAGATATCACCCAGGCCGATGCGCGACGGTTGCGAAGTCTGCGCGGCGCCGAGATCTCGATGATCTTCCAGGAGCCTATGACGTCGCTCAATCCGGTCTTCACCGCCGGCGACCAGATCGCCGAGGCGATCATGCTGCATCAGTCGGCAAACAGGGCCGAAGCCGACCGCATGGCGGTCGAACTGTTGCGCACGGTCGGCATCCCCGAACCTGAACGACGCGCTCAATCCTTTCCGCACGAGCTTTCCGGAGGAATGCGGCAGCGCGTGATGATTGCAATCGCGATCTCCTGCCGGCCGCGCATTCTGATCGCCGACGAACCCACCACGGCGCTCGACGTGACGGTTCAGGCGCAGATTTTCGACCTGATGCGCGACATCCAGCAGCAATTCGGCGTTGCCATCATGCTGATCACCCACGATATGGGTGCTATTGCCGAGATGGCGGACCGGGTGGCGGTCATGTACGCCGGCCGCATCGTTGAAAAGGGCAGCGCCGACGCCATCCTCGATAATCCCCTACACCCCTACACACGCGGGCTGATCGGCTGCATTCCCGTGCTCGGCAAGGAAGCCGGCCAGGAAGGCCGGATGCCGCCGCTGGCTGAAATCCCCGGCATCGTGCCGCCGCTGCACCTGCTTGGACAAGGCTGCGCCTTCGCGGACCGCTGTCCTCTTGCGTTTGATCGCTGCCGCACCGAGAGCCCGATGCTGAAAGGCGATGTTCACAAGGTCGCATGTTTCGCGGCGGAAATGGAGGCGGCGTGACGACAGAGACGCTGCTCGATGTGCGAGGGCTGTCGGTCCGCTTCGCCATGCCGCGCAAATCCCTGTTCGGCCAGCGGCCCGTGCTGCATGCGGTGCGCGACGTGTCGTTTTCGCTGCGGCCCGGCCGCACACTGGGACTGGTCGGAGAGAGCGGCTCCGGCAAGACGACGGCGGCCATGGCCACGATCCGGCTCGCCGCGGCGCATACCGGTTCGGTCCTGTTCAACGGCATCGATCTTCTCAAGCTTGACGCCGAGGCAATGCGCCAGCAGCGGCGCCACCTGCAGGTGATCTTCCAGGATCCCTATTCGTCGCTCAATCCGCGCGAACGGGTCGGCGCAATCGTGCGTGAACCTCTCGACCTCATGATGCCCGATAGCTCCAAATCGGATCGGGAGAAGCGCGTACGCGAACTGTTCGGTTTGGTCGGCCTGAGGCCGGACCAGATGGCACTGTTCCCGCATCAGTTTTCCGGGGGACAGCGGCAGCGAGTCTCCATCGCGCGGGCGCTCGCTACCAATCCCAGGCTGATCGTCTGCGACGAACCGGTTTCGGCACTCGATGTGGCGATCCAGGCCCAAATATTGAACCTGCTGCGCCGACTGCAGGACGACTATGGGCTTTCCTACCTGTTCATCAGCCACGATCTCGGGGTCGTGCAGTTCATCTGCGACGACATCGCCGTGATGTATCTCGGGCAGATCGTCGAATTCGCCGACCGCCCCACGCTGTTTTCCCGGCCGCGCCATCCCTATACCGCAGCGCTTCTTTCCGCGGCTCCATCGCTCGCGCGACGCAAGAGCGCGGGCTATGTACGCGAAGGCGCGGTGAAGGGTGATCCGCCGAGCCCGTTGAACGTTCCAGTAGGCTGTGCCTTCGCCTCACGGTGCCCGCGCGTACAGTCAAAATGCCGCGATGAGCGGCCAGTCCTGCACCACAATGCCCACAGTGCCGTCGCTTGCCACTACCCGCTTGACTGATGATGTCTCCGCTCAGGGTCGACGCCGCGTTGTGAATATTTAATCGATCTCAGCTTTCACTGATGCGATATCCAACACCCGGCTCGGTCAGGATGATCTGAGGATCGTCGGCCCGGTCTTCGATCTTCTGCCGCAACTGGCCGATATAAACGCGAAGGTACTGGGTATCGGCTGTATGGGCGACGCCCCAAACCGCCGCCAGAATCTGACGATGGGTCAGAACCCGGCCGGCATTTTTCGCCAGAAACGACAACAACTCGAATTCCTTCGGGGTCAGCTTCAATTCGACGCCGCTGCGAATCGCCCTGTGTCGAACCGCATCGATTTCAAGGCCACCCACCCGAAGCACTGGCGTCTCCGCGTTACGCTGCATGCGATGACGGAGTGCCGTGCGCATCCGCGCCATGAGTTCACCGACGTTGAAGGGCTTGTTGACGTAGTCGTCCGCACCGAGATCCAACGACTCGATTTTCTCCGCCTCGCGTTCGCGCGCGGACAGCACGATCACCGGCACATCGGACCACTCGCGCACCCGACGGATCACATCCTTGCCGTCGCCATCAGCAAGCCCGAGATCGAGCAGAACGATATCGGGTGCCTCAGCCGCTATGCGCTTGACCGCATCGGCGACCGTGGCCGTGCTCGACATCTCGTAGCCGTTGGCCTCGAGTGCGGGCTTGAGGAAGCGCAGGATCGCCACCTCGTCATCGACGACCAGCACGCGAGATTTCGCAGTCATGCCGAAGTGTCCTCTCGCGGAAACAGCATCACGAATCTGGCTCCAGGTTGCCCGTCGACCGGACTTTCGACGGTGATCGATCCACCGTGAGCGTCCATGATCCCCTTGGCAATGGCAAGGCCGAGGCCAACTCCCTGGCCACCGTCGCGCAATTCGCGAGTGTCGCGTCCCTTGACGAAGCGGTCGAACACATGGACGAGCATATCGGATGGAATACCGGGCCCGTTATCGGTCACGCGCACGGCAACGCCCAGCGAGCTGACGTGGGCATCGATCATGAGATGCGTATCCGGTGGGGTATGCACGAGCGCATTGGCCACGATATTTCCGATCGCCTGCTCCGCCAGCGCGGCGTCGGCACGCACCAGCGGAAGGTCGGAAGGCATGTTGACAACGATGCGTTGCGACGCACCGCGCCGTCGCGCAGCGCTAACGACGCGCTCGACGATCTCGCGCAAGTCGATCCAGTCGCGGCGCAACTCCAACGCCCCGGCGTCAATCCGCGTGATTGCAAGCAGATTGCGAACCATGGCGTCGAGGCCCTCGCTTTCCTGCTTGATCTGGGTCAGGAGATCGGTCTTGGCCACGGCGTCGATCTTGTCGCCATAGCTCAGGAGACTGGTCGCCGCGCCGAGGATGGATGACAGCGGCGTGCGGAAATCGTGAGAGATCGAGGCCAGCAAGGTGTTGCGCACGCGCTCGGTCTCAGTCGCCGTTCTGGCCCTGATCATCTCGCTTGCCAGCGTGGCGCGCTCCAGCGCCGCGGCGGCCTGCTCGGAGAGCGTGTCGAGCAAGGCGCGCGATTCGGAATCGAACGGCGGCGCCGATTGGTCCTTTGCAACACCGATGACGCCGAGCGTTTTGTCGCCGATCCGCAACGGAACAAAATACCACGGTATGATCGGCAACGTCCCGGTATCGGCGCCCGCAGGTTCTGCATGGTTGAAGGCCCAGCGCGCCGCTGTCATGGCGGCAGGATCGAGCGTATCCTCCGGCGGCCACGCCGCCACCAGTGCAAGGTCGTCATCCTGCCCAAGCAACACCACGACCGGCCGAGTTAAACTCGCATGAATTTCTCCAGCCGCTCCCTCTGCAATTCCATCTCGCGTCGCAATTCCCGAGAGACGCCGCGTGAATTCATAAAGTCGGCGCATGGCGCGGACCCGGCTCGCCGACACCTTTACCTGATCGCGGACACGGCCCGCCATCGCGGACGCGACAATCGCCACGACCAGAAAGATGACGAGCGCCAGCAATTCATACGGCTCGGCGATCGTGAAGTCGTAAAGCGGCGGGATGAAGAAGAAATTGTAGGCAAAGAACGAGAGAACCGAGGCATAGACCGCAGGCCAGACGCCGAAGTTGATGGCACTCACCAGCACCGAGACCATGAATACCATCGACAGGTTCGGAATCGGCGTCAGTTTGGTCAAAACCTCGCTGACACCGAGTGCCGCCGCAACCGTCAGGGTGGCATATATGAACTGAAGCGGGCGTAGCGAGATTCTCTCCTGCGGCAGCCACTTGGGTGGCGTCGGCCCATCGGCTCCTCCGGCGATCAGATGGATCGCAATATCCTGCGTCCGCCGCACCAGTTCGTGCGGTAGCGATCGCCGAAACAGTTCATTCAGGAACCCGCCGCGAGAGCGGCCCACCACGACCTGGGTGACGTTTTCGAATTTTGCGTAGCGGAGAAGCTCCGCAGGCAAATCCACGCTCGACAGGATTTGCGTCTCCGCGCCGAGGCTCTCCGCCAACTTCATCGCGTCATCGACGCGGCGGCGCGCCGCCGGACCGAGACTTGCACCGGGCCGCTCGACCGTCACCGCAATCCAAGGCGCATCCATCAGATCAGCGAGCCGCTTGGCGGCCCGAACTACAGCCGGCGACATCGGATCGGGACCGATGCAGGCCAGGATACGCTCGCCAGCAGCCCACGGCCCCTCGATCGCCTGCGCCTGCATCCTCTCGATCAGAGATGCATCCACCCGCTCGGCCGCACGCCGCATGGCAAGCTCTCGCAGCGCGGTCAGATTTTGAGGCTTGAAAAAATTCTCGACCGCGCGCGCAGCTGTATCCTGAACGTAGACCTTACCTTCCGCAAGCCGCTTCAGCAGTTCGTCCGGCGGAAGATCGACAAGCACCACCTCGTCGGCCTGATCGAACACCTTGTCCGGCACGGTCTCGCGCACCCGAACCTTGCTGATCTTCTGGACGACGTCGTTGAGGCTTTCAAGGTGCTGTATGTTGAGGGTCGTCCAGACATCGATGCCGGCACGCAGCAACTCGTCGATGTCCTGCCAGCGTTTGGGATGACGGCTGCCCGGCACGTTGGTGTGAGCATATTCATCGACCAGCAACAAATTCGGCTTGCGCGCACGCGCCGCATCGAGATCGAACTCGTGCATCACCTGATTGCGATAGATGATCGGCTTGCGCGGCAGCACTTCAAAGCCGTCAAGCAGTTGTCCGGTCTCACGACGACCGTGAGTTTCGACCAAACCAGCGACCACGTCGCGACCACCTACAATCTCGCTACGCGCTGCCGTCAACATCGCATAGGTCTTGCCGACGCCTGGCGCAGCGCCGAGAAAAATCTTCAACCGCCCGCGCGATTCCTTGTTCGCGAGGCTCAATAGCGCATCAGGGGATGCTCTCAATCCATCTGACTCGGCCATCTTCGATCCGCGCCAACGGCATTAGCGCCTTTGTAATCCCTTCCACAATTCGGAGCGGCTGTCTGCTCTACCAGACCCCGGAAATGCCTTCTCTCGCAATTCGATCCGACAGGCCAGAAGAAAGGCCCGCTGAAGCGGTCGCTGCTCGATCCTGCGCACATGCGCCATGAGCACCTGGCGGCGGCCCGGCGTATCCGGCGCCGCAATGGCAGTACACAGTCGCTCGCTGTAGCTTCGGAAGAATCGGAACACCTCTCGGTCTCTCATCCTATCCAACGTATCCATCTTCACGGCTAGGTCCAAGACCGTCTGCTGATCCCGAACATCACGAGACATCGCATAGCGCAACACCAAAAACAGCCAGTCCTGTACCATATGGTCGCCCGCATCACGGGCAGAGATCGCGTGCGGACATGTCGCGATCGGAAGCGGCATGAGTCACGCTAACGCCCGCCACCCTGATCAAGGGCGAGATTAAGCCGAAGCACATTGACGCGCGGCTCGCCGAGCCACCCCATCAGACGTCCCTCTGTCTGGGCAGCGACCAGCGCGCGCACGCGATCCTCCGGCAACCCACGGGCCTTGGCCACCCGCGGCACCTGGAACAGGGCTGCAGCGGGCGAGATGTCTGGATCAAGACCGCTGCCCGATGTGGTGACCAGATCGACCGGCACCGGCTGCGACGGGTTCTCCCCTTTCAGTTTTTCAACGTCAGCCTTGACGCGGTCCGCCAGCACCTTGCTGGTCGGCCCCAAATTCGAGCCGCCGGAATTTGCGGCATTATAGGGCGCCGGCACCGTCTTGGAGGCATCCTTCGGATCCGGCCCCGTCGTCGCCGACGGCCGGCCGTGAAAATACTTGTCCGATGTGAATTGCTGTCCGATCAACGCCGATCCGACAATCTTGTTACCCTGCGCGATCAGGCTCCCCTGAGCCTGATAGGGAAACAGCAGTCGAGCCGCACCGGTGATGGTCAACGGATAGACAAGACCGGTCACAATCGTCAGCGCGACGAGAATAACGATGGCGGGACGCAATTCCTTCAACATGACAGCCTCTCAAGCGAGATGCAAAGCGGTGACGGCAAGGTCGATGGCCTTGATACCGATGAACGGCAGAACCACGCCGCCGAGCGCGTAGATCAACAAGTTACGGCGCAACAGCGCGGCAGCGCCGATCGGACGGTACTTGACGCCTTTCAGCGCCAGCGGAATCAAGGCAACGATGATCAGGGCATTGAAGATGATCGCCGATAGGATCGCGCTCTGCGGCGTCGACAGATGCATGATGTTAAGCACCCCGAGTTGCGGGTAGAACGTGGCGAACATCGCGGGAATGATCGCAAAGTATTTGGCGACGTCGTTCGCGATGGAAAACGTCGTCAGTGCACCGCGCGTCATCAGGAGTTGCTTGCCGATCTCCACTACCTCGATCAACTTGGTCGGATCGGAATCGAGATCGATCATGTTGCCGGCCTCGCGCGCGGCTTGTGTGCCGCTCTGCATGGCAACGCCGACATCCGCCTGTGCCAGCGCGGGAGCATCATTGGTGCCGTCGCCACACATGGCGATCAGCCTGCCGCCCGCCTGCTCGCCGCGAATGTAGCGGAGCTTGTCCTCGGGCGTGGCCTCGGCAATGAAATCGTCGACACCGGCCTCGGACGCGATCGAAGCGGCGGTAACCGGATTGTCGCCGGTGATCATGACCGTCTTGATGCCCATCCGGCGCAAGGCTGCGAACCGGTCCTTGACATCCGGCTTTACCACGTCCTTGAGATGGATGACTCCGACCAGACGGTCCCCGTCCACCAATCCCAGCGGCGTGCCACCGGTTCGCGCGATCCGATCAACTGCGGCACGAAATGCTGGCGGCTCGGCGATATCGCGCCCAGCCTGTTCGCGCGCAAACTTCAATACCGAGTCGATCGCGCCCTTGCGCAGCTTGCGGCCGAGCATATCGACGCCAGATAGTCGCGTCACAGCGGAGAACGGGATGAACGTCGCATCCGTTCCGGCGTTCTCACGCGCGATCTGATATTTGTCCTGCACCAGTGTGATGATCGAGCGACCTTCGGCGGTGTCATCAGCCTCGCTTGCCAGAAGCGCGATGCGCGCCGCCTCTTGCTCGCTAATCCCAGGCGCCGGAATGATTTCCGACGCCAGCCGGTTGCCGAAGGTGATGGTGCCCGTCTTGTCGAGCAACAGGGTATCGACATCGCCCGCGGCCTCGACGGCGCGGCCGGACATCGCCAGCACATTGAACCGCACCAGCCGGTCCATACCGGCAATTCCGATCGCGGACAGCAAGGCGCCGATTGTCGTCGGGATCAGCGTGACGAATAGCGCCACTAGCACGACGACGGAAATCGCCCCGCCAGCGTAGGCGACATAACTCGGAATAGTCGCCGTCGCGAACACGAAGATGATGGTCAGACCGATCAGCAGGATGTTCAGCGCGATTTCGTTGGGCGTCTTCTGGCGCTCGGCGCCTTCCACGAGCTTGATCATGCGATCGAGAAACGAGGAGCCCGGCGACGACATGATGCGAACGATAATGCGGTCCGAGATCACGGTGGTGCCACCCGTGACTGCGGACCGGTCGCCGCCGGATTCGCGGATCACCGGCGCAGACTCACCCGTCACCGCGGCCTCGTTGACAGACGCGATGCCTTCGATCACCTCGCCATCGCCGGGAATGATATCGCCGGCCTCGCACACTACGAGATCGCCGACTTCCAATTCGTCCGCGGAGACACCTTCGAACAGATCGTGATTATCAGCCGTCAGGAGACGCTTGGCACGAGTCTGCGTCCGTGTGCTGCGCAAGGCATCGGCCTGCGCCTTTCCCCTGCCCTCGGCCACGGCTTCCGCGAAGTTGGCGAACAGCACGGTGAACCACAGCCAGATCACGATCTGCAACTCGAACGCTATCGGCTGGCTTGCCATGATGTCCCGCACCAGCAGCGCGCTGGTGAGCAACGTGACCACCTCCAGCACGAACATGACCGGATTTTTGATCAGCGTCCGCGGATCAAGCTTGACGAATGCCTGGCCGATCGCAGGGATCACGATCGCCGGATCGAATAATGCGGTCGCCGGCATCCGCTTGCGAAGTTTGAGAGTGTCCATGGACGGACTCCGATTTGGCTAGAACAGGCTGCCGGACTGCATCGCGAGATGCTCGACGATCGGGCCAAGCGCAAGCGCCGGGAAGAACGTGAGGCCGCCGACGATGAGAATGACGCCGATCAGAAGACCGACGAACAGCACGCCGGTGGTGGGGAATGTTCCGCTCGACACAGCGACCTTCCTCTTGGCGGCAAGTGCGCCGGCGATCGCCATGGCCGGCACGATCATCCAGAAGCGGCCCAAGAACATCGTGACCGCGCCGGTGAGATTGTAGAACAGTGTGTTGCCGGTCAGCCCAGCGAACGCGGATCCGTTATTCGCGGCCTGCGATGTGAAGGCATAAAGGACTTCACTGAAGCCGTGCGGACCGGCATTGCCCATCGATGCGACGGCGGGCGGATAGACAACGGCAACGGCCGTCCATCCCAGCATCACCAGCGGCAGAACCAGGATGGCGAGCATCGCCATCTTGACCTCGCGAGCGTCGATCTTCTTGCCGACATACTCCGGCGTGCGCCCGACCATCAGACCCGCGATGAACATCGTGACGATGACGAACAGCAACATGCCGTAAAGTCCAGCGCCGACGCCGCCGATCACGATCTCGCCGAGCTCCATGTTGATCAGGGGGATCATGCCGCCAAGCGCGGTGAACGAATCGTGCATGGCATTGACGGCGCCACACGAGGCCGCTGTGGTAACCACCGCAAACAGAGCGGACGCAACAATGCCGAAGCGCACCTCCTTGCCTTCCATATTGCCCCCGGCGAGGCCGAGGCTGTCCAGCAACGTCGTGCCGTTGGCTTCGGCCCAATAGCAGACGGCAACGCCCGCTAAGAACAACACACCCATGGCCGCCAGAATTGCCCACCCCTGGCGCTGGTTGCCGACCATGCGACCGAACACGTTGGTCATGGCTGCGCCAAGCGCGAAAATCAGAACCATCTGAATGAGATTCGACAGCGCAGTGGGATTCTCGAAGGGGTGGGCGGCGTTGGCGTTGAAGAAGCCACCGCCGTTGGTGCCGAGCATCTTAATTACGACTTGCGATGCCACCGGACCGACCGCGATGGTCTGGTGTGCACCTTCGAGCGTCGTCGCATCAATGGAGGCGCCGAGCGTCTGGGGAATACCCTGCCAGATCAGGACGAGCGCAACGGGAATGCAGATCGGCAGCAAGACGTAGAGCGTGCACCTGACGACATCGACCCAGAAATTTCCGACCGTTCGTGCAGAGGTACGTGCAAAGCCGCGAACGAGTGCCATCGCGAGCGCAATGCCCGTTGCAGCCGACAGAAAGTTCTGCGACGTCAGGCCCAACATCTGCACGAGATAGGACATCGTGCTTTCGCCGCCGTAGTTCTGCCAGTTGGTATTGGTGACGAAGCTCATAGCAGTGTTGAACGACAGATCGGGCGCGACCGCCGACTGATCTGCGGGATTGAAGGGCAGCAGCGTCTGCAACCGCATCAGGCCATAAAGAAGGAAAAAGCCGCCCGCGTTGAACAACAGCATGGCGATGGCATAGCTGAGCCAGTGCTGCTCGTGGTTTTTGTCAACGCCCGCGAGCCGATAGAACCCGGCTTCTACCGGCTGCAACACCGGAGAGAGGAACGTACGCTCGCCGCTGAAGACGCGCGTCATATAGCCACCGAGCAATGGCGCTAGGGCGACGACGATGGCACAGAATAGAATGATTTGCGCCCAGCCAAAGACGGTCATGTCATTCTCCTAGAACCGTTCTGGAAACAGCAGCGCGTAGGTGAGATAGATGAGCAGTCCTGCCGTCACGAACGCGGCCAGGGAATAGTCGATGGACATGGCGCACCTCTTTCACAGTCGGTCGCAGACGACGGCGTAGCCAATCGTCAGCGCGAAGAGTGCAGTGCCAAGAGCCAGCATAAGCAGATCGAGCATGGAAACTCCCTCCGGATCACGTGGAGCTTCGATGCAGGTAGGCGCGTCCAGATAAGGAAGCGATACGGATTTTGTGAACCGCACATAAAGGCGGCATAAAGACAGGGACGATTGATGAGCCGATGCCGGCTTCGGCTTTGTCAACCGGTTGGGTTGACTGAACAAATTGCAGATTCTACAGCGCGAAGATTACGCCGGTCCTGCAGTTGCGCACCCTATCGACCCGATCACCGCTCCAGAAATAGTCGAAGTGATCGCCCTGGATCGGAACAGGTATCAAGTTTGGCCAAAAAATCGCAGCGCATTCCCCACCCGGGCAACGAACGCTGCGATAGAGGATTCCGTTCGACCCAGCGTCGCGCAGGTCTTTCGCGACAGCATGCGAACGCTTGTAGTCTATAGGATCGTGCAGCGTCGGATCGTTGCGCACGTCGTGCAGACCAAGATCGAGCGCATTGATCAGTACGCGAAACTGCGAGGTCCAGCCCGGCTCTTCCCGGCTTTGGGACATGAACCGGCCATGGTGATAGGCAACTTCGCGGATGGCGACCTCTTCGCGATCTCCCGCGCTATACACGCCATAACTGCCATCGGTGAACCGGCCCGGACGGTCGCGGCTGACGTGAACAAATGGCGCCATGAGCAAACTCGCTCCAGCGCCGGATACTCGCCGCTCTGGCGGGACGAGATCGAGCCTGCCCAGATTTTCCCACACCCGCGGGTTTGTCTTCGACTCCGCGGAGGCAAGCGCTTCCCAATCGCTCGGATCGGCGATGTCTTCGAACAGATCGATCGTCGGAAAAATCGAGCGGATAATGCGATAAGCTTTCGGCCATCGCGTCCGGACGACGGGAAAATCGTCGATCACCAACCACCGCGCTCCGCATCCAGATAGGCGCGCACGCGAGCCAGCGAGAAGATGTCGCCCTGCCCCATGACCTCCGCCGGCGTGCGGCCGCCGAATGCATCGTTCGGCTTGCCGATCCATGCATAACCGCGCTCCGGATCCGCGAAGAGGTAACGCAGCCCCTTGTGAATGCCCATCAACAGGGAAAGACGGGTCGCAAGATCCCTGTCGATACGCCCGGGATCGCCGGCCTTCCAGCGTGCGTAAGTTCGCGCGGCCAAACCACCGAGCATCTCGCGCGCGGTGCCGTCGCCAAGCTTCCATTTCTCAAACAACTTGAGTACGGCGCGCGCCATCGCCTCTGCTTCAGCAGCTGTGACATGGGGCGTCTCGGGCGACGCAACTGTGGACGCAATCTCGCGAAGCATGGCTCCATTCCCTATATGGCCAAATATAGTCTAATTTATGCCAGATGGCAACAACACACGCCCCCTGTCTTTTCAAAGAAACAGAGATATTCAATGAGATAAATCAAGATGTTATTAGAATCGCGTCGGAAAGCTGGCCATCTCGTCGCGGGAGAAGATGCCGATGGCGTCATTCCCGCCGCACCTCGACCGTTAGTATCAACGCAGCTTCTCGCAGTGCCATTCTGCCAGAGACTTCGAATACCGCTGATGTCCTGCTTCCGGAGATCGGTTGGCACTCACAGGGCAAGCTCGTCTGGTTGCTGGCTGGAAATCAATGCAGCTACACTTCCGTGTGACTTCGATTTCCAAACCTGATCATTCCCATCCGTCAACGGCGCTGCTGCACAGGAGGTCCTGGCAGATTGCCATGATCGGTCTCGGCACGGCCGCGACGCAGCTGGACACGTCAGTCAATATCGCCTTCCCCGCCATTACCCGGTGGTTCGACCTCTCGATCGGCGACATCCAATGGGTCGTCATCTGCTATGTCCTGACCTATGCCAGCCTGCTTCTCGCACTCGGACGCATTGGCGACGCGATCGGTCATGCCCTTGTTTTCCGGATTGGCCTCATCTGGAGCACGGTCGCGCTTCTCCTTGTCGGCTGGTCGCCGAGCTTTGGCGCAATGCTCTTCTTTCGCTTCCTGCAGGGCGTTGGCGCCGCACTCGTGCTGAGTTGCGGCATAGCGCTGGTGACGAGTCTCTATGGCGAGGAACGGCGTAGCCGTGCGCTTGGCATCTACACCATGATGTTCTCCGTTGGATTGATGCTTGGTCCTCTTGTTGGCGGCGCGTTGACAGCAGCCTGGGATTGGTCGGCGGTGTTCTTGTTCCGGGCTCCAATCGCCGCCGCCGCGCTATTCCTGTTGCGCGGCATGCCGATTTCGGCGCGGAATCAATCCGCCGATCGCTTTGACATCCTGGGCGCGGCAGCACTGGTATTTGGTCTGGTCATGATGCTGCTGGCCATCAATCGCGTTCGCGAATTCTCCGCCGTCTGGTTCGCCCTGCTATCCGCCGCGGGTTTTGCTGGCTTCATCTTCCGTGAGTCACGCGCGGCGCGTCCCATCATCGCGTTCGGAGTCCTGAGGCAACCGGGCTTCGCGCTGCTCAACCTCGTCAGTGTGTTGGCCAATCTCGCCGCATTCTCGGTCTGGATGCTGGTGCCTTATTTCCTGGCGCGCGTGCCCGGATATACTTTGACCGAAAGCGGCATCATCTTGGCGACCGCTGCGGTCGGAACGGTACTGGCCGCCCCAATCGGCGGGCGCATCTCCGGACAATATATTTCGCCGGAAAGATTGGCGATCGCAGGCGCGGCTGCGATTGGCGGAGGCCTCTTGCTTGTCAGCACATGGACGGAGCAAACCCCGACAATCCTCCGGATTGCAGGGCTGGTCGTACAAGGCAGCGGCCTCGGCCTATTCCAGCTCGCCTATTCGGACATCGTGACAGAAATACTTCCAGCCCGAGATCGCGGCGTTGCAGGCAGTCTTGTATTGCTGACGCGAACGTTCGGCACTGTGACTGCCGCCTCGATCACGCTGCTAATCTTCGGGATCCTGAGCACGAACGATGGCTTCTTCGGAGGCTTCCAGAGGACATTCCAGCTTGCGGCTGCGCTGGCATTTGCTGCAGCCGGACTATTGGCCTTTTCATCGCGCCAAAAACGATGACGCTAAAAAAGCAAGATTCTCATCCGCGCGGATGCTGGCGCCTCGACGCTGATCAAGATCGTACTTGACCAGCAGGTTACCTCGCCGGCAACGCCGCAGTGCGCACGCCAGCGATTGGATGACAAGCACGCACAAGCCGTAAGATTCGCGAGCTGATGTAACTCGGCTATATCGATCGGCTCTACTAAGTTGGCTGCGCGTCAAGTTTCTGTTTGAGTTGATTGATCACATCCTGGTCGTCGGTGACGACACGAAGATAGCCATGCCAGGTGACCGGCCCGCATTTGGTATGTTCGCTCGCGAGCTGATCTTTCAGTGACGGGAACAATCCCTTGTGGCGGGGCGGAATCAGAAGTTCCATGTTGTACCTCCACAGATGACGGACTTGAGATACCTCTCAACGAGATTATAGGCACCCGATTTTGGCGAGCCGTGGACATGACGACCCACCGCTATGATGACGGTGACGCCACACAAGTAACGAGCCGCTACCAGAGGTGGGCGTCAGGCGGTCCCATCAACTGGCAATCGCCATCTTCTTATCGAAGCCATTCGGGACTTCGATATCGACTTCGAGCGTCGACACGCTCTCTCCCCTGTCCATCCGGACGACGACCTTCTCCGGATCCAGCACGACGTGCCGCGAGACCACGGCAAGAATCTCTTCTCGCAGAATCCCCAGCAGATCGGGCTGGCTGCGCAGCCCACGCTCATGCGCCAGGAGAATCTGCAACCTTTCCCGCGCAACAGGCGCGGAACCGGTCCGGCGGCGAAGCAGACGCAGAAGATTCATGCTCATGCTGCCCTCCGTCCAAACAACCGATCCATGAAACCTTTGCGCTGTTCGGTCGGAACCACCATCGTAACCGTCTCGCCACTCAGGCGCCGCGCCGCATCCATGTAGGCGCGGGCAGGCATGCTCGTGGCGTCGTTCAATGTCACCGGCGATCCGACATTCGACGCCTTCAGGACATCCTGACTTTCAGGGATGATGCCCAGGAGCGGGACCGCGAGGATTTCAAGGATGTCATCGATGTTGAGCATTTCGCCGCGCGACGCGCGAGACGTGTCGTAGCGTGTGATGAGGACATGCTTCTTCATCTGCTCGCCCTGCTCGGCCTTCACCGTCTTGGAATCGAGCATCCCGATAATACGATCGGCGTCCCGAACGGATGAGACTTCGGGATTGGTGACGATTACGGCCTCGTCCGCGTAACGCATCGCCAGTGTCGCACCGCGCTCGATGCCAGCCGGGCTGTCGCAGATCACCCAATCGAACCGAGTGCGCAACTCCGCGATGATGTCGCGGATGCCCTCGTCCGTCAGCGCGTCCTTGTCGCGGGTCTGCGACGCAGGAAGCAGCCAGAGATTCTCGAGCCGCTTGTCGCGGATCAGTGCCTGCGAGAGCTTTGCAACGCCCTGCGCGACATTGATGAGATCGAATACGACGCGCCGTTCTGCCCCCATGATGAGGTCGAGATTGCGCAGGCCGACATCGAAATCGACCACGACAACCTTCTCCCCCTGCTGCGCAAGCGCTGCGCCGAGCGCGGCCGTGGACGTTGTCTTGCCAACGCCGCCCTTGCCTGATGTCACGACCAAGACTTTGGCCATCGTTGTCTCCTGTGCTTGTTAGTTGAGCGGCGTGATTCGCATAACGTCGCCGTCCAGCCACGCCTGCGCGGGCTGCCGACGCAGCGTTTCACCGATATCTTCTGCAGTCTGGTAGTAGCCATCGATGGCCAGAAGTTCGGCCTCGATCTTCTGGCAATAGATTCGCGCAGCCGAATTGCCGTTGATTCCGGCCATCGCCCGCCCTCTCAGCGTCCCATAAACATGGATGGAACCGCTCGCGACGATCTCCGCACCGGAGCCGACCGAACCGAGCACCGTGACATCGCCCTCGGTGAATACGATCCGTTGTCCCGATCGGACCGGGTTCTGAAGCAGGAGCGACGAGGATGGAGGTGGCGGCTGAACTTCGACCTTTTTCGGCTCCGCCTGCTGGATCAGGCAGCCGCGTCCGCCGCTCAGCACCGGCGGCAAACCCGAATCCAGTCCGCTCGCCTCCACGCCCTCGAGGCCGAGAATGCGAACCCCGCGCCCCTCGAGATTTGAAACCAGATGCGTGATGCCGTGCGAACTCAATTCGACCGCGGAAAGATCGAGCACGATCGGGCGCCCCGCGAAAAAGTCGGGTGAATGCGTCAGCGTTGCGTCGATTTCCTCAAGCCAGTTCATGATTGGCATGAACGGCGTGAACACGAACGCGACGTAGGACCGGCCTCGGAGGCGCATGATCTGACGTTTCGGCACCACCTTTGAATCCATAGTGACCGCTCTCTGCTTTCGAAAAAGTTTGTCATTAGTTAATTTTAAATTGAGCAGTGTCGGTTAACGATTGGTTAACAGCGACGTTTTTCTGGTCGCAGAATGTTGCGGAGCCACGAGGTGGAGCTTTGAGGTCACATGTCCGAATCGACAGGCGAATCAGGCGTGTCGACGTCAACCGTGTCGTGGATATGCAGACTGGAATCCGCCAGGCGGAGAGGTTTGCTCCGGCCTTCGAGCGCCAGCGGGCGGCGGGCACCTCGGCACTAGCCGAGATCGTGCTCGACCAAGAGTCATCTCGCCGGCGGAGACGATCAGCGCATTCAGGAAAACCCACGGGCGGCAAAGCAGGCGGGAGCGCGACGGGCTATGTTGACATCGCCGTCTTTGAATTCCGACACCAGCACGACGATCGCGGCCAGCCCGCGATCCTGTCCATCACCGGACCGGAAAGTGCACCATGGTCACGCCACCGGAAGCGTAGTTGGGCACATCGCCTGCAACCGCCTTCCCTTCTTTCGACCCAAGCGCGTTCATCAGCGCATCTTCACTTTCGAAGTCCGCCTCAAAGACGCAGAAATATGGCGTCTTGCCGGGTCCCAGAAGCTTCACGTCAAACGAATAGTGCGCAGCCTTCAGGCCCGGCATCTTGCTCGCGAGCGGTACGTGCGTCTCGACATAGTACTTCTTGAAATGCGAGGGGTCCTTCGGTTCGTTGTAAAGAACCAGCAACCTGTGCATTTGGAGTCCCTCCCGATGTCAGTTGATCCGTTCGTTGCCAAAGCCAAGCTTTGGAACAATGGTCATCAAGTCGTCCGGTTAAACGGCTAGCCCGCGGAGCTATCCGCGGGCTAGCCGCCAGCCGTGTGATCCGAGCGGATCGCAGTGCCCCCGCCTCTATGCAACCAAGTTCGACCGGACAGGTCGATCCTCAGGCTGCTTTCTGGGATTTTGCCACATGGGTGGCGATCGCATCCATCAATGGCGGCGACAGACAATCATAAGGCTCGAGCCCGAGCTCCTTCAGCCGTGACCTGATCCCGCTCATCGCACCGGGATCGACACCGGATTCGATGACCGACGATACGAACGCCGCGAAGCCCGGAGCCGCCGAGCCGCTTTCAGTGAAAAGCTCGGGATGAACGAAATCGAGGCCGTAGAACGGATGCGTCTTGTTCTCGATGCGGCCGAACATGTGGGTGCCGCAAACCTTGCAGGCGTGCCGTTGGATCGTCTTCGAAGCATCGACGATGTGAAGTTTGTCGCCGTTCTCAAGTATGGTCACGTTCTCGCGTGGAACCACCGCAACCACCGAGAAGGTCGCGCCGTTCGGCTTCCAACACTGGGTGCAGCCGCAAGCGTGATTATGCGCAACATCACCCTTGATGCCGATCTTGACCGGCTTGTCCTTGCATTTGCAGACAAGGGTTCCGCCGGCAAAGCTGCCCGAGCCCTTCTTGACACCATCATCAACCGACGGGTGGATATGGACGGTCATGGTTATCCTCCTTGTGTCTGACGCTTTGATTTAGAACGTGCTGTTAAATTCAGAATACGACGACCGAACGGATCGACTTACCCTCATGCATCAAGTCGAATCCCTTGTTGATGTCCTCGAGCTTGAGGACGTGAGTAATCATCGGATCGATCTGGATCTTGCCATTCACGTACCAGTCGACGATTTTCGGCACGTCGGTACGACCGCGAGCGCCTCCGAACGCCGTACCTTTCCAAACCCGGCCGGTCACGAGTTGGAACGGCCGCGTGGCGATTTCCTTGCCGGCTTCGGCGACCCCGATCACAACCGATACGCCCCAGCCGCGATGGCAGGCTTCCAGCGCCTGCCGCATCACCGTGGTATTGCCGGTGCAATCGAAGGTGAAATCGGCGCCTCCGTCGGTCAGCCCGACCAGATGCTGCACGATGTCGCCATCGACCTTCTTGGGATTGACGAAGTGCGTCATGCCGAAGCGGCGCCCCCATTCCTCCTTGGAATCGTTGAGGTCGACGCCGATGATCTTGTCGGCACCCACCATCCGCGCGCCCTGGATGACATTGAGACCGATGCCGCCGAGGCCGAACACCACCACATTGGCGCCCGGCGTGACCTTGGCCGTGTTGACCACCGCACCGACGCCTGTCGTCACGCCGCAGCCGATATAGCAACTCTTGTCGAACGGCGCGTCTTGACGAATTTTGGCGATCGCGATCTCCGGCAGCACCGTGAAATTCGAAAAGGTGGAGCAGCCCATATAGTGGAAGATGGTCTTGCCCTTGTGACTGAAACGCGAGGTGCCGTCGGGCATCACGCCTTTGCCCTGTGTGGCACGGATCGCTGTGCAGAGATTGGTCTTTTGGCTGAGGCAGCTTTTGCACTGCCGGCATTCCGGCGTGTAAAGCGGGATCACATGATCGCCCGGTTTCACCGAGGTGACGCCCGGTCCGACCTCGCGAACGATGCCGGCACCCTCATGGCCGAGAATGGAAGGAAAGATTCCTTCACTGTCGAAGCCATCCAGCGTGTAGGCATCGGTGTGGCAAATTCCGGTAGCCTTGATCTCGACCAGGACTTCACCGGCCTTCGGGCCTTCCAGATCGAGCTCGACGATTTCGAGCGGCTTCTTGGCCTCAAAGGCGACTGCGGCGCGTGTCTTCATTCCCTGCTCCCGTTGCGCTCTTCAGCAGCGTGCGCTCATTTGATTCCCGTACAGCTTTCCTCGGCCTTCTTCGCGGCTTCGGATTTGTCTTCATGAGACGGAGGACGGCCGCCCGGAATCGCACCATTGGCGCGTGCGCGCAGATACACATATATATCGTCGATGTAGCACATCACGTTGACGTTGGTCGCAAACGACGGCATCACCTTGTCGTTGGCGGCATTGACGTTCTTGCGGCCGTTGGTGACGACGTTGATGAAGTCGCTGTAGCTCAGCGTCTTCAGCGAATTGGCCAGCGCCGGCGCGTAACTCGATCCTTCTCCGTTGGGCCCGTGACAGACATGGCAATCGGAGTGATAGCGGCGGAATCCGGAGAACGTGTACCAGTCGACCGTCCCGTCCGGGCTGATCTTGTAGGTCGGGTTGCCGTCCTTATCCATATACTTGCCGTTGTCGGATGAAGCTACGGCTGGATCGCCGGATCCGTCCGCGTGGGCTACGCCGCTCACCAGCACACCCGCCACAACAGCGAGCACAAACTTCCAGGTTTTGATTTTCACGTAAGATTTCCTCGCAGAGGATGGAGACAAAATCGGCGCGCAGCAGAACGGCGGCGCGCCGATTGATGTCACTTCACAGTGCTCTTACTCCGACGGCAGAGCGAACACGGTCAGCGTCCCGCCGAGCGAGGTGTAGGACGCGAGACCCGCATAACCACCGACGGCGCCAAGACCCGCGGTATCGACGGTCTTGTCCTTGGTCGGCAGCTTGCCCTGGTCAACCGCATTGTGCCACGCCGCGGCATTTTGAGGCTGCAGCAGGCCAGCCGCAAGGCCGATACCCGCCCAACCGCCGACGCCGGAGAGTACGGCAATGTATTGCTTGCCGCCGTGCTCATAGGTCATGACGTTGCCGATGATGCCGGATGGGGTCTTGAACTTGTAAAGCTCCTTGCCCGTCTTGGCATCGACCGCCTTCAGATAACCTTCGAGCGTACCGTAGAACACGACGCCGCCGGCCGTTGCGAGAGCACCACCCCACGCGGAGAACTGCTCCTTGTTCGACCAGACGATCTTCCCGGTCTTGCCGTCCCAGGCGATGAAGTTGCCCATGTTGGAATCACCCTTGGGCGGATACATCGCGACGGCGGCACCGACATAAGCCTGACCTGCGGTGTAGGCCACCTTGTAAGGCTCATAGTCCATGCAGACGTGGTTGGTCGGGACGTAGAACAACTGCGTCTCCGGGCTGTAGGCTGCGGGCTGCTCGTCCTTGGTACCCAGTGCCGCCGGGCAAATGCCCTTCGAGTTGTGGTCCTCGCCGCCATGCTGCGTGGAATAGGCGTCGACCACCAGCGGACGACCGTAGGTCTTGGACGACTTGTCCATGTCGATCTTGGTAGCCCAGTTCACGACCGGATCGAATTTTTCCGCAACCAGCAACTCGCCGGTGGCGCGATCAAGCGTGTAGCCAAAGCCGTTACGGTCGAAGTGCGTCAGCACTTTCCGCATTTTGCCGCCGATCTTCTGATCGGTGAGGATCATCTCGTTGACGCCGTCATAATCCCACTCGTCGTGTGGCGTCATCTGATAGATCCACTTGACCTTGCCGGTATCGAGGTCGCGCGCCCAGATCGACATCGACCACTTGTTGTCGCCAGGCCGCTGTACCGGGTTCCATGTCGAGGGGTTGCCTGAACCGTAGTAAACGAGGTTCAGCTCGGGATCGTAGGAATACCAGCCCCATGTGGCACCGCCACCGATCTTCCATTGATCACCCTGCCAGGTCTTGATCGATGAATCCGGTCCGACTGGCTTGCCGAGCGACGTCGTCTTCTCGGGATCGATCAGCGTGTCGGAGTCCGGCCCTTCCGAATAGCCGCGCCAGGCGAGCTTGCCGTCCTTGATGTTGTAAGCGCTGACCCAGCCACGAACGCCGAATTCGCCGCCGGAAACGCCAACTAGCACCTTGTCCTTGAATACGAACGGCGCATCCGTTCCGGACTGACCCTTGCCGGCCTCGCCGTCCATCACCGACCACACCTTGGCGCCAGTCTTGGCGTCGAGCGCAACCAGTGTCGTATCCGCCTGATGCAGGAAAATCTTGCCATCGGCATAAGCGACGCCACGATTGACCGTATCGCAGCACATGATCGGAATGACATTCGGATCCTGCCGGGGCTCATACTTCCAGATGATCTTGCCTTCGTGATTGAGATCGAGCGCATAGACCGTGTTCGGGAACGGGGTATGCACGTACATCACGTCGCCAACGACCAGCGGGCCGCCTTCATGGCCGCGCAGTACACCGGTCGAGAAGGTCCAGGCGACCTGTAGCTTCTTGACGTTCGACGCGTTGATCTGCTTGAGCTTCGAGAACCGCGTGTTCGCGTCGTCACCTTGCTGCATGACCCATTGCTTGGGATCCTTGGCAAGTTTGTCCAATGCCTCATCGGCGCGAAGCGCCGATGTCTGCATGACCATGAGGCTAAGACCGGTAGCGAGTAACACTTTGCGCATAGTGAATCCTCCCAGTTGTTAGCGAAGTGTTTCCGTAAAAGACGGGCCACTTTTCAGTTTTCTTCACGAGTATCTTACCCGGTCCGGAATAGGAAACTTGCCCGAGAGAGAAGCGCGTTTGCGCGAAAGCGAAACACATCGATCTTTTTAACGGGACTCGAAACCTTCGCTGGCCGCAGGGCGTTTATGTTGCGCAGCATCATCGGCCGCGCTTCCTCTTGACGGCGCGAAAACTAAGTCCGAGGATTATCAGAGGGATGACAGCAGGGCGTGCTGTTCCAAAGCCCCAAGACCGCCTTAAATCGGGGCCAGAATTATTTCGATCGTGACAGTGCCTTTATCGGTAAGCGGTCACGTTTCGATTTCAGATCGGTGGCTGGATAATGTCCGACACGGTTCACTCGCTTAACACTAGCGGTTTCACACCGAAGAAGCAGATCCAGGTTTGGTCAGATGCACTGACTGATCTTTGCGGCCGTTTCGACATCGATCCGCTGGAGGCTTCGTCATTCGAAGGCCGGATCAACTATACGACGGTCTCGAAGCTCAAGCTCTGTCAGATCGAGGCGAGTCAGCATCGGTTAGCACACGCAGCATCCCGCACCGAACCGGGCGGCCACCCCTTCGTCAAAATATTATTTCAAACTTATGGCATCTCGCACTTCGAGCAGAGCGACCGCCACATCGAGCTGATGCCTGGCGACTGTCTGGCCTACGATGTGTCCTGCCCGCATACGATCGTCAGCCCGACGCTGACTCGGCACGAGGTCGTTATCGTGCCGAAGACGCTGTTGCAGGAACGCGGCTTCCGCTCAGCGAAGATGACGGCATGCAAACTCTCGGCGCGGACGGGCACCGGCCGGATCGCGTACAATTTTGTCCACGCCGCGTTCGACGAAGCAGCCAAGTTGTCCCCGAACAACGCGATCGGGGTTGCTGATTCGCTTATCGACCTCCTGCTGTTGCCGCTCCGCGAGGCCGACGTGATGTTCGATCGGGGTGGGCCCGAGGCAATGCATGTCCGGGCTCAGTTCTTCATCCGCGAGCATCTGCGCGATCCTGATCTTTCCATCGATCGGATCTCGGCGGCCCTGGGCTGCACCAAGCGCTATCTGCACATGCTCTTCAGCGACCGGGGCACCACTATCAGCGACTATATCCGGCATGCAAGGTTGCAAAACTGTCGCCAGGAGCTCGAGACCCAGGCTGGAAAATCCATCACGGATGTCGCATTTTCGTGGGGCTTCTCAAGCTCGTCCCACTTCAGCCGTGTATTCCGGGAATATTTCGGAGTCGTTCCGTCTGCGATCCACAAAGCACAGTACGGCAGCGCCTCGTCTGACGGTTCTTACGAATAACCTCTGCCTAAGCACGGCAGATACTTCGTATGCATCGTCGCTGGATATCTTGGAATCGTTGACAGGACGCCTGCCACGGCTCGACACAAAGCTTGCTGATCGAGCCGGGCAGATCGCTTCGATGTCGCCTATTTGCGCGCCGCGCAAGCGTACATGTTGATTTCCATACCCACTTGCACTTCGACAATCTTAGGAGTCTTCCAGGTCATTCCATCCTCCCAGGTGGTTCGGCGCAATCTCCACGCCAACGCCGAACTTAGGAGTCCGCCCAACATCACGCAAGTACGACAGATTGAAAGTCGAACACCCGTAGTTCTCTCCTGAATAAAACAACTTCTCTCTCGGACAATGCGCTCACGCAGCGACGTGATCTGAACGAGAAAATTATTTAAGCGAGCATTTGGTCTCGGGGCGATCAAGACCGAGCGTATCGAGCGTCGATACCTGATGGAGGAAGCCTTCCTGAGGCGAAACGGATACCGTGTTTCTGCCATCGAACAACAGGATCGGCTGCCGCAACTGCAAATTCCAGTCGCGAAGCGTCAACTTCTGACCCTTGAAAGCTGCGACAGAGAACGCCGGGCTTTTCAGGTACGCGAGCATTTTCGCCGAATCGTTGGAGCCGGTTCGGGCCGCGGCTTCACCGATCATGCGAACCGCCGTCCACACCTGCATGTCGTGCGCTGTCATCGGGCGCTGGAACGCCTTCGTAAAGCGGTTCTGCAGTTGCACGGCACCCCATTGATCAAACGCCGCGTCCCACGTGGTAGGCACTAATCCGGCAGAGCCGGCGACCGGGCGAGCGTCCCAGGTACGGTACGGCAGATAGCCAGCAAACACCTCGCTTTCGTCCGCCGCGACCAGAACATCATGGTCAGGAAGACTTTGCGTCACCACCGGCATCTGCTTCTGGATCTCGGCAATACCGCTGTCGGTCCGCCGCGCGCCGCCGTTGTCCTTGAATACTCGTTCCTCGACGATCTTGGCGCCAAACCGCTTCGCTGCATGGCGCAACGCACCGGCGAACAGCTTGTCGTTGTCGTGCGACCCAACAATCAGCGCCCATTTGCGCCACTTCTTCCAGACCAGGTATTGCGCCAGCCCGTCGGCCAGCATGGAACGCGTGGGCGCGACATGAATGACATTGGCGCGGCAATTCTCTTCGCGCAGGCGCTCGTCCAGAGCCAAAGCGTTGAAAAAGGTTTCGCCACGCGCCTTGCCGGCATCAGCTGTCTTCAGAAGGCGGTCAGCATCGAGGCTCGTAACGATGAAGGACACGCCCTGATCGGCCAGCGCACTCATGGCCGTGACCGGATCATCGTTGTCGCCGACGAGTTTCTCGATCAGCGTGTAATGCTGCTTGAGAAAGCGGCCGGTCGTATTGTCGTCTTTGATCGCCAGTTGAGCACCGGCAAGCCCATCGTTGGCGGCCGGCACGTCGATCAGCGATATCCGGATTCGCGACGGCGCCTGGTGCAGATAGCCGATCTTGATTTCCAGCGGCTGGTCGGCCCGGCCGGTTCCATTCAAAGCGATGAGCACGAGAACGCCAATCAGGAACCGGAGCAAATCGAATCTCCATGCCATGTTCGACCGCTCCATGCGCTCGTTTCGATTGCGCCGCAACATCGCCGACCGAAGCTCGCGCCTGTTTGAGCTTTCACGCTACTCCATCTATCGTCCGAAGCAAGCAACGCCGCCGGCTGATAAAAGTTGAAACGGCCGCGATTTGTTCGCCGGGCGTTTCGGGCTGCATGTTGGAGAACACACCCATGTTCGCTTTGCGCTGGATCACAGTAACAGGCCTGTCTTTGTTCGCGTTTCTTGTCTCATTCGATCCCGCCTTTGCGTTCCTTGCCTATGTTTCGAATGAAAAGGGCAACTCGATCTCGGTGATCGACACCGACAAAATGGAGACCGTCGACACCATCAAGACGGGACAGCGGCCGCGCGGCATCGAAGTTACTCATGACGGCAAATTGATTTTTGTCGCCGTCGGTGACGACGACAAGATACAGACCTTCGATACCAAGACCCGCGAGGACGCCGGCGATTTACCGTCAGGCGCGGACCCCGAACAGTTCATCCTCGATCCATCCGGGAAATTCCTCTACGTCGCGAATGAGAACGATTCGATGGTGACGATCATCGACACGGCGAAACGTACGGCCATTGGACAAGTGTCGGTCGGTACGGAACCCGAAGGCATGGCAGTCAGCCCGGATTCCAAGATGCTGATATGCACCTCCGAGACGACGAGCATGGTTCACTTCATCGATCCGGCGACCCGCGAAGTTGTCGACAATCTGCTCGTCGGCTCCCGGCCGCGTTTTGCTGAATTCAAGTCCGATGGATCGGAATTGTGGGTCACATCGGAAATCGGCGGGAGCCTCGCGATCATCGACCCGACAACACGAAAGATCAAAAAAACCGTGACATTCGAAGTTCCGGGCCTGAGATCCGAATCGATCCAGCCGGTCGGCATCAATATCACCAAAGACGGCAAGCTGGGCTTCATCGATCTGGGGCCAGCCAATCGCGTGGCGGTGGTCGACGGCGTCACGCACGCCGTCCTGAAATATTTGCTGGTGGGTCAACGCGTCTGGCACGGCGCATTCACACCCGACGAAAAGTACCTGCTCGTTGCCAATGGCGTTTCAAACGACGTTTCGGTGATCGACGTCGCAGCTCAGAAAGTGATCAAATCCATTCAGGTCGGCGAACTGCCGTGGGGCGTTGCCTTCGGGCCGAAATAGGTACGCGCAACGCCTCCGCTGCACCGCGCATGGGCGATGCCCGGATCAAATCCTCCGTTTTTCATGGCCGGGATATTCGCAGCTCCATTTCTTGGCGGTCCACTGCGGATGATCGCCGATCCACTGGGCGATGTAGGGTTGTGCGGCCATCATGCATTGATTGATGGAGCCATCCCACGCGAATTGAAGATATTTTTCTTCACAATGGGCCGGATTCGCGATGGCGCAGACAGTCAGGATGATCTCGATCATTCCAGTGTCCTCTATCCAACAATGAACCCGAGGATATTACGCCGAGTTTGCCATCCCGTCTCGAATTTCGTTTGAACCGTGCCGAGCAGCCGTGGTTCCATGGCCGTCAGCCGCGCAACCGGACCACGCCCACGATTATCAGCCGCCGGCATCCGTGATAATCATCGCGCCGTTGGAACGCCGGAGACAGAAAGTTATGTCCCTCGAAACTATCTCGCTGAACACGTCGTACGAAGGCACGCAGGGCGTTTACAGACACGCCAGCCGCGAGACGAAGACAGCGATGACCTTCTCCGTCTATGTGCCTCCGCATCGGGCGAACGCGAAACTGCCGGTGATTTATTATCTGTCGGGCCTGACCTGCACGCACGCCAATGTCACGGAGAAGGGCGAGTTTCGGCGGGCCTGCGCTGAACTCGGCATGGTTTTCGTTGCGCCGGATACCAGCCCGCGGGGCGAAGGCGTGCCGGATGATCCTGCCGGCGCCTACGATTTCGGACTTGGCGCGGGCTTCTATGTCGATGCCACGCAGCCTCCGTTCGCGGAAAACTACCGCATGTGGAGCTACGTGACGGAAGAACTTCCCGAATTGATCGCCGGGCATTTCCCGGTTGATGCAACGCGGCAATCTATTCTCGGGCATTCCATGGGCGGCCATGGTGCGCTCACGATTGCGTTACGCCATCCCAAGCGTTATCGCGCCGCCAGTGCTTTCTCGCCAATTGTTGCCCCGTCACAGGTGCCGTGGGGGATCAAGGCGTTGGGTGGCTATCTCGGGGGAGCGCGCGCGTCCTGGCGCGGCCACGACACGATCGCGTTGATCGAAGATGGCGCGCGCTTCTCTGAGTTTCTCGTCGACTATGGCGACGCCGATCAATTCCTGACCGAACAGCTTCGCCCCGAGCTTTTGCAGCAAGCCTGCACACAGGCAAACATCCCGCTGACCCTTCGCCGCCACGCCGGCTATGACCACAGCTACTATTTCATCTCGACTTTCATGGACGACCATATCCGCTGGCATGCCGCACGATTGGCGGCATGATCCGGCCGCAACCGTTCCGTTCGGACTATTTTGTAGGAGTGCCGTCGCCTGATGGCGCGTCGGGCGGGAGCCGGTTCCGCACCAGAAAGCGCACGCCGTGCTCATAAGCCTCAGGTGTGTCGCCGCGAATCTGGCCGCCAAGGTGTGCAATCCTGGCGCCGTTGGAAGCGTCGATGATCCAGATGTCCATGGATGAGATCAGCGACGACACCTTGTGAACCACGGACACGACTGCGTAGGCCGCACCGGCCTTACGCGCCACAGGCAGAAAGCAGTCGCCGCATCGATACCGTGGCACGGTTTTTGCGATCTCGGCACTGAACGGTTCGAGATCAATGGGAGAATAACGTCCGGTTTTCTCCAGTGCCTGCGACAGGACGCGCGTCGCCATCGCGAGCCTTTCAGCCCGGTCGGGCTGCGGAGGCTCACCGCTGGTGTCGTAGATCTCGAAGGGAAAGATGGCCGCTGCCGGCGCAGCCATGACACCGGTGCAACCCACGGCACAGACAACAGCTACCAATATCCTCGCCGACATTGCTGAGGACGCCATCGTGACTCGATCCCGCGCGATCCCGAAGTCGTTTTCTGTTAACACGCACGCGGCGCGATGGCATCATCCATTTTTCGGCCACTACGGATGCAAGCTCTCGCAAGTGACGGAGAAAGTCATCAATGTTCCAGGAGCAGCGCAACATGACCAAGGCGATTATTCTGGCGACTTTCATTTTGGCATTCACGTCCGCGGGTGCGTTGGCAAAGGACACCCGGTTCTGGAACCTGACCGCTAACACGATCACCGCGCTGCAACTTTCACCAGCCGGCAAAAACGAATGGGGCCGCAATCAGACCGACAACGACCGCGACCGCACCGTGGATCACGATGAGCGGCTGAAGATCACAGATACAGCCACCGGCGTCTACGACGTGAAATTCACCGACAAGAGCGGACGGACCTGCGTGGTCCCGAATGTCGAGATCAAGGCAAATGGGATTTTCACGATCGAAGAGAAGGTTTTGAAAGACTGCACCAAATAATCGCAGCCGAACCTTCGCCGTAGAAATGGATGCCTGTCAGAGCAATCAAGATGCGGTCTTTGCCGCGCCGCATCCAAAACCCGCACAGCCGACCCTAACGGCTTCTGCCACCATTGCCATCCCATCCGGAGAATGGACAGGATCTAGCGGTGAGTTCGCCATTCCTTTGATGAATGGACAGCGCGGATAATTTCTCGCATGAATGACCGAGTGAGAACCAACTCTCTATTCGGCGGTCTGGTAGTGGCACTCTGTCTCATAGTCGGGACAGCCCCGACGCTGGCCGCAGAGACGTTGCGCATCGGACTGCAGACCACCGGCACATTTGCCTGGCAATTGGACGTGATCCGCCGCCACAACCTTGCGAAGCGCGCCGGTCTCGATCTGAAAATCAGCGGCTTTGCATCTCCCGATGCCGGCAAGCTCGCCATCAACAGTGGCTCGGTCGACATCGCCGTCGTCGATTTTCTGTGGGTCGCTCGCGCCCGTGCGCTCGGCGCCAAATTGCTGTTCTATCCGTACTCCAGCGCGGTGGGCGCAATCATGGTGAAGAATGATTCGCCGCTGAACAAACTTAAGGACCTCAAAGGTCACGTTCTCGGCGTTGCCGGTGGCCCGCTCGACAAAAGCTGGCTGATCGTCCAGGCCGCCGCCATTCGCCAGGGCATCGATCTCAAGAAAAGTGCGACGCTGCAATATGGCGCGCCGCCGCTGATTTCCCAGAAATTGCAACAGGGCGAGGCTGAAGCAAGCCTCAATTTCTGGAATTTCTGCGCCGACCTGGAGGCGCGAGGCTATCGTCGCATCTTCGAGGTGCGCGACGCTGAAACCTCCCTGGGGGTGAAAGAACCGGTCGCCATGATCGGTTATGTGTTTTCCGAGTCATTCGCCGCCACACACCGAAGTGCGATCGACCGCTTCATCGAAATCACGCAGCAAGCCAACGATATCATGCTGCAATCGGATCAAGAGTGGGACGCGCTGCGCCCCCTGATGAACGCGGAGGACGACCGGACCTTCAAGGCCTATCGCGACCGAACCAGAGAGGGCATGCCGCGACGGCCCGTGACCGCCGAAGTCACCGATGCCAGCGCGCTGTTCCATACTCTCGCCGCGATCGGCGGCTCGGACCTCGTAGGGCCGTCGCAAGAACTCGACCAGAGTCTCTACTATCAACCGGCCCGGCGCGGAGACTAAGCGTTGCAGAGATTTCTTTCGCTAGCCGTCATGATCACGACCTGGGCTATCGCCGCAGCCCTGGTGCATTCGCGGTTGCTCCCCAGCCCGCTCACGGTCGGCGCGACCACTCTCGCGGAAATTCGCTCGGGCGAATTGCCATTCCAGATGGCCTGCACCCTTGGACGCGTCATCGGCTCCTTCGCTATCGCAATGCTCCTCGGCAGCACCATGGGTTATGCGATGGGACGCTTGAAGCCATTGGACCGTTTCGCCGATTCATGGCTGGTCGTACTGATCAACATGCCGGCGCTGGTCATCATCATCTTCGCCTATATCTGGATCGGCCTGAACGAGACCGCTGCGATTTTGGCGGTCGCCATCAACAAGCTGCCGAATGTCATTGTGGTGATGCGCGAAGGCGCCCGCGCGCTCGATCCCGAGATCGACGAAATGGCGCGCGCTTTCCAGTTCTCCAGAATCAAGAGAATCCGTCATGTCGTGATCCCACAGCTTGCTCCTTATCTGGCGGCCAGTTCGCGCTCCGGCCTCTCCATCGTCTGGAAGATCGTGCTGGTTGTCGAACTGCTCGGGCGGCCCAATGGCGTGGGCTTCGTACTCGGCTCGGCATTCTCTCTGTTCGACATGGCGAAGATCCTGAGCTATGCGATTTGCTTCATCGTACTGATGTTGGTCATCGAAAGCCTTGTCGTGCAACCGCTCGAACGACGCGCAAACCGCTGGCGGCGCCGCCTTGCTTGAGCTCCGCATCGACGCCAAGAGCTACCGATCGGCAGAGGGTACGCCGATCGAGGTCGTTCGTGACCTGAAGCTTCAGCTCGAGGCCGGATCGTTCGGCGCGCTGATCGGCCCGTCCGGCTGCGGCAAGACCACCATCCTGAAGATCGCGGCCGGGCTCGACACCGACTTTCGCGGTGAAGTTCGAAGGCCGGAATCCGGTCGGCTCGGAATGGTGTTTCAGGAGCCGCGCCTGCTGGCATGGCGCACCGTCGATCAAAACATCCGGCTTGCGCTTCCGCCGGAGCGAGCGGGCGTCGATCTGACAGACCTCATTGAAACCCTCGGCCTCGGTGCTCACCTCGCGCTATATCCCGGCGAATTGTCGCTCGGACTTGCGCGCCGCGTCGCTATCGCCCGCGCTTTTGCCGTCGATCCGGATTTTCTGCTACTCGACGAGCCCTTCGTGTCGCTCGACGAGGCAACAGCCGACCGGCTGCGCGGCGAACTGATTGCGCTGACCGAACGAACCAAAGCGACGACTCTGCTTGTCACGCATGATCTGCCGGAGGCCGTGCAACTGGCTGATCGGCTGTTTTTCCTGTGCGATCGACCGACGCGGATCGTTCTGGAGCAAGAACTGCCCCCGCGTTACACGCGCAGCAAGGATACGGTGACATCGATCAGCGATGAAATGCGCGCGCTGGCGGTGCAGGCCGTGGCAGGCGCCCACGGAAACTGAAGGTCAGACCAGCCGGCTCTCGATCGCGAAGCGCACGAGTTCCGACAACGAGCGCAGACCGAGCTTCTGGCGAATGATTGAAGATGCATTGGCAATCGTCTTGTATGACGAATGAACCAGCCATGCGATCTCGGAAAGGTTCTTGCCGTTGCTGAGCAGCCGCAAGATCTCGATCTCGCGCGTCGTTAGCTTCGACAGCGGACTTTGAGCGAAAGCCGGTCCTGCGAAGGCCACGCTTCGCGCGATCGCCGCCGGCAGGTAGACCCCACCATTGCCGACTTCACGAATGGCCTCGACGAGGTCGTTGGGATCGCCGGATTTCGAGACATAACCCTTGGCGCCAACCTCGATTGCGCGCGCGGCGAACACCGGATCATCGTTCATGCTGAACATGATGATGCGCGCGGTGGCCACATGCGCAAGAATGCGCCGTGCCAGCTCAAATCCCGAAACCGTCGGCAGATTGATGTCAAGGACGCAGATATCGGGCTTTTCGGCGACGAACATCCGCTCGCCACTCTCTGCGTCGGACGCCTCCAGGATCGCGATCTCCGGGTCGCCCGCGAGCAGCGCACGGCACCCCGAAGCCACAATCGGATGATCATCGACGATCAGAACACGCATCGGCGTTGGCCCGAATCCCGTGTCAGCCTTCGTTATTGCATCGCATCGAACAGAGCAGCAAACGTATCATTCGCCTCAAACCTGTTCTGGTCAGGATTGTGCATCCCGGCCGCAGTTGCGGTACGCTTCAATTAGATAACCACCCTTTTTGTCTGTCAACGTTCCTCTTGATGCAACAGCGGCGCGGGCCGCGATACTGGACGAAGACGATGTGGCAGAAATTATCCTTGCGCTCTCGCCTCACCTTGCTGCTGGCGCTGGTTCTCACGTTGGGTCTCGCGATCAACATCGCGCGGCTGGTGTTCGAAGCTGGCCCTCGCGTTCAGGCAGAAGACCAGAGCGTGATTCGGCTGGCTCGCGAGTTCACCGAAACATTGGTGGCGGGATTGAATGAAATGCGCGATCCCGACGCGCGGCTCATACAGATCGTCCAAAACCTCAACCGGTTGCGCCACGTCAGTATCACGCGGCAGGAAGATACGGCGGATAACTCCGAGACGGCCGCGAACAGCGATAATAACGAGAAGCGATCCTCGGTTCCGGCGTGGTTCGTTTCCCTCATCCACCCGGAAAAGACCGCAGTCAGCGTTCCGATTTCGATCGGCGACCGGGCGGAACATCTGGTGATCACGTCACATCCGGACGACGAGATGAACGAAATCTGGGACGGGATCATGACCCAGCTCGAAGTCGGCTCCGCGATCGCGGTGGCGCTTTTTCTGATCACGATGATGGTGGTCAACCGGGCGCTGGCGCCCCTTCAGTCGCTTTCCGACGCCATGACCGATATCGAATCCGGTAGCTACGATACACGCGTAAAGCCCGACGGCTCGCCCGAACTCGCCGCTATCTGCATCAAGCTCAATCACCTTGCAGCAACGCTTGGCAAAGCCGTCGAAGAAAAGCGGCAACTGGCCGAGCGCGCGGTTTCTCTGCAGGATGCAGAGCGCAAGGAGATTGCGCGCGAGCTCCACGATGAGGTTGGCCCCTATCTCTTTGCCCTGAGAGCGCATGCCAGTTCGCTGATGCGGACCGCCGGCTTATCCGAGCCGAACGCCGAGGTTCTACACAAGCACGGCACTGCGATTCTTGAGCACGTCAACGCCTTGCAACAATTCAATCGGCGGGTGCTCGAACGACTGCGGCCGATTGGCCTTGCGGAACTCGGCCTGCGCGAGGCGATCGGTGCATTGCAGCGCCTGTGGCGCGAGACGCATCCGGGCGTGGCGATCGAAACTGCGATCTCGTCTTCCCTGGGCGCCGCCGGCGAGACCGCGGAATTGACGATCTACCGCATCGTCCAGGAGGCCCTGACCAACGTATTCCGGCACGCCCGCGCGACCGAAGTCGAGATTACAGTTCAGCCTGCATCCTATCGGCAGATAGGAACCACATCTGATAGGATCGAAGCAACCAAAGTCAGCGTGCGCGACAACGGCGCTGGTCTTCCGCCCGATCACAAGCAAGGTTTCGGCATGATCGGGATGCGCGAGCGGGTGCTTGCGCTGGGCGGCACCATGACGGTCGCCTCGACAGCCCGAGGGGTAACTGTCGAGGCGCTCGTTCCCAATGCCCCCTCCATGCCACCGAGTTCTGATAGCTTGCGCAAGTACATCCGCGATAGGACTCATTCGCGGTCGGACCGAGAAATGCTGCCTAGAACTTTGCCCTGATACCGGCATACGCGGAGAGCGGCATGCCCGGCACGAAGGAGCGGGGATCGCTCAGTTGCGCCATCAGATTGGGGGCACCGCCGGCACTCGTAAAGCCACCGGCCCCGAAGAACGTGCCGCCGAGATAGTAGTGCTGGTTGAAGACGTTGTTGATCAGGCCGAACACCTCAATATTCGGCGTGATTCGATATGAGGTGTGCAGGTTGACGACAGTATAGGCCGGCACCTTCGGGCTCTGGTTGGTGGAGTCGCCAGCGAGCCATTGGCTACCCACGACGTTCACGTCGGCTCCGACCTTCCATGCGTCCGTGGCTTGGTACTCGATGCCGGCCTTGAATCGATGCGCGGGAATGCCCGGAATATGGTCGCCCGGCTTGACATTGATAAATTGCACGTCGTCGTTATTTGGGTCGGTCAAAGCATTTGGATTGCCCGGAGACGACAGTGTGTTCGCGCTTTGGTAGGTCGCGTCGATATAGGTGTAGTTTGCGTAGGCATTCCATCGCCCGAATCGATAATCGAGCTTGGCCTCGATGCCTTGCCGCAGCGTCTGTCCCGCATTCTGGAAGAAGCCGAAATTATTCACGCCAAGCGGGCTTGTGACCTGGATGATGTCATCGTCGGACATGGTCCGGAACACGCCGAGGCCCCACGTTAGCATGCCGAACCGTGCATCGCGTCCCCAGCCACCGCGCAGTCCTGCCTCGATAGTATGCGACACGACTTGCTTGAGTGGCGGATCGGCCACCAGAAAGCTGTCAATCATGCAGGGATGGTTGGGATCAGAACAGCCGAGCTCGAGCGGCGTCGGCGCTCGATTGGCCTCTGAATAGCCGGCATAGGCGGTGAGGTTCGGAGTGATCTTGAAGGTGCCGCCGATTACCGGGTTGAAGCGCTGGAAGCGGTTGTTGCTGTTGAGCAGGTCATTGGTTCCGGTCTGGTCCTGCAAATCGATCTGCGCGTAATTGAATCGCCCGCCCGCCGTCACCGAAAACCTGTTGGTTACATCGAACGTATCGGTGAGGTAGACGCCGGTGTAGGTGTTGGTGGCACGCAGATCGACCGGGCTGAGGCCGGCATCCGGCTGGTTGATGAAGACCCCGGTGCCGCTGACGAACAGATTGTTCGGATCGATTGTCCCGAGTTCGCTGGTTGCAGTGAATTGTGTATTCCCATGATCGACACTGACGCCCATCACGACGTGGTTATCGTGCCCGAACAGCCGGTCCGTATTGGTCAACTGGGCTGTGCCGCCGAAGCTGTTGGTCGCAGCCTGGTTGCGATCGATTTCGCCAAGGAAAGCGTTCCCGAGCGTGTTCGGTGTCGGTGGACCACCGCTCGCTGGACCTGAGATCGGAAGGCCATCGCCGATGCACAAGTTCGTGGGATCGTCGCAGGGCGCGACATCCGTGCCGTTGCCGTCGATATGGGACTGCCGGAAGCCGCGGAAGTAGGCGTTACCTTGGAACGACCATGTGTCCGAAAAATTGTGATTCAGGGTCGCGTTAACGAAAGCGAGTTGAAGCAGCGTCGACTGCGGCCAGGTATAGACGCTCGACCACCGCTGATTGAGCATCTGGATCGGCGTTGCCGCGACATTCCCGAGCAAATTGCTGGCGCCGGTGAAATTGACGTGGAATTCGGTGTCGTCGTTGCGCGCACCAACGTCCACGTACATGCGATTCACGTGAGACGAATTTGCGAAGTCGCGCCAGCCTCTGTCGTAAGCGGATTCGAACGCCGCGTATGCGGAGACGTTGTCCTTCTGGGCGCCGGCCTGCACGCTGCCCTGCACGCGTCCGTAGGAGCCCCCGAACAGTTCGGCCTCGGAGCCCTGATAGGTGAAGCCGTTCTTCATCTGGATGCTCAGCGCGCCACCGATCGCATTGAGGCCGAAGACAGGATTGTTGGGAAAGAGCGAAACCCGATCAATGGCCTTCTCTGGAATGAAATCCCAATTGACGACGTCGCCCCAGGACTCGTTGATCCGCACGCCGTTCTGGTAGACCGCGATACCCTGCGGCGTCCCCTGAACTGGCGAGGCGGTGAAACCGCGGTAGTCGAGATCGCGCTGGAACGGATTGCCGGTCTGGTCGCCCAACGTAACGCCGGGCAATTTCCGATTCACGGAATCAAGAAAGTTCGTCGAATAGTTGCGGCTGAAATCCGCCGATGTCAGCACCTCGGTATTGGACGGAACCTTGTCGCGATCAATCAGGCTCGCGTCGCGATCGGAAGCCCCCGGGGCCCTTGAGGCCGCCGTCTGCACTATCGGCGCCTGAACGCGCGCGCGTCGTACTCGGGTGGTTCGCGGTCTGCTTGCTACCTGCCGACTTGCCGGCTTCGGACTGCGCGTCCCGGATAGCGGCGATGGAGCAATCACGGTAACTGGCGGCAGTTCGGTCGATGCGGATGCGTTAGCCTGAGCGCGTGCGCTCGTAGGTTCCATTGCGATCCCAACGGCAAGCAGGACGGCCGTGGCTCCGCACATGTGCGGGAAGAAGAATGGATATCGAGTCGCTGCACGTAACAACGCAACGTTCATGGCGCCCACCCTGTTGCCGCGGCTCGTCATTGTCCTCAACAAACCTGCGCTTGAGAGACTGCTCAAGGAGGCTGCGTTTGGCAAACGCGAATCCGTTGCGCGTTCGGGATTTTTTTTCCAACTGATCGGGAAAAATTCCCGGCTTCTGATCGAGCCAGCGGCTCGGCCTCGCGCGTTCTACGCCGGCATGAAGGTCACGTTCTGAAACATCAAAACGAACCTCCAGTCGCGAGCACACCGGGAATTTCAGGCTGGTGGCCCACCACCACGGCGGGCGAGGAAGCCGCGAGCCGGATCGTAGGCGAGTATCGCACCAAAGAGGAACACGGCGGTGCAGCCGACCACTACGCCCAGGGAAATCCACGCGACCCGCCCGTACAGTGCGAAGCGAATGAGCTCGGTCGCATGCGTGAAGGGATTGAGCTCGCAGATGTAATACAATAGCGGGCTCGACTCCTTGACTCGCCATAGCGGGTATAGCGCCGAGGATGCGAAGAACATCGGGAAGATCACGAAATTCATTACGCCTGCAAAATTCTCCAGTTGCTTGATCAGCGACGAGATCAGCATTCCCAGGGCGCCCAGCATGAAGCCGCTGAGCAGCAATGCGGGCAGCAGCGCAAAATAACCGATCGGAGGCGCCTCGATCTCCCAGAACCAGGCGATCACCAGAAAAGCGTAAGCCTGCAGGACGGAAACCAACGTGCCTGCCAGGAGTTTCGAGGCCAGCAGCCACCAGCGCGGGAATGGACTGACCAGCAGTGTGCGCATTCCCCCGGTCTCCCGATCATAGACCATGGTCAGCGACGACTGCATGCCATTGAAAAGCTGGATCATCGCAATCAGTCCCGGCGCGATATAGACCTCGTACAGTACATAGGTCTCGTAAGGCGGAATGATCGAAACGCCGAGTACCTGACGAAATCCCGCGGCGAAAATAAACAGCCACACCAGCGGACGGACCAGCGCGGAAATGAAACGTTCGCGCTGATGGATAAAGCGCAGGGTTTCACGCCAGACGATGCCCCTGAGACAGATGAAATACTGCGCCAGCGAAAAGCTGTGTTTGCTGGTTGCGCCGGCGATCACCGTCATCGGTCTGTTTCCGGTTCGATCTGATCGGCCGTCCCAGTCAGCCGGTTGAACGCCTCGCGCAAATCGGTACCGCCAGACCGATCTATCACGTCGCGCACCGTGCCCTGCGCAAGCACCCGACCCTTGTGCAGCACCACGACGTCGTCGCCGTCGCTGACCTCGTCGATCAAGTGCGTCGCCCAGAGCACGCCGATACCCTGCTCCACCGACAAGCGGCGAACGTGATCGAGAATATCGGCACGCGCCTTGATATCGAGACCGACGGTGGGCTCATCCAACAGCAACAGGCGTGGCTGATGGAGCAGCGAACGGGCGATCTCGATACGCCGCATTTGGCCGATGGAAAGATTGCCGACGCGATCGAGGCTGCGGTCGGCCATGGCGACCCGATCCAGTACCTGCGCAATCAACTCGTTGGCGCGCCTGGTACCGATGCCATGCAGGGCGGCGTGGTACATCAGGTTCTGCCGCACCGAAATGTCGATGTCGAGTGCGCGAGACTGAAACACGACTCCAAGCTGGCTCAACGCCGCACCGGCTTCACGCCCGACATCATGGCCAAAGATGCGTATTTGACCCGACCGGATCGCGTAGAGCCGCGTAATCAGGGAAAACAGCGTCGACTTGCCGGCACCGTTCAATCCAAGCAACACCGTAAACGACGACTGCCGAACATCCAGTCTCACGTCGTTCAACGCAACGCGCGCACCATAGCGATGGCTAACGTTGTCAACCGCAAGCGCCGAAATCTGAGCACGATCGAATGGCGTCATGACCATTCCCGAAAATTCCGTACCCATTCATAGGCCGACGGGCGGATATTTCAAAATGAAGAGGCCAGCACCATCAAGAGCCGATGAAGCGCACTATGCGATCCGTTCTCGACACACGACCTTGTGAAGCTCGAAAGTGGCGATTTAGCTTACGGCATTCGCGGCAGCAAGATGGCCAACATGCATAATGCGCCTGACGCTACGACCAAAAGCTAGTCTCGAGTTTTCGAGCATTACCGGACCCAAGCTTGACCTCGATAGTTGGTCCTGACAAAATTGTTCACCTTCCGCAGTGCAACTTCGCCATTCCAATTGGATAAAGCCGCAATCAAAAACGGGTGAGCCAGTGACACAATATCGGATTTACGCATTCGCAGCTTTCGCTCTGGCATTCTCGATTGGCGCGGCAAACGCTCAGGATGCGGCGCTCGGCGAAAAGGTGTTTGTCAAATGCAAGGCCTGTCACCAGATCGGCGAAGGCGCCAAAAACGCCGTCGGACCGGTGCTGAATGGTGTGGTCGGCCGCAAAGCCGGCTCCTATCCAGGTTATTCCTACAGCGATGCCAACAAAAAATCAGGACTTACCTGGGATGAGGCGACCCTGAAGGAATATCTGAAGAATCCCCGGGTCAAGGTTCCCGGCACCAAGATGATCTTCCCCGGTCTGACCAAGGAAGCGGACATCGACAATGTCATCGCCTATCTCAAGCAGTTCGGGGCCGACGGCAAGAAATCCTGAGCGGCACAATTCTGAACTGAAGACTAACCTGCGCGGTTTGCTTTGGCTTACGGCTGTGTCAGTGGCATGGATTTCCATTGCCGCGCCGCACGCTCAAGCCGAGGATCTCAACGATTATCCGACATCTGCGCGTGCCGACTACGTTTTTGCTTGCATGAAAGCCAATGGCGAGACGCAGGAACTCCTGCGGAAATGCTCCTGCTCGATCGACGTGATCGCCTCGATCATTCCGTACGATCACTATGTCACAGCCGAGACCATTCTTTCGATGTCGCAGGTTACAGGCCCGGTCGGGTCCGAATTCAGGTCGACCGAGCAGGCCCGACTTGCCTTGCAGAATTTCCGCCGCGCGCAAGCGGAAGCAGAAATCCGCTGCTTCTGAACCAATGACCCCCAATGCCGGCTGTCAGGACGCCAGCGCTACAGCATCGACTTCTCGACACTCCATTCGTTCTTGAAGATATGCTTGCTGGTATCGACCGCCTCGACGCGGAAGTGACCGGTGCCATTGGGCTCGTAGTTAAAGCGAATGTTCGGATCTTCCGAAATCGAAATCCCGCCGTCCATCTCCACCATCAGTTCGTCGCCCTGCCAGATCTTGAGATCTTGGATAAAGAACGGCGGAATGTAGAGCCGCGTCAGCTGATCCATTTGCAATCCGGAATTCTGCGGATGACGCACCATGATTTGCGCTTCTGGCGCTGCGCTGGCTTGTTGCGGGAAAGCGCGGAATTTCATCTGGCCAAGCATCGACTTGGTCGCATCTGAATTCGAAGCCGCCGGCGCCGAACAACCGCCGGATGCCTTCACGAACGTCTTGACGCCATAGAGCTTGCCATCACTGAGCTCGGCGATCAGGCGAACGTAGGAATACGAATTGACCCGAACCCGCGTCGAAATCGACGTCACGCCAGCATGGGGGCCGATCGTGAAGGTGCCGGCGACAGGCGCTGGATTTTCATCGATCACCAGCGTCAGCGATTTCAGGGTGCGCTTGTCGCCGCCGCTAAGGTTGACGCGCATGCCTACCGGTACGACCGCGGCGTCTTCCGCACGACGCGGCGCATCAAGCGTCACCAAACCCGACCCGTCGAGAATGGGGCGACCCTTGAAGATATCTCCCTTGATGCTGTTCCAGGTTTCTTCCGATGGCTGGTCCTGGCTGGCAGCGGCTTGGGCATTCACCCGCGACAACCCAACCAAATTCGGCAGTCCACCGAAACACAGCGCGGCCATCAAGGTCGGAGCGATCACTCTGGAAAAAATCGACATGGTCGAATTCCTTTTCCACAAGGGAGCCACGGTAAATTTATCCAAAACCTCCTCCTGCGACAAGAACGGTCATTCCCATTCGAGTTCACCGAACACGGCAATGACATTGCGCGAACCGTACTCATCGAACAACTTCCACTGCGATTGCTGACTTCTGCCGGCTATTTCTGCCGCCCTGGTCAGAGGTACCCCCTTCGCAATCAGGCCGCGCACTTCCTTGACCAGATTTTCGAAATAACGCTGCTCGTTTGTAACCGCGCCACGCCAATCGGCCACGACCGGTCCATGTCCTGGAACGACGCGCGCAGCCGGCATGCGCAACAATTTCGGCATGTCAGCGAGAAAGCCGCGGACACTGCCATCGATCACCGGCAGATGTTCGACAAACAACAAATCGCCCGCAAATAGCGTCGAACTGGCATCGTCGAATACCGTGAGATCATTGTCGGTATGTCCGGGTGGCCACGCCTTTAACGTCAACGTGCGGTTGCCTAGATCAATTTTCATTTCATCATCGACGAGCAACGTCGGCGGAACGATCTTTACCTCATCGATCAGGGAATCGCCGAGCACGCTGCGAAATGCCTTGAGATAATAATCGCCCCGCGCCGTCAACGCACGCGGCAAATTCTTGTGTCCAACAAAGATAGTTCGCTCTCGTGCAAGAGAATTTCCCTCTCGCACAAATGCAGCATTGCCGAAAATGTGATCGGGGTGAACATGTGTATTGATGACGTAGCGAATAGGCTTCGGCGTCACGGAGCGGATCGCAGCAAGGAAGCGTGCGCCTTCGCGAGCACTTCCGCCAGTGTCGATCACGGCCACAGCATCATCGCCAACGATGAAGCCAACATTGGCCGCGTCGCCCTGGTTGGCCTCGTTCATCATAGCGATATGACCAATGTGAACAAACACGCCCGGCGCGATCTCGGAGATTTGCAACGGCGTCAGCGACGTTTCCGATTGTGCATCGCAATCGAAAGAGCCCAGAACGAAAAAGAAAACGACAGCGAGGAAAGCGCTCGTAACGTATCGAGGCCAAGCGAAATCCCTATAAAAATAGGCCTTTCCAACCATTGCGGCCATAGGACGTCGAGAAGTCCTCGACCTGGTGACGCGACTTTGCGTGTGACCACTCGCATGGAGCAGCGCGCCGTAAGCTGCTCGTCGTGCTTCGCAACTGTCAGGTTTGATTGACATCATTGCTCCGCGTATCAACCTTTGGGTTCCTACGCACGCTGCAGCGCAAGGGATCGCCGATCTGTTCCAAATCATACCTTGCTTATGACGGACCAGTTACCTAATCTTTTTTCGCTTTCACTCGCTGCCTGCAGCGCTACGCGACACCAGCAATTCTTTATCCAGATGAGACTAATGATGCTCCTGGAGAATTTGCACGTATCGCAGCAAGGCCAGCGCTCCAAAAGCCGACGCCAGTCACGCAGGTATCAGATGAACGCAACCCATGCCCAAGACTTCGTTCGGCCTTTGCCACGGTCATCGACCCGAACGGCGATTGTGATTGCCGCACTCGGTATGCTGACTTGCGGATTGATTACGCTCCTGCCGGTCAAGGCCCTTGCGCAAACACCTATGCAGGACAACAAAGCCGGCTCGCTCGAACTCGTCGATCCTGACGTGTTTCGCGCCTGTGGTGATCCGCGCAACCTGCCGTTCTCGAACGACAAGAGCGAAGGCTTTGAAAATAAGCTCGCTGAATTGTTCGCTGCCAAGCTCGGCAAAAAACTCAGCTACACGTATTTCCCGCAAGCTACGGGTTTTGTCCGGATGACGCTCGGCTCATACCGTTGCGATGTGATCATAGGATTCCCGCAAGGCGACGATCAGGCGCAGGCAACCATCCCCTACTACCGAACGACCTATGCCCTGATCACTAAACGCGGTAGCGGACTTGAAGATGTCACCGCCATCAACGACCCACGGCTCAAGGGCAAACGGATCGGCGTCGTCGCCAAGACGCCACCAAGCACCTATATGGCAGCCAACGGCCTTTTGGGGCACGCCAAATCCTATCCGCTATTCATCGACACGCGCGCGGACTCTTCTGCGCAAGCCATGATCGACGATCTCAATCAAGGCAACATCGATTGCGGCATATTGTGGGGGCCGATGGCAGGCTATTACGCTGCCAAAGCCAACCCGCCCTTAGTAGTGGTGCCGCTGGTGAAGGAGACCACGGGTCCACAAATGATGTATCGGATCGGCATGGCTGTCCGTCCGGCAGATCAGGAGTGGAAACGCACGCTCAACAAGCTGATTACGGAGAACCAGGTTGAGATCAACAAGCTCCTGATCAGCTACAACATCCCGATTCTCGATGAAACCAATAAACCGATCACATCAGAGACGCTTTCCAAACGGCCATGATGAATCCCGCTGCTCTGACTGCATTTGCGATGATTGCATTTGCCGTCATGGGCGCTCGGGCGGCGGAAGTACTTGAGCCGAATGATTATCGTCTTGAGGATTATCGCGCGCCGACACCTGCAACGTTGCGGGGCGCCAGGGTCGTAGGGACGCCAGAGGCGGAAAAAATCTGGCGGAGCCGTACCGCGTCTTTCATCGATGTGCTGCCGAGACCACCGCGGCCACGGAGCCTGCCGGAGGGAACGCTTTGGCACGACAAGCCGCGCGCCGATATTCCCGACAGCATTTGGTTGCCTGACACCGGCTACGGCAAGCTCGCGCCCAGCATGGCCGATTACTTTGCGAAGGGATTGGAGAAAGCGACCCATGGCGATCACACCAGACTGATCGTGCTTTATTGTCTGACGGATTGCTGGATGTCGTGGAACGCAGCGAAGCGAGCGCTCTCGCTCGGCTACTCAAATGTTGCGTGGTATCGCGAAGGGACCGACGGCTGGCTTGCGGCCGGCCTGCCGCTGAAAGATGCCACGCCGGAGCCGCGCCCTGCCGAATAGCCGACTTCCCTTTCCCGATCTTCCCGATCGGGAACTTCTGGCCTTCATGGCTTTGACGAGTCGGCGTTCATGGCGTCCTGAATTGCACGTCCTAAATCAAACAGTCGTTTCTCGATCAGGACAGGTACATCACATACATAGGATGTCGATTTCCGCCGATCCTCGAAGATGCGCGTCTGCCACGCAAGCCGGCTAGTGAGTTCCTGGACCTGCGTCTGATCGCCGTTCGATTTGTCCTGTATTTCCCGCAGCTTGTCCACTTCCTTACGGATGTCATCGGCGGCGGCCTTTTGCTTGCGCGAAAAACGCTCGATGCCGTTCATCACCTCGTCACGCTGCGCATCAAGCGTCGAGTACAAGGCGGCGAAAAGTGCTGTTCCTTTTTTCTGTCTTTCCGCGCTCGTGCCAACGACATAGTCAGCAATCAATTTCCGGGCATCCTCAATCGGAGTACGGCGAGCCGCCAGCCGCGATACCAGTTCGGCTTGTTTCGTGTCGACCGGTTTTGCCTGATCTCCAGTGTCGATCGACGGCCCGGCCCAGACGCTTGCAACTGCAATTCCCGGCACCTTCAGTTGCTGGCATGGCCAATCCGGATACCGAGGGTCCAGCGCAAAGGCCGACTGAATCCAGCACGTGACAATCGCGGCCACGATGCAGCGCAAAAAGTTTCGCTTTGAAAGAGCCACGCTGCAACTCCCTATGGTCAGCAACCGCCCCCTCGTCTCGCCGACGCCAGACATCATAGAAGCTATTCTATATCCATCACCCGCCGCAATTGGGTTTTCTAATCAAACTTGGCCGCCGGCTAAGCGAGAAAAATTTACCCGAAAGAAAATTTTACGGAAAGTGACGTTGAATGGTGGCACGCATCGCGCGGATGATACGCTTCTTTTGACGGTCGATGTCCTCGATCCAGCCGGACACGCCAATGGCGAGAGACCTCTGAGCGCGCCCCTCCGTCAACGGCAGCCGCATCGAAATATGCCCGCCGCCTGGCGTCACCAACTCGCGTGAGAAGAAATAACCCTGGCGGCGAAACTCCCTCACGTTCTCGAGAACCTGCTTGATCTCCAGTTTGTGGGTCTGCTGCTCGGCCGCCGTCCTTCGAACGAGAATCCGGATTTCGTCATCGGGAACGTCACGCAGAAGCGCGAAACCCGCGGCCGACCATACCAGCAAACGATTGGTTCCTGTCGGCGTGTGCAGCCGCAACGTGCTGTTGATCGCCTGAATGACGTGGACATATTGCGCATAGATCCCGTTGCGCAACGCAACAGTGATCGTTGCGCCGGTCTCCGCGCTGAGTTCATCCATCAGGCGCCCGACCGTGCCGTTTGCCGCCATCCCGTTCGCGATCCACGAACCCAATAATGCCACCTGCATGGTTGGGATATAGGACCGATCGATGGAATCGAATTCCAGGTAACCGAGCTTTGTCAGACTTTGCAGCAATACCGACGTGGACGATTGGGGATAGCCCGCACGTTCGGCGATCTCGCCAACCCGCATCCCGCGCTGCACGTCGTCGAATATCGCAAGAATGCGCAGCACGCGCGCAGCCGATTTGACCACCGCATGCTTTTCTGTCGTCGCATCGACGACAGAAACTTCGCGCGCGCGGCGCGTCATGGATCGATTCTTCACTGGCATCCGGCAATCGCCTCGACCGTATCAACGTGTCGGCAAATCTTGCTTCAAGAGCCGGGCTGACGCAATTCAGCGCGTCGATTCGCGCTCAGCGAAACCCGGTAATCGACGGCCACAGCGCTTCGCCGCCCATCGCGCAGACGTTCCGGCCGATCCATTCCTGCCAATAACTTTCCGAGCCGCCCTCATCGCGCCACGACCAAAGGCGGCGCGTGACGAAGTGCAACGCATGCTCGTGGGTAAATCCCATCGCGCCGTGAACCTGATGGCATACCGCAGCGACATGCCCCGCCGCTTCGCCGCACCGCGATTTCGCGACCGCAATTGCAAAGCGGTCGCCGGCGAAGATGTCACTCTCGCCCATGGCGTCGGCCGCGGCCGACGCCGCAGCAAAATGTCCTGCGGCGACGGCCAGCATATGCTGAATGGCTTGAAACTTTCCGATTGGTCGACCGAACTGCACGCGTTCGTTGGCATAGGTCAGCGCATAATCGAGCGCGCGCTCCATGCCGCCGACCATCTGCTGCACGCGTATCGCAGCCACGTAAGACAGAAGTCCATCGCCACCCAAGGTGTCCGGAGCCTTGAGGACCGCGTTAAGCGGTACGTCGATCCGATCCAGTTGCAGATTATCGCGTGGCTCGTACGCGACGTTGCGCCGGCGCTGATTGGTTCCAACCGTATCGCGCTCTACATGCGCAAGGTAACCCACCCCCTTCTCGTCGCGCGCAAAAATCACGAGATGACGGACATCGCCGCCCCAGGGCACATGGCCGATCGTGCCGTTCAGTGTTGCGCCTTCGCGGTTGAAGGCGATCGCGATCCTGTCGTCCGCGGTAACGGGCGCAAAGGTCGTCGGTCCGTCGAGCAGCGAACCTCCGGCCTCGACCCACAGGTGATTGGCGACCATCGTCTCGGCAAGCGGTAACGGCAACGCATGATAGCCCATCCGCCGCATCAGACTCATGGCGTCCGCCGGCGCGAGGCCGAGACCGCCGGAGGCCTCAGCGACCATGGCGTGAGGAAGGCCGGCTTCACTGACGGCCTCCCACAATCCTTCCTGCCACTCGCCGCTGTCGGCTGCCGTCAGCACGTCCTTGGACACCTGCTTTTCGAACAGGCGCCCCACCTGCTCGATCATGATCTTTGAGAAATCTTCCGACATGGCAACCTCCGAAAGTCAGCGCAATCCCAGGCCGCGGGCAATCATGCCGCGCAGGATTTCCGGCGTGCCCCCGCGAAGGGTGAACGACGGCGCATGCAGCAGCACATGCGCCAGCGCTTGCGAAAATTCGTCCTCGTCATCGAGACTGGACTCGCTAGGCACCAGACTGCGGACCATCTCGGGAATCTCGCGCTCGAACGCAGTGCCGACATCCTTGACGAGCGCCGCCTCGGTGATCGGGCGCTCGCCACGCTCGAGCAGCCCCGCGATCGACGCCGACATCCGCCGCAGCGCGGAGAAATGCGCGACACAACGGCCCACCGCGATCGCCTGTCGTTCGGACGGCTCGGCGCCAACCTTATCGATGAGGCTCACCAGAAGACGAATATCCGACATGAACCGGTCCGGACCGGCGCGTTCGAACGCCAGTTCACCGGTGACGTGCTTCCAGCCCTCGCCGGGTTGGCCCATCACCATGTCGTCCGGCACGAACACGTCCTTGAAGAACACCTCATTGAACTCGTGGCCACCGGCCATGTTGAGGATCGGCCGGATCTGGATGCCTTTGGAGTCAGTCGCAACGATGAATTGCGTCAGCCCGGCGTGCCGGTCCTGGTCGAGCGGCGAGGTCCGCGCCAGGACAATAAGATAGTGAACGCGATGCGCATTCGAGGTCCAGATCTTCGATCCGTTGATGGTCCAGCCGCCATCGACTCGCGTCGCTTTGGTCCTGACGGCGGCGAGATCAGACCCCGAATCCGGCTCGCTCATGCCAATCCCGAAATAGCATTCGCCGGCCGCGATCTTCGGCAGGATTGTTGCGCGAGCACGCTCGCTGCCATGCTTGAGGATCTGCGGTCCCGACTGACGATCGGCGATCCAGTGTGCGCCAGCGGGCGCACCCGCGGCCAGCATTTCCTCGGTGACGACGAAGCGCTCGAGATTGGAATATTCACCACCGCCGTATTGCTTGGGCCAGGTCATGCCGACGAAGCCCGCGGCCGCGGCGCGACGGCTGAATTCAGCATCGAAGGTCGACCACGAGGAGCGATGCGCTGCAAAACGGTTGTGCGACCGTTCGTCCTGCAGGAAGGCTCGGACCTTTTTGCGCATGGCCTGAGCTTCGGGCGGAAGCGAGAGAGCCTCGAATCGAAACGCCTGCATGGATGATCCCTCAAGATTCTTTGGGTCGACGTTTGTGGTCAGATGCCCTTGAACACCGGCTTGCGCTTATCGAGGAACGCAGTCACCGCCTCGTGCTGATCCGCGGTGTGCTGGATCAGCGCCTGCATGCTCGCGGCCATCTCGAGATGGGTCGGCAGTCCGATGGCGGCGGAATCACGAACCAGCTTCTTGCACATCCGGATCGACTGCGCGGGATAGGCGGCGATCTGCTTCGCCATCTTCTGCGCTTCGGCCAGCAATTCACCCTTCGGGACCACGCGGGAGACAAGGCCCCATTCGAGCGCCTTGTCGGCTTTGATGAAATTGCCGGTGAAGGTCATCTCGTAGGCCCGCGACAGGCCGACGACGCGCGGCAGGAACCAGGCGCCGCCATCGCCGGACACCAGACCCACACGCATGAAGCTTTCGGCGAATTCGGCATTATCGGCCGCGATACGGATGTCGCACATCAGCGACAGGTCGCAGCCCGCTCCGACGGCGAACCCGTTGACGGCGGCGATCGACGGCACCTGCAGATCATACATCGCCAGCGGGATCTGCTGGATGCCGTGAAGATAGCCGCGCCGGATTTCAGCCGGCGTCCCGCCGAACAGACCGGTGCGATCCCGCATTTCCTTGACGTTGCCCCCGGACGAAAAGCCCTCGCCAGCGCCGGTCACGATGACGCACCGCACCGACATGTCCTGATTGATCCGGGCGCAATACGCGACAAGCTGCTCGACGATCGCCGGCGAAATCGCGTTACGGGTAGCCGGCTCGTTCAGCGTCAGCGTGACGACACCATCGTCCTGCTCGTATTTCACGCTCTCAGACATTCGAGATTCCTTCTTTCAACTCAGCGACCAGCACATCGTCAGCCGCCATGCATTCCCCAACGCCGCACCGTGAGGCGCTCGATGGTCTGGAAGATCACGCCTTCCACGAACAGGCCGACGATCATCACAGTGATCAGGCCGGCAAACACACCGGATGTTTCGAGCAGGTTGCGCTTTTCGAAGATGTACCAACCGAGGCCGCCCTGTCCCGCCGAGACGCCGAACACCAGTTCGGCCGCAACAAGCGTTCGCCATGCGAAAGCCCAGCCGATCTTGAGACCACTGAGAATGGCCGGGAATGCCGCCGGAATCAGGATGCCCGTGACAAAGCGCAATCCGCGCAATCCAAAAGTCTGGCCGGCCATCCGCAGCGTGTTGGACACCGACAGGAAACCGGCATGGGTGTTGAGCGCAACCGCCCAGAGCACGGAATGCACGATAACGAAGATCAGGCTGGGCACGCCAAGTCCGAACCACAGAAGCGCCAGCGGCAGGAGTGCGATCGCCGGCATCGGATTGAACATCGCAGTCAGCGTCGACAGCAGGTCCGTGGCAAAACGCGTCGAGACCGCCAACGTCGTCAGTAACGCTGCCAGCAGAATACCGAGACCATAGCCCATCAGAAGGATGCGCAGGGTGACCTGCAATCGCTCTGGAATCGTGCCGCTGGCAATGTCGGTCCAAAGCGAGGTCAGGGTCTCGCTCAGCGTCGGGAAACTCAGGGGGTTATCGAGCCAGCGGCCGTAACTCTCCCATACGATGGCCAGGATCACCAGAATGACGCCGCGCCGGACCAGCGACGAGTTCCAGATGCGCTGCGTCCATGGCAGCGGCACCTCGATCGTCCCGATTTCAGACACGGGAACGACCTTCCGTGTGAAATCCTGGCGCTTCACTGGAGATACGAACGGCGGCCGAACTCCGGCCTGCTTGGCGTCGATCATTGTGCTTCTCCAGCAGACGGAAACAACAGGTCATGAATCCGGCGGCAGGCAGCTTGAAAATCCTCGCCGCTGGAATTTGGTCCACCGAGATGATCAACGTTGATCTCGGCACAGACCTGTCCGGGATGCGGCGACAACACCACGACGCGGCTGCCGACCAGGACCGCCTCCTCGATCGAATGGGTGACGAAGATCAGCGTGAAGCCAACCGCCTCCCATAGCGCGACCAGCTCTTCCTGCATCTTGCGGCGGGTGAGCGCGTCAAGCGCCGCGAACGGCTCATCCATCAGCAGGATATACGGACGCATGGCCATGGCCCGGGCGATCGCGACGCGCTGCTTCATGCCGCCGGACAGCGTATGCGGATAGGAGTCGATGAATCCGGACAGGTTGACACTCTCGATCACCTGCTCGGCGCGCCGGTTGGCTTCTTCGGCTGAGACACCATTGCAGCGCATCGGGTACGTCACGTTGTGGCGCACCGTCTTCCACGGCAGGAGCTGATCGAACTCCTGAAAAACCATCATCCGGTCAGGGCCGGGGCGCGTGATCGGCGCGCCGCTGAGTCGGATCGATCCCTCGACCGGCCGGATGAATCCAGCGATGGCCTTCAACAAGGTGGATTTGCCGCAACCAGACGGTCCCAACAAAACCAGCCGCTCGCCAGGGTGGATGTCGAAATCCACCCTATAGGTCGCGGTCACCCGCCGTTCCGGCGTGCGATATTGCAGCGTCACGCCATTGACCTGCAAAAGCGCTTCACCGCCGCTTGAATCGTTCACGTTGGGCTGAAGCACGGCTCGCCTCCGGATGCTGGGGAGAGGTTAGTGGTTGTTGCCACCATCGATCGGAAAGAACACGTCCTTCCAGCCCGCTGGCGCCTTACGCAGCATGCCCTGATCGATCATGAACTTGGCAAACAGTTCGATACCTTCCGGCTCGGTCGAATAGCTGACCGTGCCATCGGTCAGGATCTTCTGAACGTCCTCGACCGTCATCTGGACCTTCTCGGACTTCAGATAGATCTCGGCGGCCTGCTTCGGATCGTCCTTGATCAGCTTGTCAGCGTCCTGCAATCCGCGCAGCAACGCCTGCGCGACCTTCGGATTGGCATCGACGAAGGACTGCTGCGCCGTCAGCGTGGCGCCCGTGACCTTCTGCCCGTCGCTGATCGCCGTTGATTTCATCACGACATGAACGTTTGGATTTTTCTCCACCATCTGGGTGAATGGCGGTGTCGCAAAATAGCCACCGATCGCCTTTCCGCTCATGATCGCAGCGGACGCATCCGGATGCGGCAGAGTCACCATCAGCTTGTCTGCTCGCGATGCATCTCCGTCCTTCGCCGCCATGGCCCGCAAAAGGATCGCCTGCGGCGAGTTGAAGGCCGGCACGGCGATCTTGTCGTTCGGCGTGAAATCCTTGAACGATTTAATGTTTTCGCGATTGGTAAACAGCACATACACGATGCTCGAGAGCGACCCGATGGTCTTGATGTGCTGCTGTCCGCGCGTCTTGTCCCATGCGATCAGAGCCCCGGCGGTACCCAGTGTTCCTGCTTCGACGTTCTTCGAGAGCAGCGCCTCGTTCATCGCGGTCGATCCGCTGAAGCGGGTCAGTTCGACATCGAGGCCGGGCAGCCCGAGCGCTTTGGCGTTCTTGTCGAACAGGCCCGCGCTCTGCCCGACGACGACCGGCAGGTAGGTCAGGCCGTACTGCAGGCCGATACGCACCTTCGCAACTTCAGCGGCTGCGGGCCCGATCAGTGCGCAGCTGAGCGCGGCCGTTAGAAGCATTCGTCTGGTGGTGGACAGCATTTTATTGATCTCCCGTTTTTTGCTGTTCTTGTTGAGTGCGAGCAACGTCGCCCGCATAGTTGGAAATGACAGCCGACCTATCGGCTTCGCACGTCACCGCTGCCTCATTCGGTTGCTGCCGCTGCATCTTTCGGCAAGCCGATCTCCCTGAGGATCTCGTCGGTATGCTCGCCAAGACGAGGCGCATGCCGGCGAATACGGAATGGCGCGGAACTGAATGACACCGGTCGCCGGATCGTCTTGTACCGGCCCTCGGTCGGATGATCGTCATAACCGAACATGCCGACGGCTTTCATGTGCGGGTCGTCGGGGAGATCGCCGAGCGACAGAACCGGCATGCAGGGAATGCTGACGCGATCACAGAATTCGACCCATTCGGCGTTCGTTCGCTTGACGGCTTCCTCCTCGACGATGCCGTAAAGATATTCGATGTGCAGGACGCGCTCGGTGAGGTAGTGGAAGCGCGTATCCTCCTTCATTTCCGGCCGTCCGATGAAATCGAAAAAATCGCGCCAGTTCCGATCCGAATACGGCAACAGGCACATATAGCCGTCGCTGGTCTTGAACGGCTTGCGTGTCGGACTGACGACCCTTGTATAGCCGGGCTCGCTCAATGGCGGATCGAAAGCAAACCCCAGCAGATGCTCGATATAGGCGAACTCCGCCGTGGTCTCGAACATCGGCACTTCGATCGCCTGACCGCCGCCGCCGCGCTCACGCTGAAACAGCGCCGCGAGCACCGAATAGGCAATCGCCTGCCCCGACAGCTTGTCGCACAAAACGGTAGGCATGAAGGCAGGTGCGCCCCGCGCCGCCTGATGAAGTGCTGCAAGGCCGGCACCGGCCTGAATGATATCGTCGTAGGCCGCCTTGTCGCGATAGGGCCCGGCATTGCCGAACCCGTAGGCACCGCAATAAATGATGTCAGACCGGATCGTCTTGACCCGATCATAGGTGTATCCAAGCTTCTCGATCGCCTTGGGGCGCAGCGAGTGAACAAAAACATCCGCTGTCGCAATCAGCCTGTCGAGGGCCTCACGACCCGCCGCCGTCTTGAGATCCAGCACTACGCTGCGCTTGTTGCGATTGAGATGCAGGAATCCGCCTGCCATGCCGGTGTTGCGGTTCGGCTTGTAAGACCTGAACGAATCGCCTTCGGGACTTTCGACCTTGATGACGTCGGCTCCCATATCGGCGAGCACATGGGTCGCATACGGTCCCATGATGACGTTGGTGAAGTCGATGACGCGAATGCCCCCCAAAGGGCCGTCGGTCGGTGTTGTGTCCATCAGAACGCTGCTCTTCCGACTGAATTTGTTCTGCACAATCTGATTGCAGCGACCGATGGCACGACCGCCGCGCGTCGCTCGATAAACTGCATCGAGCGGTACAGTCGCAACACGTTTTGCCGTCGAAAACGCACATATCACATATGTGATGTTTTACATCCGATCTTTCCCTCCACTGCGGTACGTTGTTTGATGGCAGTTAGAAAAACAAAAGACATGAGGAAACGAGAATGCGAATTGCTCAATTTCGCGCCGCAGCACTGGCAACGTTTTTCGCCCTTGCAACGCTGCTGCCATCGATCCCCGCCGCTACCGCCGCCGAAAACTGGAATCTCTATGTTTACAATCCCGTGGCGACTGTTGCCGCGGTGAAAGGCCTCAATTCCGCGATTGAGCAAATCCAGAAAGACACCAATGGCGCGTTGAACATTCGCCTGCATCTCGGCGGGTCGCTTCCTATCAACACGACCAACATCACACCTGCCGTGAGCGACGACGTCGTTCAGATGGGCGATGATGGATACTTCCTCGGTAACGTGCCGATTGGCGGCGTCCTGCGGTTGCCGATGCTGATCCGCTCGCGCGAGGAATACGACAAGGCCGCCGCGATCATGACGCCGCACCTTGAAAAAGCCTTCGGGCGAAAGGGCCTCGTCGTTCTCGGCCAGTACCTCTATCCATATCAGGTCGCCTATTCGCGCAACAAGCTGACTTCCCTGGCGGACTTCAAGGGCCAGAAGATTCGCGTGACGTCACCCGAGCAAGGTGAGTTCATCAAGCGCCTCGGCGGCGTTCCCGTCACCATCGGCGCTCCTGAAGTGCCCTCCGCACTCGATCGAGGCGTCGTCGATGGCGTGCTGACCGCCAATACCGGCGGCGGCAACATCTGGCGCGATCTGCTGAAGTTCAACTTCAGGCTCGGTATCAACTACTTCAACTCCGTCATCATCGTGAACAAGGATCGGTTCGATAAACTCTCGCCCGATATCCAGACCAAGGTCCGCAAGGCGTTCGCAGACAACCTTCCGCGCATCACCCAGGCGATGGAAGACGAGGAAGACGGCCTAACCAAGAAACTCGCCGAAGGCGGCATGACCATCACCAAGCCGACTCAGGCCGATGTGGATGAAGCCACCAAGATAATCTCGAGCTACTGGGACCAATGGGCAAAATCCAAAGGCCCTGAGGCCGTTGAAGCTCTGAAGCAGGTGCGTGCCGCTCTTGGAAGGTGAACCATGTCGGAACTCACACCGAATGACATGCCTCACCGCATCGATGCCCCGGTCGCCGGGGCATCGATCATCGACCGGGTGTCCGAAGCCGTCTGCAGCCTGCTTCTGGTCGCAGCCATCGCACTCATTTCCATGGAGGTGATTGCGCGAAACGTTTTCGGCACGTCACTGCAGATTTCCGACGAAGTGGTCGGCTACCTGCTCGTCGCGATCACCTTTCTCAGCATGCCGGTCGCAGAAGCTCACGGCGCCTTTCACCGGGTCGAACTGATCCAGATGCGGCTTGGCCGTCGCGGGCAATTGATCTCGCAAACAATCTTCGATCTGCTATCGCTCGCAGCTTCGATTGCCGTCACCTGGCAGTTGATCCGTCTCGCCATGAATTCGTGGCGCTCGGCAGACGTCGCGGCGACGCTGCTGCAGACCCCGCTTTGGTTCCCGCAAAGCGCAATGGGCCTCGGTATGGCCCTGCTCTGTCTTGCACTTGTGCGATCGATCATGGTCAAGCTCGCGCTGCTGCGCACCGGTGGTGCGGCATGACACCAGGCGTCGAGCTTTTTGTCGTTCTGGCCGTGTTCATCGGCCTTCTCTGCGCCGGCATGACGATCCCGTTCGCGATCCTCGTTCCGTCTATTCTGTATCTTCTGCTTCAATCGGGTATGGCCGGACTGAAAGGCCTAGGCCTGGTCAGTTGGGGCAGCATGAACAGCTTCACGCTGAGCGCGATCCCGCTTTTCATCCTGATGTCGGAAATCCTGCAGGAAAGTCGGCTCAGTCAACGTGTCTATCGCGGCCTGTCCGTACTGCTGACCTGGCTTCCCGGCGGCTTGCTGCAGACCAATATCGCGGGATGCGCGATTTTCGCCTCGATCAGCGGCTCGAGCGTCGCCACAGCGGCGTCGATCGGCCGCGTCGCGCTGCCGGAACTGATGCGGCGCGAATACGGCCCGCGCATCTCCGCCGGCTCGCTGGCCGCTGGCGGGACTCTCGGCATCCTGCTGCCGCCGAGCATCGCCATGATCGTCTATGGCACGTTCACCGAAACGTCGGTGGCGAAGCTTTTCATGGCCGGCGTGATGCCCGGACTGCTGCTCGCCGCGATGTTCATGGCCTACATCGCACTCCATAGCTGGCAGCGGCCACACACCGCGCCGAAGATGGCGGGCCCGAAATCGGTGCGCGAAGTCGCCCTGGCGTGCGTCGATGTCGTCCCGTTCGTCGTCCTGATCGGCGGAACGATCGGCAGCATTTACACCGGCCTCGTCACTCCGACCGAAGCCGCAGCGGTCGGCTGCCTGCTGTCGGTGCTGCTTGCCTGGTGCTGCGGCGATTTCAATTTCGCCATTTTAAATCGCGCGCTGCAGGCGACGGTCAGGGTCTGCGGCAACATCCTGTTCATCGTCTATGCCGCCTACGCTTTCTCCTACGCGATCAGCTACGCGGGCGTGGGAGAACAGATCACGCAGTTCCTGGTCGGCCTCAAGCTCTCCCAACTGGAGTTCTTCGTCGCGCTCTTCGTGCTCTACACGGTTCTGGGATGCCTGGTCGAAAGCCTCGGCATGATCGTCGTGACCGTGCCCCTGCTCTATCCCGTGCTGGTTCAGTACGGCATCGATCCGATCTGGTTCGGCGTGATTCTCGTGCTGTTCATCGAGATGGGACAGATCTCGCCGCCGATCGGCATCAACCTGTTCGTGATCCAGAGCATCTGGAGCGGCAAGCTGAGCGACGTGGTGATGGGAACGATTCCCTTTCATCTCATCATGTTTATCCTGCTTGCGTTACTGGTGTTCTTCCCTGAAATCGCGATGTGGCTGCCCTCCCGGGTGGCCGCGCTACCCTGAAGGCGCCCATCATGTTTGCTCCGCCCCCGGTTATCGAAACCAAGGTCTTCGCACGGCTTCCGGACAAATTCCGTCGCAAGGACAAGGACAATGCGTGGGCCATCGTGAACCGGCGCGGAATACCGGTCGATTCCTTCATCGAAGGCCCGTCCTTCGACAAGAGCGGCAATCTCTACATCGTCGACATTCCCTATGGACGGGTTTTCCGCATCGACCCGGCCGGTGCGTTCACGCTCATCACCGAATATGACGGCGAACCCAACGGCCTGAAGATCGACAAAGATGGCCGCATCGTCATTACCGACTACAAGAACGGGCTGGTGCAACTCGATCCCGCGACGGGGACTATCACCCCGCTGATCGACCGCCGATGGTCGGAGCGGTTCAAGGGCGTCAACGATCTGTTCTTTGCCCGGAACGGCGACATCTACTTCACCGACCAAGGCCAGACCGGCCTGCACGATCCAACCGGCCGGGTCTATCGTCTGCGCAGCAATGGCCAACTCGACCTGATCGTCGGCAACGTCCCTAGCCCGAACGGGCTGGTCCTGAACGGCGCCGAACACATCCTCTATGTCGCCGTCACGCGGGGCAACTGCATCTGGCGCGTTCCGTTGATGCCCGACGGCACGGCGTCGAAGGTCGGCATCTTCGTGCAACTGTCCGGAGGACTGGGCGGCCCCGACGGACTGGCCATGGACGCAGAGGACAATCTTGCGATTGCGCATGCCGGCCTCGGAACAGTCTGGCTGTTCAGCCGGATCGGCGAGCCGCTGTACCGCATTCGCTCCTGCGAAGGGCTTGCGACGACCAATGCCGCTTATGGCGGTCCGGACAACAAAGACCTGTACATTACTGAGTCCGAGAGTGGCTGCGTGCTCGTCGCACGGCTTCCGACGCCCGGACGGCCGATGTATTCACATCAGAGTTCAAATACCTTAGCCTAACCGGCGAAATTATCTGCACGCGCAAAAGCGGCATGAAATTCAGGGAGGACATTGAAATGAAAAAATCAAACGACAGGTCCAGGCGATCCGGTGTCAAACGTCGCGATTTTCTCAAGCTGGCGGGCGGCTCGCTCGCGGCCAGCGGAATAGCCGCCATCCCGACCATTTCGAGGGCCGCCGAAACGATCAATATCGGCGCACTTTATCCGACCACCGGCAGTATGGCTCAAATTGGCGTCGGCTGCGTCGCTGCCGCCAAGCTCGCCGTGGATATGGTCAACGAAGCCGGCGGCATCAAATCGATGGGCGGGGCTAAGCTTAATCTCGTGATTTCCGATGTGCAAAGCGATACCACCGTCACCCGCACCGAAACGGATCGCCTGATCAACGGGAACAAGCTCTCGGCCATTCACGGCTGCTACGCCAGCGCCCTCACCATGATTGCCAGCGAGGTATGCGAGCGCGCCAAGGTTCCGCTGATTACCGGCTCCAGCTCCGACCAATTGAATAAAGGGCGTCACTACACCTTCACCCCCTTCGCTCGCGCGTCTCAATTCGCCCAGGCGCAATTGCGGATGTCAAAGCTTGTCAGCGACAAGCCAAAGGTCGCCGTGATCTTCGAGAACACCGCGTTCGGCACGTCGACATCGAACGGCTTGAAGGAACTTTCCGCCGGTGAAGGCGTCGAAATCGTGATGTTCGAGCCGTATTCGGCCGGATTCACGGATGCGAGCCCATTGATCAACAAGGTCAAGGCTTCCGGCGCAAATACGCTTTTCTCGCTGTCCTATCTCAACGATCTCATCCTGATCGTACGTACCGTCCGCCAGGTTGGCCTCAATATCGCGATCAACGGCGGCTCCGGCGGCTTCGTCATGCCGGACTTCTACAAGAACGTAGGCAAGGCGGCCGAAGGTCTGCAGGGCGTCGCCCACTGGAACCACGACATCAACGCTGACTCGCAGAAGGTGAACGCCGAATTCAAGAAGCGCACCGGCGAATTTGCGTTTGAATATGCCGGTGGCCTTGTCGCGCAGACGTTCATGCTGGCGGACGCGCTGGAACGCGCGGCATCGCCCGACCCGAAGAAGGTGCGGGAAGCGCTATCGACGCTCGACGTTTCCTCCGGATACGCTGCAATGGCGCCGGGCGGCAAGGTCAAATTCGGGCCCGACGGCAAAAACATCTACGGTCGCCCGGTTGGCGTGCAGTGGCAGAATACGGACCTTGTCAGCATATTTCCGAAGGAAGACGCCCGCGCTCCGCTCCTGAAGATCTGATCGCGGTACCAATCGATGGTCGGCACAATCATCCAGGCCGTGATCAACGGCCTGCTCATCGGTGGCATCTATGCGCTCGTCAGCATAGGTGTCACGCTGATTTTCGGCGTGGTCAAGATCGTCAATTTCGCCCAAGGCGAATTCGTGATGATCGGAATGTACATCAGCTTCTTTCTATCGACACAGCTGGGGATCGACCCAATCGTCTCTCTCGTCGTTACGATGCCAGTGCTTTTCGTGGTCGGCGTGCTGGTCCAGCATTTTCTGATCCGTCGGGTTCTCGGCCCGAACGACATGCCCCAGATATTCTTGACGTTCGCGCTTTCGCTGCTGCTGCTCAACCTGTCGCTGATGCTGTTCACCGCCAACTATCGCACGGTTCATACCTGGTATTCGGATGAAGCTTTCCATTTCGCAGGCCTCTACGTTCCGTACGCAAAGCTGATCGCTTTCGTCGTCGCGATGGCGCTCAGCGGTTGTCTCTGGGTCTTCTTGCGTACGACCGATCTGGGAAAAGCGATGCGGGCGGCGTCCCAGAACCGTGACGTTGCATCGTTGATGGGCATCAATCCCGATCGCGTGTTCGCGGTCGCGTTTGGCCTGGCTTTGGCGCTGGCGGGCGCCGCCGGTTCGCTGTTGATGCCGTTTCAATCGGCCTATCCGTTCGTCGGACAGGTCTTCGTCTTGATGGCGTTCATCGCAGTTGTCCTCGGCACACTTGGAAACGTCATTGGCGCACTGGTCGCCAGCCTTTTGATGGGAATAGCGGAGTCGCTCGGCATCCAGTTTGTCGGCGCCGACTCCGGCCTGCTCGTTGTCTTCGTGATGTTCCTGCTGACGCTTGTCTTCAAGCCGAATGGCCTTGGCGGCGGAAAGGCGCGCTAGTGAAAAATCCTGATATGCGCTGGGTGATCGGCCTGATTGCCGCAGTCGCAGTGCTGATCGCGCTGCCGTTGGTCGTGGAGAGTGCGTTCGCCATCGACATCTGCATCCGGATCCTGCTGTTCTCATTCATCGGTGTCGCCTGGAATTTGATGGGTGGATATGCCAAGCAACTTTCGCTAGGTCATGCCGCTTACTTTGGGCTGGGCGCTTACACGTCGACCATTCTGCAGATCAACTACGACATTTCGCCGTGGATCGGCATGGTAGCCGGCGGCTGCGTGGCCATGCTCGCCAGCCTTCCCATCGGATGGCTTTGCTTCCGCTTGCGGGGCCCCTATTTCACCATCGCAACCATCGCCACCGCGCAGGCCTTGATGCTGATCTTCTTGAAGTTTCGCGATTTCGCCTGGGGGGCCGAAGGTACGACGATTCCGAACCTTGGCAATGCTCCGCTGATGATGCAGTTCGAGGAAAAAGCCGGCTATTACTATGTCGTGCTCGGCCTGCTCGCACTGGCGCTCGCCATCAATTACAAGATCGAGAAATCGTGGATGGGGTATTACCTCGTTGCTATCGGCGAGGATGAAGATGCCGCGGAAGCAGTCGGTATCAACGCGCCACGCATCAAGCGCGATATCTATCTGATCAGCTCGTTTCTCACCGCCCTCGCCGGTACGTTCTACGTTCAATACATCTACTTCATCGATCCCGCGACGGCGTTCAGTTTCAACGTGTCGATCGAGGCCGCACTGGTATCGATCGTTGGAGGCATCGGCACGCTGTGGGGACCGGTCATCGGTACTGTTTTGCTGGAGACGACATCGGCCTTGCTGCAAAGCTGGCTCGGCAGCGGGATCGGTGGGATTCAGCTCACCATTTATAGTTTGATCCTGATGGCCGTGATCCTGTGGCGACCGACCGGCATCATGGGCTACTTCTATGAACTCGCCGCGCGTCGGCGCGCCCGCCTGGTAAAGGCCTGATCATGGCCGACGCGCTCGTCATCAAAAAGCTCAACAAGCGATTTGGCGGTCTGCGGGCCGTGCAGGACGTGTCATTCACCGTGCGGGAGAACGAAACCCTCGCGCTGATCGGCCCGAATGGCGCCGGCAAGACGACGGCCTTCAACCTGATCATGGGCTTCCATCGGCCCGACGAAGGTTCGGTAACCGCATTCGGAACGGAAATCGTCGGCATGCGTCCGTATCAGGTGTGCGCCCAAGGCCTCGCCCGGACCTTCCAGGTAGCCAAACCGTTCGGCGGAATGACGGTGCTCGACAATGTCATGACCGGCGCGTTCCTGCACTATCGAAACCCCGAAGAAGCGCGCGACAAGGCGCGCGAGGTCATCGAATTCGTAGGGCTGTCTGCACGCGAAAGCACCGCTGCCCGCGATATCACCACGATCGATCAGCGGAGGCTCGAAATGGCCCGAGCCCTCGCGACACAGCCAAAGATTCTGCTCCTCGACGAGGTGATGGCTGGACTCAATCCGTCCGAGGTGGATCAGGCGGTCGCGCTGATCGACAAGCTGTCGGGCAGCGGCCTGACGATCGTGATCGTCGAGCATCTGATGCGTGCGATCATGGCCGTGTCGAAGCATATCGTCGTGCTCGATCACGGACAGAAGATCGCGGAAGGCAATCCGAAGGACGTGATGGCCAACCCGGAGGTGATCCGCGCGTATCTTGGCTCGTACGCGCATTCGCCGAACGGAGGGGTCGCATGATCGAGCTTCAGAACGTCAGCGCGGCCTACGACAGGGTGCCGGCCATTCATGGCGTCACCATCAAACTTGGCGAAGGCGAAGCCGTCGGCTTGCTGGGCACGAACGGTGCGGGCAAGAGCACAACGCTGCGCGCCATTTCCGGACTCGTGAAGCTCACGGCAGGCCGCGTGACCTTCATGGGCCAGGATCTGGCTGCATTGCCGCCACACAAGATCGCAGAACTCGGCATCGCCCACGTCCCGGAAGGCCGTCAGGTGTTCCCCGAGATGACGGTGAACGAAAATCTCGAGATCGGCTCCTACGCGCCCCGCGCGAAGGCGGATCGCGAGAGTTCACTGGATCTCGTCTACACGATCTTCCCGCGTCTTGCGGAGCGCCGCAAGCAACTCGCGGGCACCATGAGCGGTGGCGAGCAGCAGATGCTCGCGGTCGGCCGCGGCATGATGCTGAAACCCCGCCTGCTCATGCTGGACGAACCGTCGCTCGGCCTCGCACCTGTGATGTGTGATGTGACGTTCGAGAAAATTCAGGAAATCCACAAGATGGGCACTTCCATCCTGCTCGTCGAACAGAACGTTAGCCGCGCGCTCACACTGGTCGAACGCGCCTACGTGCTGGAGGGCGGACAGGTGATCATGCACGGCTCTAGCGCCGAGCTTGCAAGCGACAAGCGCGTTCAGGCCGCATATTTGGGCCTATAGCCTCTCATCAGAAGACTCGGCGCCACCACACGCGCTCGGCGCGCCAGCGAATTCCGTTGACGCTCACCTCAAGGGGGATTGACCGACATTCAAGCATATGGCGCCTTCGTCGAATTCACGGACGATGTCGGCCCATTCACATGTCCGACGTGCCGTTTCCATGGATCAGGACATCGAGATTCTCGACATTGACGCCATAAAGCGCCGCGTCTCGCTCGGAATGTCGCGATGACCCCAACCCGTGGGAGAGTCGCAGAGACGCCCCAGAATGCGCATAGTCTGCCTGCAACGTCACTAAGCGTAACGCCACCGACACTCGCCACGCTTCAGGCTTTTTATTGAGATTCGAAATGCTGGAAGAAATCTGGCGCTGCCGTGGCGGGCAGTTCACAAACCCTGTCAATGGATGATCCGGGATTCAGGCATCGATGAACCAGCAGAGTCAGGTTGATCTCGCCCGCATCGAAGCGCTCCGAGGGAATGTCGAAGCGGCATTGCCCGTCCTTGTCCGACACGCGGAAGCGGGCGACGATAGTGCTGCGGTTTCCGCCGCGGAGTTGTCCGCTTATCTGTGGCGATGGGATGATGTCATCGCTCAGGCTGCGCGGCTGATTGCCAATCCTTATGCAGTCTACGCCGGCAACGTCTTTCACGAGCTCGTCCTGCTGTTGGGGCGTGCGGGACAGGAGACAGGCGACTGGCGGACCATCGCCCGCGTGGCCGATGCCGCTTCACAGCGAGTCGAAGCCGACTTGCGGGCAAATCCTTGGGGCTTTCCCGAAACGAAGATCGAGGGTGCGCAGTCGCTTCTGCTGATCCTTGACCGGCTCGGCGAATATGCCTTGGGAGAAGGGCATATCCGGCTGCACGGCTACCTCGATATCTTCAGTCCGAGACCGGAGATACCGAAGCCCGATCTGTTTAAAGCCGCCATGAAGCTGAAGCAGAATCAGGGTTCGCCGGAGCGCCGGCTCATTTTCGCGTCCATGTATCATCTCGACGATGAAATGATCCGTCTGTTCGAGACGATGAACGGAAAAGTCCGATTCGAGCACGCCGTTAGCATTGCAAAGGCGTATTTGCGCCGCGGCGACGAGGCCACGGCGTGGGAAGCGGTGCGTGCCAATTGGGCGGACTGGGCGCCGGTGGATCGTGCCCAGACGGCGCCTCTCGTCTTCTTCATCGATACAGCTTTAGTAAATCTCGTCACACGGGATAGAGCGACCGATCTCGTGCATCGTCCACGCGCCGCACACCTATCGAATCCGGCGTAGCCGAACGTCAACAGGTTTCGCCAAATTCCAACAGACCGCGAACGAAAATGTTCGTAGTTTTGTACATAAGTGCGCGCGCCCACCGGGATAAAGATAGGCACCGGGATTTCTGGAAATTTCAATGTGAATGGAGCTGCGAAGCTTGTTCCTGCTTAAGCCCATTTTGCATATCTGCGATCTGCTATGCTCGTGATTGCAGATGCGCGCCCATTGCACTAATCTTCTACGATCGCATTCAGCCGACCAGTCTCTGGGATGATCGGTCAATTTTTAGATATCCGAAAAACGCACACGGCGGATTAGATCTTCGATGAAATAGTCACAGGTGAACACACGGAGCTAGAGCCATGGCTTTCAAGTTCGGGTCCATCGCCGCAACCGTGTTTTTGGGTTCAGCAACAATCCTCTCGCCTGAGGCCTATTCGCAAACCGCCCCTCAACCGGGCGCGACATTATTTCAGAACGTTCACATTTTCGATGGCACGGGCTCCTCCCTCTCGCCTTCCTCCAACGTACTCGTCAAAGGGAAAATCATCGAGCGCATCTCGACTGCGCCAATCGACGCCGAGCCCGGCACGAAAGTGATCGCTGGAGGTGGCCGGACACTGATGCCAGGTCTGATCGACGCTCACTGGCATGCCATGCTGATACGATTAAGTCCGGCACAAGCGATCGGTGGAGACGTCGGATACAACAACATCGTCGCCGCCGATGAGGCGACTGACACCCTCATGCGTGGATTCACGACTGTGCGCGACGTCGGCGGCCCGTCATTTGGACTCAAAAGGGCTATCGACGAAGGCATCGTCAGAGGCCCTCGCATCTACCCCTCCGGCGCGATGATCACCGTTACCAGTGGACATGGGGATTTTCGTCAGCAGTCTGACCTGCCCCGCAGCATGGGCACGCTGACTCGTATGGAATTGGTCGGTGGCAGCATGGTAGCCGATAGCCCCGATGAAGTGCGCCTTCGGGTCCGCGAGCAACTGATGCAAGGTGCTTCGCAGATCAAGCTGACAGGCGGCGGTGGCGTGTCGTCACCTTTCAGTCCGATCGACGTTGTGACTTTTACAGAGCCGGAACTTCGCGCTGCCGTTGAAGCCGCGGAGAACTGGGGCACCTATGTCACCGTCCACGCCTTCACTCCCAGGGCCATTCAGCTTGCCATTTCTGCGGGCGCAAAATGCATCGAGCACGGCTTCCTGATGGACGACGCAACAGCCCGCCTGATAGCGGAGAAAGGGATATGGCTGAGCCTGCAACCCTTGCCGGAAGAAATGCGGGAAGGCTTTCCGGAAGGATCGATGCAACGGGAAAAGGCTGACGAGGTCTGGCCCGGAATCGATCAGGCTTATCGATTAGCGAAAAAATACAAGCTTAAGACAGCCTGGGGCACCGATGTGCTCTTCTCGCGTGAACTAGCACAGCGCCAGGGAGCGATACTGGCTTCGCTTGTCCGCTGGTACACGCCTGCCGAAACGTTAGCGATGGCGACCGGGACCAATGCCGAATTGCTGTCCATGTCCGGCAAACGCAATCCTTACCCCGGCAAGCTCGGAGTGGTCCAGCAAGGGGCGCTCGCGGATTTATTGCTCGTCGACGGAAATCCGCTGGAGAACATCAATCTCATCGCAAATCCGGACAAGAACTTCCTGATCATCATGAAGGACGGAAAAATCTACAAGAATACAGTGCCGAAATGACATTCAGCTCCGCGTCATTCGTGTAGCCACCTTGCGGACACTCTATTGCACATCGGCGTTTTGCTGCGAATAGCGATGGCGAAAATTCGCAAGTGTATCCGGCGTTGGTTCACGTGCCGCAAAAATCATTCGGCGCTTGTGGCGATGCTGACAATCATTCCGGCAGGAGGTCTGTCAAATTATCTGACAGGAGAAATCCCCAGCGACGAACCGCCGGGGCCCGGCACACGCGCCAGGCACTAACGAGGCAACACGAGCCGCTCGTTTAACATCATCTTCTGAGGAGGCAATTATGACGACCATCTCATCCCTTAGGCCTTCCGGACTAAACGCCCCTCCCCGATGGGTCTGCATTCTCCTTGGCCTTGTCATGGTCTTCGTCGGCTTTCTCGTTCTAAGCGACGTGATGCTGTTCACCGTGGTGAGCACCATTTTCATCGGCTGGATGGCGATCATCGCGGGCGGATTCGAAATCATTCACTCGTTTTGGACAAAAGGATCGGGCGGCATGCTCTGGCAGATACTGCTCGGCATCCTCTATGTCGCATTCGGTACTGCCCTCGTCACCCAGCCACTCTTTAGCGCGCTGATCCTGACCTACATCCTAGGCATCGCGCTGCTGATTTCCGGCATCACGCGTATCATGCTGGGCATCAGCTTCTGGCAGCGGTCAGGCTGGATCATGGTCATATCCGGCCTCTTCGGCGCCGCTGCAGGCCTGATTATCCTGACTGGGTTTCCGGCGAGCGGCCTGTGGGTGCTGGGAATGCTGCTCGGCATCGATCTGATCATCCATGGCGTTGGATGGATGAGCTACGCATGGCAATCGACCGCCAAGCCTACGTAAATGGCGCGCCCGAAGAGATTCGAACTCCTGCCCCAGATTCGTAGTCTGCGCCGCCCCGTTGAAGTCATTGCGATCTGTTACCGTAAGGAGCGACACAATCGACGGGATCACCTCTTTTCGCGGTTCTAGATGAAATACCATTCCACAAGACAAGATTGGGTACCGACTTCAACCTAGGGCACGCGCTGATCGCGTTTCATTCGCCCCTTCGGCGCTGATCCACGCTCACCCGCACCGCCTCAATACCCCGCGACCCGGCAGAGGACAGTCTCGACGTACTTAGCGCGGCAGCGAACAGCGCAACGCCTGCGCCGATCAACAGAGAAACTTGCGCACCCTTAGCCGGATAGCGGGCGAGCAGCAAAGCGACCAATGCAGCGCCGATCGTTTGTCCTAGAAGCCGCGCTGTCCCCAACATGCCGCTGGCACCACCGCTGCGTTCGCGGGGTGCCGCCGCGATCATAGTGCGATTGTTAGGCGATTGAAACAGACCAAAACCGGCGCCGCTAAGCGCCATTCGCCATACGACGTCCATCAGGGAAGGATGAGCCGGCAGTATCGCCAGCGCGCCGAGGCCGCCGGCAAAAAGCAAAAGACCGATGCCGCCCAAAAGCCCGGCTGGATAGTGCTCGACCAGGCGGCCGGCCAAGGGCGCGATAATCGCGATGGCAATTGGCCATGGAGTGATCAAAAGGCCTATTTCCACAGCCGAAAATCCAAAGTGGGCTTGCAGATAAAACGGTAGCGCGACGAACGCAAGCATCTGCGCACAGAAGGACGCGATCGAGGTGCAGATCGACAGCGTGAAGACAGGAATGCGCAGGAGGTCCACCGGCAGCAACGGCGAAGGAACAAATGACTGTCGGCGAACCAGCCACACGCAAGCGAGCGTCGCGATTGCCATTTCCGAAAGATAAAAAGCCGGCGCCTCGCCGTGACCTACGCTATCGATCGCGGTTATGCCAACGCCAAAAGTGACAGCGCTTAGAACAGCGCTTAGCCAATCGAAGGAATGGCTGGCAAGCGGAGTAAACGGCAGACAGCGCCATGCCAGCGACAGCGCCGCGACCCCAAGTGGGATATTGATGACGAACAGGTAGGGCCATGTCCCTATTGCCAATATTCCAGCGGCCAGCGTTGGGCCAACGGCCGCCGATATGGCAACCACGAGCGCGTTGATGCCGATACCGCGTCCCAATTGCGAATGCGGGTAGGTAAAGCGAACCAAGGCCGCATTGACGCTTAAAATTCCCGCAGCGCCGAAGCCTTGCAAGACGCGCGCAACTGTCAACAACACCAGCGTGTGGGCTAAAGCGCAAAACAGCGAGGCCAGCGTGAAGAATAAAAGTCCGGCGAGATACACACGGCGATAACCGAAAATCTCGCCAAGCGCAGCGAACGGCAGCAGCGAAATGGTGATCGCGAGTTGATATCCGTTGACGATCCATATCGAAAACGCCGGACTCGCATTCAGATCCTGCGCAATTGTAGGCAGCGCGACGTTTGCAATGGAACCGTCTATGACGGCCATGACAAGCCCGAGCCCGATCGTTAGAATCGCCCAATAACGTTGAGGCAGAGGCAGGCCGTCAGCTGATTTCACAATCGCAGCCAATGTTAGCTAAGCCCGCTGTACCAGCGAACAGCATCGATCCGGCGCGACATCCAGTCTCCTCAAGTTACAGTTCCGACATTCATTTTAGCCCGACGGGAATTCAAAGCCAACCGCTCTCCTGATGAGCCCGCCAGTTCGGATAAAGGAACGCCAAGCTCGCGAACTACGCCGCGAGCGGCGTCTGCAACACCGTGAGCGGCAACGGCATCAGAGTGTGCCGCTACCGCATCCGCCTATGGCGGTGCAGCGAAAGGCCTCTGGATAAGAGCACGACAAGAGAGTCCGAAGGGCCATCGTGCACTTCGGGTGCGAACCGTCGCCGTGTGGCACCAAGATGTGTTCCGGCCAACCCCGAAGCTAGACCTCAACTATCCGCTCACTAAAGACCCGCCGGCAATCCATCTCGTATTCGAGGTCCTGCACCGGCGGCCGATTGAAATGCCAGGTCAAGCCGTTGCGGAAAACACCGCGTTTCGCCAGTTCGCCCTCAAGAAACGGAAAGATGTCGTGCACGGTGTAGAGCTGCACGGCGGTTAGCTTGCTCCAGTCGCCGCCGAGCGCGGCCATGCGGCGCTCCATTTCACCGAGCACCCACTTCGCCTTTTCCTGCATGGCGGCCGGGCTGGTGTCGCCAAGGCGAATTGCATGTGCGCGATAATCGCCCTTGCCTTCCGGCGCCTCGCCGCTGCCGGCGACGACGAAAGAGCCGGGCGCATTGGAGGCCTCGACCGTGAAGGCGAACGCGTGAAGACTCGGCGCCGCAGGCGGATTGACCTTCGGGCAGACGTTGCTGCGTGCGACCGGATTGGTACCGCTCTTCAGCAGGCCCCACTGGTCGAGGAACTTGGTGTATTCGCCGTTGAAGCTCTTGAAGCCGCTTTCAGTAAATGGTGCCGGGGAGCGCAGCTCGCAGGCGGCGAATGCGGTCAACGGACGATCGGCGGCCTTGATGATCTCGGCCACACGCGCGAATCCTTCCGCGATCGGTACCGGATTGGAAAACCTCACGCGCTCGAGGGCGAATCCCGGCAAAGCTGCAACACCCGCGGAATACTGGCTGACACCGGGGATGAACCTGTAGCCACCATCGCGCAGTTCAACAGTCTCGATCATAATGACGCTTTACCTCTTTGGTCTGGAGAAGAAGGGTTGCGAGCGCGCAGAAACTAGCTTTTGAGCACGCCCAGATACGCTTCGCCGATGATCGGATCGGCGAGAAGATCCTGTCCGGAACCGGATCGCACGATCCGCCCCATATCCATGACAAACGCGGAATGACACAGGTCGAGCGCGGTGATGACGTCCTGCTCCACCAACAGGATCGACATGCCCTCCGCGTTCAGGGTCCGCAGTGCGGCGACGAGCTGTTCAACCAGAAGCGGCGACAGACCGAGCGACAGCTCGTCGATCATCAGCAGCTTCGGCGCACCCATCAAACCGCGGCCGATCGCGCACATCTGCTGTTCGCCACCGGACAACGTTCCCGCCGCCTGATAGCGGCGCTCGAACAGCTTCGGGAACGTGGTATAGACGCGATTGAGATCGCGTTTGAGTTCGGTCGACGACACGCGGCGCGAATATGCGCCCATCAACAGATTGTCCTCGATGCTCATCGCGCCAAACAGCCGCCGCCCCTCCGGGACATGCACGATGCCGTGCGAGAGGATGGTGACGGCATTGGCCGTCGATAGATCCACGCCACCGGACAGATAGGAACCGGACTGCACCGGGATCAGACCCGACAGCGCGCGCATCAGGGTGGTCTTGCCGGCGCCGTTCGATCCGATCAGTGCGGTGATTTCACCCGTTGGCACGGCGAGATCGATACCCCACAAGACCTGTACCTCGCCGTAGCCCGCACGCAGACCTTTCAGCTCGACAATGTTGGTCTCAGCCATGGACGCCGGCCCTTTGCGCATATTGCTGACCCAGATAGGCCTCGATGACAGCCGGATTCGTCATCACGTCGCGCGGCTGGCCGTCCGCAATCAAGCGCCCGTTGTGCAGCACGACGATCCGCGAGCAGACATTCAGCACCACCTTCATCAGATGCTCGATCATGACGATGGTAATGCCATCGGCAGCAAGCTGATGGATCAGAGCGGTCGCCCGCTCAACTTCTGCACTGTTGAGGCCGGCATTGACTTCGTCGAGGAACAACAGCTTCGGTCGCATCGCCAGCGCCTTCGCAAGCTCCAGTCGCTTGCGCATCGCGAGCGTCAGCGTCGCGGCCTCTTGAGCGGCTTGCGCCTCGAGCCCGACAAATGCGAGGTGCCGTCGCGCCTCCTCACGCGCAGCCTTCAGGCTTTCACCAGGCTTGGAGAACAGCGCCGCCGCGGCAACGTTATCGAGCGCACTGAACTCGGCGAACGGTTGCACAATCTGGAAGGTGCGCGACAGGCCGAGCCGTGCCGACCGATAGGTCTTGACCTTTGTGATGTCCTCGCCGTCAAAGACGACCGCGCCGCCCGTAGCCGGCGTCACGCCGGTCACCACATTGACCAGCGTGGTCTTGCCCGCGCCGTTCGGCCCGATCAGGCCGATCACTTCCCCTTTGTTCACGGTGAGCGAGATGTCGCGCAGCGCCTGCAAGCCGCCGAAGCGGCGCGAAACCGATTGAAGGCGAAGAATCTCAGGCATTCTTCATCCCTCGCCGCCAACGCCACGAACCAACCGACATCAGGCCATGCGGCAGGAACAGCAACAGAAGAACAATGATGATCCCGAGTACGCCACTATGGATCTGGATGTAGTTGCGCCAGACGACCTCCTCGAGGCCGAGATAGACGAAGGCGCCGACGGTCACGCCCAGCGGCGAGCCGAGCCCGCCGATCAGCGCCATCACGATCGGCTTTACCGAATAGAGGATATCGAACACGTCGGACGGATCGATATAGTGAACCCACGCCGCATAGATTCCACCCGCGCTGCCGACGAAACAGGCCGACAATCCAAAAGCAATGCTCTTGTAGAGCGTGGTGTTGAGCCCGACCATATTGGCCGCGGTTTCGTTCTGCCGAATGCAGGACAGACCGAAGCCGAGCTTGGATAACGACACGGCCATCACCATCACGGCGGTGACCAGCAGCAGGCTCCACATCGCGTAGAAGAAGAAAGTTGCATCCGCCATTACGCCAGCGCTGGCCGAGAGCGGAATGTTCAGACCCATGCCGCCGCCGGTTAGATCGGTTGCGTTGTTGACAACTTCACGGAAGACTTCGATCAACGACAGGCTGGCGATCGCAAAATAATGGCCGCGCAATCGCAACAGGGCTGCGCCGAGCAGCGCGGCCACGAGAAATGAGCCAATCCCCGCGATCGGAACCGCCGCGGCAAGAGGCATCCCGCGGGCCAGCAGCACGCCACCGATATAGGCACCGAGACCGAAGAATGCCGCGGTCGCGAATGACGGATAGCCGGCAAGACCCCCGACGACGTTCCACGACAATGCCAGGATCGCATACATGCATGCGATAGTGCCCAGGCGGAGTGCGTAAGCTCCGCCGAACATTGGCAGCGCCGCGATGCAGGCGATCAGCGCCAGCAGGATCAGATTCGAGCGGCTCATTCGAAGCCCTTTCGGCCAAGCAAGCCTTGGGGCCTGAGAATCAGGAACACGATCAGCAGCACGAAGGACAGCGTTGTCGCATGCGCAGGGCCGAACATCGCCGACCCGACACCCTCGATCAGCGCCAGTAGCACGCCTCCGGCAAGCGCGCCCGATACACTGCCGAGGCCGCCCAGGACACAGACCACAAAGGCCTTGCCGAGATAGGCCGTGGACGTGAGCGGAGAAATCGGAAAGATCAGGGCCATCAGCACGCCGGCGCATCCGGCCAGCGCCGTGCCGAGCCCGAAGGCAATCGCATAGATCGCATTGACGTCAACGCCCATCAGCACCGCGGCGTCGCGATCAAGCCGCACCGCGACAATGGCCCGCCCGACACGCAAACGGCGCAGGATCAGATACAGAATGCCGGTCAACGCCAGCGCCGCGATGGTCGCAACCAATCGATCGACCGGCACCACGACGTCGAAGATCGACACCGATCCCATCGGCGGCTTCAGCGTCAGCTTACGATAGTCGGCCTTGAAGTAATAGATCATCGCATTGTTCAGGATCAGGTCGAGCCCGAACGTCATGGTCAGCGTGACGAGGACCGGCGCGGTGATCACGCGATTCAGAACGATACGCTGGATCACATAGCCGAACACGAAGAACAACGGCGCCGCAATCACCAACGCATACCAGGGCGAGACGTGAAAGCCCTGATACAGGCTCCACGCCAGATAGGCGCCGAGCACGATGAAGGAACCGTGGATCAGATTGATGACGTTGAGAACGCCCCAGACCAGCGAGAACCCGATCGCGATGCACGCGTAAAGGCAGCCCAGCACCAAGGCATTGATCAGAATCTGGGCTGCAAACATGTCGGAATATCGCGTTCGATGCTGTCAGTGCACTCAGTTCACGCCGAGCTTGAATTCGCCCTGCTTGATAATGTCCGGAGACAACACAATGGCCTTACCGCCCTGCAGTTGGAACACGGGTGGTTCGAGCGAATTGATCTGGCCGGTCGGGCCGAAGCGCACCGGTCCCCAGAACGTCATGACGTCGGTCGCGGCCAGTGCGTCACGCACCTTTTCCTTGTCGAGGGTACCGGCTTTTTCGATCGCCATCTGGAATAGCGCCCCCGACACCGAGGCCGAGGCCTGTGCGTAGTCGGGATCCGACTTGTATTTCTCGCGGAACAATTTCACGTAGTTCGCGGTGGTGCCGAAGATGTCCTTGCCATCGTACTTGGCCGCCGGATGCCACCACGCGGCGCTGGAGATGTTCTCGCCGCTCGGGCCTGCCGCATCGATGAATTCCTGATAGGCCGGACCGGCGATCATCGAGACAACGTCTGCCTTGATTTCCTGATCGCTCATCTGCTTGCGCACCAGGAGCAGGTCATTGATGTAACCGGTGACGAAGATCCACTGCGGAGCAAGGCTCTTGATCTGCGACAGGGTCGCCGAATGGTCGAGCGTGCCGATGGCGTACTTTTCGAAGTAGACGACATCCAGACCGTTGGCTTTCGCCGACTTCTCCATCTCTTGCGCGATCGCCAACGGGAACAGGTCGTTGCGCGCCAGAATCGCCACCTTCTTCACATTCGGGGCCTTCGCCTTGACGATCTTCGTCAGCGGCGTGGTCAGCGTGTCATTCGGCGTGAAGGTGCCGAACAGATACTTGTAACCCTGATCGTAGACCTGAGGCGAAGATGCAGTCGATGCGATGGTCGGCATCTTGTAGCGTTCGGAGAGGCTGCTCGCCGCCTTCGCCGCGCCGGAACCGAACGGGCTGAACATGAAGTTCACGCCATCCTGGGTAATCATCTGCTCGGTGGCTTGCACGGCGCGGGGCGTGTTCGACTGATAGTCCGAATAGACGATCTCGACCTTGTACTTCTTTCCGCCGACCGAAATGCCGCCCGCCTTGTTGACCTGTTCGGCCCACAGATCATAGCCCTGCTGCTGCTTGATCGCCTCGGGCGCAAGCGGGCCGGTCAGCGGCAACGGCGCACCGAACTTGATCACGTCCTGCGCGAACGCGGCGGACGCCGAGAGTGCAACGGCCGCCGCGACCACCAACGATCGGGACAAACGCGCATAAAGGGGAAGAGAGCGAGCCATCGATGGGTCTCCATTTGCGGTCGGCGCATGATTTGCGCCGAAAGGATGGCAAATGCGGAATTTGAATTAAAGCGTTGAATTTCGAACTCAGAGATCTGATAATTAGAACGTTGTGCGCCGCAGCGATCACTTTTTAATCTTACCTGGCGTCGCTTCAAGGATTTGAGATTCATGATCGAATCGACTGCCATTCGATATTTTCGAGAGGTCACCGCCCGTGGCTCGATCAAGCGAGCAGCCGAATCGCTTCGCATCGCACCCAGCGCCATCAGCCGACAGATTCAGGGACTTGAGGATGAGCTCTCGGCAAAGCTGTTCGAGCGCGGCGCACGCGGCATGCATCTGACGGACACAGGAAACCTGCTTTATCGCTATGCCGTTGAAAACCAGACCAGGCTCGAACGTATCCACACGCAAGTGGAGGAATTCGGTTCGCTTCAGCGGGGCCATATCAAGATCGCGACGGTCGAAGGCTTGCTGGCGAGTTTCCTTTCAGATTTCATCGCCAAACTTGACCGCGATCATCCCGGTATCTCGACCGCCGTCACGGCGGTCGGATCGCGCGACGTCGCCGAGATGCTCAGCCGACACGAGGCTGATCTTGGCCTTGTGTTCGGCCGCGCGCCTCGGCGCGATCTGGTCGAACTGGCACACATGCGGCAATCCCTGTGTCTGATGGTGGCATCCCATCATCGACTTGCGCGCAGCGACTCCTGCACGATCAAGGATCTCGCCGGATTGCGCGTGGTGCTTCCAGACCCGTCGTTTGGCATTCGACAAGAAATCGACCGGGCGTGCGTGCAGGCGAACGTTGAACTTCAACTCTGTACCGAGACCAATTCGCTGGCGTTCGCCCGCGCCATCGTCGCTCAAACCGACCTGGCCACGTTTCTGCCGCGCGAAGCGGCCATGCCGGAGTTGATAGCTGGCACCCTGGTAGCCCTTCCGCTAAGGGACAAACGACTCGAGGCAACCCAAGTCACACTTGTTCAGCTCGCTTCACGCAACGCATCACTATCCGCGGCGCACGTTATTCAATTGCT
>JAFKKH010000021.1 GCA_017305665.1 Hyphomicrobiales bacterium
TGTTCGGAGAGCCACGATTCGGCCTCCTCCAGCCGTGTGATGTTCACGCGACAGGTGCGGGTGCGACCGGCTTTCTCTGTCGCGATGAGGCCGCTGTGTTCAAGCACCCGCAGATGTTTCAGGAAGGCTGGAAGCCCCATGCCGAAAGGCTCCGCGAGCTCTTTGACCGGCGCGGGGCTTTGGACCAGACGAGCAATGACGGCCCGTCTGGTGGGGTCCGCCAGCGCGTGAAACGCTTGGTCGAGCGTATAGTTCTCCATATGGCGAACTATAGCAGACAGTTCACCATATGGAAAGCTGTTTTGACGAATAGCGAGGGAGCCGAACGCTACGGGTCAGGGAGGGCGAACCACGGGACGGGTCGCTCTCCGGTGTCGTTGTTCTCTCGGTGCCGTCGGAGTCGCGACGTGGTGCGATGAGGAAGGTCACCTTCTCGGCAGCCGATGTCTGCATTGGTTGCGTGACCGACGCAGACATCGATGATGCTTGATCGCGCCCAGCGGCATGACGTCTTCAGAGTGCGGGCGTCCACCTGTTACGATGTCGGTAGAGTTTCGACAGGCTGAAGTTGCCGACCTCCTGCTTGCCCTTGCGGAAAATGGCGATCGCCTTTTGAACGCTCATTTCCGGAATGATATCGGGCCTGCTCCCGCAGAGCATGACGAGTTCGAAAACAAGATTGGTGAGTGCCGGCATATCGGTCCATTGCTGGGTTTGATACGGCTCCTCCCAATGCGCCCAGGCCCAATCCTCGATGAGATAGAGGCCTCCGCTCTTGAGATAATGAAAGGACGCCTCGAAGCTCTCGCGGGAGAGCTCGTATTGATGCGAAGCGTCGTCGATAATCATATCCAGCCGCTGTCCGGGGAATTCCGTCTGAATGATCGTCTGGACCCGCGCTTTATCGCCTTGTGATGTGTTGTAGTACAATTTGATGCGGTCGGTCAGACCGTGGTCCCGTATCAGGCCAAGCACCGCCGGGCTCGAAGGTCTGATATCGATGCCGACGAATTTGATACGTTCCTCGATTGCGGCAAGAAGCAAGGCTGAGCCGCCTTCGAAGATGCCGAACTCCAGGATATTGGTAACCCCGTTCTCGCGAATAAGGCTCTTGTATCGGTCGATCATCCCGCGGTTCTTGATGAGCGCGATGGAATCCTTCGTGGTCCTGGCGTCATTGAAGTTCTGCCTGATCAGGCAAAACTTCATACCGTTCATCACGAAGGTGTCCTCATCGCTCCAGATCTCATCACGCCAGATGTCATCCATGGGAATCTCCTTTCGATATGGAAGCGTCGCTGTTATCCGCCCTGTGGAGCACAAAGCCTCTCCTGCCAGATCGGTGATGATTTTTGCCCTTCGTCAGAAGGTCCTCGGCGCAACTCATCGCCGGCGATCCGCATGCCCGGTGGGCATGGCCACGCCATCGTCATCGAATCATTGGCCGGTTTGCATCCGGCGCCTGCCGCTGTGGTTGAAGTGGGCGACGTGCCAACGGGACACGTTTTTGGATCGATCCGGGTCGGCCACGACAGCTTGAAAGGCGGAATGCTCGGGCGTCGGCCCGCCGCGTTAGCGATCACTTTGAGCCGTCGCACGCCTTCAGATAGCGTTGGCTGAATCCAGCCACCCTCGGAGCTTTCGTTCCAGGCATATAACACAACGCTCTGGAAGCGATTGTTGCGCGGATTATTGGCCGCCTCACTCATCGCGCCCCGGATTTGCCGTGTCCATTCCGCGTCGGTCGCCGGTTGGCACCAATCAGGGTTCGGCTTGCGATCCTTCATTTCCTGAGGATTGCGCAAAGCCGGACGATAATCCCACCCAAGCGTCACGGTCGGCAGGAAGCCGCCCGAGCCATTTTTGGTTTCGACTTGCCACGCTCTCTGCGCTAGCGCCGCGCAACTGGCATATGGCAGGGATTTTCCATTCGCCCCGAGCGCGGTCGCATATGTACTCGCCGCGTCAAATCCTATCCTGTGAGCAACCGGCTCCGACTCGGACAGATTAAAGATCAGAGCGACCAGATAGAGATTTCGGCCGGTCGCAGCCTTCACTCGTGCCCTTAAATCGCTCAGCGCCGCTTTTGCGCCCTGCTCGCCGCCCAGACCCTTTAGCCACGTCGACATCGTCCCGACGAAGAAAAACACCGGTGCCGAGCCGTCGTTCGCACGCATGTAATCGGGCCCGCGAACCGCTTTGGTGATTGCATCGCTCACCATCGGCACATCACGGGAGGGGAATGACAGGTTGAAATTGAGAGCGTACTTGATGCCGAGTTTGTTCGGGAGGCGAACAAAATTCGCCAGTGCACGATTGAGCGCTACCGCTCGATGTGGATCACGTCCCCAAGCGGAACTCTCCAGGTAGTAGCCAAATATGAAATAGTCCAAGCCTGCGGCCTTCGCGTAATGGACGTCCGCAGCAAGTGTTCTTTCGGTGTTGCCGGGAAAACCCAGATGTCCATCCGGCAGACGCTCCGCGTAATACGGAATGCGGTCTCGCAATCCGGGGTCGGCCAAGACCTGCCCATAGGGACTGTCGAGACTCCAATTATCCCAGCGGATGGCGCCTAACTTGACTTTGGTTGATGAGGCGGATGTCGCGGTGGACGGACTGCTTTTGCTCACCTGAGCAGCGGCAGGCAACGAAGAGACGATCGTTGCAAGCACAATGAACAGACGGATTGACCGGTGAGAGGCTGTCCACATCGTCGCTTTCCCTTTGTCCGACGCAGCACGCGAGGGCGCTGCACGAGGTGGACACAACACCTATTCAAAGAGCAACTGAGGGCGCTTATGTGGCAGCGAAGTGCAATTGCAGCGGCCCTGATTGTGGCGATGACCTCGGTGTGACAGCGCACGACTTCGCCAAAATGTAAATAAATGCAGATCATGTCATGCAACTGCCGCAAAATGCGATCGACGCATCTCATGCGTGAGCTTCTTGTTGGAACTTTTCGTCCATGCCGCAAAGAGCATGAGTTGCCGCAATCGATGGCGCGCGCAGCGTCCGGCTGAGAAATTGAAAATGTCCTATCTTCCAATGGGAATTGGCGACGCTCTCCGCCGGATGTTTCCTGCATTTTCAAATCTGACATCGGTTGCAACTCATTCCGGCCGTTGAATCGTCGATCGCGATCGTTCAAGGTGCAGCAACACGTTGCACGGGGCGCGCCACTCTCATGTCAAATACGTCTCTCATAGCCAGTAGCGAGCGGGTGCTTGCCGATCTCAACGCGCTTCGCGCCATCGGCGCGTACAAGACCGGCGTGCACAAGCCGACGTTTTCGGACGCACACATGCGATCGCTGGTCTGGCTGACGGAGAAATTGCCGGACGCCGGCCTGACCGGCGCAATCGATGGCATCGGCAACGTGATCGGCGTGAGCTCAAAGTCCGGCGCAAAACTTCTGGCGGGCTCGCATCTCGAAAGCCAGAATCATGCGGGCTGGCTCGACGGGCCGCTCGGCGTGATCTACGCGCTCGAGGCGGCGCGCGTCATCAATGCCGATCCGTTCATCTCCGGGGCCGTCGAAGTCGCAGCCTGGTGTGATGAGGAAGGTCACTTCGGCCACTTCCTTGGCAGCCGATCCTACGTTGGTCTCGTGTCCGATGCCGACATCGATGCGGCGCGCGACCGCACCAGCGGCAAATCCATGCGCGATGCCCTGCGCGACGTGGGTCTTTCCGATCGCGTGCGCATTGTCACGCAGCCGGGGCGCCATGTCGGATACCTCGAGGCGCATATCGAGCAGGGCGATCTGCTCGAAAGCAGCGGCCTCGCCGTCGGCGTGGTCACCTCCATCGTCGGTATCTGGCAATATCGCATAAGCTTCGAAGGCGAGCAGAATCATGCGGGCACCACCCGCATGGCTGCGCGCAAGGACGCGGGGTTGGCGCTGGCGAAATTCTGCGTAGCGATCGATACGCACTTTCCCGCCGCGTGCGGCCCGCGCACGGTGTGGACCACCGGTCGCATCGCGCTCGATCCCGGTGCACCCAGCATCATTCCCGGCCGCGCCGAGATGCTGTTCCAGATCCGCGACGACGATTCCGCAGCCATCGACCGGCTGGAGGCGTTGTTGCATGCGATGGCAGGAGAGGTGACGGCAGCCGGGCCGTGCCGCGTCACGGTGGAGCGGATTCGTAATGGCGCTCCGGCCAGGATGGATTCCGCGTTTCAGGAAGAGATCGAGGCTGCGAGTCAGGTGTTCGCCGATGGCAAGTCGATCCGTATGCCGAGCGGCGCCGGTCACGACGCGCAGATGCTGGCAACCGTGATGCCGGCCGGCATGCTGTTCGTGCCGTCGATCGGCGGCATCAGCCATCACTGGACGGAAAACACCACGGATGCCGACATCGTCAGGGGCGCGCAGGTGTTCGTCGAGGCGTGTCGGCGCATTTTGGTTCAAAAGTAGCCGTTTCATCCGGCTGGCCGGGAAACCCCGCGACAAACGATAGCTTGACACATGGAGGCGATGTGCGGCGACATGGCGAGCCCTCCGGAAACGGAAGAATATCCGGCGTGCGGCAGGGTTATAAAAGAGGGTCATCAGAAACCCAGGGAGAGCTTCATGAAAGCAGTATTTTTGTCCGTGGCTGCCGGCATTTGCAGTCTGGCGATAGTGGCGCCGGCATCGGCGCAGGGCGTCAAGATCGGAATCCTCAACGACCAGTCCGGCGTCTATGCCGACTACGGTGGCAAATCGTCGATCGAAGCGGCGCGGATGGCGGTCGAGGAATTCGGCGGCGAAGTCCTCGGCCACAAGATCGAGATCGTGACTGCCGATCACCAGAACAAGCCTGATCTTGCCGTCAACATTGCGCGGCGCTGGTACGACACCGAAGGCGTCGACATGATCACCGAACTGACGACATCGTCGGTTGCGCTCGCGGTTCAGGAAGTCACCAAGGAAAAGAAGAAGATTGATATCGTGGTCGGTGCGGCATCGTCCGCGATCACCGGCGCGTCCTGCTCGCCGTATGGTTTCCACTGGGCGTTCGATACTCACGCGCTCGCGGTCGGCACCGGCGGCGCGCTCGTGAAGGCCGGCGGCGACACCTGGTTCTTCCTGACGGCGGACTACGCCTTCGGTCATGCGCTGGAGAAGGACACCGGCGACGTCGTCAAGGCGAACGGCGGCAAGGTGCTCGGCGCGGTGCGCCATCCGCTGAACACATCGGACTATTCGTCGTTCCTGCTGCAGGCGCAGAGTTCGAAGGCCAAGGTCATCGGCCTGGCCAACGCCGGCGCCGATACCATCAACTCGGTCAAGCAGGCGGCGGAATTCGGCATTGTGGCCGGCGGCCAGAAGATCGCAGGTCTTCTGCTGACGGCGTCTGAGGTGCACGGCCTTGGCTTGAAGGCGGCGCAAGGCCTGGTGCTGACGGAAAGCTTCTACTGGGATCTCAACGACAAGACCCGCAAGTTCTCGGAAGAGTTCTACAAGCGTACCGGGCGGATGCCGAGCATGATCCAGGCCGGGACCTATTCGGCCACGCTGTCCTATCTCAAGGCGGTGAAGGCTGCCGGCACCAAGGACAGCGACGCCGTAGTGAAGAAGCTGAAGGAATTGCCGGTCAACGACTCCTTCACGTCGAACGGCAAGGTGCTCGCGAACGGCCGTATGGTCTCCGACCTGTATCTGTTCGAGGTCAAGAAACCCGAGGAAAGCAAGCGCGACTGGGATTACTACAAGCTGATCTCCACCATTCCCGGTGACACGGCTTATCCCACCGCGGCCAACAGCGGTTGCCCGTTCACGAAATAATCTGTTCGCCAGTGAAGACGTGCGGGCGCGATCTTACGGGTCGCGCTCGTTGCGTTTTGATCTTTCAGAATCGTCGCTGACGGTGCTCGTCAGTATCCGGTCATCTCGAGGTAGCCGACGCCCTTGTGCGAGCCGGTGAAGCTGATCGGACCTTCCCAATAGGGAAAGCTCGTTCCCATCCAGCTTCGCGGGTTCAGCGGAACGATGTCGATCTCCAAGTGGCGGTCGGGGATCACGATGCGCCAACTCGTCGGCAGCTTGCGATCCGCGACCTCAGTCGTCGCCATTGGCGTCATCTCGATGGCCGATGACGGGAGTTCGGTCGCCCGTCCGCCGGGTTCGATCCAGTTTCCGGAGAGGTAATGTTTGCCTTGAGTTTGCCGCAAGCGAAACAGCATCAGTTTTTCGCCGGTTCCGAGGTGCAGGGAGAACCAGTCCCAGCCGGTCTGGTCCGCAGCGAGCGGCTGACTGCTCCATTCGCGATCCATCCAGGCTTGCCCGGTGACGTTGACGGATTTGCCGTCGATAGTGACTCCGCCCACCATGGTGAAGAACGGCTGGCTGTAGTAGTACGAGGCCTGTCCTTCTGCGGATTTGCGGCTGTAACCGCCATCGCCTTCGAGCACGAGCGGCTTGCTGGCATCGAGTTTCAGGGCGTAGCTGAAATCGACACCTGATGCCTTCACCTGAAGCGGTGCGATGTCGGTCGCAGACATGCCGTCGAGACCGCGCATCTCCCATGAGTCGATCCACGCGTGAAACGGATCGGTTTCAACGCCGGCCTGGCCGATGCCACCGCGTGCGAAGGTTTCGCTGTAGCGATGGGTGTCGGCGCACGTGATCGCGGCGTGTCCCATCCAGATCTGCTGACTGGCCCAGCCCTCTCGTTGCGGACCAGGCTGCATGGCTTGCCGGAAAAGCGTCCACTGCACGCCGTATGCATTGCCGCCTTCGTCCTTGAGATTGGCGGTGAGGTACCACCACTCGATCCGATAGTCGGGGTGCGGTCCGTGATCGGCGGGAAAAGAAAAGCGGCGGCCCGGCACGACCGCCGCAAATCCGGAAGCGTCGTTGCCGAGGCCGGCAAAGCCTTGCGCCAGCGATCTGCGCGGACCGAGACCGAGAACGGCGAGTCCGCTTACAAATGAGCGGCGCGAAAGTCTGACACTAGCGCTCATTGGCAAACACCTTGATCAGCGCCGCTGGTGGCATGCGGAGCAGTCTGACGAGCGGTGCCAGCATGGCGAGCAGTGCCGCCAGCATGGCGACGCCGAGAAGCTCGACCAGATGTAACGGAAAGACATGGAACGGCAGGCGCCAGCCGAAGGCTCTCACGTTGACGACCGCGATCAGGCACCACGCCACCAACAATCCGAGCGGGAGCGCCAGCAGCGCGGTGATGAATGCGATTGCCATCGTCTTGAGCAATTCGATGCCGGCGAGCTGCTTCCGCGTCAGGCCGAGCGCCCACAATGGAGCCAGATGCGGCAGACGGGAATTGCTCAGGGTCAACAGACTGGTGAGCAAGGCAATGCCGGCAACGCCGAGCGTGAAGGTGTTCAGCGCAGCGGTCACGGCGAAGGTGCGGTTGAATATCCGCATCGATTCCGCCTTCAGCGCCGATTGATCCGAAAGATGATGGTCGTCCAGATGAAACCTTTGCCGCAGATCGTCGATCAGCGACGCAATCTTGTCGGGAGCCACGCGCAGGCCGAACCGGGTTTTAGGTTCGTTCGGAAATCGGCGCCTGAATGCGTCGATATTGACAGCGACCTGCCCCTTCGGATTACCGTAATCGGCGTAGATCGCAGCCACATCCATCGGCCAGTTGCCGCCGGGCGTCCCGATCGTCAGCCGATCGCCCAGCTTCAGTTGCAGTTTGCGCGCCAGTTGCTCGCTGACGAGCGCGGCGTCGCCGGATTTGACCTTGTCCCAGGCATTCGCTTCCGATTCCAGCAACGGCCAGTGCTCGCGATAGGTGGCGTGATCGGCAAGGCCAAGGACTTCCACCGGCCAGCCGCCAATCTCGGTCTCGGCGCGGCCACTCGGCAGAATCGCGGTGACCTCGGGACGTTTGCGCAAGCTTGCTTCGATATCGCGGGCTTGGGCATCGTCGCGCGCATTGACATACACGTCCGCCGCGAGCCGGCCGTCCAGCCACGTCGCGAATGTCCTGCTGAAGCTCTCGACCATGGTGCCCACGCCGACATTGACTGCGAGCGCAAGCAGAAGCGCCATCAGCGCTAGCGATAACCCCGGGAGCTGCTGACGGCTGTCGGCCCAGAACCACATCATGAGCGGCCGCTGCGTGCTGCGCGCACCGACCTGAAGGACGAATCCGAGCAGAACAGGCAGCGTCAGCGCCGCGCCCAGCAGGATCGCCGCCAGCACCGCGAATCCCGATATCAGCGAGTTGCCCGCCGCCAACAAGATTGCGGCCGCCGCAAACATCGCAATGGCACACAAGCCTTGCCAACGCAGCCAGCGCCGTTGCGCCTGCCGCCAGGCCTGCGGTTGCGCCATTGCAAGCACCGGAAGGCGGATGACACGCAACAGGCTCATTGCTGCCGCGGCAAATGTGCCTGCGATACTCATCGCAAATCCCGCGGCCCACCATTCCGGTTTGAGAATCAACTGACCGGGAATCTGCGCGCCGTACAGCCCCTGCAAACTTGCGGCGACATTCGGTAGCAGCGCCGCGGCGATCAGATATCCGCAGATCAGCCCGATCAGGCCGGCCACGAGTGCCAGCGCCGATAACTCGGTCAACAACACCGCATTCAGCATCCGGGACGACACGCCACAGGCACGCAGGGTTCGGAGCATCGGCATGCGCTGCTCGAAGGCGAGGCCGATCGCGGAATTGACGATGAAGAGCCCGACAAGAAACGACAGCAGTCCGAAAGCCGACAGGTTGAGATGAAAGCTGTCAGTCAGGCGTTCCAGATCGGTTTCCGTATCAGGCGCAACGTATCGGAGGCTGCCGCCAGCGATCGCCTGAAGCGGCGCCTGCGGCCCGCGCGCCTTGCCGATCAATAGTCGCGACAGCCGGTCCGGTTGCCGCAGGAGGCTTTGGGCCCGCCCGATATCGACAATCAGAATGCCCGGCGCGAGCTGCGCCTGGACCTTGAGGGGTGGCAGCACTGAGCCGTCATCGGTTCGAAGAATTGCGCCAGCGGCGGCCGTCAGTTCAGTCAATGTTTCCGGAGCGATGAGAGTCTCGCCCGGCGGCGCGAGGAACGATTTCAGGTCGGCTCTCCCGATCGTCGGAGTCGACCCTGCCTGCGCTGGAAACGTCACCGGCTCGATTCCCAAAAGCCGGAGCGATTTGCCATGGATGCGGACACGGCCTTCGAGCACCGGCGAAACCGGCCAGCCCGCACGGCGGAGATCGACGAACAACTGCTGGGGAAATGTCGAGTCTCGCCCGACCAGCATGGCGACGCGCGCGCCGCCGAATGCCGCGGCGGCCCGGTCGTAGCTGTTGCGGGCTTGTTCGTTCAGCGCCTGCACGCCGCTCCACAGCGCGGTCGCGGAGATGAGACCGATGGCGAGCGTTGCCAATTGCATCGGGTGCTTGCGCCAATGACTGAGCAGAACCGCGAGGACCCAGAGTGCGCGCTTCACGAGATCAACCCGGCGCTGAGATGGACCCGCCGATCCAGTGTCGCGGCAAGCCGTATACTGTGGGTCACCATCAGGAATCCGCATCCGGTGCGCTTAATGAGGTCGCGCGCGAGATCCATGACCTCGTCCGCCGTGGCCTCATCGAGATTGCCGGTCGGCTCGTCGGCGAGCAGCAGAGGCGGCCGGACCGCGAGCGCGCGCCCAATTGCGACCCGCTGCTGCTGACCGCCGGAGAGTTGTTCGGGATAACGCTTCAACAAATCGCCGAGGCCCAGCCGTTCGACGAGTTCGCCCTGCCAGCGGTGGTCGTGACGTCCTGCGATACCCGACTGGAACGTCAGATTGTCGGCGACGGTCAAGGACGGGATCAGATTGAACTGCTGGAAGACCAGCCCCAGCCGGTCGCGGCGAAGGGCTGCGCGATCCTGATCCGCCAGTCCCGTCACCTCGGTATTGTCGAGGCGGATGGAGCCGCTGTCCGCCTGATCGAGGCCGGCAATCAGATGCAGCAGAGTGCTTTTGCCGCTGCCTGACTCGCCGGTCAGGGCGACGCTCTCGCCGGCTTCGACGCGCAGGCTGGCACCGCGAAGCACGGTGATCCGCTCCTGCGCCGAACGATAGGTTTTGGTCAGGTTCTGGACGTTCAGCATGATCGCATCTGACAATGTCGGACCCCGGGTGTGTTCAGCTGTGATCATAGTGACGACGGAAATGCACGTCACGCCATTGACCGCATGGCCAGAGAGCGCCTGTTGTCCACGAAATGCCGGATTGCCTTCACGGCCGAACAGCGGCTAGCATCGGATCAAGATCATTCAAGAAAAACGGGACGGGGGACGACATGACGGCACAAGAGACGCCAAAAGGGGCCTGGAGGGTCACGTTTCTGCTGTTCCTCTTCATGGTCGTGAACTTCGCCGACAAGATCGTCGTCGGTCTGGCCGGTGTGCCCATCATGACCGAGCTGAAGCTTGAGCCCGAGCAGTTCGGTTTCCTGGGATCGTCGTTCTTCTTCCTGTTCTCGATTTCAGCCGTCGCCGTCGGCTTCATCGTCAACCGCGTCCCCGCACGCTGGGTGCTTCTGGTGCTTGGCCTGATCTGGGCGCTAGCGCAGTTTCCGATGCTTGGCACGGTCAGCTTCACCACGCTGGTGATCTGCCGCATTATTCTCGGTGCCGGCGAGGGGCCGGCATTCTCGGTCGCGGCTCATGCGATCTACAAGTGGTTCCCCGACGAAAAGCGGACGCTGCCGACCGCCGTCCTGTCGCAGGGATCCGCGCTGGGCGTGGTCTTCGCCGTTCCCGCGTTGAACTGGATCATCGTCAATCACAGCTGGCATTATGCCTTCGGGGCGCTTGGCGTCGTCGGCCTGCTGTGGGTCCTCGCCTGGTTCCTTCTCGGCCGGGAAGGGCCGCTGGTGCAGACGCTGGCGACCGTCGCCGATACGCGCATTCCCTATTCGCGTCTGCTGACCTCGCGCACTTTCGTCGGCTGCGTTGCGGCGACCTTCGGTGCGTACTGGGCGCTGTCGCTCGGGCTGACGTGGTTTACGCCGTTCATCGTCAAGGGTCTCGGCTTTACGCAGCAACAGGCCGGGTTCATTTCGATCCTGCCATGGGTGTTCGGTGCGTTCGTGGTCATCCTGACCGGATGGCTGTCGCAGCGGCTGATGGCGCGGGGCATGTCGACGCGCGGCGCACGCGGCGTGCTGGGTGCCACGCCGCTTGTCGTCGGCGGGTTGATCCTGCTCGGGATTCCCTACGTGGACAGTCCGGTGCTGAGAATCGCGCTGCTCGTGTTCGGCTCCGGTCTGTGTGGATCGATCTACGTGGTCTGTCCGCCGATGCTCGGGGAATTCACGCCGGTGTCGCAGCGTGGCGCCGTGATCGCGATCTATGGCGCGATTTATACGCTGTCCGGAATTATCGCGCCCTTCGTGATGGGCACGGTGATTCAGCATTCCGGCGAGATGCTCGCGGGCTATATGACCGGCTTCACCATCAACGGCTGCGTGATGATCGTGGCGGGGTTGCTTGGGTTGCTGCTGCTATGGCCCAACACCGAGCGCACCCGCTTGCTCAGCGAACCTGCACAGGCGAAGTTCGCCTGACGCTATCCCGCGGCGGCACCGAGTTGACGAGCGTCGCCGCGGGCGCCCTGCACGAGGCGGCCCGGGCGTTGTCCGGTCGGCGAGCCGAACCGTTGGGTGACGACGCCCGACACGACCGTCGCATCGTAGCCATCGACCTGCTGCAGCAGCCGGCGGCCTCCGACCGGCAGATCGTAATGAACCTTGGGCGGATGCAGGTGAAGGCGATCGTAATCGATCACGTTAAGATCGGCCTTGTAGCCGCGCGCGATCACACCGCGATCGGCGAGACCGGCGGACAGCGCGGTCTTGCGTGACTGGGCCGCCACGACAAACGGAATCGACAGCTTGTCGCCGCGGCTCCGGTCGCGTGTCCAGTGCGTCAGCAGGTAAGTCGGGAAGCTGGCATCGCAGATGATCCCGCAATGAGCGCCGCCGTCGCTGAGGCCGGGCACCGCATGCGGGTCACGCAACATTTCATGCACGGCGTTGAGATTGCCATCCGCATAGTTCAGGAACGGCACATAGAGCATGCCCCGGCCGTCGTTCTCGAGCATGGCCTCATAGGCCAGCTCTTCGGGCTGACGTCCCTGACGGGAGGCCTGGGCGCCTAAAGCTCTTTCAGGCGGCTGTTCGTAGTCCGGCGGATCGCCGAGCAGAAACATCTTGTCGTAGTTCGGGCGGAAGAACAGCGGATCGTCCGTTGTCGTCGCCGTTTCGTTGAGAATGGCCTTGCGGGTCGCGGGATCACGCAGCCGGACCAGACGCTCCGCGAGCGGCAGATGGGCGATCGCCTTGTAACTTGGATGAGTCTGGAACGGGTTACGCGACAATTCGAGCCCGAGCAGCAGGCCGACTGGGCGCGCCGCGATCTGCGCGGTGATCGAGAGACCGCGGGCCGCAGCCTCGTTGATGCTGTCGAGCGTCTGTCGCCAACGCCGCGGTGCCTTGTCAGCCTGCGTAACCGAGAACGAAATTGGACATTTCGTCTTTTCCGCCACGCGCAGCATCATCGGCAGATCTTCGTGAATGCTGCCCTGGTCCAGCACGAACTGCAGCACGCTGCGGCCGGTCTGCTGCATGGCGCTGGCGATCGCTGTCAATTCGTCCTCACCGGCCTTCAGTGTCGGCGTGTAATCGCCGGTGCTGGTGCGATGGTTGAGCGTCCGCGACGTCGAGAAGCCGAGCGCGCCGGCCTTGACCGCATCGCGAGCGAGTGCCGCCATGGCGCGATTATCCTCCGCGGTTGCAGGGTCGCGCCGTGCACCGCGTTCGCCCATCACATAAACGCGCAATGCAGCGTGCGGAAGTTGCGCGCCGATGTCCATGTCGAACGACCGCTTCGAAAGCCACGCCATGTAGTCCGGAAAACTCTCCCACTCCCACGGAATTCCGGCACTCAGCACCGGTTCGGGAATGTCCTCGACACCCTCCATCAGCTGGATCAGCCGTTGATGATCGGCCGGCCGGCACGGCGCAAACCCGACACCGCAGTTGCCCATGATCGCCGTCGTGACGCCATTCTGCGATGATGGATTGATGTCGCTGCTCCACGTCACCTGGCCGTCGTAATGGGTGTGAATGTCGACGAAGCCCGGCGTGACCAGCTTGCCCTTGGCGTCGATTTCCTCATCGCCTTTGCTCGTGACACGGCCGACTTCGATAATGCGGCCGTCCGAAATCGCGACATCCGCTTCGAAGAGATCGCCGCCGAGGCCGTCGGCGATGGTGCCGCTGCGAATGACGAGGGTTGGATTGCTGGTCATGACGCGTTTCATCCCGCTGCTGTTCTGTCGGGCGATCATGAGTTGCTGACGCTGCCTGTCAACCGCCATGGGTGGCGCAGGTCATCTCACTATTTGCATGACCGGAACCGGACGCGTTTCCCGCGACGCGGAACATTGGCCCGCCTTCGAGGATTCAGGACATCAGCACGTGAGCGTCGGCTTTCTCGGTGCTGGGCTGGGGGTCACGGTCGGTGACGAGCGCGAGCAGAACCGTCAGCACCATGAATACGACTGAAGCACCGAACACCCAGTGCGGCAGATTCTGGTCCATGATCCAGCCGTACAGCAGGGGACTGATGATTCCGCCGACATTGAAGCCGGTCGATACGATTCCGAATGCGCGCCCTGCAGCGCCCTGCGGGGCGGCATTGCGGACCAGCATGTCGCGCGATGGCGCGATAACGCCGCCGAGAAAGCCTGCAGCGCCCATGGCGATCATCAGCACGACCGAAGGGAGTGCCACGAGCGCGATCACAAGGACGATGGCCGCATTCAGCCCGAAGCAGGCCGCAGCGACCTGGCCATGGCGCTCGGTGCGATCGGCGAGAAGGCCACCGGCAAGGACGCCGACGGCGCTGGCGCCGAGGAAAGCCGATAGCGCGATGTTGGCGGCCGAGAGCGAACTGCCGTAGCCGCCCATCAGGGCGACAACGCCGAAGTTGGTGATCCCGGCATTCGACAGGCTCAGGAGCGCGAAGAAGATCGTGAGCACGATGATCGCCGGCGTCATGACATTGACGCGCGACCCGCCGCCTGCGCCGGATTTGACCGCGCCAGCGTCCGGCGTATCAGCGATCACGAGCAGTACGGCGACCAACGGTCCGACCGCTCCGGCCACAATCAGCGCCCCGTGCCCACCGATGGTGGCGACCAGCGTGACCATGATGGCTGGTGCGACGGCGCCGCCGAGAAATCCGGCAAAGGTATGGATCGAGAATGCGCGGCCCATGCGCGCCTCGTCCATATGCGCGGAAAGGATCGCGTAGTCGGCGGGATGGTAGACGCTGTTGGCGAGACCGAGCAGCACGGCGCTTGCGATCAGCCAGGGATAACTGACGTGAAGGCCGAGCAGGATGAGCGCCAGGCCGCCCACGCAGAGGCCGCCAATCAGGATTTTGCGGGCGCCAATGCGGTCGACCAGATAGCCGATCGGTGCTTGTGTCAGACCTGAGACGACGGCAAAAACCGTCAGTGCAAAGCCGAGTTCGATAAAGCCGACGCCGAGCTGTTCCTTCAGGAACGGAAACAGCACCGGCAGCACCAGCAAATGAAAGTGACTGACCCAGTGCGCGACGGAGATCACGCCGAGGGTCCGCAGTGAACTGTTCGTTGCCACCGTCTGGCCGGTCGTGGCCGGAATGTCGACCATCGCGCGCACCCGCTCCGCTTCATCATCAGCCCCGGCGGGGCATGCGCCAAGTAACGGTAATGTCGGCTGTTTGTCTATCGGCGCGGCTGCACAACTGTTGGCCGGCCGCGACCGGGCGCTTTATACGGCAGTGCGGCATCGGTACCATCAATAACCGCCACGCGGACACTTTAATTTCGGCCTTCACAGGCCTTGCTGCTCGTCGTCGCGATCCCGCTTCGGGGTGGCAAAATCGCCGTCCTCGTAGTCGTCGTCCTCTTCATTTGTCTTGGGAGGCGGCTTTTTGGGTTTGTCGGCCGGGTTGCCGGCCTTGGATGGTCCAGTTTTCTTGCCGAAACTGTTCATAAGAAAGCTGCTCACTGAGTGCCCTGTTGCGCTGGCTCTTCGGCCGCCGGAACCTTATCTCAATCTCAGGCGGATTTCCCGCATTTGTTCGGCTGTGTTGGCGTCCTAACGGTAGAACACGGTATCTGGTGGAGGCCGGCGCGACTCCCAGCCCTCGCGTTGGAGCGCCGGCGCGTCGCATTCTTCGACCGGGTAGCCGATGCAGAAATATCCGATGAAGGTCCAGTCGGGTGGCGTATCGAGGATGGTCGTCACGGCAGTCGGCTCGAGGATCGACAGCCAGCCGACGCCGATGCCTTCGGCCCGTGCGACAAGCCACAGTGTGTGCATTGCCAGCACGGCGGAGTACTCGATCATTTCCGGCATCGTCAGCCGGCCGAGGCCGTGACCCTGAGTGGTCGAGCGGTCCGCAAAGACGGCGAGATGGCAGGGCGCGTCGTCGAGCCCTTCGAGCTTCAGCCGGGCATAGAGCGATGCGCGGTCGCCGGCCTGACCGTTCAACGCCGCGGCATTGCAAGCCTTGAAACATGATTTGATCTTGTCCCGGCGGGCGGCCTCGCGAACGACGACGAACCGCCACGGCTCGCTGAGGCCAACCGATGGAGCGAGACAAGCGAGTTGCAGGAGCCGCTCCAGCGTGCCGTCGGGAAGCGGGTCGCGGCGGAATTTCCTCACGTCGCGCCGCCATTCGAGCAGGTCGCGAAAGCGGGCACGAAACTCTGCATCAAATGTCGGCGGCCCGGCCATGGGCGATGCGTCCCGGATCCGTATCGTGTTGCTGTCGTGCACTCGCCGTCGCACAGGCGTCTGTTGCGGGCAAGGCAAATCTTGCGCCGATCGTTTCGGTATGATTGGCGGACAAGCGAGCGTTGCCGGTTGCACGCCGTGTTCCGCTGTGCTTGTTTGAAGACGTTATCGGTGCCTCCCGAGGGAGGTGAAACGGGAACGCGGTGCGGGACATCATCCCCAATGCCGCGGCTGCCCCCGCAACTGTAAGCGGCCATCCGATCCATTCAGCCACTGAACATGCCCTGCATGTTCGGGAAGGCGGATTCGGATAACGGCCGTGAGCCAGGAGACCGGCCGGTAACGCATTTTAATGCGTTCGACGGTGGGTCGGCGGAAAGGGTCGTTATGGATTTCCCGAAATGGGCTGCCGGTCCGGCGGCGTGTGTTGTTTTGTCCTGGCTCACGGGCAGTGCTTTTGCGCAGTCGGGCCCGGACCAGTTGCCAGAGCTGGTTGTTACCGCGGACCGGACGCCAGAGCCGGTCGGCAACACCGGCAGCGCCATTAGCGTCGTCAGCCATGACACCATTGCAAAGGCAAATGCCGGCTCCCTGGTCGATGCGCTGAGAACGGTGCCAGGGCTGGACATCACCGAATCCGGTGGCCCCGGTTCGACCACCAACATCCGCCTGCGCGGCGCCAACACCGGCCAGACACTGGTGATGATCGACGGCATCCGCGTCAACGATCCGACTGCGGCGAGCGGCGACTTCGATTTTTCGCTGATCGCGCCGAGCGCGATCGAGCGTGTCGAGGTGTTGAAGGGTCCGCAGAGCGCGCTCTATGGATCGGACGCCATGGGCGGCGTCATCAACATCATCACGAAGAAGGGCAGCGGTCCGGCCCAGTTCAACGTCCGCACCGAGGCCGGCAGTTATGGAACGGTGTCGACCAGCGGTTCGGCGATCGGCTCTTCGGGTCCATGGTCTTATGCCGTGACCGGCAACGGCGAGCACAGCAACGGCTTCTCCCGTTACGGCTATCGCATCCCGTCGATCGAGGCGCAATTTCCGAATCTGGAAAACGACGGCTTCGACCGTATCGGCGGCACGGCGCGGATCGCATACGATGCTGGCGAGGGCGTTCGCCTCGAGTCGGGCGTCCTGTCGTCGTTCACGCGCTCGGCTTACGACGCTAGCACCGGCAAATTTCCTGATACGCCGTCCAGTGCCAACCGCCAGATTGATCAGGTCTGGGGCAAGGCGACGGTCGACTCCTTCGGCGGTATCCTGTCGCAAAGCGTCAACGTGTTCGAAACCCGCATCGATCGTTCTTTCAACGACATTTCCTACAAGACCAACATGCTGCCCGTGAACACCACGTCGACGATCACCGACTATGTCGGCAACAGCGTCGGTGCGGAGTATCAGGGCACGGTCAAGGTCGGTGCGCTGGGCTCCGTCGTCTACGGCGCGCGCACCCAGCACGAAACGGCGGATGTTTCCCTGACGAAGCTTTTGCCGGTAGCGGTGTCAACTGTTCCGCAGCTTGCGGGGATGCAGGATACCAATTCGCTGTTCGGATTGTGGCAATTGCCGATCGGCGATCGACTTAATGTCACCATGGGCGGTCGCGTCGACGACGTGGCGGGCGTTGCGACGTTCGAAACCTGGCGTGCGACAGCCGCCTACAACATCTCCGAAACCGGCACCAAGCTCCGCGCCAGCGCGGGCACCGGCGCCAAGGCGCCGACGCTGTTTCAACTTTATGCGCCGATTTACGGCAATACCGGCCTCAGTCCTGAGCAGAGCTTTGGCTATGATGCCGGCATCGACCAGAGCCTGTTCGATGGCCGCGTTACGCTGTCGCTGACCGGTTACGGCAACCACTTCAACAATCTGATCGACTTCGTTTTCGACGGAGGTAATCCGCTTGGGCACTATGTCAACGTGGCGCGCGCCGAGACCTCCGGTGTGGAGTTTGGCGGCACCGTCGTGCTGGTGCCGGGTCTGCTGAAACTGAATGCGGCCTATACCTATCTTCGCGCCAAGGACCTTTCGACCGGGTTGACGCTGGCGCGGCGTCCCGAGCATCTGGCGCGATTTGCGCTGAGCTATACGCCGACACCGGAATGGCTGATCGAGCCGCGAATCGTGACCGTGTCCAAACGTTACAGCGGCGATGGCGAAACCGGTCCGCTTGCGCCGTACACGCGAGTTGATCTCTATTCGGAGTACAAGATCGACAAGACGTGGAAGGTGTTTGCGCGCGGCGAGAACATCTTCAACGCGCACTATCAGGAAGTTCTGAATTTTGGGACCACCGGCCCGGCGATCTACGGAGGGTTCAACGCCACATGGTGATGACTGATGCCGCCGCGCGACGGCGGGCGATTGTCATGGTCGCGTTGGTTGTGCTGGTCGGTGGACTGGCGATGGCGTCGCTCGGCGTTGGGCCGGTGAAGTTGTCTCCCGCAACCGTCATCGATGCGTTGTTCGGCGGTGGCAGCGAGGTTCAGCGCATCATTGTGCAGCAGATACGCTTGCCGCGGATGATCCTGGCGCTGGCGATCGGTGGAATCCTCGGCTTGTCAGGTGCCGCGCTGCAAGGCCTGTTGCGCAACCCGCTGGCATCGCCTTCGCTGTTCGGCGCGCCCCAGGCGGCGGCGTTTGGTGCGGTGCTGGTGATCGCACTAGGGTTGGCGGATGTGCGCTCCTTTGCGTTGCCGGCCGCGGCAATTGTCGCGGCATTCGCTTCGGTGTTTGTGCTGCTCGCCATTGCGGGGCGCAATGCCGGCCTGCTGATCCTGATTCTCGCAGGACTTGCGATCTCGTCCCTTGCAGGCGCAGCGACGTCGTTGACCATGAACCTGTCGCGCAACCCGTTTGCGGCGCTGGAGATCGCGTTCTGGCTGCTGGGGTCGCTGGAGGACCGCAGCTTTCGGCATGTCATGCTGGCGCTGCCGTTCATTGTCGTGGGTGCGACGATCTTGTTCAGTCAACGCCATGCGTTTCGTGCGCTCAGCGTCGGTGAGGAAGCCGCGCAGAGCCTTGGCGTGAATGTTGGCCGGTTGCGGCTTTTGGTCATCCTCGGCGTCGCGCTCGGGGTAGGTGGGGCAGTTGCGGTCGCGGGTGCCATCGGCTTCATCGGCCTGGTTGCTCCGCATCTGATGCGGCCGCTGATTGGTTACGATCCGGGGCGGTTGCTGGTTCCGAGCGCGCTGACCGGCGCTGCGCTGTTGCTTGCTGCCGATATCGCGGTGCGGATCATTCCGTCGACGTCGGACATCAAGGTTGGCGTCCTGACGGCCCTGATCGGCGTTCCGTTTTTTCTATACCTGATTGTCCGCGAGCGCCGGGCGCTGAGTGGAGGTGTCGCATGAGCGAAGCCGTCCTTCTCGCCGCATCGTCGGTGTCGGTCAGTCTCGGGAACCGTGTCGTTGTGCGCGACGTTTCACTGGCGCTGTCCGGCAAGCATCTTGTCGCGTTGGTTGGGCCGAACGGCGCCGGCAAAACCACGTTGTTGCGGGCTCTCGCTGGCTTGGTACCTTCTTTGGGGACGATCGAGGTTGGCGGTGATGCGCTGCCGTCGCTCACGCTTCAGGAGCGTGCACAGCGTTTCGCCTATCTGCCGCAAGGCCATCAGGTGCATTGGCCGCTGCCGGCGAAGGATATCGTAGCGCTCGGACGCTATCCGCATGGTGCGGTCGATCCGGCGCGCTTGACGGAAAAGGATACGGCAGCGGTGATGCGGGCGATGCAGGCGACCGACGTGGTCGCGTTGCGCGACCGCAGCGTCACTGAATTGTCCGGCGGCGAGCGTAGCCGGGTAGCGCTGGCGCGGGTGCTTGCGGTGGAGGCGCCGATTTTGCTGGCCGACGAGCCGACTGCGTCGCTCGATCCGCGCTATCAGCTCGAGGTCATGAGTAACCTTCGCGCTGCGGCCGATCGGGGTATGCTGGTGATCGTGGTGACCCATGACCTCGGGCTCGCGGCACGCTTTGCCGATACGGTTCTGGTATTGTCCGATGGGCGGCTGGTGTCGCAGGGGCCGCCGGCCGTTGGGCTATCGGACAAGATCATCGCCGATGTGTTTCGCGTCAGGACCTATCGTGCCGACCACGACCACGACACTGTCATCGTTCCCTGGGCGGAGATTTGAATCGCGATGCGGCTACGGGCGCGATTGCAGGGTCTTGGCCAAGCGTTCCAGCCCGGCGTCGTCGGGCGGCAGGCCGAAGCGCAAGAGATCGCCGGCCCAGTCGAAACTGCGGCACCAGATGTGATTGCGGGCAAGAACCGTATGGAGCGATCGTGCTTCGGGATGGCGCGCCAGCCTGAACAAAGCGATGCCACCGGCAATCGACCAGCCGGCTTCGGCAAGAATAGTGTCGAGCTTGTCCGCTTGACGCTTCAGCGCATCGCGCGTGCGGGTTGCCCATGGAGTATCCAGCAGCGCGGCGTGGCCGATGGCGAGCGCAGGTCCGGAGCAGGACCATGGACCAAGCGCGGTCGCGATGGCTTCAGCGATCTGTGGGGACGCGATTGCGAATCCGAGACGAAGGCCTGCCAGGCCAAAGAATTTGCCGAACGATCGAAGAACGATCACCGGAAAATCGCGGCACAGAGCAGCGGCGCTGATTGCCGGATCGAGATCGACAAAGGCTTCATCGATCACCAGCCAGCCGCCGCGCTCGCGAATCTCGCCTGCGATCCGAAGCAGCGCGGCGTAATCGACGACGCAGCCGTCCGGATTGTTGGGATTTACGATGACGGCATGGTGCGCGGTATCGGGCAGAATTTTCGTTGGCTCGAAGGTGATGACACCGTGGCCGGCTTGCCGCCAGGCGGCCGCGTGCTCGCCGTAGGTCGGACCCGCGATAGCCACGACGCCATGCGACGCGAGTCGTGGCAACCATTGGATGAGTGCCTGCGTGCCCGGCGCGATGGCGATGGCAACATCGTCGGGAACGCCATAGGCGTGACGCGCCGCTTTGATCAGCGCGGTTTCATCGGCGCGCGATGGCAGCCGGGTCCAGATGTCGTTCGGCAGTTGCGGAATCGGCCACGGCCAGGGATTGATCCCGGTCGAAAGATCGAGCCATGTTTCCGGTGTGCCGCCGTACTGCGCGATTGCTTCGGTCAGGTCGCCGCCATGCTTCATGAGCGCTTCATGCCACTTTCTTCTGTGAAGGGCGAGAGGATACGGTGGGATTTTGCCGTCGTCGTCCTGGCACTGATCGTCGGGATAGCAAGGCCCGCGTGCGCCGCCGATCTGCCGCGCGTGGCGTCGATCAATCTTTGTACAGATCAGCTTCTGATGTCGCTCGCCGATCCCGACCAGATTCTTGGCCTCAGTCCGTATGCGCAAAATGGGGCGCTGTCGTGGGCCGCCGCTGATGCAAAACGTTATCGGCGCCTGTCGGGTGAAGCTGAAGACGTGTTGATGCTGAAGCCCGACGTCGTGGTCGCCGGCCGCTACACCAAGCGTGCCACGCGCGAACTGCTGAAGCAGCAGGGATTGCGTGTTGCCGAGTTCGATATTGCGAAATCGATCGACGACGTCAAAAGCCAAATCCGCCGGATGGGCGATCTCGTCAAGCATCCGGATCGCGCGGCGGCGCTAATCGCGCGGCTCGACGCGGCCATAACCCGCGCAAAGCAGGCGGTGGCGCGAAAGCCTTATCGGGTGTTGGCGTTGTCGCGGCGTGGTTGGGTATCCGGTGATGACAGCGTGACCAATGCGCTGCTGTCGATCATCGGGTTGTCGAACGCGGCATCCAGCCTCGGCGTCAGGCATGGCGGCTTTGCCAAGCTCGAAACTATCATTGCGCTCAAGCCGGATTTCATTCTGGTATCGAGCAGCAGCAATGTGGCCGAGGACGAAGGCCGTGCGCTGCTGCTGCATCCGGCGTTGGAGAAGTTGTATCCGCCGTCGCGGCGCATCGTGATTCCGGAAGATCTGACGGTTTGCGGCGGACCGATGCTGCCGGATGCTCTTGATCGGTTGGTCGCGGAGCTGAAGCGGGTCGGAGGCTAGGCCGATGTGGCCGTGGCGTGAGCATTTGATCGTAGCCGTTATCGCGCTTGCGCTCGATGCGTTGTTCGGCGACCCCGACTGGATTTGGCGAAGGCTCGCGCATCCCGTCGTTCTGATCGGTGGATTGATCGCGGGGCTCGACCGTTGGTTCAATCGGGAGAACTGGTCGCGGCGGGTTCGCAAGGCCATGGGTATTTTGGTCGTGTTGCTGCTCATCGCCATCGCGGGGCTGGCCGGCCATTTGATCGAAATTTCCTTGCGGCAAACCCAAGGCAGCTATCAAGGCAGCCGTTTTGTCCCGATTGTCGCGCTTGGGTTGATCGCGTCGGTCTTCCTCGCACAGCAAAGTCTCTATCGGCACGTGGCGCGGGTGCGATCCGCCTTCGCAACCGGCGGCCTTGCGGCCGCGCGTGAGGCGGTGTCGATGATCGTCGGCCGCGACCCGGAGAGTCTCGACGAGAGCGGCGTGGCGCGAGCCGCGATCGAATCCTGCGCCGAAAATTTTTCCGACGGCGTGGTGGCTCCGGCGGTCTGGCTGGCGCTGCTGGGTTTGCCGGGGTTGATCGTCTACAAGGCGATCAATACCGCGGATTCCATGATCGGCCATCGCACACCACGTCATCGGGACTTTGGCTGGGCAGCGGCGCGGCTTGACGACCTCCTCAATCTTGTGCCGGCGCGGCTTGCAGGCCTTCTGATCGCGCTTGCTGCGCCGGTTGCGCGCGGTTCGATCGTCGCGTCGCTCCGGACGGTGCGCCGCGATGCGCGAAAGCATCGTTCGCCCAATGCCGGCTGGCCGGAGAGCGCCATGGCGGGCGCGCTCGGGATCGCGTTGGCGGGGCCGCGTCGTTACGGCGAAGCAATTGTCGACGATCCGTTCTTGAATGCGGATGCGCGCAAGGATGCGACGTCGGACGATATCGGTCGTGCGCTGAAGATCCTGATCGCGGCCTGCACGCTCGAGTTTGCAGTTTATGCAGCGCTGTTGCTGCTCTGACGGCTGTGCGCGATGTTCAGCAACCGGTCGATGTCGAGATGCGCCTCAAGATGGTCGGCGAGCGTGTCCAGCGCGCTATCGATCCGCGTCTCGTAGGCGAGCGATGACGCCACGCCGAGGTTTTTAAGCCACGCCTTCCGGAACGCATCACCTGTGAACAGGCCATGCACGTAGGTGCCCTGCACGCGGCCATCGGTGGATTGCGCGCCGTCCGATCGTCCGTCGAGCGTCAGCACAGGTCGTGCGCAATCTTTGCCGGCTGTGCGGCCGAGATGAATCTCGTAGCCGTCGACCGGCGTCTTCGTCGCGCAATGAACCCCGCGAACCTGCGTGGTGGATTTGTCGCCGCGCATGGTGGTCTCGACGTCGAGCAGGCCGAGACCATCGACCGTTCCGGCCGGGCCATCGACGCCATCGGGATCGCTGACGACGCGGCCGAGCATTTGATAGCCGCCACAGAGGCCGAGCACGTGTCCGCCGCGCCGGACGTGCGCCGCGATGTCGATGTCCCAGCCTTGTGCGCGCAGGAAGGTGAGATCGCCGATGGTGGATTTGCTGCCGGGCAGGATCACGACATCAGCGTTGGCCGGGATCGGTTCACCCGGCCGCACAAAGACAAGCGTGACACCCGGCTCCATGCCGAGCGGATCGAGATCGTCGAAATTGGCGATGCGTGACAGCATCGGCACCGCGATCACGCAGGATGACGATGGCGTTCCGTTGCTGCGCTCGAGATCGAGCGCGTCTTCCGCCGGCAACCAGGCCGCTTGCGGCAGCCATGGCACCACGCCGAGCGCGGGCCATCCGGTCATGCGCGTGATGGTCGCGAGCCCGGAATCGAATAATCCGGCGTCGCCACGGAATTTGTTGATGAGAAAGCCGCGGATACGCGCGCGCTCGTCAAGCGGCAGCACCGCATGGGTGCCGACGATGCTCGCGATCACGCCCCCGCGGTCGATATCTCCGGCAAGCACCACCGGCACATCGGCGGCGGCTGCGAATCCCATGTTGGCGATGTCGCCGGCACGCAGATTGATCTCGGCTGGGCTGCCGGCGCCTTCGACCAGCACGATGTCGGCATTGCGGGCGAGATGCGCAAAGCTCTCCAGTACAGCCGGGAGCAGCTCGGCCTTCCGGTCGAGATAATTTTTCGCACGGAGCGTTCCGATCCGCTTCCCGCGCAGGATCACCTGTGCGCCGGTGTCGGTTTCGGGTTTCAGCAGCACCGGGTTCATGTGCACGCTCGGCGGAACGCGCGCGGCACGGGCCTGCACCGCCTGCGCGCGGCCGATCTCGCCGCCGTCGATCGCGATGGCCGCATTGTTCGACATGTTCTGAGGCTTGAACGGCGCAACCTTCAGTCCGCGCCGCACCAGCGCCCGCGCCAGCCCCGCCACCAGCGTCGACTTGCCGGCATTGGAGCCGGTCGCCTGGATCATCAGCGCGGGGGTAGGGCGGGGCATGCGATCAGAACTCGATGCCCTTCTGGCCCTTGATGCCTTGCCGGAACGGGTGCTTCACCAGCGTCATCTCGGTGACAAGGTCGGCTATCTCGATCAGTTCAGGTTTGGCGTTGCGGCCGGTGATGACGACGTGCTTGTCGGCGGGTTTTTCCTCGCGCAGGAACGTCACGATCTCCTCGATCGGCAGATAGTCGTAGCGCAACACGATATTGAGTTCATCGAGCAGCACCAGCCGATGGCGGTCGTCGCGGATCAGCTCCTTGGCGCGCTCCCACCCTTTGCGCGCAGCAGCGATGTCGCGCTCGCGATCCTGCGTTTCCCAGGTGAAGCCTTCGCCCATGATGTGCAGCGTTACCAGTTCGGGGAATTTCGCCAGTAGCCGCGCTTCGCCGGTGTCCCACTTCTCGGACTTGGTGAACTGCACCACGGCCACCGGCATGTCGTGGCCGATGTGGCGGAACACCATGCCGAGCGCAGCTGAGGTCTTGCCCTTGCCGGTGCCTGTATTGACGATCAGAAGGCCCTTCTCGCCGGACTTCGTCGCCATGATCTTGTCGCGCGCCGCCTTGTGCTTGCGCGCCTTCTCGGCGTGGCGGGCGTTTTCCGCGTCGTCGTTGGGATTGATGGCGGTCATGCGGCAGTCTCCCGGTTGGACGTATGAGAGAGAAGGTGTGCGATCAGATTGCGTGCACTGTTCGAGCGCGGCGTCCATAGCCCGCGCCGGATGGCCTCGTCGAAGCGCGCCGTGGTTTCAAGCAAGGCAGCCGGATTGGCCTCTGCCATGAAGCCGCGCACATGCTGGTCTTCCAGATAGGCGGCGAAAAGCTGGTCGAAATGGTGATTGCCGACGGCATCGGTCGAGGCGGCGAAGCCGAACAGGTAGTCAACGGTGGCTGCGATCTCGAACGCGCCCTTGTAGCCGTGCCGCATCACGCCCGCGATCCATTTCGGATTGGCGGCGCGCCCGCGCACCACGCGCGAGATTTCATGCGACAGGCTGCGTGCCACCGGCGCTTCGGGCCGGGACGTGTCGACATGCGCGACGCGCGGCGCCTGTCCGCGCAGAGTTTGCACTGTGGCTGCCAGTCCGCCCATGAACTGATAGTAGTCGTCGGAATCGAGAATATCATGCTCGCGATTGTCCTGTGCCTGCACCACCAGATCGGTCTGCGCGAGCCGCTCGGCGAACAAGTCGCGCGCGGTTTCGCCTTCCAGACCGCCGCCATAGGCATAGCCGCCCCAGGCAAGATAGGCGTCGGCAAGATCACCGCGGGTGTCCCAGCCGCCTTCGTCGATCAGGGCTTGCAATCCCGCACCATAGGCGCCGGGTTTTGATCCGAACACGCGCGATGTCGCCTGCCGCCGTGCTTGCGGAGAAGCAATGCCTTTTGTTTCCAGCGCGCGTGCCGTTGCCCGCGCATTCGCTGCGATCGGGTTGGCGTCGTCGGGCTCATCGAGTTCCGCGATGGCGCGGATCGCGCTGTCGATCAGGTCCATCTGGGTCGGGAAGGCGTCGCGGAACAGGCCGGACACGCGCAGGGTGAGATCGATGCGCGGCCGCTTCAACTCCGAGAGGGGAATGATGGCAAAGCCCGTAACTCGTCCGGTGGCCTCGTCCCACAGCGGACGCGCGCCGATCAAGGCGAGCGCCTGCGCCACGTCATCGCCGCCGGTGCGCATGTTGGCCGTGCCCCACGCCGAGAGCGCGATGGCGCGCGGCCATTCGCCGGTCTCCTGCCAGTGCTGTTCGACGAGACGTTCGGCGGCGAGTCGGCCGATCCGCCACGCCGATGGCGTCGGCACCGCGCGCACGTCGACCGCGAAGAAATTACGGCCGGTGGGCAGCACGTCGGGCCGCCCGCGCGTCGGTGCGCCGGAAGGGCCGGGGGCGATGAACCGGCCATCGAGGCCACGCAGCAACGCTGCGATCTCGGCGTCACCGCTGGCGTTGATGGCGGAGCGCAATTTTTTGCGAATCCATTCAAGAACCGGCGCGGCTGTCGTCCATGCCGGCTCGTTGGAGGCTTCCTCGCTGACTAGCCGCTGTGCCAGCATCTCGATGCGCTCCACGGTGTCGCCATGGGTGCGCCATGGTGCGTCGCTCATGGCGTCAAGCACCGGCGGGCGCGGCCCTTCGTAGGGGATGGCAAGATCGCGCGTCAGTGGGTCGAATCCGTCAAGACCGAGATCAGCGGCCAGCGCACGATGCAACGAGGCGTCTTGCGTGCGCGTTTCCGAACGCGGCAGCCGTGCGATCGACACCAGCAGGTCATTGCGCTGCGTGGTGGATGGCGTCCGGCCGAATACGTGCAGCCCGTCGCGGATCTGCATCTCCTTGAGGTCGCACAGATGGGCATCGAGCGCGCGCAAGGCGTCGAAAGTCGGCGTTTCCGGCGCAAGCGCGATATCGGCGTCGATGCGGCCCGCGCGGGCGAGCGAGACCACGTCCTCGGCGATCACTTTTGCCCGTTTCGGATCGAGGTCGGCGGCCACGGCATATTCGTCGATCAGCGTTTCCAGCCGCGCCAGATCGTCGTGCAATTCGGCGCGAGTCATTGGTGGTGTCAGGTGATCGACGATCACGGCCGCCGTGCGGCGTTTGGCCTGAATGCCCTCGCCGGGATCGTTGACGATGAACGGATAGAGATGTGGCACGGGCCCAAGAATCGCATCGGGCATACAGGACGCGGAGAGACCGGTGCTCTTGCCGGGCAGCCATTCCAGGTTGCCGTGCTTGCCGAGGTGGATCACCGCATGTGCGCCGAATTCGCGGCGCAGCCAGAGATAGACTGCAAGATAGTGATGCGGCGGCACCAGGTCGGGATCGTGATAGGTGCTCTTGGGATCGACGTTATAGCCGCGCCCCGGCTGGATGCCGATGACAGTATTGCCGAAGCGATGCAGGCCGAGGCGGAATGCGCCGTTCGTCAGGTGCGGATCGTTGCCGGGCAACCCCCAGCGGGTGATGATTGCATTCCGAACAGAGGCGGGCAGGGTCGCGAATGCGGCCTCATAATCCTTCAGGGGCCAGGGTGTTCCGCCAGCGCGCGCGGCACGATCCGCCAGCGCGTTGGTCGGGCCGTCCTGCAGGAGGCGCATCATCGTCGCCGCGTCGCGTGGGGCATCGTCGGTCTCGTAACCGGCCGCGCGCATGGCCGCGAGAATGCCGATCAGGCTCTCCGGCGTATCGAGTCCAACGCCATTGGCGAGACGGCCATCGCGATTGGGATAGTTGGCGAGCACCACGGCCGTGTGGCGTTGCTGAACGGGCGTTCTGCGCAGGGTCGCCCATGACGTAGCAAGATCGGCAGTTGCCGTAACCCGATCGGAAATCGGCACGTAGACCGTCGGTGCAAATCCTGTCGGCGTCGCATCGCTGCGCTGCTTGAAGGCGACGGCATGCGCGAAGATGCGGCCATCGACCTCGGGCAGGACCACGTGCATGGCGAGATCGCGCGGCGCGAGCCCGCGCGACGAGACCTCCCAATTCGCTTGCGACGTGCCGGCCAGCGCCACCTGCAGCACCGGGCAATCAAATGCTGCAAGCGCGCCGGAATCGTCAGCGGCAGTTGCCGTTGCAAATGCCGTGGCGTTGATGATGACATCCGGCGGATGGGTTGCCAGCGCCGTATGGAGGAACGCCAGCGAACGCTCATCCTTCAGCGATGTGATGAAGATCGGAACCGGGTTGAGTCCCTTGGCATCGAGCGCCTTGCACAGTGCGGCGATCGGCGCGGTGTCCGCGCCGGCGACCAGCGCCCGATAGAACAGGATCGCGGCGCTGGGGCGATGGTCGGGCTTGGGTTCACGTGGCCAGAAGCCGGCCGATGGCATAGGCCGCGCCTGCGGCGGCTCTTCGGCACGGCCGATCAAATGCGCGGCATATTGCAGGGCGAGCCGGGCATTCTCCTCGCCGCCTTCCTTGCAATAGTGCCAGAGTCGTCGGGTGGCGTCGGCACCGAGCGTGCCACGCGCGGCGAGATCGGCATTCCAGCTCATCTCGCCGGGCAGGCAGGCGAACAAGGCGTTACGCCGCAACGCGTCGCTGCGCAGGCTTTCGACGCCATGCGGCCAGTAGCTGATGCCGCCGAGCATGCGCAGCACCACGATCCTGGCCTCGCGCAGCGTGCGCTCGACATAGAGATCGACGGAGGCCGGATGGCCGAGCGCCAGCAGATTGGTGAATCGGACGCTTGGGAAATCCGCCGGCAGCGTCGCATGCGCCGCGCTGAACGCCGCGAGATCGCTGTCGGCGGCGGACAGTATGACGATGTCGGCGGTGTCCTGCCCGAGATCGCGGGCGACGTCGCCGTCGTCGATCACACCGCTATCGTCGAGCTTCAAGTGCATGGGCGAATTTATCCTGCCAACGCCCGCCGCGCGGCGTCGGCGTCAAAGCCCTTCAGGCCGATCACGACGAGATGCTCGGCCTGCGCCACGTCCGGGCGCGCGAATGACAGATCGACGCGGCCGCCAACACCCTGCACCACGACGGGCGCCGACTTGCCGTCGATCCGCGCATGACCTTTCACGCGCAACACGCCGCTAAGGCCGAGCGTATCGGCGATCCGCGTGCGCATGGCATCGATGCTGACGGCAGCGGTCGGCTTCACCACGATGCTGTCGAAGTCGTCATGGTCGTGTTCTTCCTCCTCGCCGTGATGTCCCTGCCGCGCAGCGAGATCATCCTCGGCGGCGGACGCGAGACCGATCAGGATTTGCGGCGCCAGCGTGCCCTGCGCGCGCACCGTCGTGACGCCTGCGCGCAGCGAGGCTTTGAGACGAGTCTCGATCTCCGTGAGTTGTTGCGGCGGCACCAGGTCGCTCTTCGACAGTACCACGAGATCGGCGCAGGCGAGCTGATCCTCGAACACCTCTTCGATCGGATCGTCATGGTCGAGCGAGGGGTCCTCGGCGCGTTGCGCTGCCACCGCATCCTCATCGAGCGTGACCCGGCCTTCAGACAGTGCCAGCGCATCGACCACGGTGACGACACCATCGACGGTGGCGCGGGTGCGCACGTCGGGCCACGCGAACGCCTTCAGGAGCGGCTGCGGCAGCGCCAGCCCCGAAGTCTCGATCACGATGGCATCGAGCGGCGTTTCGCGGGACAGCAGTTTATCCATGGTCGGGATGAAATCGTCGGCGACGGTGCAGCAGATGCACCCATTGGTGAGTTCGACGACATCGCCGGGGGCGCAGGCCTTCGCCGCGCATTCCTCGACAAGGCCGCCGTCGAACCCGGCGTCGCCGAATTCATTGACGATCACGGCGATGCGCTTGCCGTCCGCCTGGGTCAGCAGCGAGCGGAGCAGGGTGGTCTTGCCTGCGCCGAGAAAGCCGGTCAGCACCGTGACGGGAACGCGGGTCATCTAATTCTCCTGATTGGCGTCGCGCTTCAGCCAGAGCGGCAGTCCGGCGGCGACGAATACGACATTGGGAACGGCAGCGGCGATGGCCTGATTCAAGCGGCCCTGCGCATCGCGGAAGGCGCGGCCGAGCGGCGTCTCCGGCACGAGGCCCATGCCGACCTCGTTAGAGACAAAAACAATCGGATGCTGCGCGACGCCGAGGAAGCGCGTCAGCCGACGCGTCTCGATCTCCGGGTCGCGCTCCGCATGCATCAGGTTCGAGAGCCACAGCGTCAGGCAATCCACCAGCACGGTATGACCGGGTCTGCTCTCGCGGGTCAGCACGTCGATCAGCGCCAGCGGCTCCTCCACGGTGCGCCAGTTCTCGCCACGGCGTGCCCGATGCTGCGCGATGCGGGCCTTCATCTCGTCGTCGCCGGCATCAGCGGTCGCGAGATAGACCGGCGCCAGTCCGCTGTCGCGGACCAGCGCCTCGGCGAAGGTTGATTTTCCCGAGCGCGCGCCGCCGAGCACCAGTGTCGTTGCAAGCCCATTCATGGTGGCGGCCGTCCATCGTCGGGCGACCAGGCTAGCGGCGGCACGCGCGCGATCATGCCTTTGCGCAATACCTGCGGGCGCTCGCGCCACGGCACCAGGCCATAGTCGGATGTCCGATACGATTGCACGAACGATGCCAGCGCGGCGGTTCCGCTCTCGGTCTCGAGATCGCCGAACAGGAATGTGTAGCCGTCAGCGCTGGACACGGCGACGGTCGCCGGCCGTTTGCACACGCTGAGGCATTGCACCGGGCGTATCGTGACCATCTCGTCGTTCGCGCCAAGCGCCGCGGTGACCGCCGCGAACATGTCGGGGCCGACCATGCGGCCATCCGCGGTCTTGCAGGTGGTGCATACGCTGACGACAACCGGCCCTGTCGGAAAGGCGCGCGTGGGCGAGTCCGCTGCCGGCACGGTCATGGGGTTATCTGGGGAACTGTCGCGGTCCATTCCGTGCTCGAGCGAAGGCCCCTTGTCCGGGCTTGCGAGCCTTGGTGGGTCGCGGGACGGCTTACGCCGCCGGTCGCGCTCCCGTCCGGTGCACCCCGCCCGACGTTTCCAAAGCACAAATCCCGATGGCAGGTCTCCTGGCTCGCGGGTCGTTGCCTGATTGCCGCCTTCCCGGGATAATCCAGTGGCCTCGGCGCAGGCTCGTCGCTTACAGTTGCGGGGGCAGCGCCGGCGTTGAGAACGTCTCGCACCGGCTTCCCTTTTCACCTTCCTCGCGGAAGGACCATCGAGGGCGGACGCTAGCCGTCGGGCTCTCCGGGGTCAACCTTTCGCGCTTGACGTTGGCAGTTGACCCGGCCGGGCATCTTGCGTCAGTTGCTCTGCGAAAGGTGCCTTGATGATGTCGTCGCACGGAATGCCCTCGCTGCCGCCGGTCCGACCGCTCGACCGGACGCTGGAATCCGCGCTGCGCGCCCGCATCGACGGCAAGGCCAAGCCGCCGGGCTCGCTGGGGCGGATCGAGGATCTGGCCATTCGCCTCGGTTTGATCTGGTACCCGTCGGAGCCGCGTGCCGGAGCCAGCATGCTGCTGGTGTTCGCCGGCGATCATGGTCTGACCCAGGAAGGCGTCTCGCAATATCCGTCCGAAGTGACGGCGGCAATGGTCCGCACCTTCCTGGGCGGCCGGGCTACCGCCAATGCCTTCGCAGCGGCGGCCGGAGTCGACATCCGGGTCGTCGACATGGGCGTCGCTGCCGATTTGCCCGACCATCCCGGCCTGATCGGTGCGAAGGTGCGCCGGGGCACCGGCAATGCGGCGCGCGAGCCGGCGATGTCGCCCGACGAGGCGTCGGCGGCGCTGATGCGCGGCTGCGACCTCGCGGTCGAGGCGATCCGCGGCGGCGCTGACTGCATCGCCATCGGCGAGATGGGCATCGGCAACACTGCGTCGGCCGCGCTATTGTTGCATCGACTGGCACCAGCCGCGCTCGATCTTTGCATCGGCCTTGGCGCGGGGCAGGACGACACGGGTCTCGCGCGCAAGCGTGCTGCACTGGAACGCGCCGCGGCACGCAGCGACGCCACCGCGCCGTTCGAGGTGTTGTGCGAGTTCGGCGGGCTCGAAATCGCCGGCATGGTGGGGGCTGTGATCGGCGCTGCTTCTGAAAGACGTCCCGTCATCGTCGACGGATTCATCTCAAGCGCGGCGGCACTGGTCGCCATCCGGCTGTGCCCGGCCGCGCGCGATTACTGCATCTTCGCGCACCGCTCTTCCGAGCGCGGCCATGGCATCCTGCTCGATGCGCTGGACGCGACGCCCTTGTTCGATCTTGCCCTGCGGCTCGGCGAGGGGACGGGCGCGGTTCTTGCTGTGCCGCTGGTGCGTGCGGCGGCGCGGCTTCTATCCGATGTTGCGACACTGGACGACGTGCTTTCGGGAAAAATCTAGATGCAGGACATATCTGGATGAGCGAGGTCGACCATTTTCGGGATGCGTGGCGGTTTCTCACCATCGTGCGTATCCCGGATTCGTCGCAACCTTTTGCCGCCGACTGGCTGGCACGCTCGTTGAAATATTTTCCCGCGGTCGGCATCTGCATCGGGGTCGTCTCGGCTGCGGTCTGGCTGCTGGCCGATCCGATCTGGGGCGATACCACGTCGGCGCTGCTCGCAGTTGCGGCGGGCGCGCTCATGTCCGGCGCGCTCCATGAAGACGGCCTCGCCGATACCGCCGACGCTTTTGGTGGCGGAAGGACGGCCGAAAAGCGTCTCGCCATCATGAAAGACAGCCGCATCGGCACCTATGGCGCGCTGGCGCTCGGTTTCGGCTGTCTGCTGCGGATCGTCGCACTGGCCGCGGTGCCGCCATGGGCCGGCGCGGCAGCTCTTGTCGCGTGTCATGCCCTGGCCCGGGCGACGCCCGCGGTCGTTATGTCGCGGCTGTCGTACAGCGGTGACACCGCGGCCATGAAAGCCGCCTATGCCGAGTCGCCGCTGCGGACCGGCGAGTGGCAATTGCTGGCGATCATTGCCGCCGCAGCGATGCTGCCATTGGTCTTTGTGTCGGTGCGGGCGGCATTCACTGGTCTTCTGCTCGGCGCGCTGTTCGCAGGTGCGTTGGCGATGCGGTCGCGCAGGCTGATCGGCGGATACACTGGCGACGTGCTGGGCGCGGTCGAGCAGATGTTCGAGATCGGCTTCCTGCTTGGTGTCGCCGGTGTGCTGAGCAGCTAGGCTTGCGTTGCATGGCTCGTCTTTTTGTTGCCGCGATCCGGTCACGGGACGGCAACATACGCTGCTTAAATCAGAGCGACTGAGGCTTTGACGTCGGGCGAATCGACACATGACTGCCAAATACGATACCGCGACGCTGGCCGCGCTCCGGCGCACGCTGGACGATGTGCTGCTGGACCACCGGTTTCTGCGGTCGCGCTCGGTTTCGGCTCTGGAAATGACCGAGCATCTGCTTGCGCTGGCCGCGAAGGGCGAGCGCAGCGAACAGCGGTTGAAGCAGTCCGCGCTGCGGATGCTCGATGGGGCAACCCGTAAGACTGCCGCCTAGAGGCTTTCCTTGAAATCTGCGAGCCCTACCTACAGGGCCCGCATGCGCGGCACATCGGCGGTATAGGGCGCGGCGCCCAGCGCCACGCGCCGTTCAACCACCGCGTGATGGAATTGCTCCAGCACCAGGCTGAACGCGGACAGGCCGCCCTCCTCGATGATCCCGTTGTCGTAGCAATCGAGTGTCTCGCGCAACAGGTCGTCGGCTTCGCGTTGCATGGCGGCCAATTCGTCCAGTGAATTGAGTTCGCGCACCTTGGCGATCTTTTCCAGAAGCTGATCGCGATGACGCGTATTCAACTCGTGCTCGTCGCGCCGGAGGTAATGCCGCAATCCGGCGATGCCCGAGCCCAATCCCGACAGCAGCAGAACCGCCGCCCAGAGATAATCGCTGTATTTCTCCAGGAACGTGCGTTCGGTACCGTCGATATAGGCGGCGGCGCCGGGGTGCGCCGGCAATGCCGCATCCTTGTCGGTGTCCGGTTTGGCGATCCGCGCCGCGGCCGGCAATTCCCGTTGAAGCGACCGGCGCGCCGCGAGCAACTGGCGCGTCAGCATGCCGACGGTGGTTTCGGACAGGCCCTTCGGCGCGACGATCAGGTGGTTGACGCCGACGGTCTCGACCTTGTCGGCAGGCCTCGCCGGCAGTGAATTGAAGGCGCTGCCGGGGATTTCCTCCGACCCGTAACGCGGATGGCGTTCGGCGATGGCTTCGGACACATCGACCGGGAGAAATTTCGGCTCACCTCTGAGCTTCGCCGTCAGGGCGATGGCTTCGGCGGTGATCTTGCTGTCGAGCGGGCCGACCGTCATGAACGCGTCGAGTGACGTATCGCGGACCATGTCCATGATATGCGCGACGTCGAACCGGTTCATCGCAACCTTGTCCGGATTGACGCCGGATTCGGTCAGGATCACCCGCAGCAAGGTGATGTTGGCCAGACTGCGGCCGACGACGCCGATGCGTCGGCCGGCGAGATCGCCGATCTCCTTGATCTTCGCCGCGGGCTCCTTGCGGCCGCCCTTCGCTTTTACGGCGGGCGCGGTCCACAGCACCACGACGTTCTTGCGCAGGATGGCGACGGACTCGGCGTCGGCGGGCATGTCCAGATCGCCGCGGGCCACCGCAAGGTCGGTCTTGCCGGTATCGAGCAACGCCACGCTTTCGGCGGCTCCGTCGGTTCCCAGCACAGACAGCCGGACTGATTTGCGGTCGCGCTCGAATGTCTTCGCCAGCGCCTGGACCAGTTTCTGATCGTCGCTGCCCTTCGGCCCGACGGCGATCCGAAGCGTTGTCGGCCGCAAGGCAAAGTAGGCTCCGCCGGCAGCCGCAGCGAAAATCAAAAAGCCCGCAAGCAAAACCAGCAGCGCCGACGGCTTGCGGCGGCGCGGATGGAGCAGGGGCTTTTCAACGGGGTCGTTCGTTCCAGACATAAGACCGCCGGTTAGACCACAATCATGGCTGGATCTGTGCAGCCACGGGAAGGCCCAGCATAACATGCTTTGAATCTGCCGGCGCGCTTCCGGTCAGGCCAAGTATCATGACCTTAATGCGCGGCGGTCCAATGCGGCATGGGTTGGGGGGATATTTCAGCCGACAGCGCGCCACCTTGCGGGCAATTGATAGGGAATACCCTCAAAGATATCGGCGCCGCGGCCGATCTGTTCGATGGCATCGATCATGGCGCCGTTGCGCCCGAGGATGCCGTCGGCCAGCGCGACCATCAGTCGGTTCGGGGTTGCGAATGGCGCGCGCCGCCGCAATTCGACGGCCAGGTCATGCGCGCGGCCAGGGTTGCGGTCGCAGGCCATGACGTAAGCGGCCGCACTGGAGCGGCTGACCCCGGCCCAGCAATGGACCAGCATCGGACGGTCGGCCGTCCAGTCGCGCCCGAAATCGAGAATGGCTTCGACCACCTTGCGGTCCGGCATCACAAGGTCCGGCCGCGCCTCGACGATATCGTGGAACGACAGATGGAGATGGCGCTCGGGACGCAGCCCGTCGGTCGCGCCAATCGCTGATCCCGGTGACAACATGGTGAGCAGGTCGAAGGATCCGAGCTGTGTCGCAACGTCACGCAGCCGGCTCAGCGAGCTGACGTGGATCATGGCATCGGCAGGCGAGGCTTGAACGTCGTCAGCCTGCAACCACCGGTCCTCCGGCTTTCTTCCATGCATCGATACCGCCCTCGATATGCGCGGCATTGGTCAGTCCCGCGTCCTTTGCCGCGGTGACGGCCATCGCCGAGCGTTCTCCGAAGGCGCAGAAGAACACGATGCGGCGCCCGGTTGCGGCAGCAACCTCGCGCAACATGCCGCCGGGCTTCAGACTGTCGTCGATATCGGGATAGGGCGCGTGCAGCGCGCCGGCCAGCGTGCCGTGCTTCGCGCGCTCGTGGGTTTCGCGGAGGTCGACCAGCAGGATGTCTGGCTGGCCAAGCCGCGCGATCGCCTGGCGCGGAGTGAGCGCAAGGCCTTGCTTGGTCAGATCGTCCTGCTTGAGGCCGACATGCATGTTGGCCGGGATCACTACGTCCATCAGCTTGGGATTCGGCAGCTTCAGGTTGTTCATCAGCTCGATGTACTCATCCATCGATTTGACCTGCAGCCGCGGATTGTGGCGTTTCTCCTCGCCGATGGTGGAGACCGTGTCACCCTTGTAGTCGTGCGCGGGGAATACCATGGTCTCGTCCGGCAACTTCAACAGCCGGTTGAAGATCGAATCGTATTGCGCCCGCGCGCTGCCGTTCTGGAAATCGGTGCGGCCGGTGCCGCGGATCAATAGCGTGTCGCCGGTGAAGACGCGATCACCCATCAGGTAGCTGTAGGAGTCGTCGGTGTGACCCGGCGTGTACATCACGTCGAGGCTGATGCCTTCGATCTTCACCTTCTCGCCGTCACCGACGCGCATCGAGACAACATCGGCCTTGGTCTGCTCGCCCATGACGGTGACGCAGTGGGTGCGATCGCGCAGTTCGCCGAGTCCGGTGACGTGGTCGGCGTGAAGGTGCGTGTCGACGGCCTTCACCAGCTTGAGGTCGAGTTCGCGCAGGAGCTGGCAATAGCGGTCGACCTTCTCCAGCACGGGATCGAGGATCAGCGCTTCGCCGCCGGCGCGGCTCGCCAGCAGGTAGCTATAGGTTCCGGAGACGCTGTCGAACAACTGGCGAAAGATCATGATGGGCACCGCTTTCGGGAGACGTGTTGTTTCCCGAAGCTCATTATAGCAGGGCGGCGGCTGTCAGGTGAACCGGCTCAGAAGTCCAGCTTGTCGCGGATCGCGTCGAGCCCCGCCTTGGCGCAAACCTCGTCCTTGTCGCCGCCGGGCGCGCCGGAAACCCCGATGCCGCCCACCAGCGTTCCCCCGGTTTCGATCACCAGCGCGCCGGCCAGCATGGCAATGTGCGGCATCCGGGCGAGGTTCGCGTCCATCTGGCCGTCGCGGACCATTTTCGCCAGTTCCGAGGTGTCGCGGCGAAAACTCAGCGCGGTATAGGCCTTGGCGGTGGCGATATCGGCGGCAGGAAGTCCGGCATAACGATCGCGCAGCAGCACCTGCGGCTGGCCGAACCGGTCCACCACCACGACGGCGACCTGAAAACCGTCGTCGCGGCATTTCTTCAGGGCGGTGTGCGCCGCTTCCAGCGCGACCTCGGGAGTCAGCGACTTGTAGGTCACCAACGCGTCGTCGCCGGCGCGGGCGGGCGATGCCGCGAGCGTAATGGCCCCAGCCGCCGCCAGAACGATATGCTTCAAGGCACGCACCGCGCGCTGCCGGTTACGGCCGCACATAGCTCCAGCCCTGTTCCTGCAACTCCATCAGCCGCACCACGCCCGAGGGCACAATCGTCGCTTCGGACAGGATAGTGATCGGGTGGCCTTCCTTCTTCTCCATGCCTTGCTTGGTGTTGTTGCAGGCGGAGAACTGAATCTTGCCGGGGAACGCCAGATCTTTGATGTGCTTGATGCGGTCCTTCACCGGCGAGGTGTCCTCGCGCAGCATGTTGAGGCCCGGTCCGTAGGCCACGATGTCGACGTCCACTTCCTCGTTCTTGCTGCGATAGTACTGGACCACGTTGGTGGCGTTGTTCAGTGCGAGGTTCATGACCTGCGGATCGTTCTGATCGACCTGGATGGCGATGCGATGCCGCTGCTCGGCGGCGGAGCCGATCGAGGTGAAGGCAAGCAGCAGGCCGGCGGCGGCGACGAAATGACGACAAAATCCGTTCATGAAATAAATCCTCCTACGGACGAACGAGGGTGTACCCGTTTTCGGTCAGCGACAGGATCTGGCCGACGCCGACCTGCACGGGAATGGCTTTCGGAATGACAACGGGGCGCTTGCCGGTCTCGCGCTCGATGGTGTCGAGCGTGTTGACGCAGACGTCGAACTTCACGCCCTGCGCGATCAGGCTCTCGACCCGGGTACGGTTGGCATTCTCGACTCGCAGCAGATCGATGCCGGGGCCGAAGGCGACCACCTCGACGGCGATCTTGTCGGGATCGTAGGCCTTGATCAGGTTGTTGGCGACGCTGAGGACGAGGCCTTCCTTTTTCGGATCGTTGTCGGACAGTTGCAGCACGATGCGATGCTCGGCGAACGGCTTGTCGGGCAGCGGCGCCGGTTGCGCCCGCAGGGCGAGCGGCGCCAGCGTCATCATGACTGCCGCTGCCATCGCACTCCTGCGCGTCACCATGTCCATGGCATTTATCCTGCCAGACCCGGATTGCCGCTGACGCCCTTCAGCGTCACGCCGTCGCCCGGGTGTGGCGACATCTTGCCGTGCCGTAGATGGTTGGCAAACACATCCCAGACCGGCGCACCCTTCTGTTCGTTGACCGAAGCCCAGCCGGCCACCTTGTAGCTCTTGCCGGCCTCCAGCGAACGTCCGTTGTCCAGCTTGAGGTCCGAAATGCGATGACCGACGGCTTCCGCGGGTGCGCAAGTATACGACAGGCCACCGACGCGGACCATGTCGCCGCCCTGCTGATAATAGGGGTCGGGGTTGAAAAGGTTGTCGCAGACGTCTTCGAGAATGTCCTTGATCTGGCTGCCGGTCATGCTCAGGACATAGGTTTCCGGATAGGTGCAGGCGGTTTCCGCAAGCACGTCTTCCATGGTCACGGCCTGTCCCGGCAGCACGCTGGTGCCCCAGCGGAAGCCCGGCGACAGCGCGATCTCGCCGTCGAGCGCGGTGCGCAGCGCGTCGCAGATCAGCGTGTCCATGGTGCCGTTGAAGTTGCCGCGGCGATACAGCAGGTGATCGGCGGTCGCGATCTTCTCGGCGTAGGCCGCCGCGTGCGGCGCGCGCATCTTGTCGATCAGGGCCTGCATCGCAGGATCGGGCTTCAGCAGTTCGGAAAACACCGGCAGCAGCCGATAGCGGACGTCGCGTACCTTGCCCTTGGCGAGATCGAGGTCGAGCACGCCGAGGAATTTTCCGTTCGAGCCGGCATTGGTGACCAGCGTCGTTCCGCCGGCGTTGCTGACGGGAATGGGCTGCGGCACGGCGTCGTGGGTATGGCCGCCGAGAATGACGTCGATGCCGCTGACGCGACTCGCAAGCTTAAGGTCGACGTCCATGCCGTTGTGCGACAGCAGGATAACCGCATCGACCTTGTCGTTGTCGCGCAGCGAGCGGACCAGCTTCTGCAATTCGTCGTCGCGGATGCCGAAGGTCCAGTTCGGCGTGAAGCGCTTCGGATGCGCGATCGGCACATAGGGGAACGCCTGGCCGATCACGGCGACGCGGTGGCCGCCGATTTCCTTGATCGTGGCCGGCTTGAAGACACGCCCCGAAGCGGCGTCGAAGGCGGGCGCGTCGTTGAACGCGGCCTCCTCGGTCAGGAATACGTTCTGGGCGAGGAATTCGCCCTTGAAGCGCGCAAGGTTGTCGCGCAGCGTCTTTTCGCCGTAGGTGAATTCCCAGTGCCCGGTCATCGCCTCGATGCCGAGCAGGTTGGCGGCATCAACCATATCGGCGCCGCGCATGGTGTTGGAAAGGCCCGAACCCTGCCAGAGATCGCCGCCGTCGAGCAGCAGTGAATTCTTCGCCCCGACTTCGCCGCGCATCCGGTCGATCAGCGTCTTGAGCTGGGCAAAACCGCCGAGCTTGCCGAACCGCGCGGCCGACTTCTCGAAATCGAGGCAGGTGAAGGCATAGGCGTCGGCGCTGTTGGCCTTGATCTGGAAACGGTCAAGGAAGGCCTGGCCGACCAGATGCGGCGGATGCCCCTGCATTGCGCCGATGCCGAGATTGACGCTCGGCTCGCGGAAAAACACCGGCATGAGCTGCGCGTGGGTATCCGTCATGTGCAGGATGCGGGCGTTGCCGAAGCTCGCGAGCTCATACACGGCGGGATCGTTGGCTGCGCGGGCGATCCGCGGCAACGCGCTGGAAAGAACGGCGGCACCGGCAGTTTTCAGAAGATCGCGACGGCGAAGTGTCATTGCGTGGAGTTCCAAAAAACGCGGTGTCGGTATTCCCTAAACCGTCACCCTGAGGTGCGAGCGGCATTCGCCACGAGTCTCGAAGGATGCTGGCGGTTGTCCTTCGAGGCGCGCATATCTGCGCGCGCCTCAGGACGACGTGGAGGCCTTAGCGGATCTCCATCTGCTTCCAGGCGTCTTTCTGTTCATTGGTCTGGAAGATCGCGGCCTTCGACAGCATTTCGGATTTCTTCGATTCCGCGACCGCTTTGTCGAAGTCACCGGCCTCGGCCGCCTTCTTGGCTTCCTTGAGCGCCTTCACCGCGGTGGTCCACTGGTTGCGCAGCTTGCCGGCTTCGTTGTTGGCCGCGTCGGCGGCGGCATAGGCGGTCTTGTAGTCGGCCTCTGTGCTTGCGGCGCAGGCCGATGTCGCGCCAGCGACGAGCAACGCCGATAGCACGGAGAGGGTAGCGAGGCGCATCATGCGGTTGCTCATGGCCGTGCTCCCGGACCGGAAATCGGCAGACCGTTGCTGACGTAGGACAGATAATATTCGAGGTCGCGGTATTCGTCGTCCTGTGGCTTCAGCGGCACTGCGCGGACCTGGCTGTTGCAGGAAGTGAAGCGGCGGCTGATGGTGCCCATGCCGCCCCATTCAGAACGATAGATCGGCATCGCGTTGAGAATGCCGAGCGCAGGCGCAAGCACTTCGGCCCGGATGTGGTCGCCGGGACTCTGCACGTGGCAGGTGGCGCAGGAGAAGTTGAGCTGGCCGCGCCGCGTATAGAAGTAGCGCTTGCCGTTCTCGTAGGCCGCGAGCGCGCGCGGATCGTTCGGAATCTTGATGTCGAATGGCTTGCCGCGCGAAGTGAACGCCATGTAGGCGGTCACCGACGCCATGTCGTCCTTGGTGTAGGAGAACGGCTTTTCGCCGTTGCTCTCGAGGCACTGGTTCACCGCGAGCTCGAGCGTGACGACCTTGCCCTGCTTCTCGTCGAAGTAGGGATAGTTCTGCCGAACGCCGATGCCCTTGTTCGGGAAGCAGTCGGCAAAGCTCTTGCCGTTCTTGAACGGCTTGTTGAACAGCTCCTTGCCGGCATCGAGCGCGAATTCATAAGGAGGAAACTCCTCCTTTTCCTTCCATTGCTTGTAGAGACCCTCGTCCATCGAATAGGGCCCGTTGACGAAGTCCTCCAGCTTCACCTTGGGAAACTTGTCGGTGAAGTATTTCTGGAACGCCTTGAGATCGGCCGGCGGATTTGGATTGTCGGCAGCGTGGGACATCTGTGCGCCGCCGAACGTCAGCGTCGCCAGGATGAGTCCGGCTGCCGCCGAGCGGAAGGTCAATCGCATGTCTGTTCTCCGCCTGCCGCGCGTCATTACTGAATCTTCGCCGTGGAGCTGTCGGAGACGCCCTTGTTGTCGACCCAGCTGATCTTGAGCTCGTCGCCCTTCTTGCCGCCCTTGAAGCTGAACTTCACGTAGGGGTCCTTGGAGACCGCAGGGCCCCAGTCGGCGACGAACACGGGCTTGCCGCCGTGCTCGAACGTCACTTGCTGGATGAAATGCGGTGGGATCAGCGCGCCGGCGGCGTTCTTGACGAAGCCGGAATCCATCGGATGCTGGATCAGCGCCTGGACTTCGGTCGTATCGCCACTTGACGTTGCGCGAACGCGGATTGTCGATGCCATGAATATCTTCCCCAATTTCGCCTAGCCGCCGCAGCCGCCGACGGTGACTTTGACTTCCTTGCTGGCGCTATAGAGCTTGCCGCCGGCCTCCACGATCGCGATGACGTTGCTCGTCTTCGCCATCTTCAGGCGATTGGCGACGCTCGGCATGGTGCCGGCCGGAATGGTGTACGACGCGGCCAGCGCGTTCGGATTCTCAGCAACCAGGATGGAGATCGATGTCACGTCGGCCAAGGTCGTGGTGACCGCGATCGGCACCACCGCGCCGTTCTCGGCGATCTCGGGCGCATCCATCTTGACCTTGTCGGATTTCTCCGCGGTCTTGCCATAGAGCGCCTTGATCGCGTCATCGGTGCCTTTCACCTTGAAGGCCGCCTCGGGATACTTGTCGTTGGCTGCAGCGAGCGCGGGGGCAAGTCCAAAACGAATGCCGCCGAGCCCTGCCAGCGCGACGACCGCCGCGCCTTTCAGGATCAGCCGCCGCGTCTCGTCAACGCTGCCAGGTATTGAATAGGTCATGCAGGTTCTCCTTGAGGCGTGCCCGTGGTCACAGCGTTTGCAGGAAGTCCACGACCGCGTCGATTTCCTTGTCAGTGAGAATGTGGTTTCGTCCGAACGGCGGCATCACCGTCAGCGGATTGCGTTTGGTTTCGTCGGTGACGATCGCGACCAGATCGGCGCGGTTCGGATACTTGGATTTGATGTCGGTCAAGGCCGGGCCGATGTTGCCGGCCAGATTGCCGCCCTTGATCTCGTGGCAGGTCAGGCAGTTGCCCTTGCTGCGATCGAACGCGAGCTTCTGTCCATCGGCAACAGCCGATTCGGCGTGCAGTGGGCGGGACAGGACCGCGGTGCCGAGCAGCAGCGCGACTGTCAGCGCCGGGATCAGGACGGACTTCGTCGAGGTGATGATCGTCAAAGGCGTTTCCTGCGGTTCTGTTTTGCGAATCTATTTTGGCTGCATCGTATCCAGCGGCCCGGTCGTGCGCGGAGTGAGATTCCTGCTTTCCGCGGTGGACGTGATCTTGATGTCCGCCGGATTGGCGCAGTTACTCATGCACGGCCTCGCTGCCGTATCGGGTCTCGGATCCTTCCAGAGGAAGCTGTCGTGATTGGGCATTTTGACTTTCGGCAAACTGTCCTTGTCGGCGACAAAATCACCTGGAACGATGTCGTTCAGGTTCAGAATATAGGCGGTCAGGGCATACACGTCATCAGCCGAAAGTGTATGGGGCGTGGGCATCGGCATGGCGCGGTTAATATAATCGAACAAGGTCGGCGCAAACGGCCAGTAGCTTCCGACCGTCAACTCGGGCCGATCGTCCTTTAACGTTCCCTTTCCGCCCGCCAATTTGGGAAAACGTCCTTCGCCCTCGCCGAAGGTGCCGTGGCACGCGGCGCACTGGTCGGCGAAAACGCTTTCGCCCTTGCTAACGGAGCCGGTGCCGGCCGGCAGTCCGGCACCGTCGCCGCCGCGGACGTCGATATCCCAGCCCGCGATCTGCTCCGGCGTTGCCACAGTGCCGTAACCGAAATGGCCGGGCTCGGCGGCGGCAACTGGCGAAGCGCAAACGATCACTCCGCACGCTGCAGTCAAGGCGAGGAGTTTTGCCGCGCTCGACACGACGGAGCGATGACTATCCGATCTGAACATCGAACACGCTCCCGTCGGGCTTCACCTGCCAGGTCTGGATCGAGTTGTTGTGGTAGACCGAATTCGTCCCGCGCTGCTTGCGCAGATCGACAATGGTCGGCTGCACGTAACCGGTTTCGTCGATCACGCGGGATTCCAGCAGCGCCGGCTTGCCGTCCCAGCGCCATGGGATCGAAAATCGTGTCAGGGCCTTCGACAGAATGGGCTCGTGCAGTTGCGCGACCTGCCAGTTGATGCCGCCATCGGTGGAAACATGCACGGCTTTCACCTTGCCGTTGCCGGTCCAGGCGAGGCCACGGATCTCATAGAGGCCGGGGCCGCTGAGCGGCTTTTCAGGGCAGGGAAACGTGATGACGGACTTGGCATCGATCAGCCACGTGAAGCCGCGCGACGTACCGTCAGCCATCAGGTCGGTGTATTTCGAGGTTTCCTCGCGCGAGAACCACGGCTGGTCGCCCACCTTGATGCGGCGCAACCATTTGACGCTGACATTGCCTTCCCAGCCTGGCACCACGAGCCGCAGCGGATAACCCTGTTCGGGCCGCAGCGCCTCGCCGTTCTGCGCGTAGACGATCAGGCAATCGTCGAGACATTTTTCGAGAGGCAGGCTGCGGTTCATATGCGCGCCGTCGGCGCCTTCGACCATGACCCACTTCGCCTCTTTCTTGAGGCCGACTTCCTCGAGCAGGGTGGAGAGTTTGACGCCGGTCCATTCGGCGCAACTGACCATGCCGTGAGTGAATTGCAGCGAATTGAGCTGCGCCGCGCGCCATTCCATGCCGCCATTGGCCGGACACTCGATGAAATGGATACGCGAGACCGACGGGAAACGCAGGATGTCCTTCATGGTGAGGACCAGCGGCCGTTCGACGAGGCCGTGGATCATCAGCCGGTGCTGCTCCGGATCCACGTCGGGGCGGCCGGCGTGATAGCGCTCGAAGAACAGGCCGTTGGGCGTGATGATACCGTTGAGGTCCTGCAGCGGCGAGAAGCTGATGGAAGATTCGGTGCCGGCCGTGAGCCACGGCACGTTGCGGCGGATCACGCCGGCTTCGGTCTCGGCAGGCGTGCCGTAGGGGCGATCGACCACGCCGGCGCCGAGCGATTGCGACCACGGGGCATCTGCGGGAGGCGAGATCTCCGCCGTTTCGGCGCGGGCGGCATCGAGCGCGAAGGTGCCGGTGAGCGCGGCGCCGAGACCGAGGAACGAGCGGCGGGCCAGCACCGGATTGCGCCGGGCGGCGGACTTGGATACCACAGGCAGGCTGCGCCAGAAGTTCGGCGGCACGTTTCCTCGCTTCGCGGCTTGCGGCCGCAGCTTGCATGGCGGCTCGCGGCCGCATTGCTTGTTGCATCCGGCGTATCGTCATTTGCTAATTTAGTCAATGCTAAATAACTGACGCTGTGGTATCCTGTATTCGCGAGCGCGCGCCGCGCCGGGGTTGGACTATGAAATCCGCTGCAAGTTCCGCCAGACAATCGACCAGGAAGCCGGCCGCCGCGGCCAAAGCGTCGAAGGCGTCGGAAGCGCTTGCGCTGAAGATGCTGACCAAACAGGCGGGCGAAGCCGCGCAACTGCTGAAGCTTCTCGGCAACGAGAGCCGTCTGTTGATCCTGTGCTTTCTCGCGGTGCGCGGCGAGATGACTGTGGGCGAACTCGTTGACGTGGTGAAGCTCAGCCAGTCGGCGCTGTCGCAGCATTTGGCGCGGCTGCGTGAAGATGGCCTGGTGACGTACCGGCGCGATTCGCAGACGTTGCACTACAGGGTGATCGATCAGCGCGCCTTGCGCGTGTTGCAGGTGCTGAAAGACATTTTTTGCGGTGATATCGCGTGAGAGGGCTCGCGGCAGTTCTGCTGTGCCTTGCGTCGTGTTTCGCCGCGCCGGTGCTTGCTGACAATACTGCTCCGTATGCGCCGATCACGATCCCTCTCGATCTGAAGCAGGTGCCGGGCAAGCCGATCTGGTATTCGACGGGCAATCCCGGAATTCCCGGCAAGGACAACGAAGGCAATACGTCGAATGCGGGGTTCGTGGTGACCTCCGGCGGCGTCGCGGTGTTCGATGCGCTCGGCACGCCGAGTCTCGGTTGGGCATTGTTGCAAGCGATCCACAAGACCAGCGACAAGCCGATCCGCTACGTGATCGCGAGCCATTATCACGCCGATCACATCTATGGTCTGCAGGCCTTCAAGGATCACACCGATGCGCTGATCGTGGCGCAGGAGCGCTCGGGCGAGTACAAGGAAAATAATGAGGAGACGGCAGACGAAAAGGCCGACGCGCGGCTCGAACAGCGGCGCGGTGCACTCTATCCCTGGGTCGACGACAAGACGCGGGTGGTGCCGCCGGACATCACGTTCAGGGACCGCATGACGATCGTGCTGGGCGACCGCACGCTGACGCTGATCTATGCGGGCCCGGCGCACTCCTCCAGCGACATGATGATGATGGTCGAACCGGACAAGGTTCTGTTCGCCGGAGACATCGTGCAGAACAGCCGCATTCCGCACATGAACAGCGACGATGTCTCGACCGTGCAATGGCTCAAGGCGCTTGCTGAGGTCGAAAAGCTCGATCCCGCCTTCATCATTCCCGGCCACGGCACCTCGTCGACGCAGGCCAAGCAGGCCATCGCCTTCACACGCGACTACATCCACTATGTCCGCGATGCCATGACGAAAGCGGTGCAGGACTGGGTCGACTTCGACGTCGCCTACAACAGGACCGACTGGTCCAAATACAAGGATATGCCGGCCTTTGCCGCCAACAATCGCGGCAACGCTTACCGGATATTCCTCGAACTTGAACAGGCGCAGTTCAAGGCGGATAAGCAGTAGCGGTCATTCCGGGTGCACAGGCGACGAAGGCTTCGCGCCGGAAGCGCGGGCCCGGAATGATGCGCGTTGTGGAGAATGCCATGCCCAATTTCACCGTCGAATTCGGCAAGGACGGCGGGCGCGTCGAGATCGATGGCCGTCTCGATGCCGCCGCGTTCCATCGCAACCACGCGGCGATCTGGGCTGTGCTCGATCCATTCCTTGGCGGCAAGAACGGCGACGTTGTCGAAGTCGGCAGCGGTACGGGACAGCATGTCGTGTTCTTCGCAAGGAACACGCCCGGCATCACCTGGTGGCCGAGCGACCTCAATGACAACCATCTCAAAAGCATCGGGGCGTGGATCGCGCACGAACAGCTTTCCAATGTCCGGCCGCCGCTGCGGATCGATCTGTCGAATCCTGCGTGGTGCGCGGAGATGCACGATGGCCGTGGCCCCGGGGCGCTGCTCGGGGTGTTCTGCGCCAATGTGATCCATATCGCGCCGTGGCCAGTGGCGGAGGGCCTTATCGCGGGCGCCGCGCGCTATCTCCGACCCGATGGACGGCTGTTTCTCTATGGACCGTTCAAGCGCGACGGCAAGCACACTGCGCCGAGCAACGCGGTGTTCGACACCAGCTTGCGCGACAACAATCCCGAATGGGGTGTGCGTGATATCGCCGATGTCGCGGCTCTGGCATCGGGTGCCGGATTGGAGTTAGAGAAGGCCGTCGATATGCCGGCCAACAACTTCATTCTGGTTTTCAAACGAGGTGCATCGTGACCATCGCAACCGCACTGACGAAAAAGCTCAAGATCGAGCATCCGGTTTTGCTCGCGCCGATGGCTGGCGTCGCCGGCGGTGCGTTAGCTGCGGCGGTCAGCAATGCCGGTGGTCTCGGCATCGTCGGCGGCGGTTACGGCGAACGCGACTCACTCGAGCGCGAGTTGATCGCGGCGGGCAATACGCCGATCGGCGTCGGTTTCATCACATGGTCGTTGCGGAAAAATCCCGATCTGCTGAACGTCGCATTGGGTCATGCGCCGAAAGTGATGTTCCTGTCGTTCGGTGAACTCGGCGACTTCGCGCCGAAGATCAAGAAGGCAGGCATTCCGCTGATCGCGCAGGTGCAGACGTTGGCGCAAGCGCGCGATGCGGTCGGCGAGGGCGCCGACATCATCGTTGCGCAGGGCGCGGAAGCCGGCGGTCATGGCAGCACGCGCTCGACTCTGCCGTTCGTTCCCGCGGTGGTCGATGCCGTGGGCGACATTCCGGTAGTGGCCGCCGGCGGCATCGCCGATGGCCGCGGTCTTGCGGCGGCGCTGACGCTCGGCGCGTCCGGCGTGTTGTGCGGCACGGCGTTCTTCGCCAGTCGCGAGTCGCTGGCACACCCCAACCTGAAGCGCGGAGCAATCGAAGGTGAAGGCGACAAGACCCAGCGCAGTTCGGTCATCGATGTCGCGCGTGGCATTCCCTGGCCGTCGCAATGGACGATCCGCACGCTGAAGAACGCATTCACCGATCGCTGGGGTAACGATATCGACGGTCTGAAACGCAATGTCGCCGAGGAACGATCACGCTATCTGGCGGCGCGCGACGCCGGCGACACGGCGGTGTCCGCTGTTATTGTCGGCGAGGCGGTCGATCTGGTGCGAACGGACGAGGCTGCCGCCGACATCGTCGCGCGAATCGTGTCGCAGGCGGAGGCCCGGCTGCGGTCCGCGCAGGATTTGCTGACCTGATGCCCGTTTATCGCAGTTGATTCTTTCTCCACGATCGGGCTTTTTCGGAAAGATTTTGCAGCGACGCGTCGTGCGTCGGGATTCGGGAAAGCTCCAGACATGGCCGATCTTGCGATCGAGGAAATGGCCGACGACGCGCGGGTGAAAGCGAACGTGGTGCGGTTGGCGGCTGCCCAGGCGCTGACCGGCGCCAATTCGGCCGTTATCTTCGCGACCGGTTCGATCGTTGGCGCCACGCTGGCGCCAAGCATCTCGCTCGCCACCGTGCCGCTGTCGATGTACGTCCTCGGGTTGGCCGCAGGCACGCTGCCGACCGGTGCGATTTCACGTGCCTACGGCCGCCGCGTCGCGTTCATCATCGGTACCGGCTGCGGTGTGCTGACCGGCCTGCTCGGGGCATTCGCGATCCTGCACGCGTCTTTCGTGTTGTTCTGTTGCGCGACTTTTCTTGGCGGACTCTACGGCGCGGTGTCGCAATCCTATCGGTTCGCCGCCGCCGATGGCGCCAGTGTCGCATACCGCCCCAAGGCGGTGTCGTGGGTGATGGCCGGTGGCGTGTTCGCCGGTGTGCTCGGGCCGCAGCTTGTGCAATGGACCATGCACGTATGGCCGCCCTATCTGTTCGCGTTCAGCTTCGTGGTGCAGGCGGCGGTCGCGCTGGTGGCGATGGCCGTACTGTCGGGTGTCGACCTGCCAAAGCCGGCGGCGGCCGATCTCCATGGCGGACGTCCGCTGTTCGAGATCGCGCGGCAGCCGCGCTTCATCGCGGCCGCGCTGTGCGGCGTGATTTCCTATCCGATGATGAATCTGGTGATGACCTCGGCGCCGCTCGCCATGAAGATGTGCGGCCTCAGCGTCAGCGATTCCAACTTCGGCATTCAGTGGCACATCGTCGCCATGTACGGACCGAGTTTCTTCACCGGCGCACTGATCGCCCGTTTCGGCGCGCCGGTCATCGTTGCGATCGGGCTGTTGCTGGAGGCTGCCGCGGCGGGAATTGGCCTGTCCGGTATCACCGCGCCGCATTTCTGGGCCACCTTGATCGTGCTCGGCGCGGGCTGGAACCTCAGCTTCGTCGGCGCCTCGGCGCTGGTGCTGGAAACCCATCGCCCGAACGAGCGCAACAAGGTGCAGGCCTTCAACGATTTTCTGGTGTTCGGCATGATGGCCATTGGATCGTTCTCGTCCGGCCAGTTGCTGGCGCATTATGGCTGGGATGCCGTCAATCTGGTGGTGTTCCCGCCGGTGGCGCTCGGTCTTGCCGTGCTGATTCTGGTGGCGAATTCCAAACGGCGGGCGGCGACCCCGTAATCGGGTGGCGCTCCGCGGCTGCTCGGTTAGACTTCCATCGGGAACCGGATCCAGGGAACAGCCCATGCCGTCGCGTGCGCGCCTAGATGAATTCATCGCCGTCGTCGAGAGCGGCGATCATGCCGGCGCGATCGAGCGCTACTACACCGAAAATGCCAGCATGCAGGAGAATGCCGCGGCCCCACGCGTCGGCCGCGACCACCTCGTGGCTCATGAGCGCGGTGTGCTGGCGCGCATGAAACACGTTTATTCCAAGGCGATATCGTCGGTGGTCGAGGCGACCGCGTCGCCATTCACTGGATCTTCGAGCTCACCGATCATTCCGGCAAGGTGCTCCGGGTCGACGAGATCGCAATGCAGGAATGGCGTGGCGACCGGATTTTCCGCGAGCGCTTTTTTCTACGACCCGGCGCGGCCGAAAACATAACTGCCGGTTTCGGATACGCTTCGATGGTAGTCGAAGCAAAGGCCGGCTCGGCCGGGTAAACTTAGAATCACGCCAGATAAAGCCACGCATGGACGCAGCAACTGTCGGTTTGCCCGTTGAGGAATCCTCGATCCGCTACGATGGCTGGCGGGTGGTCGCCGTCTGTTTCCTGGTGGCCACGTTCGGCTGGGGCCTCGGATTCTACGGCCAGAGCGTCTATCTCGCGGAACTGCACCGCCTGCACGGCTGGCCGACCTCGCTGATCTCGTCGGCGACGACGTTCTTCTATCTGTTCGGTGCGCTCGCCGTGGCGTTCATCAGCGAGGCCATCCGCGGGCTCGGTCCGCGCAATTGCATGATCGCGGGCGTGTGCGTGATGGCGGGCGCGACTGCACTGCTCGGCCAGATCACCTCGCCATGGCAGCTTTATGCCGTCAGCGCATTGCTGGCGATGGGCTGGGCCGGCACCAGTCTCGGCATGATCACCAACACACTGGGCCTCTGGTTCGATACCAAGCGCGGCATGGCGATCAGCCTCGCGCTCAACGGCGCGAGCTGCGGCGGCGTTGTCGGTGTGCCGCTGCTGGTCGCGGCGATCGGCCATTTCGGGTTTTCCGGCGCGGCCACTGCGGCGGCGATCGTGATGGTGGCGCTGCTGGTTCCGGTGATCTTTCTTTTTGTCGGGCATCCCCCTGAGCGAGAACGCATCGGCGCAGGTCCGTCCGGTGTGGCGGCGGCAAATGGTCCGTCGCCACTCCAGATCCGCTCCATGGCTCTTCGCGACGTCGCGTTCCTGACGCTGACGATCGCATTCGCGTTGGTTCTGTTCGCGCAGGTCGGCTTTATCGTGCACCTGATCTCATTCCTCGATCCGGTGATCGGCCGCGAGCGCGCCGCGGTCGCGGTTGCCTTGCTGACGGCGATGGCGGTGGTCGGCCGGCTACTGTTCTCGACCGTGATCGATCGTCTCAACCAGCGGCTCGCGTCCGCGCTCTCGTTTGCCAGCCAGGCGCTGGCACTGGCTATCCTCATCAATTCGCGCAACGAGATGTTGCTGATCGCGGCCTGCGGACTGTTCGGCTTTTCGGTCGGCAACCTCATTACCCTGCCGGCGTTGATCATCCAGCGCGAGTTCGCACCGAAATCGTTCGGCGTTCTGGTCAGCCTGCTGACCGCGGTGACACAAGTTACCTACGCCTTCGGGCCCGGTATTATCGGATTCCTGCGCGATGCCTTCGGAGGATACGCGGTGCCGTTCTCCGTGTGCATCGGTCTCGAGCTGAGTGCGGCCATGCTGATCATGGTGCGCGGGCGCGCTCAACTTTCGCGCTGACGCATCAGGTCGTCGAGATCGAGGCGGCGGGTGAACATTGCAAGGCCGCCGTTAGCGTCACGCGGCCATTCGTTCTGCGGTCGGTCGCGATAGAGCTCCACGCCGTTTTGATCGGGATCGCGCAGGTACAGCGCCTCGCTGACGCCATGGTCGCTGGCGCCGTCGAGTTGGATGCCGGCCTGCAACACGCGATGCAGCGCGTCGGCCAGTGCCGCGCGGGTGGGATACAGGATCGCGGTATGGAAGAGCCCCGTCGTTCCCGATGGCGGCGGTGAACCGCCCTTGCTCTCCCAGGTGTTGAGGCCGATGTGGTGATGGTAGCCGCCGGCGGAAATGAATGCGGCCTGATCGCCATAGCGCTGCATCAGTTCGAAGCCAAGGACACCGCAGTAGAAGCCAAGTGCGTGCTCGAGGTCGGCGACTTTCAGGTGGACATGTCCGATCCGGGTGCCGGCGATGATCGGTTTTGTGGTACCGGGCATGGGTCCACCATAGGCCGTCATCCAGAGGTGCGAGCCGTTTCTTACGGCGAGCCTCGAAGGATGGACGGCCGTCGCCCCTTCGAGGGCTTCGCTACGCTCCGCCACCTCAGGGTGACGGCTTTTCGGCTCACGATATATGGCGGTTCAGGTTATTCACGCAAGCTCCGACACCTCGCCATCCGGCAGCGGGAACTGGAACGTGTTCAACGTCATCGACACCAGGGTGTAGTAGCCGCATAGGCCGATGATCTCGACGATGCCGCGCTCGGTCAGGACCTTTACCGCTTCGTCGTAAAGACCCTGCGCGAGGCCGTGGCCCTCGTGCAGGGATTTGGCGACGTCGTAGATCATCTTGCCCTTGGGATCGTCGAAGGTTGGTGTGCGGCGCTGGCGGATATCCTCGATGATTTTCGGATCCATGCCGCCCTTCAGCGCCAGACGCTTGTGCGCATACCACTCGTAGTGCGAACTAAAGTGCCGCGCCGTGACGAGGATCGCGATCTCCGACAGCTTGGCCGGAAAGATCGTATCGAAGCGCAGGACCGCGCCGAGCCGTGTCGCGTGACGGGCCATCTCCGGGCTGTTGAGCCAGGCCATCATCGGCGGCGGCGGGCTGCCGCGCTTGCTGGCGATGGACTCGTCGTAGGTCTGCTTCTGGTCCGCGTTCATTTCGCCAGGCGAAAGCAGCTTCAGGCGCATGGGGGTTTCCTCTTGTTTTCCCGTTGGGTGCATCCTGCAAGTATCATTGTCTGCGCGCGACTTCCATGTTGCGGAATACATGTCTGCGGCGACAGACATGTTGAAATCCCTATTGCGCCCGATAAGGTCGCGGGCAACACGGCGCGTCTGCCGCACGGCGGATGCGATCTCCATTCAGGGAAACGTTGCATGTCCGATCTCGATACCTTTCGCCGCGAAACGCGCGCCTGGCTCGACGCCAACTGTCCGCCCGAGATGCGCAAACCCATGACCTCGGACGAGGACACGTTCTGGGGCGGGCGCAACGCAAAGTTCGCGTCGGAGCCGCAGCGCGTCTGGTTCGAGCGGATGCGCGACAAGGGCTGGACCGTGCCGCACTGGCCGAAGGAATATGGCGGCGGCGGACTCGATGGCGAGGAAGCCAAGATCGTCCGGCAGGAAATGGCCGCGATCGGCGCGCGGCAGCCGCTCACCTCGTTCGGCATCTCCATGCTCGGACCGGCGCTGCTCAAATACGGCACTGACGCGCAGAAGAAAGAGCATCTGCCGAAGATCACCGCGGGCCTGATCCGCTGGTGCCAGGGCTATTCCGAGCCGAACGCCGGCTCCGATCTGGCCTCGCTGCAGACCCGCGCCGAAAGCGACGGCAATGACTACGTTATCAACGGCCAGAAGATCTGGACGTCCTATGCCAACTTCGCCGACTGGATTTTCTGTCTGGTGCGCACTGATCCGTCGGCGAAGAAGCACGACGGCATCAGCTTCATTCTGTTCGATATGACATCGAAGGGCGTTTCAACAAAGCCGATCCTGCTGATCTCCGGCAAGTCACCATTCTGCGAAACCTTCTTCGACAACGTGCGGGTGCCGAAATCGCACGTGGTCGGCACCGTCAACCGCGGCTGGGATGTCGCAAAATATCTGCTGCAGCACGAGCGCGCGATGATATCCGGTATGGGCGAGCGTGGCGTCGGTCGCCCGCTCGGGCAGGTCGCAGCAGACTCCGTCGGCTCCGATGAGCAGGGCCGGCTGGATGACGCGATGTTGCGTGGCCAGATCGCCTCGTTCGAAGTGGACGAGGCGGCATTGTCGGCCGCGGCCGAGCGCATGGTGGATCTCAATAAGGCCGGGCAAGGTCATCCGGCGTTTTCCTCGGCGATGAAATATTACGGGACCGAGCTGAACAAGCGGCGCTATGAGATATTGATGTCCGCCGGCGGCATCGATGCGCTGGAGTGGGAAAGTCCGCGGTCGAAGGAAGGCGCGCGCCCGCGCGCGTGGCTCCGTACCAAGGCTAACTCGATCGAAGGCGGCACCAGCGAAGTGATGCTCGGCATCGTCGCCAAGCGCATTCTCGATCTGCCGGGGGCGTAGCGGATTTGGCGCGGCGCACCAGCCGTCATCCTGAGGCGCGAGCCGTTTTTGGCGAGCCTCGAAGGATGAACGGCTGTCGCCCTTCGAGGCGCGCAAGTCGGCAGCGCACTTGCGCGCCTGAGCGCGCACCTCAGGGTAACGGCAACACAACGTCATTCAATTTTGTTTAGGAACTGAGTCATGCCTCTCCTCCTCACTGAAGAACAATCCATGCTTCGCGACAGTGCGCGCGGACTCATCAGCGACAAGGCGCCGGTTGCGCACCTGCGCAAGCTGCGCGACGGCAGGGATGCCGCCGGCTTTTCCTCCGAATTGTGGGCGACCTTTGCCGAGATGGGTTTCTGCGGCCTGCTGATCCCGGAGCAATTCGGCGGCAGCGGGCTCGGCTGTGTCGAGGCCGGTATCGTCATGGAGGAAATCGGCCGGACGCTGATGCCGGCGCCGTTTCTTGCAAGCAGCGTACTGGCGGCCTCCGCGCTCTCGCGCGCTGGCAGCGACGCGCAGAAGTCGGAACACCTGCCGAAGATCGCGGCCGGCAAGCTGCTGGCCGCGCTGGCGGTCGATGAAGGGGCCAAGCACCGGCCGGCACAGATCGCGCTGCAGGCCACGCGATCTGGCAATGGCTTCAAATTGAGCGGCGCGAAGGCGCTCGTCGTCGATGGCCACGCCGCTGGGTTGCTGATCGTCGCGGCGCGCACGGCAGGAAGTTCCGGCGATCGCGATGGGTTGACGCTGTTTCTGGTCGATCCGAAGGCCAGGGGTCTCACGGTCGAACGCACGATCATGGTCGATGCGCACAACGCCGCGCGTATCACCTTCGATAATGTCGAGGTCGATGCCGATCACGTGCTCGGCGAGGTCGACGGCGGCGGCGCATTGCTCGAGAACGTGCTCAACATCGGCCGCGGCGCGGTCGCCTCCGAAATGGTCGGCCTGAGCGAAGAGGTGTTCGGTCGCACCGTGACCTATCTCAAGGACCGCAAGCAGTTCGGTAAGGCGATCGGCGAATTCCAGGCGCTGCAGCATCGCGCCGCGCAGCTCTACATCGATATCGAGATCACCCGCGCCGCGGTGCTCAAAGCGCTGCAGGCGCTCGATACCGATATTGAGAAGGCTGCGGCCGCCGTCGCGGTCGCCAAGGCGCGCGCCGGAACGACTGCGACCCGCGCCGTACAGGAAGGCGTGCAGATGCACGGCGGCATGGGCATGACCGACCAGTTCGACATCGGCCTGTTCATGAAGCGCGCGCGGGTTTGCGAGGAATTGTTCGGCGACGCCAACTTCCACGCCGACCAATTGGCGCGCGCGAAGGGGTATTGATATCGACCGTCATTCCGGGTTCACCCCAAAAGGGGTGTCCCGGAATGACGGCGTCTGATTGCTACCTCAGCGGCGGCGCGTACATGATACCGCCGGCGTTCCAGAGCTGATTGAGACCGCGTGGAATCTTCAGCTTGGAGTTGGCGCCGATGTTGCGGTCATAGACCTCGCCGTAGTTGCCGACATGGCGGATGATGCGCGCGGCCCAGTCCTTGGTCAGGCCGAGATCCTCGCCGTATTCGCCTTCGTTGCCGACCAGGCGCATCACATCGGGTTTCTTCGATTTCATCGCCTCGTCGATGTTCTTCGAAGTGACGCCGAGCTCTTCGGCGTTGATCATCGCATAAAGCGTCCACTTGACGATCATCATCCAGTCGTCGTCGCGTTGGCGGACCACCGGCGCCAGCGGCTCCTTGGAGATCACGTCGGGCAGGATGAAGCTCTCGTTGGGTTTGGTCAGGCGCAGCCGCAGCGCGTAGAGCTGCGAGACGTCGGAGGTCATCACATCGCATTTGGCCTCGTCGTAGGCCTTCAGCATGTCCTCCAGCTTCTCGAATTTCACTTCCTCGTAATTGAGGTTGTTGTCCTTGAAGTAGTCGGCGAGGTTGAGCCGTGTCGTGGTGCCGTCCTGCACGCAGATCTTGGTGCCGCCGAGATCGAGGGCCGAATCGGCCTTGCGCGAAGTACGCACCATGAAACCTTCGCCATCGTAATAGGCGACGGCCGGGAAATAGAGGTCGTAGTTGGTTTCGCGCGACATGCTCCATGTCGAATTGCGGGCGAGGATGTCGACCTTGCGGCTCTGCAATTCCTTGAAGCGCTCGTTGGCGTCGAGCGGGACGAATTTCACCTTCTTGGGATCGTCGAAGATCGCCGCCGCCACGGCGCGGCAGAAGTCCACGTCGAATCCGGACCAGTTGCCCTTGTCGTCGGGAATCGAGAAGCCGGGCAAGCCTGTGTTGACGCCGCACAGCACTGCATCGCGCCGGACGGTGCGCTTCAGTGTCTTGGTGTCGTAGCGCTCATAGGTGATGGCGGCGGTCGCGATTGCGGCGGCAATCGCGAGCCCGATCAGAAGGCCGCTTCGGAATGTTCGCATGGAGTTGCCCCTGTTGCAGCAATCGTCGAAAAATGGGTGGTATCAAAACGTTCGGCGCGGTCAGAGACGCGGTTTCTGACGCACGATGACGCGGGTGCCGACCGGCACGCGGCTGTAGAGATCGATCACATCGGCATTGACGAGACGAAAGCAGCCGGACGAAATCGCGGTGCCGATGGTCTGCGGCTGGTTGGTGCCATGAATGCGGTAGACCGTGGTGCCGAGATACATGGCGCGTGCACCGAGCGGGTTGCCGGGACCTCCGGCCATAAAGCGCGGCAAATAAGGTTGGCGCGCGATCATTTCCGGTGGCGGCGTCCAGTCCGGCCACTCGGCTTTGCGGGTGATGTTCAATTGTCCCTGCCACTGGAAGCCGTCGCGGCCGACGCCGATGCCGTAGCGCAGTGCGCGGCCGTTGCCCTGGATCAGGTACAGATGGCGCTCGGCGGTCTGGATGATGATGGTGCCGGGCGGCTCGGTGGTTCGATAGAGCACGAGCTGCTTGCGGTATTCCGGATCGAGCTCGACCGTGTCGTCGGGGACCAGGCCCGGCTGGTCGCCGACATCCTGCTGCTGGGCGAAGCTCTGCGAGGCAGACAGCATCAGGCCCACAGCCGCGACCATCGCCAGAATGAGGTGCCGCAACGCCGTCATCGCTCGTTCTCCGTTGTCCGTGCCCATCAGGCAAATCGCTTGTGCCATCAAAACCGACGAAAGCCGCTATGGCAAGCGCCCGCGATTGGCCGCGGTCGTTGGAATATCTGCAATTTTCACAAATGACAGTGGGGTGACGCGGCTCAGTGCGGCGCGATCCAGAGCCGCAACCCGTACGTAACCAGCGCCACGGTGCCGACGCCGCCGAGCCATAGCAGAACAAACCAGAGCAGCCGCTGCGTCAGCGGCTGCAGTTTGTCATCCGGGTCGGTCATGAATGATAGCCGCCGTGTGGATCGACCTTGCCGCGGAAGACGTAATAGGCCCACGCCGTATAGGCGAGGATCATCGGCACCAGCACCACGATGCCAAACAGCATGAAGATCTGGCTGTCGCGCGGCGCGGCGGCCTGCCAGATCGTGATGCTGCGCGGAACGATGTAAGGCCACATGCTGATGCCGAGCCCGGCATAGGACAACGCGAACAATGCGAGCGACAGGAAGAACGGCCGGTAGTCCTGCCGGGCGGCGAGGCTTCGCAGCAGCAGGGCCGTGACGGCGGCGACGGCGACCGGCACCGGTGCGGTCAGCAGAATGCCCGGCCAGGAAAACCATCGATGGGCGTATTCGATGCTCAGGAACGGTGTCGCCAGGCTGACGGCGCCGATGGCCGCGAGCATGGCGAACAGCAACCACCAGCTCAGATGGTAAGCGCGCTCGCGCAGATCGCCCTCGGTCTTCATCACCAGCCAGGTGGCGCCGAGCAGGCCATAGCCTGCGACCAGCGAGATGCCGGTCAGCAGACTGAACGGTGTCAGCCAGTCCCACCAGCCTCCCGCGTAGTGCCGCCCCTCGACATGCACGCCCTGCAGGATCGCGCCGAGCGCGATGCCCTGCGCCAGTGTTGCCAGCAGCGATCCGCCGGCGAAGGCGATGTCCCAGCGGTTGCGCTCGCGCAGTGTCCGCCAGCGAAACTCGAACGCCACGCCGCGGAAGATCAGTCCGACCAGCATGGCGATCATCGGCGTATAAAGGGCAGGCATCAGCACCGAATAGGCCAGCGGAAACGCCGCCATCAGGCCGCCGCCGCCCAGCACCAGCCAGGTCTCGTTGCCGTCCCAGACCGGCGCCACACTGTTCATGATGATGTCGCGGTCGTCCTTCTTCGGAAACAGCGGAAACAGTATGCCGAGGCCGAGGTCGAATCCGTCCATCACGACGTAGACGAAAACCGCGAAAGCGATGATGAAGGCAAAGATCACGGGAATGTCGATCATCGCCGTTCTCCTCAAGTCTTTCCGGTGACCGCTGACGCCGGCGTGATGCCGGCGGCGCGAACCGGCTCGTCGCCGCTCGGTCCCTGCTCGCCGGGATGCGGTGGCGCAGCCATCAGCCGCAGCAGATAGGTAATGCCTGCGGCATAGACGATGAAATAGACGATCGCGAACGCGATGAGCGACGAAGCGACCGCCGGTGGTGCGAGGGGCGAGGCGGAATCCACCGTCCGCAACAGGCCATAGACGGTGTAGGGCTGTCGTCCGACTTCGGTGGTGAACCAGCCGGCGAGCACGGCGACGAATCCAGCAGGCCCCATCGCGATGGCAAAAATGTGCAGCAGGCGGGAATCATAGAGAGTGCCGCGCCAGCGCATCCAGAGGCTGAGCAGGCCGAGCGCGACCATCAGCAGTCCCATGCCGACCATGATGCGGAACGACCAGAATACGACCGGCACCGGTGGCCAGTTTTCGCGCGGCACCGTATCGAGTCCGGTCATCGGCGCATCCAGCGAATGTTTCAGAATCAGCGATCCGGCTTTCGGGACTTCGATCGCGTAGTTGACCTTGCCTTCGCTCTGGCTCGGAAGGCCGAACAGGATCAGCGGCGCGCCATCCTTGTGGCTCTGGAAGTGACCTTCCATCGCCATGATCTTCACCGGCTGATGCTCCAGCGTGTTGAGGCCATGCTGATCCCCGGCGATGATCTGGATCGGGGCGACGATCGCGGCCATCCACATCGCCATCGAGAACATCACGCGCGCTCCCGCGAGATGGGAATCGCGCAGCAGATGGAAGGCGCCGACCGCGCCGACCACCAGCGACGTGGTGAGATAGGCTGCCAGCACCATGTGCACGAGGCGGTAAGGGAACGAGGGATTGAAGATCACATGCAGCCAGCTCGCGACGACGAACTGCCCGTCGGCGTTGACGGCATATCCGGCCGGCGTCTGCATCCAGGAATTCGCCGAGAGAATCCAGAATGCGGAAATCAATGTGCCGATCGCGACCATCAGCGTCGCGAGGAAGTGCAGTCTCGGCCCGACGCGCTTCAGGCCGAACAGCATGACGCCGAGGAATCCCGCTTCGAGGAAGAATGCGGTCAGCACCTCATAGGCCATCAGCGGGCCGATCACCGGGCCGACCTTGTCGGAAAATGCCGACCAGTTGGTGCCGAACTGGTAGGACATCACGATGCCGGACACCACGCCCATGCCGAACGCGATGGCGAAGATCTTCAGCCAGTAATTGAAAAGGTTGATGAAGACGTCGCGGCCGGTCCACAGCCAGAGGCCCTCGAGAACCGCCAGATAGCTCGCAAGTCCGATCGAGAAAGCCGGGAACACGATGTGGAACGACATCGTGAAAGCGAACTGCGCCCGGGCCAGAAAGACCGCATCCCAACCTTCGAACATCGGTATCATCCCTTGCGGTTGGCTTCAGTCTCGACGCTATCACGTTGCGCCCTTGACCGTCATTGCTCCTAAGCAAAGATGACCATGGCCGGAAAGGTTGGGATCGGCGTGATCGGATCGCGGCGTCGTGATCGCGACACGCAAAACGGCCCGGAAGGGGGCATCCCGTCCGGGCCGCTGGAGGTTTGAGTTGGAAAGTCGGGCTGGCTGTCAGGCCGCGAGCGTTGCGACGCCCGCGCCTTTCAGCAGTTCGGCGAGCTGCTTGCGGGCATAGAACATGCGGGTCTTCACCGTGCTCTGCGGAATGCCGATGATTTCGCCGGCCTCCTCGACCGATTTCTCGTGGTAGTAGACGAGGTGGATGATCTCGCGGTGCGCCGGCGACAGCTTGTCGATGCAGGCGCGCAGGATGGCGCTGACGTTGCTGCGATCGAGCGACGTTTCCGGCGTATCGGCATCGTCGGCGATTTCGCGGACGTTCTCCTGATCGATATCCTCGTGACGGCGCTGGCGCAGCGCGGTCAGCGCCTTGAAGCGCGCGATGGAGAGCAGCCAGGTCGACACCTGCGAGCGGCCTTCGAATTGGCCGGCGGTGCGCCAGACGTCGAGGAACACCTGGCTGACGATGTCTTCCGCGGCGGATGCATCGCGCAGGCTGCGCAGCACGAAACGATAGACGCGGACATTATGGCGCGCGTAGAGCGTATGCATCGCCGTGCGGTCGCCGTCGGCAATCCGTTCAAGCAGCATCTCGTCCGAAGTCGCCTGCGCGGCGATGATACCTTGGCGGGCGGCTGCGTTGATCGCAATGACGTTTTGCATGACTGGCTCCCGTTTTTCGTTGGGCAGATTGTTAGCCAGCGACCGTTTCAGGAGGTCTGCACGAAAAGCGGAAAATGGTTTCATGGCGGGGAGAATTGTTTCGTCGCGAGGCGCCCACGAAACAATTCGGGGTAAAATTCCAATGATTTGAATGGGACGGGGCTCTGACCGGGCGAGTCCGGCTTTGAACCGTTCCAGGCTTATTCAGCGGGAACCAAATAAAGCGCGGCGGATCGCCGGCCTTTGCCGGGGCGTGGTGATTCAGGCCTTGTCGCCGGACGGCGAAAACAGGTAGCCGCCGCCGCGGATGGTGCGGATCACCGCCGGTTTTGTGGGATCAGGCTCGATCTTGCGGCGGATACGCATGATCCGCAGGTCGACCGCGCGGTCGAAGGCTTCGGCGTCACGGGCATTGGCCAGCTCCAGCAGCCGCTCGCGCGACAGAACCCGCTTCGGGTTGGCGGCGAACACTTTCAGCAGGCTGAATTCCGACGCCGTGAGGGGGTGCTCGTTGCCTTCGTCGTCGCGCAGCGCTTGGGCGTCGAGATCGAGCCACTTGGTGCCGAAGCGGACGAGTTGCTCGGTCGCCTTTTTGGCCGCAGTGGCATCGGTGCCGGCTGCTGGAGCCTTCGGCGCGCTTCGCCGCAGCACCGAGCGGATGCGCGCCATCAGTTCGCGCAGCTCGCAGGGCTTTGCGACGTAATCGTCGGCGCCAAGTTCGAGGCCGACCACGCGATCGATCGGGCTCGCTGTCGCCGTCAGCATGATGACGGGCACGTTCATCCGGCTCTTGAGGTCGCGGATGATCGAAAGGCCGTCTTCTTCCGGCATGTTCAGGTCGAGCACGACGAGATCGGGTGTCGCGCTGTCGGTCGCTTCGCGCAGGCTCTTGCCGCCGTCGCACAGCGTGATGGTGAAGCCGTGCATCTTGAGATAGTCGCCGACCATCTCGCGGGCGGGCGCCTCGTCATCGACAATGAAGATATGCGGACTCTGGCTCATGTCAGACCGTCGCGGGCAGGATGATGGTGAAGGTCGACCCTTGTCCAGGCCCGAGGCTGTCGGCATTGATCTGGCCGTCGTGCATGTCGACGATCCGCTTGACGATCGACAAGCCGAGGCCGGTGGAACTCTCGCCGGCGGTCGGCTTGGCGGACAGCCGCTGGAAGCGGCCGAACAGTCGCCCAAGATCCTCAGGCGACAGGCCCGCGCCCTCGTCGGTCACGCGGATGATGGTGTTGTCGGCGTCGTGATTGACCAGCAGCGTGATCTTCCCGCCGATCGGGCTGTATTTGATGGCGTTGCTGACAAGGTTATCGATCGCTTCGCGCATTCGGTCGGAATCGCACATGGTGATGTGTCCGGCCGGGGCCGACACGGTCAGGTTCTGCTGCTTGTTGACGGCGGATGGCTGATTGGCTTCCGCGACTTCGGCCACCAGCGCGGCGATGTCGACCGGCTCGCGGCGGATCGTGATATCGAAGGCATCGGCCATGGCGTCGGAAATCAGGTGATCGACCATCGTGGTCAGGCGCCTGGTGGCGTCGCGAATATGATCGACCTGCGAGGTGACGGTCTCCTTGGGTGATCCGGCACCGATCAGCTCGATCAGCATCTCGGTGCGGCCGAGGATGACGCCGAGCGGATTCTTCAGATCGTGCGCCACGGTGCCGAGGATTTCGTTCTTGAATCCGTTGGCACGCTGCAGCCGCAGCCATTGCGCCGAAAGCCTGCGATTGGCCTGCATCAGCGCGCGGGTGCGCTGCGCGACGCGGTCTTCCAACTGGGTGTTGGCGTCCTGCAGTTGCTGGTAGAGGATCACGTTGTCGAATGCGATCGACAGCCGGCTACCGAAAATCTCGACCAGCGACCGGTCGGTGTCCGACAGGTCGCGCTCGGCCTGCAGCAGAACCACCACCTCGCGGCCGCTGCCGGTGCGGATATAAAGCACCGACCGGTGATCGACGAATTCGTGATGGCGTCGCTTGAACGCGGCTTCGACCATCTGCCGCAAATCGGGATCGAGCGCGGTCTCGCCAGTCTGCCCGATGAAGCGGCTGTAGCAGCCGGAGCCGGCGAGCACCGAGAAGTCGTCGCCCTTGAGGCCGCCATCGCGCAGCACCAGAATGCCGGCGCAGTCGACGTTCAACAGCGAGGCGATCTGCGTCAGCACGCCCTCGGCGAGACGCTGCATCGATTTGAAGTCGTAGAGCGTCGAGGCGGCATCAATGATGATCTCGAGGCCGCGGCGGGTCTGCACCATGCGCTCGAGCTGCTGGTAGCTGCGCAGCGCCGCGGTCAGCGAGGTGAACAGCTTGTCGGCGGTCAGCTCGGTCTTGGCTTTATAATCGTTGATGTCGTAGTCGACGATGACGCGTCGCTCCGGCGCCTGGCCGGGCTGGCCGGTGCGCAGGATGATACGGACCGTTTCGTTCTTCAGTTCGTTGCGGATGTATTCGACGAGATCGAGGCCCGCGGAGTCGGTCTCCATGATGACGTCGAGCAGCACTGCGGCGATGTCCGGATGCGCGCGCATCAGTTCCTGGCCCTCGGCGGCGGAATACGCCGACAGGATGTCCAGGGTCTGGCCGTTGAGGCTGTAATCGCTGAGCGCGAAGCGCGTGCCCTCGTGCACGGCCTGATCGTCGTCGATCACGGCGACCTTCCATTTGCGTGCCGGCGAGGCTTCCGGCAACTCGGTGCCGGAATCGTCGATCAGGTGGAGGACATCGTCCTGGTCGGCCATTGGGTGGTCCTGTTATCTGTTTCACCGCCGTTGGCGCCACCGGCGGCGGCTCGCGGCATGATAATGCGAAAAGTCGTGCCTTGTCCCAGCCGTGACTCGAGCATCATGTGTCCGCCGAGCTGCTGGGTGACGAGATTGTAGACGATATGAAGCCCGAGACCGGTGCCACCCTCGTTGCGGCGTGTGGTAAAGAAAGGGTCGAAGGCCTGCCGCTGGACATCAGGCGTCATGCCGGCGCCATTGTCGGCAAAAATGATCTCGATGTCATCATTGGCGCGTAGTTTCGCCGCGATGGTAATCGTGCCGGATTGGCCGTCGGGAAACGCGTGGTTGGCCGCGTTGAGGAAAAGATTCGTCAGAATCTGCCCGTAGGAGCCGGGATAGCCGTCGATGATCAGGCCTTCGGGCACGTCGACGGAAATGCTGATCGGCGACCGCTTGAGCACCGGGCGCAAACTCGCGACGATCTGGTCGGTGGATTCGCCGAGGTTGAACTGGCGACGTTCGGCGTGAGAACGGTCCACCGCCACCTGTTTGAAGGACTGGATCAATTCGCCCGCGCGATACAGGTTCGACACCAATTGCTGGGCCGCGTCGCGGCAGGTCTGCACGAACTGCTCGAGTTGCGACCGCTTCAATGGCGTCGCCGAGCGCAACTCGGCATCGAACATGTCGGCGCGGCGCGCCAGGCTCGACGCCACCGTCAGGCTGATGCCGATCGGATTGTTGACCTCGTGCGCGACGCCGGCGACCAGGCCGCCAAGCGCGGCGAGCCGCTCGGCGTCGATCAGGTTTCGCTGCGCCGTGTTCAATTCCACCAGCGCGCTTTCGGCTCTCTCTTTTGAGGCCCGCAATTCGTCCTCGGCATCGCGCTTGGCGATGGCATTCTTGCGGAAAACCTCCACGGCCCGTGCCATCGCGCCGATCTCGTCCCGCGCGTCGGTGCCGGCGACCTGGCGGTCGTAGTCGCCGGTCATGATCGCGCGCATGGAGGTCATGATCTGCCGCAGCGGCAGGCGGATGCTGAGCGCGATGATCACGCCGGCGACGATGATGATCGTGAGGAAGATCGCGGCGATCGACAGCATCTTGCGGGAAATGTCCGCCAGCGTGTGGTCGAAGGTCATTTGCGCGCTCTGCTCGCGCTTTCGCATCTTGATCGACAGGCCGTCGATCGCGGCGATGGTCTCCGCCTGGCTGGCGTCGATCGAGTTGCGCAGCAGGTCGGTGCGTTTGGCGAGCAGTTCGGACAGGTTTCCGACGCCATCACGCAGCGCCGAGGTTCGTGTCTTGAGCTTCTGCAGCGCGTCGCGCTGCAGGTCGTTGTCCGAGAACCCGATCATCACCGGAATGGTTCGCTCGATCGCGTCGGTGTTCTTGCGGACCTCGTCGGCGCTGGTCGAGGCCGGTGCGAGATAATAGGCGTTGGCCGCCACCAGCATCGCGGTGAAGGCATCGCGGGATTTTCCGAGCGCCGGCCAGATTCGGGCCTCGCGATGGCCGGTCGCGCCCTCGATGATCGAGTACAGGCCGGCCATGTCCTTGGCCGGCGCGAGGATCTGGTCCTCGTAGGTCCGGGTGATCGTTGTCTGCAGCGTGCGCAACTCGCCGAAGCCGCTGAGGAAGCGCTCGGTGGCGCGTTCCAGTTCGTCGACCGAGCCCGACAGCATCGGGTCGGTGGAGGCGCGCGTGCTCAGGGTGCCGAGCACCGCTTCGCGCAGCAACAGGATTTCCGCGAACAGGTCGGGGCTTGGCTGGTTGATGTAGCGATGGATCAGGTTCTGCAGCCGGCCGGTCTCGCTTTCGAGAACCGCGAGGATCTTGTCGGAATCGCGAACCTGGCGGACATCGTCCCATGCCGATCCCAGGGTCTTGGCGCCGCTCCAGATCAGCAGTGCCAGCGCCAGAACCACGGCCGAGTTCAGCGCCGCGATCGAGAGAATGCGCCAGCGGATCGGAATCGCGCGGACCAGCCCGACGATGCCCGAGCGGCTTTGTGCCGCCAGGCTTTCCTGCTGTTCCGTGCCGTTGTTGGGCTGGGGCTCCGCTACGACCAAGTTACTCTACCCTGCGGACTCGTGCGATCTGGCTTGCCGCCTGCGGTCCGCGCTGCATCTTCACAAACTCCGGCAATCGCGGCTCCGACGGTTTTCGGTCGGCGATTTTAGCACCCGCGAGCTTCGTCTGTCGACGAGCGCGGCTGCTCAAGCCCGCGACGCAATGGCCCGACCGAACAGCGGTGCTTATTCCCCTTAGAGGGAGTCATCCGTCGGAAGAAAAGGTTCAATGCAATAAAATCGGCACCGGTTGCCTGGCGGCGGCCTTCTGCCACACCGGGCAGGATTTGCGGTGGCTGCGACATGGTCTATCAGATGAGCAAGGCGGCCGGACAAATCCGGCATCGCTGCGGGCGGGGAGGATCGGGCGCGATGCGCGCATCGGCATTCAGGCTGGCGCTGCTGTGCTGCGCGGTGCAGGTCGTTGCGGCGCTGCCGGCTCCGGCGCGCGCTGTCACCGAGATCATGTGGTGGCATGCGATGTCCGGCGAACTCGGCCGCCAGGTCGGGCGGCTCGCCACCGAGTTCAATGCGTCGCAATCCGACTATCGGATCGTGCCGACCTACAAGGGCAACTACACGGAAACGGTGACGGCTGCGATCTTCGCTTTTCGCTCGCGCAGTCAGCCGGCGATCGTACAGGTCAACGAAATCGGAACGGCCACCATGATGGCCGCTCAGGGCGCGATCTATCCGGTCTATGAATTGATGCGGGATCAGGACGAAGCGTTCTCGCCCGAAGCCTACCTCCCGGCGATCACGGGCTATTACGCCGATGTGGCGGGTAACCTGCTCTCGTTTCCGTTCAACGCGTCTACGCCCATCCTTTACTACAACAAGGGTCTGTTTCGCGCCGCCGGTCTCGATCCCGAGACACCGCCGAAGACATGGCCGGAGGTCGGCGAGGCCGCAAAGAAATTGCGGGATGCCGGCGTTCCCTGCGGCTTCACCACCGGCTGGCCGTCGTGGGTCAATGTCGAGAGCTTTCTGGCCCTGCACAATCTGCCGCTTGCCACCCGCGCCAACGGCTTCGGCGGGCTCGATGCCGAGCTCATCTTCAACAACACGCTGATGGTCCGTCACGTCGCACAACTGGCCGAGTGGCAGAAGACCAGGATCTTCGACTACAGCGGGCGGGCGACCGCTCCCGAACCGCGTTTCCAGCACGGCGAGTGCGGCATCTTCATGGGGTCCTCCGCGACGCGGGCCGATATCATCGCCAATTCAAAATTCGCGGTCGGCTACGGCATGCTGCCGTACTGGCCGGATGTTGCCGGTGCGCCGCAGAACACCATCATCGGCGGCGCTACACTGTGGGTGCTGCGTGACCGTCCGCGTGAAGAATACAAGGGCGTGGCGAAATTCTTTGCCTTTCTGTCCAAACCGGAGGTGCAGGCAGCCTGGCATCAGAACACCGGCTATCTGCCGATCACGCGCGCGGCGTTCGATCTCACCCGCGCACAGGGATTTTATGATCGCAATCCGGGAACGGTGATCGCGATCGAGCAGATGACATTGAAGCCGCCGACCGAGAATTCGAGAGGCCTGCGGCTCGGATCGTTCGTGCTGATCCGCGATGTCATCGAAGACGAACTCGAACAGGCCTTCAGCGGCAAGAAGAGCGCGCGGGCGGCGATGGATTCGGCGGTGGCGCGCGGCAACAAGCTGTTGCGCCAGTTCGAACGCACCAATCCGTGAAGGGTTCGGCGGCGTAAATTTCTTAGCGCAACGAGAAGTGCACCGGCACCGTGAAGCTTAAGGATGCCTGCTTCATCTCGGGTGGAAAAGCCGGCAGCGGCTGGGCGCGGCGGATCATGGTCATGGTCTCGGCATCGAGCGCGGAGTGACCCGAGGAGCGGGCCAGACGGCTCGCCAGCACCCGTCCATTACGGTTCACCGTGAAGGTAAGCATCGCCGTGCCCTGTTCGCCGGCCGCTTTGGCCGCGGACGGATATTGCTTGAAGCGCTGCAGGTGTGCGGCCAGCCGTTCGCGATAGGCGAGGGCCGCGGCGGCCCCGGCGGCTGCGCCGGCGCGCGTGGAGGCGAGGGGTGCGCGGCGCTCGGCGCGCGGCGCGGCCGTTGTGCGTGGTGCCGGTGGACGATCCGATGGCTTCTTTGTTTCAACGTGTTTCGGTTTGACCGGCGCTGGCTTTGGTGGCTCAGGCTTCGGCTCGGTTTTCTGTTCGGGCGGAGCCGCGACCACGGGTTTGTCCTGTGGCGGTGTCGCGGGAATTTGCTCTTGCACCGTTTCCTGCTTCGGAGGCTCCGGCGGCGGCGAGGGCGCATCGGCCTGCTGCATCGGCGGACCAGGTGCAACATCCATCTGCTGCGGTTCGGGCGAGGCCGAGGAGGGCGCGGGTGGCAGATCGATCAGAACGGCCGGCATCGGCGAGCCCGCCGGCGGCGTGTGGGCGTACCATGTGATACCCAGCGCAATCAGCCCGGCATGCAGTAGCACGATGACGCCGGCCGACGTGCTCCAGCGCAGGGCGCCGGCATTATCGGGTGGAGCGTGAAGGACCCAGGCGTTCATGACGGCTAGCTGCGACCGTCAAGGCCGACCAGCGCGATCTTGAGATAGCCGGCGTCGCGCAACAGGTTCATCACCGCCATCAGGTCGCCATAGCTGACGGCCTTGTCGGCGCGCAGGAAGATGCGCTCGTCCTTCTGTCCCTTGGTCGCGGTATCGAGCGCGCCGGTCAGCGCATCGCGCGCGACGACATCGTCGCCGATCGCCAGCGTGAGGTCCGGCTTCAACGTGACGAACACCGGCTTGTCCGGCCGCGGCTGCGGCTCGGTCGTGCTGGCGGGTAGGTCGACGCCGATGTCGACGGTGGCGAGCGGCGCTGCCACCATGAAGATGATGAGCAGCACCAGCATCACGTCGATGAACGGCGTGACGTTGATCTCGTGCGCTTCGACAAGGTCGTCGTCGCTGCGCCGCGCGCGGCCGCCGGGCGTGGCGCCGAGTGAGCTGCCGAGGCGGGCGCCCATCGCCTACTCCGCCGCGTGCGATGAGCGCAGCGCGGGGCGATCCTGCTCGCGGCTGACCAGAAGCAGCACCTGCGCTGAGGCATCGCCGAGCAGCGCGCGCCAGGCCGCGATGCTGCGCGCCAGATGATTGTAGATTACGACCGCCGGGATGGCGGCGACCAACCCCAGCGCGGTGGCGAGCAGCGCCTCGGCAATGCCGGGTGCGACCACCGCGAGGTTTGTCGTATGCGCCTCGGAAATGCCGATGAAGGCGTTCATGATGCCCCACACCGTGCCGAACAGGCCGACGAACGGCGCGGTGGCGCCGATAGTTGCCAGCACGCCGGTGCCAACGGCGATCCGTCGCGACATCGCGGCTTCAACGCGCTCGAGGCGCAGCGCGATCCGCTCCTTGAATCCGTCGTCGCGGATGCCGCCCGACAATTCCGCCTCGCGCGCGGCGGATTGAATGAGCTGCGCCACCGCATCGTGACCCGTGCTGTTGCGCACGACATCGACCAGCGTAGTGTCGCTTTCGAGCAGCGCGAGACGTCGCTTCGCAAGTCGTGTCGCGCGCGCGAGTTCGATGGTTTTCGACAGCCAGACCGTCCACGTCACCAGCGATGCGAACGCAAGGCCGATCATGACGGCCTTCACCACGATGTCGGCATGCAGGAACATGCCCCATGGCGACAGGTTGCGCGGCAGCAAGGCGTCTACCGTTGCCGCCGCAGCTATCCGGGGCGTGGCGAGGAGGGCGAGTGCCGCGATCGCCAGACTTCGGCGGATGATAGGGACCATGAACGGCCGGTGCTCTCTCGGTATCGGTGGAGGCCTTTGTCCGGGGCAATTAAGGTGAGTTTGCGGTGGTCCGCAATTCAATATTCGCTCCGGCTGACCCTGCCGCGGGCATTTGCTGCGTCAGACAATCATCTTGCCGTGAACGGGCGTTCCCGCGTAGAGCAAACGGAACAAGGGGGAGACCGGGTCATGACATCTGCTGCGGCGAAGTCCGAAGGCGGCGAGCCCGTCCTGTTCATGGCGCCGCAGGTGAGGGCCGAGCGTTGTGCCGACGGCAGCATTCGCCTGACATCGCCGGTACCCTTGCGGGATTACGCGCGCTGCGCCGGCGACTGGCTCGAGCATTGGGCGCGCGAACGGCCGGACCGCATCTTTCTCGGCGATCGTGCCAGCGTTGAGATGCCATGGTCCACGGTGACCTATCGCGAGGCGCTGAAGCAGGTGCGCGCCATCGGCGGCTGGATCCTGACGCAAGGCATGAGCGCCGCGCGGCCGCTGGTGGTGTTGTCCGACAACAGTGTCGATCATGCGCTGTTCGTGCTTGCCGCCATGCACGTCGGCGTTCCCGTGGCCGCGGTCTCGCCGGCCTATTCGCGGATGTCCAAGGATTTCGACAAGCTCAGGAGCATGATCGCATTGCTCGATCCCGGCGCGATCTATGTATCGAGCGTAAAGCCGTTTGCCGCGGCGCTGGCCGCGATCGCGCCGCTGCATACGGCAATCATCGTCAGCAGCAATGCGGACGATACTGGCACGGTGTCATTTCGCGACATCGCTGCCGGGACCGAAACACCGGATGTTGAGAAAGCCTTCGCAGCGATCGGCCCCGATACCATCGCGAAATTCCTGTTCACCTCGGGCTCGACCGGCACGCCGAAGGCCGTCATCAACACCCAGCGCATGCTGACGTCGAGCCAGCAGGCCAAGGCACAGACCTGGCAATTCCTCGAAGATCCGCGCACCGATCTCGTCATCCTCGACTGGCTGCCCTGGAGCCACACCTTCGGCGCCAATCACAATTTCAATCTCGTGCTGCGCAATGGCGGCACGCTGTATATCGACAGCGGCAAGCCGGCGCCGGGCCTGTTCGCCACCTCGCTTGCCAATCTTCGCAGCATCATGCCGACGGTCTATTTCAACGTGCCGCGCGGCTTCGACATGCTGATCGCGGCGCTGCGCGACGATGCCGGGCTCTGCCGCCGCTTCTTCACGGACGTGAAGTTCGCGTTCTATGCCGGCGCGGCCTTGCCGCAGAATCTCTGGGACGCCCTGGAAACACTGTCGATCAAGACGGTCGGACGAGCGCTGCCGATGGTATCGGCGTGGGGATCGACTGAGACATCGCCGCTCGCGACCGACTGCCATTTCCAGGCGGCGCGCTCCGGCAACATCGGCGTGCCGATTCCGGGCACCGAATTGAAGCTTGTGCCATCGGGCGACAAGCTCGAGGTGCGCGTGCGCGGCCCGAACATCACGCCGGGCTACTGGAAATCGCCGGAGCAGACCGCGACGGCCTTCGACGCGGAAGGGTTTTATCTGATCGGCGACGCCGTGACCTTCGCCGATCCCGGCCGGCCCGAGCTCGGCCTGTTCTTCGATGGCCGGGTCGCCGAGGATTTCAAGCTCAATTCCGGCACCTGGGTCAGCGTCGGGACACTGCGGGTCAACGGCATCGCCGCGCTGGCGCCGCTGGCGCAGGACATTGTCGTCACCGGCCACGGCGGCGACGAGGTGCGTTTTCTGGTGTTTCCGAATATTGCGGCCTGCCGCGCACTGGCTGAATTACCCGAGAGTGCCGCGGCATCCGAGGTGATCGGCCACGCCAGGGTTCGCGATGCGATCGCGCAGGGTCTTGCGAAGCTGAAAGCGAACGGTGGCGGCTCATCGGCCTTTGCGACGCGGGCGCTGTTGCTCGCGGAGCCGGCCTCGGTGGATCACGGCGAGATCACCGACAAGGGCTACATCAATCAGCGCGCGGTGATCGCGCGCCGCACGGATGCGCTGGCGCTGCTCGATAGCGCGGCATCGCCTGCCTGGATCGGTGTGCGATGACCTGATCGGTCACTTGGCGACCTTGCTGCTTCCCTGCGTGATGAGCCGGGCGCTGCGCTGATTGCGCGCATGAATCCACAGCCAACTCAGGGCGACGCTGAGTCGGTTGCGCAGGCCGATCAGGAAATAGATGTGGGCGATGCCCCATATCCACCAGGCGAGGGTGCCGCGCAGCTTGATGCGGCCGAAATCGATGACGGCGAGCCGCTTGCCGATCTGCGCCAGGCTGCCGGCATGCACGTAACGGAATGGAGCACTCACGTTATCGATGCCCCGCAAGCGCGCCTTGATGATGTCGGCCACGTAGCGTCCCTGTTGCTTGGCCGCGGGAGCAATACCGGGAACGGGATGTCCGTCAGGCCCGGCGACCGTAACGGTGTCGCCGATGGCAAAAATCTCCGGATGGCCGGGCACGGTCAGATCGGGATTGACCGCCACTCTGCCAGCACGGTCGGCGGATGCGTTGAGCCATTCCGCAGCAGGCGAGGCGCGTACACCGGCGGCCCAGATCAGGGTCTTGGCATCGAGTCTGGTGCCGCCATACAGGACGCCATCGGCGGTGCATGCGGTGACGGGGTGTCCCAACATGACCTCGACGCCGAGACTTTCCAGTGACCGCTGGGCGTAGGCTGAAAGATCGTCCGCAAATCCTGCGAGCACGCGAGACCCGGCTTCGATCAGCACGACCCGTGCCTGCTGGGTATCGATGTTGCGGAAATCCGCCGGCAGCGTATCGCGCGCCAGTTCCGCAATGGTGCCGGCGAGTTCTACGCCGGTTGGACCTCCACCGATGATGACGAAGGTCAGCAACGCTGCCCGCCGCTGTGGATCGGTCTCGCGCTCGGCGCGTTCGAACGCGACCAGGATGCGGCGCCGGAGTGTCGTGGCGTCCTCGAGCGTTTTAAGGCCCGGTGCGAACGGCTCCCACTCATCATGTCCGAAATAGGCGTGCCGCGCACCGGTGGCCAGAATCAGCGTGTCGTACGGCAGGACGTCGCCGTCTTCGAGCAGAACGCGATGTGCGGTTGTGTCGATGCCGGTCACGGTGGCGAACAGGGTCGTGACGTCCGGGCGCGCGCGGAACAGGTGGCGGATCGGCCAGGCGATTTCCGACGTTGCAAGCGAGGCTGTTGCAACCTGATAGAGCAGCGGTTGGAACAGATGATGGTTGCGGCGATCGACGAGTGTGATGCTTACCGGTGCACCTGCGAGGTGGTGCGCCGCTTCAAGTCCGCCAAATCCCCCGCCGACGATCACGACGCGGCAGCGACCCGATATAGCGGTGGACGGTGATGGGCGAGGCTGCTCCATCGGCATGGACGACTATCCTGTCTCCGGCGCGACGAGCTTTTTATCTGCCCGCCGCTCCGAGTGGGATTGTTTCGAGTCCCACTTTAAGCCGGGCGACGGTCACCCGCGCGCGAAAACTTTCGCCTCCGGCGCGACAACAGGCGCCACCGCGCCGATCAGGCGCGCCGCGGCGGCATCCACCGACAGATCCGCGGTATCGACCACCGCCGACGCGCGGGCATAGAGCGGCTCGCGGCTGAGCAGGATGGTGCGCAGTTCGGCCATGGCGGAGCGATCGTCCGCCATCGGACGCAGGTCGCCCTGCTGGCGGACGCGCGCCATGTGCTCTTCGGGTTTGGCTTTAAGCCAGATGGTATAGAACGACGACAGGATCAGATCGAACGTCAGTGGTTCGGAGACGATGCCGCCGCCGGTGGCCAGCACCGTTAGTTCCTTGCGCGCCAGCAGTTGGCCCAGCGCCGCCTGCTCCATGCGGCGAAAGCCTTCCTGGCCGTACAGTGCGATGATCTCAGCGACCGACAATCCGTTCTGCCGCTCGATCTCCTTGTTCAGTTCGACAAACGACCAGCCGATCTTGTCCGCGAGCTTTCGGCCGAGCGTGGTCTTGCCGGCGCCGCGCAGACCGATCAGAGCGATGCCTGCGAACGACGCGCCATGGGATGCGGATGCGGCGTTCGCACCGTGTCCGGAAAGAATCTCCTTGGCGTGCGCAATCTGCGCCGGCGCGGCCATGCGCAGGAGGTCGCGGATCACAGGCCAATCTGGCGCTGGATCGCCGTCCGGGATCAAGTCTTCGAGATGCGCGCCCATCGCGTTCGAGACCCGGCGCAGCAGCACGATGGAGACATTGCCCTTGCCGCTTTCGAGTTGTGCGATGTAGCGCTCGGAAATACCGGATACCTTCGCCAGCACCTTGCGTGACATGCCACGCAAGCCCCGCATGGTGCGGACCCGCTGGCCGAGCTGTTCGAGAAAGGCGCTTTCGGGATCGGAATGTTCGGCCATGACCCGCCGTTCGCTGTCGGTAACCGCAGTTTCTGAAAGATAATGCCGGAGAGGATTGACAGCAAGCGCAGCAGGTGACTTTATATGAATTATAATTCAGAAATCGGGAGGGGAGACGCTGTGATCAACAGAAGTTTCGATCGCGTCGCTCGGGGGAGCGGCACATGAGCGGTTTGTCTGGGTCTTATAACGCCGTCACCTGGCTGCTCGACCGCAACGTCGATGAGGGCCGCGGCGGCAAGCTCGCCTTTACCGATACTGTCTCCGATCTCACCTACGGCGAGTTGCAGACGCAGACCCGGCGTCTCGCCAATCTGCTGCGCCGGCTCGGCGTGCGCCGCGAAGAGCGCGTGGCGATGATCATGCTCGACACGATCGATTTTCCGATCGTGTTTCTCGGCGCGATCCGCGCCGGCGTCATTCCCATTCCGCTCAATACGCTGCTGACCGCCGACCAGTACGCCTATGTGCTTGCGGACTGCCGCGCCAAGGTGCTGTTCGTCTCCGACGCGCTGCTGCCGGTCTTGAAGGATGTCATCGGCCGCCTGCCGGCGCTCGAGCATGTCGTGGTGTCCGGCGCCGATGCCAACGGCCACAAGAAACTGTCCGACGAGATCGCGCGCGAGAGCGATTCATTCACGACGGCGGCGACCCACGCCGACGAACCGGCGTTCTGGCTTTATTCGTCGGGCTCGACCGGCATGCCGAAGGGCGTTCGCCACCTGCATTCGAATCTCGCCGCGACCGCGGAGACCTATGCAAGTCAGGTGCTCGGCATCCGCGAGGACGACGTCGGCCTGTCGGCTGCAAAACTGTTCTTCGCCTACGGCCTCGGCAATGCGCTGACCTTTCCGATGTCGGTCGGCGCCACTACGGTGCTGAACGCCGAGCGGCCGACGCCGGCGCGGATGTTCGAACTGATGCGCCGCTACAATCCGAGCATCTTTTTCGGCGTGCCGACGCTGTTCGCTGCGATGCTGAACGACGAGACGATGAAATCGGAAAGCGGTGGCACCAAGCTGCGCGTCTGTACGTCGGCGGGCGAAGCGTTGCCGGAATCGGTCGGCAACGCCTGGAAGGCGCGTTTCGGCGCCGACATTCTCGATGGCGTCGGTTCGACCGAGCTGCTGCACATCTTCCTGTCGAATGCGCCTGGCGACATCAAGTACGGCTCGTCAGGCCGTCCGGTGCCTGGCTATCGCGTGCGGCTCGTCAACGAAGCCGGTGCCGAGGTTGCCGATGGCGAGGTCGGCGAACTGCTGGTGGATGCACCGTCCGCCGGCGAAGGCTACTGGAATCAGCGGGCCAAGAGCCGGCAGACTTTCGAGGGTCATTGGACGCGCACCGGCGACAAATACATCCGCGATGCGGACGGCCGTTATACGTTTTGCGGCCGCGCCGACGACATGTTTAAGGTGTCGGGCATCTGGGTTTCTCCGTTCGAGGTCGAGAGCGCGTTGATCACCCACCCGTCCGTGGCGGAGGCGGCTGTCATCCCCGAAGCCGATCCCGAAGGTCTGTTGAAGCCGAAGGCGTTCGTGGTGCTGAAGCCGGGGGCAGGGACCGACGGGCTGCACGAGACGCTGAAGGAGCATGTGAAGCAGAAGATCGGGCCGTGGAAGTATCCGCGCTGGATCGACGTGGTGGATACCCTGCCGAAGACGGCAACGGGCAAGATCCAGCGCTTCAAGCTGCGCGAAGGGGAAGCGAAGGCGTGACTACGTTGTCCCCCACCGGCGTCCTCTCCATCGACGGCGCCGAACTCGAATATCGCATGATCGGGCCGCCGCCCGAGGCCGCGCCGACTCTCGTGATGCTGCATGAAGGCCTCGGCTCGGTCGGACTGTGGGGAGACTTTCCCGGGAAACTGCAGGCAAGAACCGGCATGGGCGTGTTCGCGTACTCGCGCGCGGGTTATGGCGCGTCGAGCCCGGTACGCCTGCCGCGCCCGATGGACTATATGCATCGGGAAGCGCTCGATGTGCTGCCGAAAGTTCTCGATGCAATCGGCTTCCGCCGCGGGCTTCTGGTCGGTCATTCCGACGGTGCATCGATCGCGGCGATCTACGCCGGCGGTATTCAGGATCATCGCGTCAGGGGGCTAGCGCTGATCGCGCCGCATTTCATTACGGAGCCGATGGGACTTGCCGCCATCGCTGCGACCAAAACGGCGTATGCGCAGGGTGATCTTCGCGCAAAACTCGCACGCTGGCACAAGAACGTCGACAACGCATTTTACGGCTGGAACGGCGCGTGGCTCGACCCTGCGTTCCGCGACTGGGATATTTCGGAATATCTCGCCTATGTGCGCGTGCCGGTGGCGATCGTGCAGGGCGAGGACGACCAGTATGGAACCGCTCGCCAGATCGAAATCGCGCAGGAAGAGTGCTACTGTCCGGTCGATATTTCATTGATTGCCGGTGCTGGCCATTCGCCGCATCGTGAGGCCGCGGAGGCGACGCTTGCGACGATCGCAGATTTTGCGGATCGGATTTTGCGCGTGCATGAGGGCGTGCCGCATCGCGCGGCCTAGACCGCGCGCGCCCGCGAGGGATGCGTGATGCCGTCCTCGTCCGCGGTGCATCTGGCGCTGCCGCGCTGGGCCCATGTCCCCGGTGAAACCGCGGAGGCCGATCACGAAACCCTGGCACTTGCGCTCGCGCTGGTGCCCGCGCGGTTCGAAGGTTTTGTGCCTGCGCGTCATCCGGCGCTGCGTTACGGTCTCGGGCTGAACGACGCCGGATATTTCTGGGAGTCTCACGAAATCCTCGAAGCGGTGTGGGCGGCGGCGCCGCAGCGCGGCCGCGAGCGCATCCTGTTGCGCGCCTGCATCCAGATCGCCAACGCCAACCTCAAGCTCCGGATGCAGCGCGCCAGTGCCGCGGGGCGGCTGTTCAGTGAAGCCCTCGCGGAGCTCAACGAACTCAGCGTGCGCAAGGCGACCGCCGGTGGTGCCGGCTTCGCGGACGGCTTTCCGAGTGCGGCGCTGGCCGCCCAAATCAAGCTGCGGTTGACCCAGGGGCCGCTCACCGAGGCCGATTGGCTCGATATTTCCGTCGCCACCCGCCTATGAAACAAAATGCAGATTTTTGTGTTTTCACCCTAGACGCACCTCACAGTATGCATTATTGTGCATGTTAAGAGCGGACCTCAAGACATCAAGGGTGGCAAATGGCCGGAGAAGATCGCGTCCTGTCGGGCGGCGCCAAGTACATCGATTTCCAGACCGATCCGTCGCGCTACCGGCACTGGAAGCTCGCGGTCGACGGCGATGTCGCCACCCTGACCATGGACGTGGATGAGAACGGAGGCCTGTTCGAAGGCTATCAGCTCAAGCTGAATTCCTACGATCTCGGCGTAGACATCGAGCTCGCCGACGCCGTGCAGCGGCTCCGTTTCGAGCATCCCGAGGTCAAGGTCGTGGTGATGCGCTCCGGCAAGAACCGCGTGTTCTGCGCCGGCGCCAACATCCGCATGCTGGCCGGCTCGACCCACGCGCACAAAGTCAACTTCTGCAAGTTCACCAATGAGACCCGCAACGGGCTCGAGGATTCCAGCGAGAACTCCGGCCAGAAGTTCATCTGCGTGGTCAACGGTACCGCGGCCGGCGGCGGCTACGAGCTCGCGCTGGCGACCGATCACATCATCATGGCCGATGACGGCTCGGCTGCCGTGGCGCTGCCGGAAGTGCCGCTGCTCGCGGTGCTGCCGGGTACCGGCGGGCTGACGCGCGTCGTCGACAAGCGCAAGGTGCGCCGCGACCACGCCGATTATTTCTGCACCATCGAGGAGGGCATCAAGGGCAAGCGCGCCGTGCAGTGGCGGCTGGTCGACGAGATCGCGCCCAACTCCAAGCTCGAAACCAAAGTGGCCGAGCGTGCCAAGGCGCTGGCGGCGGCCTCGCCGCGTAACGGCGCCGGCAAGGGCGTCGCGCTGACGCCGCTGAACCGCAAGATCGACGGCGATGCTCTGCGTTATGACTTCGTCACCGTGGACATCGACCGCGCCGCGCGCATCGCCACCATTTCGATCAAGGCGCCGGAGACTGCGCCGCCGGCCGATATCGACGGCATGATCGCGCAAGGCGCGGCGTTCTGGCCGCTGCAGGTCGCGCGTGAGCTTGATGACGCCATCCTGCATCTGCGCATCAACGAACTCGAAACCGCGATGCTGGTGTTCAAGTCGCATGGCGACCGCGCGCAGGTATTGGCCTACGACGACTTCCTGGAAAACAACAAGGCGCACTGGCTGGTCAACGAGATCAGGCAGTACTGGAAGCGCGTGCTGAAGCGCGTCGACGTTACCTCGCGCACGCTGGTGACGTTGGTCGAGCCGGGCTCATGCTTTGCCGGCACGCTGGCCGAACTCGTGTTCGCGGCGGATCGGTCCTACATGCTGGTCGGCCAGAAGCAGGGCGACAATCGTCCGCCGCCGGCGATTGCGCTCAGCGCGATGAACTTCGGCCCCTATCCGATGAGCCACGGTCTGACGCGTCTGGAATCGCGTTTCCAGGCCGATCCGTCGCAGATCGACGAGGCCAAGGCCAAGGTCGGCGAAGCGCTCGATGCGGAGGCGGCGGAAGAGCTGGGCCTCATCACCTTCGCGCTCGACGACATCGACTGGGATGACGAGGTGCGCGTGTTCTTCGAGGAACGCACCAGCTTCTCGCCCGACGGGCTCACCGGCATGGAAGCCAATCTGCGCTTTGTCGGTCCGGAGACGATGGAATCGAAAATCTTCTCGCGCCTCACGGCCTGGCAGAACTGGATTTTCCAGCGGCCGAACGCGGTCGGCGAGGAAGGTGCGCTGCGCCGCTACGGCACCGGCGTGAAGGCCCATTACGACATGACGAGAGTGTAGCGTCATCCTTCGAGGCTCGCGCCAAAGGGCGCTCGCACCTCAGGATGACGGCGGTAACAGAGATAAAGACCCAAAAGGGAGCCCAGCCATGAATCTCATGAACGTCGACTACACCACCAAGATTCCGAACAATGTGAATCTCGCCGAGGACCGTCAGGTGCTGAAGGCACTGGAAGGCTGGCACCCCGGCTATCTCGACTGGTGGAACGACATGGGACCGGACGGTTTCCAGGAATCGCTGGTCTACCTGCGCACCGCGATCAGCGTCGACCCCAAGGGTTGGGCCAAGTTCGACTACGTGAAGATGCCGGAATATCGCTGGGGCGTGCTGCTCGCGCCACAGGATGAAAATCGTCTGGTCAATTTCGGCCAGCACAAAGGCGAGAAGGCCTGGCAGGAAGTCCCCGGCGAATACCGCGCCATGCTGCGCCGCCTCGTGGTGATCCAGGGCGATACCGAGCCTGCCTCGGTCGAGCAGCAGCGCCATCTCGGCAAGACCGCGCCCTCGCTCTACGACATGCGTAACCTGTTCCAGGTCAACGTCGAGGAAGGCCGCCACCTCTGGGCGATGGTCTATCTGCTGCAGAAATATTTTGGCCGCGACGGTCGCGAGGAGGCCGATGATTTGTTGCGCCGCCGCTCGGGTGATGAGGACGCGCCGCGCATGCTCGGCGCCTTCAACGAAGCGACGCCGGACTGGCTGTCGTTCTTCATGTTCACCTTCTTCACCGATCGCGACGGCAAGATGCAGCTCGAAAGCCTGGCGCAGTCCGGCTTCGATCCGCTGTCGCGCACCACGCGCTTCATGTTGACGGAAGAAGCGCATCACATGTTCGTCGGCGAGACCGGCGTCGGCCGCGTCCTGCAGCGCACCTGCGATGCGATGAAGGCCGCCGGAATCGAGGATCCGAACGAGATCGAGAAGATTCGCGCGCTCGGCGTCATCGACCTGCCGACCATTCAGAAGAAGATGAACCTGCACTACTCGCTGTCGCTCGATCTGTTCGGGTCGGAAGTTTCGACCAACGCGGCGAATTTCTACAATGCCGGCCTCAAGGGTCGCTTCCAGGAGACCAAGATCGAGGACGATCATCGTCTCACCAACGATACCTATCCGGTCGCGAAGCTGGTCAACGGCAAGATCACGATGGTCGATGAGCCTGCGCTCACCGCGCTCAACATGCGGCTGCGCGACGACTATACGCAGGACTGCGCCAAGGGTGTCGAACGCTGGAACAAGATCATCGAGAAGACCGGCGTCAACTTCCGCCTCGAACTGCCGCACACCGCGTTCCACCGCGATATCGGCGAGTTCAAAGACATCCACGCGACGCCGAAGGGGATCATCGTCGGCGATGCCGAGTGGGCGAAGGTCAAGGACGGCTATCTGCCGTCGAAGGCCGACGGCGACTTCATCGAGTCGCTGATGCAGCCGGTCAGCGAGCCCGGCAAGTTCGCGGGCTGGATTGCGGCGCCAAAGGTCGGTATCGACAACAAGCCCGGCGACTTCGAATATGTCATGATCGCGGCGTAACGATCGCTGCCACCTCTCCCCGTGTGCGGGAGAGGTCGGATTGCGAAGCAATCCGGGTGAGGGGGCTTCGCCGGGACGTCTCGTTCGACCTTGCCCCTCACCCCGACCCTCTCTCCGCAGGCGGGGAGAGGGAGTAGGACGCTCCACCCATGAACGCACCCCTCAAGAAGCAGCACCTGATCGATCCCGAGATTTGCATTCGGTGCAACACCTGCGAGGAGACGTGCCCGATCGATGCGGTGACGCACGACAACAACAACTACGTGGTCGACGCCGAAATCTGCAACTACTGCATGGACTGCATTTCGCCGTGTCCGACCGGCGCGATCGACAACTGGCGCGTGGTGGCAAAGCCCTATTCGCTGGAGGACCAGTATTCCTGGAGCGACCTGCCGGCGCAGGAAGAACTCGAGACGGGCGACGCCGCCGGCTCGTCCATCGAGGCACTGGAAGATGAAGTCGGCGCGCTGCTCGAGGAAGCGCGCAAGGGCCTTGGCGGCAAGGCGGTGGCCCCGCACTCCGCGAGCAAGCCGACTGTCAATCTCTACAATCGCGGCAAGCCAGCGAAGGCGACCGTGACCGGTAACTTCCGTCTCACCCATGCCGACGCGGATTCGGACGTCCGCCACATCATCCTGGATTTCGGCGATCAGCCGTTTTCAGTGCTGGAAGGCCAGAGCATCGGCATCGTCGCGCCCGGCACCGACGCAAACGGCAAGCCGCATCTGGTGCGGCTGTATTCGATCGCAAGTTCGCGTGACGGCGAGCGGCCCAACACCAACAACCTGGCGCTGACGGTGAAGCGCGAGCCGAACGGCGTATGCTCGAATTATCTCTGCGATCTGCCGCGCGGCGCCACTGTGGAGGTGACCGGTCCGTTCGGCGCGACCTTCCTGCACCCGAACGATCCGGCGGCGAATGTCATCATGATCTGCACCGGCACCGGCTCGGCGCCGTTCCGCGCCTTCACCGAGCGCCGGCGCCGCGCCATGCCGGATGCGCCGGGGCGCCTGTTGCTGTTTTTCGGCGCGCGCCGTCCCGAAGAGCTGCCGTATTTCGGGCCGCTTCAGAAGGTGCCGGAAAAACTGCTCGGCAAGCACTTCTGCTATTCGCGCGTGCCCGGTCAGCCGCGCGTCTATGTGCAGGATCGCATCCGCTCCGAAGCCGCGACCGTGTCGGCGCTTTTGAAGGACGCCAACACCCACATCTATATCTGCGGGCTCAAGGGCATGGAGACCGGGGTCGACGAGGCCTTCGCCGATGTTTGCCGTGGCGCGTCCACCGAATGGACGGCGCTCAAGGCCGCCATGCGCGAGACCGGCCGCTATCACGTCGAGACGTATTGATCGTCTCGACCGGTCGTTAGCCGATACGCAGTCAAAAGGCCGAAAGCTCTATTCGCTCTTGGTGTCTTTCGACATCCGCTCGAGACGCTCCTGCATCTCTTTCATCTGGCGGCGCAGGTCGTCGATGTTGTCGCTGCCGCCGGATGCTTCCGGCGTTTTCTCGGGCTCGGGTGCCGTGGTCCCGCCGCGCGGCGGCACGAACGGCTTGAACATCGAGAAGGTCCGCTCGAACAGCTCCATGTTGCGACGGACGTGTTCTTCCAGCGGCGCGAACGGCGTGCCGCTGAAGGTGTTGGCCATCTGCTTGCGGAACTTCTCCTGCTCGCGGGTCAGGGTGTCGATCGACTGCTCGAGATACTTCGGCACCACCATCTGCATGCTGTCGCCGTAGAAGCGAATCAGTTGCCGCAGGAACGTGGTCGGCAGCAGGTTCTGGCCGGCCTTGTTCTCCTGCTCGAAAATGATCTGCGCCAGCACGGAACGGGTGATGTCGTCACCGGTCTTGGCGTCGAATACCAGGAAATCTTCGCCTTCCTTAACCATGGCGGCGAGGTCTTCGAGCGTCACATAGGTACTGGTACCGGTATTATAGAGCCGTCGGTTCGCGTATTTCTTGATCGTGGTCGGTGTCTCTGATTTCGCCATGGGTCCCCACACGTGCATACCGAGAACAAGGAACCCCGCCGGCGCCACGGTGGGGTTAACGAACAACGCATTGCAGCAAAGTAAGCATTTTCAGTGGGGTTCGGCTACCGTTTTGTGCGGCACGGTTAATCCGCCGCCGCAAGCCATGCTGCAGCCGGCTGCAGCATGGGGTGCAGCAAAACGATGGCTGCGTCTGATTGCGAGGGATGGCACACGCCCTTTTGCCCACTGGCCGATTGACACGTCAGCGGGAGGTTAACAGGATAGCTGTGACAGCGGCTGCGCCACCCGGCGATCGCCATTCGAAAAACCTCAAGCTTCAGGAGATGTCCATGTCAGACGATGTCGTCATCGTCAGCGCCGCCCGCACCCCGGTCGGCAGCTTCAACGGCGCATTCGCCACCACGCCCGCCCACGATCTCGGCGCCATTGCCATCAAGGCCGCGCTGGAGCGGGCGGGTGTCGAGCCGGCCCGCGTCTCTGAAGTCATCATGGGCCAGATTTTGACCGCGGCGCAGGGTCAGAACCCGGCGCGGCAGGCGTCGATCGCCGCCGGCATCCCGGTCGAAAGTCCGGCCTGGGGCGTCAACCAGCTCTGCGGTTCGGGTCTGCGCACCGTCGCGCTCGGCTATCAGGCGATCCTCAACGGTGATTCGGACATCGTGGTCGCCGGCGGGCAGGAATCCATGAGCATGGCCCCGCACGCCCAGTACCTGCGCGGCGGCGTGAAGATGGGCGGCCTCGAATTGGTCGATACCATGATCAAGGACGGCCTGTGGGACGCCTTCAACGGCTACCACATGGGCAACACCGCCGAGAACGTCGCCAAGCAATATCAGATCACCCGCCAGCAGCAGGACGAGTTCGCCACCGATTCGCAGAACAAGGCGGAAGCCGCGCAGAAGGCTGGCCGGTTCAAGGATGAGATCGTGCCGGTCACGATCAAAAGCCGCAAGGGCGACATCGTGGTCGACAAGGACGAGTATCCGAAGGCGGGCGTGACCGTCGACTCCATCGCCAAGCTGCGTCCGGCCTTCGAAAAGGAAGGCACGGTCACCGCGGCCAACGCGTCGGGCATCAACGACGGCGCCGCGGCGGTGGTGCTGATGTCGGCCAAGCAGGCGGCGAAGGAGGGCAGGACCCCGATCGCCCGCATCGTGTCCTGGGCGCATGCCGGCGTCGATCCGAAGATCATGGGCACCGGGCCGATCCCGGCCTCGCGCGCCGCGCTGAAGAAGGCCGGCTGGAATATCGGCGACCTCGACCTGATCGAGGCCAACGAGGCCTTCGCGGCGCAGGCCTGCGCTGTCAACAAGGACCTCGGCTGGGATACCTCGAAGGTCAACGTCAACGGCGGCGCTATCGCCATCGGCCATCCGGTCGGCGCGTCCGGTGCCCGCGTGCTGGTGACGCTGCTGCATGAGATGCAGAAGCGCGACTCCAAGAAGGGCCTTGCCACGCTGTGCATCGGCGGCGGCATGGGTATCGCGATGTGCATCGAGCGCAACTGAGTGCGACGAAATGGAGTGCGGCGTATGATGAAAATATCATCGCTAAATCCGACGACAGTTTGCTAAGTAAAATGCCCGGCCACGCGCCGGGCATTTTTATCTGTGAGGGTTCATTTGTAAGGGTTGTTCAACGACCGGGATAATTCCGGCGAAAGTGAAGGAGGACAGCATGGCACGAGTGGCATTGGTGACGGGGGGAACGCGAGGCATTGGCGGCGCGATCAGCAAGGCGCTGAAGGCGGCCGGCTACACGGTTGCGGCGAGCTACGCCGGCAACGATGCCGCGGCGGAGAAATTCAAGGCCGAGACCGGCATCCCCGTCTATAAGTGGGATGTTGCGTCGTTCGATGCCTGTGCCGCCGGCGTCAAGAAAGTCGAGGCGGATCTGGGCCCGGTGGACGTGCTGGTGAACAACGCCGGCATCACCAAGGACGGTGCCTTTCACAAGATGACGCCCGAGCAGTGGAATGCCGTCATCAACACCAACCTCGGCTCGCTGTTCAATATGACGCGCCAGGTGATCGAAGGGATGCGCGCACGCAAGTTCGGCCGCGTCATCTCGATCTCCTCGATCAACGGTCAGAAGGGTCAGTTCGGCCAGGTGAATTATTCGGCGGCGAAGGCCGGCGACATCGGCTTCACCAAGGCCTTGGCGCTGGAGAACGCCAAGGGCGGCATCACCGTCAACGTGATCTGCCCGGGCTATATCAACACCGAGATGGTGCAGGCGGTGCCAAAGGACGTGCTGGAGAAAAACGTCATTCCGCAGATCCCCGTCAATCGCCTCGGCGAGCCAGAGGAGATTGCGCGCGCGGTGGTCTTCCTCGCCGCCGACGACGCCGGCTTCATCACGGGATCGACCCTCACCGTCAATGGCGGCCAGTATCACGCGTGATTTCTTCCTTTACCTCTCCCCGTTTTGACGGGGAGAGGTCGTTCGCGCAGCGAGCGGGTGAGGGGCTCTTGCTCGTTGAACGACTTGCTCCGCCCCTCACCCCAACCCTCTCCCCGCAAAGCGGGGCGAGGGAGCGCTCAGCACGCGCGGCAGATGATCCCGTTTCATGCATCCGATGACCTCCCGCACCGCGACGCTTATCGGCCTCACCGCCATCCTGATGTGGTCGCTGCTCGCGGTCATGACGGTTGCGACCGGCCGCATCCCAGCGTTCCAACTGGCCGCGATGACATTCGCCGTGGGCGGTCTGGTCGGTTGCGCGAGCTGGCTGTTTCGCCCGCAAGGCGCGCGCGCGTTGCGGCAGCCGGCGATTGCCTGGATCGTCGGCGTCGGCGGGCTGTTCGGCTATCACGCGCTGTATTTCATCGCGCTGCGGCTGGCGCCGCCTGCTGAAGCCGGCTTGCTCAATTATCTCTGGCCGCTGCTGATCGTGCTGTTCTCGGCGCTGTTGCCCGGCGAGCGACTGGCACCGCATCATTTGATCGGCGCGCTGCTCGGTCTTGTCGGAACGGTGCTGCTGGTCGCGGGCAACACCTCGATCCAGTTCGAGCATACCCAGATCGCGGGACTTGTCGCCGCGTTCATCGCAGCATTCGTCTGGGCGTCATATTCGGTCATGTCGCGGCGGCTGGCGGCAGTGCCGACCGACGCGGTCGCGGGCTTTTGCCTGGCCACCGCCGTTCTCGCTGCCATCGTTCATGTCTTCGTCGAGACAACCGTCTGGCCGGAGACATTGACGCAGTGGCTCGCGGTTCTTGCGCTCGGCCTCGGTCCGGTCGGACTTGCATTCTATGTCTGGGACATCGGCATGAAGCGTGGCGACATCCGCGTGCTCGGCGCGGCGGCCTATGCGACGCCCTTGCTGTCGACTGCATTCCTGATCCTGGCGGGTTTTGCAAAGCCGACCGTGGCGCTGGCGATCGCCGCGGTGCTGATCGCCGGCGGTGGGCTGATCGCCGCGAAGGACATGATCTGGAGGCGCTAGGCTGGCGGCTCCCATCCTTTCGGCGCCAGTTCGAAGCCGGAAAAATCGAATCCCGGCGCCACGGTGCAGCCGACCAGCGTCCAGTCGCCGCTGCTTTCCGCCGCCTGCCACGCATGCGCGGGCACGATGGCTTGCGGCATTTCACCCGCTACGAGATCAGGGCCGAGGCGGATCCGACGCATTGTGCCGTCATGAATCCTGAGCAGCAGCGGACTGCCTGCGTAGTAATGCCAGGTCTCCACCGCGTCGACGCGATGCCAATGCGAGCGTTCGCCGCCCACCAGCAAAAAGTAGATTGCGGTGGACGCAGCGCGGCCCGTCGCATCGGTGCGGGCATCGCGAAACGTCTCGCGATAGTGTCCGCCTTCCGGATGCGGTTCGAGGCCGAGCTGTGCGATGATGGCAGCGGCGGTCAGCGCCGTCACGTCATACCCTCATGACTTGTTCTTGCGTTCGCGCAGTTCGCCGAACACCTCGGCGCCGCTGGCGCCCTTCATATGGACGCCCGCGGCGACGGCAGGATCGTCGGCGCGCAGGAACACGTTGGCCTTCTTCTCCTCACCCATCAAGGTCGGCACCGTCGGCTTGTTCTCGGCGCGCAGCCGCGCGACCTCTTCGGCACGCGCCTTCAGCACGGGATTGTTCGGCTCGATGGTGAGGGCGAACTTCACGTTCGAGGCAGTGTATTCGTGGCCGCAATAGAGCCGGAAATCGTCCGGCAGCGCGCGCAATTTCAGCAGCGAGTCCCACATCATCGGATAGGTGCCCTCGAACACCCGGCCGCAGCCGATCGAGAACAGGGTGTCGGCGGCGAACACCACCTTCTCGTCGTCGAACACGTAGCTGACGTGATCCAGCGTGTGGCCCGGCGTTTCGAGAACGCGGCCGAGCAGGCCGCCGACCTTGATGATGTCGCCCTGAGCGACGCGCTGATCGACGTTGGCGATCTTCGTAGTTTTGTCGTGCGGCGCGACCACCCGGCACTTGTATTTCTGCTTCAGCTCGGCGACGCCGCCGACGTGGTCGCCATGGTGATGGGTGATGAGGATATCGGTCAGCGTCCAGCCTTCGCGCTCCAGCGCCTTGATGATCGGCGCGGCCTCTGGCGCATCGATCGCGGCGGTCGCTTTGGTCGCGGGATCGTGGATCAGGGCGCCGAAATTGTCGGTCAGGCAGGTGAACAGGCGAATGTCGGCGGTCATGTCGGCTCCGTGATCTCGATCATACGACAACGCTAGCACAGCGGTGGAGCTGGATAAAACAGGCCGTTAACGGTGATCCGGGTTTCCGGAAATGGCGGCGGGCAGGGGTGCCGGGCTTCATTGCGGCATGTTAGATTGCGGCCATGACAATCGACGTCATCGACCTCCGCGATTTCTATTCGCAGCGCCTCGGTATTGTGGCGCGGCGGTTGATCAATCGGGGTATTCAGACCCATTGGCCGGATGCCGAAGGCCAGCGCGTGCTTGGCCTCGGTTATCCGACGCCCTATCTCGGTCTGTTCCGCGACAACAGCGAGCGCTGTATCGCCTTCATGCCGGCGGCGCAGGGCGTGTTGAAATGGCCGACGGCGCGGCCCACGCTGGCGACGCTGGTCGACGAGTTTTCGCTACCGCTGCCGGACGCGGCGGTGGATCGCATCCTGCTGGTGCATGCGCTGGAAATGTCGGACGATCCTGAAAATCTGCTGCGCGAGGTGTGGCGCGTGCTGGCGCCGTCAGGTCGCATGATGGCGGTCGTTCCCAATCGCCGCGGCGTCTGGACGCGAAGCGACAAGACGCCGTTCGGTCACGGCCGGCCCTATTCGCGCTCGCAGATCACCGATCTGCTGCGGCAGACCTGGTTCACGCCGTCGGCCTGGGGCGAAGCGCTGTTTGTGCCGCCGGTGCGGAGCGGCTGGTTCCTGCGTTCGGCAATGGCGTGGGAACGTGCCGGCGCGACGCTGTCGTTGCCGGTCGCCGGCGTACACATCGTGGAGGCGACCAAACAGGTCTATCGCGCAATCCCTGCAAAGCGCGAGCGCACCAGGCTGATCCCGGCGCTGCGGCCGGTGCTGGTGCCGTCGTCGATGCAACGCTAAATCGCGATCTTCGATCGCAGGTCAATATTTTCACCCTTCCCTGAAGATGAAGGGTGAGCGCGCCGTTACTCGTTGCCGGGATTGAAGTCGTCGCTTGGCGCCGACGGTTGCTGCGCCATGTTGTCCGGACGCGGGCCATGCGGACGACGGCGGCGGCGCGGGAAACGCTCGTTGCGTTCGCCGCCCTGGTGACCGTTCTGATGGCCGTTGCTTTCGAACCCGTTGCCGTTCACCTGCGGCTGCGCGCCGCCGGTGATGAAGGAAGGCAGGCGGTCGACGCTGCCGTGATCGGCCGGCTGCATGTTCTGCTGCGGCTGATATTGCGGCTGGCGCTGTTCGCGCGGCTGCTGTTGCTCGCGCTGATAGGGCTGCGCATCGCGCTGCTCGCGCGGCTGGTTCTCGCGCGGCGGAAAGGGTTGCTGCTGCTGCTGTGCCGGAACGAAGCCCGGCTCGGCGCCGAAGTTCGAATAGTTGTCGCCGTCCTCCTCGCCGGAATCGTCCATGGTATCGTTGTCGATCCGGGGTTGCTGTTGCTGCTGCAACTGCGGCTGGTTCTGGCGGAATTGCTCCTGTGCCGCGGCGATCAGGCGGAAGTAGTGCTCGGCGTGCTGGTAGTAGTTTTCGGCGGCGACAGGATCGCCGGACGAACGTGCGTCCCGAGCGAGCTGCACGTATTTCTCGGCGATGTGAGACGCAGTGCCACGGATCTTGATGTCGGGACCGTTCGATTCGAACACCCGCGTCATCGGGTTCTGGCCACGCCGGTTATTATTGTTGTTATTGTTATTCCGGTTGCGCATCCGCTTGTTGTTCTGACCGTTTCTCATGTCTCGCCTTCAGTTAACAGCCTTGAATATTCAGCCCTAAGTGTTGCGTTGTCGTGATTGCTGCAGCCGCCGCGCCGCCCGCTATATGCGGCCGAAACGGGCGCACCTTATCTTCATACCGGCTTTGTCGATCGTCGCGCTCAGCAAAGACGCGTTCCCCAGTCGCCGGCGGCGCATCGCACCAGCACGGCCAAAATCGTCAGCCTGCCACACCAAACTCAGGTTTTCTCGCGTGAGTCTTCAAGCGCAATATCAGGCTTTCGTTCGCTTCGCGGTCGCAAGCAGCGCAGCTTTCCCAGCCATCGCGCTTGATAGGACCTGCCTTTTGGAACCTTTCACTCGGGCCAGTTCTCGCGCTGAGAACTCTGGTCTTCACCCGCATCCACCCGCGGGGCCAGGAACCCTGGACCGATGTTGTGGCCGGAACGTAGTCGCTCCGGAGGGATATTCCAAGAGGTTTTTTAAGGTCCAATCGGGCTTTACCGGGGCATTTTCCGGCCCATGACGGCGCGGGCGATGCCCGCCAGATCGGTCCGGGCGGGTCCCATGACGGTTAACCCCGCGTCAGCCACCAGCTGCGCGACGTCGATGTCCTGACCTTGCCCGATTTCCAGTACCAGAAGGCCGCCGGACGACAGCTGCCGCGCCGCTTGCGGCGCGATCCTGCGATAGGCATCGAGACCGTCCGGACCGCCGTCCAGCGCCAGATGCGGATCGTGGTCGCGGACCTCAACCGCCAGCGCCGCGATCTCGGCGGAACGAATATAGGGCGGGTTGGATACGATGAGGTCGAACGCGCCGGACAGCTCTTCAGCATAGTCGCTGATCATGAATTCCGTCCGTGACGCGAGACCAAGGGCGCGCGCATTGGCCCGTGCGGTCTCGAGCGCGGCGGTGCTGAGATCGGTGCCGATGCCGGTCGCGTTCGGCAGCTCGGTCAGCAGCGCGAGCAGTATAGCGCCGGTGCCGGTGCCGAGATCGGCGATGCGCAGCGTGCTGTCGATCCGGCCATCGGCGCGGAGCGCTTCCAGCGCGGCCTCGACGATGGTTTCGGTATCCGGACGCGGCACCAGCGTGTCGGTTGAAAGGGTCAGCGGCAGGCCCCAGAATTCCCTGGTGCCGAGAATGCGCGCGACGGGTTCGCCCGCGATGCGCCGCTGTGCGAAGTCCTCAAGACGGGAAACGTCCTCCGCGGTGAGCTGGCGCGCGCCTTGCGCGATCAGGCCGGTGAGGTCGAGATGCAGCACGGCACCGGCGAGCAGCCGCGCGTCGAGCGCAGCGTTGTCGATGCCTGCGGCCTCGAAGCGTGCTGCAAGGATCCGACGGGCGATTTCGATGCTCTGTCCGGCGAATGACTCGGTCATGTGCAATCTTTCTCCCTCTCTATGAATATAGAGAAGAGAATGTCGTCTACGCGCTGCCTTCGGCGGCGAGCTGCGCCGCCTGATGCTCGGTCGTCAGTGCGTCGATCAGTTCGTTGAGCGCATCGCCCGCGATCACCTGCGGCAGCTTGTAGAGCGTCAGGTTGATGCGGTGATCGGTGACGCGGCCTTGCGGAAAGTTGTAGGTGCGGATGCGTTCGGAACGGTCGCCGGAGCCGACCTGGTCCTTGCGGTCGGCGGAACGCGCGGCGTTGATGCGCTGGCGCTCGGCATCGTAGATGCGCGAACGCAGGATGTTCATCGCGGAGGCGCGGTTCTTGTGCTGCGAGCGGCTGTCCTGCATCATCACGACGATGCCGGTCGGCAGATGCGTGATCCGGATGGCCGACTCGGTCTTGTTGACATGCTGGCCGCCGGCGCCCTGCGCACGCATGGTCTCGATGCGCAGGTCCGAATCCTTGATCTCGACGTCCACGTCCTCAACCTCGGGCAGCACCGCCACCGTCGCGGCCGAGGTGTGAATGCGTCCCTGCGTCTCGGTGTCGGGTACGCGCTGCACCCGATGCACGCCGGATTCGAACTTCAATTTGGCGTAGGCGCCGCGGCCCTGCACCTCCGCGATGATTTCCTTGTAGCCGCCGACGGTGCCCTCGCTGGCGGAGATCACCTCGACCTTCCAGCCCTGCAAGCCGGCGAAACGCTCGTACATCCGGAACAGGTCGCCGGCGAACAGCGAGGCCTCGTCGCCGCCGGTGCCGGCGCGAATTTCGAGCATCACGTTGCGATCGTCCATGGCGTCCTTCGGCAGCAGCGCCACGCGAATCTTCTGCGCCAACTCCTCGCTGCGCGTTTCCAGCGCCGGACGTTCGGCGGTCGCCATCTCGCGCATTTCCGCATCGGTCGCGGGATCGGCGATCATGGCGTCGATGCCGGCGATCTCTGCCGTGGCGGCGCGCCAATCCTTCACTGCCTCGACCACGGGATTGAGCTCCGACAGTTCGCGCGTCATCTGCACGTACTTGTCGGCGCTGACCTGGCCGAGCAGTTCGGCCTCGATCACGGCGTGGCGGGCAAGGAGAATGTCGAGTTTGGCTTCGGGAAGGGTGGACATGACTGGAGTTTCCGAGGAGGACGAGAAGGGCGGCGCGCGGGCGACAGCCTCGCTACAACGGCAGCCCCTCGGCCTCGGCGAATTCCTTGAGCTTGTCCCGGATCGAGACGACGCCCGACGGTGAATCCAGCAGCGGCTTCATCATCGCCTCCGCCTTGCGCGCGTCGAGCTCAAGGATCATGGCCTTGACCGGGCCGTGCGCGGTGGCGGACAGCGACAGCGAGCGGTAGCCGAGCGCGATCAGCGCCAGCGCGCCCAGCGGCTGCGAGGCCATTTCGCCGCACAGCGAGGCGCTTCTGTCCGCCGCCTTGGCCTTGGTGACGATATCGCGCAGCGCCCGCAGGATCGGCGCCGACAGCGTATCGAAACGGTTCGAGACCTTGCCGTTGCCGCGATCGACCGCGAACATGAACTGGAACAGGTCGTTGGACCCGACCGAGACGAAGTCCACCTTCTTCAGGAGCTCGTCGAGTTGATAGAGCAGCGCCGGAACCTCGACCATGGTGCCGACATCGACGCGCTCGGGCAGTGCGTGACCGTGCTGACGCAGATAGGTGAGCTCGCGCTCGACGATGGTCTTGGCCTGATCGAATTCGGCGACCTCCGAGATCATCGGGAACATGATGCGCAGCGCGCGCCCGCCGCCTGCGCGCAGCAGCGCGCGCACCTGACCGCGCAGCAGACCGGGACGGTCGAGGCCGAGCCGGATCGCGCGCCAGCCGAGCGCGGGATTCTCCTCGACCACGGTCTCCATGTAGGGCAGCGCCTTGTCGCCGCCGATGTCGAGGGTTCGGAACGTCACCGGCTTGTTGCCGGCGGCATCCAGCACCGCGCGATAGAGCGCGAGCTGTTCGCTCGAGCGCGGCAGGCTTTGACCGACCATGAACTGCAGTTCGGTCCGGAACAGGCCGATGCCCGAGCAGTTGGTATCCTCGATATGCGGCAGGTCGATGACGAGGCCGGCGTTGATCATGAGTTCGACCGGCTGGCCGTCCTTGGTGACACACGGCTTGTTGCGCAGCGCGATGTATTGCGCCTGCCGCCGGGCGCGGAAACGCACGCGCTCGGCGTAGGCCGATTCGATTTCGGCTGACGGCCGCACATAGATCGAGCCGGAGGTGCCGTCGACGATGATGGCGTCGCCGGGGTCGGCGATGCCCGGCGCATTCGGCACCTCGCCGATGGCGGGAATGCCCAGCGCACGGGCAACGATGGAGACGTGCGAGTTGGCGGTGCCTTCCTCCAGCACGAGGCCGCGCAGCCGCTTGCGGTCGTAATCGAGCAGGGCGGCGGGGCCCATGGAGCGTGCGAGCAGGATGGCGTTGTCGGGCAGTTGTTCGCGCGAAGGCGCGTGATCCTGCCCGACCAGTTGCCGCATCAGGCGATGGCCGAGATCCTCGAGGTCGTGCAGGCGGTCACGCAGATACGGGTCGGTCGAGCGCAGCATGCGCGCACGCGTATCCGACTGCACGCGCTCGACGGCGGCTTCCGCGGTGAGGCCGGTGGCGACCGCCTCGTGCAGCTTGTGCGACCAGCCGTGATCGTTGGCGAACATGCGGTAGGCTTCCAGCACCTCGCGATGCTCGCCGCCGTCGGCAACGTCGCCGCGCTCCAGCATGCGGTCGAGATCGGCGCGCAGCTTGACCAGCGCCGCATCGAGCCGCTTGATTTCCCTCGGCAGGTCCTCGGCGATGTAATTCGTGATGACGACGCGCGGCTCATGCAGCACGACATGGCCGAGCGCGATGCCGTCGGACAGGATGCTTCCGGTCTGGTGAATCGAATGACGCGCGGCGGGTTCGAGACCGGGCTGGGCGAGGGCGGCGAGTTCGCCCGAGGCGATCATCTCGGCGACCACCATCGCCGTGGTCTGCAGCGCCTCGACCTCTTCCTCGACATAGGTACGCTTGGCGCGGTTCTGCACCACCAGCACGCCGAGCGTGTTGCCGGCGCGCAGGATCGGCACGCCGAGGAACGAATGATAGATTTCTTCGCCGGTCTCGGGGCGGAACGAGAAGGCCGGGTGGCTGTGCGCGTCCGACAGGTTGAGCGGCTGCGCTTCGCTGGCGACCAGACCGACCAGACCTTCGTGCGCGTTCAGCACGGTGGCGTGGACGGCGTCGCGGTTGAGACCCTCGGTGGCGTAGAGTTCCAGGGTATTGTCGATGCGCAGCACGTAGGTCGAGCAGACCTCCGCCACCATGTTGGCGGCGATCAGCACCACGATCTTGTCGAGGCGCTCCTGTGCGGAGACCTTCTCCGCCATGACTTCGCGGAGCCGTCTCAGCAAGACGCGGGGGCCGCCCGACGCGCTCCGCATGGTTCCGAACCCTCCCATACAAGGCCACCATTGAGGCAAGCCTTGGAAAAACAACAGCTTTTCCGCGTCCGAGGCGCAGCGGGCGCGGTTAACGACCGAATCAGATTGTGCGAAACCGTGGCGCCAGCCGCAACGGCCACGTCATCAGGCCGTATAGCCAATTGACGCCCATTTTGCCAAGCAAAACACCTGCCAAAGGGCGGTTTGAGGCCGGAAGGTCGGGACCGAACGCGCCGCCGCGCCGGCCTCAGGTCACCGCCGTCGTCAGTGAGAGATAGCCGTTCCAGATGATCTGGATGCCGATGCAGAACAGGATGAAGGCCGACAGCCGCATCACCACATTGGTGCCGCGCTCGCCGAGCAGGGCGACCACGCCGCCAGCGTAGCGGTAGCAGACGTAGATGGTCAGCGCGATGGCGGCGAGGCCCGCGATGGCGCTGCCGCCCAGCAGCGCAAGCTGGGTCAACCCTTCCGACGAAGGCGGCCGCTGGCTGCCCAGGGTGACTGCGACCGAGATCGAGCCGGGGCCGACGGTCAGCGGCATGGTGAGCGGATAGAAGGTATCAACCGGTGTGCCCGGCTTGGCGTCGGGTGCGCTTGGGCGATCGTCGGGCTGCTCGCCGGCGTGCAGCATTTTCCATCCGAACGCCGCCACCACGAGGCCGCCGGCGATGCGTACGATCGGCAGCGTGATGCCGAAGAATTCCAGGAGATGCGATCCGATGAACAGCGAGCCGAGCAGCAGCAGGAAGCTGTTGCTGGCGACGCCGCGCGCCAGCATGCCGCGCTGGTCCGCATTGTATTGGGTCAGCCGCAGGAAGATCGGCGCACTGCCGACCGGATTCACGATCGGGAACAGGCCCGCATAGACTAGCAGGAAGGCGTTGACGGAGGTCGAGATGTCGGTCATCGCGATCTCCGTTCCTTATTCCTCAGGCCTGATCCAGTCCGTACAGCGTGTGCAGCGTGCGCACCGCCAGTTCGGTGTAGGCGGTGTCGATCAGCACCGAGAACTTGATCTCGGAGGTGGTGATGGCGCGGATGTTGATGCTCTTCTCCGACAGCGCCTTGAACGCCTGCGCCGCGACGCCGGCGTGGCTGCGCATGCCCGAGCCGATCACCGAGATCTTCGCAACGTCGGTCGCGCTGTCGAAGCGCGCATAGCCGATCTTGTCCCGGGCCGCGGTGATGGTTTCCTTGGCGCGGGCATGATCGGACGCCGGCACCGTGAAGGTCAGGTCGGTGGTCTTGCCGTCCTCCGACACGTTCTGCACGATCATGTCGACGTTGATGTTGGCCTCGGCGAGCGGACCGAAGATCGACGCGGCGACCCCCGGCTTGTCCTGGATCTGGCGCACCGAGATCTGGGCTTCGTCCTTGGAGAAGGCGATGCCGGTGACGACGTGGCTTTCCATGATCTCTTCCTCACTGCAAATCAGGGTGCCCGGCGGCGTACCATGGGGGTCGATGTCCTCGGGCTTGTCAAAACTGGAGCGGACGAAAATCGGCATGTTCTGCGTCATGCCGAGTTCCACCGAGCGGACCTGCAGCACCTTGGCGCCCTGCGACGCCAGTTCGAGCATGTCCTCGAATGCGATCTTGTCGAGCCGGCGCGCTTTCGGAACCACGCGCGGATCGGTGGTGTAGACGCCGTCGACGTCGGTATAGATATCGCAACGCTCGGCGTGGATTGCAGCGGCAATCGCCACCGCCGACGTATCGGAGCCGCCGCGCCCGAGCGTGGTGATGCGGCCGGTCTGCGGGTTGATGCCCTGGAAACCGGCGATGACGGCGACCTCCTTGCGCTCCTTGAAGCGGTTGATGATCTCGCTGCCGTCGATCTCGAGGATGCGCGCCGAGGCGTGAGCATCCGAGGTTCGAATCGGAATCTGCCAGCCCTGCCAGGAGCGGGCCTGGATGCCGAGCGCCTGCAGCGCGATGGCCAGGAGGCCCGAGGTGACCTGCTCGCCGGAGGCGACCACCGCGTCGTATTCGCGGGCATCGTGCATCGGCGACGCGTCGCTGCACCAGGCCACCAGTTCGTTGGTCTTGCCCGACATCGCGGACACCACCACGGCGACGTCATGACCGGCGTCGACCTCGCGTTTGACGTGCCGCGCGACGTTGCGAATGCGGTCAAGATTGGCGACGGACGTGCCGCCGAATTTCATCACAAGCCGGCTCATGGCGGATCGGGCATTCCTTGGAATAAAGCGTGTAGATACAGCGCGAAAAGCGGGACGCGCGAGCCAAAAGGCGCGTATACATACCGGCGCGGTTGCGAGCAGGCAACCCGGCTTTCGGCCATTTCGCGGATGGCCGGACGATCCAGTGGAGTTTTGAATTTGACATTCGCTACCCGCCTTGCGGAAGGCTCGTCAGGCGAATGTCAAATTCAAAACTCCACTGGAAATCCAGTATTTACTAGTGGTCCTTTGATTCTAATATTTGCAAGAAATCCTGCTGCAACGGGATGCAAATGTTAGAATCGGACCACTAGCATGACGCGTGAGAGGTCCGATGGGGCGCTATATCGACGAGATTCTGCAGCCGGGCGAGAAGGTGCTGTATTCGACCAATGTGCACTGGATCTTCTATCTGCCGGCCATCGCCGCCTGGATCGTGGCGCTGGTCTTCCTCGTGGCATCGCGGTTCTTCGTCACCGACACCCCGATGCTGCTGTGCCTGGCGCTCGCGGTCATCGCGGCGCTGGTCGCCCTGTATTGGATGTTGAAAGCGTGGTTTCACCGCTGGACCACCGAGACCGATGTGACCAATTTGCGTGTCGTACACAAGGAAGGGTTCATCAAGCGCCGGACCTTCGAGATGAGCCTCGACAAGGTCGAAAGCGTTGATGTGACCCAGAGCATTCCCGGGCGTATGCTGAACTACGGCGACGTCACGATTCTCGGCGTCGGCGAGGGCAAGGAAAGGATCAAGACGATCGCTTCGCCCTTGGCGTTCCGCAACCACATCACGGCGCGATAGGAGCCGCGCGAAAGCCATGACCATGTCGTCCCACACAACCGGCACTCCGACGGTCGATCCCGCGGAGATCGCAAAGTTTTCGAAGCTGTCGCAGGAGTGGTGGGACCCCAACGGCAAGATGGCGCCGCTGCACAAGATCAATCCGTTGCGGCTTGCCTTCATCCGCGACGCCGCCTGCCGCAAGTTCGAGCGCAGTGTACGCAGCCTGAACTGCCTGTCGGGCCTGCGGCTGCTCGACATCGGCTGCGGCGCCGGCCTGCTGTGCGAGCCGTTCACGCGGCTCGGCGCGCAGGTGATCGGGGTCGATCCGTCCGCGACCAATATCGCAGCGGCAAAGCTTCATGCCGAGAAGGCGCATCTATCGATCGACTACCGTTGCACGACCGTCGAGGAGATGGACGTCCGCGAGCGCTTCGACATCATTCTCGCAATGGAGGTGGTGGAGCACGTCGCCGACATCGGCCTGTTCCTCGACCGCTGCGCCGCGATGCTGAAGCCGGGCGGCCTGATGGTGGTCTCCACCCTCAACCGCAACTGGAAGAGTTTTGCGCTCGGCATCGTCGCCGCCGAATACGTGCTGCGCTGGCTGCCGCGCGGCACCCATCAGTGGGACAAGTTCGTCACCCCCGACGAGTTGGCGCATCATCTCGAGCGCAACAAGCTCGGCATCACCGAGCAGAGCGGCGTGGTCTACAGCCCGTTCGCCGACAAATGGAGCCTCTCGGCCGACATGGACGTCAACTACATGGTGGTCGCCGAACCGCTGGGGTGAGATGACGGACGGTCACAGGCTCATATCGCGGGTCAAGCCTGCGTATGATGCAGGTCGTTGCATCCCGGCCATGACGCCAATCCGGTTGACCGCATAGCCTTGCCCCGGCACGGTGCACGGCCTTTCAAATATTTAAAGTCATATCCCCCATGTTCACCGTCGCCTCGCTCTGGATACCCTTTACGCTGACCGCCGCACTCGGACAGGTGGCGCGCAACGCGATGCAGCGCTCGCTGACCGGGCCGTTGGGAACATGGGGCGCGACCAACATCCGCTTCCTGTTCGGATTTCCGTTTTCGCTGGTCTTCTTCGCCCTCGTCATCGCCTCCACCGGCGACCATGTGTCCTGGCCGACGATGGAATTCTGGCCGTGGCTGTTGCTCGGCGCGCTTAGCCAGATTGCGGCCACGGGGCTGATGCTGATGGCCATGAACGATCGCTCGTTCGTGGTGACGACGGCCTACATCAAAACCGAAGCGATCCAGGCGGCGATTTTCGGGTTCATCTTCCTCGGCGATCATCTGACACTGTGGAAGGTGATTGCGATTGTGATCGCCACCGCCGGCGTCGTCATCACCGCATTGCGACCGGGCAGCGCCAAGGGCTTTGCCGATCTGAAGCCGACGGTGATCGGACTGGTGTCCGGCGCCGCCTTCGCTTTGTCCGCGGTCGGATTTCGCGGCGCGATCCTTGTCGTGCCGGGCGTGTCATTCGTGACGGCGGCCTCCTACACGCTGGTGTTCGGCCTGTTCGTGCAGACGCTGATCCTGACTATCCAGATGTGGTTGCGCTCGCCCGAGGCGCTGCGGAAAATCTTCGGGTTATGGAAGCCGTCGATGTTGGCGGGCTTCATGGGCGCGTTCGCATCGCAATTCTGGTTTCTATCGTTTGCGCTGACCGCGGCCGCCAACGTCCGCACGCTCGCGCTGATCGAGGTGCTGTTTGCACAAGTGATCTCGTATTACTCGTTCAAGCAGCCGGTCTCGCCGCGCGAAATCGGCGGCATCGTGCTGATCCTGATCGGCGTCGCGCTGCTGGTGGCGGTGTAGAGCGTTTTCGAGCGAAGTGGATACCGGTTCGCGTGAAGAAAACGCGTCAAAACAATAACCTAGAGCCCCGTTCCGATTCTATCGGAACGGAAATGGCTCTAGTCAGCGCTTGAGCGCAATGACGACGGCGCCGGCCGCGATCAGCGCGATTCCAATCCAGCCGTTCAGTGACGGGCGCTCGCCGAGAAAGACGACGCCGAACAACGCCACCAGCACCACGCTCAGCTTGTCGATCGGTGCGACCAGCGTGGCCGGGCCGAGCTTCAGCGCGCGGAAATAGCAGATCCACGATGCGCCGGTGCCGAGGCCCGACAGCACCAGAAAAACCCAGCTTCGGGCCGGGATTGGACCGGGATGGCTGAATTGTCCCGTCGCCAGCAGGATCAAGCCGAGGCTGACGAGGACAACGATGGTGCGGAGGAACGTCGCGAGGTCGGAATTGATGCCCTCGACGCCAACCTTGGCGAAGATGGCGGTCAGCGCGGCAAATGCCGCCGACAGGAGTGCCCAGAACAGCCAGGACGGAAACGTGTCCGGCGTCATTGCCCGCTAATTCCGGTCGTCGGGCAGCACCGGCAGCGGCGCGACCTCGACGCCTTCCTCGATCAGCGATTTCGCTTCTTCCGCCGACGCTTCGCCGTAGATCGCGCGATGCTCGATGTCGCCGTAGTGCATCTTGCGGGCTTCTTCCGGAAAGCGCTCGCCGACATTGTCCGCGTTCTTCACGATATGGTCGCGCAATTCCTTCAGCTTGGTGCGCAACTCGCGCTCCTGCGCCATCATCAGTGAGGTCGACGGCGATGCCGCATCGGGCGCAGGCGCTGCCGCACCCTTCTTCTTCGTACCGGCGAGCTGCGGAGCCATGATGGCCTTTTCCACTTTCGCCGAGCCGCAGATCGCGCAGGTCACGAGCTTGCGCTTGAGCTGCGAGTCGTAGGCCGTCGAGCTCTGGAACCAGCTTTCGAACGCGTGGCCGTTGTCGCAGCGCAGGTTGTAGCGGATCATGCCGATCCCCGCACCAGATGCAGGTGTTCGGCGCTTGTCTGGTCGGCGAACGCGAAGCGCCGTCCATGCTGCAGCGAAGGGATAGTCTTGCGTGCCGTTGCCACCTTGGCGGAATCGATCGTCGCCATCACGATGCCGGGTTCGGTGCCGTTGCCTTCGGCGAGCACCGTGCCCCAGGGATCGACGATCAGCGAATGGCCGAATGTCTCGCGCTTGTTCTCGTGCAGGCCGGCCTGTGCCGCGGCGAACACGAAGCAGCCGTTCTCGATGGCACGGGCGCGCAAAAGCGTATGCCAGTGCGCTTCGCCGGTCTTCTTGGTGAAGGCCGAGGGCACCGTAAGGAACGAGGCGCCGGCTTCCGCCAGCGCGCGATACAGCGCCGGAAAGCGCACATCGTAGCAGATCGTCATGCCGAGTTTGCCCCACGGCAAATCGGCGATCACGGCGGTCTCGCCCGGTTGATAGTTCGCGGACTCGCGATAGCTCTCGCCGTTGCCGAGATCGATATCGAACATGTGGATCTTGTCGTAGCGCGCCAGCAGATCGCCGGACGGCCCGATCAGGAACGAGCGGTTGGCCGCCTTCTCGGGTGTCGCCCGCAATGCCAGCGAGCCGACGTTGAGATGAATCTTCAATTCGCGCGCGAGATCGCGGTAGGCGGCGAGCGAGCGGTCGTCGTCCTCGCTCTGCAAGTGCTCGAACAGCGCAGTACGGTTGACCTGCATCATGTTGCTGACCTCGGGGGTCTGCACAAAGCTTGCGCCCTGCGCCGCCGCCTCGCGGATCAGCTTTGTCGCCTGGTCGAGACTTGGTTCCGGCAGCAGGCCGGTCCGCATCTGGATCATCGCCGCGATGAAGGTGGTTTCGCTCATGTTGCAGCCTTTTCGCCCGCCAGCAGCGCGTCGAGCTTCTTCTCGCGGTCGAGTGCGTAGAGTTCGTCGCAGCCGCCGACATGGACGCCGCCGATGAAAATCTGCGGGAAGGTCGAGCCCGGACCGGTACGGTCGTACATTTCCTTCCGGTAATCGGGATTGACGCCGGAATCGAATTCGGTGAATTCGGCCTTCTTGCGGGTCAGCAGCGACTTGGCGGCGCTGCAATAGCCGCAGCCGGGGCGTGTGTAGATTTCAACGGCAGCGGTCATGTCGCGCTCGCAGTTTCCCACGGAGAAGTTTCGGGTTCGAAGCCCAAATTATATGGGGGCCTTCATGGTGTCCACAACCCGGGCGAACACCAGCACGTCGACCTGCGCGGCCTTGGCACGCAGCAAGGCCCGCGCGCAGGCATCGACCGTCGCACCCGACGTCAGCACATCGTCGATCAAAATGACGCGGCGGCCGTGGATTTCACCGGTCTGGTCGGCGCCCACCTTGAAAGCGCCCTGGACGTTGCGGGCGCGGTCGGTCCGCGACAATCCAACCTGCTGTTGGGTCGGGCGAACGCGCCGCAGCGCGTCCGCCGCGACGGGAACGCCGGAGTGTCGGGCGATGATGCGGGCGAGGGCGCCGGACTGGTTGTAGCGGCGGCTCCAGCCGCGCCGCCAATGCAGCGGCACCGGAATCAGCAGGTCGGCTTCTTCAAGCAGATCGCGGCCGGCGCGCACCATCCAGCGGCCCATGGTGGGCGCGAGATCGGTGCGGTCCTGATACTTCAGCGCATGCACGAGCACTTTGGCGACCTCGTCGTAACGCACCGCGGCGCGGGCGCGCTGATAGGCTGGCGGATTGGCGATCGCCTCCATCGACAGCATGTCGGGACCGGGATCGTAGACGAAGGGGATGCCGAGCCGCGGGCAGTAGGGCCGTTCGATGAACGACAGTCTGGCCCAGCACTCGGAACAGACGCCGTTACCCGCGACCGGTTCGCGGCAGGCCACGCACAGCGTCGGCAGGGCGATGTCCAGCGCCATTCGCACCGCATGGGAGGCGGCGCCGTGGCAAGTCAGCCATGCGCTGCGCAGGGGATTGGCAATGGAACGTGACGGTGATGCCTCGGCGTCCATGGGACAAGGCTAATCCCGGCGGCGGCAACGCTCAAGCGAGCGATTGCCAGCGGCCGCACGAACGGCGTACCAAGCCGCATGGCTCCGGACCCGTCATCCCCGCCCGTTCTGTTCGACCGCGCCTTGCTGCGTGCGCGGCAAAGCCGTGCAGCCGGACGGGGGCCCGTGACGTTCCTGCTCGATCGCGTCGCAGAGGACATGGTCGATCGCGTCGCCGCTGTGCTGCGCGATTTTGGGAGGGCGGCGGATGTGGGCACGCCCGGCGATCAGGTACGCCGCGCGCTGACCCCGCGCCTCGGCGAGATCGCGGCGGTCGCGCTTCCTGATGACGAGCGCACGCCGCTGACGCTCGAACCGGCGAGCCTCGGTCTTGCCATCTCCGCGCTGGCCTTGCAGTTTGTGAATGATCTGCCCGGCGTGCTGGCGCAAATCCGCCGCGCGCTGAAGCCGGACGGCTTGCTGCTCGCGGCCACCCTCGGCGGTGACACGCTGACCGAACTGCGGCAATCGTTCGCGGCCGCCGAGGCCGAACTCGAAGGCGGTCTCTCGCCGCGCGTCGCGCCGTTTGCCGATCTGCGCGACCTCGGCGCGCTGCTGCAGCGCGCGGGTTTCGCGCTGCCGGTGACGGATGTCGATCGCGTGGTGGTGCGCTATGGCGATGCGTTCGGCCTCATGGACGATATCAGGCGCATGGGCGCGACCAATGTGCTGACCGAGCGCCGCCGCACGCCGCTACGCCGCGCGACGTTGCTGCGCATGGCGCAAATCTATCGCGAACGTTTTGCCGATCCGGACGGCCGCATCCGCGCTACCTTCGATATCGTCTGGCTGTCGGGTTGGGCGCCGCACGAGAGTCAGCAGAAGCCGCTCAAGCCCGGCTCGGCGAAGGCGAGCCTGGAAGCGGCGGTGAAGGGGCGCGCGCCACCCTCCCCTGGAGGGGGAGGGTCGACGCGAATGAAATGAGCGGCGGGGTGGGGTGACGTTTCATATTGACGTTTCACCCCACCCCGGCTCATGCCGCGCTACGCGCAACCTTCGCCAACCCTCCCCCTCCAGGGGAGGGTAGACTTACATCAACAGATCGATCAGATGCGGGATCAGCGGAATGTCCGCTGGCGGCATCGGATAGTCGCGCAGCTTGGTGGCTCGGACCCATGTGAGTGTCTGGCCCTCGCGCGCGATCACGTCGCCGTCCCAGCGCCGGCAGATGTAGAGCGGCATCAGCAGATGAAAGTCGTCGTAGGCGTGGCTCGCGAAGGTTAGCGGCGCAAGGCAGGCTTCTTTCACCGCGATGCCGAGTTCTTCGTGCAGTTCGCGGATCAGCGCCTGCTCGGGACGCTCGCCGGGCTCGAATTTGCCGCCGGGAAATTCCCACAGGCCCGCGAGCGTCTTGCCTTCCGGCCGTTGCGCGATCAGCACGCGGTTGTCAGTGTCGATCAATGCACAGGCGACGACGAGGGTGAGTTTCATACTTACCCTCCCCTGGAGGGGGAGGGTCGACCAAGCCGGGCAACGCTCAGCGTTGTCCGGGGCGGTCGGGGTGGGGTGGAGGCTTTGGGTCTTTCGTGGCGCGAGTGCTTCAAGCGGATAGACCCTGCATCCTCAAATCCGGCGACTTCTGCGATAGCTTGAAGAATGCCTTCCATATTTGTTGCTACATCCGAATTCCAGAATCTCAGCACGCGATAACCCTCAGCTTCCAACCATTGTTGTCTTATTAGATCGTGATGCGCTGTGCCGGTTTCGGAATGGTGGCCTCCATCAATCTCAATCACGAGATGCAGCGCTGGACAGAAGAAATCGACGATATAGGACCCGATGGGAGCTTGTCGCCGAAAGTGTGTGCCTATGACCGGAAGAGTTTTGAACGCGCGCCACATCATGCGTTCGTGGGGGGTCGTGTCTTGTCGAAGTCTTCGTGCTCTTGCGCGACGTATGGTTTGCGTAACCATCACCCCACCCCGGACGGCGTTGCCGTCCGACCCTCCCCCTCCAGGGGAGGGTAAGTCAACCCGACGTGCGATACCTACGACCTGTAGTCGCCGTTGATCGCGACGTATTCCTTGGTGAGGTCGCAGGTCAGCACGCGGTCGCGGCCCTTGCCGAGGCCGAGCGCGACCTTGATCTGGATGGTCGGGCTCTTCATCGCTGCCGAGACTTCAGCCTCGTCATAGGAGGAATCGCGCGCGCCTCGAGTGGCGACGCGAATGCCGTTGAAGGAGATGGAGAGCTTGTCGCGATCGGCGGGTTCGCCGGCCTTGCCGACCGCCATCACCACGCGGCCCCAGTTGGCGTCCTCGCCGGCGATCGCGGTCTTCACCAGCGGCGAGTTGGCGATCGCCATGGCAATCTTGCGCGCCGACGGCTTTGAGGTCGCGCCCTCGACGATCACTTCGACCAGCTTGCGGGCGCCTTCGCCGTCACGGGCTACCTGTTCCGCGAGGTTGGCAAGCACGCCATGGAACGCCTTGGCAAAGGCCTTCAGCCGCGGATCGCTCGCGCGCGAGATTTTTGGTGCGCCGTGCGCGGCGGCGGCGCCGGTCGCAAACGCCAGCAAGGTGTCGGACGTGGAGGTGTCGCTGTCGATGGTGACGGCGTTGAACGTGTCCTCGACGCCGCTCTTCAACAGCGCCTGCAGCGCCGACGCCGAAATCGGCGCATCGGTGAACACGAACGACAGCATGGTCGCCATGTCGGGTGCGATCATGCCGGCGCCCTTGGCCATGCCGTTGATGGTCACGGTGGCCTTGCCGAGCTTCACTTTTGCGGTGGCGACCTTGGGAAAGGTGTCCGTGGTCATGATGGCGCGGGCCGCGTCCATCCAGCGGTCCGGGGTGGCTTCCTTCGCCAGCGCATCGAGCACGCCGTTGAATTTCGTCGCGTCGAGCGGTTCGCCGATCACGCCGGTGGAAGCGAGATAGATGTCGCTCGCCTTGCAGCCGGCGGCCTTCGCGGCGATGTCGGCGGTCAGCTTGGTCGACTGGCGGCCGGTCTTGCCGGTGAAGGCGTTGGCATTGCCGGAATTGACGACGAGCGCTCGTGCGCCGCCGCCCTTCAGCCGCGCCCGGCACCATTCGACTGGTGCCGAGGGGCATTTCGATTTGGTGAACACGCCGGCGACGGCGGTGCCCTTGTCCATCAGCGCCAGCAGCACGTCAGTGCGGCCCTTGTAGCGGATGCCGGCGGCGGCGGTCGCGAGGCGCACACCCGCGATCGCGGGCATCTCGGGGACGTTGGTGGGGGCGAGGGGTGAGATGGCTGATGACATGTGGCGGGCCTCGGCGTTCTTCCCTCTTCCCCGGGCGCAGCGAGCCTGCGTGGGGTGGGAAAGGGTGCTGAGCGGCGCAGCCGCGAAGCGGATGTGGGGTAAATCGGCGGTATGACCGTGCGATGACCCCTCACCCGGCGCGAATTCGCTTCGCTCATTCTTTCCCTCCCTCTCTCACAAGGGGAGAGGGAAGGAAAGAGCCGGATAAAAAATGGGGCGGGATGATTGCCTCATCCCGCCCCGTCGATCTCAAATATCTGACCTGATCTTACTTCTTCGGCGGCGCCATCTTGCTGTCGGCGGGCTTGGCCGGGGCGGTCTTGTCGGCGCCGGCAGGCGCAGCCGCGTCGGCCGGCTTGTCGAGGCGTTCGACCTTGGCTTCCTGCCGCAGCTTGGCGACGTATTCGGCCTGCGCCTTGCGGGCGATGTACTGCTCGATCTGCGGCTTCACCTGCGCGAACTCGGGCGCCTTGCGGGCACGCTTCTCCTCGACCTTGATGATGTGCCAGCCGAACTGGGTTTTCACGGGGTCGGAAATCTTGCCGGGCTCCAGTGCGAACGCGACCTTGGAGAATTCCGGCACCATCTGCTCCTTGGTGAAGAAGCCGAGGTCGCCGCCGTCGGATGCGCCAGGGTCTTTCGACTCCTTCTTGGCGAGTTCGGCGAAGTCGGCACCCTTCTTCAATTCCTCCTCGACCTTCTTGGCCTCTTCCTCGGTCGGCACCAGGATGTGGCGCGCATGCACCTCCTGCTCGCTGGTGATCTGCTTGGCGGCGTCCTCATACACCTTCTTCATGGCGTCGTCGGTGGTCGCCGCCTTGCCTTCCTCCGCAAGCAGGTTGTCCATCAGCAGGCGATTGCGCGCGAAGGCGAGCTTCTTCTTGAAGTCGTCGCTGTCCTCGACCTTTTTGTCCTCGGCGGCCTTGGACACCACGATCTTCATGTCGATCAGGAACGACAGCACGTTCTCCTGCTTGGTCGCGGGATCCATCTGCGCGAGGCTCGGCCCCAGTTCCTCTTCCGCCAGCGTGACATCGCTCTGACGGATCTCCGAGCCATTAACCTTTGCCAGCACGGGATTCGCATCCTCGGCGCGGACCGGCGAACCGGCGAGCAGAGCCATGGCAAGGCAGCCGCCGAGAGCAGACGCGGCCAGGCGAATGCGCAGTTTCGTTGCAGGCGATGAGGTGGTCATGGAAAGTCCTTAATCTCCAACGGAGGGTTCTGGGGCGGCGGACACTCGCCCAATCATGCGGACTTGGCAACGCGAAAACTCTGTCAAAATCATGAATTCCCTGAAAGGGACCGGGCCTCGCCGGGTCGCCGATGTCGTCCGTATCGGCGGCCGGATATGCCGCAAAGCCTGCGGCCCGGCCGGACGTTGACAACCCCTGGGGCGGGCCATATCTCTGCTCGACCGGGCCGACAGCAACGGCGTGTTTTGGCTGTGCTTTTGCCGTTGAACCCTGGATCGCCGAATCTCAACCCATGGTGCGGACGCCCCGCTTTCGGGACTTTTCATCAGCCCTGATGCGTCACGATGAGTTGATAGGCGGGACACCAGGCGGTCGCCTCATGGCTGCAACGCCGAACCGCGAAGACAGGAATTTGGTATGATCGGCGCGCTTGCCCGCAAGTTTTTCGGTTCCGCCAACGATCGGCGGGTCAAGGGATACCAATCCCGCGTCAATGCCATCAACGCGCTCGAACCCGAAGTTGCCGCGCTGTCCGACGAGGCCCTGAAGGCACGCACCGCCGAGTTCAAGCAGCAGCTCGCCGACGGCAAGACCCTCGACGACATTCTGGTTCCCGCTTTCGCCACCGTGCGCGAGGCGGCCAAGCGCACCCTCGGCCAGCGCCATTTCGACGTGCAGTTGATCGGCGGCATGGTGCTGCACGAGGGCGACATCGCCGAGATGAAGACCGGCGAAGGCAAGACGCTGGTCGCAACGCTCGCGGTTTATCTCAATGCGCTCGCCGGCGAGGGCGTTCATGTCGTCACCGTCAACGACTACCTCGCCACACGCGACTCCGGCTGGATGGGCCAGATCTACGGCTTCCTCGGGCTCACCACCGGCGTGATCGTCCACGGCCTCGACGACGCCGAGCGCAAGGCCGCCTACGCCTGCGACATCACCTACGGCACCAACAACGAATACGGCTTCGACTATCTGCGCGACAACATGAAGTACCGGCTGGAGGATATGGTTCAGCGCGAGCACTTCTTCGCCATCGTCGACGAAGTCGACTCGATCCTGATCGACGAGGCGCGCACGCCGCTGATCATTTCCGGCCCGCTCGACGATCGCTCCGAATTCTACAACACCATCGACACCTTCATGCCCAGTCTGGAGAAGGTGACCGACTTCGAGGTCGACGAGAAGCAGCGCACGGTGACGCTGACCGAAGCCGGCATGGAGAAGATCGAGACGCTGCTGCGCGACGCCGGCCAGCTCAAGGGCGACTCGCTGTACGACATCGAGAACGTCTCGGTGGTTCACCACATCAATCAGGCGCTGCGCGCGCATTCGCTGTTCACGCGCGACAAGGACTACATCGTGCGCGACGGCGAGGTCGTCATCATCGACGAATTCACCGGCCGCATGATGCCGGGCCGCCGCTATTCCGAAGGCCTGCATCAGGCGCTGGAGGCGAAAGAGCATCAGCCGGTGCAGCCGGAAAACCAGACGCTCGCCTCGATCACGTTCCAGAACTACTTCCGCATGTACAAGAAGCTCGCGGGCATGACCGGCACCGCGGCGACCGAAGCAGACGAACTGTTCGACATCTACAAGCTCGAGGTCGTGGAGATCCCGACCAACCTGCCGATCGCGCGCCTCGACGAGGACGACGAGGTCTATCGCACCCAGAACGAGAAGTACGCGGCGATCCTGGCTGAGGTCGAGCGCGCCAACGCGCGGATGCAGCCGGTTCTGGTCGGCACGGCGTCGATTGAGAAATCGGAAGTGCTCGCCGATTACCTGAAGAACCACGGCTACAAGCAGATCGACTTCGGAAATCCCAAGTCGATGCAGAAGCTCTACGCCGCGGCCCGCGCCGGCAAGCCGGCAAAGCTGTTCGCGGTGCTGAACGCGCGCTTCCACGAGCAGGAAGCCTACATCGTTGCGGAGGCCGGCGTGCCCGGCGCGATCACCATCGCGACCAACATGGCCGGCCGCGGCACCGACATCAAGCTCGGCGGCTCGCTCGAGATGCGCGCCGCCATGGAGACCGCCGAGATCACCGATGAGGCCGAGAAGGCTGCGAAGGTCGCCGAGATCAAGGCCGACATCGAGCGCTTCCGCGAGATGGTGCTGAAAGCCGAGGACGTCATCGAGGTCGAGCCCGCCAAGGGCTCGAAGTCGGCCAAGACCGTGACGCGGCCCGGCGGGCTCTACATCATCGGCTCCGAACGCCACGAGTCGCGCCGCATCGACAACCAGTTGCGCGGCCGTTCCGGCCGTCAGGGCGACCCCGGCCGCTCGAAATTCTTCCTGTCGCTGGAAGACGACCTGATGCGGATCTTCGGCTCCGATCGGCTCGACACCATGCTGACCCGTCTCGGCCTCAAGGAAGGCGAGGCGATCATCCATCCCTGGATCAACAAGGCGCTGGAAAAGGCGCAGCAGAAGGTCGAGGCGCGCAACTTCGACATCCGCAAGAATCTTCTGAAATACGACGACGTGCAGAACGACCAGCGCAAGGTGATCTTCGATCAGCGCGTCGATCTGATGAAGAACGAGAGCGTCGCGGAAACCGTCGCCGACATGCGCCACGCCTTCGTCGACGACGTCGTCACCAAGCACGTGCCGGAAAACCAGTATGCCGAGCAGTGGGACGTCGCCGGGCTGAAGGACGAGCTGAAGCGTGTGCTCGACATCGATCTTCCGGTGGATGACTGGGCCAAGGAAGAGGGTATCGCCGACGAGGAGCTGCTGGCACGGATCGAGCAGCGCGTCGACGAGCACATGGCGGCGAAGGTTGCGCAGTGGGGCCCCGACGTGATGCGTTACGTCGAGAAGACCATCCTGTTGCAGACCCTCGATCAGCTCTGGCGCGAGCATCTGATCATGCTCGATCACCTGCGCCAGGTGATCGGCCTGCGCGGCTACGGCCAGCGCGATCCGTTGCAGGAGTACAAGTCCGAGGCGTTCAGCCTGTTCGAGGCGCTGATCGCGCACTTGCGCGAGGCGGTGACGGCGCAACTGATGCGCGTCGAGATCGTGCCGCCCGAGGAGGAGCAGCCGCTGCTGCCCGCGATGGAAGCCCATCATTTCGATCCGAACACCGGCGAGGATGCGATGGCGTACGCTCAGGGCAACTATGCCCAGGCATCGCTGGCGCCGGCGGCGAATGCGGACCGGGCAAGCCGCGATCCCAACAATCCGGCGAGCTGGGGCAAGGTCGGCCGCAACGAGGATTGTCCCTGCGGCTCCGGCAAGAAGTACAAGCACTGTCACGGCCGCTACGCCTGAGCCGAGTCCTCTCCACGCACGCGTCCGCGCTCCATGCGCGCGCCTTGCCTATCTTGCGCGACAGCCGTTGACCGTCAGGCGCGATGAGCGCGCTTGATGCGCGATCTCACGGTTGCCTGTGCCGCTTCATGCAAAGCTGCTTATCGGCCGTCTTGTGCTGGAATCCGTACTGGATGCAGGCCTTGTCTTCCTCGGGAGTGTATTTCGAAATCTTCAGATAGATGCGGGACGGCTTGCCTTCGCCGTTGTGGAGGTCGCCGGCCACCTGGACTGCATGGGTGGCAGGACAGGAACTTCCTATCGATTGCCATCAAAAATATTTGGAAGGACAGGGCGCCGCGCGACTGGCGCAGTCCCGCCGTTGTGTCCAGACTGGCGTGATACTGATTTTTATTTTCGGCATTCGCCGGACAAGGATTTTGATCGCCATGATTTCCCGCGACCTTCGGCCTCGTGCCGTCCTAGCGCTGACCGTTCTCGTTTCCGGCCTGGCCTTGACGGCGCCGGCCTTCGCCGACGTCACCGATCTCGACCGCAGGATCTGCGCCGACCGGAACGAGGATGCGGACAAGAAGATCGCGGCTTGTACGGTGGTGCTGGGTTATCCCTCCGAGCGCGCGCTGCACGCAAACGCCTATCACCAGCGCGGCCTGTCTTTTTTCCGGAAACAGAAGCTCGATTTTGCGATCGCCGACTACACAGAGGCGATCAAGCTCGATCCGAAATTCGCGTTCGCCTACGGCGCGCGGGCGCTGGCCTACAGCCAGAAGGGCGATCACGACCGCGCCTTGCAGGATGCCAGTGAGGGTCTCAGGCTCGATCCAAAGTCTTTCGAGATGCGCATGCTTCGCGGATTTTGCTACCGGTTGGCGAAATCCTGGGACCTCGCGATCGCCGATTACAGTGAAGCGATCAAGCTGAAGCCGAACGTCTCGTCGCCGTACCTCGGCAGGGCGGACTCGTATCGCGACAAGGACGACGTCACGGCAGCGCTGGCCGATTACGATGTAGCGATCCGGCTCAGTCCCGGCAACGCGGCCTCCTATCGCCACCGTGCCCAGATGTTCTTCGATCGGAATGAGACCGACAAGGCGATCGCCGATTTCGATGCTGTCATCCGGATCGATCCAAAGGATGCCGTATCCTATGCGGCGCGATCCTACCTCCACAAGCAGAAGGGCGACGTCGCGCGCGCGGCAGCGGATCGCGAACAAGCGCGGAAGCTCGGATGGACGAAGTAGGTGCGGTTGCGGCCGAACGTGATGGCGCTTAGTCGAGCGCGCGAGCTTCCTTTTCGGAGCTGAAAACGCGGCACTGTCCCTTGTCCAGCTGATACTTGTAGTCGGCTATGTTGCCAGGTGCCTTATCGCCGTTGCTGCGGGTGGCTTCGGAATTCACCTGGTGGACCGTTCGCACATAGTTCACCAGCCGGCACCCGTCCCCACCGGTTTCGAAGCTCAGGACAGATTCGATTTTCATGATCGAGGTCAGGGATGAGCGCAGATAGAAGTCCTTCGTCGTGCCCGTCCATTTCAGGGTGGTTCGTGCGCCGTCCGTTGAGCAGCTCATCCGGCCGATGATCGTTTCCTCCATCGTCTCGGTCTTCGAATAATCCTTCTTGAGAGGCGTGCTGCTGTTCGTCGGACATGCGATGCCGATCCATTCGTGCCCGGCTTTGGTGACGCTGACGACCGTTCGGTCCTGGAAGCACTTCTTGTCTTCGATCTTTGCGCCATCCTTGAACGAGGTAACGCACACGTTCCGTTCGAGCCTGAGCCACTTCCCTGCCAGGTCCGCGGCTGCCTCCGGGCAACCGGCCGTTGTGCCAAACAGCAATACAAGCGCCGCTAGAGGAAAAGTCGAACGCATCGGACACCTGTGAATTCGTCAAAGAAAGCCATGTCTGCAAAATCGTGTCTGCAAAATCGTGTCTGGAAAATCGTGTTTGTAAAATCATGCCAGAAGGCCAAATCGGGCCGCCCTCGGCAGCCGCAACATATCATTCCCGGTTGGACCGGCAATCGATTCCGATCCGAACAAGGATAATCAGTTCGGCCGTTCGGCCTGGATTGCATCCCGTCACCGGTCCGATATTCTCAAACAGATTTTTTCATTATTTTTTCGAGTCCTTTCATGCGCAAGTTTATTTTCTCCGCGCTGTTGCTGTTGGCCGGCGCGAGCATTGCTCATTCGGAAAACCTGAACTTGAAATTCGGGCCGACCTGGTCCTGCAAGATGATCTCCGCTGAACTCGCTCAGCGATATGAAGCCTGTCGTGTCTGCGAACGGCAGGGCAAGGATTTCGATCCGGATGCGAAAGAGCCGTGCGTCGACAAGGTCAATCCGCTCTCCCTGCGCGGAAAGGTGCGACGATGGATGGGCATGGCGGACGACGAGAAGCCGGATGCCGCGACAGAGCTCGCCGACCGGCAGGCGCGTCAGCGGCAGATCGACAATGAGGCGAAGCAGCGCGCGACAGCCGAGCAGGAGCGCAGGCGACGCGAGTCGGATGTCAGCGGCGCGGGTGGTGCAGCCGCGGGCCGCGATCAGGAGGAACTGGCGAAGCTGAACGGCGAGATGGAAGGCATGGAGCTCGGCCAGAAAAAGGACGCACAGCGCCGCAGCGAGCAGGAACTGGCGGCGCTGAACAGCGAAATGGAGAGCATGGAGGCGCGTCAGAAAAAGGAGGCCAATCGCCGCAAGTTCGATCAACAGATGAAGGCGGCGGGCAGTCTGTTCAAGTTCGACGAGCCGTCACCGCCGAAGGAGCCGCTCAAGGCCGAGCGGGCACCGCCGCCGCCTCCGGACGAATTCGGGCCCAACGTCGTCGTCTTCGCGCTCAAGAACACCTGGAAATATACCGTCCATCTCAATTTCCACTCCAAAACCCGCGATGCGATCTGGCCCGGCAATAACAAGGCCTACGTGCTGGACGACTCGCGGGTTCACAAGGTGCGCTTGCGCTGCCAGCCGCGTGAAAAGATCTGTTATGGCGCCTGGTCGGCCGGCAACAGGAATACCTATTGGGGTGTTGGTCCGGACGGCGATCAGGGTTGCGAGAACTGCTGCGCCGTCTGCGGCGCGACCTCCATCTCCAGTCACGATTTGATCTACGTGCCGGGACGCGACAACGGCGGGGGCGGTGTCGCGAGTTCGAGTGCGATCAGCGCCGCCGATCTGCTGGGTGCCGCGGTGGGAATTGCCGGCGTGGTGGCAGGCAGCGGAGGCGGGGGCGGCGGCTCCTACAGAGCGCCGTCGGTCCCGCGCGGCGGCGTTCCCCGCAATCGGGACAGCGGCGTGTCAGGCGGACGTTGATGCGGCGTCGGAGAGTCGGCATGCGGATATGGGCGGTTGCGGTCATCGCGACTTTCGGTTCGGGCGCCGCGCACGCCGGCTGTCCGAACGACTATCGCAAGCTCGATGAGCATGCCTGGCAGGCGACGGAGGCTTTCAACGAAGCGGATGCCTCAAGCCGATGCGGGAAAGCGCGGCAGCTTGTCGATGCCGAGCGGAAACTCTTGCGCTTCGTCGAGGAATATCAGGTCCAGTGCGTGCTGGATCAGGAGATCATCGACGTTCAGCAGCGCCGCGTTGCCAAGGCCGATGCCGCGCTGGCTCAGGCGTGCAGCCGTTCGCGTGCGCTTCGCCGCTGATCGGCCGGTGTCAGGCGGGACGCGGGAGCAGCGTCAGCGGAATGCCGAGAAGCGGCTGTCGAATGAATTCGACGATACCACCGGTGCCGCGCCGGGAATGGCGGCCGGCGGCGTCGGCGCGTCGCTGGAGACCGCGGGCTTGAATGGCGGGCGCGCCGCGGTTGCGACCTGCTTTGGCTCGGCCGGTCTTTCAGTCGTTCTTTCGGCGGTCTTCTCTCTCGCTTTGGGCGGCGTCGCGTGCTTCGCAGCCGCCATGCGATGTGGAGCGTGCCGCGGCGCCACGACCTTCGGCTGTGCCGGAGGGAGCTTCGCGGAGGCGGTGCTGTCGCTGCCGCCCAGGCCGATCTTGCGGGCGAAGCTGCTGAAGATGTTGTCCGAGTCGGCGTTCGGCGCGGCGGAGGCGAACAGCGCCGACGACGGCTTGGTCACGGCAACGACCGGTTCGGACGGGGCGGCCGCTACGACCGAACTCGCCGTCGGATCGTGCGGCGGGTTGACGGTGGCGGGGATGGTGCCGGGTGCGGGCGAATAGGTTGCGAGCCGCTGGCTCGGCTCGACCGGGTCGGACAATCCCGTCTGCCCGTCCGGCAGCTTGGCGGCGAACACACGGTTCATGCCGCCGTCGATGCCGGTGTTGAGGCGCGCCACCGGCGTTCCCTTCGTAATCAGCTTCGCGATCGCGGCGTTGTCCCGTTGCTCCTTGTCATGCACGGCGCTGGCGATGTCGTCGGGGATCACATAGGCCGGGCACTTCGCCGACGCATTGAACATCAGCGGCTTGGTCGAACCCGGCGGCGGCGCCGGATCGAACACGTACTTGTGCTCGCAGAACTCGACCTTCGGCTCCTGATGCGTCACCTCGAAATGATCGTTGCCTTCCTTGATCATCTTCCAGAACGGCATGTTCGGATTATTGCGATGCTTCGCAAAATTCACCGGCGTCATGCGGAACGGATAGGCCTGGAACTGGAACGCGCGCTGGCCGCCGAAGAACGATTCACGGCCGAGTGCATAGATTTCGGCGATCTGTTCGTCGGTCATGGCGTAGCAACCGCGCGAGGAGCAGTCGCCATGCACCATCAATTCGGAGCCGGTGCGGCCGAGCGACTTGTCGAACGCGTTGGGATAGCCGGTGTTGAACGAGAGATAGTAGGCCGACTTCGGATTCATCTGGGCCGGCGAGATGCTGTAGAATCCTTCTGGCGCCTGACGGTCGCCTTCGCGCACCTTCGGCCCGAGATCGCCGGACCAGCGGCAGATCGGATAGGTCTTCAAGAGCGCGAACTTGCCGGAGCGATCCTGCTTCCAGACCTCGAGTTCGGCTTCCTGCTTGAACAGACGAATCAGGATCGGCGACTGCAGGTCCATGTCCTTTTCGGTCATGGTGGCGACGAGCTTTGGCGGAACGGGCTGATTGGCCTTGGCGTTGCTGGCGAGCGAAACGTCATCGCTGTTGCAACCGGCCAGCAGCGCGCCGGCCGCGAGCACGACCGACGTCATAAGCGCGCGACCAATCGTGCGCCAGATCAAAGCAAAGCTCCGCAGATGATGGGCAAGCCTGCACCCCAAGTCATGGCGTCCGTGCCCCAAGCCATTGAATAAAATATTATCCTTAAGCCTGCGCGCTCGCAAGCCGATCGGAGGGTCGCGGCGGCGGCCGCGGCTGTCATGGTGAATAGAGGCTAAACCGTTGTTTTCGGCGGAATAAAGCCGAATTTTAATTGCCCCGAAAAAGCCCGAATCCGGCGCGCCTAGCGACTGGACTTGGAGGCCCGCTCGGCTAGCTCAGCTTGCGGCCGATATCGAGGAATTTCTGGCGGCGCTGCTTGCGGATGGTGTCGCGGTCGAAATGCCCCAGCTCCTCGAACGCCTCGGCGATAGCGGTGCCGGTGGCTGCGATCACGCTGGCGGGGTCGCGGTGCGCGCCGCCGGGGGGTTCTTTCAGGATGGTGTCGATGACGCCGAAGCGCAGCAGGTCCTGCGCGGTGATCTTCATGTTGGTGGCGGCTTCCTGCGCCTTGGTGCCGTCGCGCCATAGGATCGAGGAGGCGGCTTCCGGCGAGATCACGCTGTAGATCGCGTGTTCCAGCATCAGCACCCGATTCGCGGTGGCGATCGCGATGGCGCCGCCCGAGCCGCCTTCGCCGATGATGACCGCGACATTGGGGACGCCGAGCGTGAGGCAGGCATCGGTCGAGCGCGCGATCGCCTCGGCCTGGCCGCGCTCCTCTGCGCCGATTCCGGGATAGGCGCCGGCGGTGTCGACCAGCGACAGCACGGGAATGCCGAAACGGTCAGCCATTTCCATCAGCCGCACCGCCTTGCGATAGCCTTCGGGGCGCGCCATGCCGAAGTTATGCTTCAGCCGGCTCTCGGTGGAGGCGCCCTTTTCCTGACCGATGACGCAGATGCTTTCGCCGCGGAACCGGCCGAAGCCGCCGATCAGCGCTTCGTCCTCGCCGAACTTGCGGTCGCCCGACAGCGGCGTGAACTCGGTGATCAGCGCGTTGACGTAGTCGATGCAATGCGGCCGCTGCGGATGGCGCGCGACCTGGGTCTTCTGCCACGGCGTCAGATTGTCGTAGAGGTCCTTCAGCGCCTGTGCGGCCTTGTCCTCGATCCCGGCGATTTCGTCGCCGATGTCGCTGCCCGAGGCCGCGAGCGTGCGCAACTCGTCGATCTTCGAATCGAGTTCAGCGACGGGCTTTTCGAAGTCCAGGTAACTGCGCATGGGGTCCGGCATTCCGACAATATAGGGAGGAACTCGCCGCGGCGCGAAAGCTATTTCGGCGAGAGCGAAAGAAAGTCCTTTGATTCAATCGCTTAAGAGGGTGAGGTGAGTGGACGACCGGGTCTGCCAGATCAAGCCTGCATGGATGGCGGGAACGAGAGCAGGCTCTTTCGCGGCTCATGGCTCCGAAGTCAAGGCGGCGGGCGCTGCTGTGAATTCATGTCTCCGCCAAGGGGTGCAGGTCGCGCACCAGGCTCTTCAGCCGCTCTTCCACCACGTGGGTATAGATCTGCGTGGTCGAGATATCGGTGTGGCCAAGCAGTGTCTGCACGATGCGCAGGTCCGCGCCGTTATGCAGCAGGTGGCTTGCGAAGGCATGGCGCAGCACGTGAGGCGAAACCAGCCGTGGCGCGAGACCGGCGGCGGCGGCGAGGTCTTTCAGTTCGCGCGCAAAATGCTGGCGCGTCAGGTGGCCGCTCTCGCCGAACGAGGGGAACAGCCACTTCGGCCGCGCGGCGGCTTTGCCCGGTTCGCGCTGGTCGTCGATCGCGGCAAGATAATCGGCCATCGCCTGCCGTGACGCATCGTTGAGCGGAACGAGTCTTTCCTTGTTGCCCTTGCCGCGCACCACGATCATGCGCGCGTCGCGCCGCGCCGCCGACAGCGGCAGCGACACCAGTTCGGATACGCGCAAGCCCGTGGCGTAGAGCACTTCGAGCAGGCAATAGAGCCGCGCCGCACGCAACCGCTGGGCCGATGACGCGCCGGGCACGGCGACGGCCTGCTTCGCCTGCGCAAGCATGCGGTCGACGTCCGATATCGACAGCACTTTCGGCAGGCTGCGGCCGCGCTTCGGGCCGGACAGGATCGCGGCGGGATCGTCGGTTCTGGTGCGCTCGTTGAGCAGAAAGCGGAACAGATGCCGCATTGCGGACAGCCGGCGCGCGACGCTCGAGGACTTGAAGCCCCTGACGTCGAGATCGCCGAGATAATCCCGCAGCGTCTGGGTGTCGGCGGTGACGAAGTTTTGCCTGGCGCGCGCGAGGAACGCGGAAAAATCCTCGAGGTCGCGGCGGTAGGCGTCGAGCGTGTTGTCGCCGGCGCCTTGCTCGGCGGCCAGCATGTCCAGGAACAGGCTGGTCAGATGCGCATCGGAGGCTTTGTTCGATCCCATGCCGCAAGCGTAGCAGCTATTTCTTGAGAAATTTGTCCGGGTGGATGGTCAACGTCATTTCCCGGGGTTTCGGGTCGACGAAATTCGCCAGCGCGAAAATCACGCCATAGCCGATCCCGACGATCACCGCGACGGCAGTCAGAAAGCGGAACAGGCTGGGCATTGGCGGTCTCGGGCGCGATATTAACCTTTGAGGCGACGTTGCGAGTACCAACATGTTCGCGCGGCGGGTGCAAGAGTCTCTGGCAACGCCCTCGACGAGAGTAGTATAGCTGGCGGGAATTAGCTCTCACGTATTCCGACAGGTGGTGTTTGACGTCCGAGACCGTTTCAGCGGCCAATGCCGGCGCTTCTCCCGAGGCTGCGATCGTCGCGGCGCTGGGCGGGCGTTCGCTGGTGCTCGTCGGCATGATGGGCGCCGGCAAATCCAGCATCGGGCGGCGGCTCGCGACGCGTCTTGCGATGCCGTTCGTCGACGCGGATACCGAAATCGAACTCGCGGCCGGCATGTCGATTCCGGAAATCTTCGAAGCGCATGGCGAGCCGCATTTCCGCGACGGTGAGGCGCGCGTGATCGCGCGGCTGCTCGGCGGCGCGCCGATCGTGCTCGCAACCGGCGGCGGCGCCGTGCTGCGCGAGGAGACCCGCGCGCGCATCGCCGAGCGGGCGATCTCGATCTGGCTCAAGGCCGATGCCGACGTGATCCTGCGCCGGGTGAAGCGCCGCACCGATCGGCCTCTGTTGCATACGCCGGATCCCGCCGCGACAATCGGGCGTCTTATCGCCGAACGCGAGCCCGTCTACCAACTGGCCGATATCACGATCGCCTCGCGCGATGTGCCGCATGACAGGATCGTCGACGAATGCATCGATCTGCTGCACCGCAGGCTGTGCCGCGGCGCGACGGACGAGCCGCAGCGATCTGCCTCCCGCGAGGCAGGATTGAACCAAGGATTTGGAACCTCCCGATGACCGCACCGCTGAAAAGTTCCGGCCCCGTGACGGTCGATGTCGCGCTCGGTGAGCGCTCCTATGACATCGTCATCGGCCGCGACATCCTGTCCTCGCTCGGCGCGCGGATCGCCGCGCTGCGTCCCGGCGCGCGGGTCGCCATCGTGACCGACGAATATGTCGCGACCCACTGGCTGCGCAAGACTGAAGCCTCCCTGATGGATGCAGGCATCGCCACCTCGCGGATCGTCGTCGACGAGGGCGAGACATCGAAGAGCTATGAGGGCATCGAGTTCGTCTGCGAGGAACTGATCGCGGCGAAGATCGAGCGCAACGATCTCGTTGTCGCGCTCGGTGGCGGTGTGGTCGGCGATCTCGCCGGCTTCGCCGCGGCCATCGTCCGGCGGGGCCTCGATTTCGTGCAGGTGCCGACCTCGCTGCTGGCGCAGGTGGATTCCTCGGTCGGCGGCAAGACCGGCATCAATTCGCCGCAGGGCAAGAATCTGGTCGGCGCGTTTCATCAGCCGATTCTGGTGGTCGCGGATACCGCGGTGCTGGACACGTTGTCGCCGCGCCAGTTCCGCGCCGGCTATGCCGAGGTCGCCAAATACGGCCTGCTTGGCGACGAGGCGTTCTTCGCGTGGCTCGAAACCAACCACGCGGAGATCTTCAAGGGCGGCGCGGCACGCGAGCACGCGGTCGCCACCAGTTGCCGCGCCAAGGCGGCGATCGTGGCGCGCGACGAGCGCGAGACCGGCGAACGCGCGCTGCTCAACCTCGGTCACACCTTCGGCCACGCGCTGGAGACGGCGACCGGATTTTCCGACCGGCTCTATCACGGCGAAGGTGTATCGGTCGGCATGGTACTGGCCGCCGAACTCTCGGCGCAGCTCGGCATGATCGCGGAGGCCGACGTGACCCGTATTCAGCGGCACCTTTCGGCGGTCGGCCTGCCGACGCGGCTGCAGGACATCGCCGGCTTCAAGCAGGAAGGCCTGGCCGATGCCGACGGGCTGATGACGCTGATGGCGCAGGACAAGAAGGTGAAGCGCGGCCGGCTGACCTTCATTCTGATGAAGGCGATCGGTCAGGCCGTGGTGTCTTCCGACGTCGAGCCGGCCATGGTGCGCGACTTCCTTGCGGGGAAACTCGCGGCGAAGGTCTGAATTAGTTCTGGTTCCGCGACTACATCAAGGTGATTGCCGCCATGGACTGGATTTCGTTTGCCATCGTCGTCGCGCTGCTGCTGGTCTCCGCGTTCTTCTCCGCGAGCGAGACGGCGCTGACCGGCGCCTCGCGCGCCAGCATGCTGCGGCTTGCGAGCCAGGGCCGCAGTGACGCATTGATCGTCGCCGGTTTGATGGATCGGCGCGAGCGCATGATCGGCGCGCTGCTGCTCGGCAATAACATCGCGAACATCGGCGCCTCTGCGCTGGCCACCGGGGTCTTCACCGCCTGGTTCGGCGACATCGGCGTGCTCTATGCCACCGGCGTGATGACGGTGCTGGTGGTGATCTTCGCGGAGGTGCTGCCGAAGACCGTCGCCATCAACGCGCCGGACCGGATGTCGCTGATCGTGGCGCGGCCGATCCAGGTGATCGTGCTTGTGCTGGGACCGCTGCTTGTGGTCGTCGAGGAACTGGTGCGCGGCCTGACCAAGATTCTCGGCATCAAGATCGGCCACAACCAGCCGATCCTGTCGCCGACCGAGCGGCTGCGCGGCGCGGTCGATCTGATCCATCACGAGGGTGGCGTCGAGAAGCAGGATCGCGACATGCTCGGCGGCCTACTCGATCTGCGCGAGCTCGAAGTCTCCGACGTGATGGTTCACCGCACCGAAATGGTGACGATCAACGCCGACCTGCCGGCGGAGGAACTGGTCCACGAGGTGCTGGCCAGCGAATACACCCGCATTCCGCTGTGGCGCGACAAGCCCGAGAACATCATCGGCGTGCTGCACGCCAAGGATCTCTTGCGCGCGATCCGCGCCTCCGATGGCGACATGGCGAGCATCGATGCCAGTGCCATCGCGCTGCCGCCGTGGTTCGTGCCGGAAATGCGCTCGGTCTCCGAGCAGCTCAAGGCGTTCCGCCGCCGCAAGACCCACTTCGCGCTGGTGGTCGACGAATATGGCGAAGTCGAAGGCATGGTGACGCTGGAAGACATTCTGGAGGAGATCGTCGGCGACATCTCCGACGAGCACGACGTCGTCGTCGCCGGCGTTCGCCAGCAGCCCGACGGCTCGGTGGTGGTGGACGGTTCGGTGCCGATCCGCGATCTCAATCGCGCCATGGACTGGCATCTGCCCGACGAGGAGGCGACCACGATCGCAGGCCTCGTCATTCACGAGGCGCGCTCGATCCCCGAGCGCGGCCAGAGTTTTACGTTCCACGGTTTCCGCTTTCGCGTGCTGCGGCGTGAGCGCAACCGCATCACTGCGCTGCGCATCCAGCCGCTGCCGCGCGAGGCCGACGCGCTGGAGGTCAAGCCGAAGCGAGCCGGGACGGCATTTTAGGCGCAGAACGCATTTCGATTTTGATGGAAATGTTCCCTCGCGAAGAGCGCCCTCCCTCTCTCGGCGGAAAGAGGTGAAGAGTCGCTTGTCGCTTTACGCCGCCGCCGTCTCGATGCTCTGTGTGCTGGTGCATTTGACGCATTCGTAGATGCGCCGCTCGCCGCCTGTTTCCGTCTCCTCGGTGCAGGAATGCCGCATGGCGGTGTGGCAATCGACGCAGCGGGGAGGGTCCAGCTGACCGGGCGCGTCCGGCAGGGCATTGGTATCGTTGTGTCTCATGTCGTTTCGATCCCGCTCGGTTGTTGCAACCGGCTCGCTATGATCTGACCAGCGAGCCGCTCTTCTTCTTGATGTGACCCTTGTCCTCGACGAATTTCACGCCGATCTCGTCGCCGTTGACGCGGACAAGCTCGCAGCGGCGGAACGCGAGGCCGGTCGACGACAGCAGCAGGAAGAATTCCTTGATGTTCAGTCCCTCGATCGAATCCGGCACCTGAAGCCGCGCGCCGCTCGCCGAGATGTCCAGCATCGTGCACGGCCGCTGCCAGGTCCCGTCGATCCCCATCATCAGGACCGAGTAGCCGGTGGCGAACGTGACGCGATCTGCTTTTCGGCCGCCCCAGCTCATGGCTCAGATGTCCGCCACTGCAACGGCCGTGTCCGGTGCATCGGCTTTTCTGGCCGAGCCGCGCGCGGACCAGAACCGGATCGTGCGTTGTGCCGAGGACAATGAGAGCGCGTCGAATACCTCCTTGCCCTCGTCGAGTTCCTGCCTGGTCGCGGGACGGCAATTCGGGCGATTGCGCAGGACCATGTTGGTCGTCGACCAGTTCAGCCGCGCGGCCTTGCAGGCGACGATCAGGCCGTCGGGACGGGGATTTTCGATCAGCGGCTCGATCGCGTCGGTCTTCACCGAGGTCAACAGCGAGAGCGCGGCGACGATATGGATGTAGTCGCCCTGGATCGCGAAGCGGTTGATGGTCTGGTCGCCTAGTCTTCCTGCCCGGTTCAGGGCAATCACCATGGCTTCGGATTCGGTGTAGTCGATGGGTACGAGGACGGGCGCGGCGATCTCTTCGATGACGGCCTTGATGGCATCCTCGATTTTCGCCCGCATCTCCGGCGGCGCGACTTTGAGAAGGCGGATGCGAACGGCCGCGCCGGCCCTGGACAACAATTCGCGCAGCACCTTGAGCGGGATGTCCAGCCGCAGGCCGAGGGTTTCCGCGAGCGCGCTGTCCTTTTCGGAGCTTTCGACCAGCGTGGCGTAGCCGCCCTCGGAAAAGCGAGCGCCGGCATTTTTCGCCAGTGCATGGGAGACGTTGGAATCGCCGTGCTTGAGCAGGACGTCGGTCACGCCTTCGCTCACGGTGCTGCGGTTCGAGATCGCCAGCAGGTGCTGCTGTCCGCGCTGACTCGCGATCTCGATCAGGTCGCCGTCCGACAGCCGGGTGGATTTCGTCAGCACCGGCACCGCGACGGCGGCTTCCTCATGCCAGGCCAATTGCCGGACGACCTCCTTTGGGGCGGCGTTCGAACCGCAGAGCGTGGTGCTGAGTTGCGTCAGCGCCTGCGCTTCCATCCGCTCCATCAGCCGGACAAGGACGTCGTCGAAGACCCCGATCTGGTTTTCGTTCAGCCGGTCGGCGTCGGACAGGAACAGGTCCGTGACCTGGCGAAGCATCTGAAGGCGCCGCTCGGGTGAGCCGCCCTTCACCGCGCCTTCCAGTTCCGCGATGAGCGCCGTCGAGGTTGCTTTGGACATGTCGATCCCCAGCAAGTCACATCTGAGCGCGCGTAACGCCGGCAAGCGTTCGCGTTATTCCGTAGAATCTGCGGTATTTTCGCGCGGGCGGCTTAGACGAGAATTAACATCCGGTAAAAACAGTATCGAAATTCTGCAAGTATTCTAGGAGGATAGGCGCTGCCGGACGTGCCGGAGCGGCATGATATGCGCTCGGCGAAGGGGTTCGCCGTGGCGCGACTCAGAAGTGTCCGCTAGCCTGCGTACAACCAGAATCGGTTTCGATTCCGAATCATATTTTATGATCGAATTATCCTCACCACCCGCTCTGCGGGTCTTTCGTTTCAACGATGTTGACGAATTCCGGCAATCGGTCCGGGCCGTCGACATCCGGTTCACGCCGCTGGCGCGGCGCATCTCCGCCAGTCAGACCATTCTGAATCTGCCGGGTTGCGACATCAATGTAGTGACTTCTTTTCCCCGCGTGCTGGATGCGCAACTCAAGCCGGGGTGTACGGCTGTCGGCTTTTCGATGAGCGACCGCAATCTGCTGCGGATGAACGGGATCGACGCCGGCATGTCCTTTCTGGCGATCGGGCGCGGCGGCGGCGGCTATACGGCCGTTGAAAGGATTCCATGCCAGTTCGGTTCGGTGATGTTCACGCCTGAGGTGCTTGAGCGGGGCTGGCCCAAGCCCGGTCAGGACTTTCTCGTGTTCGAAGTGACGGCGGATGCCCAACAGAAGCTGCGCGGCCTCGTTCTGGAAGTGATGAACTTTGCGGCCACCTCGCCCGATGAGCTGGCCATGCCCGGTGCCTCGGAAGGCATCAAGGAATCGCTGTTGTCCGCCGTCGACCACGCCTTCGCCAGCCGAGTCAGCGCGACGTCGCTCGGGTCGTTGCACGCAGCCCGGTTCATGGAGATCGTGCGGAAGGCGGAAGAGATCATTTCGGCCAATCTCAGGAATCCGATCTACAGCGAGGAACTCGCACGCGAGGTCGGCGTGTCGGTCCGGACGCTTCACAGCGCGGTCCTGAAACATCGCGGCATCAGCCTGCACCGCTATCTGCGTCTGAAGCGGCTGTGGCTGGTGCGCCAGCGACTGCGCGAGGGCGATATCAGCGTCAAGGCCTGCGCGCTGGCCCACGGGTTCTGGCATCTCGGCGAATTTTCGAAAAGCTATCGCCGTTATTTCGGCGAAGCGCCCTCCGAAACGCTGGAGCGGGCGCGATAGCCGCAGCCGCTCGCGCGGAATTCAGCGGCCGCCTTCGCCCGGCGTCAGCGTTTTCATCGCGAGCGCATGAACGCTGCCGGCCAGTTCCGCCGCCAGCAGCGCATTGACCATGCGGTGGCGCTCGATCCGGCTCTTCCCTTCGAAGGCCTGCGACACGATATATATCCGGAAATGCGTCTCGCCGCCCGGCCGATGGCCGGCGTGGCCTTCATGAAGATGTGATTCATCCGTCACATCGAGGCTTTCCGGCGCGAAAGCTTCGCTCAACTTCTTTGTGATGATATCCTTGACGCTCATGGTGAGCGGCTTAACGTTCATTCCCCGCTTTCGTCAATGGTGCGGAAGCTAACTCAAGAAATGCGATGTCAAGACTTGAAGCGTCTGGCATTGCGGTGTCAAAGACGGTCATGCCCATCGATTCATCGAAGTTCTTCGACAGCATCCGCATCAAGCCGAACAAGGCCGGCGCGAAGCGCGAACGCGTGCGCGAGGAAGTGGTCACCTGCGAATGGCCGGACTGTCAGAACCGGGGATCGCACCGCGCGCCGAAAGGCCGCGGCAACGAGCGCGAATATTTTCATTTCTGCCTGAACCACGTGCGTGAATACAACCAGTCCTACAATTTCTTCCAGGGCATGAACGCAGACGCGGTTGCGCGTTTCCAGAAGGATGCGCTGACCGGCCATCGGCCGACCTGGAAGATGGGGGCCAACGGCGCCAAGGGCAAAGGCAAGACCGGCGAGGCCGATCTCGACGCCGCCGTCGATCCCTTCAGCGTGTTCAGCGAACTCAACGGCCGTGGCCGTTGGCGTGCGGGCGCAGGCGCTAAGTCGCAGGCCAAGCCCGAGACGCGCAAGGTGTTCAATGCCGAGCGCAAGGCGCTGCAGGTGATGGGGCTCGATACCGACGCCACGCTCGAGACCGTCAAGGCCAAATACAAGCTGCTGGTGAAGCAGCATCATCCCGACGCCAACGGCGGCGACCGTTCGACCGAAGACCGCCTGATCGAGATCATCAAGGCGTACAACTATCTCAAGACGGTGGTTCGCGCCTGAGGCGCTGCTGGTAGAGACGGGCGCCATGGTCGAGATGCGTTCAGCGGTCGACTTCTACGAGCGCCACCCGATCTCGGCGGAGATCATCCTCTCCAGACTCACTGCCAGCCGGGGACACCTCGACGACCTCGCGCCATCGGAATTGTTCGCACACGATCAGGATCATTACGGCGGGCTGGCCGCCAACGACGCGCTGGCCGAACGCGCCGGTATCGGACCGGGCTCCCGTGTCGTCGATTTTTGCGCGGGCCTTGGTGGGCCGGCGCGCTATTTCGCGGATCGCTACGGCGCCGATGTCACCGGCATCGAATTGACGCCGGCGCGCGTCAAGGGCGCGCAAGAATTGACGCGGCGCGTCGGGTTGCACGACCGCGTACGTGTGATCGGCGGCGATGTGATGCGGGTTGCATTGCCCGATGCCAGCGCCGATGTCGTCATCAGTCAGGAAGCGCTGCTCCACGTGCCCGACAAGGCGCGGGTTCTGGCTGAAGCCTTTCGAATCCTGAAACCCGGCGGCCGACTCGCATTCACGGATTGGGTCGCCCACCGCGCGCTCTCCGCCGATGACAGGGCGTTGATGTGGCAGGGCATGGCCGTCACCGATCTCTACAGTTTTGCGGCGTATGAGGACCTCATCCGTAACGCGGGCTTCGCAGTCGAGTCGGCCGAGGATCTGACGGCGGATTGGGGTGAGATTCTGCGCGAGCGGCTCGCGATGTATCGGAAGCTCCGCGCGGAAGCGCAGACGGCGGGCGCGCCGGCCGGCCATGACGCGTTTTATGAAAGCTATGTGCGCTTTGTCGATCTGGTGAACGATGCCGCTCTTGGCGGCGGGCGCTTCACCGCCGAAAAACCGGCCTGATCGTTCATCGCTGTACCACGTGGCTTACCTCAGACGCTTCACCGGCGCGTTGATGCCGCGCCGGCGGCGAATGCACCAGACCACGAGCCCTGCGATCACACTGGCGACAAGCACGGTCGGCAGCCAGTAGTGACGCACCAGGGCCGCGGGGTGGGCGAAGCCGCCATAGCGGTGCAGCACCGACACCGCCGCCATTCCCGGCACGATATGCGCCGAGGCCCACATCACGATCGCGACGACGTTGACGCCATAGAAGCGTTGCGGCGGCATCCCCAACGCGCCCGCGGTCAGCGGCACGAAGGCGCGCACCGGCGCAACGAAGCGGGCGAAGAACACCGCGAGCGTGCCGTAGCGATTGAAGAAGGCCTCGCTCTGCGCGACCACGCCGGGATAGCGGGCCATCGGCCATGCGCTGAGGATTTCCCGCTGCGAGCGATGACCGATCCAGAACGCGGTGCCGTCGCCGATGACAGCCCCCGATATCGCGGCCAGCATGACCGGCAGGAATTTCAATTCGCCGTCGCCGATCAGCGCGCTGAGCGCCAGAATAATCGTCGATCCCGGAATGACCGACCCGAACACCGGGACGGCTTCCAGCAGCGCGGCGAGAAAGACAGTGAGATAGGCGAGGCCGGCATGGGCGGAGACGATGCCGGTCAGGTGCGCGATGTAGTCAGTCACGAAATCCCCGTTTCCGCGTCGTGGCTGACGCTCCGGTCAAATGCCGCTATGGCGGTCCGGGTTCAATAGCGGGCGCTGCCACAAAAACTTTGCCCGATCGTGCCCTGATTCGCAGGGCAGCCTTTCAAATTCCGCAGCAAGCACCTATCTCAATGATATTCCAATGGAACTTTGATCGCACGGCGGGCTTCTGCCCGCCACGGCTCTCTGCTAGGTTTCGCGCGAGCCCCTCATCCGTAGCCATGCGCAATTCTGGTTTCGGGAGTGCCCCGGAACCTCGGAGGATTGATGACGACCGCCGCCACGACCAAGACTGAAGCCCCCACCCGGTTGCCAGACATGAAGGTTTCGGTCCGGCAGGTGTTCGGGATCGACAGCGATCTCGAGGTTCCTGCCTATTCCGAAGCCGATCCCCATGTGCCCGACGTCGATCCGGATTATCGCTTCGACCGCCCGACCACGCTCGCGATCCTCGCCGGTTTTGCCAAGAACCGCCGCGTCATGGTCACCGGCTATCACGGCACCGGTAAATCGACCCACATCGAGCAGGTGGCGGCGCGGCTGAACTGGCCCTGCGTGCGCGTCAACCTCGACAGCCACATCAGCCGTATCGACCTCGTCGGCAAGGATGCGATCGTGGTCAAGGACGGCAAGCAGATCACCGAATTCCGCGACGGCATCCTGCCGTGGGCGTACCAGAACAACGTGGCGCTGTGCTTCGACGAATACGATGCCGGCCGTCCCGACGTGATGTTCGTGATCCAGCGCGTGCTGGAATCCTCGGGCCGTCTGACGCTGCTGGACCAGAGCCGGGTCATCAAGCCGCATCCGGCGTTCCGCCTGTTCTCGACCGCCAATACCATCGGCCTCGGCGACACCTCGGGCCTCTATCACGGCACCCAGCAGATCAATCAGGCGCAGATGGACCGCTGGAACATCGTCACCACGCTGAATTATCTGCCGCACGACAACGAGGTCGAGATCGTGGTGGCCAAGGCCAAGCACTATCGCACGCCGGAAGGCCGCGACATCGTCGGCAAGATGGTGCGGCTCGCGGACCTGACCCGCAATGCCTTCGCCAACGGCGATCTCTCCACGGTGATGAGCCCGCGTACGGTCATCACCTGGGCCGAGAATGCCGAGATCTTCGGCGATATCGGCTTCGCGTTCCGCGTCACCTTCCTTAACAAGTGCGACGAGCTCGAGCGTCCGCTGGTCGCCGAGTTCTATCAGCGCTGCTTCAACGCCGAGCTGCCGGAGTCGGCGGTCAACGTGGCGCTGAGCTGAGACTGACTTTCTTCCCTCTCCCCTTGCGGAGACGATTGAAACGAAGTGCTTGCGGTTTCCCTCCCCCTTGTGGGGAGGGTCGCATAGGCGACCTTAGGTCGCCGTACTGAAAAAGGACGCCGATGCTTTGCATCGGCTATTGCGAAGCGGAGGCTGGGGTGGGGGTCATCAATCCCAGCCTTCGTTGCTACGGAACCCCCACCCGGCTGGTCCAGGGGCCAGCCACCCTCCCCACAAGGGGGAGGGACGAAGAGTCACCGAGGTTCGGGTCGCGATGAGCACAACACCACCGAGCAACAAATTCCGCACCGGGCCGAAGGAAGCGCCGACCGAGCCGTTCAAGCGCGCGGTGACCTCGTGCCTGCGCGCCATCGCCAAGTCGCCGGAGCTCGAGGTGACGTTCGCCGCCGAGCGCCCCGGCCTGTCGCCGGGCAAGGCACGGCTGCCGGAGCCCGCGCGCAAGATGAGCAAGCGCGACGCGGCCATCGTGCGTGGACACGCGGATTCCATCGCACTCAAGATCGCCTGTCACGATCCGAAGGTGCATCGCAAGCTGATGCCGGGCAATCCACAGGCGCGCGGTGTGTTCGAAGCCGTCGAGCAGGCGCGCGTCGAGGCGATTGGCTCGCGCCGCATGTCGGGCGTCGCGAAGAACCTCACGGCGATGCTCGACGATCACTTCCATCGCGGCAAGTATGACGAGATCACCGACCGCGCCGACGCGCCGCTGTCGGATGCGCTGGCGATGATGGTGCGCGAACGGCTCACCGGCCTCGCGCCGCCCGCCGCTGCGCGCAAGATGGTCGACCTGTGGCGTCCATTCCTGGAAGACAAGATCGGTGCGCGGCTCGATCAGCTCAGCCGTCTCACCGAGGATCAGGCCAGGTTCGGCGACGTGGTGCACGACCTGTTGTCGGCGCTCGATCTCGGCGACGACACCAACGCCGAGGCCGACGAGGACGAGAACCAGGACGACAACCGCGAGGGCGAGAACGATCAGTCCGGCGCGGAGGGCTCGCCCGACAGCGACGCCGCGCAGGAGATGAGCGCGGATCAGGCGCAGGAGACCACCGACGAGATGTCGGACAGCGCCATGGAAAGCGCGCAGGCTTCCGCCAGCGACACTTTCGATGACGGCGAACTCGGCGACGACGAGACCCCGGGCGAGGCCACGCGCCCCAATGCCAACGGCGCCAACGAGCCGCGCGGCCCCGAATACCATGCCTTCGCCCCGAAGTTCGATGAGGTGATCGCGGCGGAAGATCTCTGCGATCACGACGAGCTGGAGCGGTTACGCAGCTATCTCGACAAGCAGCTCGCGCATCTGCAGGGCATCGTGGCGCGGCTCGCCAACCGCCTACAGCGCCGCCTGATGGCGCAGCAGAACCGCGCCTGGGAGTTCGATCTCGAGGAAGGCATTCTCGATCCGGCGCGGCTGTCGCGCATCGTGATCGATCCTTACCAGCCGCTGTCGTTCAAGCACGAGAAGGAAGCGACCTTCCGCGATACGGTGGTGACGCTGCTGCTCGACAATTCCGGCTCGATGCGCGGTCGCCCCATTACGGTCGCCGCCACCTGCGCCGACATCCTGGCGCGCACGCTGGAGCGCTGCGGCGTCAAGGTCGAGATTCTGGGCTTCACGACGCGCGCCTGGAAGGGCGGGCAGTCGCGCGAGGCGTGGCTCGCCGCCGGCAAGCCGCTCAATCCGGGCCGGCTCAACGACCTCCGCCACATCATCTACAAGTCCGCCGATGCGCCGTGGCGTCGTGCGCGGAAGAACCTCGGGCTGATGATGCGCGAGGGCCTGCTCAAGGAGAACATCGACGGCGAGGCGCTGGACTGGGCGCACAAGCGGCTGCTCGCGCGCACCGAGCAGCGCAAGATCCTGATGATGATCTCGGACGGCGCGCCGGTCGACGACTCCACGCTGTCGGTCAATCCCGGCAACTATCTCGAGCGGCACCTGCGCTGGGTGATCGAGGAGATCGAAACCCGCTCGCCGGTCGAACTGATCGCCATCGGCATCGGCCATGACGTGACGCGCTACTATCGCCGCGCGGTGACGATCGTGGACGCCGAGGAACTCGGCGGCGCCATCACCGAAAAGCTCGCTGAACTGTTCAGCGAGACTCACGAAACGCCGGCGGCGCCGGTGCGGCGCCCGCGCCGGCTGCATTCGTAGAGGATCGTCATTGCGAGCGAAGCGAAGCAATCCAGGGCGACGATGAAAAGCTGGATTGCTTCGTCGCTGTCGCTCCTCGCAATGACGAAGAGCTCGATGTCGCTGCATTTCACCCGACGCAGCCTTCTTGGATCAGGCGTGGCATTTGCGGTTTTGACAGCCGCGCTTCCCATGGCCGCCCACGCGCAATTCTCCAAGCATCCGCCGAAGCAGCCGTCGCCCGGCGACCTCACGCCCCCGGCGCCGGTGTCGATCACCGTCAACGCGCGTCCCATCGCGTCGTTCGATCTGCGCGATCGCTCGCGCACCCGCTTCGGCGC
>JAFKKH010000022.1 GCA_017305665.1 Hyphomicrobiales bacterium
ATCGCGTCGACGATGTCGCTGTCCATCGAAGGACCGATGGCGCGTGGTCCGGCTTCACTCAAGGCCGCGAGGCCGGCCTGCTGCCGTTCCAGATGACGCAGGATATCCTGCAGACCTTCCTCGACACGACCGAGATTGCCGGCGCCATGGCTGCTGGCCGTTTCGAGGCGCTCGAGCAACAGCGAGACCCGCTGCTCCAGATGCGCCAGCGCCGATGACGAGTCGTGGCCGACCGGGAGTTGGTCGAGGCGGTTGGACAGCGCGCGCACTGCGCCTTCGAGCTGCTCGGAATTGCCGCCTGCGCTGGGGCGCTCGCGGGTTTCCAAAGTTGTCGTCAGCGCGGCAATGCGCTGTTCGAGCGCGGCGAACGAATCGCCGCGACCGTCGAGGCGGCCGAGCTGGTCGACCTTCGACGACAGCATGTTGAGGTCGTCGCTGAGCCGCGCCAGCGTGTCGTTCGACGCGACGTTGGAAACAATGCCGCGAAGCGCGCCGATGGCGCTTTCGAGCTGCTGCACCGTGCCGCTGTCGCCGCTGCTGCGGACGATGGTGTCGATCTTGGCGCCGAGATTGCGGATCGCCTCATCAAAGCCGGCGAGTTGTTCGGCGGGTTTCAGCGAACGCAGAGCTTCATAAATCTCGTTGAGCGCGCGCTCGATATTCGCAAGCGTCTGACCATCGCTGCCATTCTGGCGGCTGTCCTCGATGCGGCGCGCAAGCGAGCGGATTTCGTTCTCGATCGATTCGATCGCGTGGCGCGGCATCGCCTCGGTGATGGCGTGGCGAATCTCGGTAAGCTCGCTGCGGAATGCGGCGATCGATTGCTCGATCCCGTCGGGACGCCGCAGCGACTCGATCTGGCTGGTGATATTGAACAGTTGCCGCTCGAGACCGGAAAAATCCGGCGCGGACGGCATTGGTGTCATGGCGGGAGTGATCGGCGGCGCGCCGCGCACGGCTGCGGCCCGCGCGGCGCCGTCGAGTTCATGCTGGCGCGCGGTGATTTCGGCGATCGCGAATTCGAGCGAGGCAGGATTGAGCGGCGGTGATGAGCTGTAGAGTTCAGCGGCGGCGCGTTCGACCCTGTTGACGCGGCGTTGCGCGTCCTCCGGCACAGGCTGTGCCGGCGTCGGTGTGGTGATACGCGCGAGCCGCGCATCGAGGCGCGAGATGGCGTCATTGAGCTGGCGGGCAACCGCGGGTTCGCCTTGTCTGGCCGGGCTCGACAACTGGTCGATCTGACGTGTGATGGAATCAAGCCGCTGATGGATGTCCGCGACGTCGGGTGTGCTCTGCGCCGTCGGCGGCTGTGCCGTGCGAAAATCCGGTATGGGCGCTTCGCCAACCGTCGAATTGAGCCAGTCTTTCAGGGACATGCCCGCACGCCGCGCGGCTGCCTCGGCCCGTTCGCGAACGGATGGTTCGATCCCGTCTACGCTCCACGATCCGCGCGAGTTCATGCTTTCGTCCGGTGTCCAACCCGGCGCATTGCTGCGCCTCCAGCGTCTCCTGCACGTCCCTTGAAGAAACAATCGAATTCGGCGCAGGTCGTCTGCCTCTGAGCCCCGACCTTTTCGTGTTAGGGTAAACAACGGGTTAAGGAGTGAGGCGGGCGGCCCCAAAAGTTAGTTTTTGACGAATTTGGCGAGGCCGCTGCCCGGTAGAGCCTGGGTGGCCTTCCCGATTGTTCTTAAATCGATATGCATCCTCTGATTGCATGAGGCATGCGGAACTTGCACGTTGCTGCGTTGCGAAATGTTCCTTACACCGGTGACCGCTTCCGCTGAACCATGAGGTCGACATGCCGAGTTACAAAGCCCCGCTGGAAGACGTCAGCTTCCTCCTGAACGATGTGTTCCAGTTCGACCGCTACAACAACCTTCCGGGCTTCAGCGATGCATCGGCCGACGTGCGCGAGGCGATCCTCGGCGAAGCGGCCAAGCTCTCGGAAGAGATTCTGCAGCCGCTCAACCGTGTCGGCGACCTCGAGGGCTGCACCCGTCACGACGATGGCAGCGTGACGACGCCGAAGGGCTTCAAGGCAGCGTTCAAGCAGGTCGCCGAGGGCGGCTGGCTCGGGCTGTCGGCACCGACGGAATATGGCGGGCAGGGCCTGCCGGTCACGCTGAGCCAGACCGTCGCCGAATTCCAGATCTCCGCCAATATGGCGTTCTCGATGTATGGCGGCCTTACCATGGGCGCGACGGCCGCGTTGCTGGTGCATGGCACGCCCGAACAGAAGAAGGCCTATGTGCCGAAGATGGTAGCCGGCGAATGGACCGGCACCATGAACCTCACCGAGCCGCAGTGCGGTACCGACCTTGGCCTTTTGCGTACCAAGGCGGTGAAGCAGGCGGACGGCAGCTACAAGATCACCGGCACCAAAATCTTCATCTCTGCCGGCGAGCACGATCTTGCCGACAACATCATCCATCTGGTGCTGGCTCGGATCGAAGGCGCGCCGGCCGGGATCAAGGGCGTCTCGCTGTTCGTCGTGCCCAAGGTGCTGGTCAATGCCGACGGCTCGCTCGGTGCGCGCAACGGGGTGTCGTGCGGCTCGATCGAGCACAAGATGGGCATTCACGGCAATTCCACCTGTGTGATGAACTACGACAACGCCACCGGCTGGCTGATCGGCGAAGAAAACAAGGGCATGCAGGGCATGTTCGTGATGATGAACGAGGCGCGGCTCGGCGTCGCCGTGCAAGGGCTCGCGCAATCGGAGGTCGCCTACCAAAACGCCGTTGCCTATGCGAAGGACCGCCTGCAGGGCCGCTCGCTGACCGGCGCGAAGGAGCCCGAGAAGGCCGCTGACCCGATCATCGTGCATCCCGACGTGCGCCGCACGTTGCTCACGATCCGGGCCTTCAACGAAGCCGCGCGGGCCATGGTGGTGTGGACCGCGCTCAAGAGCGACGTCGCCCATCGTTCGAACGATCCGAAGGATCGCCAGGCCGCCGACGATCATCTGGGCCTGATGACGCCGATCCTGAAGGGCGTGCTCACCGACGTCGGTTTTGCCAACACCGTGCTGGCGCAGCAGATGTTCGGCGGTCACGGCTACATCGCCGAAAACGGCATGGAGCAGTTCGTGCGCGATGCGCGCATCGCCATGATCTATGAGGGCGCCAACGGCATCCAGGCGCTCGATCTCGTCGGCCGCAAGCTGCCGCGCGACGGCGGCCGCGCCTCGATGGCGTTCTTCGGCGAGGTCGGCGCGTTTGCCAAGGACCATGGCGGCGACGAGGCGATGAAGCCATTTGTCGCACCGCTCTCCGCCGCGCTCGGTCACCTGCAGCAGGCCACGATGTGGCTGATGCAGAACGCGATGACCAAGCCGGACAACGCCGGCGCCGCTGCGACCGACTACATGCAACTCGCGGGCCTCGTGGTGCTGGGTTACATGTGGGCGCGGATGGCGAAAGTCGCGCAGGACAAGATTGCTGCGGGCGACAAGTCATCCTATCTCACCACAAAGCTCGTCACTGGACGTTTCTTCATGGAACGGATGTTGCCCGAGACGGCGCTGCATCTCGCGCGCATCCAGACCGGATGCGCGACCACGATGGAGTTGCCGGCGGACGCGTTCTGATCCGGCGCTTGCGATTTGGTTCGCCATTCCGGACCGGAGTGGCTTATATATGACAGATATCATCCCAAGGAGGGCGTCATGCCTGAAGCCTACATCTACGATCACGTCCGCACCCCGCGCGGCAAGGGCAAGTCGGATGGCTCGCTGCATGAAGTGACCGCGCTGGCGCTCGCCACCGCGCCGCTGAAGGCGATCAAGGAGCGCAACAACCTTCAGGCAAACGTGGTCGATGACGTGGTGCTCGGCGTGGTCGATCCGGTCGGCGAGGCCGGCGGCGACATCGCGCGCTTCGCGGCGCTCGAAGCCGGGCTCGGTCAGGACGTGCCCGGTGTGCAGATCAGCCGCTTCTGCGCGTCCGGCCTCGATGCCGTGAATTTCGCGGCAGCGCAGGTGATGGCCGGCCAGCACGAACTGACCATTGGTGGCGGCGCCGAGTCCATGAGCCGGGTCGGCATCATGTCGTCGGGCGCGGCGTGGCCGATGGATCCGGCGATCGCGCTGCCGTCGTATTTCCTGCCGCAGGGCATTTCCGCCGACCTGATCGCGACCAAGTACGGTTTCTCGCGTGACGATGTCGACGCCTATGCGGTCGAAAGCCAGAAGCGCGCCGCGAGCGCGTGGGAAAAGGGCTACTTCAAGAACTCGATTATCCCGGTGAAGGACATCAACGGCCTCACCATTCTCGACCGCGACGAACATATGCGGCCGTCCACGACCATGCAGTCGCTGGCGTCGCTGCAGCCGTCGTTCGAGGCGATGGGCGCCATGGGCGGCTTCGATGCGGTGGCGGCCCAGTCGCATCCCGAAGTCGAGAAGGTGACGCACGTCCATCACGCCGGCAATTCGTCGGGGATCGTCGATGGCGCGGCGGCTGTCCTGATCGGCAGCAAGGAGGCCGGCGCCAAACACAATCTCAAGGCCCGCGCAAAGATCAGGGCGTTCGCCAATATCGGCTCCGAGCCTTCGATCATGCTGACCGGTCCGGTCGATGTGACCAAGAAGGTGCTGGAGCGCTCCGGCATGAAACTGTCGGACATCGATCTGTTCGAGCTGAACGAGGCCTTCGCCTCCGTCGTGCTGCGCTATATCCAGGCTTTCAACATCGACAACGCCAAGATCAACGTGAACGGCGGCGCCATCGCCATGGGTCATCCGCTCGGCGCGACAGGCGCGATGATTCTGGGCACCGTGCTCGACGAACTCGAGCGCACCGGCAAGTCCACTGCGCTTGTGACGCTGTGCATCGGCGGCGGCATGGGCACCGCGACCATCATCGAGCGGGTGTAGGGACGGGATAGGCACATGACCTTCAAGAATTTCAAAGTTGAAACCGACGCCGACGGCATTGCGCTCGTCACTTGGGACATTCCCGGCAAATCGATGAACGTGCTGGATACCCAGACCATCGAGGAGCTCGGCGCCATCGTCGATCAGACCACCGCCGACGCGGCGGTGAAGGGCGTCGTCATCACCTCCGGCAAGGAGGCGTTTTCCGCCGGCGCCGATCTCTCCATGCTGGAGGGCATGAACAAGCTGTTCGCGGACACGGCCAAAGCAAAAGGCAGGGAAGCCGCTACCCAGATGTTGTTCGATGAGAGCCGCAAGCTCTCTCAGACGTTCCGCAAGTTGGAAACTTGCGGCAAGCCGTGGGTTGCCGCCATCAACGGCCTCGCGCTCGGTGGCGCTTTCGAACTGACGCTGGCCTGCCATTACCGCGTCGCGTCGGACAACCCCAAAACCCGGCTCGGTCTGCCCGAGGTGAAGGTCGGCCTGTTTCCGGGCGGCGGCGGCACCCAGCGCCTGCCGCGCATGATGCCGGCACAGGATGCGCTGCCGCTGCTGCTCAAGGGCGACCAGATCAAGCTCGATAAGGCCAAGGCCGCGAACATCGTCGGCGCGGTGGTGCCTGCCGCCGATCTCATCAAGACGGCGAAGGACTGGATCAAGGCCGGCGGCAAGGCGGTCGCTCCGTGGGATGTCAAGGGCTTCAAGCTGCCGGGCGGCGCGGTCTATTCGGCGGCGGGCATGAATGTGTTCCCGCCAGCGAATGCGATCTATCGCAGCCAGACCTACGACAATTATCCGGCCGCGCGCGCGATCATGAGCTGTGTCTATGAGGGCCTGCTGGTCAACATCGACAACGGCTTGCGCATCGAGTCGCGTTACTTCGCGCACATCCTGCAGAGCAAGGAAGCGGCGGCAATGATCCGCAGCCTGTTCCTGTCGATGCAGGAACTGAACAAGGGTGCGCGACGCCCGCCAAACGTGCCGCCGACCAAGGTCAAGAAACTCGCCATCATCGGTGCAGGCTTCATGGGCGCGAGCGTCGGCTATGTCTCGGCGCGCGCCGGCATCGACGTGGTGCTGATCGATCGCGACCAGGCCAGCGCCGACAAGGGCAGGGCGCATGCGCAGTCGGTGATCGATGATCTCATCAAGAAGGGTCGCGCCAAGGACGCCGACCGCGACGCGCTGATGTCGCGCATCACCGCGACGGCCGACTACGCCGCGATCTCCGATTGCGATCTCGTCATCGAAGCCGTATTCGAGGATCGCAAGGTCAAGGCCGAGACCTACGCCAAGGCGCAGCCGTATCTGCGCAAGGACGCGATCTTCGCCTCCAACACCTCGACCCTGCCGATCAACTCGCTGGCCGAGGAATTCAAGGATCAGTCGCGCTTCATCGGCATCCATTTCTTCTCGCCGGTCGAGAAGATGATGCTGGTCGAAACCATCCTCGGCAAGAATACCGGTGACGTCGCCATCGCCACCGCGCTCGACTACGCGCGCCAGATCGGCAAGACGCCGATTCTGGTCAACGACTCCCGCGGCTTCTTTGCCAACCGCTGCGTGCTGCGCTTCACCGCCGAAGGGCTCGAGATGCTTGCGGAGGGCGTGCCGCCGGCGATGATCGAGAACACGGCGAAAATGGCCGGGATGCCGGTCGGGCCGCTGTCGTTGTCGGATGAGGTAGCGCTCGACCTCGTGCTCAAGATCATGAAAGCGACGGAGGCCGATCTCGGACCCAACGCCATCGATCAGACGCAGAAGAAACTGATGGTCGAAATGGTCGAGAAGCAGGGCCGCTTTGGCCGCAAGAACGGCAAGGGCTTTTACGACTATCCGCCGAAGGGGCAGGGCTCAAAGGCGCTCTGGCCGGGCCTCGATGCGCTGCGGCCAAAGAAGCTCGATCCCGACACCCTCGATGTCGAGGAATTGAAGCAGCGCTTCCTCGTGGTGCAGGCGGTGGAAGCCGCACGTACGGTCGAGGATCACGTGATCACCGATCCGCGCGAGGCAGACGTCGGCTCGATCCTCGGTTTCGGCTTCGCGCCGTTCACCGGAGGCACGCTGTCCTATATCGACTTCATGGGAACAAAAAACTTCGTCGATCTCTGCCACAAGCTCGAAGCGAAATACGGTTCGCGCTTCACCCCGCCAAAACTGCTGGTCGAGATGGCGGCGAAGGGTGAGACCTTCTACGGTCGTTTCGTCCCGAAGAAGGCCGCGGCGTAATCACGCAATATCAAATTGAGGCGCGATGGCCGGGCATTGTCCCGGCCATTCACGTTTTTAACTCGAGAGATATTCAGGACGTGGATGCCCGCGACATCTGCGCGAAGACGCGCTTCGCGCTTTAGCGCGGGCATGACGAATTTTTTCGATTCCACCCCCACAAAGGGGAATTACGCCGCCTTCAGCAGGCCTTCCTTGGTCAGCGCTTCCTGCACCTTCGGCCGCGCCTCGACGCGCGCCTTGAACGCCGTCAGGTTCTTGAGGCCGGAGAGGTCCAGGCCGGTGCGGTCGGCCCATTTCAGCATCACGAACAGATAGCCGTCGGCCACCGAGAATTGCTTGCCCATCAGGTAGTCCTGGCCGGCGAGTGCGCCATCGAGATACTTGAACTTGCCCATCAGCCGGTCCTTGAAGAAGGCCTTGGTCTCGTCGGTCAGCGCCGGCTGAAACAGCGGGCTGAAATTCTTGTGCAGTTCGCCAGTGATGAAGTTGAGCCACTCCTGCAGCCGGTAGCGTTCGGTGCTGCCGTTGGCGGGGGCGAGGTTTTTGCCGGCGGCCTTGTCGGCGATCATCTGCACGATGACCGGGCCTTCGGTCAGCAACTCGCCGTTGTCGAGGCCGAGCGCCGGCACCTGGCCCTTGGGATTGACCTTGAGATAGTCGTCGCCGTTCTCCAGCTTCTTGGCTTTGAGATCGACCTTCACCAGATCGTAGGGGAGGCCGGCTTCCAGAAGCGCGATATGGGGAGACAGCGAGCAGGCTCCGGGCGAATAGTAGAGCTTCATGGGACAGGTCCTCCTGTGGATCATTGGTTTGGAGCAATTGATGACTAAATGCAGGTGCATGGAATAGTCAAGATTGATGCATGTGCATTTAGTGCGGTACACTTCCGCCGGGACATGATCTATGGGCGTTGCCATGAAACGCAAACCCTCGACCGAGGCGACCGCCGCCTGGATCCGCTTGATGCGGGTGCAGAGCCGGGTCCTCGATGCCGTGGAGCAAGAATTGAAAAAGGCCGGCTTTCCGCCGCTCGCCTGGTATGACGCGCTGCTCGAGCTGTCGCGTGCGCCGTCGGGCGAACTCCGGCCAGTCGAACTGGAAAAGCAGATGCTGCTGCCGCAGTATTCGACCTCGCGCCTGATCGACCGCCTTGTCGACGAAGGTCTCGCTGCGCGGCGCGAATGCAAGGTCGACAAGCGCGGTCAATTTGTCGAAATTACCGATATGGGCCGCGAGCTGCAGAAAAAGATGTGGCAGGCCTATTCGACAGCGATCGAAAAGCATGTCGGCTCAAAATTGTCCGATGCCGATGCGGTCAAACTGTGCGGATTGCTCGACCGGCTCGGTTGCGCCTGCAGCGAAGCCCATGGGCTTGCTGTCAGGGACGTCGCGTCCGCGCGATGATATCCCCCTCACCTCTCACGACAGCGGATCACGCGATCCGCAGTCTTTCCCGACACCGCGTGCGTTCGATCGAAACGCCAGACATCCGGATTTTCCATGGCGCGTGACCAGATCGATATGACGCCGCTGCAATCGCGCGACGAACTCGTTGCGTGGCTCGAAGCCGGCGTGAAGCCCGCGTCCGAATTCCGCATCGGCACCGAGCACGAGAAGACGCCGTTCACGCTCGAAGGCCATAACCCGGTGCCTTACGAAGGGCCGCGCGGCATCGGCGCGCTCTTGGAGGGAATGAAGCTGCTGCTCGGCTGGGAGCCGATCATGGAGCGCGGCAACATCATCGGGCTTTACGACGTCACCGGCGGCGGTGCGATCTCACTCGAGCCCGGCGGTCAGTTCGAGCTGTCGGGTGCGCCAGTCGAGACCGTGCATCAGACGCAATCGGAGCTGATGGCGCATCTTGCGCAGGTCAAGGAAGTTGCCGCGCCGCTCGGCATCGGATTTCTGGGCCTCGGCATGACGCCGTCATGGTCGCGAGCGCAGATTCCGGTGATGCCCAAGGGCCGCTACAAGATCATGACCGGCTATATGCCGAAGGTCGGCCGGTATGGTCTCGACATGATGTACCGAACCTGCACGGTGCAGACCAACCTCGATTTCTCGTCCGAAGCCGACATGGTGAAGAAGCTCCGCGTATCGGTGGCGCTGCAGCCGGTCGCGACCGCGCTGTTCGCCAATTCGCCCTTTACCGAAGGCAAGCCCAACGGTTTCCTGTCGTTCCGTTCGGAGATCTGGCGCGATACCGACAATGCGCGCTCCGGCATGATCCCGTGGGCGTTCGAGGACGGCATGGGATTCGAGCGATGGGTCGACTACGCGCTCGACGTCCCCATGTATTTCGTCAAGCGCGACGAAAACTACATCGACGTCTCCGGCTCGTCGTTCCGCGATTTCTTCGACGGCAAGAACAAGGTGATGCCCGGCGAGCGTCCGACCTTGTCGGACTGGGCCAACCATCTCTCGACCATTTTCCCCGAGGTGCGGCTGAAGCGTTATCTGGAAATGCGGGGCGCTGATGGTGTGCCGTGGGGACGGCTGCCGGCATTGCCCGCGTTTTGGGTCGGACTGCTCTACGATACGACCTCCCTCGATGCGGCCTGGGATATCGTGAAACACTGGACGGTGTCCGAGCGGCAGGCGCTGCGCGATGACGTGCCGCGCATGGGCTTCAAGGCCCGGATCAAGGATCGCTATCTGTTCGAGATCGCGAAAGAGTGTCTGGTGCTCGCGCATGCGGGGTTGCGCCGGCGCGGTCATGTCGATCATCTCGGCCGCGACGAGTCGCGACATCTCGAACCGCTCGACCGGATTCTGGATTGCGGCCATTCGCCGGCCGAAGAGATGCTCGTGAAGTTCAACGGCGCATGGCGAGGCTCGGTAGAACCGGCCTATAGCGAATACGCTTTCTAGATCAACGGCTTTTGATCGAAGACGGACGCTGCGGCGGCGCTGTTCATCCGCCGTACATCAAGATGGCGATTTAATGTAACGAGCGGTTCGGTCGCATCGTTTTCTTTTTCAGATTGTTGTTCTCACGACGCGCGTTGAAAGTTTCTGTATTGAAAGTCTGCCTCATCCTGCTGGCGATACTGTTATCGATGGCCGTTCCGGCCGCGATGCCCGCGCATGCCCAGACGAATTTCGACCGCCCTGGCGCCGACTACCTTCATACGCCGCTCAAGTCTGGCGATCCCGCCGATTGCGCGCTGGCCTGCGAACGCGACCGTCGCTGCCGCGCCTGGAGCTTCAACTATCCGAATGACCGATCGGAAACGGCGGTCTGCTGGCTCAAAAATGCAGTGCCGCCGCGGTTTCCGAATTTGTGCTGCGTGACGGGCGTTCGCGGCGCCGGTGTGATCGAACGTCGCACCGGGCCGGTCGAGCATTCGATCGATCGTGCCGGCGGCGACTACCGGAGCTTCGAACTCAAGAAGGAAGACAGGACTGCGATGGACGAGGCATGCCATCGCGCCTGCGAGGCCGATAACAAGTGTCGAGCCTGGACTTATGCAAGGCCGGGTTACGCTGGCAAGGCCGCGCGATGCTTCCTGAAAAAGGAAATCAAGCCGCCGCGCCGCAGGCCGGGGTTCACGTCCGGGGTCGTGCGCTAGCGTGCAATCAGGGCGACGGCACGGTCGGTAGCACCGTCAGTTCCGGCCATAGCGCTTTCCACCGTTTCGCTTTCGTCAGGTAGTTCTCGGCGGAGAAGTTCGGCCCCGGATTGGGCCGCACGACCAGGGCCGCGATGTCGTCGAAGCCGTGCGGCGCATAGGTGTTGTAACCGCCGTTGCAGCGCTGAAGGCCGACCTGTGTGTTCCGTGTCAGGAAGCGATCGATGCCCTCGGTCGCGCATCGCAGCGGCGGATAGGGCAGGCCGTGCTTGTCGGGATACCAGAGATGGACGCGGGCCTGATTGCGCACTTCGACGGTCACGCCAAGATGCGCAAGGCGAGCCTGCACGTCGCGGATCACCGCATCCTCCGCCTGCCATGAGGTGTCGGGATCGAAATAGAAAATATCATGGTCGCTAATGCCGTAGTCGATCGCGCGGTCGGTCAACACGTTCCACACGGTCTGCGAAAGGCAACCGGCGACGATCCATGCATCAGGTAGCCCGGAGCGAAACAGTTCCGCGGCGATCGCGCTGTTGACCGGATTGCGCAGCGCGATGGCGATGAATTCGTCTGACGTCATGATCGCCGATCTGACCGGATTCGGCTCCGCGCCGCAAACAACCAGAATTCTATCAGCGGGGCGTAACAATCGCGGCGCCGATTCGTATTCCCGGTACGAGCCTGAAATGATCGTGGTTGATTGACGATATCTTCCACGAGATGTGGTGCAGGCCAGCAAGGAAACATGCCCATGACAATTTCACGAAGAATGTTCGTTGGCGCCACGTTTGGGGTGATCGGGGCGGCCGTGTCCCTGGCAGCACCCATGGTCTCGCCGGCGCTGGCTAACGCCGCAGTTCCATTTTCCCCGGAGGCGTTCAAGGCGGCGCAGGCTTCGGGAAGTCCGATCCTGGTTGAGATTCACGCCGACTGGTGTCCCACCTGCAAGGCGCAGCGGCCGATCCTCGACAAGCTCACGTCCGACGCGAAGTTCAAGAACCTGAAGGTGTTTCGTGTCGATTTCGATTCCCAGAAGGCGATCGTCCGGCAGTTCGGTGCAAAAATGCAATCGACCTTGATCGTCTACAAGGGCGCAACCGAAAAGGGCCGTTCGGTCGGCGACACCCGGCCGGCTTCGATTGCAGCGCTGCTGGATAAAAGTCTCTAGCCGCTCATGACCGCGCTTGCGCTGGCTTTCATTGCCGGCCTGCTCTCGATCCTGTCGCCCTGTGTTCTGCCGTTGATACCGATCGTGCTCGGTGCCGCGGTGGCAGAACACCGCTTCGGCCCTTTTGCCCTGGCAGGTGGCCTTGCGATCTCCTTCACGGTGCTGGGGCTCTTTATTGCGCTGATCGGTTTCGGGCTCGGCCTCGATGCCGACGTTTTCCGTCTCGCTGCCGCTCTTGTCATTATCGTTGTCGGCATAGTCCTGCTGGTGCCGGCGTGGCAGACAAAACTCGCCGCCGCCGGCAGTCCGCTTTCGGGCTGGGCCGACCGGCGCTTTGGCAGAGCCTCGTCATCCGGTCTCGCCGGACAGTTCGCCATCGGCCTGTTGCTTGGCGCTGTGTGGTCGCCATGTGTCGGACCGACTCTTGGCGCGGCCTCCATTCTGGCCTCGCAAGGCAAGGATTTGCCGCGCGTTGCGCTGACGATGGCGGTGTTCGGCGTTGGCGCGGCATTGCCGCTGATCGCGCTCGGACTGGTGTCTCGCGCGACATTGATGGGCGTGCGCGATCGGTTGATATCGGCAGGCAAGCTCGGCAAGGCGTTGCTCGGCGTAGTATTCGTCCTGCTCGGCGTTGCCATCGTCAGTGGCATCGACAAAAAGATCGAGACGATGCTGGTGGCGGCCTCGCCTGCGTGGCTCACTGAACTTACGACATCATTTTAGCGGCAGTCGGCTGGCGTCGAACGCTTTCAGCGCAGCTTTCGAGGCCAGCGCGCGCCATTGTCGCAGCATCAGCGGTTCGACGAGGGTGCGCGTCGCCTTCAACAGGCGGACCAGCACTATCGGATAGTCGCGATAGTGATCGGTGAAGTAGAACACCTTCGGCCGGCTTTCGATCAGCATGTCGCGCTCATCCTGCGGCACGCCCGGCATGACGAGGCTGTCGCCGTCCTCCTTCAGACGCACCAGCAGCTTCTTGCGCACCTTGAGTGCTGGCGTGCCGTAGGAGGTGCCGTCTTCGACCTCGGGCCAGCGTAACGCGATGGCCCGGATGTCGTCGAAGGTCACGGCAGGATACCTAGTGAACGGCCGTGAAGAAGCGCGCGAGGCGGAAACCGGAGAGCCAGGTCCAGACCGGCTGGCTGCGAATGCCCATGTCCCAAGAGCCGACGATGGCATCGACCCGGCCGACCAGGTTGTCGGTCGGGAGCAGGCCGACACCGCCCTGACGGACGGGCACGCGGCTGTCGGCGGAGTTGTCGCGGTTGTCGCCCATCACGAACAGATGGCCCGGCGGCACCGTGACTTCCGGTGTGTTGTCGAGCCGGCCGTTGTCGTGGATCTTGAAGATCGTGTGCGACACGCCGCCCGGCAGCGTTTCCACGTAGCGATGCGCCGGCTCGCTGGAGCCGTTATCGTCCTCGGCCTGGCCGATCCCGTCGGCCTTCAACCCGACCGGCTGTCCGTTGATCCAGAGCTGGCCGTCGCGCATCTGGATGCGGTCGCCCGGCAGGCCAACGACGCGCTTGACCCAGACCTGCGAGGTGTCGCCCGGCCAGCGGAACACCACGACATCGCCGCGCTTCGGCAATTCGCCGAAGATGCGCTTGGTGTCGGGGATGGAGACATGGATCGGCAGCGACGCCGCGCTGTAGCCATAAGGATATTTCGACGCCACCAGCGCGTCGCCGATCAGCAGCGTCGGCTCCATCGAGGCAGACGGCACGTAGAACGGTTCGGCCAGCGCACCCTTGGCGGCCAGCACCACGAGCACGATGGCTGCGATCTGGCCGAGTTGTCCGCCCCAGCGCCGGATCGTCGAGGGTGTGGACGTGGACGTTTCGGTGCTCATCCGCCTGTTCCTCCGACCGTGATCCGGTCCATCCGCAATGTTGGTTGACCGACGCCGACCGGCACACCCTGACCGTTCTTGCCGCAGGTGCCGATGCCATCGTCGAGCGCGACATCGTTGCCGATCATGGTGATGCGATGCAGGTCGGTCGGGCCGTTGCCGATCAGCATGGTGCCTTTCAGCGGCGCGCCGATCTTGCCGTTTTCGATCTTGTAGGCCTCGGTGCACTGAAAGACATATTTGCCCGAGGTGATGTCGACCTGGCCGCCGCCGAAATTCGCGGCGAAGATTCCGTTCTTCACCGACGCGAGAATCTCGGCCGGGTCGCGATCGCCCGCCGGCATGTAGGTGTTGGTCATGCGCGGCATCGGCACATGGGCATAGCCCTGACGGCGGCCGTTGCCGGTTGGCTTCATTCCCATCAGCCGCGCGTTCTGCCGGTCCTGCATGTAGCCGACCAGGATGCCGTCCTCGATCAGCACGGTCCGGTTGGTCGGCGTGCCCTCGTCATCAATTGAAAGTGAACCGCGCCGCGCCGAAATGGTGCCGTCGTCGACCACGGTGACGCCCTTGGCTGCGACCTGCTGACCCATCAGCCCTGCGAAGGCCGAGGTCTTCTTGCGGTTGAAGTCGCCCTCGAGGCCGTGACCCACGGCTTCATGCAGCATCACGCCGGGCCAGCCGGGGCCGAGCACCACGTCCATCTCGCCGGCCGGTGCGGGGATCGATTCGAGGTTGACCATGGCCTCGCGGATCGCGCCGTCGGCGGCGTCGCGCCAGGCCTTGGTTTCGATGAAGCGCGCATAGCCCTCGCGGCCGCCATAACCCTTGCTGCCGGTCTCCTGCCGGTCGCCCTGTCCGGCGACGACGGAGATGTTCACCCGTACCAGCGGGCGGATGTCGCGATAGCTTTCGCCGTCCGGCCGCATGATTTCGACAACCTGCCACGTGGCGCCGAGGCTGACGGACACTTGCCGCACCCTCGGATCCTTGTCGCGGACGTAGGCATCGATTTCGGCAAGCAGCTTGACCTTGGTCTCGAAGCCGAGCCCGTCGAGCGGGTTGTCGTCGCCATAGAGCCGCACATTGGTGTGAGCGGGCGCGGCTGCGAACGTGCCCTGATAGCCACCGCGCACGGCACCGACAGCGTCGGCGGCGCGAATCAGCGCCGGCAGCGACATGTCGGACGAGTGGGCGTAGCCGACCGCGTCGTCCTTGACGGCGCGAAGCCCAAATCCCTGCGAGGTGTCATAGGTGGCTTGTTTCAGCCGCCCGTTGTCGAACATCAGCGCTTCGGTCTGGCTGTATTCCAGAAACAGCTCGCCATCGTCGGCGCCGGCGAGGCCCCGCGCCACTTCGTTGCGGACCTGGTCGCGATCGAGATGGGCGCGGTCGAGCAGGGAGGTGGTGGCGGGACTGGTCATGCGGACTCCGAATTCAACGCGGATATGCGGCTGTTCCGTGTCTTTCCGGAGCAGCGAGCACTCAAGATAGGCATGATTGGCCGGAAAAGGGAGGTTCTTTCCAAATCTTCATCCGGCGCAGCCGGAGCTGATGATCAGGGCAGCTTGTCGTAACCCTCGCCGAGCCCATTCAGGCTGAGCGGGAAGCCGATACCTTCCTCCGGCGTCTCGAAGATGATGAAAGTCGCCGTCTTGGCGTTGCGCAACTGGTTCAGAAGCTTGTCGTCCAGAACGACTTCGGCCACGCAGCCGTTCGGCAGGCAGCGCACGAATCCGGCACGACCCACGTCGACGTTGTCGAGTTTCAGGCCAAGGCCCGAGGGCAGCAGTACCCCGAGCGGCGCGACCACCCGCATCAGCCGGCTTTTCTGGTCGGCGGTCTTGAGCACGATCACGGTCAGGCCGGCGTTGGAGCGGTCCTCCGCCACCACGCTCTGGATCAGCGCGCACTGCTCGGCCTTGGCGCCGGGCGGCGTATCGCAGCGAATCTGCCAGTCGCCATGGACCGATTTGACCGCACCCTGGGCGCTGGCGGTGTCAGCAAAGCCGAGAACGAGGAGGGCGACGATCCAGCCCGTCAGGATGCGGGCCATCAGGGACCTCGCGGACGTGATTTTGCAGTCTGCCGCGGGTCTGACGTGCTGTTTCGAAGGCCCCATCCGGGTCGATTCCTTGCTCTTGCGTGCTATACCTCCGGCTATGCCGGTTTGGGCACTGGCCTGATGGGTAATGACGGCGCCTTGAAGGCGATCCGGCGTGTTCGGCCGGGCCCAAAGAGGTCGCCGAATCAGGTTCATGTGAAGCCGCCCGCCTGTGCCTACATCGGACAATCGGGCTGTCAAGCGCCGTCCACCGGGATGGGCGGCGTTTGCGTCTGATTTGTCAGGAAAATGTGAAGCCGGACAGATCGCTACGAAAGCATTGCTTCACTTCTTACTACTGCATTGCGAGGGGCGGCGAATTATGGTTTGAGAGGCTGGATTTCGACGCGTTCTAGCTAACTGGCCCGAGCTCATCCGGAGGCCGCTTGCGGGGCGTCATGTCGGCCAGCAGGTTTCGCCGCCCGGCGGGAATGCTTAGGGATTTTATCACAAGGAGCGCGAGCGACATGAAGATGTCGAAGGGCCAGATCGGGGGCCGGTTGCTGGGGTTGGCGGTTGCGGGGATGGCATTCCTCGTTGGCGGCGCTGCGTTCGCGGAAGTGGGGCAGCCCGCGCCGTGGGAATTCAAGCTGCAGGGCTCGGCCTCGCCGGTGATGGACAACATCACCTGGTTTCACAACTTCCTGACGGTGCTGATCACCTGCATCACGCTGTTCGTGCTGGTCTTGCTGGTTCTGGTCGTCGTCAAATTTAACGCCAAGGCGAACCCGGTTCCTTCGAAAACCACCCACAACACGCTGATCGAGGTGGTTTGGACGATCGTTCCGGTGCTGATCCTGGTCGGCATCGCTGTGCCGTCGTTCCGTCTGCTGTTCGAAGAACTCGACGTTCCGAAAGCTGACTTGACGGTCAAGGCGACCGGCAAGCAGTGGTACTGGAGCTACGCCTATCCGGATAACGGCAAGTTCGAGTTCGATTCGCTGTTGGCGCAGGACAAGAAGCCCCGTCTGCTTGGCGTGGACAACGAACTCGTCGTTCCCGTGAACAAGGTGGTCCGGGTGCAGGTTACGGGCGCGGACGTCATCCATTCCTTCGCGGTGCCCGCCTTCGGCATCAAGATCGACGCCATTCCGGGTCGCCTCAACGAGACCTGGTTCAAGGCGACCAAGACCGGCATGTTCTACGGCCAGTGCTCTGAACTGTGCGGCAAGGATCACGCCTTCATGCCGATCGCAGTGCGGGTCGTGAGTGACAAGGACTTTGCGGCCTGGGTTGAGACCGCGAAGAAGAAGTTCGCATCGAACCCGTCGAATACGGAAGTGGCGTCGGCCGCTGAAGTCGCGCACTAGACGGGTGCTTTGGACTATCGACAAGGGTGACGGGACCGCAAGGTTCAAGGACTGCAAGACGGGATTTTGAAAATGGCTACATCCGCAGCATCTGCTCACGCCGACCATGCCCACGACGATCATGCGCATGACCATCCGACTGGATGGCGGCGCTTTGCCTATTCGACGAACCACAAAGACATCGGCACGATGTATCTGATCTTTGCGATCATCGCGGGACTGATCGGCGGGTTCATGTCAGTCATGATCCGCATCGAATTGATGTATCCCGGCGTGCAGATCTTCCATCAGACCCACGAATACAACGTGTTCGTGACCTCGCACGGCCTGATCATGATCTTCTTCATGGTGATGCCGGCGATGATCGGCGGCTTCGGCAACTGGATGGTGCCGCTGATGATCGGTGCGCCGGATATGGCGTTCCCGCGCATGAACAACATTTCGTTCTGGCTGCTGCCCGCGTCCTTCGCTCTGCTGCTGCTGTCGACGTTCGTCGAGGGCGAGCCCGGCTCCCTGGGTGCCGGCACCGGCTGGACCCTTTATGCGCCGCTCTCGACATCCGGCCATCCAGGGCCCGCGGTCGATTTCGTGATCCTGTCGATGCATCTTGCGGGTGCCTCGTCGATCCTGGGTGCCATCAACTTCATCACGACGATCTTCAACATGCGCGCGCCCGGCATGACCATGCACAAGATGCCGCTGTTCGTCTGGTCGATCCTGGTGACGGTGTTCCTGCTGCTGCTGGCGCTGCCGGTGCTTGCCGGTGCGATCACGATGCTGCTGACCGATCGTAACTTCGGCACCACCTTTTTCTCGCCAGAGGGCGGCGGCGATCCGGTACTGTTCCAGCACCTGTTCTGGTTCTTCGGTCATCCCGAGGTGTACATCCTGATTCTGCCGGGCTTCGGCATGATCAGTCAGATCATTTCAACCTTCTCGCGCAAGCCCGTGTTCGGCTATCTCGGCATGGCCTACGCCATGGTCGCGATCGGCGGCATCGGCTTCGTGGTCTGGGCGCACCACATGTATACGGTCGGCATGTCGGCAGCGACGCAGGCCTATTTCGTTGCCGCCACCATGGTGATCGCGGTGCCGACCGGCGTGAAGATCTTCTCGTGGATTGCCACCATGTGGGGCGGTTCGATCGAGTTCAGGACGCCGATGCTCTGGGCGATCGGGTTCATCTTCCTGTTCACGGTCGGCGGCGTCACCGGCGTGGTGCTGGCCAACGCGGGCGTCGATCGCGTGCTCCAGGAGACCTACTACGTCATCGCGCACTTCCACTATGTGATGGGCGTTGCCGCGGTGTTCGCGATTTTCGCGGGCTGGTACTACTGGTTCCCGAAAATCACCGGCTACATGTACAACGAGACGATCGGCAAGCTGCACTTCTGGGTGATGTTCATTGGCGTGAACATCCTGTTCTTCCCGCAGCACTTCCTCGGACTCTCCGGAATGACGCGGCGTTATGTCGACTATCCGGATGCGTTCGCGGGTTGGAACTTCGTGTCGTCGATCGGCTCCTACATCTCGGCGTTTGGCGTTCTGATTTTCATCTACGGGATGATCGATGCCTTCGCGCGCAAGCGGAAGGCTGCGGACAATCCGTGGGGTGAGGGTGCGACCACGCTGGAATGGACGCTGCCGTCGCCGCCGCCGTTCCATCAGTTCGAGACGCTGCCGCGCATTCAGTAAGCGTAGACTGCGATCCCCGCGAAAGCGGGGATCGGGTTTGTTCCGGCACGCCAGTTGAACGTGCCGAATTTGAATACTGGCTCGCCCGGGCCGCCCGGGCGATGACCGCAATATCAGAGTGAGACCGAGAGAAATTGTCCGTCCTCGACCAGAATACCATTGAACTGCCGTTGCCCCGGATTTCCGAGGCGGGCGTCGGCGATTATCTCGCGCTGCTGAAGCCGCGGGTGATGTCGCTGGTGGTGTTTACGGCCGCGGTCGGCCTGTTCCTCGCGCCGGGACATCTCCATCCGGTGCTGGCGATCACCTCGATCCTGTGTATCGCCGTCGGCGGCGGCGCCTCCGGCGCGCTCAACATGGCGCTCGAAGGTGACATCGACGCCTTGATGACGCGCACGGCCAACCGGCCGATCCCGCGCGGGCGCGTAATGCCTGGCGAGGCGATGGCCTTCGGGCTGACGCTGGCTTTCTTCTCGGTGATGACGCTCGGCATCCTCGTCAACTGGGTGGCCGGCGCACTGTTGGCGTTCACGATCTTCTTTTACGTCGTGATCTACACGATGTGGCTGAAGCGCTGGACCGCGCAGAACATCGTGATCGGCGGCGCCGCTGGCGCGCTTCCGCCGGTGGTGGCATGGGCGGCGGCAACGGGTTCGCTGTCGGTCGAGCCGATCCTGCTGTTCCTGATCATCTTCTTCTGGACGCCGCCTCACTTCTGGGCGCTGGCGCTGTTCCGCAACGAGGACTACACCCGCGCCGGCGTGCCGATGCTGCCTGTGGTCGCCGGTCCCGATGCGACGCGGCTGCAGATCCTGCTTTATACCATCCTGCTGGTCGCCATCGCGGCCGCGCCGTGGCCGATGGGTTATTTCGATGCCGTTTATGGCGTCGCCTCGCTGATCCTCGGCGCAGGCATGCTGTGGTTCGCCGTCGATATCTATCGTCACCGCACCGGCAGCGCTGCATTGCGCGCCACACGGCGGATGTTCGGTTTTTCGATTCTCTATCTCTTCGCGCTGTTCGCCATTCTGCTGCTCGAGGTGGTCGTCAAGGCTATCCTGCCGCTGATCTGGTAGAGGGGTGCATGAGCCGATGGACAACAACGAGCGGAAGCCGGACGGGATCGTCCTCACCGAGGCGCAGAAAAAGCGCCGCCGTGAGCGCTCGCTCGCGATCGCCTGGGCGCTCGGAATTCTGGTCGTGCTGTTCTTCGCCGTCACACTGGTCAAGGGGCCGGCCGTTCTCGTCCGGCCGATGTGATTGAGATGACCGACGCGCCGCAATCTTCGCATCCCGCCAACACGACCGCTCCGGTTGCGCCGAAGCCGGCACCGCGGATCGGCCGCGATGTCAGGATCGGAGCCGCCTGTGGTCTGCTGGTTGCGTTGATGGTTGGTGCGGCCTATGCGGCGGTGCCCTTCTACAACTGGTTCTGCCGCGCCACCGGCTTCAACGGCACGACGCAGGTTGCCAAAATTGCGCCGACCGGCGCGCCGCTCGCGCGTACCATGGCCGTGCGGTTCGATTCCAACGTGTCTGGCGGACTGCCGTGGAAATTCGAGCCGGAGCAGACCGAGATCAAGGTCCGGATCGGCGAAGTGGTGACAGTGTACTACACCGTCACCAATCTCGCGGCGCGCACTACGACCGGACAGGCGTCCTACAATGTCACGCCACTGACGGTCGGGTCATACTTCACCAAGATCAACTGTTTCTGCTTTACCGAACAGACGATGGCACCGGGCGAGAAGCGCGAGATGGCCGTGGTCTTCTATGTCGATCAGGCGCTCACCAAGGACAGCGACAACGACGGCGTCAACACCATTACCCTGTCCTATACGTTCTATCCGGTAAAGGATCCCGCGGCGAAGCCGGTGGCAGCGGGTGAACCGGACAAGCGCAAGGGAAGCATCTAACGGAAACGTCTGAGCCTGCGACGGCTGATGCGATTGATTTTTGAGACGAACACGTGCCGAATACGACCGGCACCGCTAACGGAGAGACTTTAATGGCTACGGCGCACGTCAAGCATCACGACTACCACCTCGTCGATCCGAGCCCGTGGCCGATCGTCGGTTCGATCTCCGCCTTCATCATGGCGATCGGAGCGATTAGCTGGATGCATCATCTGTACGGCGCGGCGCCCATCGTGTTCGGCGTCGGTACCATCGGCGTGCTCTACACCATGGCGAGCTGGTGGGGCGACGTGATCCGCGAGGCCGAACACAAGGGCGATCACAGCCGCGTGGTACAGATCAGCCATCGTTACGGCATGATCCTGTTCATCGCCTCCGAGGTGATGTTCTTCGTGGCCTGGTTCTGGGCCTTCTTCAACTCGTCGCTGTTTCCCGGCGATCCCGTGCATGCGACGCGTGAGGCGCTGTTCGGCGGCGTGTGGCCGCCCAAGGGCATCGAAACCTTCGATCCCTGGCACCTGCCGCTGCTGAATACCCTGATCCTGCTGACCTCCGGTACCACGGTGACCTGGGCGCATCACGCGCTGCTCGAGAACGACCGTCAGGGCCTGAAGTGGGGCCTGATCCTGACCATCGCGCTCGGCGTCTGCTTCACCTGCGTGCAGGCCTATGAATATCACCACGCGGAGTTCAGCTTCGCCGGCAACATCTACGGCGCGACCTTCTTCATGGCGACCGGCTTCCATGGTTTCCACGTGCTGGTCGGCACGATCTTCCTGATCGTCTGCCTGTTGCGTGCCTATGCCGGCCATTTCACGCCGACCCAGCACCTCGGCTTCGAATTCGCCGCCTGGTACTGGCACTTCGTCGACGTCGTGTGGCTGTTCCTGTTCATCTGCATCTACGTCTGGGGCAACGGCGCGGGAGCTATGGCGCACGCCGCCGCGCATTGAATGAGATAATCTGTTAAAGGAAAGGGCGGCCGCTGCGCCGCCCTTTCTGCTTTTTTGGCAATGGTCATGACTTACGACGACACGCCGGTTTCGGTCTATCAGAGCGCGCTGCGCGGGATCGCATGCAAGTGTCCGCGCTGCGGCCGCGGCAAACTCTATCAGGGCTTTCTCACGCTGCAGCCGGCTTGCGAGCAATGCGGACTCGATTATGCGTTCATCGATTCGGGCGACGGGCCTGCGGTGTTCGTCATCCTGATCGCCGGGTTCATCGTCGTCGCGGCTGCGTTGATCGTCGAGGTCAAGTACCAGCCGCCGTACTGGGTTCACGCCGCGCTATGGATTCCGTTGGTGTTGGCGTTGACGCTCTGGCCGCTGCGCGCCCTGAAGGCGCTCCTGATTGCGCTGCAGTTCCACCACAAGGCGGCCGAAGGCCGCCTGATTGATCGCGACACCAAATGAGCAGTACCGAGACACGCTCCGGGCCGGGATACGGCTTCGGTCTTTTCACCCTCTTCCTGATGGCCGTCCTTGTCGGGCTCGGCATCTGGCAATTGCAGCGCCGGACCGAGAAGCATGCGCTGATCGCGGCGCTGGATGCGCGGCTTGCAGGGGCACCGGTGCCGCTGCCGCCGCCAGCGCAATGGAAGAGCTTGACGCGTGCGGCCGATGAATTTCGCCGTGTGACGTTCTCCGCGACGTATGAGCATCGCCCCGACGTGATGGTCTTCTCATCCGGCTCCGCCATCCGCCCCGACATCGGCGGTCCTGGCGCCTGGGCCTTCATGCCGGCACGTTTGCCGGATGGCGACGTTATCGTCATCAATGCGGGCTTCGTGCAGAACACCATGCAGGATCGCAGCGAGCAGGATCGCGTGGTGGGACCACTCGTGACCGGCCAGCCCGTCACCCTGACCGGCTATCTGCGATTCCCGGAAGCCGCGGGGATGCTGACGCCGAAGCCGACCGTCGCCAAGCGGCTGTGGTTCGCCCGCGATATCGGCGCGATGACCCAGGCGCTGGGTTGGGCGCCCGACGGGCATATCGCACCGTTCTACATCGATCTCGAGACGCCGGTGCCTCAGAGCGGCGTTCCCAAGCCGGGGCCGCTGCAGGTGCATCTCAGGGATGAGCACATGCAATACGCCATCACCTGGTTTGGCCTTGCCGCGGCGGTGCTGATCGCTTTCGGCGTATGGTGGCGCGGCCAGCGCGTCCGGTCTTGAGCATGAGCAACTTGCCGCCCAGCAAGACCGCGCTTGTTGTCATTGACGTACAGCGTGCGTTTGATGCGTGGGAAGCCGCCGGTAAACATCGCAACAATCCGCAGGCCGTTGCGCGCATCGCCGATCTGCTGGCGGCGTTCCGCGCGGTGAGAGCGCCGATCTTCCACATCCGCCATGAGGGCACGCGGCCCGGCTCGTCATTCCTTCCGGGCGGCAGCGGCTACCCCGTGAAGGACGAGGCGAAAGAGCGCGACGGCGAGCCGGTCATCGTCAAGCGCGTCAACAGCGCCTTCATCGGCACCGATCTCGAGGCCCGGTTGCGGGCGGAGGGCATCGCGCGTGTCGTGATCTGCGGCGCCACCACGAATCACTGCGTCGAAACCACCACGCGTATGGCGGGCAATCTCGGTTTCGATACACGGCTGGTGCGCGACGCCACCTGGACGTTCGATCGCATCGGGCCCGACGGCGATGCGCATTCGGCCGAAGCCATCCATGCCATGACGCTGGCGAACCTCAACGGGGAGTTCGCAACGATCGTCACGGCTGCCGAGACGATTGCGGCGTTGCAGGGAGCGTGACGAGCGACCTCCATTCCGGGCGCTTTTGTCGCCATTCCCGGTTTCCCCTTCACGGCAAAACGCTTTATGGTGCCCGTCGATTGTCACCCCAAGGTGAAGAAATAATCATTCAATATCAAAGGCTTGGCCGTGTGCGCCGCCTTTGGAGGCCGGCTTGACGCACTATCTCTCGACCCGGGGTGAGGCCCCGAAACTCGGTTTCTGCGACGTGATGCTGACGGGGCTCGCCCGCGACGGCGGTCTTTACGTGCCCGAGGTCTGGCCGCAGCTTTCGCCTGCGACCATCGCGAGCTTTTTTGGCCGGCCCTACTGGGAAGTCGCGGTCGAAGTGATCAGGCCGTTCGTCGCCGGCGACATCTCCGATGCCGATCTCGGCTGCATGGCCAACGAAGCCTATGCGACCTTCCGCCATCCGGCGGTGGTGCCGCTTGATCAGATCGGTCCCAATCAGTTTGTGCTGGAGCTATTCCACGGCCCGACGCTCGCCTTCAAGGACGTGGCGATGCAGCTCTTGTCGCGGCTGATGGATCATGTGCTGGCGCAGCGCGGCCAGCGCACCACCATCGCGGTCGCGACCTCGGGCGATACCGGCGGCGCCGCGGTCGAGGCGTTCGCCAATCGTGACAGTGTCGATCTGATCGTGCTGTTTCCGGACGGGCGCATCTCCGACGTGCAGCGGCGGATGATGACAACGACGGGCGCGTCCAACGTGCATGCGCTCGCGGTCAAGGGCACCTTCGACGATTGCCAGGCGATCGTGAAGGGCTTGTTCAACAATCACCGCTTCCGTGACGAGGTGGCGCTGTCAGGCGTCAACTCAATCAACTGGGCGCGGATCGTCGCGCAGGTCGTCTATTATTTCACCTCGGCGGTCGCGCTCGGCGCGCCCGAACGAACGGTCGATTTCACCGTGCCGACCGGCAACTTCGGCGACATCTTCGCCGGTTACGTCGCCAAGAAGATGGGGCTGCCGGTGCATTGCCTGCGCATCGCCGCCAACGTCAACGATATTCTCGCACGCACGCTGAAGACCGGTATCTACGAGGTGCGCGAGGTTCACGCCACCACCTCGCCGTCGATGGATATCCAGGTATCGTCGAATTTCGAACGCCTGCTGTTCGAGGCGACAGGCCGTGATGCTGCGCGGGTGCGCGCGTTGATGGCGTCGCTGCAGCAGTCCGGCCGCTTCGTGCTGCCGGATCAGGTACTGGCCGCGATCCGCAGCGACTTCGATGCCGGACGCGCCGACGAAACCGAGACCGCGGCCGCAATCCGCACGGCCTGGCGCGAGGCGGGGGATCTCGTCGATCCGCATACGGCCGTGGCGCTGGCCGTCGCCGACCGCGACAGTTCCGAGTCCAGAATTCCGAACATCGTGCTGTCGACCGCGCATGCCGCTAAATTTCCCGATGCGGTCGAAGCGGCCTGTGGCATGCGGCCGCAATTGCCGGCGTGGCTCGATGGATTGATGACGCGGCCCGAGCAGATCACGGTCGTTGCCAACGATCAGGCCGAAATCGAACGGTTCGTGCTGTCGGTCAGCCGCGCCGCCAAGCACGGAGTTGCCGGATGAGTGTCGACGTCACCAAGCTGCCCTCCGGCCTCACGGTCGTCACCGACACCATGCCGCACCTCGAGACGGCCGCACTCGGCGTCTGGACCGGCGTCGGCGGCCGCGACGAGAAGCCGAACGAGCATGGCATTTCGCATCTGCTTGAACACATGGCGTTCAAGGGAACCACCACGCGTACCGCGCGCGAGATCGCCGAGGAGATCGAGGCGGTCGGCGGTGATCTCAACGCCGCCACCAGCGTGGAGACCACGGCCTATTATGCGCGCGTCATGAAGGCGGATGTGCCGCTCGCCCTCGATGTGCTGAGCGACATTTTGTCCAATCCGAGTTTCGCCGCCGACGAACTCGAACGCGAGAAAAGCGTAATCGAGCAGGAGATCGGCGCGGCGCAGGATACACCCGACGACGTCGTGTTCGAGCATCTCAACGAACTTTGCTATCCCGATCAGCCGATGGGCCGTTCGCTGCTCGGAACGCCGAAGACTCTGAAGCGGTTCAACAGCGACATGCTGCACGGTTATCTCACGACGCACTATCGCGGGCCGGATATGGTGGTGGCGGCCGCGGGTGCGGTCGATCACAAGGCGGTGGTTGCGGAGGTCGAGCGGCGTTTTGCAGGCTTCGATGCGACGTCGGCGCCCAAGCCGCAAGCCGCGACGTTCGGCAAGGGCGGCAGCAAGGTGGTGCATCGCGATCTCGAGCAGGCGCACCTGACGCTGGCGCTGGAAGGCGTGCCGCAAACCGACCCGTCGCTGTTCTCGTTGCAGGTCTTTACCAACATCCTCGGCGGCGGCATGTCCTCGCGGCTGTTCCAGGAGGTCCGTGAGAAGCGCGGACTGTGCTATTCGATCTACACCTTCCATGCGCCCTATGCCGACACCGGCTTCTTCGGGCTCTATACCGGGACCGATCCGAGCGATGCGCCGGAGATGATGGAAGTCATCGTCGACGTCATCAACGAGGCGGTGGAGACGCTGACCGAGGCTGAAATCGCGCGTGCCAAGGCGCAGATGAAGGCGGGGCTGTTGATGGCGCTGGAAAGCTGCAGCGCCCGTGCCGAACAGCTGGCGCGGCACATGCTCGCCTATGGGCGGCCGCAGGGCGTGCCCGAATTACTGGAGCGGATCGATGCGGTGAGCATCGAATCGACCAGGGATGTGGCGCGTAGTCTTCTGACGCATAGCCGGCCTGCGGTTGTCGCGCTCGGCAGCGGCAGGGGACTGGACACGGCGGTGGCTTTTGCGGAAGGATTGACGCGGTCGAAAGCCAAAGTCCGCCTTCACTAAATTTAAGGGTTGGACATTTCGGCTTCGGGGATTTCGGTTATGGCCCTGTTTCGTATGCCATCCAGCGCGCCGGCGGCGCTCATGCCGCGGGGACATGGTCTGCTGCTGCGCGCGCCGCTGATGTCCGACTTCCTGCAATGGGCGCAGTTGCGCGACTACAGCCGCGCCTATCTCACGCCATGGGAGCCGATCTGGCCGTCGGACGACCTGACCCGTGCGGGCTTCCGGCGCCGGCTGCGCCGTTACGCCGAGGATGTCGCCGGCGACAAATCCTATCCGTTCATCGTGTTCCGGGAAGCCGACGGCGCCATGCTCGGCGGCGTGACGCTCGCCAATGTCCGCCGCGGCATCGTGCAGGCGGGCACCATCGGCTACTGGATCGGCGAGCCCTATGCGGGACAGGGCTATATGACCGCGGCGCTTAAGGTGCTGCTGCCGGCCCTGTTCGGCGAACTCAACCTGCATCGCATCGAGGCGGCGTGCATCCCCAGCAATGCGCCGTCGATCCGGGTGCTGGAAAAGACCGGCTTCACCCGCGAGGGACTGGCGCGCCGCTATCTCTGCATCAACGGCATCTGGCAGGATCACCTGCTGTTCGGCATGTTGCACGAGGATTTCCACGGCTGAATGCCTCGCGGATTAGCCTTTTTGCGCCTTGGGCTTGCCGCCATTGCCTTGTTATAAAGCCGCCGCGTGGGAATAACGATTGGACGGCGTGAATGAAGCGTATTGCGGATTCAACTGAAACGTCTGCGACGACACGGATCGGGCAGGGGCGGCGTTTCCCGACTCGTCTGGCCATTGCGGCCGCAATCTGTTGCAGCGCCGCGGCTTCGCCGGCGTGGTCGCAATCGCTCGGCGACCGTTTCAAGGAGATGTTCGGCTTCAAGTCGCAGCCGGAACATGCGGCACCTGCGCCCGGTGCCGAGGCGTCTGCGCCGAAGGATCTGACCTGTCCGTCTGTGAGTATCCGCTCGGGGGCGGCGACTTATGCGGTCGGTACACCGGGTAAGCCGGCGAACGGCACCGATCTGCGCTATCAGGCGACGATCTCCGAAACCGCGCGGGAGTGCGACTACAACACCGACACTCGTCAGATCGCGATCAAGGTCGGAATCCAGGGGCGGGTTATCGTTGGGCCGGCCGGCGCGCCTGCGACGGTGGAGGTACCGCTGCGCGTTGCGGTGGTCGAGGACGGCGTTTCGCCGAAAACCATTGCCACCAAGGCCTATGTGGTCACCGTGAACCTGTCGAGCGACGACGGCGCACCCTACACCTTCGTATCGGATGACATTTCCTATCCGGCGCCGACGGCCGCGGTCGGGGACCGCTATGTGTTCTATGTCGGGTTCGATCCGCAGGCATTGAGGCCGGAGCCGCGTGCGCGTGGCAAAAAGCGGCACAGGTAGTCTGCGGCGCGGGCCCTGCGACCACGACGGCGATGGCCTTCCACAAAGCAAAAGAAAAGCCGGCGCGAGAAGCTCGCGCCGGCTTTTTGTTGGGCTGAAAAATTCAGTTCAGCTTGGCGCGAACTTCGTTGATGCCCTTGTTCACGAGGTCGTCGGCGACCTGTCCCTTCACCGACTGCGACAGGATCGTCGAGGCTGCAGCGACCGCAGCGTTGGCTGCCGCGGCGCGGACGTCGGCGATGGCCTGGGCTTCCGCCAGGGCGATCTTGCCTTCCGCCGTCTTGGTGCGGCGGGCGACGAAATCTTCCATCTTCACCTTGGCCTCGGCGGCGATCCGCTCGGCCTCGGCCTTTGCCGACGTGATGATGTCCTGCGCCTCGCGCTCGGCGCTGGCGTGGCGCGCCTTGTAGTCGGCGAGCAGCTTCGCAGCCTCGTCTTTCAGGCGGCTTGCCTCGTCGAGTTCGGACCGGATCCGCTCGGCACGATGGTCGAGCGCGATCGCGACCTTCTTGTAGGCGCCCACGTAGCCGAACACGATCAGCAGCGCGACGAAGGCGATCGCAACCCAGACTTCCGGATCGTACAACAGCTCCATCTCGTTATCCCTTCAAGGATGCTTCGACGGCGCTGTCCACCGTCTTGCTGTCCGGTGCCGCGCCGGTGAGCTGCTGCACGATGGCGGAGGCCGCATCCGCGGCGATGCCGCGAACATTGCTCATCGCCGCCGCGCGCGTCGACGCGATGGTCTTCTCGGCATCCGCAAGCTTTCCGGCCAGCCGCTCCTCGAGCGACTTGCGCTCGGCTTCCGACTGGGCGTTCAGCTTGTCGCGGGTGTCCGCGCCGATCGCCTGGGCACGAGCGCGAGCGGCGGCAAGTTCGGCCTCGTAGGCCTTCAGTGCCGCATCGGACTCGTCCCGCAGCTTCTGGGCCGCGGCAAGGTCGCCGTCGATCGTGTTCTGGCGATTGTCGATGGTCTTGCTGACGCGCGGCAAGGCAAATCGCGAGACAATCACATAGAGCACAAGGAACGCGACGAACAGCGACGCGAGCTGCGACGGGAACGTGCTCGTCTGGAACGGAGGAAACGGAGCCTTGTGGCCGCCGTCTGCCTCGGTATGGGCGTTGCCATGACTTTCAGCCACGGTCTTCTCCTCTGTAGCGGACGAGGTCCGGCTGGCGGACCTCGTTCAGCCCAGTGCGTGATCTTAGAGAGCGAACAGCAGCAGAAGCGCGATCAGCAGCGAGAAGATGCCGAGCGCTTCGGTGATGGCGAAGCCGAAAATCAGGTTGCCGAACTGGCCCTGCGCGGCCGACGGGTTGCGTATCGCGGCGGCAAGGTAGTTGCCGAAGATGACGCCAACGCCGACGCCGGCGCCGCCCATGCCGATGCAGGCAATGCCGGCACCAATATACTTCGCGGCGATCGGATCCATGGAAAGAACTCCTTGAGTTTGCTGGTTTGCTGGAAGAGGCCGAGCCGTCAGTGGCCCGGATGGATTGCATCGTTGATGTAGATGCAGGTGAGGATGGCGAACACGTAGGCCTGCAGGAAGCCGACGAGGATTTCCAGGGCCGACAGCGCAATGACCATGGAGAGCGGCAGCATCGCGCCGAGCCAGCCGACTGCGCCCCAGGCGCCGAGCATGGTGATGAAGCTGGCGAACACCTTCAGCGTGATATGGCCGCCCAGCATGTTGGCGAACAGACGAACGCTGTGCGACACCGGCCGCGACAGGAACGAGATGATCTCGATCGCCATCACCAGCGGAAGGATGGCGATCGGAACGCCCTTTGGCACGAACAACTTGAGGAATTTCAGGCCGTTCTTGTAGAAGCCGTAGATCAGCACGATCGCGAACACCAAAAGCGCCAGCGCCGCAGTGACGACGATGTGGCTCGACACCGTGAAGGTGTAGGGCACGTTGCCGATCAGGTTGGAGATCACGAGGAACATGAACAGCGTGAAAACGAAGGGGAAGAACTTCATCCCTTCCTTGCCCGCCGTGCTTCGCACCATGGTAGCGACGAATTCGTAACTCAGCTCCGCCACCGACTGGATGCGGGTCGGGACCAGCCTGCGTCCCGCGACCCCGCCGATCATCAGCAGCGAAATCACCGCGACCGTCACGAACATATAGGCCGACGAGTTGGTGAACGCGATTTCCTGATTGCCGACGTGGCCGATCGTGAAAAGCTTGTCGATGGTGAACTGGTGAATCGGATCGATCATCCGCGTGAATCTCTTGGTCTGCCGGCGCACCGGCGTTCAAACAATCAGGTCGTCCCGGCAGCCATCGGTCATCGGTGAGTCTGCTCGGGCATCACGCCTGCCGACCGCATCACGTTGATCACGCCGGCCGCGAAGCCAAGCAGGAAAAACACGATCAGCCCCCAGGGTGATGTCGACAGCAAGCGGTCGAATACCCAACCAATCACCGCTCCGACGACAACGCCCGCGATCAACTCGGACGACAAGCGGAAACCACGTGCCAGGGCCGAGGCCCTTGCCGATGCGTCTCCGCCTTCAGTTCCGGGTTGGTCAGTCTCGATCCTGCGGTGTCCCCGAATTTCGGAGAGCCGCTGATCGAGATTTCCGAGCCTTACGGAAAGCGCAGCTTCATCGGGAAGCGAATTACCGCGATCTCCAGTCCCGCTGCTGTTTTTGTCCGTGCCGTCAGCCATGCTCTCGACACCTGAACAACGCTGCGATTTCTGAAAATAACGCCCCGTTACCCTTTAAAGCCGCGCGGACCATACTGACCGTCACAGGTCAAGTCAAGATGACGTCGTAACCAGTTAGTGTATTGATCTCATTGACATTATTTTGGAAATCCAAGCTCGCCTGCGCCCGGTCGCCGCACTGCAATAGCAGACTCGCCGCACGACGAGCCTTGCGCCACTTCGGCGGCTCTGTTGGGATATCGGGCCGGGCGTTTTTCGGGTTCGGCGTTTCGGGAAGACGGACACAGCATGCAACGCGAAATCGATTACTATTTTTCCCTGACATCGCCATGGGCCTACATCGGTCATGCGCTTTTTCGCGACATTGTAAGTACCTATAATATCAAGGTAAATCACAAGCCGGTGTTTCTGGCAGACCTGTTTTCGGAAAGCGGGGGGTTGCCGCTCGCCAAGCGCCACCCGGTCCGTCAGCGCTACCGGATGCTGGAATTGCAGCGCTGGAAGGACAAGCGCGGTCTCGATTTTCATTTCGCGCCCCGGCACGTGCCCTTCAATGGCCGACTCGCCGACGGCGCCGTGATCGCAGCGCTCGAAGCCGGCCACGACCCCGACCGCTTCCTGCGCCGCGCCTATGCCGCGGTCTGGGAGGAGCAACTCGATCTTGCGGATGCCGCCACGATCGCCCGGCTGGCCGACGAGGCCGGATTGCCGGGCAAGTCGCTCATCGAACGTTCTCCAGCCGCGGAGATCGGCGCGCAATACGAACAGAACCGGCAGGATGCGCTGGCGGCGGACGTATTCGGTTCGCCGGGCTACGTCCTCGATGGCGAAGCCTTCTGGGGACAGGATCGTCTCGAATTGCTGGCGGACGCATTGAAGTCGGGCAGGGCGGCCTATAGCTCAAACGTGTCTTGACGCGATTTGCCGACCCGGGTGGAGCGGATTGACGTTCCCACACGACGGCAAGCGAATCAGCAGACGGAGCAGAGCAATGAGCGCAGCGTCGTCGTCTTTTCAGTTAGCCCGGGTTGTCATGACGACGGCGGTGCTGGCCGCGCTCGCGATGCCGGCGATGGCACAAGCGGTGCCGGATACGGAGAACGGGCGCTACACGCTTGCGCCGATGAGCGGCGGCTTTGCCAGACTGGATACACGCACCGGCGTCGTCTCGCACTGCACGGACAAGGGTCACGGTTGGGCGTGCTATGCGTTGCCTGACGAGCGTGCCGCGCTGGATACGGAAATCGGGCGACTTCAGACCGAGAACGAAAAGCTCAAGACGCAACTCGCCGCGCGCGAGCCGACGCCTGACAAGACGCAGGAGGCTTTGCCGAAAGCGGATTCGCTGAAACCGGATGGGAAGATCGCGGCGCCGAAAACCGACGAGCCAAAAACGGCCGACGCCAACCGCAACCGGATCGAGATTCCGCTGCCGAGCGATCACGACATGGATCGCGTGATGTCGTTCGTCGAGCGCGCCTGGCGGCGACTGATCGAGATGGCCGCTCGCGTCCAGCGCGACGTGTCCGGGAAGATCTGATTGGACCTGTTTGGCTCGACGAGCGGGGTCGCATTCAGCCTGCAACACAGACCGCGACGATCTGCCGCAAAACATTAAATCTCCCTCATTTGCCGGAACGCACGCTACTCGCATCGGTTGCCCTTCGTTCATTACAGAGAAAGGAAAGGGAAGCCTCCATGCGATTTTCGAAAATCCTGTCCGCCGCGCTCGTGATGGGTGCCGCGTCCGTCTCGCTTCAGCCCGCGACGGCGGCGCCTTTGACGGTCGACAGATCGCTTGCGACTTCGGCCGCGACGCCTCAGCCGGTGCGCTGGCGTCATCACGGCTGGCATCACCGCGGTGGGTGGCATCATGGCTGGCATCGCCATGGCTGGCGGCGTGGCTACTATGGTCCGGGCGCTGTGGTTGGCGGGCTTGCCGCGGGTGCAATCATCGGTGGTGCCATCGCCAACAGTCAGGCGCGCGCCAATAACGATGCCTACTGCTTCAGCCGCTTCAAATCCTATGATCCGGCCTCGGGGACCTATCTCGGATACGACGGCCTCCGTCATCCCTGCCCGTAATCCGGTTTGAAGAAAGTGTGTCAGACGATCCGGCTGCATTGCGCAGCCGGATTTTTCTGCGAATGGCGGTCAATCGCCATGGGAAGAATGGCGCGAAATGCGATTTGCGGCGATGCCGCACGGCCGCCGTTAACTCGTTAACGCAATCTTCGGTATTGTTGTCTTGCAAGACCGGTCCGCGCGGGGGACAATTAGGCTCCGAAGGAGCACTCCGGGCCGGAGTGCCGCAGTGAGGATCAACGTACGGATTCAATGACCGCATCTGACACCACTCATATCGTGATCGCCGACGATCATCCGTTGTTCCGCGATGCTTTGCGGCAGGCGGTGGCCAGCGTTGTGCCGGCCAGGATCGACGAAGCCGGCACGTTCGAGGAATTGACGGCGCGGCTGGAGCAGGAGGCCGACGTCGACCTGATCCTGCTCGACCTGTCGATGCCGGGCATCAGCGGTTTTTCCGGGTTGATCTATCTGCGTGCGCAGTATTCGGCGATTCCAGTCGTGGTGGTTTCGGCCAGCGACGACGTTGCGACGATCCGGCGCTCGATGGATTTCGGCGCTTCCGGATTCATTCCAAAGCGGCTCGGAGTCGATGCTCTGCGCACCGCGATCCTCAAGGTCATCGAGGGCGATATCTGGATTCCACCCGATATCGATCTGTCCGCCGCGGGCGATCCCGAGATGACGCGGTTGCGCGACCGCCTGGTAACGCTCACCCCGCAACAGGTACGCGTCCTGATGATGTTGTCGGAAGGTCTGCTCAACAAGCAGATCGCCTATGAGCTCGGCGTGTCGGAGGCAACGATCAAGGCGCATGTCTCTGCGATCCTGCAGAAGCTCGGCGTCGAAAGCCGCACCCAGGCGGTGATCGCCGCCGCCAGGATCGCAGGCGATCAGTGGCGGCAGAGCGAGCCTTCGGCGAACTAAATCTTCCGGACTATTCCGCGGCCACGGTCTGTTGTGCCCGCCACTGCCCGATCAACGCGCGCAGCGATGCCGGTTTCAATGGCTTGTTGAGCAACGAGATGCGTTCCAGGCGCGCGGCATCGCGAACGTGAGGACTGCGATCCGCCGTGATCAGGATGGCGGGAAGCGTCTCACCGTATCGCCGACGGATTTCGCGGATCGCGGCGATGCCGTTGCCGCGGTCGAGATGATAGTCCACCAGCAGTCCTGTGATCCGTTCGCCGGCCGCCTCAATGGCCTCGATCGCCGACTCCGGATCGGCCACGGCGATCACGCGGGCGTCCCACGAACTCAGAAGCGTTTTCATGCCGTCGAGGATCGCCGGATCGTTTTCGATACACACGACCAGGGCACCGCTCATCGGCGCACGGGACAGCGGCGTGCTGGTGGTGACCGTGGTGGTGTGGTTAATGGCGGTGGCAATCGGAACCGTGACCGAGAAGACCGAGCCGCCGCTGCGATTTGAATCCAGCGCGATGCCGTGATCCAGCACACGCGCGATGCGCTGAACGATCGACAGGCCGAGGCCGAGGCCGCGCGCGATCCGCGCGCCCTGTTCGAGGCGGTGAAACTCCTTGAATATCTCGCCACGCTTCAAGGCCGGGATTCCGACGCCGGTGTCATAGACGTTGATCTGAAGCGATTTGCCGCGGCGGCGGCAGCCGATCAGCACGCGGCCATGAGGAGTGTATTTGATCGCATTCGAGATCAGGTTCTGCAGAAGGCGCCGCAACAGCAGCCGGTCGGACGCCACCGGCAGCGAACTCGGCACGAATGTCAGGCGCACATCCTTGGCCCGCGCGATCGGCGCGAATTCGATTTCGACCGAGCGCATCAGGTCGCCGATGCGGAAACTCGAGATCGATGTGGTCATGGCGCCGGCATCGAGGCGGGAGATGTCAAGCAGCGCGCCGAGGATCTCCTCGATCGCTTCGAGCGAGTCGTCGATGTTCTCGACCAGCCGTGAGTCCTCGCCGCCGCTCTGCCGCTCCACCAGGCTCGTGACGTAGAGCCGGGCGGCGTTGAGCGGCTGCAGGATGTCGTGGCTGGCGGCGGCGAGAAACCGCGTCTTGGAATTGTTGGCCTCCTCGGCGTTGCTCTTGGCGCGCGCGAGTTCGGAGTTCAACCGGGTCAGCTCCTCGGTGCGATCACGCACGCGCTTTTCTAGCGTCGCATTGGCGCGTTCCAGCGCCTCGGCGGCCTCGAAGCTCGGCGTGACGTCCGAGAACGTGATCACCAGACCACCGTCGGGCATCCGGTTGGCGCGCACTTCGATCACGATGTTGCGGTCCGGAAGGCGCTCCAGGTAAGGCCGCCCTTCGGCGGTGTATGCATCCAGCCGAGTCAGCTTTACCGACTCCCGGCCCGACGGCGACATATCGATGCTTCCAACAAAATCCAGAATCTCGCTCAGCGGGATCCCGATCTGGACGATTTGCGGCGGCAGCCCGAGGAGTTGTCCGAACTGCCGGTTCGAGCAGATGAGCTGCAGCTCGGGATTGAACACGGCGATGCCCTGCCGCACGTGATTCAGCGCGGTCTGAAGCATCTCGCGATTGAAGTGCAGGGCCGCATGGGCGTCGTCGAGCAGTTTCAGTGCCGCTTTGGCCGAGACCGTGCGCCGTCGCAGCAGCAACGACATCACGAGGCGTGACGATGCGGCGCCAATCGATGACGCGATCAAATGCTCGGCGTGCTGGAGCAGCTCGAAATCGGCCGGCGTGGCGGGCTCGAGGTTGATGCGCCGCGCGACGGCGAATTCGTCGAATGCTTCGCGCGTGCGGTCCGGGCCAAGATATTGAGCCACCGTGCTCAGGATATCCTGCACCGTCACCGTCGAGCGCCAGCGCCGGAACGGCGGATTGAGCGGCGCCAGCGTGTTGGGCGCGAAGATTTCGGCTTGCAGCCGTTCGATCGACGAAGGTTGCCGCATGAGCGACAGAAGGACGTAGGTCAGCACATTCAGCGACAGGCTCCACAGCACACCATGCATCAGTGGCGGCAGGTCTGTGCCGAGCAATGCCTGCGGTCTCAGCGCCGCGATGCCGAACGGGCCGTGTTGCAGCAGCATGATGCCTGCGCTTCCGTCCATGAAGCTCGGGAGAAACAGCGTGTAGACCCAGACCGCGAAACCGACGGCCATGCCGCCCATGGCGCCGCGTGCGGTGGCGCGCCGCCAGACCAGTCCACCGAGGAAGGCCGGCGCAAGCTGCGCGATGGCGGCGAACGACAGCAGTCCGATCGCGGCGAGCTGCGCGCTGCCGAGGGCGTGATAATAGGAATACGCCAGCACCATGATGACGATGATGGCGAGACGTCTCGTCTTCAGCAGGAAGTTGCCGAAATCCTTGTGGTCGCCGGGTGAGCCCAGGCTGCGCTGCAAAACCAGCGGCATGACGATGTCGTTCGACACCATGATCGCCAGCGCCACGCATTCGACGATCACCATGGCCGTCCCCGCCGACAATCCGCCGACGAACACGGCGATGCTGAGGAGGGTGGCATGCTTCTCCATCGGCAACGCCAGCACATACATGTCGCTGTCGACTGCGCCGAACGGGAACGTGATGAGGCCTGCAAGTGCGATCGGAATCACGAAGAGGTTGATGGCCACCAGGTAGGTCGGAAACAACCAGCGTGCCCGGCTGACCTCGGCATCGCTCGAGTTTTCGACCACGCTGACGTGGAATTGCCGGGGCAGCAGCATGATCGCGAGAAACGACAGCAGCGTCATGGTCAGGAAATTGCCGACCGACGGCGTGTATTCGAGGGCCCGCACCGCCTCCGGCGATTTCATCGCGCGATCGGCCAGTTCGACGGGACTGAACATCCAGAACGTCACGAAGGCTCCGGCGGCGAGGAATGCCACCAGCTTGACGATCGATTCGGTTGCGACCGCGAGCATCAGTCCGTGCTGATGCTCCGTGGCGTCGGTTTGCCGGGTTCCGAACAGCACCGCGAACAGTGCGAGCACGATCGTCACCAGCAGCGCCATGTCGCCGATGAGGGGAATCCTGGCGATTGCCTGGTCGTCGATCAGGATGGTCTCGAGCGACGAGGCCACCGCCTTGAGCTGCAGCGAGATGTAGGGGACCGAGCCGATGATCGCGATCACAGCGACGGTGGCCGCCACCGCCTGGCTCTTGCCGTAACGCGCGGCGATGAAGTCGGCGACCGAGGTGATGTTCTGGGATTTCGCGAGCTGGATGATCCGCCGCAGCAGCGGCGTGCAGCACGCGATCAGCAGGATCGGCCCGACATAGATCGCAAGGAATTCGATGCTCGTGGTCGTCGCCAGTCCGACCGACCCGAAGAACGTCCATGAGGTACAGTAGACCGCGAGCGACAGTGGATAGATCAGCGGTCCGATGCGGCCGCGCGCCAGTTGCGGGACCCGGTCGCCGTAGCTTGCGACGAAGAACAGGAACCCGATGTAGCCGAAGCCGGCTGCGATCACGCCCCAGTCGTGCAGCATTGTGGTCGATCCTCCGGAGGCGTCGCCTCAGGTCGTTGCCTCAGCCCGTTGCCTTGGGTTTGCCCCATAGGCGTTTCGGTCGAAATCTAGCGCCTTCCGCCGCCCGTTGCGACAGCGGCTGATGCCGGGATTTGCACACCTCCACGAATCAGCCTATACACGTATAAGTTGTGTATTCATCGAGCTCAATTCATGGGGCCGCCGGTGGGTCAACTGCTGCCGTTTACTGCCGATATCCCGGTTTTCGTCGTTGATGACGACCTGTCGGTCCGTGAGGCACTGACGCTTCTTTTGAGGATAGAAGGCTATACGCCGCAATGTTTTGGCGATGGCGCCTCGTTCCTGGAGGCGGTCCGAAACGCGTCGCCCGCCTGCGTCATCCTCGATCTGAACCTGCCCGGGGGCTCCGGACTGGACATCCTGCGCAACCTTGCCGACGCGCGCTTTGCCGCGCCGATCCTCGTCATCTCCGGCGGCGCCGATGTTGCGACGGCGGTCGAGGCGATGAAATTCGGCGCGCTGGATTTTCTGGAGAAGCCGTTTTCCTCCGAGGCAATCATCGACCGGGTCCATGCCGCCGTGAAAGTGTGGCGTGAATCTCATGGCGGCGAGATCGATGGACTGGCCAATTTCTTCGGCCGTCATCTGTTGACGTGCAGGGAGCGCGAGGTCCTGGCCCAGATCGCCAAAGGCGCTTCCAACAAGGAAGCAGGGCGGCGGCTGGGCATCAGTCCACGCACGGTCGAGGTTCACCGCGCCCGGATCATGGACAAGCTCGGCGCCAGGAATGCCGCCGATCTGATGCGGATCGTGTTGTCCAATGCGACCGTGCGGCCGAAGGCGTCCGCGTCCTAGCCGATCTATTCAGCCGCGAGGGTTTTCGCCTGCAGCGGCAGCTCGAGACGCTCCCACACCTGCAGCAAGGCGTCCGCCAACTGATCGATCAGTGCGTCCTCGTGATAGGGCGAGGGCGTGATCCGCAGCCGCTCAGTGCCTTTGGCAACGGTCGGATAGTTGATCGGCTGAATGTAGATGCCGTGGTCTTCCAGCAGCATGTCGGAAGCCCGCTTGCAGCGTTCCGGATCGCCTACGAACAGCGGAACGATGTGGGTGTCGCTGGACATCACCGGCAGGCCTGCTGCAATCAGGATCGCCTTGGTGCGCGCCGCGCGTTCCTGATGGCGCTCGCGCTCCCAGGTCGACGACTTGAGGTGACGGATCGCAGCCGTCGCCGCGGAACAGATCGCAGGCGGAAGCGAGGTCGTGAAGATGAAGCCCGGCGCGTACGAACGCACCGCGTCGATGATATTGGCGTTGCCGGTGATATAGCCGCCGAGACAGCCGAACGCCTTGGCGAGCGTGCCTTCAAGCACGTCGATGCGGTGCATGACGCCGTCGCGCTCGGCAATGCCGCCGCCGCGCGGTCCGTACATGCCGACGGCGTGCACTTCGTCGACATAGGTCATCGCGCCGTAGCGCTCGGCGAGATCGCAGATCTTCGCGAGCGGTGCGACATCGCCGTCCATCGAATAGAGGCTCTCGCACGCGATCAGCTTCGGACGGTCAGGTCCGGCGGCGCGGAGCAATTCCTCGAGATGGGCGAGATCGTTGTGGCGGAAGATGATGCGGTCGCATCCCGATTGCCGGACGCCTTCGATCATCGAATTGTGGTTCAGCGCATCGGACAGGATCAGGCAGCTCGGAATGAGCTTTGCGATGGTCGAAATGCCGGTCTGGTTGGAGACGTAGCCGGACGTAAACAGCAGCGCGGCTTCCTTGCCGTGCAGATCGGCCAGTTCGTGCTCGAGCTGAACCAGCGGATGATGTGTGCCTGCGATGTTGCGGGTGCCGCCGGCGCCGGTGCCGACGCGGGTCGCCGTCTCCACCATGGCGCCGACCACTTTTGGATGCTGGCCCATGCCGAGATAGTCGTTGGAGCACCAGATCACGACGTTGCGGGCGCCATTCGGCGAGTGCCACGTTGCATGGGGAAACCGGCCCGCGATGCGCTCCAGGTCGGCAAAGACACGGTAGCGCCGCTCGTCGCGCAGGCGATCGAGGGCGTTACTGAAGAACCTGCTGTAATCCATGACAAAATCCGGAAGACGGCCCGGAGAAGCCGGCCCGTTCAAGGTCCTTTTTAGAGCGTTTCCAGCTTGGCTGTCGAGCCGCAATTCGGCCATGTGGCCGAGCGGTTGCCCGAAATTTCGGTCAAATTTGCTTTAGCGCAAACAATCCCGGACCCCGGTTGCGTCGCCGCGGTCCGTCCGGGTGCTCAGGTCGAGCGAAACGACAGGACGCCGTCGTTTTCCTCGGCCGTCAGGCGGCCTTCGACCAGCATGTAATTCACATGGGCGATCAGCTCACCGGCGGCAAAGCCCATCTGGTGCGCGTCGAGGACGTGCTTGTGGAACACCACCGGCACCAATTCCTTGGAGGTCTTGGGGCCAAGCCGGCACGCCTCCGCGATCAAGCCGCAACGCTCCTCGTGATGATCGGCGAGCTGCTTGATGCGGATTTTCAGTCCGTAGAACGGCACGCCGTGGCCCGGCAGCACCAGCACGTCATAGGGCAGGGTGGTGGTCAGGCTCGCGAGCGACGCGAGATATTCGCCGAGCGAGTTCTGTTCGGGTTCGACCGCCCAGACGCTGACGTTCGGCGAGATCTTGCTCAGCACCTGATCCGCCGACAGGAACAGCTTGTCGGTCGCGCAATACAGCATCACCTGATCGAGCGCGTGTCCGCCGCCGGTGATGACCTTGAAGCGGCGCGTACCGACCGAAATCTCGTCGCCATGCGACAGCCGATGATAAGCGGCCGGCAAGACCGACACCTGCTTCAGATAATCCTGGCCGCGGCCGAGCAGCTTGTCGGTGAGACTTTCATCCATACCATGGCGTCGGAAGAACAGCCGCTGGGCATTGCGCCGTTCTTCGGTGCCGCGATTCTGGTGATAGACCGACTGCAGATATTCCACCTGCGACATGTAGAGCGGGCACTTGAAGCGCTCCACGATCCAGCCGGCGAGGCCGACGTGGTCGGGATGAGAATGAGTGACGATCAGCCGGCTGATGCGAACGTTGGCCAGCGGCCCCTCAAACAGCGCGGTCCATGCGGCGATCGATTCCTCGTTGCCGAAGCCGGAATCGATCATGGTCCAGCCGTCGCCGTCGGCGAGCAGATAGACGTTCACATGGTTGAGGCGGAACGGCAGCTTGAGCCGGACCCACAGCACGCCGGGCATGACCTCGATGACCTCGTTCGGGGCCGGCGGGGCGTCCCAAGGATAGCGCAGGGCTTCGGCGGGACTTAGGTGAGGGGCGGTTTTGGTGTCCATCGTCTCTCATCGCGGTTTCTGCTTATCGGCTTAGCGGGACAATGCCTGCGGCGCCAGTCCGAAAACCGCGTGCGGCGACGACCGGATGGCATGGCTGCTGTTCCCGACGACGGCGTTCACGCCTGGTCGGGTTCAGCGCGTGCTAAGCGGCGGGATCGATCGCGTTGTCGAGTTGCGATGTGATGCCGAGGCGCCCGAGCAGGTTGGCATCGCGCGTCGCTTGTGGATTTTTCGTCGTCAGCAGGACGTCGCCGATGAAAATGGAGTTGGCGCCGGCCAGGAAACACAGCGCCTGCAACTCATCCGTCATGTATTGCCGTCCCGCCGACAGCCGCACCACGCTCTTCGGCATCATGACGCGAGCCACTGCGATCATACGGACCAGCGCGATGGGATCGGGCCGCTCGGCGGTATCGTTGACCGGAACCGCTTTGACCTCGTTCCACATGTTGATCGGAACGCTTTCGGGATGTGTTGGCAGATTGGCCAGCAGCACCAACATGCCAAGCCGGTCGCCGACCTGCTCGCCCATGCCGACGATTCCGCCGCAGCAGACCTTGAGTCCGGCCTCGCGCGCGTGCGCGAGCGTATCGATGCGGTCCTGCATCGTGCGCGTGGTGATGATTCTGCCGTAGAATTCCGGCGAGGTATCGACGTTGTGATTGTAGAAGTCGAGCCCGGCGTCACGCAGCCGTCGTGCCTGATCGGGCGTGAGCATGCCGAGCGTTGCGCAGGTTTCGAGGCCCAGTCCTTTGACGGCGCTGACCATGTCGCAGACCCGGTCGAGGTCCTTGTCCTTGGGATTGCGCCACGCCGCCGCCATGCAGAACCGGCTCGCGCCGGCGTCCCTGGCGCGCAGCGCGGTCGCGAGCACCTCGTCTGCGTCCATCAGCTTGGTGGCCTTGACGCCGGTGTCGTAGTGCGCGCTCTGCGAACAGTAACCACAATCCTCCGGACAGCCACCGGTCTTGATGCTGAGCAGGCTCGCTGTCTCGACGTGGTTGGGGTCGAAGTTGTTGCGATGGATGCTTTGCGCCTGAAAAATCAGATCCGCGAATGGCCGATCGTACAGCGTTTCGGCTTCGGCGCGTGTCCAGTCGTGACGCGGCTGCGACGACGGCTCGCGATTGTTGTCGTACGAAATCGATGCTGCATCCATATTCCGGCTTCCTGCGTTCTCCGTTTCGCGACAAACCGCTTCTGAAACGGCACTACGCGGCCGATCCAGTCGACTTATCGGAGACGATCACATTCATGCATGAATCCGGATCGGTTCGATCCGGATTCATCGCATCAGCAAACATGCAGGAGGACAGGAGTCAATCCGCTGCGGTCGTGCCGGACCGGCGGAAATATCCGGGCTCAGGCCGCCCGGATATTGGAGAGGAATGCATCGATCTCCGCGCGCAGGGAGTCGGCTTCGCTGCGCAACGCGCTCGATGCGGTCAGCACCATCGTGGCTGCCGACCCCGCTTCGGCGGCTGCGGTGGAGACACCGACGATATTGCTCGAGACTTCGCTGGTGCCGCCGGCCGCATGCTGGATGTTGCGGGCGATTTCGCGGGTTGCCGCGCCCTGCTCCTCCACAGCGGCGGCGATCGCGGTGGTGACGTCGTTGATCTCGCCGATGGTGGTGCCGATGTTGCGGATTGCGCCGACCGCGCTCGTTGTGACCTGTTGCATGTTGGCGATCTGGGAGCGAATTTCGTCAGTGGCCTTCGCGGTCTGGGTAGCGAGACTCTTCACCTCCGAGGCGACCACCGCAAAGCCTCTACCGGCTTCGCCGGCACGCGCCGCTTCGATGGTGGCGTTGAGCGCCAGCAGGTTGGTCTGCGCGGCGATGGTCTGGATCAGGTCGACGACGATGCTGATACGGCTCGCATTGTCGGCGAGACCCTGCATGGTCGAGTCCGTCTCCTTGGCTTCCCCGACCGCCTTGCTGGCGATTTGCGCCGATGTGACCACTTGGCGGCCGATCTCGGAAATCGACGACGACAGTTCCTCGGTGCCCGACGACACCGTCTGGACGTTCACAGAGGTTTCCTCGGCGGCGGATGCGACGGTGCTGACCAGTTCGCTCGACCGTTCGGCGGTCGCCGACATGCTTTGTGCCGTTGCCTGCATCGAGTTGGCCGAGGTCTGGAGATTTTCCAGGGCGGCGCGGACGGTAGCCTCGAACTCGACGATACGCGCTTCCATGCGCGAGGCGCGTTCCGTCTTAGCGATGCGATCCCTGTCCTGTTCCGCCGTCATGGAACGGGTCTGGATCATGCTCTCGCGGAAGATGCCGAGGGAGCTCGCCATCGCGGCGATTTCGTCCTGCTGGCGGCTACGCGGCACTTCGGTCTCGAGATCGCCGTCGGACAGAAGCTGCATCGATCGCTGCAACTGACTGATGCGGCGCAGGATGCTGCGGCCGACATAAAGCCAGACGAATAGGATCGAGCCGACAAAGGTCAGGCCGCCGAGCGCCAGCATCGCCATCGTCGCCAGCGAAATCTTGTGGCGTGCGGCGGATGTCGACGCTTCGGTCTCGCTCTTGACGCCATCGACCAGTTGTTTGACGCTGATGCCGAGGCCGATGTTGAGTTTCCGGGTTTCATCCAGGATCAACTGGCCGTAGTCGTCGGCGTCGAGCTCCTTCTGCCGCACCTTGAAGACGCTGGTCTTGCCTTCGCCGAGCGCGAGCAGCTTCAACGCCGCATCCCGCAGCGTTGCTGTGCTGTTGTTCTTGCCAAGCAACTCGAGGCTCGATTTGACGCGCTTCTGAGCGTCCTTGAACGTTGTCTCGATCGGCTCGAGTGAATCGCCGCTGCCGGCGGCCAGCGCCGCAGTCATGTCGGAGGCTGCGAGATTTGTGCTGGCAATAACGTTGCCGAGTTGCTCGACGGTCCGCGCGGCTTCGGTGGCGTCGTCTTGCGAGAGGTTGGCGGATCCTAGCACGGCGTTGATCCGCGCCTGCGCATCCATCATGGCCGGGCCTGATGCAGCGACAAAAGCAGCCTGGGCCTTGCGCAGCTCTTCATATCGCTGCTGATGCCGGGCGCCCGCATCGAGACGTTCCTTCGCGGCCGAACCGAGGCTTGTGATGGTGTCCTCGATATTCTTGACGGTTTCGTTGAGCGCCGCGACGATGGTCTTGTCAGCGCCGAGCTCGATGATTTCTCCCAGCTTGCCGACAGTGTTGGCCTGGGTCTCCTTCATCTCCTTGGAACGTTCCTGCAGGATATCGGCGGTGTTCGATGCCAGCAGCGCCGGCCCCTGGCTGGCGAGACTAGAACTCAGTGCCTCGAGTTGCAGGCTGGCCGCAAGACGCGGAATCCCTTCGCCACTCAAATCCTGCATCATGCCGCCGAGCTGACCGAGCACGATGCCAGCGCCCGCGCTGATCACGATGGCCATGCCGGCGATTGTGGCAAAAGCCGCGAAGAGGCTGCCCCGCACGCCCCATTTCGGGCGCGAAATCTTCAAACGTGAGAATTTCAGGAGTTTGAATTTGCCGATGCTGAATGGCAACGCCATGTGTCCCCGCCCCAATCGAATTTTGTCCATAAAGTGATGCGGGGGGAGTATCGCGTTACCTGGTTAACAAAATCAGGAAAACTGGACGGGTTTTGTAATTTTGATGCGCGACTTTGGATGCAAACAAAAAGGCCGGCAAAAATGCCGGCCTTTCGTGGTTTCGAAATCGTTAAGAGTCGAAACGATCAGTAGCGCGCGACGACCGGGCCACCCCAGTTGAAGCGGTAGTTCAGGCCCGCCTTGATGGTGTGCTGATCGTTGCGGAAGCTGCCAATCGGAGCTCCCAATGCATCGAACACGTTGACGTCGCCGAAGTTGTAGTACTGGTACTCGATCTTGCCCGACCAGTTCTGGGTGAACATGTATTCGAGACCGCCACCGACGGTGTAGCCGTCACGGCCACCATTGCCGCCGAAACCGTTGGAGAAGCGCGAGTCAGCCCAGCCGTAACCGCCCTTCACGTAGAGCAGCGCCGGACCCCAGGTGTAGCCGAGGCGGCCGGTGACCGAACCGAGGCCACGATTGGAGAAGCTCGAGCTGGTGTCGAGGAAGCTGTAGTTGGCTTCGAGGCCCATCACCCAGTTCGGGGCGAACTGGTAATCGTAACCGATCTGACCACCACCCATGAACCGGCCGTCATTACCGGAAGAGAAGCCGGGAGCGAGAGCGTTGTCGCTGCCGCCGAAGGCGCCACCGACGTGACCACCGATGTAGAAGCCGGTCCAGTTATAGATCGGAGCCGCGACGTAGGGCGGCGCCTTGGTGTAGGGACGAGCGGCGAGGTCGGCGGCCAGTGTTGGCGCGGTCGCGCCGAGGGCGACGAGTGCCACAGTCGCGAGCAGAATCTTTTTCATTGTGGTTCTCCAGGAATTTTTGAGCAGCCGTTCGTCGGCTCCGTCGTGCAATCTCTTAGAGCGTTTTTGACCAAAAAGCTGTCACCCGGAGGTCACAGTCATGGAGTTCCCAACCTATTGGGGAACCACAGGATTTGTTGCTTAATGATGCCTTAATCAAACCTCAATGAAGCCTTAATTTGATCGTCGCTCGGGTTCCATTTTCCGGTCTGAGAAATCATCTTCTAAAAAAATCGCGCTACACGCATTTTGCTTCTGCAATTTGATCGTGCGCGGCATTTTCGATCGCTGCTGATTGTCCACACCGATCACCAATCCGTGAAACGACGCGGTGGATGGGAGCTTTGCGTCAGGGAATCTTACTGATGTGCAGCGGGAGCGGGATGGTGCTGCCAGACAGGATTGAACTGTCGACCTCTCCATTACCAATGGAGTGCTCTACCACTGAGCTACGGCAGCAAGCCCCGATACGGAATCAACCTGAAAAGGTCCGCAAGGCGGCCGATCCTTGCCACAAGGCCGGGAGGCGCGCAAGCGCGGGAGGCCGGGGAATCGTCTCCGACGCTCTTCTATATCAGCGGGGTGCTGCGGCCGCCTCTTTGAGGCGCGTCAGTTCGGGGCCGATCCGGCGCCCCATCTCGTCGCCGAGCGCCTGCAACGCCTTGATCGGCCTGACCATCACTTCGAATTCGATCATCTGTCCGGCCTCGTCGAAGCGGATCAGGTCGATACCCTTCAACTGCCACTTGCCGATATTGGCGCTGAATTCCAGCGCGGCATCGTGTGAGCCGGATATGAAGGTCCGGTGGTAGCGGAAATTCTCGAAAACCTGCACGACAGTGGTCAGCACCAGCATGGTGGCGGCATGGCCGGGGATCGGCGCCTGCACGAAGGGCGAGCGGAAGACGACGCTTTCGGCGAGCAATTGTGCCAATAGATCGCGATGAGGTTTGGCGACGAACCGGTGCCAGGCAGAAAGAGTCTGTTGCGGCGCGGACGCCAGCGCATATGTTTCCGCCATCTCGTTTCCCTCCGGGGCGATCCAACCGTCAGGGACACTCAAGCAAAGGCCGCCATGATCGACAAGCCGGACCCGGATCGCAACGCCAAGGATGAGGGGCGTCAGGCGCGATTGCGTGCGGCCCTGCGCGAGAATCTCAAGCGGCGGAAATCGCAGTCGCGCGGCCGCGCCGATCAAACGGCAGATGCGGAAGTCACGGATCAACAACGTCGGGCAGACGATGCAATCCACAAAGAGTGAGCAGATGGCGCCGGATGTGATCGAGTCTGTCGCGCCCAGCAGCCCTGTTCCGCAGGTCAGGCTGTTTCCACGTCACGAACAGACGTTCCCCGAATTGTCCGCCGCGGAAATCGCGCGCATGCACCGCTTCGGCGAAGCGCGCAGCTATCGCGATGGCGAGCTGATGTTCGAAACCGGCAAGCCCGGTCCCGGCATGTTCGTCATTTTGTCCGGCGAGGTTGCGGTGACGGAGCGCGACGGGCTCGGCCATGTCACGCCGGTGATCAAGCAAGGCCCCGGCCAGTTCATGGCAGAGCTCGGCCAGTTGTCCGGCCGTGACGCGCTGGTCGACGGTCGGGCTGAAGGCGCCGTCGAAACCCTGCTGATTTCGCCGGAGCGGCTTCGCGCCTTGCTCGTCGCCGAGGCCGATCTCGGTGAGCGCATCATGCGGGCGCTGATCCTGCGCCGCGTCAGTCTTCTGCAGGGCGGCACCGGCGGCCCGATTCTGATCGGCGCGCCGGCGTCCGCCGATGTGATCCGGCTGCAGGGTTTTCTCACGCGCAACGGTTATCCGCATCACTTGCTGGATCCGGCTTCCGACAAGGATGCCGCCGACGTGATCGCGCGCTATTCGCCGTCGCCGCAGGAGATGCCACTGGTCGTGACGCCCGACGGCGCCGTGCTGCGCAATCCGTCTGAGGCCGATACTGCGCGCGCGATGGGCATGCTCCGTGCGCTCGCAAAAAACATGGTCTACGACGTTGCCGTCGTCGGTAGCGGTCCCGCCGGATTGTCGACAGCGGTGTACGCCGCATCCGAAGGACTTTCTGTGGCGGTCTGCGACACGCGCGCGTTCGGCGGGCAGGCCGGTGCCAGCGCCCGGATCGAGAATTATCTCGGCTTTCCGACCGGCATTTCCGGTCTGGCCCTGACGGCACGGGCCTACAATCAGGCGCAGAAATTCGGTGCCGACATCATGATTCCCGTCACCGTGACGTCGCTCGATTGCAGTCGCTCCGAGGACCTGTTCGGCCTCACTCTCGATGACGGCGGAGTGCTGCGCGCCCGCTCGATCGTGATTGCCAGCGGTGCGCGCTACCGCCGGCCGGAGATCGCCAACCTCGATCGTTTCGACGGTCGCGGCGTCTGGTACTGGGCTTCGCCGATCGAGGCGCGGCTGTGCAAGGATCAGGATGTCATTCTGGTCGGTGGCGGCAATTCCGCGGGACAGGCCGCCGTCTTTCTGTCGGCGCATGCCCGCCGGGTCCATATGGTTATCCGTGGCGGCGGATTGGGCGCCAGCATGTCGCGCTACCTGATCGAACGGATCGAGGCGACGCCGAATATCGAACTGGTCTTCAACACCGAAGTGGTCGCGCTGGACGGCAGCGAAGGTGCGGGCCTCGAGCGCGTGCGCTGGCGCAGTCGCCTGTCCGGTGAGGAGGCCGGCCTCGACGTCAGAAACCTGTTTTTGTTCGTCGGCGCCGATCCGGCAACGTCCTGGCTTGATGGCTGCGGCGTCGCCGTGGATCGCGGCGGCTTCGTGCTGACCGGCGCTGCATGTAAGGACGACAAGGATCATCGCGTTGCGCCGCTGGAGACTTGTGTGTCCGGGGTGTTCGCGGTCGGCGATGTTCGCTCCGGCTCGGTCAAACGCGTCGGCGGCGCCATCGGCGAAGGCGCGCAGGTCGTCGCGGCGTTGCATGCGTTTCTTGGCGACGCGGCGAGGCCGGCCCTGTAACAACAAGTGTGGAGTATCTTATGGCAAAGCCCTGCACCCATATCGCCGGCATCCGCGACGTCACGCCTAGCGCGCTCGGTTGCGAGGAGTGCCTCAAGATCGGCAGCCCGTGGCTGCATCTCCGCATTTGCCGCACCTGCGGTCATGTCGGCTGCTGTGATGACTCCCCGAACAAGCACGCCACGAAACATTTCCATGCCACGCAGCATCCGATCATCGAAGGCTATGATCCGCCCGAGGGTTGGGGATGGTGCTATGTTGATGAAGTGATGTTCGATCTATCGAGGCGAAAGACGCCGCACAACGGACCGATCCCTCGCTATTACTGAATGCGGCGCATCGCATGCCGCCGATTTCAGCAGCGAAATCCGCGGTAATTCGTCTGCCAGGGTCGTAGCATTCGAGCACGTTCAGGGAGCGGGGAGCATCACCATGGTCTTCGGAATGAGCCTGGCAGCATTTACGCTGCTGCACGTCGCGATCAGCCTGATTGGAATCGTCTCGGGACTGGTCGTCATGTTCGGACTGCTGTCCTCCGACCGCAGACCGGGATGGACCGCGCTGTTTTTGATAACGACGATTTTGACCAGCGTGACCGGGTTCGGCTTTCCGTTCACGAAGCTGCTGCCGTCGCACGTCGTTGGCATCATCTCGCTGGCGCTGCTGGCGGTTGCTGTCATCGCGCTCTATGTCGGGCGACTGTCGGGCGCATGGCGCTGGATCTATGTCGTGACCGCGATGACCTCGCTCTATCTCAATATCTTCGTGCTGGTGATACAGGGTTTCCTGAAGATCGGACCGCTGCACGCGCTGGCGCCGAGCAATCCGCCGTCGGGGCCGCCTTTCGCAATCGTGCAGGGGGTCGTGCTCGTGCTGTTTATTGCGATTGTCATCGGCGCCGTCAGGAAATTCCGGCCCCTTGTGATGCACTGAGCCAGGTATCCGCACGACACGCGTCCTTTCAGGAGAATTCATGATGCCGACGATCACCACCCGCGACGGTGTTGAAATCTTCTACAAGGACTGGGGCAGCGGTCAGCCGATCGTCTTCAGTCATGGCTGGCCGTTGTCATCGGATGACTGGGATCCGCAGATGCTGTTCTTCCTCGGCAAGGGATTTCGTGTGGTCGCGCACGACAGGCGCGGCCACGGCCGGTCCAGCCAGGTGGCCGACGGCCATGACATGGATCACTACGCTGACGATCTGGCGGCGCTGACCGCACATCTCGACCTGAAGGATGCCGTTCATGTCGGTCATTCCACCGGAGGCGGCGAGGTCGCACACTACCTGGCACGACACGGCGAGAGCCGCGCAGCCAAGGCGGTCCTCATCAGCGCGGTGCCCCCGCTGATGGTCAAGACGGAATCAAATCCCGGCGGATTGCCAAAAGACGTGTTCGACGGTTTGCAGGCCCAACTCGCGGCCAATCGTGCCCAGTTCTATCGCGATCTTCCAGCGGGTCCATTCTACGGATTCAACCGGCCGGGCGTAACGGCTCAGGAAGGCGTGATCCAGAACTGGTGGCGGCAGGGCATGATGGGCGGCGCCAAGGCGCACTATGACGGCATCGTCGCGTTTTCCCAGACCGATTTCACGGACGATCTGAAGAAGATCGGCATTCCGGTTTTGGTGATGCATGGCGACGACGACCAGATCGTGCCCTACGCCGATTCCGCGCCGCTCAGCGCGAAGTTGCTGAAGAACGGTACGCTCAAAACCTATGCAGGCTTTCCGCACGGCATGATCACGACGCAAGCCGAAGCGATCAACGCCGACCTTCTGGCCTTCATCAAGGGATAAGGGTGAAGGCCGTTCTCCTTCGGGCGACAGGCATGGTCCGGCCGGGTGTCCCGGTCGAAAGCCTCCCATGCTCCGAGGATTCGACGGCAAATCCGCCGCAAGCCCATCAAATCGCCGCAAATTTCCATGCTTTGGAGGGCCGGGCGATTTGCCCTATACTTGATGCATAGCAAACAGGAATCGGCATGGATCGCATTCGCATCGTCGGCGGCAACAAGCTCAACGGCACCATTCCGATTTCGGGCGCGAAAAACGCGGCGCTGCCATTGATGATCGCGGCGCTGCTGACCGAGGAGACCCTGATCCTCGACAATGTGCCGCGGCTCGCGGACGTCGTGCAGTTGCAACGCATCCTCGGCAACCACGGCGTCGACATCATGGCCGCGGGCAAGCGGCCGGGTGACCACGAATATCAGGGCCAGACGCTGCACATCTCTGCCGCCAATATCATCGACACCACCGCGCCCTATGAACTTGTTTCGAAGATGCGTGCGAGTTTCTGGGTGATCGCGCCGCTGCTGGCGCGGATGCATGGAGCCAAGGTGTCGCTGCCCGGCGGCTGCGCCATCGGCACCCGTCCGGTCGATCTTCTGATCATGGCGCTGGAAAAGCTCGGCGCCGAAATCGCCATCGACGGCGGCTATGTGATCGCGAAGGCGCCCGGCGGCCTGAAAGGTGCCGAGATCGATTTCCCCAAGGTGACCGTAAGCGGCACCCATGTCGCGCTGATGGCGGCGACGCTGGCCAAGGGCACCACCGTCATCACCAATGCGGCCTGCGAGCCCGAGATCGTCGACGTGGCTGACTGCCTCAATAAGATGGGCGCGCGGGTTTCCGGAGCCGGCACGACGCGGATCGTCATCGAAGGCGTCGGCAAGCTTCATGGCGCGCGGCATACCGTGCTGCCCGACCGCATCGAGACCGGCACCTACGCGATGGCGGTGGCGATGACCGGCGGCGACGTGCAACTTCGTGGCGCACGCCCCGAACTGCTGCAGTCCGCGCTCGATGTGCTGACCGAGGCGGGCGCGGTGATCACGCCGAACAACGACGGCATCCGCGTCGCCCGCAACGGCGCCGGCATCAAGCCGGTCAAGGTGTCGACGGCGCCGTTCCCGGGTTTCCCGACCGACCTGCAGGCGCAGTTGATGGCGCTGATGACGCGCGCCGGGGGCTCCTCCCACATCACCGAGACCATCTTCGAGAACCGGTTCATGCACGTGCAGGAGCTGGCGCGGTTCGGCGCGCGCATCCACCTCGACGGCGAAACCGCCACAATCGACGGTATCGCGACCCTGCGTGGTGCGCCCGTGATGGCGACGGATCTGCGCGCATCGGTGTCGCTGGTGATCGCGGGCCTCGCCGCCGAAGGCGAGACCATGGTTAACCGGGTCTACCATCTCGACCGTGGTTTCGAGCGGCTCGAGGAAAAGCTGTCGGCCTGCGGCGCCTCGATCGAGCGCATCAGCGACTAGCAATGCGAGCCCCGCGTTTGCGGTTGCGCTCCCGCCGCGGACAGCCTTTTCGCGCCCGGACCCGGTGTCGCCCTGCCATTGGAAGCGATGGGAGGGTTGACGGCGATTTGAGGCCGCGCCATTGAGCGTGCTTGTGACAAGGTTTTGCCGGAACCCCCTCATGCCCATCCGCATCGATAGCCGCAGCGCCGATTTCGCCTCGCGCTTCAAGGCGTTTCTCGCAACCAAGCGCGAGGTCTCGGCCGATATCGAGGCGGCGACCCGCGCCATCGTCGAGGACGTGGCGGCGCGCGGCGATGCCGCGCTGATCGAGGCGACGCGCAAGTTCGACCGGCTGACCGTCGATGCCGCGCGCCTGCGGTTTACTGCGGCCGAGGTCGAGGCGGCCGTGGCGGCCTGCGATGCGGCGACCATCGAGGCGCTGAAACTGGCGCGCGACCGGATCGAAACCTTCCATCGCCGGCAACTGCCGAAAGACGACCGCTTCACCGATCCGCTCGGCGTCGAGCTCGGCTCGCGCTGGACCGCGATCGAGGCGGTTGGACTTTATGTGCCGGGCGGTTCGGCCGCCTATCCGTCGTCGGTTCTGATGAACGCCGTGCCGGCCAGGGTCGCCGGTGTCGAGCGCGTGGTGATGGTGGTGCCGTCGCCGGACGGCAAGATCAATCCGCTGGTCTTGGCCGCGGCGCAGCTTGGCGGTGTGTCCGAAATCTACCGCGTTGGTGGTGCGCAGGCGGTTGCAGCGCTGGCCTATGGCACCACGACGATCGCGCCGGTGGCCAAGATCGTCGGTCCCGGCAATGCCTACGTCGCGGCGGCCAAGCGGCAGGTATTCGGCAAGGTCGGCATCGACATGATCGCTGGCCCGTCGGAGGTGCTGGTCATCGCCGATGAAACGGGCAATGCCAACTGGATTGCCGCCGATCTGCTGGCGCAGGCCGAGCATGATGCCAACGCGCAATCGATCCTGATCACCGACAGCGAGGCGCTCGCTGCCGATGTCGAGCGCGCTGTGGAGGCGCAGCTTGCCACGCTGCCGCGCGCGGAGATCGCGCGCGCCTCGTGGAACGATTTTGGCGCCGTCATCCTGGTGAAAAGCCTCGATGAGGCAGCAAAGCTCGCGGACTCCATCGCAGCCGAGCATCTGGAGATCATGACATCAGATCCCGAAGGTCTCGCCGCGCGCATCCGCAATGCCGGCGCGATCTTCCTTGGAGCCCATACGCCCGAAGCGATCGGCGACTATGTCGGCGGCTCCAACCATGTGCTGCCGACTGCGCGCTCGGCGCGGTTCTCGTCGGGCCTTGGCGTGCTTGACTTCATGAAGCGAACGTCGATCCTGAAATGCGGGCCGGACCAGTTGCGGGCATTGGGTCCGGCGGCGATGACCCTCGGCAAGGCCGAAGGTCTCGATGCCCATGCCCGCTCGGTCGGAGTGCGCCTCAACCTGCGATGAGCAAGGAACCACCAGAGGACGATTCCCGAAATCGCATCGTCGCGGTGACGCTCGATGAGGATTCGATCGGGCGTTCCGGGCCTGACATCGAGCATGAGCGGGCGATCGCGATCTATGACCTCGTGGAGCAGAACCTGTTCGCGCCGGACGGCGCGGAGGGTGGCCCGTTCACGCTGCACATCGCGATCACCGGCAACCGTCTGATGTTCGATATCCGCCGCGAGGACGGCACGCCCGTGGTGGCGCACCTGCTGTCACTGACGCCGTTCCGGCGGATCGTGAAGGACTACTTCATGATCTGCGACAGTTATTATCAGGCGATCCGCACCGCGACGCCGGACAAGATCGAAGCCATCGATATGGGGCGCCGCGGTATCCATGACGAGGGATCGCGCACCCTGCAGGAGCGGCTGAAGGGCAAGGTGCGTGTCGACTTCGACACCGCGCGTCGGCTGTTCACCCTGATCTCTGTCCTGCACTGGAAGGGTTAGCACATGACCCGGGGCGACATATCCTCGCGTCGTGCGCGAAGCGGTTGCGCGGGAGTTCCGCGTAAACCAAAAGCGGCCTGACCGCATGGTCGCGCCGTCGCGCGTACATCATCCCCAGTCGGTGTTGTTCGCTTGTGCGCTCAACAGCGTGCGCTCGCCGATGGCGGCGAGTCTGCTGCAGCACATGTTCCCGCAAACCCTATACGTTAAATCCGCCGGCGTCCGGACCGGCGAGCTCGATCCGTTCGCCGTCGCCACGATGGCCGAGCTCGGTCAGGATATTTCGAAGCATCGGCCGATGACCTTCGAGGATCTCGACGATTGGGAAGGCCTCAACTTCGATCTCATCATTACGCTGTCGCCGGAAGCCCATCACAAGGCGCTGGAGCTGACGCGCACGCTCGCCGCCGACGTCGAATACTGGCCGACTCCCGATCCGACCAACGTCGAGGGCAGTCGCGAGCAGCGCATGCAGGCCTATCGCGACGTCTGCGATGATCTGGTGCTGCGGATGCGCAAGCGATTTACGCGAAGCGGCGGTGTCGTCATCTGATCTGACGCGCGCGTGCGTCTCATTGGATGCTTGCGTACAGGATCGAACGTCGTCAGCCTCACAGCGCGTCATCGCGTGTCGCGATGTGTCGCATGATTGGACTCCGCGAGGTCGTCCTGCGTTTCTGTTTTTAGAATTAGACTTAGACCAATTCGAAATTTCTGCTTCATGTTGTCGCAGAAAACCCCTGTGCCGCAGGCACAAATGCAACACCTGATTTTGAACGGCGCGGTTTGTAGACGTTCTAACGCGCCATCGGTCGTCAACAGAAATCGCGATGCTAAGGGAAAGCAAAGCGGGGCGCTGGATGAGCTGGCGCGATGTGGGGCGATCAACAATGTCAAGAATGAATCTAAAAAGCGTATGCCTGGGGGCTGCAAGCATGGCTGCGCTGTCGATCTGTTTGCCGAATGCAGGATACGCGCAATCGCAATTGCCCGCGGTGACGGTCGATGCGCCGACCCAGCAGGCGGCGCGGACTGCGAAGCCCGCGCGTCGCGCGTCGCGGCCGTCGCGCGCGACCCGTCGGGCCGCGGCTCCTGCGCAGAGGCAGGTCGTCGTCCCACAGGATAATGCCGGCGCCGGTGTCGAACGCGCGAAAGGTCATGTGGACGGTTATCTTGCGACCCGCAGTGTGAGCGCAACCAAGACCGATACGTCGATCCTCGAAACGCCGCAGTCGATCTCCGTGGTCACGCAGGACCAGATCGCGGCGCAGGGCGTGCAGAGCGTCAACGACGCCTTGCGTTATACCCCCGGTGTTTCGCTGGAGAGTTTTGGCGCCAACACGTTCTTCGATCTGTTCAAGCTGCGCGGCTTCGACGCGCCGCGCTATCTCGACGGATTGCGGCTGCCGAACGATTCGACGACGTTCGCTGTGCCGCGCATCGAGACCTATGGCCTTGAGCGCCTGGAGGTGTTGAAGGGACCGTCATCCGGACTTTACGGCCAGTCCGATCCGGGCGGCCTGATCAACATGGTCAGCAAGCGGCCGACGGCGACGCCGCATTACGACGTCGAAGGCAGCTTCGGCTCGTTCGAGCGCTTCCAGGGCGCCTTCGATATCGGCGGTCCTGTCGACAAGAACGGCGAGTTCCTCTACCGCCTCGTCGGCCTCGGTCGCGACTCCAATACGCAGACCGACTTCATGACCGACAACAAGATCTTCTTCGCGCCGAGCCTGACCTGGCGGCCGTCGACGGATACGAGCTTCACCCTGCTCTCGCAGTATTCGAACCTCGACAACAAGGGCTACCAGCAATACGTGCCGGGGCAGGTGTCGTTCCTGCCCAATCCCAACGGTCATGTTCCCTACAGCCGCTATATCGGCGAACCGGGCGCGGACCGGTTCAAGCTCGAGCAATGGTCGGTCGGTTACGAGTTCGAGCACCGTTTCGACAACAACCTGCAGTTCCGGCAGAACTTCCGTTATTTCGATGTCAGCAACGATCTCGCCGCGACTCGTTCGGAAGGGATGACCGGTGATCGGCTGGTGAACCGATCTTATCTCTACATGATCGCGCACGCGAGCAACGTTGCGCTCGACAACCAGTTGCAGGCGGATTTCAGGACCGGTCCTCTGGTGCACAAGGTTCTGGCCGGGTTCGATTACTTCAACCTGTCGGCCAGCAGCGACTATCGCTCGGGAGCACTTGCGCCGATCGATGCCTATGCGCCGGTTTACGGCGCGACGATCCCGTCGTTCAATTCGCTGTCGTCGTTCATCCTGCGTGACGACAAGCAAAGTCAGGCCGGTCTCTATCTGCAGGATCAGATCAAGTGGGATCGCTGGACCCTGGCGCTCAGCGGGCGTCAGGATTGGGTCAACAGCAGCTTCACCAGCAAGGCGTTCTTTCCGCCGGCCGGCACCTATAACAGCGTCGATTCCGCGCAGACCGGTCGTGTCGGCCTGAACTATCTGTTCGACTTCGGTCTGGCGCCCTACATCAGCTACTCGACGTCGTTCACGCCGAACCTCGGCGCGGATCGATTCGGCAATGCTTTCAGGCCCACCACGGGGGAGGGCAAGGAGATCGGCGTCAAGTTCAAGCCGAACGGCATGAACCTGATGCTCACCGCCGCGCTGTTCGAGATCAATCAGAACAACGTCCTGACCGCCGATCCGGTTAACCCGTTCCTCAGCATCCAGACCGATGCCGCGCGAGCGCGCGGATTCGAATTCGAGGCGCGCGGCAATGTGACCCGCGAATTCGAGGTCATTGCCGGTTACACGCATATCGATCCGCGGGTGACCAAGAGCCTCGACGGCAATGCCGGCAAATATCTGCAGAGCACCGCGCTCGATCAGGCATCGCTGTGGGGCAAATACACCTGGTACAACGGGCCGCTGGCTGGGTTGGGTATCGGCGCGGGCGTACGCTATGTCGGCGACAGCTACGGTGACGCTGCGAACACGTTCGTGATTCCGTCCTACACTTTGTTCGATGCAAGCCTGAGCTACGACCTCGCTTATGCGAGGCCCGACCTGAAGGGCTGGAAAGTGCAGGTCAACGCCACCAACCTCGCCGACCGTTTCTATGTGCAGTCGTGCCTGACCGGTTTGGCCTATTGCGCCATGGGCACCGGCCGCACCGTGCTCGGCACGCTGAAGTATAGCTGGAACGCGGAGCCGTCGCGGCCGTCGCTGATCACGAAGTGAGCGAAGTGAGTCGGGAATGACACCAAAAACCTTGCGCAAGTGGAGCTGGACCCACAAGTGGTCCAGCATCATCTGCACCCTGTTCATGCTGATGCTGTGCGTCACCGGTCTGCCGCTGATCTTCCATGAGGAGATCGACGAACTGCTGCATGACCAGGTCAAGGCGAGCGTCGTTCCCGACGGCACGCCGACCGCGAACCTCGACCGCATCGTGGCGAGTGCCGTGGCGGCGATGCCGGGGCAGGTACCGCATTTCCTGATCTGGGATCGCGACGATCCGAACGCGATGCTGGTCAGCGTCGGCAAGACCATCGACGCCAACCCGGCCGACAACCGCATCGTCCGCGTCGATGCACACACCGCGGCCTTTCTCGACGCGCCCGATGTCACCGGACGCTTTACCTACATCATGCTCAAGCTGCACACCGACATGTTTGCCGGTTTGCCTGGCAAGCTGTTTCTCGGCCTGATGGGGATTTTGTTTTGCGTCGCTGTTGTCTCCGGCGTCGTGGTCTATGCGCCGTCGATGCGCAAACAAAAGTTCGGCGCCTACCGCGCTGACCGCCCGCGCGTGGTGCGCTGGCTCGATCTGCATAACCTCGCGGGCATTCTGCTGGTGATGTGGACGCTGGTGGTCGGCTTCACCGGCGTCATCAATACGTGGGCCGATCTCGTGCTCAAGATGTGGCAGTATGGCCAACTCGCCGAGATGACGATGCAGTATCGCGACCGCACGACGCCAGCGCATCCGACCTCGGTGCAGGCCGCCGCCGAGGTGGCCTCGAAAGCGACGCCTGGCATGCTGCCGTCGTTCATCGCCTTCCCCGGCACGATCTTCTCCAGCAAAAGCCACTACGCCGTGTTCATGCGCGGTGATACGCCCGTGACCTCACGCCTGCTCAAGCCGGCGCTGATCGACGCCGAGACCGGCAAGCTCACCGACAGCCGGAACATGCCGTGGTACGTCACCGCGCTGTTCATCTCGCAGCCGCTGCATTTCGGCGACTACGGCGGCATGCCGCTGAAGATCATCTGGGCGTTGCTCGATGTGCTGACCATTATCGTGCTGGGAACTGGCGTCTATCTCTGGCTGCGCCGGCGCAAACCGGGCGAGAGTGCGGCGCGTGAACCCGTCGCTGCATCCGGCACGACTCCGGTGCTGACATCATGACGGCGGTTCGTGTGAAGCGGCAATCGGTCCGCGATATCTTCAAATGGCCGCTCGTCATCGCCGTGCTGAGCACGGTCGGGCTGTTGTCGGCGCTGCTCGGCGACGGCATCTGGGACGGCCTGTCCTGGGCGGCGTTGGCGCTCCCGGTGCTGCTGTACGGGATTTTCACGCGCCGACGCTAGCGCGGCGGGTTAAGAAGTTCGCCACCAGGCTATCCAATGAGGCGAACTTCGGATTCGGGACACTAGGTTCCCGCAACGGACTACGCGGCCGGTTGTCGAACCGGATGGCTTCCGATAGGTTCCGCGCGCATCGCTCCAGCCTGGACCACATCGCTCGCATGCTAGGCCGTCCAAAACTCGTACTCGCCTCCGGTTCGCCGCGCCGTCTCAGCCTGCTCAATCAGGCTGGGATCGAGCCGGATGCCCTGCGCCCCTCCGACATCGATGAGACCCCAAAGCGGGGCGAACTGCCGCGCGCCTGCGCCAACCGCCTCGCGCACGCCAAGGCCGACGCGGCGCTGAAGTCGCTGCAACTGGATAGTGATCTTCGCGGCGCGTTCATCCTTGCCGCCGATACGGTGGTGGCGGTCGGGCGCCGCATCCTGCCCAAGGCTGAGCTGGTCGATGAGGCCTCGCAATGCCTGCGGCTGCTTTCGGGGCGCAATCATCGCGTCTACACCGCGATCTGCCTGGTGACGCCGAAGGGCAACTTCCGCCAGCGCCTGATCGAGACCCGTGTCCGCTTCAAACGGCTGACCGAGGAGGACATCACGGCCTACATCGGCTCCGGCGAATGGCGCGGCAAGGCCGGGGGTTATGCCGTGCAGGGCGTCGCGGGATCCTTCGTGGTCAAGCTGGTCGGCTCCTACACCAACGTGGTCGGCCTGCCGCTTTACGAATCGGTGTCGCTGCTCGGCGGCGAGGGATTTCCGATCCGCTTCGGCTGGCTGAATACCACCAATGCCGGGTGAGAAGCGCTCCGGGTCGCGCGCGGCCAAGCCGTGCCCGATCTGTGGCAAGCCGTCCGTCGAGGCCTCGCGGCCCTTCTGTTCGGAGCGCTGCCGCGATGTCGATCTCAACCGCTGGCTCTCAGGCTCCTATGCCATCCCGGTTCGCCCCGAGGACGACGAGGACGCGGAGTAGGGCGGACAGCCCAACGCTTTGCTCTAGCCGCCACGGTCAGTCCCGGATTCGTCGATTCACCAACGATTTGAGCGGGATCGTCGTTAGCCTAGAAACATGACCCGACGGGTGGACAGGGCTGCTTCGCCTGACTATAAACCGGCGCTCCCGGCGTTTGCGCCGGGCGGCGCCCAGGTAGCTCAGTTGGTAGAGCATGCGACTGAAAATCGCAGTGTCGGTGGTTCGATCCCGCCCCTGGGCACCATTCCTGAACAGATTCACCAACCGACAACCGAGGGCCTTGCCCCTTTCGTCCGAACGTGGACCGGATGTTGTCGTTTGATCCGGCGGTCTGGATCGTGTCCTTCGGCACGAGGATCGCGTTCACCACGCTCGCCAGGTAGGCTTTCCGAGCGGCGACATCGCCTGACGTAAGTTGCTCACACATTGATCAGGTGGATTGGTCGATCGCGATTGGATCAATCGCAATCGAGGCCGTGTCCAGAGCCTCGATTGTCTTGTCCCTGCACGCCTTGAACGTCGAAGAAGTCCTGCGCCGCGATCTTGCGAAGTAGCGGGCATCCAACATGCAGAAGCGATGAAACACGGCGAAATGCCGTGAAGCATCCGGCGTCCTGGAAGGCGCGGTGGCTCCTCCAGCTTCGTCGCTGGCCCGGTTCATCTGTTCGATGACCTCGAAGCATCCGACGGATAGCTAGGTTGACTTGCGGTTCACGTGCTTGATAACTTGTACGGATATGTACCGATAAATTCGAACGCGTCCGCAGGGAGGCGCGAGTCAGCTCAGGCCAAACACACAACGAGAACACACAAAGAATTGTCATGATCCGTACCGTCGGAGCTGGCGGAACGTGCTCTATGACGTTCAAGAGGGCGGTGACTTTCTCCAGATGGAGAAATGGCATCGGCGACTAGCGCCGTGAGAGCGCAACCAAAAGATAAAAGTCATAGGAGGAAAAAGGTGACAAACACACACTTGCTGCATCGTCTGGCATGGGCTTCGGGAGTGGCCATGCTTTTGTCCTTCATGGCGACGCCGGGACAAGCGGCCGACAAGCCAATTCTCATCGGCGCGACCAGTTCGGAAACAGGGCCCTTCGCTGCCGACGCCGAATACAATCTGAACGGCATGAAGCTTGGGATTGAGGAGGCGAACGCCAAGGGCGGGTGGCTCGGACGCAAGCTCGAGCTCAAGATTTATGACGATGAAAGCAAGCCCGGAACGGCCGTGCGGCTCTATACGCGGCTCATCACCGAAGACAAAGCAGATCTGCTCATCGGCCCTTATTCCAGCGGAATCACACAAGCCATCGCGCCGCTCATGAACAAACAGCAGTATGCTGTTGTCGAACCGGAGGCTTCGATACCGACTATCTATGTTCCGGGCAATAAGTGGAACTTTCAGGGTGTCGCCAGCTCTCTGACCTATCTCGAGGGACTGCTTCCGCTGGCGAACAAGAACGGCGCAAAAACCGTTGCCGTGCTCGGGCTGAAATCCGCATTCACGCTCGCCTGTTACGATGCGCGTATCAAGCAGGCCGAACAGCTCGGGATGAAGGTCGTTTACAAGACGACGTATTCCCTGCCAGAACCCGACTTTGCGTCGATGGCGCTCGCGATAAAGAATGCGCAACCGGATGTCGTTCTGGGCTGCACGTATTACCCGGATGCCGTCGGGCTCGTGAAAGCCTTCCAGGCTCAGGGCTTCGCGCCGAAATATTTTGCGGAAACCGTCGGGCCGGTGGCGGCCGCCTTTACCAAGGCGCTTGGTCCGCTCGCCAATGGCATCATTTCGAATACGGGCTGGTGGCACAACTTCAAGACGCCCGGCAGCAAGGAGTTCACCGAACATTACAAGGCGATGTTCAAGCAGGATCCCGACTATCACTCCGCCGCAGGTTATGGGGCTGTCAAGGTGCTCGGCGCTGCTGTGGAAGGCACCAAGTCGCTCGATCAGGATAAGATCCGGGTATGGCTTCACGCCAACACGGTGGACACCGTGCAGGGGCCCTTCAAGGTCGATGCCAACGGCTTGTCTCAGGGATTTAGCCAGAGCCTCGTTCAGATCCAGGACGGCCATCTCAAGCTCGTCACGCCCGAGGATTTGGCTGAGGCGAAATTGCTCGTGCCGTATCCTGGCAAGTAAGGCGTTTCCCGATTAGCGTGAAGGATGATCGCGCCCGTCTTTTCTCGCCGTCCGGCGTGAAGACGGGCGCGGTCTGATCTGGGGGTCTCTATGCTTGCCGTGCAGTTGCTGATCAACGGGATTTTGCTCGGCGGGACTTATGTGCTGATCGCGCAAAGTCTCAATCTTATCTTTGGCGTTATGAGGGTCGTCAATCTGGCCCATGGCAGCTTTATCGTCATGGCCGGCCTGTTCACGTTCTGGCTTTCGGCTCGCACCGGACTAAGCCCTCTGATTGTTCTTCCCATCGTTTTTGTCGTGAGCTTCGTCGTCGGAGCGCTGCTGCAGCCCGTGTTGATCGAGCCGCTCATGAATCAGGGCCGCAGAGCCGAACTGCTCAGTTTGATGGTTACGTTCGGTCTCGACTACGTTCTGGTGCAGATCGCTCTCCATGTCTGGGGAGCTGATTACGTCTCTCTGCCCTACCTTCAGAGCACCTGGACCTTTGGGGCCATCACGTTGAGCAAGGCGCTTGTGGTCGTCGGCCTGTTCGCGGTGGGGATCGTGGCCCTGTTGTATTTCGGGCTTAATTACACGTCGTTCGGGAAGGCTTTGCTGGCTGCGTCCCAAAGCCCCGTCGGCGCGGCCTGCTGCGGAATTAACGTTCGCCGAGTCCGGCTTTTTGCATTTGCGCTAGGCATTGCGCTGGCGTCCTCCGCCGGGACTTTGTTGATCATGATCCTGCCGATGGCTGCGGAATCCGCGGATAACCTGACGATCCTTGCATTTGTCATCGTCGCGCTTGGCGGGCTCGGCGAGTACGCCGGAGTGACGATTGCGGCGTTTCTGCTCGGGCTGGCACAATCCCTGGCCGGATACTTTCTCGGAGGCGACGCCGCGAATGTCTTGCCCTTTGTGATCCTGATAGCTGTGATGTTGTTGTGGCCTCAGGGACTTCGGCGGGCCGCGTGATCGGAATGTGTTCCAGTAGCAAGAAGGGTCATGTTTCGATGCCGCATACAAATCGGATGAACGTCGGATATCTTCTGACCGCCGTGGCATTTCTTGTCGTGGCGATCAGCATTCCGGCTTTTGGCTCCGAATATACGGTGCAACTGGCGACCGACATTCTGAGCTTTGTGGCGCTGGGTTATAGCTGGAATCTCATCAGCGGATTTGCCGGCTACATCTCGTTTGGTCAGGTATCCTTTTTCGGGCTCGGCGCCTACACGACCGCCGTCCTCGTAAACCACTTCGATGTCCCATGGTACGTCGCGGTTTGTTGCGGCGGCATCGTGACGGCGATCGTTGCCGCCATCTTCGGTCCGATCATGCTGCGGCTCCGCGGCATTCTATTCGCTTTGGGTATGCTCGGACTGGCGCGAATTCTTACGGTCGTTTTCTCCGATTGGGATTATGCCGGCGGAGCAGCGGGAACGACGCTTCCGCCTGAGCTCAATCCAAGCGCCGTCTATATTGGGATGGCACTGACGGCATTGTGCGCATTTGCGGTGAATGCCTACTTCGCCCGTTCGGGCTTCGGCCTCGACGCGATGAGCGTGAGAGAGGATGAAGATGCCGCCGGCGCGCTGGGCGTACCGACAACCCGGGTCAAGGTTATCACGTTCATTTTGAGCGCGGTATTTCCCGGTCTTGTCGGCGGCTTGATTGCCTGGAATCGGAGCTATCTCGATCCCGCCAGTGCATTCGATCCGACGCTCGACCTGCAAACCATCGTCTTCACGCTCTTCGGAGGCATCGGGACCGTTTGGGGGCCGCTGATAGGAACCTCTGTTCTCATGCTGATCGGCGAGCAACTTCTGATTCACTTTTCATCGCTCAAGCTTGCTCTTTACGGCGCGGTGGTCATCGCGACCGTGCTGATGTTTCCGGGCGGCCTGGTTTCGCTGCTGAATCGGTTTGGTCTCCTGAAGCGCAAATTGATTCTGGCGCCGCCCGAGTTGCCGTTGGGAGATGCGCCGGTCGCAACTGATGCCGGCCTCGACAGCAGTGATTCCCTTCTTGAAGTGCGAGACCTCTCGGTTCGTTTTGGCGGACTGCTTGCCCTGGACAACGTGTCGTTCAGGCTGCGGCGGGGCGAGACGCTCAGCATCATCGGTGCGAATGGAGCGGGCAAGACAACGCTGTTCAATGCCATAACCGGATTCGTACAGCCGACCAGCGGGGAGATCCTATTTCGCGGCAGCACGGTATCGGCTCTCCCCGTCATCGACCGGGTTCACCTCGGCATGGCGAGAACCTTTCAGATTCCGCGCCTCCTTTCGGAGTTGAGCGTTTGGGAGAATGTCGTTCTTGCGGCTCGGCACGGCCGGCAAAAGCATCAGCCGGTTCAGCATGCGGCTTGGGTTCTTCGCACGGTTGGCCTTGACGAGATGTGGCTTGAGCCCGTCGCCCGGCTGACCCCCGGTCGTCAGCGCGAGCTGGAGCTCGCCCGTGTTCTCGCGCTTCAGCCCGATCTGGTTTTTCTGGATGAGGTGATGGCGGGAATGACGAAGGAGGAGCAGGAGAGGGTGCGCGGCATCATAAGGCGCATGTCGGATTTCGGTGTCGTTGGGATCGTGTGTGTCGAGCACGTCATTGCGGCCATCGCCGACCTTTCCGATCGGATGCTGGTTCTGGATTTTGGCCGAAAGATCGCCGACAGCAAGCCGACCGAAGTTTTGAATGACCCGGTGGTTATCAAAGCCTACCTCGGAGAAGTTCAGTGACGCTTGAGGGATCGCCTGCATCGAGCCATGTCGTCGATACACCCGCGCTGACCCTGGAGAATGTCTCCGCGGGGATCGGTCCGCTGACCATTCTGCATGACTTGTCGATGGTCGTGCCGGCGAGGAAAATCGTCGTCGTCCTCGGCGCGAACGGCGCCGGGAAGACGACGCTCCTGCGTACGATCGCGGGCCTGCTGCCGCCCCGCAGCGGGAGCATTTGTCTGTTTGGGGAACCCATTCACGGACGTCCGGCTCACCTCGTGACTCGCGCAGGTATCGGACACGTCCCGAGTGGGCGGGAGTTGTTCCCCCGGCTCTCGGTCGCCGACCATCTTGAGCTTGCCGGAAAGGTCGCAAGTCCAAGTCGGCGTACTGAAATCAGAGAGCAGCTTCTGGAGATGTTCCCGGTTTTGGCGGAGCGTCTGCGTCAACCGGTTGGGACCATGTCCGGGGGCCAGCAACAGATGGTTGCCATTGCCCGGGCCCTGATGACGGATCCACGGGTCTTGCTGCTCGACGAACCGTCGACCGGGCTCGCACCCAAGGTTGTTCTTGCGGTCTTTGAGACGCTTCCCGTGCTGCGGGCCCAAGGGGTGAGCGTCGTTGTCGCGGAGCAAAGCCTCACCCTCGGATTGTCGCACGCGGATGAAGCATTCGTTCTGGATCATGGTCGCGTTGTTCTTTCGGGCGCGGCGAGCGAACTGGCCCAGGATCATCGCGTCATCGATACGTATCTTGGCCGCTAGCTGCCGGAGGGGTGGCTTTCTGCTGGGCGTGTCTGGGCCGCCTCGTGGCGGGCATTCCCGATTTTGATGATCCGACGACGAAACCCCACGCATCGTCCGTGCAGCGCCGAATTATGCCGTGGGCACAACGCAGATACGTCCAGTCACATCGGATAAAATCGAGCTGCTGACTTGTACGGATAAGTTAGGCGCTATAAGCTGATCCATATCGACCATGGTGCGAGCCTGAACGGCGACGTCCGGGCACGCAGAGCAAAGCGCTGCTATTGATGCTCCAGATTCCCGAAACCATTAGGATTGTCGAAGTCGGGCCGCGCGACGGACTTCAAAGTCTTCCGCAATGGGTCGATACCGACGTCAAGGTGCGAATGATCGATCGGTTGAGCGCCCTGGGGCTTCCGACGATCGAGGTTTCAAGTTTCGCCCACCCGAAAGTGGTGCCGAATTTGCGCGACGCCGAAGAGGTATTCGCGCGCATCCATCGGGCGCCAGGGATTGTTTATAGAGGCCTGGTACCGAACGCCCGCGGCGCGCAACGTGCTGCCGCCGCGAAAGTCGACGAGATGCTTGGCCTCATGACGCTGAGCGACGCCTACACACAAAAAAATCAGAATATGTCGATCGAGCAGGCGATCGACGAAAATCTGCTCGCTTTCAGGACCGCCGATAGCAACTCGATCCCTTTCGTCATGGCGCTCGGCATGGCGTTCTGGTGCGCATATGAAGGGTCAATCCCCGAGGAGCGTGTTCGTGCCGTCGTGGCGCGGCTCTACGAAGACGGTGTTCGCCGGTTTTATCTGGCCGGCTCGCTCGGGATGGAAGACCCGGCGCATGTCAATCGCCTCTTTGGGCGGCTCATAGGGGATTATCCCGCCGCGTCGTTTGGATTTCATGTCCACAATCTGTCGGGCATGGCGACGGCGAATATCATCGCGGCGCTCGACGCCGGCGTTGATTGGCTGGAGAGCGCGATTTGCGGCATCGGCGGTGGAATAGCGATGCCCAAGGAACTCGGCGCCGTTGGCAATTTCCCGACCGAAGATTTGATCGCGATGCTGTCCGTTATGGGTGTGAAGACCGGTATCGACCTTGAACGCGTGGTGGAGGCGTCGTCTGATGTGGCGCACATGCTCGATATCGCGCCACAAAGTCACGCCGCTCGAGGCGCCACGCGAAAAAATGTCATGAAAACGGGGCGCAAAGTTTGATGGGCCGTTTCTCTCATGCGGACCTGTGGAACGAACCTTTCGGAGCCTGACCAATGACTATGGCAGATACAAAAGTAGCAGATAAATCGGATGCCGATGCGGCTCTGAAGGTGATCGATTGCGATGTCCATCCGACGGTGCGCGGCGGTCTGTCGGCGGTGTATCCCTATATGCCGAAAGCCTGGAGCCGGCGCTTCGAGCAAAAGAAGGCATCGGTTCAAAGCGTCGCCCTGACGACGAAATATCAGCATCCCAACGGCGCGGTGGTCCGGGAAGATGCGCGTGATGAAAACGGCAATGTCGGCGGCAGCGATCCTAGGGTTGTCGTCTCCGAGCATATCAAACCCTGCAATATCGATTTCGCTCTCCTGAATTGCCTGCAAGCCGCTTCACTATGCGCCGCGCTCGCAACAACGGACGAAAGCATCATCCTCGCTTCCGCCTTCAACGACTTCTTCCTGGAGGAATGGCTGCCGGCAGACCGTCGGCTGCGCTATGCGTTGACCGTTGCGTCTCTCGATCCGCAAGCGGGTGCCGCTGAAATTCGCAGAATCGGACGGCATCCGCAGGTTGCCGCGGTCGGGTTGCCGTTGATTAATGTGCTGATGGGCAACCGCTACTGGTGGCCGATTTACGAGGCTGCATGTGATTTCGGGTTGCCCATCTATGTCCATCCGAGCGGTGCCGACAGCATCTATCAGGGCGGGCCGATGGCGTGTGGCGGTATTCCGGACTCCTATTTCGAACGTTACGTTACGCTGTGTCAGATCGCCGAGTCGAACGTGAACAGCTTGGTTTGCTGCGGAACGTTCGAGAAATTTCCCGGTCTGAAGGTGATGTTCGCCGAGCTCGGCTTCACCTGGCTGTTACCGTTGCTTTGGCGGATGGATCGCACGTGGCGGCAATTGCGGCATGAAACGCCGTGGGTCAAAAAGTCGCCGATCGACTATGTGCACGACCACATCCGATTTACGACGCAGCCGCTCGATGAACCCGGGAATCCGAGGCATCTTGGACAATTGATCGAGATGATGGGTGCCGATCATCTCTGCTTCAGCAGCGATTATCCGCACTGGGATAACGACATGCCGAGCCAGGCTCTGCAAATGCTCAATCCCGGCGATCGGCAGAAGATACTCTACGGAAACGCGGAAAAAATCCTGCGGTTGGACTGAGATTCACATGTCATCAATCACGAAAGAAAAGTCGCAACCTGCGCAGCGCTTCGATGTGGGCAAGGTTGAGGATTTCCCGGTCGGTAAATTCCGCATCGTCCAGTGTGAGGGACGCCAGATCGGTATCATTCGCATGGATGACGGCGACGTGCATGCGGTGCTGAATCGCTGCCCGCATAAAGGTGCGCCGGTATGTAAGGGTATTGTCGGCGGCACCTGGCCTCCCTCTGCGGTCGGCGAGCTCGGCTTCGAGCGCGATGGATATGTGCTGACGTGCCCCTGGCACGGGTTTGAATTTGATCTGTCGACCGGAGCAGAGTTGTTTCAGGAGCGCCCGATGCGTCTCAGAAAATATCGAGCGACGATCGAGGGTGGCTCCGTATTCATCCTGCTCTAGCGCGGGGCGCCCCCATAGTTGTCCGTATAACTTGAAGGAAACGAATAATGACGCAGGCGAACCACGCCATGCCTCCGGACGCTGAAGAAGATGTGCATATCCTGAACACGATCGAGCGCTGGGTCGACCGCGACTTGAAGCCGATCGTGAAGGAGTATGACCACGAGGATCGCTATCCGGACGGTGTCGTCGAGCAGATGAAGGAGCTTGGTCTGTTCGGTGCCGTCGTCAGCCCCGACTACGGCGGGCTCGGCCTGTCGGCTGCGACCTATGCCAAGATCGTCATGAGCATCTCCTCGGTATGGATGTCGATAACCGGCATCATCAATTCGCACCTGATGCTCGCGCTGGCTATCCAGAAATTCGGAACGTCTCAGCAAAGGTCCAAATGGCTGCCGAGGCTCGCCACCGGCGAGATCCGCGGGGGACTCGCGTTGACGGAGCCGGATGCCGGGACGGATCTGCAGGGTATCCGCATGACGGCGAAACGTGATGGCGACCACTACGTCATTAACGGGACCAAGACCTGGATCACCAACGGCGCCGAGGGTTCGTGCTTCGCGCTGCTGGTCAAGACCAATCCGGATGCGCAGCCGCGTTACAACGGCATGAGCCTGTTCATCGCGCCGAAGCTCGATGGCTTCACGGTCGGGCGAAAACTGAAGAAGCTCGGCTACAAGGCAATCGACACGGCGGAGTTGAACTTCGATAATTATCGCCTTCCGGCCGATCATCTGATCGGCGGTGTGGAAGGGCAAGGCTTCTTTCAGGCGACGGGCGGACTCGAGCTCGGCCGCATCAATGTCGCGTCGCGTGGGGTCGGAATTGCCGAGGGAGCGCTCAAACTCGCGCTCGAATATGCCCAGGTCCGCAAGACGTTCGGCAAGCCGATCTGCGAACATCAAGCCATCCAGTTGAAGCTTGGTGAAATGGCCACCCGCGCCCGTGCCGCGCGGCTTCTGACGCTCGATGCGGCGCAGACTTTCGATCGTGGCGAGCGCTGCGACATGGAGGCCGGCATGGCCAAGTATTTCGCGAGCGAGGCGGCGCTCGAAAATTCCATCGAGGGCATGCGAATCCATGGGGCTTACGGCTATTCGCGCGAGTTCGATATCGAGCGCCTCTATCGCGATGCGCCGCTGACCTGCATCGGCGAAGGCACCAACGAGATGCAACGCATCATCATTTCCAAGCAGCTCGTGAAAAGGAACCCTGTGATATGAAGCCGCTTCAGGGAGTCCGCATCGTATCCGTCGAGCAATTCGGCGCGGCGCCGTACGCCACGATGCTTCTGGCCGATCTTGGCGCGGAGGTCATCAAGATTGAAAATGCGGCGATCGGCGGCGATCCGTCACGGAAGACGGGTCCGTTCATGCTCGGATCGAACGACAGCGAGTATTTTCAGGCGTTCAATTTCAACAAGAAAAGCGTCTCGATCGATCTTCGCAGTGAGGATGGGAAAGCGTCGCTGCGCGATCTGATTGCCAGCGCAGATGCTGTGATCAACAATCTGCGTGGTGACCTTCCGGCCAAAATGGGCCTCGACTACAAGTCGCTGGCAGCGGTCAAACCCTCCATCGTCTGCGTGCATCTGTCCGCATACGGCCGGAACAACGAGCGATCCGCATGGCCAGGCTATGACTATCTGATGCAGGCCGAATCCGGACTGATGCATCTGACCGGTGAGCCGAGTGGCCCGCCGTCCCGGCTGGGAGCGCCATCGATCATCGACCAGACGACCGGGTTGACCGCGGCGGTGGGGCTTCTATCGGCGATCATCCAGGCGCGAAGCAGCGGCAAGGGATGTGATGTCGATACCTGCCTGCTCGACGTCGCCCTGCATCAACTCGGCTACGTTGCGACGTGGTATCTCAACGAGGGGCACGCGTCGTTGCGGCAGCCACGAAGTGCGCACTACTCCGTCGCGCCGGTCCAGACGTTTCCGGCGTCCGATGGCTGGCTGTTCATCATGTGCATGACGGACAAGTTCTGGGCGGCACTTCTCGAGGCGATCGAGAAGCCGGAACTTGCGAACGATCCGCGCTTTGGTACCCAGTCCGACCGCCAGGCCAATCGTGACGCGCTGACCGAGATTATCGACAGCGTACTCAGCAAGAAGCCGACCAACTATTGGCTTGGCAAGCTGAATGGCGTGCTCCCGGTTGCGCCGGTGCTCGACCTCGCACAGGCGCTCGACAATCCGTTCCTGCAGCAGACGGGCATGATCCGGGAGGTCGATCATCCGGCCAAGCGGCTTCGCGTGCTGGCGAATCCGATCAAGGTCAACGGGCAGCGCCTCGATCAGTCCCCCTGTTCGCAGTTCGGTGCCGACACGGACGCCTATCTGTCCGGCGCGCCCAGTGCCAAGCGTGCCGCGACGCCATGAAGCTGGAAGGGATTCGAGTCGTCGATCTTTCGGTGTTTCTGCCGGGGCCGTACCTGACGCTTGCGATGGCGGATCATGGCGCCGAGGTTATCAAGGTCGAGGCACCGGGCGAGGGCGATCCCGGACGTCATATCGGTCTCTCCGACGGGCCCAGCACGGTCTTCTTCCGCAACCTCAATCGCGGCAAGAAAAGCGTGGTGCTGGACCTGAAGATGGCGGAGCAGCGCGAGGCGCTGCTCGCGCTTTGCGAGACGGCCGATGTCTTCGTCGAATCGTTCCGGCCCGGGACGATGGATCGGCTGGGTGTCGGATATGACGCCGTTCGGGCGCGCAATCCGCGCATCGTTTATTGCTCCATCAGCGCATTCGGACAGGACGGCGAATTTCGCACGCGTCCTGCGCACGATCTGGCCCTGGAAGCCGAGAGCGGGTTGCTGAGCATGACGCTCGGGCGCGATGGGGCGCCGGCAATGCCCGGCATTCCCGCTGCAGACGTGCTGGCTGGGCTGCAGGGGCTTTCGGGTGTTTTGATGGCGTTACTCCGCCGAGAAACGACAGGTCTCGGCGACTATATCGATATCGGCATGCATGACGTCACGGTCGGTGCGATGCTGAATATCCTGGGGCCGACGCTGGCTGAAAATCGTCAGCCGGTTCCAGCGCATGAACGGACCACGGGCGGCGCAGCTTTCTATCGGCATTACGAAACGTCCGATGGCCGTTATCTGGTTCTTGCGGGGCAGGAGCCGAAGTTCATCCGCAATCTTCTCGCCGCATTGGGGCGGCCCGATCTGGTTGAGTTGTGTCTGCGCGGGCCGGGTCCGCATCAGAAACCGGTGGTCGATTTTCTCGCCGCTGAATTTCGCAAGCGTACGCTGGCGGAATGGAGCGACTATCTTGCCACGTTGGATGTCTGTTATGGGCGCGTCAATTCGCTGCCCGAAGCGCTCGAACATCCGAGTCTGCTCGCGCGCGGCATGATCCGTCGGGACGAGAGCGGCCGACGTCACATCGGCCCGCCGATCCGCTTCCGTCAAGAACCGGCACAGCCGCAATTGCGCGAACCGCTCCTCGGCGAGCACACGTCATTGGTCCTCGGGACCAACAGCAAACCTTTGGAGTGATCTCATGCAGAGCCACGATCAAATCGGCCCGCAGCGCTATCGTGAAAGCTTCGGCCGTTACTATGATGACTTTACCGTTGGCGATGTCTACGAGCATCGCCCGGGCCGCACCATCAGCGAGACCGACAATACCTGGTTCACCTTGCTGACGATGAACACGCATCCCTTGCATTTCGACCGGGCCTATGCGGCAAAATCGGAATTCAAGCAGCCCTTGGTCAACAGCTGCCTGACGTTATCCATCGTGGTGGGCATGAGCGTGAGCGACATCAGCCAGAAGGCGATCGGCAATCTCGGCTGGGATGACATCAAGCTGACGGCGCCGGTATTCGTGGGTGACACGATTTACGCGGAGTCCGAAGTGCTTGCGAAGCGGGAATCGGCATCGCGGCCGGGGCAAGGCCTCGTCACCGTTCGAACCGTCGGCAAGAAGCACGATGGCACCCAGTTCATGAGCTTTGAGCGGACCGCGCTGATCCCGAAGCGCGGGCACGGTGTCGAGGACTAAGCCGTGAACGAGTTCTTTGAAAGTCGCTGTCCAGGACGAGCTATCAGTTTCTGACGCGGCGTATCGTCATGGCATGTCGGAAGCGCGCCGCGGGATGCGTATTGATGGCGACCTGAGCGATCTTTCCCGATGCGAGCCGATAGGTGCGTTGGACTTGCAGCGCCATCGCGTCGTCCTCGACCTTCAGGCGTTTGGCCAGATCAGGCGTGATCATCGCGGCGGCGATTTCCTGATGCACCTCGACAAGGCTTTGGCCGAACATGTCCTCGATCAGGTGAAAGATCGCACCCGTGTGACGCTGCAACAATCTCCCGATCGCGGCAAATTCCCGGTTGATGTAAACTTCCGTCCGGCACACGGGTAAGTCGCTTCCTTCCATGTTGCGATAACCGCGAACCGCAAGCCACTGCTCGTTGCTTTTGACGCCGATACGCGCGGCAAGATCAGCATCGACCTCGATCAGTTCGATGGTCTCGATCGCAAAACGAACGCCGGTCGCGAAGGCGACCAGATCGTTGATCGAGGTGACCTCGTGGACATAAGAATCGGAGGAGCGCGGAGAGACAACCGTTGTGGCGGCGCCTTGCCGCGAGGAGACCAGATTGTCCTCCCGCAAGCGTCTCAATGCCTCGCGTATTGTGTGGCGGCTTACCGAGAATCGTTGTCGCAGTTCTTCTTCCGGGGGAAGCTGCGAGCCCACGGGATAAACTCCGCCGACGATCTCATCTTTCAGGGCTCGGACGACCTGAAGGTAGAGTGGGTCGTCGGACCGTGACCCGACTGATGGACGAGCGGGGACTCTCCGTCTGGGCGAACCTGAGCGCCTTCCTTTCGTTTGCATCTTCGATGCCATGAACCCTACCTGTGATCAGTACAGTGTCATCGAAAGTGGACAATTACCCTTTTCTTGCTGATTGCGCGGACGGTGACAAGCTGAAGTCCTTACAATCGCTGTGGAATTATGATCGCGGGCCAGCCTTGGCTCGGGAGTTGCCCAGACAGCGCGGCCGCGACGAGCCCATATGCGACGACGATCTGCATTATATACGCCATTTCAATAACATATGAATTCCCGGTTTATCCTGAGCGCCGCTGATCAGGCCTCATCTGCGAACCCGGGACGCCTCCAATCCTTGCGGCCAATTCGGCCCTTTCGCTGTCACGCCGTCTTCAATGAATCTGTGGAGCCGCGGGAGTCTCACGCAGCATCAGGAAGTGGAGACACTGGCACTGAACCTGGGATTTGCGAGCCAGGCCCGCTTTACGTGATCGTCGTCATACCATCATCCAGTCGTCACGGGACTCATGACATAAGCGCATCTAATTGAAGATCGAACGCGAGGGCATCTGTGATTCGGGAGCGCAGCGTGCGGCGGTTTACGACGATCTTCATGTCAGACGTTCATCCCGGCCATCGGCGAGGACTGCCATGAGCAGCGACCTTCCGCATGCGACGATGACAGCCGCTTATGCCGGCTGGGCGCCCGTTTACGATGCGCTGTGCGGTCCGTTCTTTGCGCAGGGCCGGCGTGCGGCCGCACAGGCGGCGCGTCGAGCCGGCCGCCGGATTCTCGAGCTTGGTGTCGGAACCGGCCTGTCGTTTGCGGATTACGGGCCGGAGAACGAGGTGTTCGGAGTCGACATCTCCGAGCCGATGATCCTGAAGGCACGGCGGCGGCTCGCAGCCGGGTCCTATCCGCATATCAGGGACCTCCGCATCATGGATGCGCACGCGCTCGCTTATCCGGATGCATCGTTCGATTGCGTGGTCGCTCAGTTCGTCGTCACGCTGGTTGCGGACCCGGAGCAGGTGCTGTCGGAATGCGCCCGCGTGTTGCGCCCCGGTGGGGAGATCATTCTGGTCAACCACTTCTATTCCGAGCGGGGCGCCATCGCCGCGATCGAGCGCTGGTCGGCGCGTTATGTCGGTGTCATCGGCCTGCGCCCGGACTTTCCGCTCTCGCGCCTCGTGCGATGGGCGGAAAGGTCGGGCGGCATCGAGTTCGCCGGAAGCGAGCCGGTCGAGCCGTTACGAGTTTTCACGGTTGCTCGTTTCCGTCGGCAGGTCGCCGGGCTCGCTGCCGCGTCATGAGCGGCGGTCGTGCATGTGAACCGCGCACGATACTTTCACATGGCTGTAGCGTGTGCGTGCTTGAGTTTCGCAACAACTCAAGGGGGATTCGCCGAACAGGCGATTGCATCCGATGTCCATCATAGACTCTCCTGCGCGACCTGCCGGCTTCCGTTTCCGGCTGCCATTCGCGCCAAATGGAATGAGCCAGGTCATCCCGGCGTTGCGGGCCTATAGCGGCTTGCAGGTCATGAGCCGCGAGGCGCTGCTCGATCAGGAGGTGCTCGGCCGAATCGGTTCGCTCGAGATTCGGCTCGCCACCAGGGCCAGGGATGTGCGCCTGGCGCAAAAGCTGCGCTTTCGCGTGTTCTATGATGAGATGTCCGCCACGCCCAATCCGGTCACCTATTTGTCAAAGCGCGACATTGATCTTTATGACGGCATCTGCGACCACCTGATCGTCATCGACCGTTCGCTTGCCACCAGCGGCCGGTCGCGCTCGGGCGTCGTCGGCACCTATCGCCTGTTGCGGCAGGATCTCGCGGTCGCGCATGGTGGTTTCTACACCACGCGGGAATACGATATCGGCGGGCTGCTGTCGCGGCACGAAGGTTTGCGATTCCTCGAACTCGGCCGCTCCTGCGTCCTGCCGGCTTATCGCGACCGCCGTGTGGTGGAGTTGCTCTGGCACGGCATCTGGACCTACGTCGTTCGCCACCGGATCGATGCGATGATCGGCTGCGCCAGCTTCGAGGGCACAAATGCCGAGCAACTCGCGATGCCGCTGTCGTTCCTGCATCATCACGCGGCGGCCCCCGATGCCTGGGCGGTGCAGGCGCATCCGGACCGCTATGTCGAGATGAACCGCATGGCCAAGGACATGATTGATACCAAGGCGGCGATGCGCGCGCTGCCGCCGCTGATCAAGGGCTATCTTCGCCTCGGCGCCTTTGTTGGCAACGGCGCCGTGATCGACCGCCAGTTCGGCACCACCGACGTCTTCATTGCCTTGCCGGTGGCATCGATCAAGCACCGCTACATCGCGCACTTCGGCGCGGCGGGAGAGCGTCACGCAGCCTGACCGGTGACACTTGCCGTCGCCGTGTCATGTGTGGCCCTGAGGTCGCGCACGCTCTGCTCGAGGCGGTGGGTCACGTCCTTGCGGTTGCTGCCCTGCCCGAAAACAAGCGGTGCTCCCCACGAGATGCGAGTTTCAATCCTGCCCGCGCGCAGCACGCTCAACAGGTGCGGGAAAAATTCCATGTCGCCATACCATGGGGCGACACGCCGGCTCGACTGAGAGTACGATATGGCAAGCGGCTGGACGAACACCGCCGCCGCGCCGCCGTCCGCAGCCATGGCTGCCGTGGCCGCACCGACCAGTGCCGAACGGAAGGGAAGAACCGTCGAGCCGTCACTCGATGTCCCCTCCGCAAACAGCACCACGGCATGGCCGGCGAGCATTCGCCCGGCGATCTCCTCGGCGGTCGTCCGGCTTTTCAGCTTGCGCTCGCGATCCACGAACACCGTCTGCTGAAGCTTGGCGAGCAGGCCGAGAAGCGGCCAGCCGGCAACCTCGCTCTTGGCGACGAAGGTGAGGGGCCCACGAGAGGACAATACGATGATATCGAGCCATGAAATGTGATTCGATACGATCAGCAGCGGCCGATCGTGCGCCGGGTCACCGTCCACCGTCACGCTCAAGCCGAGCAGGCGGGCGAGACAACGATGGTAGAGCACTGGAATGCGCAGGGCCGCCGGCCGCTTCGCCCAAACTGCAACCATCTGGAATGGAAGCAGCAGGCCCGTGACAAGTGTGAACGCAAACGCGAACCATATCTGACGAAGCATGTGAAATGCCGCCATTCCCGGCTCGGTTCAATTTTCCATGACAACCGAGTCGATGCTTAAGCGACAATTGTTATGGTTTTGTGATGCCGCTGGTCGACGGAATCATCGTTTTGTCATGCGTCCGAATGCCGCGTAGAGCGCGGGTAGCACGAACAGCGTGAGCAGCGTGGCGCTGACGAGCCCGCCGATCACGACGGTGGCGATCGGCCGTTGCACTTCCGCGCCGGTGCCGGTTGCAAGCGCCATGGGAACGAAACCAAGCGAAGCCACCAGTGCCGTCATCGCCACCGGCCGCAACCGGACCAGCGCGCCGCGATAGATCGCGCCGGATTTGTCCTGTCCCTCACTGATGAGCTGCTTGACGAACGTCAGCATCACCAATCCGTTGAGAACGGCGATGCCTGACAACGCGATGAAGCCGACCGCGGCCGAGATGGAGAATGGCAGCCCGCGCAGATAGAGCGTGAACACGCCGCCGGTCAGCGCCAATGGAACGGCACTGAACGCGATCAGCGCGTCCCGCGCCGATCCCAGCGCGCTGACCAGCAGGAGAAGGATCGCGGCGAAACAGACGGGAACAACGATCGCGAGCCGCTGTTTCGCTGTTTCGAGGTTCTGATACTGTCCACCCCAGCTCAGCCAGTAGCCGGGCGGCAGCTTGAGCCCGGCTTCGATCCGGCGGTGCGCGTCTCCGACCACGGACGCGATATCCCGGTTGCGCACGTTCGCCGTCACGACGACGCGGCGTTTGCCGTTCTCCCGGCTGATCTGGTTCGGGGTTTCGCTGAATTCGAATTTTGCGACGTCGCCGAGTAGCACCGTGCGGGCCGGCACCGCCGAACCCGGCAGCAGCACGGGAAGCCGTTTCATGGCATCGACGTCCTCGCGAATGGTCTCCGGCAGGCGGACGACGATTTCGAACAGGCGGTCGCCCTCGAAGACGAACCCGGCTTCCTGTCCGCCGACGGCGGCGCCGATGGTGTCCTGAACGGTCGCGAGCGACAGGCCCCGTCGCGCGATGGCCTGCTTGTCGACGTTGATGTCGAGCGTGGACAGTCCATCGGTTTGCTCGACCCGGACGTCGGTGGCGCCATCGACGGAGCGCAGAATGTCGGCAATCCGGTTGGCTGTGCGAAGCATCGGTTCGAATTCATCGCCGAATACCTTGATCGCGAGATCGCCGCGGACGCCCGCCAGCAATTCATTGAAGCGCATCTGGATCGGCTGGGTGAATTCATAGGCATTGCCGGGCAACGTCTGCACGGCCGCCTCGATCTGCTTTTGCAATGCGTCACCGGTCAGCCGGGGATCGGGCCACTGCGCACGGGGTTTGAAGACGATGAACGTATCGGACGCGTTGGGCGGCATCGGATCCGATGCGACTTCCGCGGTTCCTGTCTTGGAGAACACGAACGCGACCTGCGGAAAAGCCGAAACCGTCTTTTCGACCTCGATCTGCATGGCCTGCGATTGATCGAGGCTGGTGCTCGGAATCCGTATCGCATGCATGGCGAGACTTTTTTCGTCGAGCGTCGGGATGAAATCCTGCCCCAGCCGCGTGAAGACCAGCACGGCGGCGGCGAACAGGATCGCCGCGCAAGCGATCGGCCACGCCGGCCTGCGGATCGCGAACTTCAGCGCCGGAGTGTAGAGCCGCTTGAGAGCCCGCACGAAGGCATTGTCGTGTTCCGCGATGCGCTGCCTGATGACGATGGCGATCAGCGCCGGAACGAGCGTCAGCGACAGCACGAAGGCGGAGGCGAGCGCCAGGATGACCGTCAACGCCATCGGCTCGAACATCTTGCCTTCGACGCCCGAAAAGGTGAGCAGCGGGACATAGACGAGAATGATGATGGCCTGGCCGTATACGCTCGGCCCGATCACCTCCGCCGCCGCGAGTTCGATTGTCTGCAGCCGTTCGCTGGTTTGCAATATCCGGCCCAGTTGCGACTGCCGTTCCGCGAGACGGCGCAATGTGTTCTCCGAGATGATGACGGCGCCATCGACGATCAGTCCGAAGTCGAGCGCGCCGAGGCTCATCAGGTTGGCGCTGATGTGGCCCCGGAACATACCGGCGGCCGTCATCAGCATCGTCACCGGAATCACCAGCGCGGTGATTAATGCCGCCCGCAAGTTTCCGAGCAGGACGAACAGCACCGCGATCACCAGCAACGCGCCCTCGGCCAGATTGGACGCGACGGTTGTGATCGTCGCATTCACCAGATCCGTCCGGTTGAGCATCGTCCGCACCTCGATGCCGGGAGGCAGCGTTGTCCGGATTTCCCCGAGCTTTGCGTCGACCGCCGAAGCTACGGTCCGGCTGTTTCCGCCGATCAGCATCAGCGCCGTGCCGATCACGGTTTGGCGGCCGTTGGCGCTGGCGCTGCCGGTGCGGATTTCACCACCGATATCGACCTCGGCGATGTCACGGACCCGCACCGGAATGGCGCCGCGGGTGCTCACGACGACGTCCGCCAGTTCGGTCAGGCTCTGAAGTCTGCCGATCGAGCGGACCGATATGCCTTCGCCATTGTGGGCGATGACGCTCGCTCCACGGCTGACATTGTTGGATTCGATTGCCTTCGTGATGTCGGCGAAGGTTAGGCCGAATGCGATCAGCTTGTCCGGTTCGGGATGAACGTGGAACTGCTTGATATAGCCGCCGATGGAGTCGACGCCGGCGACGCCGGGCACCGTCTTGATCTTGGGCTTGATGATCCAGTCCTGCACGGTGCGCAAGTAAGCGGCGCGCGCGATGTCCGTGGTCAGGATGTCGCCTTCCGGCGTGGTGAAGCTGTCGGCCTTCTGCGCTTCGTCCGAGAATCCAACGCTCCACATGTAGATTTCGCCGAGGCCCGTGGATATCGGACCCATCGAAGGTTCGGCGCCGGCGGGGAGGGTGGGGCGAAGGGCCAGCAGCCGTTCACTGACCTGCTGGCGGGCGAAATAGATGTCGGTCTGCTCGGTGAAAACGGCGGTGACTTGCGAGAAGCCGTTGCGGGATAGCGACCGCGTGCTTTCGAGGCCCGGAATGCCGGCGAGCGCCGTCTCGATCCGGAAAGCCACCTGCTTTTCCAGCTCGGTCGGTGAGAGCGCGGGCGCGATGGTGTTGATCTGGACCTGCTTGTTGGTGATGTCAGGAACGGCGTCGATCGGAAGCCGAACCAGAGACCATGCGCCGAGGATCGCGGCGGCAAGGCTTAAGGCGACCACGGTCCAGCGATGACGGATCGACAGCGAAAGAATGGGCTTGATCATGATTGCCGTCCGTCCCTAGTGGTGATCCGCCTCGCCCTTGCCGAGCTCGGCCTTGAGGACGAAGGTGTTGGTGGAGGCGAATCTTTCTCCTGCATCGAGCCCGCTCAGGACCTCGGCATCGCGGGCGCCGACGCGGCCGATGGTGACGGTCCGCGGCGAAAATCCATTCGGCGTGCGCACGAAGACCGTTTGGGATCCGTTGAGGGTCTGCAGGGCAGTTTTTGGAACGAGGACGCGTGCCGCAACCCTGGCGGTTGGAATGTCGGCGGTGACGAACATACCCGGGCGCAGCGCGCCGCTGGTGTTGTCCACGCTGGCGACCACGCGTGCCGCGCGGGTGGTCGAATCGATCAGCGGGCTGATGAAGCGGATCGTTGCAGAAAAGGCCTCCTGTCCCTGGACGATCCTGACGTCGCCGCCTTCGCGCACCGAGGGAAGATCGGATAGCGGAACGGCAAGATCGGCCCAGAGAATGCGCGTGTCGACGATGACATAGAGTTCGCTCTCGAGGCCTTCGCGGCCGACAAGCGCACCCAGTTCCGTGCGGCGTTCGGCGATCCGCCCCGAGATCGGGGCGCGCAATTCCTGCTGACGCAGGGTTTCAGGCGTTTGGTTGGGCAGCGCCTCGATCTGTTCAGCAGTCAGGGACAGCGCGAACAGCTTTTGCCGCGCGGTTTCGATCTTGACCCGCGCATCCTGGTATGTGGTGCGCGCGCGGAGATAATCGTTCTCGCTGAGGACATTGCGGTCGAACAAGTTTTTGGCGCGGTCGAACAAGGTCTGCTGCAGATCGAACACGAGCCGCGCAGCCAGATACTCGCTTTTGGCTTCGGCGACTTCCCGGCTTTCGATCACCGCGACGACTTCGCCGGCGTCGACGTGATCGCCGAGCTGCTTGCGTAGCTCCGAAACGGTGCCGAGCAATCGCACGGCGACCCGCGCGATGCGATCGCCGTTCGGGATAATCGAGCCCGGCACGGAAATGTGCTGTTCCAGCACGCCGCCTTTGGCGTCGGTGACGGCAAAGTGACCGGCTTCGACCTGGGTGTCGCTGAGCTTGATCGTCTCACGATCAGCGTCAGGGGTTTCGTCATGCGCGATGCCGGATATCGACGATCCAAGCAGAAGCGCGGCGGCAAGCAGTATCGTTGCTCTCATCGCGGTTTCCCTGCGCCCGGGCTGTCAGCGCCGGTCGCATCTGAAGTAACGCAGCCGGCCGGTCGCTCCTGGTTGAGGACCGGTCGATCGGAAGGGAGTTGGAAGGAGCGTTACGCGCGCGGAGGCTTGAACAGCCGTAAACCTGCGACCGGAGCAGCAGGGGTTTCCTGGGCGAACTGCGGGGCTTCCGTCAGGGTGACGGCAGTTGCGATGCGCGGTTCGGCGGTGTCGGGAATGGTATGCGAGAGGCAGTGCCCGCTGTGACAAGACAAGGCACGGTCGGTCGAGTCCGGAGTGGTGCCATGCTGCGGGCCCTGCGCGACCGTGACGCCCGGGATTGCGCCGCCGGCGGCGAACGTATCGTCAGACGCGGCGCAATGGAGCATCGAGCCGAGCAGGCTCAACGTCAGACACGCGATCAGCGCGAGGCGTACTTGCCGCGCTGCGAGTGTCCATCCAAGAATGGTTCGTATCCGGGTCACCCGCTGCCTATAGCAGATGATGTGCCGAAAGACATCGTCCTGAGGTGCGTGCGTCCCGCTGTCGCGGGGCTTGGCAAAAGATCAGCGGAGTCTTCTCTGAAAGAGCAGGATTCTCGTTCTATTTCAGGTGGATAGAGATGTTGTCGATCGCCTCGTCGGCTTGCCGACCTAGATGTCGTCGATCTTTTCAAACGAAACCGTGACCGGCTTTCCGGCCACTGAGATTTGAAGGTGTTGGCCTTCCTTGAAGTCGGCGGGCCAGTCGGCCGTGAGCTGCAGCTTCGTACCGGCCGGAATTTCGTCACCGGTGACGAGCGTGGCGCCGGTCGGCGTGCTCAGCACGGCGTTGAGTTTCAGCCGGCCGCCTTCTTCGGTGTAGGTGCCGTGATAACGGACGTTGCCGGCATCGATGCCCGACACCTTGCCGTTACCGATGAAGATGGCGCCGCCGCCGACGTCGTCCGAGCCGGCATAGGTCATGGCGTAGAGGGCGGGTTTCATCGGTGATCCTTTCGAGCGGTGGCGCGGCGATCGATTCGCCGGACGCATCTAAGGGCAAGCGCAAGCCGGCGGCAATTGTGGGGCAATCGTCAGGTCGCCGCAGCCTTGATCTCAAAACCCCGCAGCGAAAAGTGCACCGTGACCGCGCCGACGGCCGGATCGTTGCGGCGGAGTGCGATGGTGTCGGTGCCGATCCAGGCGACTTCGCCCTCGACGGGATCGAAACCCCAGTCGTCCGGTGTGACCGTGACCCGCCTGCCGGGCTGCCATGGGTTTGCCGCATCGATGTTCTGGCGCGGAATTGCCGCTGGAGCAGCATCGCGGGCAATGGTCAGTGCATCCTCCGGCGCAAGTTCCTCCACCGTGCTGTGGCCGATCGCATCCATGCGCGTCATCCAGGTTCGCATGCGCGGATAACCGTCGAGGCCGGAGTCGGTTTCAAGATTGCCCTGCAGATACCAGAGCGGATGATACACCGCGAGATCGGCGGCCGACGGTGCATCTCCCAGCAGGAAGCCGTTGTCGTGAGACAGCGTCTGCTCGATCCAGCCGCACTGAAGCGCGAGCTGCTGGCGCAGATCGAAAATCCGCGTGCGCATCTTCGCGCTGTTCCAGCCGTCGAAGCGTCCTGCTGTGAAACGCGCGCGATCCGCATGCAGTTCGGGCGGGAAGCGGTCGCCGTGCAGCCCGAACACCAGGCCGAGCGACGCCGCGAACAGGTCGCGGTCCGCCCACGCGGCGATCAGGTCCGCGAGGCCGGCTGTGCCGGCGGGATAAAGGCTCGGGCGGGGGAAGCGATGCTCCAGTTCGCGTAGGATGCATCGCGTGTCGCAAAAGATGTCCGCGCCGATCTGCATCACCGGAATCCGGCGGTAGCCGCCGGTGAGCGCAGTCAGATCGGGTTTCGGCGCCATGCGCGGTTGAACGACGGAGCGCCAGCGCAGCCCTTTGATCCCGAAAGCCGTGCGGATCTTTTCCGCGAACGGCGAGCGTGGATAATGATGCAGGATGATTTCAGGTTCAGTCACAGGGATTTTCCGCGCTCAAGACATGCCGCTTTCAGGCGGGCATTCTGGCCGTCCTGATGCGAGATGCAAACCGGAATTGCCGGCCGGTAGCAGGAGAGAGCAAAAACGTCAGGCGATGTTCAGTGTCTTGAAGCGCTCCCGCAAGCCATGGGCGCTTTCGGAGATCGCCGCGAGGTTGGTCGATATCTCGCTGACCGTCGTGCTCTGGGCGCCGATCGCCTGGCTTTCCGTGGTCATGCCGGCGTCGATCTCCTGCACCAGCTTATGCGAGCCGGTGACCTGCCGGATGGCATGGTCGATCGCGGTCTGGATGTCGCTGGCCTGGCGTGTGACATCCTTGGTGGCGTTTTCGGCCTCGGTGGCAAGTGCCTTGACCTCGTTGGCGACGACGCTGAAGCCTCGGCCGTATTCGCCGCTGCGCGCTGCCTCGATCGCGGCGTTCAGCGCCAGCAGTTTGGTCTTGCGCGCGACATCGGTGATGACCTTGACGAAGCTTTCGATCTGCCGCGTTGTCTCGCCGAGTTCGGCGAGATTCTGGGTCAGGGTCTCGATGCTCGACACGGTGTCGCGGCATCGCTGCATATTGTCGAGATTCAGCGAGACGATGTTCTTGATGGTGCCGTTGAGCTCCTCGGCGGCGCCCGCCATGGATTTGAGATCGCTGGCGACCTCGACCTCGAAGGCATTGAGCAACGGCTCGGAGACCTGTTGAAATGCGGTGCGCGCCGCCGCGTTGTCGTAGGCCGAAATCGCGTAGGAGATATCCAAAAAGAACATCCGGACGATGGCGCTGAGCGATGCCTTGACCGTTTGGGCCTGCGGGGTCTCGCCGAGATGCTGGTCGATGGCGAGCCCGAGGAATTTCTCGAGGATGACGGCAGAGCTTGCAACGTAGAGGTCGTTGCTGAGCATGCACTTTTCGTGCGCGACCCCGATCTTCTGGGCGAAATCCTTGAGGGCCTTGTCCGGTGTGCCCTCGAAGAAGCGCTGCCAGTGCTTGAACTGAACGCCGTTGATGTGGGCGACGAGCTGGCCGAGATCGATGTTGTCCCGCTCGCAGGTTTTCTCGATCATCTCCTTGAAGGAAGGAAATGAGAGAATGCGGCCGTAGAACGCGTTGATCACGTCCTCCTGGCCGCGAGCCATCTGCTGCTTGAGCGCTTGCAGACAGCCTGCATCCGCCGGGGTCAGCCCGACCAGCGCGGCAAGATCGATATCCATATCGAGCGTCCGTGTCCGAATGATTCATTGGACGCCTGAATGGTAAACAACGGCTGAAGCCGGTTGTGCGACCAAGGTCTATCAACCGGAAGCCGACAGGATCAGGAAGATCAATGCGGCTCCGTCGCCGTCACCCGATCCACCATCTCGCCGCACAGGCCGAGATAGTTCGCGGGATCGCAATGATAACGGATGGCCTCCATGCCGATCGCCTCGACGATCTCGGGAATCTTCGCGAGGTTGCCGGCAAGGTCGCCGCCATGCTCGATCGCCGCGCGGCAAGCGTCATAGACGACGTCATGCGCGTGCTGGCGGCCGAGCTTCGGCGCTGCTGCCATCATCACCGCTTCGGCCACGATCAGGCCGTGGGTGAGGTCGAGATTGTCGCGCATCCGCTGCTCATGCACGACCAGTCCCGCCAGCATGAATTTGGCGTTTGCGAGCGACGATGCTGTGAGCAGAAAGCTTTCCGGCAGCGATACCCATTCGAGATGCCAGGGCCCTGTGGCGCGCTCGAAATCATGGATCATGCCGTCGAGCATGGCGGCGACGTGCTGGCGTACGGCTTTCGCAGCGGCCAGCATCAGCTCGCTCGAAATCGGATTGCGTTTCTGCGGCATGGTGGACGAGGCACCGCGTCCCGGCGCGAACGGCTCCGACACCTCGCCGAATTCCGTCGCCGACATCATCATGACGTCGCTCGCGATCTTGCCCAGCGTCCCGGTGACGAGGCCGAGCAAGGTCACGGCTTCCGCGATGCCGTCGCGCGCGACGTGCCAGGTGATGGTGGGCTGATGCAGGCCGAGCTCCTCGCAGAACAGCTTTTGCATCTCGAGGCCGCCGCTGCCGATGGAGGCAAGGGTGCCGGCCGCGCCGGAAAATTCGCCGACGAGGATTCGCGGTAACGCCTGATCGACGCGCGCGATGTGCCGGTCGATCGACGACAGCCACACCGCGGCCTTGTAGCCGAAGGTCACCGGCAGCGCCTGCTGCAGATGGGTGCGGCCCGCCATCGGCGTATCGCGATACTTGCGCGCCATCGCGGCGAGGATGCCGTGCAGCTCGCGTAAGTCACGCGCCACGATGCCGAGCGCCGCGCGCAACTGCAGCACGTTGGCGGTATCCATGATGTCCTGCGTGGTCGCGCCCCAATGCACGTAGCGGCCGGCAGCGCCCGCGGCTTCCGAGAGTTGATGCACCAGCGGCAGGATCGGATAGCCGACATTCTCGGTCTCGTGGCGCAGCCTGTCGTAATCGATGGTGATGGTGCGCGATGCGGCATCGATCGCCTTTGCTGCATCGGCGGGCACGACGCCCATGCGCGCCTGCGCCCGCGCGAGCGCGGCTTCCGCTTCGAGATAGCGTCCGACCAGAGCCTCATCCGAGAACACGCCGCGCATCTCGGCGGTGCCGAACATGTCGCGGAACAGGCTTGAATCGAAAACGGTGGAAGCCATGATCAACTCCGGATGGTTCAGACGGTACGCGGCCGCCGGCCCTCGATCGGATACTGCGGATCGTTGTACCCGGGCGTCGAAGAATGACCGGTTACCACAAGCCTGTCGATCAGCGCTTCGTCCTCCGCGGTGAATCGGTAATTCAGTGCGGGCAGATAGTCTGTCCACTGCTCCTCGGTGCGCGGCCCGGTGACGACCGCGTTGACGAATGAGTTGTTCAGCACCCACGCGATGGCGAACTGGCCGGCGGTGATGCCGCGCTGCTCCGCGTGCTGCTTGATCTCCTGCGCGAGCTCGAGCGATTCCGGTCGCCACTCGGTCTGCATCATGCGGGTGTCGTGGCGTCCGGCGCGGGTGTCGTTGCCGGGCGCGACGTCAGGGCGGTATTTGCCGGTCAACACGCCGCGCGCCAGCGGGCTGTAAGGCACGACACCAAGGCCGTAATAGCCGCAGGCCGGCAGGTGCTCGACCTCCGGCATGCGGTTCATGGCGTTGTAATAGGGCTGGCTGACGATCGGGCGGTCGATGCCCAGGCGATCGCAGATATTGCAGATTTCCGCCACGCGCCACGAGCGATAGTTGGAGACGCCGAAGTAGCGCACCTTGCCCTGCCGGATCAGGTCGCCCATGGCGCGCACGGTCTCGGCCAGCGGCGTGGCATGGTCTTCCTTGTGTAGATAGTAGATGTCGATGCAGTCGGTGCCGAGCCGCTTCAAGCTCTCTTCCGCCGCTTGCAGGACCCACTTGCGCGACAGGCCGCCGCGGTTGGGGTCTTTGCCCATCGGATTGGCGAGCTTGGTGGCGAGGATCCAGTGCTGCCGGTCGGCGCGGATCGCGCGGCCGACCACCTCTTCCGAAGCGCCGTTGGAGTAGGCGTCTGCGGTATCGATGAAGTTCACGCCCGCCTCGCGAGCCCTGGCGATGATCCGCGCCGAGGTCGGCTCGTCGGTGGCGCCGCCGAACATCATGGTGCCCAGGCACAAAGGCGAAATCTTCAGGCCGCTGCGGCCGAGTTGACGCATATTCATATGAGAGGTCCTTGCGAAAGCGAACGATGGAAGGAACGAGCGACAGGCCGCTATGCGGCCGGCCTCTCGTTGAAAATCCTGAACACGCCGCTGGCGGTGGCGATGCAACGGTCCGCCGCGGTGATTTCGGTATGCATGAAGATCAGGCTGCGGGTGGCACGCACCACGCGCGGCCGCGAGATCATGAGCTCGCCGATTTTGGCGGCGTCGATGAACTGGGTATCGAACTGCACCGTCACCATTGCGGGATGTCCCGTGACATAGCGGGCCGTCATGCCGCAGGTCCGGTCGGCGATGGTCATGACCACACCGCCCTGCACCACATTGCGCCGGTTGTGGTGCTTGTCCTCGGTCAGCAGGGCGTATTCGTAGTTGCCGTCGACGGTTCGCTCCCACAGCGGGCCGATATGGCTGATGAAACCGGTGCCCTCGACCATGTGCCAGCCCTGTGCCCTGAGATCGTCGGCGGTCATAGCAGCAGGTCCGGTCATTCCATATCCTTGTGGGTCGATGCATAATTTGAGCGCAGTCTCAATATCCAGCGCAAGAATGCAATCGGTGAAATGGAATGGCGGCCTTGTGTTCTATGGCCCGCAACGCCGTCTCTCGGCGGTTTCCTCGGCCGCGCCGGTGTTGTAGGGACATCGAATGGACCATCCATTCGACGAGACAACCCGCCAACAGATCATGCAGCGCTGCGCGGCCTTCATGCGCACCGATCCGCCCGCGGCGGTATCGCCCTTGAAGCCGGCAGCGGTCGCCCTGGTGCTGGCTGCCGCGGATGATCCGCACGAGGCGGCGTTTCTGCTGACGCTACGGGCTGCAAGCCTGCGCGCGCACAGCAGTCAGTGGGCGCTGCCGGGCGGCCGCTGCGACGCGGGTGAGACGCCGGTGATGGCTGCGCTGCGCGAATTGCGGGAGGAGCTCGGATTGTCGCTCGACCAGGCAGATGTGCTGGGCACGCTCGACGATTATCCGACGCGGTCCGGCTATCTGATCACACCCGTCGTGATGTGGGCCGCCGATAGCGCGCGGCTGGTGCCCAGTCCCGACGAGGTGGCCTCGGTGCATCGCATCGCGCTCGCAGACATCGCGGGCGAGGGCGCGTTCGATTTCACCAGCATTCCCGAAAGCGATCGCCGCGTGATTCGTTTCCGGTATCGTGGCCAGCTCATTCATGCGCCGACGGCGGCGATGATCTATCAGTTCCGCGAGGTGCTGGCGGGTCACGCCACCCGCGTCGCCGACCTCGAGCAACCGGTCTTTGCCTGGAAGTAGCGGCGCGGACGCCGATTGGCGGCTGACATCGGCGACGGTCTTGCTAAACAGGTCAGATGCGACGCCAAGCGATTCGCCGCTGCAACCCCATCGTGATCTGCGCGCTGCTGCTCGCGCCATTGACGGCTGCTTCCTATTGCGTGGCCGCTCCCGCGGCGACGGTCGGGGCGCGGGAGCAGGCCGCGACTCCAGCCGCTATCGCCGAGTATCACCGCAAGCTGAAGGCGTATCAGGAGGCGCGCGGGGCTTACGAGGAAGATGCCGGGGCCTACTGGACCGCGATTGCCGAGAAGCGGCGTATCCGCAATGCCAAGCGGCGCGATCATCAGCCGGTTGCGCTCGGCGATTATGTCCTCGCGCAGCCGCCGGTCTATGAGGGACCGAAACGGCCGGTCAATCCGGAACCGGAAGAAAAGGAAACGCCGCGGCATCCGCGCAAATACATTCCGGTAGTTGCCGACCTGCTGAAGGCTGCAGCCGAGCAATTCCAGTTCGTGCCGCAGCAGCCCAAAACCGAGATGGACTTCAAACGCGCCTATGCGCAGGTGGCGCGGGCCTACGGCCTGACAAGAGAGCAGGCGGTGCGGGTCTACTCGTTCGAGACCGGCGGTAACGGCAATCACGCCATGCAGTCTGGGCTCGAGACGTCACGGCCGGGCGCCCGCGCGATCTCGACCGCGATGGGTTACAACCAGTTGCTGACCACCAACAGCGTCGAACTCGTCGCCGAACAGGGGCACGATATTCTGCGTGCCCTCAGTGAAAAGGCCGCGCGGCTGTCGGGATCGTCCCATGCGGCGATGGAGCGCAAGATTGCGGTGGTCAGGCGCATGGTGGCCTATGCGCGCTCGGTGCCCGATACCTGGAGCGCACACGAGAAGCTTGCCGATACGGCCAAGGGCTGGGCGATCCATGCGCTGGTGCTCGATATCGACGTCGGACCGCTGCTGCAGACCCACAAGCTGCTGACGTCGGTGATCTTTGCCAGCAACAAGGGCTATACCCGTCCATTGACTGCCGCCGAACTTGAAATGATGAATCTCACCGGAGACGGCACCGGGCTCGACATGGTGACGATGCCGCAGAGGATGCGGGAGCAGGTGCCGACGGCGAACTTCTTTCAGCGTCGCGGTTACGAGCGCAATCCGGTGGCGATCCGTCACAACACGGTGGCGAAGCTGCTGGCTGTCACCGATGCGCGGATGGACAGCAACAGCGCCAAGCCCGGCGCGCGGGAACTGGCGGCGGCGTTTTAGCGTCGCCGGACTGGCAGCGGATCGTTGGCGATGCAGCGAGTCGCTCCGCCGGCGCGTCAATGTCCCTGAAGCAAGTGCGGCACCGCCAATGTGAACCACGGCTCGAAGGCGACCACCAGAACGCCGATAAGCAGCACGGCGAGATACGGCAGCATGGCGCGTCCGGTGTTCTCGAGCCGGCTCTCCGAGACCGTACAGCATACGTAGAAACCGATGCCGATCGGCGGAATGAAGATGCCGACGCCCATCGCGAGGATCATGATCATGCTGTAGTGGATGATGTCGATGCCGTACTGCGTCGCGATCGGCATCAACAACGGTCCGAGAATGATCAAGGCCGGCAATCCTTCCAGCAGCGAGCCCACCACGATCAGAAGCACGATCGATCCGAGGATGAAGACGACCTTGTTGTCTCCGACCGAATGCAGGATCAGGGCAAGATCGGCCGGCAGATTGGCCGCTGTGAGCGTCCACGCAAAGGAGAAGGCTGCTGCGATGATGAACAGCACCATGCCCGCCAGCAGGCAGGACTCCACCGCGATCTGATAGAGGGCCTTGAGGTTGACCGCACGATAGATGGCGAACGCCAGTATGAGGCCGTACAGCACCGCGACGCTGGAGACTTCGGTGGGCGTGGCGACGCCGAAGCGGATGCCGACCACCATGATGACCGGCATCACCAGCGGCAACACCGCGCCGCCAGTTGCCCGCAGCAGTTCAGGCATCGTCGCGCGCGGCGCCGAGGGCATGTTGCTGCGGCGCGACAGCACATAGTTCAGAACCATCAGCAAAAGGGCGATGACTGCCGCCGGCATCAGGCCCGCAATGAACAGGGTGCCGATGGAAATCGGCGCGACCGAACCCAGCACCAACATGGCCAGGCTCGGCGGGATCGTTTCCGACATTGCCGCGGATGAGGCCAGGACCGCGGCGCCTTGCTCGGGCTTGTAGCCCTGCCGCTGCAATTCGCGGCGCAGGACCGATCCGACAGCGACTACGTCGGCGATCTTCGAGCCCGAGATGCCCGAGACCATATAGATGGTGAGCACGACGACCTGCAGCAGACCCCCGCGCATGTGACCGACCAGCGTCATGGCGAAGCTTACAAGGCGGAGGCTTATGCCGCCCTTTTCCATGATGAGGCCGGCCCAGATGAAGAACGGCAGTGTCAGCAGGATATAGTTGGTCGTTCCATCGAACGTGTTCTGTGCAACCGCGATCAGCGGCGCCACGCCGCTGATCATCAGGAACAACAGTGATCCCAACAACATCGCGAAACTGACGGGCAATCCCAGCAGGACCGCCGACAGGAACGCGATCAGCATCAGGCCGAGCGTGGCGCCATTGGTGAGATGGAGTGCAGGGACAACGCTTGCAGCATAGACGATGCCGATCAGCGCTGCGACGGCGCACGCGGGAAGAATGATATCGCGGGATGCATAGACGAAAACGAGCCGCTCGATCGCGAATAGGACGGTGAGTATCAGCCCGACCGTCAACGGCAGTACCAGCCAGGCCGCGTTGATCTGCAGGATCGGTGTATTCGACGTCGCCGAGATCGAGAGCAGATCGAACGAAACGTCGCCGACCACAACCGCGGCGACCAGGATCAGGAGGTCGACTCCGACCGCAAATGCGGTCCGCCAGCGTGGCGAGAATTTTCCGGTCAGGAATTCGACGGTGGTGTGGTGATTTGCGCGAAACGCCAAGGCTCCGCCGACAAAGGCCGTGAGCGACAGGAACATCTTCGCGGCTTCGTCAGCCCACAGCACCGACTCGTCGAACCAGAAGCGCGACACGATTCCGACCAGGACGATCGCGAGTTGGATCACAAGTGCCGCGACGAGGATGGCGCGGCAAGCGATGTCGAGACCATTCAACGCGGCGCGAATTCGATCCACCGTCGGGCCGCGCCTGACGACGACAGCCTGCGATGGCACGGTCGCTCCGGATGTCATCGCAAGCTCGCCACCCGTCGGTGGCGAGAGCGCCTCATGCATGTCCGGCTTCCTTCAGCACGGCATCGTAGAGATCCGCGCCGATGATGCTCTTGAACTGCGAGTAGACGCCGGCCGTCGCCTTGCGGTAGTCGTCGCGATTGGGCTCGACGAACGTCATGCCCTTGGCCTTGTAGCGCTGCGCGACTTCGTCGCTTTTCGCCGCGATCGTGGTTCGCCAATCCTTGGTCAGATTGACGCTCGCCGCCCGAACGGCCTCTTGGATTTCCTTCGGCAGCGCGTCGAACTTCGATTTGCTCGCCATCATCACACCGACGTTATAGACTTGGTTGGTGAGATTGATGGTGTTGACGATCTCGTCGTGCTTGGTGGCGGCAAGCGAAATCATGGGCGTTTCGACCGCATCGATCACGCGCTGCGACAGAGCCAGATAGACTTCGGTAATATCGATCGCCACCGGGCTTGCGCCGAGCGCGCGGAACGTGGATGCGAAGATGGCTCCGGGCTGCACGCGGATTTTCAGCCCCTTCATGTCGGCCGGCTCCGGCGCTTTCTTGTTGATCGTGGAGACGACGCGCCAGGCCCAGTGACCGTAGCCGAGGCCGTAGATGCCCTTCGCCGGCAGCAGATCCAGCATCTTCTTGCCGGTCGGGCCGTCGAGCACGTGTTCCGCCGAGGCGGCGTCGGAAAACAGGAATGGCAGATCGACGACCTGGAATTGGGGAACGATGGTGTCGATAAATCCGGATGTGTGCGCGCAGAAATCGATGATGCCGGTCTGCAGGCCGGTCAGAATATTGGTGCCGCTGCCGAGTTGTCCGATGCTGAAGACCTGAATGTCGGCCGCGCCGGACGTGCGCTTCGAAACGTCCGCCGCGAAGCGCTTGAGCACGTCGTACAGCGGGTGGCTTTGTGTATCGGCAAAGGTCAGCTTCAATGTATGGGTCGGCGTCGTGGCCCAACCGGTGCGCCCCACGAAAGGCATCGCGATCGATGCTCCGAGGCCGGCCGCTCCGACTTGCAAAAGCTTGCGTCGTGCGATCATGCGTTTCCCCTGTTTTATTATTGTCGTTCTTGATGCGATTTTGCGGGTGTTCCCTTACCACGGGTTCCCCGTCCTGCCTATCGCCGGATTTGCATGACGCAATGACGGTGGCGAGTATCGTCACTCGATCGAACAGGAGTCTTCAATCCGCAGTGATTGCGGAGCGGACGCACCTTAAATTGCGCGGTGCACTATCGCGCGTGCGATGTGAAACGAAGCCGTCTGCTCAGCTTGGTCCGAACAAAAACTGACCGTCGTCGTCGAGGAACGAGCCCTTGCGCATGTAGAGCTGGCCGTTGGCGCCCACGAAGAACAGCGTATTCCGCGGAACCTTCTTCGCGCCTTTGAGCAGGCTGCCGGCATTGTTGGTGCCCATCTTGTAGGAGAAGAGCTTGCCGTCCTTGGTATAGCCGTAGCCCATGTCCCGCTCGAGCACCCATGGCGTCGGCGTGCTTTGGGCAAACACCGCGGTCGAGAGCATCGTCAGCGCGGTGGCGGCCAATAGAGTTTTCATCGGTGATATCGTCATTTCATCCTCCCCCGAGGCATCTTGTCGGGCCCATCGCATGCGCCCTGATATTTGACGGTGCGGCACTTCGCGGCATTTCCGTCGCCACCGAGACCCGAATGCCTGATGTGAATCGGGTCGTGTCGCGATGCCCAATCTAGCGATCGTGGTTTTGAAGGAAAGCGCACTTCTGTCGCATACGGCTGCAGAGATGACTGCCGGTCGTAACGTTATGATGACGCTACATAATTCTGTCATGGCGGCGCGGGATCGTTCACCGGGCCGGCCGAAAGCCTTTCCCGCGTCCCGCATCGCCGCTATCTTCCCGATCCTGCAGACCGTCGGATCAAGGGCGGCAAGGGGACGATCAGGGATGATGCGCGCGTTGAAATTCAGTTTTGCTCTCAGTGTCCTCGCGATCCTGTGGTCACCCGTCGCCAGTCACGCCGACGAATTCAGGCTCAGCAACAACCAGCGGATTTCCTGCGGACGGGGTCTCAGCGCCGGCAAGCTCAACACCGCGACCTGCCGGTCCTATGCCTATCTGTTCGATATCAAGACGTCTGAATATTACCGCTGCACCGTGAGCCTTGCACTCACCCGCAACAACAAGGAGGTCCTGAACGTCCAGAGTGACGGGAGCTGCGAAAAGAAATTCCGGATTTTCGATACCGATTCCGATTATTCCTTCGACGCCACCGAAACCGAGCCGCCGAATACCAACTCCTTCTTCGGCCAGGGCGGTTACGCGATATGGGCCAGCGACAACAACGCACGCAAGGTTCGCGGCTGCATCATCATCAGCTCCGGACTGGGGTCTGACATCTCGAAGTGCGTTGACATGAAGTTCAAGTAGCCGCGCGGTGCTGTAAACGCGCCCTCATCGTATACTCTATACCACCGTCCAGAATGTTTTTCGTCGCACGTCGGCTGTTTCAAGGCCGGGCGGGTTGACCGCGGCGCGTCGCCCGTTCAACGTCCGCGTGCAGTAACTGGGGAGAATAATAACTAATGAAGTCCAAATTGATCGTTGCCGTCGCGTTGTCCACCATTGCCCTGTCGGCACCCGCTGCCCATGCGCAGAAATTCATCAACGTGCTGACCGGCGGAACCTCCGGCGTCTACTATCCGCTCGGTGTCGCTATCGGAAAAATCTACAGCGACAAGATTCCCGATGTGAAAACCCAGGTCCAGGCCACCAAGGCTTCGGTCGAGAACCTCAACCTGCTGGAGCAGGGCCGGGGCGAGATTGCCTTCACGCTCGGCGATTCGCTGAAGGCGGCATGGGAGGGCGACGAGGAGGCCGGCTTCAAGAAGAAGCTGACCAAGCTGCGCACCATCGGCGCGATCTATCCGAACTACATCCAGATCGTCGCGACCGCCGAGAGCGGCATCAAGACGTTGTCCGATCTCAAGGGCAAGACGCTCTCGGTCGGCGCGCCGAAATCCGGCACCGAGCTGAATTCGCGCGCGATCCTGAAAGCGGCTGGCATGGATTACAAGGATCTCGGCAAGGTCGAGTACCTTCCGTTTGCCGAGTCGGTCGATCTGATGAAGAACCGGCAGCTCATGGCGACGCTTCAGTCGGCGGGCCTCGGCGTGGCCTCGCTCAAGGATCTCAGCAACTCCAGCGACATCAATGTCGTCTCGGTGCCGAAGGAGATTGTCGACAAGATCGGCCCGCCGTTCATTTCGGCGATCATTCCGGCCAACACCTACAAGGGGCAGGACAAGGACGTTCCCACCGCGGCGGTGGTGAATTACCTCGTCACCAGTTCGGCGGTATCCGACGACCTTGCCTATCAGATGACGAAGCTGGTGTACGACTCGCTGCCCGATCTGGTCGCGGCGCATTCGGCCGCGCGGGGCATCAAGCTCGAGAATGCCGCACTGGGAAGTCCGGTGCCGATGCATCCGGGTGCCATTCGTTACTTCAAGGAAAAGGGCCTCATCAAGTAAGGCCCGTCACATCAGGCTTCTTTCAGGATCGGCACGCCGGCGGGTCAAATCCGCCGGCGTTTATTTTTCGATGCAGACCGGCTGATCGCAGTTGTGAGTTCCGCCGCCGAATCGGCAAAATCACCGCAGAGCGGTTGAAATCGAGCGGAAGCTTTGAGACAAGGGCCTCGGGCCGGACATAATGTCCGATGAGGGGCTTTGAGATGTTGCAGACGCAGGACGCCGCGGCGCCCGTCAAGGTCGAATTCGACAATTTCGAGCACGGCTTTCCCGAAGGATTCGGTCCCGGCGGCTGGGGACGGCTGGCCTATGCGATCGGCATCGCGTTCACGATCTTCCAGCTCGTCATCGCGGCGTGGAACGTGCTGCCGAGCCAGGTGGTGCGGGGCGTTCACGTCGGCTTCCTGATCCTGATGACCTTCGGGCTGGTCGCCAATTTCACCGCGAAGAGCAACGCCGGCCGCGCCATGGGCTGGTTCATCGGCGGCATCGGCTTTCTGTGCGGCCTCTACCAGTGGATCTTCTACGCCGACCTGATCCTGCGCGACGGTGATCCGACCACGCTCGATCTGGTGGTCGGAACGCTGCTCGCGGTACTGATCTTCGAGGGTACCCGGCGGTTGATGGGTCTCGCGCTGCCGCTGATGTGCGGTGCCTGTATCGTCTACTGGTTCTTCGGCCAGTATCTTCCGGCGCCGTTCAATCATCGCGGCTATGCCTTCGATCAGATCGTCACGCATCTCTCCTACGGCACCGAGGGTTTTTACGGCGTGCCGATCTACGTGTCCGCGACCTACATCTACCTCTTCATTCTGTTCGGCTCGTTCCTCGAGCGCGCCGGCATGATCCAGTTGTTCACAGACGTCGCGCTTGGCCTGTTCGGCCGCACTCGCGGCGGTCCGGCCAAGGTCGCGGTGTTCGCGTCGGGACTCATGGGCACCATCTCCGGCTCCGGCGTGGCAAACGTCGTCACCGTCGGCCAGTTCACGATTCCGCTGATGATCAGGTTCGGCTACCGCCGCGCCTTCGCCGCCGGCGTCGAGGCCACTGCATCGATGGGCGGCCAGATCATGCCGCCGGTGATGGGCGCCGTGGCCTTCATCATGGCGGAGACGCTGGGGGTCGACTACTCCGTCGTCGTCAAGGCGGCGGTCATTCCCGCCGTTCTGTATTTCGCATCCGCCTTCTGGATGGTGCATCTCGAGGCCGGCAAGCATGGTCTCGTCGGCATGAGCCGTGCCGAGATTCCGAGCGCCTGGAAGGCGCTGGTCGATCGCTGGTATCTGGTGTTGCCGCTGATCGCACTGGTCTACATGCTGTTCGAAGGCTTCACCCCGCTCTACGCCGGCACCATGGGCCTGTCGTTGACGGTGGCGCTGATCCTCGGCGCCAGCATCGTGCTCGGCCTGCCCAATCAGGCCCTGCGCTATGTGTTCTGGATCGGGCTCGCGCTGATCGTCGGCGTGGTCTCGCGCAACGGTCTCGACATCGTGCCGGTGGCTTGCGTGATCGCGGGGCTCGTTGTGCTCAGCGCGCTGACGCGCGGCGGCCGTGCAACGCTGGTGGCGTGCCGTGACTCGCTCGCCGAAAGTGCCAAGTCGGCGATCACCGTCGGCATGGCCTGCGCCATCGTCGGCACCATCATCGGCATGATGACGCAAACCGGCGTCGGCACCGTGTTCGGCGGCTGGGTGATCGGGCTCGGTGCCAAGAGCCTGTTCCTGGCGCTGATCATGACGATGCTGCTGTCGATCCTGCTCGGCACCGGCATCCCGACCATTCCGACCTACATCATCACGGCGTCGCTGGCGGCCCCCGCGCTCGCCAAGCTCGGCGTGCCGCTGATCGTCAGCCATATGTTCGCGTTCTATTACGGCATCATGGCCGACCTCTCGCCGCCGGTGGCGCTGGCGGCGCTGGCTGCGGCGCCGATCGCCAAGGAGAACCCGGACAAGATCGGCTGGGAGGCGATGCGCATCGCACTTGCGGGTTATGTGATCCCGTTCATCGCGGTGTATTCGCCGTCGCTGATGCTGCAGCCGGGCGATCCCGCGGCGGCCGAACTCGGATTCTACGGCGCGGTGGTCTACTCGACCGTCAAGGCGCTGATCTCGATCGGATTGTTCGGCATGGTGGCGATCGGCTACCTGTTCGCGCGCATGACGATCATGGAGCGTGTTCTTTCATTCCTTGCGGCGCTCTGCCTGCTCGGTGAATTCCAGTACAGCGACTGGGTCGGCTTCGTGCTGGCGATCCTGATCGTCGGCTGGCAGTGGCGGCAGCGGCCGTCGCCTGTGGCGGCCACGGCTTGAGCCTGTGTCTCATTTCCGCCGGCGCCACCAAGACGCTAGCGATTGCAGCCTTCACGCTGGTGTGGACCCATTCGATCGAGAAGATCGACTGGCAGGAGGATTGGCGCGTGACGCCGCGCGGGCTCGAACTGGTGGAGGCGCGCGTCAAGGGCTCGGGCGCCGGCATGGAGCCGCCGCCGGAGGCGCGGCTGGTGAACGGCTGGTTTCAGTGGCAACCGAAGCCGGTGCCGAGGCCGGAGGTCGTGCTCGGCAATTCCGGTCTGGCCGGTGAATGGCGGCTGTGTCGCGGCGGAAAGTGTCGTACGTTGTCGGACATTCTGGGGCACCCCGTGGGGGTTCACACCACAACGATGCGCGCGTGTGACCAACCCGTTCCTCGCTGAGGCGCGATGCGGATATTCTTTGCGGCGATGATGATCGGCGTGGTCGGAGCATCCGCGCCGGCATTGGCGCAGGACGCTCGCGCGGAAACCTGCGCGGTGGAGGGTGCGCAGTCGCCGGACGACGCGATCGTTGCTTGTGGGTTCGTGATCAATGCAGCGGGATCGACGGCGGCGGTGCGCCTGGACGCGTTGCTGGTGCGGGCGGAAATCCAGCGCCGGCTCGGTCGCCTCGATCCGGCGCTGCGGGATTGTGATGAAGCAATCCGGGTCGCTCCCCAGTCGGCGCAGGCCTTCGAACTGCGCGGCCGCGTTCGTACCGATGCGAAGCAATACGAGCATGCGCTGGACGATTTCGACCGGGCCATCCGGTTGGACAAAAATCTGGCAAGTGCATTCGCGGGCCGTGCGGCGACATTCGGCCCGATGCGGCAGCATCGGCTCGCGGTGCGCGACTACACCGAAGCCATTCGCCTCGATCCGCGCAACACGCAACTGCTGGCCGATCGCGCGGCGGAGTACGTCAAGGTCCGGCGGATCGATCTCGCGATCGACGACTGGACCACGGCCATCGGCCTCGAACCCAGGGTGGCCGGGAATTACGAAAGCCGTGGCAAACTTTACCTGCGCAACAATGCCTATGCGCGGGCCATCGCCGACTTCGACGATGCGATCCGGCTCGAGCCGCGTGCGGCCTATTATCTCGATCGCGGCAATGCCTACAGTCTCAAGGGCGACCAGCGTCGAGCCATCGCCGATTTCGATGAGGCGATCCGGCTCAATCGGACCCTGGCGTTGGCCTACAACAACCGCGGCATGGCCTGGAAGATTCTTGGCGACAGGGTGCGGGCGCTGGCGGATTTCAAGGCGGCAGCCGAATTGCAGCCCGATCTCGAAATTGCGGTCGTGCACCGCAAGGAACTCGAGAAAGCGGCTCCGCCGCGCAGCGCCAAGCGGGTGGTGAGCGCCCGCAAGCCGTAGAGGGCGGCAAAAAATCCATTCCGTCATTCCGGGGCGCGAGTGCAGCGAGCGAACCCGGAATCCATAACCCCAGTCTATCGATACTGCTGATGCAGGGGTTATGGATTCCCGACAGCCGCTGACGCGGCTTCGGGAATGACGGAGAAAAATTCTCGCACCCATGTCGGTCCGGGCTGTCCCCATTCGTCTGGAAGAAGAGCACCACACTCTGCAAACCGGATGGGACGCACGCCATGCAACTGTTATCGATGTATTCGGACCTTGACTGTCTTTGTCTGACCGCGCGCTGGATCGTGCTGCGGGTGTTTCCGCCGCGCTGACGGATTTGCGGATTTTACTCTCGCCCGGTTCAGGATACGTTGGCCGTTCAAACAATCATGACAAGTGAACGGAATTTCGGATGAATCGGCTCAAGGGAAAGATTGCGATGGTCGTCGGTGCCGGCTCGGTCGGGCCGGGCTGGGGCAACGGCAAGGCGACGGCGGTGACCTTCGCGCGCGAAGGCGCGCAGGTGTTCTGCGTCGACCGCAACGGCAAGGCGGCCGAGGAAACCGTTGCGATCATTGCGTCGGAAGGCGGCAAGGCCACGGCATTCACTGCCGACGTCAGCAAAGGCAGTGACGTCGAGGCGATGGTCGCGGCGTGCCTCAAGGCCTACGGCCGCGTCGACGTGCTCGACAATAACGTCGGCATCGCCGAGACCGGCGGCGTGGTCGAAGTGCCGGAAGCGGACTGGGATCGTGTGTTCGCCGTCAATCTCAAGAGCGCTTACCTCGCCATGAAGCATGTCATTCCGGTGATGGAGAAGCAGGGCGGCGGCTCCATCATCAATATCTCCTCGATCGCCTCGATCCGGCATATCGGCGTGTCCTACGTCACCTATGCCGCGACCAAGGCGGCCATGAACCAGATGACGCGCGTGACGGCGGTCGATTGCGCGCCGAAACATATTCGGATCAATGCGATCCTGCCCGGCCTGATGAAAACGCCGATGGTCGAGCATTCGGCGGGCCTGGCTGCGAGCTACGCCAAGGGCGATGTCGAGGCGATGTGGAAAAAGCGCGACGCGCAGGTGCCGATGGGGCACATGGGCGAGGCTTGGGATGTCGCGAACGCCGCGCTGTTCCTGGCGTCCGACGAGTCTCGCTACGTCACCGGCATCGAACTCGTCGTCGACGGCGGACTGACACTGAAGGTGAGTTAGCAGCGCCCGCCGCATCACCCCCGCGCGCTGAGTTCGGCGCGGTCGAGTTCTTCCTCGAGCAGATGGAAGGCATCGTCGCCGATGTCCTCGGATTGGCGCAGCGCCAGTACCGCGCGGCGGGAGGCGGCGATAGCGCGCCGTCTGAGCGGATCGGCGGGCAATTCGCCGGACAGGCCGCCGTCGGGATCGTTGTCGGCGCGCATCAGCATGGCGCGATATTCAAGCCGCAGGATTTCCGCGGTTTCCGACGGGTCGCCGTCGATCTCGTCGAGGGCCGCACGGATCGCGACCGTGCGGGCACGTCCGACTTCGCCGGTCACGGGATCTTCGGCCTGCAGTCGCAGTACCGCGATCAGTGGACGCAGGGTCAGGCCCTGGATCATCAGCGAGCCCAATACCACCGCGAACGCGGTCAGGAGCATCAGGTCGCGATGCGGAAAGCCTTCCGGCAGCGCGAAGGCCGCCGCCAGCGTGACGATGCCGCGCATCCCGCACCAGGAGATCACGAGGCCACCCCGGAATGTGGGGGCGGCCGTCGGCCGCCGCGGATGGAATCCGTAGCGAGCGATCTGGAGCCGCCGCACGGTGTTGTAGAGCATCACCCAGACGATACGGGTGACGACCACCGCCGCGAGTACGGCCGCGGCGACCATGCAGTAATAAGGCCGCAGCGGCTCCTCCAGCCGCTCCCAGATCGGCCCCAGTTGCAGGCCGATCAGAACGAAGGCCAGCACGTTGAGAACGAACACCGCGGTTTCCCATACGGCGTAGGAGGGGACGCGGATGCGTGCCGGTGTGCGTGCCGGCGCAGTACGTGCGATCGTGATGGCATAGGCAACGATGGTGAGGATGCCGGACAGGCCGAGACGCTCTGCAACGATCCAGACCAGAAAGGTGTTGGCGAATTGCAGGATGATCGCGCTCGGCACGTCGCTGACACGGCGGGTGACCATCGTTGTGATTTTCGCCAGCAAGATGCCGGCGATCAGGCTCCCCGCCAGCGCGATGGCGACGTTGGGTGCGAAATGGCTCCATTTGAAATGCTCGGCCACGGCCGCGCCGACCGCCACACGATAGATCAGCAGCGCGCTGGCGTCGTTGAGCAGGCTTTCGCCCTCGAGGATTTTCAGGAGCCGATAGGGCAGGTTGACCTGACGCAGGATCGCGGTCGCCGCCGCGGCATCGGGTGGTGCCACGATCGCGCCGAGTGCAATGGCCGCCGACCATGGCATATCAGGCACCAGCCAGCGTGCCACCACGGCAACCGACGCCGTCGTCAACGCCACCGCGACCACCACCAGCGTCGCCACCGGCAGCCAGTTGTCGCGGAGGTCGCGCAGCGAAGTGTCGTAGGCGGCGTCGAGCAGCACTGGTGCGACGAACAGCGCCAGCGCCAGATCCGGCTCCAGGGTCAGGGACGGACCGGACGGCAGGAAGGCGAGCAGCATGCCGCCGATCGCGAGAAATGTCGGATAGGGAACGCCGATGCGGCGTGCCAGCGCCGACAGCAGCACCGCGCCGAGCAGCAGGCCGATAATCCATTCAAATGTGAGCAAGCAATACCCCGAAGATTGCGGTGTACCGGCAATCTAGCATTGAAGTATCCTTCGGCCATATTCCAATGTAGGCTGGATGAATACGCGTCCTTGCGTATCCGCTATTCCTGTTCGTCGCGCACGATGCGAAACCGTTTTTCCATATCGATCTCCGTTGCAGGCCTGGCGGCTGCCGTGACGATGATCGTCCCGGTCAGGACGACGTTGGCGGCCAGCGAGCCGGCTGCCGATCCGCGGCTCGATGCCGGCGTGTGCGCGGTCGCAGTCGCCGCCGGCGATGCCGAAGCCATCATCGCCAAATGCGGCGCAGTGATCGACAACGATAAGATGGCCAAGGCCGATCGCGTCCACGCATTGCTGGCGCGGGGCCGTGTCTTTGCCAGTCGTGGACTGGATGAGCGCGCGCTCGCCGACTACAGCGTCGCGCTTGCGCTCGATCCGGTGCAGGCCGATGCTCTCAACAGCCGCGGCGAGATCTTTCGCAGGAAAGGCGACAGGCCGCGCGCGCTGGCCGATTTCGGTGCCGCGCTGAAGCTCGATCCGCGCCATATGGCTGCGCGCGAAAATTACCGTTCGCTGGCACGGGAACTGGAGCGGATCGGCGCGCAGATGCCCCTTAAGAACAAGGCGCGCCACCCTTGAAATAGGGTGCTATCCCGTGACAATGAGGCAACAGCCCGGTGTCGATGGGTGGGAGAAACGTCATGAACATTCAGGAAAAAAGCCGCTATCGCGAGGTTTACGCCCGCGCCCAGCAGGATCCGGAAGGCTTCTGGGCCGAGGCGGCGCGCGAGATCGACTGGATCGAGCCGGCGACGAAAATTTTCGATCCGTCCATGGGACTCTATGGCCGGTGGTTTGTCGGCGCCAAGGTCAACACCTGCTACAACGCGCTGGACCGTCATGTTGCGAATGGTCGTGCCGACCAGACGGCGCTGATCCATGACTCGCCGCTGGCCAATCCGGGCGGGCCGAGCAAGATCACCACATTCACGTATGCCGAGCTGCTCAAGGAGGTGCGGACGCTCGCCGCCGTGATGCAGGACTTCGGCGTCACCAAGGGCGATCGCGTGGTTCTCTACATGCCGATGGTGCCGGAAGCGGTGGTGGCGATGCTGGCCTGCGCGCGCATCGGCGCGGTTCATTCGGTGGTGTTCGGCGGTTTCGCGGCCAAGGAGCTTGCGACGCGCATCGACGATGCCAAGCCGAAGCTGATCTTTTCGGCAAGCTGCGGCCTGGAGCCCGGCCGCATCGTGCAGTACAAGCCGCTGCTCGACGATGCGCTCAAGCTTGCCACAGCAAAACCCAAAGCATGCATCATTCTGCAGCGGCCGCAGCAGCGCTGCGAGTTGACGGCGGGACGCGATCACGACTGGGTGGGCTTACGCGAGGCCGCGATGGCGGCGAAGAAATCCGCCGATTGCGTGCCGGTTCTTGCGACCGATCCGCTCTACATTCTCTATACCTCGGGCACTACGGGCGTGCCGAAAGGCGTGGTGCGCGACAACGGCGGGCATCTCGTCGCACTGGAGTGGTCGATGTTCAACCTCTATGGCGTCAAGCCGGGCGAGGTCTGGTGGTGCGGCTCCGATATCGGCTGGGTGGTCGGCCACAGCTACATCATCTATGGGCCGCTGATTCATGGCGCGACGTCGATCATGTACGAGGGCAAGCCGATCGGCACGCCCGATGCCGGCGCGTTCTGGCGCGTGATCTCGCAGCACAAGGCGGTAGCGTTCTTTACCGCGCCAACTGCGTTCCGTGCAATCAAGAAGGAAGACCCGGACGGCGCCTTCATCCGCAAATACGACCTGTCGAAATTCCGCACGCTGTTTCTCGCCGGCGAGCGCGCCGATCCGCCGACGGTGGAATGGGCCGAGAAGCAATTGAAGGTGCCGGTGATCGACCACTGGTGGCAGACCGAGACCGGCTGGTGCATTGCCGGCAATCCGGTCGGCCTCGGCATGCTGCCGGTGAAGCACGGCTCGCCGACGGTGCCGATGCCGGGTTACCAGGTCGATATCGTCGATGAGGCGGCGAAGCCATTGCCCCCGAATACGATGGGCTCCATCGTCATCAAGCTGCCGATGCCGCCGGGCTGCCTGCCGACGTTGTGGGAACAGGATGCGCGCTGCAAGGAAGCCTACTTCAACGAATTCCCCGGCTACTACAAAACCTCCGACGCGGGATACAAGGACGAGGATGGCTATGTCTTCGTGATGGGCCGTACCGACGACATCATCAATGTCGCGGGGCATCGGCTGTCCACCGGCGGCATGGAGGAGATTCTCGCATCACATCCCGACGTTGCCGAATGCGCGGTGCTCGGTATCAAGGACACCATCAAGGGCGAGGTGCCCTGCGGTTTCCTGGTGCTGAAGGCCGGTGTTTCCCGTGAGCCTTCCGAGGTCGAGAAGGATGTCGTGGGACTGGTGCGCGAAAAGCTCGGTCCCGTCGCGGCGTTCAAGCTCGCGATCACGGTGGCGCGGTTACCGAAAACGCGCTCGGGGAAAATCCTGCGCGGCACCATCAAGAAGATCGCCGACGGCGAGGCGTGGACGATGCCCGCGACCATCGAGGACCCGAAGGTGCTCGACGAGATTCAGGGCGCGCTGAAGGGCAGGATGTGAAGCGGCGGCCAATCCATGGAGGCCGCCATGCCTGGCGGCCTCATTTTGGATCAAATGCCGGATCACACAGGCGCTCTACCGCCGAACCGATGGATTTGCGCATGCCGATACGTCTACCTTCACGCGCCTTCGCGCCCGCCAGCGCCGCCATGCTGCTGGCGGTATTGACGCTCGCCGGATGTGCCAACCTCGAGCGGCACAATCCGAGCGCGCTGTCGCAGGCGGATGACGATGCCTACTGTCAGGCGAATGGCGGACCGCAGGGCTCCGCCGCCTACGTGTCCTGCCGGAAGGATCGCGATGTCGCTGCCACCCATGAGGATCGCATGGCGCGCACCCATCGCGAGCTCGCCGAGCGGATGCTGAATGGGCAGTAGCGCGCGCTGATAGCCAGTCTGAAGGCCAAGTTAAACTAAGAGCCGTCACCCTGAGGTGCGAGCGTAGGCGAGCCTCGAAGGGGCGGGGATCCTTCGAGGGCGATGCAAGGGCATCACCGCCTCAGGATGGCGCCGCTGCATCGGTGCTTGGCGCTACTCCTCGTCGTCCGGCTTTTTGCCGCCGATCGTCTTGAGCTTGGCGAACACCGCATCGACGTTGAGGTCGTCGCTGCTCTTTTCGGACGCTTCCACCTCGGCGTCCTTGCGCGTGGTCTCTGACGCGGGCAGCAGGGTCGCGCCGCCGTACTGCTGATCGGTCGGCTTCTCCTTGGCGGCGCGCTGCACCTCGAAGTCGAGTTCGAGCTGTGTGCAGAGGCCGAGCGTCACCGGGTCCATCGGCGTGAGCGTCGAGGCGTTCCAGTGGGTGCGATCGCGGATCGAGGCGATGGTGGTCTTGGTGGTACCGACGAGCCGCATGATCTGCGCGTCCTTCAGCTCGGGATGGTTGCGCACCAGCCAGAGGATCGCGCTCGGCCGCTCGTGGCGGCGCGACACCGGGGTGTAGCGTGGGCCCTTCTTCTTGGCGGCAGGCGGCAGCACCACCTTGCTCTCGCTGAGCTTGAGGCGATAGTCCGGGTCCTTCTCGCCCTTTTCAATCTCGTCGCGGGTGAGCTGGCCGGTGGAGATGGGATCCATGCCCTTGATGCCCTGGGCGGCGTCGCCGTCGGCGATGGCACGCACTTCCAGCGGGTGCATCTTGGTGAAATCGGCCACCTGGTCGAAGGACAGGGCGGTATTATCGACGAGCCACACGGCAGTCGCCTTCGGCATCAGCGGTGCATTGCTCATGGCAAATCTCCTTTGCGCTCCGCCCACCCCTCAGGGGCAGAGCCTTTGGTCATCAGCGATGACGGGAATTGGGCTTATATAAGCCGTCCGAGGCCGAACGCGCAATGGTTTGCTGGGTTTCGCCGGGATCGCACGCGGAACGGCCTTGACAGCGCCTGAAAGCCGTCCCAAGTCGTACCCCGTATTGGCCGTTCCCGCCCTGCCGGTGTGGGGTGATTCGGTCCCGGATCGCCCCCATGAATGCCAAACCGACCCTCAAGATCGTGCTTTGTTCCCCCCGGGGCTTCTGCGCCGGCGTGGTCAGGGCCATCGATACCGTGGAACGTGCGCTGACGCTTTACGGCGCGCCGGTCTATGTGCGCCATGAGATCGTCCATAACCGCTACGTCGTCGACAGCCTCCGCGCCAAGGGCGCGATCTTCGTCGAGGAACTGGCCGAGATCCCCGACGATACCAAGGCGCCGGTGGTGTTCTCCGCCCATGGCGTGCCGAAGTCGGTTCCGGCCGATGCCCAGCGGCGCAATTTCTTCTCGCTGGACGCCACCTGTCCGCTGGTGACCAAGGTGCATCGCGAGGCCGCGATCCATTTCAAGCGCGGCCGGGAAATCCTCCTGATCGGTCATTCCCATCATCCGGAAGTCGTCGGCACGCTGGGCCAATTGCCGGCCGGCGCGGTCACGCTGATCGAGACCGCCGAGGATGCCGAGACGTTCACGCCGAAGAATGCCGACAACCTCGCCTTCGTGACTCAGACGACGCTGTCGATCGACGACACCGCCGAGATCGTTACGGCGCTGAAGCGTCGCTTCCCGAACATCAACGGGCCGCACAAGGAAGACATCTGCTACGCCACCACCAACCGCCAGCTTGCGGTCAAGAAGGTCGCGCCTGTCGTCGACGCGCTGATCGTGGTCGGCGCGCCCAACTCCTCGAACTCGCAACGCCTGCGCGAGGTCGCCGAGCGCGAGGGCTGCAAGGTGTCGGTGCTGGCGCAGCGCGCCAGCGATCTCGACTGGAGCAAGTTCGAGGGCATCAAGAGCCTCGGCATCACGGCGGGCGCGTCGGCGCCTGAGGTGATCGTCGAGGAGATCATGGGCGCCTTCGCTGCGCGCTACGAGCTCGACGTGGAGACGGTGTCGGCCGCGGAAGAGAACGAATTCTTCCCGCTGCCGCGCTCGCTGCGGCCCGACGCAGCCTGATCGAGGCCTGCGGCCTTCGGAATGGGGAGACGAGATGGCGGTCTACACCGACGTCGCCGCCGAAGACCTCGCGGATTTCCTGAAAGGCTACGACATCGGCGAGTTGCTCTCCTACAAGGGCATTGCTGAAGGCGTCGAGAACTCCAACTACCTGCTGCACACCGGCAAGGGCGCCTACATCCTGACGCTCTACGAAAAGCGCGTAGCGGCGGATGATCTGCCGTACTTTCTCTCGCTGATGGCGCATCTCGCCGCGCGCGGCGTCCATTGCCCGCAGCCGGAAAAGAACCGGCGCGGCGAGGTCTACAGCCAACTCGCCGGCCGGCCGGCCGCCATCATCAATTTCCTCGAAGGAATGTGGCCGCGCAAGCCGAACACGGCGCATTGCGCCGGAGTCGGCGACGCGCTGGCGCGGATGCATCTGGCGGGGCGAGACTTCCCGCTGGTCCGCAACAATCCGCTTTCGGTCGCGGGCTGGCGCACGCTGTTCGAGGCGGCCGCGCCGCGCGCCGACAGCGTGCAGGTCGGCTTGCGCGATTTCCTTTCGCGCGAGCTCGATCATCTGGCGGAGCGCTGGCCGGCCGATCTGCCCGTCGGCGTCATTCATGCCGACCTGTTTCCGGATAACGTGTTCTTCCTCGGCGACAAGGTGTCGGGATTGATCGACTTTCCCTTCGCCTGCAACGATATCCTCGCCTACGACGTTGCGATCTGCCTCAACGCCTGGTGCTTCGAGGCCGATCTTTCCTTCAACGTCACCAAGGCGCGAGCGCTGCTCGGCGCCTACAATCGCGAGCGGCCGCTGTCGGTGGCCGAACAAAAGGCGCTTCCGCTATTGGCGCGGGGTGCGGCGCTGCGTTTCCTGCTGACGCGGCTCGTCGATGTCCTCAATGTGCCCGCCGGCGCGCTGGTAAAGCCGAAGGATCCGCTCGAATACGTGCGCAAGCTGCGCTTCCAGCAGGGCGTCGACGGTATCAACGACTACGGTGTCGCGCCGTCCGGATGCGTGGCGTGAGCAATCTGCCGCACGTTACGATCTTCACCGACGGCGCCTGTTCGGGAAATCCCGGACCGGGCGGCTGGGGCGCGATTTTGCGCTTCGGCGAGGTCGAAAAGGAGTTGAAGGGTGGCGAGCCTCACACCACCAACAACCGCATGGAGCTGCTGGCGGCGATCTCGGCGCTCGAAGCGCTGAAGCGTCCGGCGTCAGTCGATCTTACTACCGACAGCCAGTACGTGCGGCAGGGTATCACCAGCTGGATTCATAACTGGAAGCGCAACGGCTGGCGCACGGCCGACAAGAAGCCGGTGAAGAACGCCGATCTCTGGCAGCGGCTCGACGCGGCGCTGAAGCCGCACGACGTGCGCTGGCACTGGATCAAGGGCCATGCCGGCCACGACGAGAACGAGCGCGCCGATCAACTGGCGCGCGACGGCGTGGCGATGGCGCGATTGAAGTAGGGGTGTTGTCTGGTGGCTAGGCGGGTTTGCCGTCATCCTGAGGAGCGAGGCGCATAGCGCCGAGCCTCGAAGGATGCACGTTCGTTGAAGCGCCGCCATCCTTCGAGGCTCGCCAAGATGGCTCGCGCCTTAGGATGACGGCGAAACAGGTTCGATTTCGCTCAAAGCTGCCCGAGCAGCGTGTCGCCGCCGGAGACCTCGACCTTGCCGGGGGCCGGCTCGACGTTGAGCTTCTTCACCACGCCATCCTCGACCAGCATGGAATAGCGCTTGGAGCGGATGCCGAGGCCGTTGCCGGACGCGTCGAGCTCCATGCCGATCGCCTTGGCGAATTCGCCGTTGCCGTCGGCGAGGAACGTTGCCTCGTTGCGCTGGTCGGTGTCGCGTTTCCAGGCATTCATGACGAAGGCGTCGTTGACGGAGACGATGGCGATCTCGTTCACGCCCTTGTCCTTGATGGCGTAGGCGTTGAGGAAGATGCTCGGCAGATGCATCTTGTGGCAGGTGCCGGTATAGGCGCCGGGCACCGCGAACAGCGCCACTTTCTTGCCCTTGAAGATGTCGCCGGTGCTTTTCACCTGAACGCCTTCGTCCGTCATGATACGGAATTTCGCGTCGGGCAAGCTGTCGCCAACTTTGATGGTCATCGTTACGTCTCCCTGAAATGTGCGCAGAGTTTTAGACCGGGCAGGCATCCGGCACAATATTCAGAGGCTAGGAATCGGCAACGGTGACGACGTTCACCGTTTTGTCATCCTGCGAAGCCGCCGGAATCGAGGAAAGCCCGCTCCGCGGCGGTGGTGGTTCGGCCCAGCATCTCATTGCGATGCGGAAAGCGGCCGAACCGGCGGATGATGTCGGCGTGGATTTCCGCGAACTTGACGTTGTCCGGCCGGCCGCCGCTCTGAAACAGCGCGATGCATCGCTCCTGATCGGCCAGTTGCTCGGAATGCATGAAGGGCATGTAGAGGAATTCGACGAGGCCCGGATCGATACGCTTGCCGGCGCCGCGGGCGATGGCGCGGCTCGCGACCTCGAGCGCCTTGGCGTCGGTCGAGAAGGTGCGGGCGTCGTTGCGAAACATGTTGCGTGGAAACTGATCGAGCACGATGACCAGCGCCAGTGCGCCGTCATCGGTCGTCTCCCATGAGGCGAGTTCATCAGCAGCGGCCTGTTGCCACAGGCTGAGGAAGCGGCGGCGCACCTCCGCATCGAATGCCTCGTCCTTGGTGTACCACTTGTCCTTGCCGGCCGCGCGCCAGAAGGCGAGCACGTCGGCGGGTGTGGCGGAAGCTGATTGAGACATGATTGATGCGATCGGTGTTGGGGATCACCTCTTCCCGTGCTTGCGGGGAGAGGTGGTATTAAGGCCGCCGGACGATTCTCCTCACGCAGCTGCCTTCTTCTCGTCGCGTAATTCGCGGCGGAGGATCTTGCCGACGTTGGTCTTCGGTAACGAGTCGCGGAATTCGATCTGCTTCGGCACCTTGTAGGCCGTGAGCTGCGTCGCGGCGAACTTGATGATGTCCTCCGCGGTGACGTTCGGATCCTTCTTCACCACGAAGGCCTTCACCGCCTCGCCGGACTTCTTGTCCTCGACGCCGATCACGGCACATTCCAGTACGCCCGGATGAGCCGCGATCACATCCTCGATCTCGTTCGGATAGACGTTGAAGCCAGAGACCAGGATCATATCCTTCTTGCGGTCCACGATCTTGGTATAGCCGTCCGCGGACATCACGCCGATGTCGCCGGTGCGGAAGAAGCCGTCCGCCGTCATCACCTTCGCGGTCTCGTCCGGCCTGTTCCAGTAGCCCGCCATGACTTGCGGACCCTTGGCGCAGATTTCGCCGGCCTCGCCGAGCGGCATCTCGTTGCCGTCGTCGTCGCGGATCGAGATGTAGGTCGACGGCACCGGTAGACCGATGGAGCCGGAGAACTTGTCGGTGTCGGCAGGATTGCAGGTCAGCGTCGGGGACGTCTCCGACAGGCCATAGCCTTCCGACAACGGACATCCCGTCGTCTTCAGCCATTTCTCGGCCACCGCCTTCTGCGTCGCCATGCCGCCGCCGAACGAGGTCTTCAGCTTGGAGAAGTCGAGCTTCTCGAAGCCGGGCGTGTTGAGCAGACCGTTGTAGAGCGTGTTCACCGCCGGGAAGCTGTTGACCTGATACTTCGCGAGCTCCTTGATGAAGCCCGGCATGTCCCGCGGGTTCGGGATCAGCAGATTGACGCCGCCGGCGCGCATCGCCAGCATGAAGCACGCCGTCAGCGCGAAGATGTGATAGAGCGGCAGCGCGCAGACGATGAAGAGCTGGTCGACATGCGGCGGCTTCTTCAGCGCCGGCTGCAGCCAGGCGTCGTTCTGCAAAACGTTGGCGACGATGTTGCGATGGAGCAGCGTCGCGCCCTTGGATACGCCGGTGGTGCCGCCGGTGTATTGCAGGAACGCCACGTCGTCGGGCGTGAATTTCGGCTTGGCGAGCGTCATCCCACGGCCTGCCGCGAGCGCGTCGTTGAATTTGACCGCGCCGGGGAGCGAGAACGGCGGCACCATCTTCTTGACGCGGCGCACGACGAAATTGACGATCACGCCCTTGAAGCCGAGCAGGTCGCCCATGCTGCCGACGATGACGTGCTTGACGGCGGTCTTGCCGAGAACTGCCTGCACGGTCGGCGCGAAGTTCTCCAGCACGATGATGGCTTCGGCGCCGGAGTCCTTGAGCTGGTGCTCGAGCTCGCGCGGCGTATAGAGCGGATTGACGTTGACCACGGCATAGCCGGCGCGCAGCACGGCCACCGTCGCGACCGGGTATTGCAGCACGTTCGGCATCATCAGCGCGACGCGCGCGCCTTTCTTCAGGCCCTTGCTCTGCAGGTACGCGCCCAGCGCGAGCGACATCTCGTCGAGCTCGCGATAGGTGATGGCCTTGTCCATGCAGATGAAGGCCTTGCGATCGCGGAATTTGGCAAAGCTCTCCTCGAGCAGTTCGACCAGCGAGGAATACTGCGCCGGATCGATATCGGCCGGCACGCCGGCGGGATACTGCTTGAGCCAGATACGGTCCATGGGCTCCCCCCTGTGTCATTCCGCTGTGTCGCGGAACGCCTTGTTCAGGGAAGTATTGGGCGAAGCCGTTATCCAAGGCAAGCGGCTGCGCGCCAAGGCCGCATCCGGGCAACGTGACGTGCGGTGCGTTGTCGCGCTGACGGCGGTGTCAGGTGCGGGGTTTTGGGTTGCCGGCTGGCTGGGCGTCACCGGTTGTGGCGTTCTTCGGCTTCGGCTTGCCCTTGGCGCCGGCCGGCTTCGGCTTGGCGGTTGAACTCGTGGCTGCGGCAGGCTTGGTGGCGGCTTGCTTTGTCCCGGCCTTGCTGCCCTTGCCGGCATGCTTACCGGCCGGCTTCGCAGCCGCATCGGGATTGATCGTCACCGAAACCCGATGCTTCGATTTCGGATCGTCCGATTTGGTCTTGGCCTCTTTCGGCGTGCCATGGCCGCGCTTGCCATGAGCGACTTTCGCCCGCTTGCCTTTTGGCGGAGCATCCCGGGCCGCATCGGCCTCCGCCGCGGCGGCGATGGCGGGGCCGGTGCGCGTCGGGCCGGTATAGACGATGATCGGCTCCGCGGGAGCGGGGGCGGCCGCGATCATGTCGGCCGGCCTCAGGGCCGGCGGCTGCAGGCCGGTCGAGAGGAACGACATCACGGCATCGCCGGTGTGCGTCGCGTTGGCGACGGTGTCGTCATCCTCGTCGCTGGCGGGGTGCTTGCGTTTCGGTCCGCACATCTCGTCGCGCAGGTTCGGGGGCGCGGCGGCGATGGGCGCCAGCTTGTCGACGGTGCCGAGCGCCGGGCGCAGCCATGACAGCGAATTATTGGAGAAGCCGCGCTCCAGCAACTGCGCAGCGCGCACCGCGCGCATGGTTCCGGACGACGCACCCAGCACCACCGCGATCAGACGCTTGCCGTTCTGGGTGGCCGAGCCGATGAGATTGTATCCGGAGGCGCAGATGAAGCCGGTCTTGAAGCCATCGGCACCGGGAAAGCGCCCGATCAGCTTGTTGAAGTTACGCGTCACCCTGTGGCCATAGCGGATCGCGGGAATGTGGACGTAGTATTCGTATTCGGGCAGGTCGTGGATGAAGGCGCGGGCGAGAATGCCGAGATCGCGCGCCGAGGTAATCTGGCCGTCGGCTGGCAATCCGTTCGGGTTGACGTAACTCGTCTGCGTCATGCCGAGCCGCTGCGCGGTCGCGTTCATCTCGGCCAGAAAGGTGTCGAGCGAACCGCCACCGACGCCTTCGGCGAGCACCATGGCCATGTCGTTCGCCGATTTCACCAGCATCATCTTCAGCGCGTTGTCGACGGTCACCTGCGTGCCGGGCCGGAAACCCATCTTCGAGGGCGACTGCGATGCGGCGATGGGCGAGACCGTGAACAGCGTATCGAGCGTGATGCGTCCCTGCTTGACCGCCGTCAGCGTGACATAGGCCGTCATCAGCTTGGTGAGCGAGGCCGGATACCAGGGATAGGTCGCGTTCTCGGCCTCCAGCACCTTGCCGGTGTCGGCTTCGATCAGAAGATGCGCTTCGGTTGCGGACGCAGTGCGCATCGGCGCGATCGCGACCATCAATCCGGCCGCGAAGAGCATCCAGACCGGCAACGACCTGCGAAACAGGGAGACGAAAAATGGCACGATCCGGTTCCGGTCCTTCGAGACCCGCCTCTGAGAAGGCGGCCTGCTTTTTGGGGTTCAAGCGTGTCCGGTGCCGTCGGTTACGGCGGGGCTAAGCTATACTGGCTGATGGAGCCAGAACAGTGCCCCACTACCTAATTCCCCGATGAAAGGGGCCGAATTTCGACAGTCGCTAAATTCGGGCCTGTGCAACCCCGGCTTGCGACGAGGGCTGGTCGGTCGGAGCGTCGGGTCGGGAACTCTCCTGCACCATGAACTGGGCCTTTGCGAGTTGCGCAAAATGACCGCCTTTGGCCACCAGTTCATCAAAGGTTCCGCTTTCGATCACGCGTCCGTTCTCGAACACCAGGATGCGTGTGGCGTTGCGAATGGTCGACAGGCGATGCGCGATAACGAAGGTCGTGCGGCCCTTCATCACCTCGTCGAGCGCGGCATTGACCTTGGCTTCGGTCACCGCATCGAGTGCGCTGGTCGCCTCGTCGAGGATCAGGATCGGCGGGTCCTTGAGCAGTGCGCGGGCGATCGACAGCCGTTGCCGCTCGCCGCCTGACAGCATGCGTCCGCGCTCGCCCGCATGGGTGTCGAATTTCCTGTCGCCGCGCTCGATGAAGTCCAGCGCCTGGGCGCGCGATGCCGCGAGCCGCATCTCCTCCTCGGTGGCGTCGGGCTTGCCGACGCGCAGGTTCTCGGCGATCGAGCGGTTGAACAGCAATGCCTCCTGAAACACCACGCCGATATTCCGGCGCAACGCCGTGAGTTTCAGGCTGCGGATGTCCATGCCGTCGATCTTGATGATGCCGGATTGCGGATCGAAGGCGCGATGCAGCAGCGCGATGGCGGTGGATTTGCCGGCGCCGGTCGGGCCGACCAGCGCGATGGTCTGGCCGGGCAGGACGGCGAACGACAGATCCTCCACCGCGGGGCGCTTGCCGTCGTAGGAGAACGACACGTCGTGGAATTCGACGAGGCCTTTCAGCCGGCCGGGATCGATGGCGTCGGGCCGGTCGCGCACGGCGGGGACGGCGTCGAGCACGTCGAAGAATTCCTTGAGCCGCGGCGCTTCCATGAACACGCTGTTGATGAAGGCCACCACCTGCTCGAGCTTCTGGATCAGCATGGTGGCGAAGCTCACGAACATCACGATCTCGCCGACCGATGTCATTCCCTGCTGGTTCAGCACGATGCCGACAGCGAAAATCGCGAGGATGGTGATGGTGGTGGAAGCGCGCGTCATCACGGTGACGATGGCCCACCACGACAGCACGGGCATCTGCGCGGCAAGCAGCTTGTCGACGACGAACCGCAGGCCTTGAACCTCGGCATCGACGCGGACGAAGCTCTGCACCAGCGCCACGTTGCCGAGCGCGTCGGAAGCCCGCGCGGAGAGATCGCTGAAGTGGGCTTCGACTTCGTTCTGCATGTCGAAGGTCTTGCGGACCACCAGCGTCGTCAGCACCGTGAACACGATGCAGAGTGCGAACAGCAGGATCGCCAGACGCCAGTTGATGTAGAGCGACAGCGGCAGTAGCACCACCAGCGACATGATCGCGGCGAAATGCTCGCGGAAGAATCCGAGCCACAACCGCCACAGTGCGTCGGTGCCCTGCAGCATCACCTTCATCAATCGGCCGGAGTGGGTGCCGGTATGATAGGTCAGCGGCAACTGCATGATGTGCTCGAAATATTCCGTCAGCACCGCCTGGCGCTGGCGATGCGAGAGGCGGTCGGCGTGCAGCGCCACGATCACGCCGCAGATGATGGTGAAGAGACCAAAGACGACCCAGGCCGCGAGCAGCGGCCACGGCGAAGTCGTCGTGGTTCCGAACGGGCCGGCGGCGAGATGGCCGGAGAGCACATCGACGATGCGGCCGAACAGCACCGGTTCGGCGAACTGTGCGCCGGCCAGCAGCAGATTGGCCAAAGCGAGAATCCAGCCGAGCCGCGCTTCCTTGCCGAGCAACTCGAGAACGCGCGTATAAAGGTGGAACATCGGCATTGGACCCAGGCTGTGACGGCCATCCGTCAAGCAGCGAAGCACGCGCCGGATGAATAGGCCGTTCGCATTCTAATCAGGGATCGGTTGCGGAATACAGCCGCTTGTATGGTTTATTCGGCCTGAGTGATCCTGCGGTCACCGGACGGTGGCAGAAAGCTGTCGTCGAAGATGTCGGCAAGCGCGGGACGATTATGGAATTTGAAATCTTCCGCGATCTGGTCGAGCGATGTCTCGAAGCGGACCGGGTCGATGCCGCCGATGCCGTTGTGCCTGACCTCGCCGGTCAGGATGTTGTCGCTCAGCACCGCGTGCAGGCGTTCCAGTTCCACGGCGGCCGATCCGCCGTCCATTTGGGTCAACACCTCGTCCACCGCCTGCGCAGGCGTCTTGACGGTGAACCGCAAGCCCCTGATCACGGCGCGCACAAAAGCTCCGACTGCTTCCGGCCTGTCGGTGGCGAACGCCGGGTTGACGATGAGAGCCTTGCCGTAGGCGGCGCAGCCGTAGTCTGCAAAGCGCAGCACGGCCATGTCGTCGGCCGGGATGCCGCGATTGCGGAGATCGACCGCGGACAAATATGACAGCCCGGCGATGGCATCGACCTGACCTGCCGACAACATCGGCTCGCGAACCGCAGCGCTGACGCGCTCGACTTTCACGGTCTTGAGTTTCAATCCGTTTCGTCGCGCGAGCGCCGGCCACAGCCGGATGGACAGATCGCCGTCGGCTGCGCCCACCGTTTTGCCCTCGATGTCGGCCAGCGCGTTGATGCCGCGGCTCTTGCGCGCGATGAAGGCGTAGCCCGCCTTGTCGAACAACACGAAGACCGCCTTGACCGGAGGCGCGCCCGCCTTGCTGCGGAAACGGATCAGCGCATTGAGATCGGCGAGCGCAAGCTGGCTCTTGCCGGATGCGACTTGTGCAATGGCGTCGTCCGTGTTGGCCGCAATCGTGGTGGTGACGTTCAGGCCTTCGGCGCGGAATAGTCCCTTGGTGGATGCCACCACCACCGGCGCCACGGCGGCATCGATCGGGTGATCGAGCGCAAACGTGACTGCGGTCGGCGTCGGAGTATCGGTTTTGTCGTTCGCGGTGCCGGCGCGCGCAAATCCGGCCACGCTCAGAAGCGTGAGCAGAACGAACGAGAGAAGACGCGTTGATCGGACTTGCATCGGAATGAGGTGGCTGAAGCGTTAAGGTAAACCGTGCGCGAACTTCATGACACAAATGTAATCTGACCAGAGCAACCTGAACGCAGCATGACTGCCGTATTTTGTCGCGGTCCGCTCAGCTTGCATTGGCGGCGGGGAACCCAATGTAGAGGACGGGGGTTATTCCCGCAGCGGCCTCACTGGGCCGAGATGATCGATGTCGAAAAGGATATTTCAGATGTTGACGCACAAGGGTTTCAAATCGTCCACCGGCCGGAGCGTTGTTTTGGCGACGGTTGCGGCAGTGGCTTTGACGGCGGCTGGTCCGTCATTCGCAGCATCGCCCGCGCCGGCGGGCAAGGTCGTTTCGGCCCACGCCATCACCGACTTCAGCGCCCAGCGCCGGCACTACCGTCATCGCGGTGGTGGTAATGCGGCCGCCGCTGCGGCATTCGCGGGCATCATCGGGACCGTCGGCGCGATCGCCGCATCCCAGGCCCGCCGCGACGCCTACTACGATTACGGCCCTGGTTACTATGCGCCGCCGGCCTATTACTACAGCGGTCCGCGCTATACGTCGCCCTATGGCGGGGCATACGGCTACGGCGGTGGCGGCAATTACCTCGATCCGGGCGGGAATATCGTCCCCTACTGATGATCGCATGCCGGCCTTTGGCCGGAGAACGTAACGCCGGCCGCCCATGCGGCCGGCGTTTGACGTTAACACGCTGGTCGGAAGTTTCCGCTAGCGTGGCTGGTATGAGTGATTCGCTTGACCGGCTTTATCTGGCAGTGATCGCGGCTCGGGATCTGGATCCCGCCACCTCGCGAACCGCCCGGCTGTTTCAGCGTGGTCCCTCGAAGATGGCCAAGAAGCTCGCCGAGGAAGCCATCGAAGTCGTGATCGATGCCGTCAACGGCAAGACCGACGCCGTGATCCGCGAGAGCGCCGATCTGTTTTACAATCTGACAGTCTTGTGGGCGGCGGCCGGGGTTCGTCCCGAGGATGTCTGGGCCGAGATGGATCGCCGCGAACGGATGCTCGGGATCGCGGAGAAGTTGCCGAAAGCTCCGGTGAAGCCGGCGAAAGTATCCGCCAGGCCGGCCCGGCGGCCAATTGTCGCGCTCGACGATCATCGCCTTCGCAAGCAGCGCTGAAATCCTCGCCTCGGCCATGGACAAATCCGCCGCGCAGTGGTTCATCGCGCCATGCTGAGACGGATCTACGACTGGTGCATCGCCGCCGCCGACAAGCCCTACGCGCTATGGATTCTGGGAGCGGTGGCTTTCGCGGAAAGCTCGTTCTTTCCCGTGCCGCCGGACATCATGCTGTTGCCGATGTCGCTGGCGCGGCCGCAGCGGGCCTGGCTGTTCGCGGCGCTGTGCACGGTCGCCTCGGTCGCCGGCGGCGTGCTCGGTTATGCGATCGGTGCGCTGCTCTATGACTCGCTGGGGCAGTGGCTGATCCATCTCTACGGGCTCGGCGACAAGGTCGAGGCGTTTCGCGCCTCCTATGCGCAGTGGGGTGCCTTGATCATCATCGGCAAGGGGCTGACGCCGATCCCCTACAAGCTCGTCACCATCACGTCGGGCTTTGCCGGCTACAACATCTGGCTGTTCATCCTGTGCTCGATCATCGCCCGCGGCGGCCGCTTCTTCGTGGTCGCCGTGGTGCTCAACCGCTACGGCGACGTGATCCGCGCCGAAATGGAGAAGCGGCTCGGGCTGTGGGTGGCGCTTGGTGCCGCGGTTCTCGTGCTCGGCTTCGTCATCGCGTTCAAGCTGGTGTAGGCGGAATACTCGTTCTTCCTCGGCATGGCTTTCCGCGATAGCCTCATCGGATGTCCCATCGAACCAGCGGAGTGGATTTTCGGCGCACGGCCGGCACAGGTTTTGGCGCGATCTGGCTTGTTCTGGCGCTGACCGGTTTGGCGTGGCCGCAGGCCGCGCCGCTGCAATCCCAGACGGCGCCGGCGGCTCAGCCATCGCAACGCGCACCGGAAGTGCCGGTCACTGCGCCGGCCGAACCCCAGCACAGGGAAAATCCGGGTCTGATCAACGAGCTTGGAAAGCTGTTCGCTAAGCCGTCGTTGACGTTGCCGGATATGAAAAGCTCGGGACAGGCGATCGAGGATTTCAACACGCGCGCCTGGGATGCCACCAAGGACGCGGCCGGTGCGATATCCCGTCTGGCGAAATCGCCGGGCGTCAGCGGCCGGGTGGCGTGCCCCGTCGCGGTCAATGGCGCGCCGGACTGCAAGGTCGCCGCTGACAAACTCTGTCAGAGCAAAGGCTTCAAGGAAGGCCGCAGCGTGGATATGGATTCCGCCGAGACCTGTTCGGCGAAGACGCTGATTCCCGGCCGCGCGCGCCAGCCCGGCGATTGCCGCACCGACAATTACGTCACCCGCGCGATCTGCCAATGATACCTCCGGCGCTTCATGCGCGATCTTGCGTGGCGGTCTCGCAATTGCTTTGGTAGGACGGTTGTCATCCTTTTCGGGCGCTGTCGCGCCCGCGTCATGCGAGGTTTTATCGAATGTCCATGCCTGCCTTGTTCAAGGGCCGTCTGTCGCTGCCGGTGATCGGCGCGCCGCTGTTCATCATCTCGGTGCCAGATCTCGTCATCGCCCAGTGCAAGGCGGGCATCGTCGGCTCGTTTCCGGCGCTGAATGCACGGCCGCCGGAATTGCTCGATGAATGGCTGCACCGGATCAAGGAAGAGCTGGCCACGTACGACAAGGCGCATCCGGAGCGGCCGTCGGCGCCGTTCGCGGTCAACCAGATCGTGCACAAGTCCAACAACCGGCTCGATCATGATCTGGCGCTTTGCGAGAAACACAAGGTGCCGATGATGATCACCTCGCTCGGCGCCCGCGAGGAAGTGAACCAAGCTGCGCACGGCTGGGGCGGCATCGTGTTTCACGACGTCATCAACCAGAAGTTCGCGCACAAGGCGGTCGAGAAGGGCGCCGACGGGTTGATCTTGGTGGCGGCGGGCGCGGGTGGTCATGCCGGCGAAATCTCGCCATTCCCGTTCGTCGCGGAGACGCGGCGCTGGTTCGACGGGCCGATCGCGCTGTCGGGCGCCATGGGCAACGGCCGGGCCATCCGTGCCGCGCGCGTGCTCGGCGCCGACTTCGCCTATATCGGTTCTGCGTTCATCGCGACCGCGGAAGCCAACGCGGTGCCGCGCTACAAGGAGATGATCACGACCGCGAGCGCGGAAGACATCGTCTACTCCAATCTCTTCACCGGGGTGCACGGCAACTACCTCAAGCCGTCGATCGTCGCGGCCGGCATGGATCCCGACAATCTTCCGACGTCGGATGCATCGAAGATGAGCTTCGGCACCGACGCGTCAGGCGAGCGCGCCAAGCCGAAGGCGTGGAAGGAAATTTGGGGCAGTGGGCAGGGTGTCGGCAGTGTCGCCAATGTCGTGCCGGCGTCCGAGCTGATCGCGCGGTTCAAAAAGGAATACGACGCGGCCGTCGATCAGCCGCTGTGATGTTGCTCCAATGAACGCCATCTTCCGTATCGACGGCTCGACCGTCAAAACCAGCCCGGATGCGGCCGGCCCGTGGTCGCCGATCATGCAGCACGGCTCGGCGCCGGCTGCGCTGGTGACCTGGGCGGCCGAGAACATTCCGACGGCCGTGCCGATGCAGGTCGCGCGCGTCACGATCGATCTGATGCGGCCCGTTCCGGTCGCGCCGCTGACATTCGAAACCAACGTCCTGCGCGAAGGCCGCAAGATCCAGCTCTGCGAAGTGAAGCTTCTCGCCGGCGGCACGCTCGTCGTGCGTGCGACGGTGCTGAAAATCCGCAGCGCGCGTCAGGCGCTGCCATCAGGCATTGCAGACCTTCCCGTGACGCTGCCCGGTCCGGACGACAGCCGTGCGATCGAAGCGAAATTTTCGTCGAGTCCGTTCACCAGCGCCGTGGCGATGCGCGCCGCGCGCGGCGACTTCGGCGTGCCGGGGCCAGGCGCGATCTGGTACCGCGTCATCAGGCCGATGGTGGAGGGTGCATCGGTGTCGCAGGCCGTGCGCGCGGTGGTTGCCGCCGATTTCTGCAACGGAACCTCGGCGGCGCTGGATTTCCGGGAGTGGACCTTTCTCAATGCCGACCTGACCGTCAGCATGGCGCGTGAACCGGTCGGCGAATGGATTTTGCTGGATGCCGAGTCCACCATCGGACCCGACGGTGCCGGTTTGGCCATGGCACGGCTTGCCGATGAGAAGGGTTATTTCGGCCGCGCGGTGCAGAGCCTCGTCATCGAACGGCGATAAGGTAAGATCGTCGCTCCCGACGGAGCTGCTTCATGCCTTTGAAACCATGCCCTTGAAACGTCCTGCGCTGCCTCTGACCGGCGGCTGCTCCTGCGGTGCGATCCGCTACGAGGTCGCGGGTCTGCCGCTTGCGCTCTACACCTGCAACTGCACGGAGTGTCAGACCGCGTCGGGCAGCGCCTTCGCGCTGAACATGCCGGTTGCATCCAAAGACCTTCACTTCACCAAGGGGCAGCCGAAAGGCTGGCACAAGACATCGTCGTCGGGGGCGAAGGTGATCGCGTGGTTCTGCGGCGACTGCGGCGCGCGGCTCTATGGCGAGCGCGAGGGACGTCCGGAGTCGATGACGCTGCGTGCGGGCACGCTGGACGATACCTCGTGGCTCGAACCGGCAGCGCATCTCTTCATGCGCAGCGCCCAAAGCTGGGTGCAGCCTGCGAAGGGTGCACAGTGTTTCGAGGAGCAACCCGTGCCGGCTGAATTCCGCGCCGCGCTCGCGGCCTGGCGCAGCCGGTTCGAGTGAGATCGGGGCTCGCTAACCCACCATCCGTTCGCGACCGGCCCAGAAGGTTGCGCGCAGCGCCTTCTTGTCGACCTTGCCGACGCCGGTCATCGGCAATTCCTTCACGAACTTGATATGCTTCGGCGCGTGCGCCGATCCCTTGCGCTGCTTGACCAGTTCGATCAGCGTCTGCTCGTTCGGCTGGGCGCCGGCCGGCTGGGCGCCGGCGCGCGCCACAACGATGGCGGTGACGGCTTCGCCCCATTTGTCGTCGGGCACGCCCACCACCGCGACCATCGCGACGTCAGTGTGAGTCGACAGCACGTCCTCGACCTCGCGCGGAAAAATGTTGAAGCCGCCGGAGACGATCATGTCCTTCTTGCGGTCGAGGATGTACATGTAGCCGCGCTCATCGGCCCTGGCGATGTCGCCGGTGTGCAGCCAGCCGTTCTTCAGCGTCTCCGCGGTCTGCTCTGGCCGCTTCCAGTATTCCGCCATCACATGCGAAGCACGGATGCAGATTTCGCCGGCCTCGCCGGTCGCGACCTCCCGATCGTCGTCGTCGAGAATTTTCATCTGGCAGGCCGCGATGGGAAACCCGCACGACAGGAACAGTTCGGGATTCTTCGGATCGTGATCCGCCTTGCGTAGCACCGACGCCGGATAGCATTCGGTCTGGCCATAGAGCTGCGAGAACACCGGCCCGATCCGCTCCAGCCCTTCGATCAGCCGGCTCGGCGACATCGGCGACGCGCCGTACAGCAGCAGCTCGAGCGAGGACAAGTCGGTCTTCGGCAGGCTCGGATGATCCAGTAGCACGTAGATCATGGTGGGCACGAACAGCGTGAAGTTGATCCGCTCGCGCTGGATGGTGCTGAGCACCGCCTCCGGATCGAACCCTTTCAGCATGTGAACGGTGCCGCCGCGCATCAGGGTCGGCAGCACCTTGGTGCCAGCGACGTGACTGATCGGCGCCACGGTGAGATAGCTCGGCGTTTCCGGAATCTCGAAATCGGCCAGGATGGCACCGGCGAAGCCGCCGTATTCGCGGTGATAGCGTAGCGCGCCCTTCGATTTGCCGGTGGTGCCGCCGGTGTAATTCAGCGTTGCGATGTCGTTCGGACCGGCAAGGCATTGTGGCGTGATGCTTCCCACGCCGTCGATCGCCTGCAGGAGGTCGGTGCCATAATCGGCGGTGCCGAGCGTGAAGACGGCTTTCAGGCCAGAAGCTTTTGTCGCCAGCTCGCCGCCACGGTCGCGAAAGGTCGCGGCATCGACGACCAGCATCTGTGCCTCGGAGTCCTCGATCTGAAACAGTTGATCGTCGAGCGAACCCAGCGGATGCAGCCATGTGATCGCAAGCCGCGAGAGTTGCGCGGCGACGCCGGCGCACCAGGTGTCGGCGCGATTGGCGGTGAGGAAGGCGACGCGGGTACCCGGCTGCAGTCCGAGCCGCACGAACACGCCTTGGATTCGTCCGATCAGGTCGGTCGCGCCCTGATAGGTGATGGAGCCGCCGGGCCAACTGAATGCGACGCGTGACGGATAGCGGGCCAGCGCCCGCAAGGTCTGCTCACACACCGTCGGAAACGTATAGAGCGGATCGCCCATGGTGTCCTCCCGCCAGCTTTGTCATCGGCCTTCGTTCGTGCCAATGTTTTGGGAACGCTAACACACGGCAATCCGTACTCAAGCCGGGATGCAGGACTTTGCAGGCCACCGAGCCGCTGGCGCGCTTTTGCGATCGTCTCACCCTGCCGCTGATCGCGGCACCGATGTTTCTCGTCTCGGGCGTCGATCTTGTGGTGGCAGCGTGCCGCAACGGGGTGATCGGCTCGTTTCCGACGGTGAACTGCCGAAGCGCCGAACAGCTCGATGCCTGGCTCGGTGATATGACTGCGCAACTGCGCCGCGCCGCTGACGACGCCGGTCGTGCCGCCGCGCCGATCTGCCCGAACTTGATCGTGCATCGCTCCAATGCCCGGCTCGAACAGGATTTGCGGGTACTGCTGCGTCATGCCCCCGAGATCGTCATCACCAGCGTCGGATCGCCGGCGCCGGTGCTGGCACCGCTGCACGATGCCGGCGCGCTGGTGTTCGCCGATGTCGCGAGCATCCGTCACGCCGAGCGCGCCGCCGCGGCCGGTGCCGATGGGCTGGTGCTGCTGACGGCCGGCGCGGGCGGGCAAACCGGATGGCTCAATCCGTTTGCCTTCGTGCGCGCGGTGCGGAAGTTCTTCACAGGTCCGCTGGTGCTCGCGGGCGGCATCAGCGACGGTCACGCCCTTCGCGCCGCGCAAGCGCTCGGTTGCGAGCTCGCCTATATGGGTACCAAGTTCATCGCGACGCGCGAGAGCATGGCCGATGCCAGATACAAGGAGATGCTGGTCGCGAGCGGTGCCGATGACATCCTGCTGACGCGCGCCTTCACCGGTCTGCAGACCAACATGCTGCGGCCGTCGATCGAGGCCGCGGGCCTCGATCCCGATGCGCTGCCGGAGCGTGGCGCGATCGATATCGGCAAGGATATCGACATCGGTGCGCGCGAGGCGCGCCCGAAGCGCTGGCGCGACATCTGGAGCGGCGGGCATTCCACGTCCGGTGTGACGGCCGTGCTGCCGGTCGCGGATCTCGTGGCGGAGACGCTCGTGGAGTATCGCGCCGCCCTGTCCGGGTTCCCGAGTTAACGACCCATTAACTATTGTGGAGGCACTTTCGCCCCCGAGGCCGGTATGTATCTGCCGCAAGGGCAGGCGGCACCGGCGGGGTAGGGGCAACACGATGGGTGACGAGATCACCTTCGCCAAGACACCGGCGACCATCAGGGAATTGCAGGCACGCGTGGCCGCGGCCTTCGACCGAAATCCGCTGTGCCGCGACGTGCGGTTCGACATCGTCAGCACGCCCAGAAGCGGCAAGGGCACCAACTGGACGGTCAGCATGAGCGCGATCCCGCCGAATGCGGTCTGGGAGGTCTCCGAGCTCGTGGCCGACATCCAGGATGCCTACACGCTGGCGGCCTGAGGTTGCGGCGCCGATACGCTCGGAAGCCCTGAGCTGTTCGGAAAACGGCGGCAATTTTGCCGTTAGGCCCGGTTAAGCCTTAATTCGTATCGATTTGTGATGAGAATCGGTCGGGAATTCGACACCCGAACCGGAGTTCTTTGCTTGATGCGGATAATGACGATCACGGCGCTTGCGTGCTGCCTCGTCATTGGCGTTGCGGCGGCTGCGATCCTCGGCCGTGACGGCATCCCTGCCGTTCCGTTCTTTTCATCGCCTGCTCCGGTGCCGCCCGCCGCCCCCGCTCCGATGGCCAATCGCGACGGCAAGGCCGACAGGCTTACGGTTGCGATCCAGCCCGCGACCGCTGAGATCGCCAGCGAAGTCCCTGGGACCGACCTGCTGCGGCAGGCCCTGGCAACGGACAGTCCGGTTGACGCGGAGATTTTGCCGACGGTGGCGCCGATCGCGCATCCGCCGTTGCCCCATCCGCGGCCGAAGTTCGCGAATCAACTCGTTCAGAAAAACTATTCGCTGCTCAGCGACATGCAGATCGCCGCGCTGAAGGGGCGGCTGCAGCTGACGCGCGCGCAGGAGCCGTACTGGCCGGCAGTGGAAAGCGCGTTGCGCGACGTCGCCCGGAAAGTCCATGCCCGGCATTCGGCGTCGCCGGGCACGCCGGCCAATCTCGATCCCGCCGACGTCCAGCAGATCAAGACCGCGGTCCAACCGCTGCTGACCCGGCTGCGCGAGGATCAGAAAAGCGAGGCGCGCTCGCTCGCCCGCGTCATCGGGCTGGAGGCGGTGGCGTCGCTGATTTGAGCGCGCCGCGAACTCAGCTGTCATTCCCCGCGCAAACGCTTTGCGTTTGTCGCTGAGGGCACGCGAAGCGTGAGCCTCAGATGCGTAATTGCGCATCGGGGAACCCATAACCCCTGTGTCTACTTTTGTTCGAAACATCGGCACAGGGCGTATGGATTCCGGACAGCCGCTTCGCGGCTTCCGGAATGACGAGCAATGGCTTCGACATCAGCGCGTTTCGCAACGCTTCACCTGCAAGCAAAACTCCCGCCCCGGCCGGTCGGCCTGAAACGTTTCGATGAAGCCGCCCTTGCGCTGCGTCACGAACACCGTCTTGCCGTCCGGGCCGCCGAAGGCGAGGTTGGTCGGTTCCTTCGCGGCGGTAGGAATTTCGCGCAGCAGTTTCCCGTCCGGCGACAGCACGGCGATGGTGCCTTTCAGAAGCCGTGCGACATAGAGCGTGCCGTCGATGTCGGCGCGAATGCCATCGATATCGAGATCGGGAAATTTCTTCACCAACTGCGGCGATGACAGCCGTGTGCCGTCGATCCGGTAGGCCCAGATCTCGCGGGTCTCGGATTCCCCGACATAGAGCGTCTTGCCGTCCGGGCTGAGTTCGATGCCGTTGGTGGTGGTCATCGGCCGTTCGCTGGTCATCCGCTCGCCGACGCCATTGCCGTCGGCGCCGCGCTGGATGCGCCAGACCTGACCGCTGCGGCGTTTGAAATTCGGATCGCTCGCGTAGATCGTTCCATCCGAAGCGATGGTCATGTCGTTGGGCTGGTTGAAGTCGTCGGAATGGAAGTAGGTCTTCAATTCGGTCGAGCCGGGCTCGACCACGAAGATGGTATGCTTCTTGTAGTCGGCGATGAACATTCGCCCGTCGTGGTCGAAGCGGATGGAGTTGGCGATGCTGCCTTGCGGCAGCGTGAGATACAATGCCGACGTCGTCGCGCCTGCCGGCAGGATGCCGATGGTGCCGGACTTGCCGAAATTGACCGCGTAGAGATTGCCCTTGGCATCGACCGCGGGCCCTTCGATGCCGAAGGTGTATTCGCCCGCAGGCGTCAGTTGATGGCTCTGGAGCCGGTCGAGCCCGGCGTGCGCGGTCGCGCTCAGCATGAGTGCGATCAAGCCTTCACAGAGGCACCAGGTTGCCCTGTTCAATATAGTAGCCGTCATCGTCGGTGCATTCGCCGTTGAGATAGAGGTCTGCTGGCCGGTAAATGCGGCTGAAGTTCGGTTTCTCGCGCGCCTGGCGCGCCGTAACGACGACGATTGCTCTCTCCGGCAGGGCGCCGCAGACGTGCCCCGTCTTGTTGCGGAACTTGCGTTCCACGGGACCGGACCTGATGCGCATGCGTTTGCCGGGAACCAGGGTGGCGATGAACCGATCGACCGTCGCCAGCAACTGTCTGTAGCCCGGTTCGGTGCTGATGAGACGTTCGCCGCCCGGCGGCATCAGCTTTTCGCCGCCGATGCCGCGCAATCGTGCGTGCCAGCGCGACGCGGCGGGATCGCCGGGATAGAGCCAGCCGTCCTGTGCCAGCAAAAATTGCAGCGCGGCGCGATCCTTCTCCGCTTCGCTCTGGGTGGGCTTCACTCCAAAATCCGAGTGGCAACCCATGCAATGCTTGTCGATCAGCCCTTTCCGGATTTGCCACCAGCGCGCACGGTTTGTCGCGCTGGCATCGACGAAGCTCATCATCTCCGCGATCTGTTGCGGTGTGCGGTTGCCGCAAGGCAGCGGTGGCGGCGCGGGCGCATCGGTGGTGTCGAGGCGCAAAATCGTTTTGTTCTTATCTTCGACCACCCAGATCGCACCGTCGGACGCAACCGTCATGCCGACCGGCGCGCCCTGCGGCCGTACGCCGTTGACCCGGTACCAGCCGGAGACCAGTTCAGTGAACGCCGCTGCCGCGACCTGCGACGCGCTGCCAATCTGGAACGGCCGCGACGGTTCGGCCGCGCAACTGACGTTGTAGCGCACCGGCGGCGGGCTGATTTTCGGAAAGCCCCTGTCGTCGACGTCGTAGATGAGGATGCGGCTGCCGGTCGGACGGTAGCCATGCAGGCCGACAATCAGTTTGCCGTCGAGCGCGGGAAATTTCGCGCCGTGATAGTAGAGCATCGCGAGCGGCGCGCCGTGCGGCGGCAGCAACGACAGCGGCGCGCGATAGAGCGCGGCATTGCCGCAGAGATTCCTGTATGGCGATGCCGTGCGCAGGAATGTCCCGTATTCGGGGCTGACGGTTTTGAGGTCGTAGCAATAGGGCCAGCCGTAGTGTTTGCCCTTCTCCAGCGCATTGATCTCTTCGTTCGGCGCGAAGATGTCGGGCAGGTCGCGGCCGTTCTCGGCCTGCAGGAAGGCAAAACCGGCATCAGGAAAATCCGGATGCATGGCCAGTGCCATCGAGTTGCGCAGGCCGCGCGCAAAAATCTCGCGCGGCGGGTTCGGATCGTCAGGCTTCAGCGTCGGAAAGATGCCGCCCGCCGGCGGCGTGAAAGCCCAGATCGCGGCCAATGGTGCTGCGCCTTCGCCAGCGGCGCACGGCTTTGTCGAACCCGCGGGGAGGCAATTGTCGCTGGGCGCGCCGACGTTGACATAGAGTTTGCCGGTCTTGTCGAACACGAAGGCCTTCAGCGGATGTGCGGCATCATCGATGACGGTGCCGTCGGAGAGCGTGACATGGCTGCCGGGCAGGCCACGCACGATGGTCTCGACCGTTGCCTTCGGATCGTCCGCCAGCGGGTCGAAGCGGAAGATGGTTTCGGCGGTGGATGCATAGACCTTGTTGTCGATGCCGCGCACGAGGCCGAACGGCTGATCGAGTCCGCCGATCAATTCCCTGATGCGATGGCCGGGCGGCTGTGCCGGATCGAGCAGCAACAGCTTTCCGTCGGGGGAGTCAAAGCCCACCATGTCCGCGACGACGAACTTGTCAGAACCGGGAATCTGCAGGATCGAGCGCGGGAAGGCGAGGCCGTCCGCTTGAGTTGCAACCAGCCCTGCGCACATGCCGGCGCGCATGCCGAGCCTCACCGCCGGAAAGGCATTCGGCGCCGTTCCGCAAAGCTCGCTGCCCGTGGCGTAGCCGCCGGGCTGTGCCGGATCGGCTACCGCGCCAGGACTGGTCGCGACAGCAAGCGCAACCACGGCCAGCGCAAGCCTGCACGACGTGCGCCGCCATGACATGTCAGCCCGCATCCCTCGTGCCCCGTCTTATCGGTGGATACGCTTGTACCACGCCATGCGCGCAAATTGTCTGGCTCACGCCTCCTGACGGGCGTATTGCGTCTGCAATTCCGCGCGGTTCACTTTTCCGGCGGCGTTGTAAGGCAGGGTGTCGGCGACGAATATCTTGTCCGGGCATTTGTATTTCGCCAGCGATGCCCGCAGATGCGTTTGCAATTCATCGAGATCGATGGCTGCGCTCGTCGCGACGATGACGGCGACGACAAGTTCGCCCCATTTTTCGTCCGGCAGGCCGATCACGGCGGCGTCTTGCACGCCGGAAAATTCCAGCAGAATCCGCTCGACTTCCACCGGGTAGATATTCTCGCCGCCGCGAATGATGAGGTGCTTCTTGCGGCCGGCGAGAAACACGTAGCCGTCATTGTCCTGGTATCCGAGGTCGCCGCTGTAGATCCAGCCGTCACGAAGCGTGCGCGCGGTCTCGGCGGGATTGTCCAGATAGCCCGTCATCTCCGTGCCGCCGCGGGTCACGATCTCGCCGATCGAGCCGGTTTCGACCTCGTTGCCCTGGTCGTCGCAAATCTTCAGTTCGACGCCGACGGCGGCGCGGCCGATCGACGCCAGGCGCGGCGTCTCGCCTTCAAACGCGAGGCGGTGATCGGCAGCGCTGAGAATGGCCTGGGGCAGGTCCTCCGTCTGTCCGAACGACTGGACGAAATCGCCTCGATAGACCTCCATGATGCGCCGGAGCAGCGTCGCGTTCATCGGCGCTGCCGTATACATGATGAGGCGCACCTTGCTGAAATAGTCGGGACCGAAATCGGGCCGCTCCGTCATCATCGCCAGAATGGTTGGCACGACGAGCAGGAATGTGACGCCTCGCTCGCGCACGAATTCCGGTGTCCGCGCCAGATCGAACTGCGAATTGATCGCGATGGTCGTGCCGCGAAGGATGCCGGTGAATGTGAGGTTGATCGACGAGATATGGAACATCGGCGACGTGATGTGAAACACGTCGCTCTCCAGGACTCCGAATTCGGCAATGAATTTGAGGCCGCGAAGGTAGGCGGAGCGATGGCTCAGCACGGCGCCCTTGGGTCGTCCCGTCGTGCCGCTGGTGTAGCAGATGGCGAATGCCGCGTCGGCATCGCAATCGAACTCCAATGCACTGGCGGCACCGGTGCGACTATCGAGCCTGCCGCTCTGCGCTACGACGTCGTCGATCTGCTGCCATCCCAGATCCAGCGCCGGCGACAATTCGCGCGCGATATCCGCATATCGACGTCCCGCGATCAGCAGGCGAGTCTTGGAATGAGAGAGTTGATATTGCAGTTCCGGCGCGCGCTGACGGTAATTCAGCGGCACCACGACGGCGCCCATCGTGGCCAGCGCATACATCATGAGCAGATAGTCGACGCTGTCGGTATCCAGCAGCGCAACCGTGTCGCCGGCGGAGACGCCGATCAGCTTCAGCTTCGCAACGAGCTTGTCGATCTCCTGTGCGGTTTCTGAATACGTGAGCGTTCGCAGGTCGGAGCAGAGACAGGTCTTGTCGGGAAATTGCCGGGCGGCTGCGCGAATGGCCGCGGAAATCGTCTGGGCTTGATAAGGCATGGTCTTCCTTATTTGAAGCGGCTGCTCACCCACTTCAGGGCGGCCGAAAAGCCGTCACGGGCGATGCGCTCTCGCAATTCTTTTTTGATCGCATCGGGCAGAACCGCGGTGAAGACGAAGGTGTCCTCGCCGAGCGCAATCGATTCCTGCAATCCCATGCTCTCGTAAATTCTGTTGAGGCCACGCTTGTTCTCCGACCAGAAATCGGCCGAGAATCCTGAAAGCTGCCGAGCCAATGTCCGTGTGGAGTTTTCAAGCTGGCCGGCGTCGCAAACCTCATTCACGAATCCGATGCGCTCGGCTCGCTCTGCATTGACCGTCTTGCCCAGGAGGAGGATTTCCTTGGCGTGCCTCATGCCCACGACCCACGGTGTGATGAGAAACGGGGACGTTGAGCCGATCCGACACTCGGGCTCGCCGAAAACACCGGATGAATCCGTCAGCACGAAATCGCAGGCGAGAGCCAGTTCGAATGCGCCGCCGAGGCAGTATCCCTGAACGGCGGCGATGACCGGCTTTTTCGAATTCCAGACCTTCCAACAGGCGTCATTGCCAAAGGCAATGTGGCGCCTGATGCGCTCGACCGAGCTGTCCTTCATTTCGTCGATGGCCGCGGGAAAATTGTAGCCGACTGAAAAGTTGCCGCCGGCGCCCGCGATGGCGATACACCCGACGCCCTCGTCGGCTTCCGCATCCGTCAGAGCCTGCACGAGGTCTTTCCACTGCGGATGATCGAAAGCATTCAAGGTGGATGGCTGGTTGAGCACGATCCAGCGCAGATTGTCCTCCTGTCGCACCAACAGCGTCGCATAGTGCGGGATCGCGGCATCGGATCCAGTCATCGAGTTTTCCGCCCATCGTTTCCATGTTTTTCGACATTCACTATGGTTGATCTGGAAAAGTCAACCGCGATGCCTTGTCGCCATGCATTCAGCGATCGTCGCGCTGGCGGTCGGCGTGACCTCCGCTTCTCGCCTTTTCAATGCGTCGCGATGAATGTTAGCGTGGCGCGCGTGCAAGGGTTGATTGCGGGGCGATCCTCAAGATCAGAAACTTCGGAGAACAGAAGTGTCGCAGGTGCTTGCGGGCGTTCGCGTCCTGGATTTCGGCCGCTACATTGCGGGGCCTTACTGTGGTGCGTTGCTGGCGGACTACGGAGCGGAGGTGATCCGCATCGAAAAACGCAACGGCGGCGAGGACCGTTTTCTCGCGCCGGTGTCCGACACGGGCGCCGGCGGGCTGTTCATGCAGATGAACCGCAACAAGAAATCCGTGACCCTGGATCCCATGAAGCCCGCCGGCGCCGAAGCCGTCCGCCGTCTGGTCGCCACCGCCGATGTCGTCATCGCGAATCTGCCGGCGTCGACATTGAAGGCGATGAAGCTCGACTACGACAGCTTGCGGACCACCAAGGACAATATCATCCTTGCGACCGCGTCTGCCTTCGGCGCCACCGGGCCGTATGCCGAGCGCGTCGGCTTCGACAGCATCGGGCAGGCGATGTCGGGCGCGGTTTACATGACCGGCGAACCGGGCGAGCCCTACCGTGCCTCGGTGCCTTATGTGGATTTTGGCACGGCGCTCGCGCTTGCCTTCGGCACGCTCGCCGCATTGATGGAGCGCGGCCGCACCGGAAAGGGCCAGGTCGTCGAGGGCGCGCTGCTGCGCACCGCGCTCAACATGATGGGGCCCGCGCTGATCGAGCAGGCGGTGCTCAAGATCGACCGCATCCCGACCGGCAATCGCGGGCAGACCTCGGCGCCCAGCGACATCCTTCCGACCAAGGACGGTTTTGTTCTCGTCGCGGTCGTTGGGCAGCCATTGTTCGAGCGCTGGGCCAAGCTGATGGGTGATGCCGACACCTGGCTGAACGATCCGCGTTTCAAGGACGATCTGGCGCGCGGCGACAATGCCATCGCGATCAGCGCGCGGATGCGCGAATGGTGCGCCGAACGTACCACGGCGGAAGCGATCGCGGCGCTGGAGGCGGCGCGCATTCCGGCCGGCCCGGTGCTGTCGCTGCAGCAGGCGCTCGACGACGAGCACGTGGTCGCGACCGGCTATCTGCAGCCGGTCGAATATCCCGGCACGCGCGTGCCGGCGCCGGTGCCGCGCAGTCCTGTCTACCTGTCGGAGACGCCCGGCGAGATCCGCACTCGCGCGCCGCTGCTCGGCGAGCATACCGACGAGGTGCTGACGAGCGTGGGTTATTCGAAGGAGGAGATTGCGGGGTTGCGGGAGAAGGGCGTGGTGTGAGCGAGGGCTGTGAGAGATGCGAATGACTTGGATTACCCCGAGTTGGCATGAGGTAGCGATAAGCTGAATGCTTCGCCCGTAACCTAACGGCCGAGTTTTAGCGCTCTAACCACTTGGGGTGTTATGTTCGCGACGCGATCTTTGTGGCGCAACTGGCGACCCTTGGCTGCCGCGAAAGCCAGCTTAGCCTGGCTGGCGTCTCTACCGACAAACCAACTGCGACAGTCATGAGGCTTTTAGCGCCGTTCAACGCGAGGAGTACGTACATGCAAAACTGGATCGCTTCCTCGACACGCCAGCCGGAGTATAAAAGAAGGCTACTCGTGCCAGCGGTTGCAGTCATAGTCGGTGTAGGCCTCAGTCCGGCGCTTGCCTCTCCCCCGGCTAAGTTGCTGAACAAGACGATCCGCGTTTCCTTTGTGTCGACGACGCCTGTGAAACGCGCCGACGGAAGGGAAATGTCGCCCAGTCATGCCATTTCGCGAACTATTTATATAAGCAGCCTTGGCCGCGCCTTTGCCCAGAAATCGATCGTCGGTGGTCAAGGTCGAAGCAAAGTTGGAGACGCGGGACCAGGCGGCACCAGCCGCCACTATAGGTTCGAAGGATCAAGGTTGATCATCACCATCCGCTCCGGCAGGCATGGTGCTCGCCAGGTGGACGTTAATTTCGACAGGAATTTTCAAAACTGTACCTTGGATGTCAAAACAGGTAGCCAAGGAGGTGCGCGAACCTGGATTGGCTTGGATGGAAAGCGGTATACAGCTATGGGCCCCGCCTCGATTTCCAACCCGAGTTGCTCAATCTCCAACGGCAATGCTTTCGCAAACTAGCGACGCACGCTCGTGAGGGAGCGTACCGAAACTTTATCGTTTTCCCGATGCGGGTTACCGGCCGCAACGCCGGCACGAGGGAGTGCCGCTAAAACATGGCGACCTTTATCCTGATCCCCGGAGGTTGGCAGGGCGGCTGGGCTTTCGAGACAGTCGCGGACCTGCTTGTTGCGCACGGGCACAACGCCGAGCCGCTCACGCTTGCTGGTCTCGGCGATGTGTCGGCTCCGTCAGCCAATCTTGCTCTCCACATCAGCGAGGCCGTTCGCGCCATCGAGGCGCATCGCGACGACATCGTTCTGGTCGGTCACTCCTACGGCGGAATGATCGTGAGCGGTGCAGCGGACGTGGCGCCGGCCAAGATCCGCGCGCTGGTCTATTCCGACGCCTATGTGCCCGAATCCGGCGACTCGGTCTGGTCGCTCACAAGTCCCGCCTTCCGTGAGATGTTTATCGCCGGTGCTGCGGCCGATGGGCTGACCTGTGCGCCGCCGTCCCATCTCGATGCGCGATGCCGTCCGCATCCAATGGGGACATTTCTTCAGGCCATCGATCTCAGCGGATGTTGGCGCGACGTGCCACGGAAGACCTTCGTCGGAGCGCATGGCTGGGAAGGAAGCCCGTTTCTTGACCTCTACCGACGCCTGAGCGCCGACCCCGCGTGGACGACGTTCACCTTCGATTGCGGGCACAACATTCCGCGCCTGAAGCCGGAAGCCTTCGTCGAGATATTGCTGGCTCAGGTTTGATGGCGAGCACGCGATGCCCCAACCCGGTCGTATGGTTGGTGCCCCTGGCCGGAATCGAACCAGCACTCCTTGCGGAACTCGATTTTGAGTCGAGCGCGTCTACCAATTCCGCCACAGGGGCAATCGGGCCATCGCCAAAAGGGCGGGGCGCGAAGCGGGCGGAATATAGCGGGCGCTGACTTGGGGTCAACCCGCCGCGAGCCGCTGGGTTGGCTTCGGAAACATCGTCGAAACACCGCAGTGTGAAGGGCCGCCGCCTCGACAGCGGCGGGGCCTGCCGTTACGACGCGGGTAAGCGAATTCCATTAAACGGCAGCCGGAGCCCGACGTGACCCTCGATGCCACCCTGAAATCCGCAGGCGCAGCCCGCGGCAAAAGTCCTGCACCTGTCGCCGCGCTCGCCGTCGCGCTGATCGCCACCGCGACGCTGGCCGGCGCGTGGTTCTTCCAGCTTGTGCTTGATATCGTGCCGTGCCCGCTCTGCCTCGAGCAGCGCTATGCCTATTACCTCGCGGTCCCGCTCGGTCTGCTCGTCGCATTGGCCGCGGCGAAGAGGGCGCCGCGCGGCGTCGTGCTGGCCGGTCTCGCACTTCTCGTGCTGGCCGCGCTCGCTAATGCCGGCCTCGGCGCCTATCACTCCGGCGTTGAATGGAAGTTCTGGCAGGGGCCGACCGACTGCACCGGCCCGATGCTCGATCTCAGCAAGGGCGGCCTGCTCGCCAACCTCGACAAGGTGAAGGTCGTGCGCTGCGACGAGGTACAGTGGCGCTTCCTCGGCCTGTCGCTCGCCGGCTACAACGTGCTGATCTCGCTGTTGATGGCCGCGGTCGCCGCGTGGGGTATCGCAGGCTTGCGCAGGCAGGCCTGAGCAACCAACACCGCCGCAGAATTTCGATCGGTTGACCCTAGTCGTCCACGTCGTCCTGCGGCCGTCCGAACAGGTGGACGATACCAGGCGTTGCGATCGAGACGAATACGAAGCGCGCCAGGTGATGCGCGCCGACGAAGATCGGATCGATGTGCAGCGTTAGGGCCAGCGCCAGCATGGCGTCCATCGCCCCCGGCGCGAAGGCGACGACGACATCGCTGAAACGAACAGGCGTCGTCATCGCGATGAACGCGACGAACACGGCGGAAATGGCAACGGCGATGCCGAACGAGCCGAGTGCCGCCGACAGATGGCTGAGCATGGTCTTGGTCGAGATCTTCGCGAAGCGCGTGCCGATGATCGCACCGATGCCGACCAGCGCAACGCCGCGCAGCCACGGCGGCAGCCCGCCTTCGACGAGGCCGGCACCATGCAGCAGGCTCGAGCCGAGCATCGCGCCGAACATCCAGCTCGCGGGAAACTTGGTCCACCGCAGCGCCAGCGCGCTTGCGATCGAGGCCGCGACCAGCGCCAGCAGCCCGAGGGGTGAGGCGATGATGATGGCGGTCGTCGCCGCGCTTCGCGGCGCAAGCCCGGCGACCGCCAGCAGCATGGGCAGGGCGGCGGTCAGGATGATGACGCGCATGGTCTGCACCACCGCGATGCCGGCGACGTCGGCGCCGCGTTCGTTGGCGAGCATGATGATCTGCGACAGCGCGCCCGGACTTCCGGCGAGAAATGCGGAGGTCCGGTCCCAGCCGTGAATCCGCTGCAGGTAAAGGCCGCTGCCGAAGGTTGCACAGAAGGTCGCCAGCGCCAGCAGCGAGATCGTCAGCGGATACGCGCCGACGTGCTGCAGCAGTTCGCGCGACACCAGCGAGCCGAGCGAGATGCCGAGCAGCAGCAGGATCGATTGCGTCAGCGCCGGAGCAATGCTGAGCGGCCGCCCAGCGATGGCGGCTGCCGCCACCGCGATCATCGCACCGGAGATCAAACCGCCCGGCAGCGAGGCATACAGGAACAGCGCGCCGCCGGCCGCGCCGATGGCGAGCGTTTCGAGCGTCGGGAGAAAGGTCGGGAGGCCGTAGGCGGCCGGCGTTGCCGATGCGGATTTCCGGATCACGCGCGCGTTATTGCAAATCCCGATGCGGACGACAAATGCGCTCTGGCACGGCTGCAATGCACGGATACGAACGCGCTCGCGCGGACGAGGCAACAAGGCCCGGTCCGCGCGATGCATTGTCAACCCAAAAGTGTCAGTTGCGACCCGACACTTCCGGGTACGTCTTGGACGAGATCAGTTCGCCGCAATTAGTTGGTCTTGGCCGATTTGGCTGCCTTGGCCTTGCATTCGGAACGGAATTTCTTGCGCTCCTTGCCATGCAGGCCCTTGGCGTCGGCTTCCTTCGAGCATTCGATGGAGGCAGCGGTGTGCGGCTTTTCCGCCTTCTTGGCGGCGGGCGCCATCTTGGACGCCGGAGCGGCGGCGGGCTTCGCGGCCGGAGCCGTCGTTTGTGCGAACGCTGCCGTTCCTGCCAGCAGGAACGAAGCGGCGACGGTTGCGATGACGCGGGATGTCATGGTCATGGGTAGGCCCTCGGTTGAAGAGGGGCACACGGTCGCGGAGTGTTGCTGAACGGCGTGTGAATGGTCGTGTTCCAATCGGAAACAAATTTTTGACGCCCGGTTCAGAGGCGGCGTTGAAACAGCAAGCGGCTGCGCTAGGATATCCGTCCCATCCTCGATGTCCCGGGAGGACAGACATGACAACGTTGACGAAGTTCATCTGCGCGGTTTCAGCGGCCGGGTTTGTTGCCGTTGCGACCATGCCGGCGCAGGCGCTGACCATGCAGGAGTGCAGTGCCAAGTACAAATCGGCAAAGAGCGCCGGTACGCTCAACGGCCAGAAGTGGAATGATTTCCGCAAGGCCCAGTGCGGCGAAGGCGCGACCACCGCGGCGGCGCCTGCCGCTGCTCCGGCTGCCGCGCCTGCGGCCAAGCCCGCTCCCGCACCGAAGACCGCCGCTGCGCCCGCAGCACCCGTTGGCAATGCCGTCTTCCCGTCGGGAGTGTCGTCGAAATATTCCAAGGAGTCGGCCGGCAAGGCTCGCGAGCACACCTGCCTCGATCAATACAAGGCCAACAAGGCGAGCAACGCCAACGGCGGCCTGAAGTGGATCATGAAGGGCGGCGGCTACTATAGCGAATGCAACAAGCGCTTGAAGGGCGCCTGATCGTTGCCGGCATCGCGGGCGGGAAGCCCCGCTCGCGATGCTCATCGGCTTTGGACTGCCGCGTTGACGTCACGACGTTGACACGCAGGCTGTCGCGATGCTGTTCGCGCGCCGCGGATAACTCTTGAAAACCTTTTCCGCGGTCGTGGTCTCCTGCAACATTTCCTTCTAGGATCGTGCGGAGGTCACCAGGACACATCCCGCGTTGAATATCTCCCTGATGCAAGAACTGCTGGCGCTCGTGTCGGGCGTGCTGGTCGGCTTTTCTCTCGGCCTTGTGGGAGGAGGGGGCTCGATCCTCGCGGTGCCGCTGATGGTCTATGTCGTCGGCGTGCCCAATCCGCACGTCGCGATCGGTACCAGCGCGGTCGCGGTCGCCGTCAATGCCGCCGTGAATCTTTCCGGCCATGCCCGGCGCGGCAACGTTCTGTGGTCGTGCGCGCTGCCGTTCGCGGCCGCGGGCGTCGCCGGTGCCTTCATCGGATCGGTTCTCGGCAAGATGCTCGACGGACACAAGCTGCTGGCGTTGTTCGCGCTGCTGATGCTCGTCATTGCCGGTCTGATGTTGCGCAGCCGGGCGCACGTCGGCGATGGCGATGTCCGGCTGAATCGCTCCAATCTGCCGGCGTTGCTCGGGCTCGGTCTCGGCACCGGCACGCTCTCGGGCTTCTTCGGGATCGGCGGCGGGTTCCTGATCGTGCCGGCGCTGATGCTGGCGACCGGCATGCCGATCCTGAGCGCGGTCGGGTCGTCGCTGGTGGCGGTCACGACGTTCGGGGCGACCACGGCGGCGAGCTATGCCTGGTCCGGGCTGATCGTCTGGAAGCTGGCCCTGCTATTCGTCGTCGGCGGGATCGGCGGTGGCATTCTCGGCGGTCGCCTCGCCGGCGCCCTGGCGGTGCGGCGCGGCGCGCTGAACGCGACCTTCGCCGCCGTCATCATCGCGGTTGCGCTCTATATGCTCGTTCGCAGTCTGGCGGCGTGGGGCTGATGCCCGCGACCGGCGGAACTCTGGCAGCATTGTGATGTGTACCTCTCGCCGGCCCGTGCTAGACGGGGCCGGATCAGCGGAGACCACAATGTCTGACTTGGGATATGGACAGCGCCTCATGGCGACGCGGCGCGAGACCCTCGGCCTTCTCGGAACCGGGACGGCCCTGCTTGGCCTGGCGGCGCGGCCGGCCTTTGCCGACAGCAATCCCGACGAGGTCCTGACCGAGGCGGGCGTGCTGCGCGATCCCGATATTCCGGCGGCGGGGAACAAGGACGGCGACATCAGCATCGTCGAATATTTCGACTACAACTGTCCGTACTGCCGCAAGCTCGCGCCCGAACTGGCGCAGGTGGTGTTCGACGACGGCAAGATCCGGATGATCTTCAAGGACTGGCCGATCCTCGGGCCGGTCTCGGTCTACGCATCGAAGATGGCGCTCGCCACCAAATACCAGGACAAGTTCGCCGAGACGCACGAGGCGCTGATGAGCACCAGCTCGCGGCTGACGGAATCGCGGATTCGCGAACTGCTGGCCAACGCCAAGATCGACGTCGATCGTGCGGTCAAGGATGCCGGCACCCACGAGTCCGAGATCAACGCCATCCTGAAGCGCAACAACGCGCAGGCGACCGCGTTCGGGTTCAACGGCACGCCGGCCTTCATCATCGGAAAGTTCCGCGTGCCGGGCGCGCTGACTATGGCGCAGTTCGAGCAGGCGATCGGCGACGCCCGCAAGGCCGCGGCAGCGAGGAAGAAATAGCCGCCGGGCTCGGGCGGCTATCGTTCCATCGCGCTATCGCGACGAGATTCTCACCCAGTCGTCATGCGTGCGCTGCTTGAGTGCCTGCCACTCCATCGCGGCGACGTCCCAGTTGACGAGGGTCTGGTTGCTCTGCGCCGTCTGACCGCTGGCAACCGTCGATGTCTGCAGGGAATCGTGGATATAGACGCCGGCGATCAGCAGCAGCGCGCCCAAGATCATTCCGAGAAACGTTCGCATGACGACCTCCGTTGAGGCCGATCAACGCCTGTCGTGCCGCTTGGTTCCGGAACCGCGCGCGTGCGCTATCAGCCGATATCAACCTTGGGGCGGCCACGGCCGGTCCGGCCGATAGAACAGGCCAAGTTGCAGGCTCTCGGCAATGCGATGGGCCCGATCCATGAAGGCCGCGCGGATGGTGTCGTCGCAGAGTTCGCGGCAGGTATCCTCGAACAAGGCAAGCCAGCGGGTGAACAACTCCGGCTTCATGCCGGGCAACGCCATGTGCTTCATCATCGGATTGCCTTTGTAGCGGCCTGAGGTCAGCATCACAGACGACCAGAACGCGTACATCTTCTCCAGATGATGCGGCCAGTTATCCTTGATGGCGCGGTCGAAGATCGGGCCCAGCTCGGCATCGGTGCGCACCTTGGTATAGAAGGCGTCGACCAGCCGGACGATACCGTCCTCGGACACATGGTCCATTCGCTCGGCAGCAAGCATCATACGACTATCGCCACGACGATCACGCCGGCCACGGTCCAGACCAGCGAGTTGATCAGCATGCGCACCAGGTGCGTATAGTCGCCCGCGGTCTCGCTGCGAAGGCCGAGCGCGTTGCACGCGATCGTTCCTGGCAGCAGAAAGGATTTTGCGACGGTATCGCCGAATGTTGCGGTCTTGCTCATGGCGCCCTCCTTTCAAAAGGACAGGCAGGCTATACATCGGCGGTTGCTTAAAAGCAATATTTAAGATATATCTTTATCCGCAGCCGCCACATGGGAGACATGCATGCGCCTCACCACCTATTCGGACTACGCGCTGCGGGTGCTGATGTATCTCGCGCTGAAGCCCGAGGGGCTGTCGACCATCGCCGAGATCGCCGAGAGCTACGACATTTCCGAAACCCATCTGATGAAGGTGGCGCATCAGCTCGGCGTCGCCGGCTACATCGAGACCGTGCGCGGGCGGGGCGGTGGCCTGCGGCTCGCGAGGCCGGTCGAGGCCATCGGTCTCGCCGACGTCATCCGTACCACCGAACCGGACATGGCGATCGTGTCGTGCTTCAAGCCGGTCGAGGCGCCCTGTGCGATCTTCCCGAGCTGTGTCCTGAAGCGGGCGCTGGAGAAGGCGCGCGATGCCTTCCTGGCCGTGCTCGAGGATTACACGCTGGCGGATCTGGTGGCGCCGCGCGCGAGCCTCTCGGGCCTGCTCGGCATCGGCCCGGCGGCGGACGTCAAGCGGCCGCGAACACCCGCACGACCCAGTCGATGAACACCCGCAGCCGCAATGACAACTGCCGATGTCGCGGATAGAGCAGCGACACCGGCGTCGGTGACGGTGCGACGTCAGGCAGCACCACGGCGAGCGTGCCGCGCCGGATGTCGTCCGCGAGCGGATAGCGCGGCGCCTGCACCAGCCCGAACCCCTGCCGCGCCGCCTCGACCAGCGTATCGGCGCTGTTGACCGTGAACGTCGCTGGCAACGTGACGTTGCGGATCGCACCGTCGACGCTGAATTCGAGCGGCAGCAGCGTCCCCGTTGCGGAGGAATGGAAGCCGACCATTCTGTGCCCGTCGAGCGCGTCGATGTTTTTTGGAGTGCCGAAGCGATCGAGATAGGCGGGCGAGGCGCAGGTGATCTCCTCCAGCATGGCGACACAGCGGGCGATCATGTCGCTGTCGCGCAGCTCGCCGGCGCGCAGCACGCAGTCGATTCCTTCGCGCACCGGATCGACCAGCCGGTCGCCTTCGCTCATGTACAGATCGATCTCCGGGTATTGCGCGAAAAACTCCGCGAGCCGCGGCAGCAGGAAGTACCGCGCCAGCCGGCCATGCACCTCGCAGCGCAACGGTCCCTTCGGGATGGCGCCGCCGAACGCGGATTCGGCGTCCTCCAGATCGGCGATCAGCGACAGGCAGCGCTGATGATAGGCCTCGCCATCGAGCGTCGGGCTGACATGGCGCGTGGTCCGCTGCAGCAGGCGAACGCCGAGCCGGGCCTCGAGCTGCTTCACCGCATCGGTGACGGTGGAGCGCGGCAGCCCGAGATCGTCGGCGGCGAGGGTGAAGCTGCGACGCTCCACCACCCGCGTGAACACACGCATCGCGTCAAATCGGTCCATGGTATTATTCAGACATCTCGGACAGTGTTGTCAGAAAATGCATGATTATCCGGGAGTGGCAAGGGCGTATCTACTCCCCATCGAACGCGGTTGACCGCGGTCAGGCGATGAGGAGATTAAAAATGTCGAATGAAACCAAAAAGGTAGCCATTGTCACCGGCGCCTCGCGCGGGATCGGCGCCGCGGTGGCCGAACGGCTGGCCCACGACGGCTTTGCCGTGATCATCAACTACTCCGGCGATGCCAACCCGGCGGACGCGCTGGCCCGCAGAATCGAAAGCGCGAGTGGTCGGGCCCTGACCGCGAAGGCGGATGTCAGCGACGTCCGGGCGGTACGACAGATGTTCGATGCGGCGGAAGCGGCCTTCGGCGGCGTCGACGTGCTGGTCAACAACGCCGGCACCATGAGCCTCACGACCATCGCGGATGCCGACGACGCAAGTTTCGACCGCATGATGAACGTCAATCTGCGCGGCACCTTCAACACGCTGCGCGAGGCGGCGAAGCGCCTGCGCAACGGCGGCCGCATCATCAACCTCTCGTCGAGCGTGCTCGGTCTTCGGCTCGAGGGTTATGGAATCTACTCGGCGACCAAGGCCGCGGTGGAGATGCTGACGGACGTTCTCTCCAAGGAGCTGCGCGGCCGCGCCATCACGGCGAACACCGTCGCGCCGGGACCGACCGCGACCGATCTGTTCTTCAAGGGCAAGTCGGAGGAGTTGATCGATCGCATGGCGAAGATGAATCCGATGGAGCGGCTCGGCACGCCCGAAGATATTGCCGCCGCCGTCGCCTTCCTCGCCGGTCCCGATGGCGGATGGATCAACGGCCAGACCCTGCGCGCCAACGGCGGCATGGTGTGAGGCGTTTGTTTCACCGTTCGCCGCGCAGCCACGCCAGGATCTCCGCGTTGATCTCGCGTGGATAGGCGTGGCTGAGGTCGGCGATCTCGTGAAGGCTGACATCGGCGCCTGCCGCCGCGAGTGCCTCGCGCGCCTGCCGTGCCACCTCGATGGGAAACATCCAGTCGAGGCGGCCGTGCACCTGAAAGACGGGTAAGCCGCGCAGGCGTTCCGCGTCGGCCATCTGCGCCATCAGCGGATGAAAGGTGGCGGCGACCGGCGCGAGGTGCGTGAAAGGTGAGGCCGCTTCCAGCCCGCTGACATAACAGAAGGTGCCGCCGTCGCTCATGCCGGTGAGAAGCATCCGCGCCGGATCGATCGACCACTCCGAACGCACCGCCTCCAGAATCCGCATCAGGTTGGGCGTGTCGGCATCGTCGCCCATCAGCGCCCATGTCGGGCCGGTCGCCGTCGGCGAGATCACGATCGCACCATGGCTGCGCGCGGCACGCAACCAGCTCCACAGGAAAGCACGGCCGTTGCCGCTGCCGCCATGCAGCGCCACGACCAGCGGCCAGGTGCGTTCGCCCGTGTAATCTTCCGGCACGTAGAGCGAATAGCCGCCGCGGCTGCCGGGCTCGTTGTCAAAGTGATGGACGCCGCTGCCGGGCGCGGGAGGTTTCGCGAACCGTGCCAGCGCGGCCGCGTCATTACGCATGTCGGGCGCAAGAAAAAACTGGCTCACCGGCGGCAACCGCGCGGCGAGCGGATACAGCGCCTCCTGCGCACGCGGCAAATAGCGCATCGCGCGAAACACGTCGCGGATGTCGCCGCCCTCGTTTTGCACGGCGCGAAGTTTTGCGAATCCGGCGAGCGCGGCATCGCTCGCAATCTGAAGCGGCGCGCTGACGTCGGCGAAACCGTCCGCCCAGTCATCGAGTCGCACGCGAACGTCCTGCAGGGCCTGATCCGGAGCCTCGACCTGCGCCATGATCGCGTCGAAGGCGGGCGGATGAAAATGGCGTGCGATGAATTCCAGCGCTTCCAGCGACTGCAATAACGGCGGCAGCACCGCCACGATGTGGTCCACCACGGCTTCGCCGGCGGGGTTGGAAGGCCGTGAGTCGGTCAATGGTGCCTCGATGCAGCCGTTCGTGACGTCACGTTCGCGCAGCCTTGTCAGTGCAGCCTCGGCTTCCGCAGCATTTTTGCGCGGTCGGTCGAGGTCACCACCACGTCGAAGGTGTCGCCCTCGCGATAGAGCGTCAGCGGCACGTCGACGCCGGCATCGCCCAGCGCCCAGAGCTTCCGGTAGAACTGCCCCGAGTCCGAAATCTTCTCGCCCTTCACCGCGAGGATCACGTCGCCGGTGCGGAGCTCGGCGCGGGATGCCGGTCCCTTCGGTGCGATGCCGACCGCGACGATCTTGTCATCGATCTCGGTCACGTACATGCCGAGCCAGGGTCGCGCCGGCTTGTTGACTCGACCGAACGTTCTGAGGTCGTCGAGGATCGGCTTCAGGAGATCGATCGGAACGTTCATGTTGAGGTTCTCGCTTTTCCCGCCGTGCTCGCGTTCGAGCTGCAGCGAGCCGATCCCGATCAGTTCGCCGGCGGCGGAGATCAGGCCGGTGCCGCCCCAGTTCGGATGGGCGGGATAGGTGAAAATGGCTTCGTCCAGCAGATATTCCCAGTAGCCGGCGAACTCCTGCTTGGCGACGATGCGGCCGGCGAGCGAGCGCGTCCGGCCGCCGATGCCGCCGACCACGATGCGGTCGTTCAGTCCGGCCGCGGCGGACGATCCCAACGGCAGCGGATCGAGATCGAGCGAGCCCAGCGCCTGCACCAGACCGAAGCCGCTCTCCTGGTCGAAGCCGAGCGCGTGGCCCTGCACCACGCGGCCGTCGGCGAGATGCAGCCACACGGTCTCCGCCTCGGTGATGAGATACCCGATGGTGAGGATAAGGCCGTCGTCGATCACGACGCCGTTGCCGGCGCGTTCGGTGCCGAGGGTGTCCGCCGTGAAGGCGTCAGACGGGATGATGCTGTGCAGGCCGACCACCGACAACAGCGTGCGTTCGAGATCGAAGCCAAAATCCTCCGCGCGCGGCTGAACGGCTGATGGCACCTTCCATTCGGTCAATGAGGCCATGCGGGGTCTCCCTGCGATGCGCGGATGCGGGCCTGGCGGCATACCGCCCCTGCTCCGTCAACGAACATAAGCGCCAAACGTTCGCAGCGAAAGCTGGGCCGCGACAGGAGACGTGGTGCCGCAGGCTACGGATCGAGCTCGGTGTCCCAGTAGAGATAGTCCAGCCAGCTATCGTGCAGATAGTTCGGCGGAAACAGCCGGCCGTTGCGGTGAAGCTGATGCACGGTCGGCGCGTAGGGCGTTTGCCTCGGAAACATCCGCGCCTGCTGCGTCGTCAGGTTGCCCTTGCGCAGGTTGCAGGGCGAGCAGGCCGCGACGACGTTCTCCCAGGTGGTCTGGCCGCCCTTCGAGCGCGGAATGATGTGATCGAAGGTGAGGTCCTCGGGCGCGCCGCAATACTGGCAGTGGAAGCGATCGCGCAGGAAGACGTTGAACCGGGTGAAGGCTGGATGGGTGGTCGGCTTCACGAACGACTTCAGCGACACCACGCTCGGAAGCTGCATTTCGAACGAGGGGCTGTGGACCGCGCGGTCGTAGTGCTCGACGATGTTGACGCGGTCGAGGAACACCGCCTTGATCGCGTCTTGCCACGACCAAAGGGACAGCGGGTAGTAACTCAGCGGCCGGAAGTCCGCGTTCAGGACCAGCACCGGCCAGCCGCCCTGTGAGACATGTGCGTTCAAGTAACGCTCCTGACCCCCCACGCTTAAGCTGCCAGCATACGAAGCAGCTTGTGCCCGACATACTACAGGGAGCGTGACGGGATTGTGAAGAGCGCCGGCCAGGCTTTTCCTGAGCGCTTTAAGGCCGCTGAATTGGGCGCCGAGGGCCATCCGCCTCATTTGTTATGGCCTCATCTGTTGGCCACACTTGCAAATTAATTGCGGGAGTCGCTGGCCTGTAGCGCGCGACACAGCTAAACCGCCTTGAGGCTGGTCAACTGCCCGATCGTGCGATTCCGGCCTTCGCATCCGTCCTGCCGTCGATATCCCGGACCAGACATATGCTTGCAGGTTTTCGTTTCATTGAAGCCCCGCGGCGGCTCCGGGCCTTCGTGCGCGCCCATGAAGCGAGCCTGATCCTGCTGGCGGCGGTGATCGGAACCATCGGCGGACTGGTGGTCGCGGCGATGGGAGCCGCCGTGCTGAAGCTGCACGAATGGTTGTTCGCCATTCCGGCCGGGGAGCATCTCTCCAGTCAGGACAAGGTCGATTCGCTGCGCGCCATCCTGGTGCCGAGCATCGGAGGGCTGCTGCTCGGCGGCGCCTTCCTGCTGCTGCTGCGCTGGCGGCCTGCGCGCGAGGTCGACCCCATCGAGGCCAACGCGCTGCACGGCGGGCGGATGTCGTTTCGCGGCAGCATCATCGTGGCGCTGCAGACGGTCTGGTCCAGCGGCGTCGGTGCGTCGGTCGGCCTCGAGGCCGGTTATACCCAGCTCGCCAGCGGTCTCGGCGCTTCGATCGGACGCGGCTTCCACCTGCGCCGCGCCGACCAGCGCATCATGGTCGGCTGCGGCGCGGCCGCCGCCATCGCCGGCGCCTTCGGCGCACCGTTGGCCGGCGCGTTCTATGCCTTCGAACTCGTGATCGGCGGCTATACCTCCGCGAGCCTGACGCCGGTCGGGGTCTCGGCGGTGATCGGCTATCTGATCGCGCACAATTTTCTGCCGATGTCGCTCGGGGTCGCCGTCGGGCCGTTCGGCGTGGTGTTCAGCCACGACCTTGCGATCGCGGCGCTGCTCGGCCTGTTCGCGGCGCTGACCGGCATCGGCATCATGTGCGGGGTCGCGCTGTGTGAGGCGGCGCTGACCAGCATCAAGATCGGGCCGCCGGTGCGGCTCGCGGTCGGCGGCCTGTGCGTGGGATTGCTGGCGCTGGTGACGCCGCAGGTGATGTCGTCGGGTCACGGCGCGCTGTTCTATTCCGGCCTCGTGACCATGACCGTGGGCATGACGGCCACGGCATTCCTTCTGAAGTCGCTGGCCTCGATCATCTCGCTCGGCAGCGGTTTCCGCGGCGGCCTGTTTTTCGCAACGCTGTTTCTCGGGGCACTCGGCGGCCGGCTGTTCGCCGCCGGATTCGATTTTGCGTGGCCGGGCCTCGACCTCAATCCGAACATCTACGCCGTGATCGGCATGAGCGCGCTGTCGGCTTCGGTGATCGGCGGCCCGCTGACCATGTCGTTCATCGCGCTGGAATCCACCGGCAACCTCTGGCTGACCTCGGCGGTGCTGATCGCGGTGATCATCTCGACCCAGATTACCCGCGAGCTGTTCGGCTACTCGTTCGCCACCTGGCGCATGCATCTGCGCGGCGAAACCATCCGCAGCGCCGCCGACGTCGGCTGGATCCGCGATCTCACGGTGAGGAGCATGATGCGGCCGGAGACCGTCACGGTCGATTCGACCATGCCGATGGGGGAATTCCGCGAAAAATTTCCGCTCGGCTCCAAGAGCCAGGTCATCGCGGTGGATACGGAGGGCCGCTATGCGGGACTCGCGCTGGTCGCCGAAGCCTATACCCCCGAAGCCAGCGAGATCACCAATCTCGACAGCATCCTGCACTACAAGGATGTCGTCCTGCATCCGGCCATGAACATCCAGCAGGCGATCGCCGTGTTCGACGCGGCGGAAGCCGAAATGCTGGCGGTGGTCGAGGCCGACGGCGAAAAGCGCGCGGTCGGGGTTCTCAGCGAAGCTCACGCGATGCGCCGCTATGCGGAAGAATCCGAGCGGCGACGGCGGGAAGTGGTGGGCGAGGTCTAACGCCGGTTCCCGCCGCTGGACGGGTGAAGTATGTATGAGGAGCCCTGCGTAACCGGTCGCCCGTTCCGGGCCGCCGGCGCCCTCATGCCGAGAACCGTCCCATGACCGACGACGACGCCGCGAGCCGCAAGCCCGAAAACCTTCGCTTCCGCTGGCTGATGATGGGCGGACTCATCGTGATGCTGCTGGCGGCGTTGCCGCTTGCGGTGTGGCTCGACCTCTCGAGCCTCGGTGAGACCGCGCTGCGGCGGCAGGCCGCCGATCTCAATTCGGTGATCTCGAGCGTTCGCGCCTACTATGGCAGCAACGTGGTCGGCCGGGTGCTGGCGGCACACGGCAAGGAGACCCAGGTCGTTCACAACTATGAGGACATTCCCGGCGCGATCCCGATCCCGGCGACGCTGTCGCTCGAACTCGGCAAGGTGATCAGCGAACAGCAGCACAACATCACCTATCGCTTCGTCTCGGACTATCCGTTCAAGAACCGCGCGCCGCACCCGCTCGACGCATTCGAGAAGGATGCGCTGAAGTCGCTGCGCGCCGATCCCAAGCAGAAAATCGTCCAGGCCAGGCGGTCGCTGTTCAGTGACGACGTGCGTCTGGTCGCCCCGATCATGATGGGAGCGGCCTGCGTGAGCTGCCACAATACGCATCCCGAAAGCCAGAAGCGCGACTGGAAGGTGGGCGACGTTCGCGGCATTCAGGAGGTCGAGATCACGCAGCCGATCGCGGCGAACCTGTTCTCGTTCAAGTTCCTGCTGGCCTATTTCGCGCTGGCGGCGATTTGTGGCGTCTCGTTCCTGGCGGTGCAGCGCCGTCAGGCCCGGCAGATCGCGGGCATGAATCGCGAACTGGAATCGGCCAACGAGTTTCTCGCCGGCCTCTCCATGAAGATTTCGCGCTATATCTCGCCGCAGATCTACAAAAGTATCTTCAGCGGGCAGCGTGACGTCGCGATCCACACCGAGCGCAAGAAGCTGACGATCTTCTTTTCCGACATCCAGAATTTCACCGCGACCACCGAGCGGCTGCAGCCCGAGCAGATCACCCAGCTCCTGAACGAGTATTTCACCGAGATGTCGGCGATCGCCCATCAATACGGCGGCACCATCGACAAGTTCATCGGCGACGCCATGCTGATCTTCTTCGGGGATCCCGAGACCAAGGGGGAGAAGGCCGATGCGCAGGCCTGCGTGCGCATGGCCTGGGACATGCAGCGTCGTCTGGTCGAACTCAACGCGAAATGGCGCGCCGCCGGCATCGAGCAGCCGTTCCGCGCCCGCATGGGCATCAATTCCGGATACTGCAACGTCGGCAATTTCGGCAGCACCGACCGCATGGACTACACGATCATCGGCGCCGAGGCCAATCTCGCCGCGCGGCTGCAGGCGGTCGCCGAGCCCGGCGGCATCGTGCTGTCGTTCGAGACGTTTGCGCTGGTGCGCGACGCGGTGGAGGCCGATCCGCTGCCGCCGATCACCATGAAGGGCATCAGCCGCGACGTGGTGCCCTATGCCGTGACCCGCCTGATCGATGCCGATGCCGAGCGCGACGGCGTGGTGATCGAGCGCATGGCGGGGCTGGATATCTTCCTCGATCCGGCGATGGTCGATATGCGCGATACCGAGCGGGTGCGGTCGATCCTCGCGAGCGCGCTCGCCGCGCTGGAGCATCGTTTGCCGAAAGCGGCGACGTAGCGAGACCGACATTGCCGTCATTCCGGACGCCGCGTCAGTGGCGATCCGGAATCCATAGTCCCTGCAGTGGTTATGGATTCCGGGCTCGCGCTGTCGGTGCGAACGCTGCGCGTTCGTCGCCCGCGCGCCCCGGAATGACGAAGAACAAAGCTAGTTACGTATCCGCTCCAGCTTCTGCAGGCAGCGCACGACAGGCGGCATCGGGGTGTCCGGAAAACTTACCTTCCAGTTGGTGACGCCGACCTCGCCGACATAGATGTCGCCGTGCGAATCCAGCGCCAGTCCATGCGGCGCGAGGAATTTCCCGGTCTCGAGCCCCGCGCCGGTCTCGCCGCCGAGCCGCGCGATGCGCTGGCCCTTGGCGTCGACGATCGTCAGGCGCGGGCCGAGATTGGGCACGTTGAGATTGACCGGCATGCCGGGGCCGAGTTCGCCGACGATGAAGGTCGGATTTTTTGCATCCCCGCAGCGGCACAGCGCGCAGGGCCGGTGCAGGTTGTTCCACTGGGTCTCGTACTTGCCGTTGCCGTCGAACACCTGCACGCGGTGGTTCTCGCGGTCCGCGACATAGATCCAGCCGTCCGCGTCGGTGACGATGTTGTGCACGATGTTGAACTGGCCGGGATCGCTGCCCGGCTCGCCCCAGGTCTTGATCAGCTTGCCGTCGGGTGTGAACTTGTGCACGCAGGCATTGCCGTAGCCATCGGACACGTAGATGTCGCCGCGCGGCGACAGCGCGGTGTGGGTGCAGCGATGGAACGGCTCGCCGCTCATGTAGGGCGCGAGCTTGTTTGGAATGCCGATGGTGAGCAGCACCTTGCCCTCGGGCGAGCACTTGCGCACCGTGTGATCGCCGTCGTCGGTGCAATAGAGATTGTCGTCGCTGTCGATATGCAAACCGTGGGCGCGCTTGAACAGACCTTCACCCCAGGTCCGCAACACGTTGCCATTGCGATCGAACACCACCATCGGATGCGCGCCGCGATTGAAGGCATAGATGCGGTCCTTGCTGTCGACGGCAACGGCGGCGACGTCCGTGAGATTCCAGCCCTCCGGCAGCTTCGCCCAGTTCTCCACCACGCGATAGCGATGCTCACCTGAACCGAGGATGGTGGGCATGGGGATTCTCCCTCAATTTGAAGTGTCATTCCGGGACACGCCCCTTGGCGCAGGCCCGGAATCCATAATCCCTGCTGTGGTTATGGATTCCGGGCTCGTGCTTCGCACGCCCCGGAATGACGAGGTTGGTGAAATTGCGCGACAAATATCAGGTGTTCGTCAAGATGGGCGTCCCAGTAACCCCGCCTCGATCGCCTTGATCTGCAGCGCCAGATACTTCGAATTGATGCGGCATTGCGCGAGGCTGCCGGCGATGAACCACAGTCCCGCCTGCGGCGTGCGCATGTACATGTTGCGCAACTCCTGGCCGTCGCCAAAGCCCCAGATCGGGCCGACGCGGTCGGCGACCGCATCGCCGAACAGCTTGCGCACCAGAACTTCCTGCCCCTTGTAGCCGGTGGCGAGCACAATCAGGTCGGCCTCGATGGTCTCGCCGTCGGTCATGCGCGCGCCGCCGGCGGTGAATTCGGCGACATCGGCGAACTGCTTCAGCGCGATCTCGCCGCGCACGATCATGTCGGAGCAACCGACGTTGAAATAGTAGCCGCCGCCGCGGATCAGATACTTGTATTGCCAGCCGGTGCCGTCATAGCCGTCGTCGAGCCGGAAGCCCTTCGCCGTGAGGCCGTCGAGCAGCGCCTTGTCGAGCTCCTTGGACTGGATGGTGAGAAGCTGATGGCCCTTGCGGCCGAGCGGCGTCGGCATCGAGGTCGCGATCAGGTCGTTGTCGTCGAGCGTGCCCTCGTTATAGATCGCATAGGCGAGTTGCGCCGATGGCTCGATGTTGGTGACGAGGGTGGACGAGCGCTGCAGCATGGTGACATGCGCACCGCTGGAGCAGAGGTCCTGCGCGATGTCGTGGCCGCTGTTGCCGGTGCCGATCACGATGGCATTCTTGCCGCGCCATGGTTCGCCGTCCTGATAGCGGCCGGAGTGGATGATCTCGCCCTTGAAGTTTTTCAGCGATGGAATGTCCGGTAGGTTGGGAATGCCGCTGACGCCGGTCGCCATCACCACGTGGCGCGGATGCAGGATGCGCTCGGCGCCGTTGCGCTTGAGCCGGACCGTCCAGCGTCCGTCACTGTCGTCGTAGCTGCCGCCCAGGAATTCCGTCGACGTCCAGAAGTTCAGCTCCATGGCCTCGACATAGGCCTCGAACCAGTTGGCGAGCTTGTCCTTCGGGATGTAGGTCGGCCAGTTCGGTGGAAACGGCATGTAGGGCAGGTGATTGACCTGCACCTGATTGTGCAGCGTCAGCGCGTGGTAGCGCTTGCGCCAGTTGTCGCCGATGCGCTCCTCGCGATCGGCGATCAGCGTATCAATTCCAAGTTGCGCGAGCCGCGCCGCGATGGTGAGGCCGGCCTGTCCGCCGCCGACCACCAGCACGTCGGGATCGCGGTCGGCATATTCGGCGGCGGCCTGACGCAGATCGAGCCAGTTGGGTCCGCGAAAGTCCCGTGAATAGACTTCGCCGCGCGGACGCTCGCGGCCGAGTCTCTCCTCATGGCCCTTGATCTCGTCGAGCGCGGTCAGCAACGTCCACGCTTTTGGCGTGCCGTTCTCATCGGGGATCAAACGGACGATGCCGCTGCCGCGTCCTTGCGCCGTCTCGAAAATGATGATCGCCTCGATGGCGCTGGTACCGGCGCGGGTGATCTGCCGCGGCGGCGCGCGGTCGGGCGCGATCCGGACATTTGTAAGCCGGGCCTTGCGCGCCAGCGATGCGAAGGCCGGGATGATCTCGTCCGCGCCACAGAGGGTGGTGAACGTCCACGTCAGCGCCAGCACGTCGCGCCAGTAGCTGTCGGACTGAAACAGCGGCTTCAGCCGCGCCTCGCTGCCGGCCGCCAGGGCCTCGTTGAATTGCGCCAGCCAGGCTTCGGTCGTGGCAGCCGCGGTGTCGGTTCGGTCCAGCATGCGTGCGTTCCGTCAAAGCCGTCGAGTGGTCTGCTGCGCACTATGTTGCGAAAGTCCGCTCGAATCCACTCAACTGGATGCAGGGCAGGGTCCATGCCGCGCTGCAAGATGTCGCGGCGATCGTACCGCATTGCGTCACGCAGAATTCGGCAATGCATTGGTTCGCTGTTCCAGTTTCGGAGTATTCACGATGCTTTTTTCACAATAAGAAATTTGCTTCTCTCGTTACCGCGGTTACGCTCGCGCATCGCACCACAGGATTCCCATGGATACGTTTGATTATGTGATCGTCGGTGCCGGCTCCGCCGGATGCGTGCTGGCCAATCGCCTGAGCGAGGATCCCGGAACCAGCATCTGCGTGCTCGAGGCGGGACCGCGCGACTGGCATCCCTACATCCATCTGCCGGCGGGGTTCATCAAGACCTTCCACATGCGCAGCATCAATTGGGCCTACCAGCAGGAGGTGGGCCCGTGGACCGGCGGCCGCAGCATCTATGCGCCGCGCGGCAAGACGCTCGGCGGTTCGTCGTCGATCAACGGCCACATCTACAATCGCGGCCAGCGCCAGGATTTCGACACCTGGGCGCAACTCGGTAATCGCGGCTGGGGCTATCCGGACGTGCTGCCGTACTTCAAGCGGCTGGAGAGCCGGATCGGCGAGGGCGAGGATACCTATCGCGGCCGCGACGGCAGCCTCACCGTCACCACCATGGATTGGCGCGATCCGCTGTGCGAGGCGTTCATGGCGGGCGCCCAGAGCCTCGGCATTCCCCGCAACCCCGATTACAACGGCGCCATTCAGGAAGGCGTCTCCTACGCCCAGCGCACGATCCGCAATGGCCTGCGCGTCAGCGCTGCCACCGCGTTCCTCAATCCTGCGATGAAGCGGCCCAATGTTCACGTGCGGACCCACGCGCACGCGACCGGCATCGTGTTCGAGGGCAAGCGCGCCGTCGGCGTGCGTTATGCGCGCGGCGGCAAGGGCGGCACCAGCCATGAGGTGCGCGCGCGCAAGGAGGTCATTCTCTCCGGCGGTACCTATAACTCGCCGCAACTGCTGCAACTGTCAGGCGTCGGTTCGCCGGAACTGCTGCAATCGCTCGGCATCGAGGTGCGTCATGCGCTGCCGGGTGTCGGCGAGGGGCTGCAGGATCATTACGCGCCGCGTTCGGTCGCGCGCGTCAAGAGCATCAAGACCATCAACGAAATGCGGCGCGGCCTCGGCCTCGTCAAGGAAGTCCTCAAATGGGCGACGACTCGGCGCGGCCTGCTCTCGCTGTCGCCGACCATGGTCTACTGCTTCTGGCATTCGGGCGAGACCACTGAAAGTTCCGATCTGCAACTCACCTTCACGCCGGCGTCGTACAAGGAAGGCGTGCAAGGTCAACTCGAGGACGAGCCCGGCATGACGGTCGCGTCATGGCAGCAGCGGCCCGAGAGTCGCGGTTACGTTCGTGCGCGCTCGTCCGATCCGTTCGCGCCGCCGATTATCCAGACCAATTACCTGGTCGAGGAACTGGATCGCCGCGTTGTCGTCGCCGGCATGAAGCTCGCGCGGCGATTGCTCGCCTCCGCGCCGCTCGCGCCGTATTACGCCTACGAAGATTTTCCAGGCCCCGGCGTGCAGAGCGACGACGAATTCCTCGCCGCCGCCACTGAGCGTGGCACCACCACGTTCCATCCCGGCTGCACCTGCCGAATGGGTCCCGCGGACAGTTCATGGGCTGTGGTGGACGATCAGTTGCGGGTGCATGGCCTCGAAGGCCTGCGCGTGATCGATGCTTCGATCATGCCGCGGATGATCTCCGCCAACCTCAACGCCTCGACCCTGATGATCGCCGACAAGGCCTCGGACATGATCCGTGGCCGCACGCCGCTGGAAGCGCAGGTTCTGGCGGCGAACTGAGCCTGCAGTTTCCTCGTGTGATCTCGCGCACGCCGCCGCGTCTTCGTGATTTCGGTCACGGAGCGCAGCGGCCGCTTGGGTCAAAGTCCTCTCACGGCACAGGCGAACCATTCCGGTCCGCAGGCCACCAGACAAGGGAGAACTGATATGACCCGGACATCCGATTTCAACGGTAATGACCTGCGCGCGCTGAACGATGCCGAGCTGGAGCAGGTCTCCGGCGGTATCTATGACGACGGCGGCTGCATCCATCTTCCGACCATCGGCCCGGTCGAGCCGCCGGCGCCGTGGACCTTCAAGGACGTGTTCGCGAAGTACACCATCGGCCGCTGAGCCGATTTGCATCGTTGCATCTGAAGAGCTGGCGCTCGCGCCGGCTCTTTTCATTGTGCAATACGCGTTATCCGCCGTCTCGCAAACGCGCCCGCAAATTTGCGCGCTCCGAATCTTCATTTTTCGTGTCTTCGCGGTTGATGCTGTCCTGTGTGTGAGCCGCGTCACGGCGTGGTCCGTCGCAGTCCGGCAAGGCTCCCCGAGCGGCGGTGGAAAAAACCACGCGCCGCATCAACCCAAAGGAGCAAGTCATGACTGAGACCACGAATGCCATCCGCGCGCTCAGCGCCGATGAAATCGATACCGTGTCCGGTGGCGCCGAGGCGCATATCGGGCCGGTGAGCGTCTACACTTTCGACAAGGGCTTCAGCATTCAGGTCGGCGGCGCCGGCATCTGGGTCGGCCCGGCCGGCGTGTCCTGGTGGGCCGGCAGCGCCGGTGGTCACACCTGATCAATGACGGCATGAGGCGAGCCGTTCGCGGTCGCCTCATGCCGATGCCTCTTCAAAGACCCGTCCGGTCGCACCGGCGGGTCTTTCTTTTGCGCGCGCGCAAAAAGGCTGTGTGGTCGCTCTGGCCGAAATGGTGCCGGCGGTTATTCTCTGGCTGTCGAACCTTCCAGCCGCCGAAAGGACGCCACATGAAACGACTGATGATCCTGAACGGTCCCAACCTCAACATGCTCGGCATACGCGAGCCGCACATCTACGGCACCACCACGCTGGCGCAAATTCGCGAACGCTGCGAACAGCAGGCGAAGCAGTTGAATCTTCAGTTGTCGTTTCATCAGTCGAACCATGAGGGCGAGCTGGTCGACCTGATCCAGTCGGCACGGACCAGCGCGGACGCCATCATCATCAATCCCGCCGGCTATTCCTTCACCTCGGTCGCCATCTTCGACGCGCTGAAGATATTCGAGGGGCCGATCGTGGAATTGCACATCTCCAACATCCACGCCCGCGACAAGCTGCATCGCCATTCCATCCTGTCCGCGGCGGCAACCGGCGTGATCTGCGGCCTCGGACCGTACGGCTACGTCGCGGCGATGATGGCGGTCGCGCAGATGACGTGAGGTCGGGAGGTGAATCCCAACCGTCCTCTCTTGTGCGGCTTTGCGCTGCCTGTGCGGCGGTTCGCCGCGCATTCATTGGAGCGATTCTAGCCGGAACCGGAGCTCCTTCTCTTTGCATCGCCGGATCGCGAGGTTAGGCCTGTCCCCGGAAGTGTGAATGGGGCTGGTTTGTTGAAAGTCACAAGAATGAATAACCGGCGCATGCGCTTGGCAGCGCTAGCCGGAGCGATGAGCGTTGTGTCGTGGCATGGCGCGGATGCGCAAACGGCAGCACAACCGGACACGGCATTGCCGGCGGTCACCATCGATGCGCCCCGGCAGCGGGCCACTCAGGCCAAGCCGGCGCAGCGCGAGGCGCGCTCCTCGCGCGGAACGCGGCGTCACCGTGCGGAGCGCCGCGTGGCTGCGCAACCCGCGCCGTCGCCCGCCGCACCGCAAGCCGTCGAACGCATCGACGGTCATGTCGATGGCTACGTCGCGACCCGGACCGGGTCCGGCAGCAAGACCAACACGCCGATCCGCGAGCTTCCGCAGACGGTCAACGTCATCACCGCAGACCAGATCACCGAGCAGGGCGCGCAAAGCGTCAGCCAGGCGCTGCGCTATACGCCCGGCGTCCTGGCGGAAACCTACGGCGGCGCATCGCAGTTCGATTCCTACACCCAGATCCGCGGCTTTCAAGCCGACACCTATCTCGACGGTCAGCGTCTGCCGAACGGCATGAGCAGCACGTTCTGGGCCAGCACGGTGGTCGATCCCTACAGCCTCGAACGCGTCGAGGTGCTCAAGGGGCCGTCGTCCGGCCTGTATGGCCAGACCTCGCTCGGCGGCATCGTCAACATGACGACCAAGCGCCCGACCGAGACGCCGTTCGGCGAAGTCCAGCTTCAGGGCGGCAGCTTCGATCGCAAGCAGGTGGCCTTCGATTTTGGCGGGCCGACCGATGCGAGCAAGCAGTTCCTGTACCGGTTCACCGGCCTCGTTCGCGACGCAGACACTCAGGTCGATTTCATGAAGGACAACCGCGCTTTCATCGCGCCGTCCTTCACGTGGCGGCCCGACGCGAACACGACGCTGACGGTGCTTGCCAACTACCAGTCCGAGTGGGGCGGCAAGACCAGCTTCAACTATCTGCCGACGTCGGGAACGCTCACCTTCAATCCGAACGGCCGCCTGCCGCGCAATCTCTACGTCGGCGAGCCGACGTTCGATCAGTTCAGCCGGCAGCAGGCATCGATCGGTTATCTGTTCGAGCATCGCTTCAACGATGTGCTGACCGTTCGGCAGAACCTGCGCTTCGTCGATGTCGACACCGATCTGAGGGCGCTCAACCGCTCCGGAGAACTGCAGGCCGACAACCAGACGCTGAATCGCCGCGCCTTCGGCATCGACGCTGGTGCGCGTTCGGTCGCGGTCGACAATCAGGCGGAGGTCCGTTTCCTGACTGGGCCGTTCAGCCATCTCGCGCTGTTCGGTATCGACTACCGGACCGAGGACAACCATTACAATGTCGGCAGCGCGCTCGCGCCTCCGATCAACGTCTATCGTCCGGTCTACGGTCTCTCGATCACCGATCCCGGCACCACGAACTTCCAGCTCTCTTCGACGACGGAAAGCCAGCTCGGCGCCTACGCGCAGGATCAGATCAAGTTCGGCCGCTGGGTCGCGACCATCGGCGGCCGCTATGACGTCGCCGATGCGGATACGCTGAACGGCAAGACCGGTTTTATCGCACGCCAGCGCGACGATGCGTTCACCGGCCGCGTCGGCCTGAACTACTTGTTCGACAACGGCCTGACGCCTTACGTGTCGTACTCGACCGCTTTCCAGCCGCAACCCGGCACCGATTTCTTCGGCAACGTCTACAAGCCGACCACCGGCGATCAGATCGAAGCCGGCATCAAGTATCAGCCGGCCGGAAGCCGGACGATGGTCACGCTGTCGGCTTTCGAGATCAACCAGCAGAACCGGCTCACCGCCGATCCCGATCCGACGCATATCGGCAAATTTGTCCAGACCGCGGGCGCGCGGGTCAGGGGCGTCGAGATCGAGAGCAAGACCGAGCTGATGCGCGGACTGAACATCATCGCCTCCTATGCCCATCTGGAGCATGAGGTGACCGCCAGCACGAACCCCGCGGACATAGGCCGGCGTCTGGCGCAGACGCCGAACGATCAGGCCGCGCTGTGGGCCATGTGGGAGATCCAGGGCGGCAGCCTGCGTGGCCTCGGCGTCGGCGGCGGCATGCGCTACATCGGCCAGACCTACGATCTGACCAATGCGACGGTCACGCCGGGTTATGCGTTGTTCGACGCGCGCATCCAGTATGATCTCGTCAACCTCTCGCCGCAGTTGAGAGGCTTCAAGGTCGCGGTCAACGGCCTGAACCTTGCCGACAAGTACTACCTGACGGAATGCACGACGGGATCGGGCTGCACGCTGGGACTTGGACGTACGGTTCTGGCGACGCTGACCTATCGATGGTGATCGAGCCGGAAATGCCGGGAATGCAATGACGAGGTTTCAGGCGCGGACGGTTCGGCGATGGTCGCTGGTCCATAAATGGACCAGCCTCGTCGTCACGGCGTTTCTGCTGGTCCTGTGCGTGACCGGCCTGCCGCTGGTCTTCCATCAGGAGATCGACGACTACCTAAATCCGCCGTCGGCAATGCCGGCGGTGCCGCCGGGCACGCAGGCGCCGACGCTGGATGCGATCGTCGCCAATGCCCTGAAGCGGCACCCCGGCGATGTGCCGGTGTCGCTCGGCTTCTTCCGCGACCGGCCGGCGGTGGTGGTGCAATCCGCGCCGACGCCGCGCACGCCATTCAATCTTTCGCACCGGGATACGATCGATCTGCGTACCGGGCAGGTGATCGATCTGCGGCCCGAGGCGCGCGGCAAGTTCACGACCTTCCTGCGCGACCTACACACCGATCTGTTTCTTGGTCTGCCGGGAGCGTTGTTTTTCGGCGTGATGGCGCTGACGCTGATCGTCGCCATCGTGTCCGGCGTCGTGGTGTATGCGCCGTTCATGCGGCGGCTCGATTTCGGCGTCATCCGTGCCGGTGGCGGGCGGCGGCTGATGTGGCTCGACCTGCATAACCTGCTCGGCATCGTCACGGTGACGTGGCTGCTCGCGGTGGGCATCACGGGGGCCATCAACACGCTGCACGATCCGGTCGCGGCCAAAGTGCGTTCCGAGATCGTCGCCATGGCGAAGAACCGCGGCGGCTCCGCGCCGACGCGACTGTCGTCGGTGGATGCGGCGATCGCGACCGGGCGTGCCGCGCTGCCGGGCGGCGCGCTGGTTTCGTTCTTCTTTCCGGGTGCGGGCTTCAGCACGCCACAGCACTATGCGGTGTTCGCCAAGGGCGACCGCCCGATCACGTCGGAACTGTTTTATGCTGCGCTGATCGACGCGCAGACCGGCAAGCTGACAGACGTGCTGGAAATGCCCTGGTACGCCAAGGTGCTGCTGCTGTCGCAGCCGTTGCATTTCGGCGACTACGGTGGGCTTCCGCTGAAGATCATCTGGGCGCTGCTCGATCTCGTCACCATCATCGTGCTGGTGAGCGGCCTCTATCTGTGGCTCGCCAAATGGCGGACGCCGCGCCGTCGGTCGTTCGGCGCATCGTCGCCGATGGTGGCATCGTGACGCCGCGCCGCTTCATCCCGCTTCGCCGGATATTCCTCGTGCCGGCCGTGTTGGCCGTGCTGAGCGCGGCGGGCCTTGCCTCGGCGCTGTTCGGCGACGGCACATGGGACGTCGTGTCGTGGCTGGCATTGGCGACACCCATTGCGATCGCAGCTTACTTCGCCGGTCGCGCATACGCGGACCGTTAGGCTCGCGCTGCCGGGCCTGCGGAAGCCAGCGACAGGATATGTCCTCGATCCGGTGCCGCGTGGCCTGCGAGGGTCTCGCGGTAGACCCGTTCGACGGCCGCTGGTCCACGATCCTCGGCAACCGCGATCCATCGGGGAAGTTTTTGCGCAAGGCCGGTCCACGCCGCGCCGAAGCGGGTATCGATGCCACCCGGCCCCCATTCCCTGGCACGCTTCCGGATCTGGTCCGGTGCGAAGAACCATTGCGGTTGTGCGCCGGGCAGGCCGGTCTCCTCGCGCGAGGCATCATGATGGGTCAGCCCGATGCGGCCGCTGTAGACCAGCCGTTCGCCGAAATGCCGGTGCAGCCGCGCGCGCAACTCGCCGTTGCCGGCCATGTCGACAAACGCGGTCTTGCTTTCGGTGGGCAGGTTCTCGATCGCATCATAAGTCACGACGTCGTCGTAGCAGCCGAGCGACCGCACGAAGGCCGCGTTGGACGCCGATGTCAGTCCGATCACCCGGATCGGCTTGCGCTGGGTATGCAGCAGGTGCGCAAGCCCGAACGCGGTCTTGCTGGATGCGCTGGAGAGGATCACAGACTCGGCGCCGAAGAAATCGTTCCCGGCCAGATAGTCGTCGACCAGAAACGACAGCATGAACAGCGGCCGCAGCAGCGCCTGATAGTCGCCGTCCGCTCCAGCGAAAGCGGGATCGCCGCCGATCCGCGCATAGGCGTTATAGACGGGGGCTACCCCTTGGCGGTGGGATGCGGCATCGCGCAGTCCGCGTTGATTGACGCCGTCGGCTTCGATCACCAGATGCGTTGCCATCGGAAAGTAGCCGAACAGGCGCTCGCCCTCGGTTATGCCGGGATGCCGCGACGCGATCACATCGCCAAGGCCCCAGACCGGAACGATGCCGAATCCGTCCGGTGCCGGAAACAGCTGCCAGTATTTCAACTGATCGCCCAGCACCGCATAGGTGATGTTGTTCGCCGTGAGCGCGAAGCGGTCGACCTTCACCAGCAGCGCGCCATCCGGCAGGGCTTCGGGTAAGGGCGTTTCGATGAAGCGGCTTTGCGCGAGGTCTTCGCGGGCGACGATGAATTGCGTGTTGATCACGGTTTCGATCCGGGTTTGCGTTTCCCCGCGATCTTTGCTTTGGCCGATGTCGCTTTTGCGACAGCAGCGGCGTTTAAAACAGCATTGGTGTTTGAAGCGGTGTTTGAAACAGCGCGTTCCGCGATCACGCCCTCGCGGTTCTTCAGCACGCGATAATAGGCCCACCACAGATGCGCCGCCGCGCCGCGCAGGGGACGCCATGGCTCCGCCAGCGGCGCCATCTGCTTCACCGTTGGCCGCGCGGTGAGACCGAGGCCGACCTTGATCGCTTCCTGAATCGCGATATCGCCGGCCGGCCAGGCGTCGCCATGGCCGAGGCAGAACAGCAGATAAACGTCGGCGGTCCACGGCCCGATGCCGCGATGACGCACCAGGGTGGCATGGGCGGCGTCGGCATCTTCTTCAGCGAGCACGTCGAGGTTGAGCCGATCCGCGGCGATCTCGCGCGCCAGTTCCTTGAGCGTGGTGATCTTGGCCGCCGACAGGCCGAGCCGCCCGAGCCGGTCGGCGCGCGCTTTGCGGATCGCCTCGTGATGGAAGGGATCGAAGGCCGCGGTAAGCCGCCCCCAGATCGCGGCCGCGCTCGCGGTGGAGAGTTGCTGGCCGCAGACGATGGCGGCGAGGCCTTCGAAGCCGGGCTGGCGCTGGCGCAGCGCGGGCAGGCCGGTGCGCTCGAGGATCGGCTTCAGCCGCGGGTCCTGCTTCACCAGCGCGTGGATGGCATCGTCGAGGTCGGACTGGCTGGCAAGATGAATGGTCATTCGTTAGTAGTTCTGCGTCACGGCCGGTTATGCAAGCAGAGATCGATGCCGCCACCCGTTTTCCGTTTCGCGCCGTCGCCGAATGGCTTCCTCCATCTCGGCCATGCCTACTCGGCGCTGCTGAATTTCGAGTCCGCGCGGCGAAGCGACGGCCGTTTCCTGCTCCGTATCGAGGACATCGATACCACGCGCTGCCGTCCCGACTACGAAGCGGCGATCTACGAGGACCTCGGCTGGCTCGGGATCGCGTGGGAAACGCCGGTGCGGCGGCAGTCGGAACATCTCGCCGACTACCGCGCGGTGCTGGACCGGCTCTCCGCGCTGGGGTTGCTCTATCCGAGCTTCGAGAGCCGCGCCGAGATCGCGCGGCTGGTGGCCGAACGCGAGACGCGAGGCGCGTGGCCGCGCGATCCCGACGGCGCGCCACTTTATCCCGGCACGGCAAAATCGCTGTCCATCGGCGAACGTGAACGGTTGTTGCGATCCGGCGACCCTTATGCGTTGCGGCTCGACATGGCGGCGGCGATTCGCGTCGCCGGCGATCTGACATGGACCGAACGCGGCCTCGGTCCGGATGGCGAGACCGGCGAGGTCACCGCACAGCCCGCCACCTGGGGCGACGTCATCCTCGCGCGCAAGGAAACGCCGACCAGCTATCATCTCTCCGTAGCGATCGACGATGCCTTGCAGGGCGTCACCGATGTGGTTCGCGGTCAGGACCTGTTCTGGTCGACCAGCGTGCACCGGCTGCTGCAAAAAATTCTGGACCTGCCGCAACCGGTCTACCGCCATCACGATCTGGTCCGCGATGACGCAGGGGCCAAGCTCGCGAAGTCGTCCCGGGCGACCGGCTTGCGGGAACTGCGGGTCGCCGGCACGACGCCGGACGATATCCGGAGGCGGATCGGGCTGCCCTGAAATCGCCGCAAGACCAAAATCGCTGCCTTGGGTTCGCCGCAAGACAATCTCAACCCAAAATCGCGGTCCAGCGTGACTCCTCCGGTCGGCCCATGGCATGCTGGCTACGGGGTTGGGGCAAGGGAACCATGGCGCCGATATCGCGCTCACCGCGCAAGTCGCGGACGCTGAAGAAGCGGCCGGCGAAGGCGCGCGCCGGGAAGAAAGTCGCAAGGTCAACAAAGCCTAAACAACCGTCCACCGATCTCGTCGAGGCCGCGCTGGCTGCGTTCGCGCACGAGGTGCGTACGCCCTTGACGGGAATCCTCGCCGTCAGCGATCTGCTCGCCACCTCCGATCTCGGCGAGCGCGAGCGCCGCTGGGCCGATACCATCAAGGCCGGTGCCGAACACCTTGCAAGCCTCGCGACGCTGTTCGTCGATGCGGCGCGAAGCCGTCATGCCCCGCCCGGCGGACGGCAGGATCTGTTCGATCTGCGCGCGCTGGCACGCAACGTCGGCGACTCGCTCGCGGGCCGCGCCACGGCGAAAGGTTTACGCTCGACCGTTGAGATTTCCGACAAGCTGCCGGTGTTCGTGACCGGCGATCCCGTTCGCCTGCGCGCGGCGCTGGAGAACCTGGTCGATAACGCCGTCAAGTTCACCGAGCGCGGCGACGTCGTCCTGAAGGCCACGGCCTTGCGCGGACCGAAAGGAAAGACCGCTGTGACGTTTTCGGTGTCCGACAGCGGCATCGGCCTGACGCTTGCCGAGATCAGGCGGCTATTCAAGCCGTTCTCGCAGGCCAACGTCTCGATCGCATCGCGCTTTGGTGGCGCCGGCCTTGGGCTGTCCTCCGTCAAGCAACTCGCGCGCGCGATGGAAGGCGATGTGACGATCGCGCCGCGACGCGGCGGCGGCACAACGTTCACGTTCACCGTGCTGCTGGCTGCTGCGAAGGGCGCGGTGACGATCATGTCCGAAGATGTCGATCCGTCATCGGAGTCATCGGAAGGGCTTCGCATTCTCAGCGTCGAGGATAATCCGTTCGGCCGCGTCGTGCTCAATGCGATCTTGACCGAGCTCGGTCACCAGGCCGAATTCGTCGGGCGCGGGGAGGATGCCGCGCAGCGCATTGCGCAAGGCTCCTTCGATGCGGTGCTGATGGATATGGTGCTGCCCGGCATTGACGGGATCGAAGCGATCAGGCGTATCCGCGCGCTCAACGCGCCGTCCGGTCGGGTCGCGATCATCGGCGTGTCGGGTCGGAACGAGGATGAAGCGGCATCGCGCGCGGCCGGCGCGAATGCGTTTTTGATCAAACCGGTTTCTCCGCGGGCGCTAGCGACTGCGCTGCTTGAAGCGAGACGCCGCGCGGCAGCCGCGACTTGATGATCGCTGCATTCAGTTCGCCGCCGAAAACGAAGATCGCGGCGATGAAATAGAGAAACACCAGCGCGATGATGACCGAGGCGAGGCCCGCATACATCGTGACGTAGTTGTTGGCGAAGCGCGCGAGATAGAGGCCGAAGCCGATGCCCGACACCAGCGACGCCAGCATGGTGAAGACGATGCCGGGGATGATCTGCAGAAACGATCGCCGTCCCGCCGGCAGCCATGCGTGCAGGATCACAAGCGCAATGAACATGGCTAGGCCGGTGATGCCGTAGCGCGCGAAGTTGAGCAGGTTTTCGTTCGATTCGACGATCAGCGGAATATAGCGTTTGGCGGCGGCGATGATCAGCGGCCCGAGCACGATCAGGAATGCCATGGCCAGCGCGGTGACCGCCGCGACCAGCGTGTAGCCGATCGATTCCAGCCGCAGCCAGTACCAGCGCCGCGGCTCGATCACCGCATAGGCGCGGTTGAGTGCGACCCTTAAGCTTTCGACGCCGTTCGACGCGAAGTAGACCGCGAGCACGGCGCCCACCGTCAGCGCATCACCGCGCGTGGTCGTCAGCACGTCGTGGATTTCTCCCGACAAGGCGTTGGCGACCTGGATCGGCCAGATCTGGAGCATCAGTCCCGCCGCCTGGTCGGCGAGCTGTTTCGATCCGAAGAAGCCGGCCAGCGAAGTCAGCACGATGAGAAACGGGAACAGGGCCATTAGCGTGGACAATGCGATATGGCTTGCGATGGCCCAGCCATCGTCGGCCAGGAACGTGTAGAAGGCGTCGAGCCCGACCCGCCAGACGTAGCGAATCCGCTTCACATGTCACCTCGCTCGGCCATCGACGGTCTCCGTCAGCACCTTAGCTTACTATCTGATATCAATACATAAAAAGCCAGATCGTTGCGCAGGTCCGGGTCGCGGTGCAAGTAATGGCGCGGCGGCGGCGACGGTGTTATGTAGCGGACATGACAGTATTTCTGAGCAATATCCTGATTCCGATCGCCGTTGCTGCCGTGACGCTGGTGCTGCTGATGGGTCTGATCAACATGATGCGTGGCGGCAATCCGAACCGCTCGCAGAAGCTGATGCAGATGCGGGTGCTGCTGCAGTTCGTCGCCATCGTCATCACGATGCTGACCGTCTGGGTGATGGGCCATAGTTGAAGTGGCCTGACCGCAACCGGAGGACCGATGGTCGTTCTCAATCGAATCTACACGCGCACCGGTGACGACGGCACAACGGCGCTCGGCAGCGGCGAGCGCCGCCCGAAATACGATCTACGTGTCAGTGCTTATGGAACCGTCGACGAGACCAACGCCGCGATCGGCGTGGTCCGGCTCCATCTTGGGCGCGCACCCGATCTCGACGCCATGCTCGGGCGCATCCAGAACGATTTGTTCGATCTTGGCGCCGACCTTGCCGTTCCCCAGCGCGAGGGCAAGGCGGAACGGTTGCGGGTGCTGGCGAGCCAGGTTGCGCGGCTGGAAGGCGATATCGACACCCTGAATGCACAGCTTGCCGAATTGACCTCGTTTGTATTGCCGGGCGGTGCGCCGGCCGCCGCATACCTTCATCTGGCACGGACCGTCTGCCGCCGCGCTGAACGGATCATGGTGGAACTCGCCGCGCAACCCAACGAGCCGGTCAGCGACGCCGCGATCCAGTACATGAACCGGTTGTCGGATTTCCTGTTTGTGGCCAGCCGGTTCACGAACGACAAGGGGGCGGGCGATGTGCTCTGGGTGCCCGGCCAAAACAGATGAGCGCAGGACCGGATTCGGATTCAGGCCAGAACTGCAGGAACGCCGCAATTTTTGGCCTTTCGCGCGTTGACCGCCGAAACCGGGACCTTTAGGTTCCGCGCCCAAAGCTCACAAGCAAGCTGATCCAGCCAAAGTTCAATACGAAAGAGGTTCGATGAAGGTTCTGGTGCCGGTAAAGCGGGTTGTCGATTACAACGTCAAAATCCGCGTCAAGAGCGATGGGTCGGGCGTTGAACTCGCCAACGTCAAGATGTCGATGAATCCGTTCGACGAAATCGCGGTCGAGGAAGCCCTCCGCCTGAAAGAGGCCGGCAAGGCGACCGAGGTCATCGTGGTCTCCATCGGTCCGGCGCAGGCCACCGAAACGATCCGCACCGGCCTCGCCATGGGCGCTGACCGCGGCATTCTGGTGAAGGCCGACGGCCTCGTGGAACCGCTGGCGGTGGCCAAGATCCTCAAGGGCGTGGTCGACGAGGAAAAGCCCGGTCTGGTCATTCTCGGCAAGCAGGCCATCGATGACGACTCCAACCAGACCGGCCAGATGCTGGCGGCGCTCCTCGGATGGTCGCAGGCGACCTTCGCCTCGAAACTCGAAGTCGAAGGTTCCGATTTCAAGGTGACGCGCGAAGTCGACGGCGGCTTGCAGACCGTCAAGCTCAAGGGGCCGTCGATCGTCACGACGGACCTGCGTCTCAACGAGCCGCGCTACGCCAGCCTGCCGAACATCATGAAGGCGAAGAAGAAGCCGATCGCGGACAAGACCACGGCGGATTACGGCGTCGATATCGCGCCGCGCCTTGAAATCCTCAAGACAACCGAACCTCCGGGCCGCAAGGCCGGCGTCAAGGTCAAGGACGTCGCTGAACTTGTGTCCAAGCTCAAGAACGAAGCCGGGGTGATTTGATGACGACGCTGCTGATTGCCGAACACGACAACGCCTCGCTGAAGGATGCGACCAACAAGGCGCTCACCGCAGCCGCCGAACTCGGCGCGCCGGTCGATGTGCTCGTCGCGGGTGAGAACGCCAAGGGCGCCGCGGAAGCTGCCGCGAAGCTCAAGGGCGTCGGAAAGGTGCTGCTCGCCGACAATGCAGCCTACGCCCACGATCTCGCCGAGCCGCTTGCGGCGCTGATCGTCTCGCTGGCGCCGAACTACGACGCCTTCGTCGCGCCGGCGACCTCGCGCTTCAAGAACGTGATGCCGCGCGTCGCAGCGCTGCTCGATGTGATGCAGATCTCCGAGATCATCAAGGTGGTCGCACCCGACACGTTCGAGCGGCCGATCTATGCCGGCAACGCGATCCAGACCGTGAAGTCGAAGGACGCCAAGAAGGTCATCACCGTTCGCACCTCGACGTTCCAGGCAACGGGCGACGGCGGCAGCGCGGCGGTCGAGAACGCAGCGGCGGCGGCCGATCCCGGTCTGTCGAGCTTTGTTGGTGAGGAGGTCGCCAAGAGCGATCGTCCTGAACTGACCTCGGCGAAGATCATCGTCTCCGGCGGCCGCGCCATGCAGAGCCGCGAGAACTTCACCAAGTACATCGAACCGCTGGCCGACAAGCTCGGCGCTGGCGTCGGGGCATCGCGCGCCGCGGTGGACGCTGGCTACGCGCCGAACGACTGGCAGGTCGGACAGACCGGCAAGGTGGTGGCGCCGGAGCTTTATATCGCCATCGGCATCTCCGGCGCGATCCAGCATCTCGCCGGCATGAAGGACTCCAAGGTGATCGTCGCGATCAACAAGGACGAGGACGCGCCGATTTTCCAGGTGGCCGACTACGGTCTGGTGGCAGACCTCTATCAGGCGGTGCCTGAACTGACCGCGGAACTCGGAAAGCTCGGAAAATAACGATGATTGGAAACATCGCCCGGATCATCCGACTCCGGGCGGTGTTTTTATGTAAGGGTGGGCGGATCGCAGGTCGTGCGACAGCTCCGATGAGATGACAAAAATGGCGGCAATGATCAGGAAAGTCGGCGTGATCGGTTCGGGCCAGATGGGCAACGGTATCGCGCATGTGACAGCCCTCGCCGGAATGAGCGTCGTGCTCAACGACATCTCGGCCGATCGCATCAAGTCTGCGATGGCGACCATCAACGGCAATTTGTCGCGACAGGCCTCGAAGAAAGCCATCACCGAAGACGCGCGCAAGCAGGCGCTGGAGCGGATCACGTCCACCGACTCGCTGGACGGTCTTGCCGACTGCGATCTGGTGATCGAGACCGCGGTCGAGAAGGAAGAGACCAAGCGCAAGATCTTCCACGACCTGTGCGCGGTACTGAAGCCCGAGGCCATCGTCGCCTCGAACAGTTCGTCGATCTCGATCACACGGCTTGCAGCTTCCACCGACCGGCCGGAAAAATTCATCGGCATTCACTTCATGAATCCGGTGCCGCTGATGGAGCTGGTCGAACTGATCCGCGGCATCGCCACCGATGACGCGACCTTCGACACGGCCAAGGAGTTTGTGACAAGGCTCGGCAAGCAGATCGCGGTGTCGGAGGATTTCCCGGCCTTCATCGTCAATCGTATCCTGCTGCCGATGATCAACGAGGCGATCTACACGCTGTATGAAGGCGTCGGCAACGTCGAGGCGATCGACGCCGCGATGAAGCTCGGCGCGCATCATCCGATGGGACCGCTCGAGCTCGCCGATTTCATCGGCCTCGATACATGCCTCTCGATCATGCAGGTGCTGCACGAGGGTCTCGCCGATTCCAAGTACCGGCCGTGTCCGCTGCTCGTGAAATACGTCGAAGCCGGATGGCTCGGCCGCAAGAGCCAGCGCGGCTTCTATGACTATCGCGGCGACAAGCCGGTTCCGACGCGCTGACGCAGCGGCGCGGAATCTCGCCGGTAGAATTTCCTTAACCCTCGCCCGATATGCCTGAACCCGGAGTTCGGCGGCGATGAGTCTGTTTCCATGGATATGAGTCTGGTGATGGCCGCGATGGCTGCCCAAGTGGGTCGTACGCAGACGCAGATCGCGACCTCGATCCTCAAATCGAATCTCGATACCGAGAAGTCCAACGTGCTCACCCTGCTGGGCGCGGGTCAGAATTCGCCCTCGCTCGCCAATGTCGGCGCGGGCGTCGGCGGCAATCTCAATATCTCGGCGTGAGGCTTCGGCCCGCCGGTTGCTGTCGGGCCGATCATCCAAATCTCAGGGCGCTGCCGCCGCCTTGATCAGTTCGATCGCGTCGGGGCTATCCCATTCGGCTGGTCCGGCCATGTTGCCGATTTCACAGCCCTGACCATCGATCAGCACCGAGGTCGGCATGCCTAGCGCCAAGCCGATGCTCTTAAGATCCTGAAATACCTTGGCTTTCGTATCGTGAAAATTACCGAGGCGGGTCAGGTTGGCATCCCTCAGGAAGGCCTTGGGCTTCTCTGCGTCGCGGGTATCGATATTGACCGCGACCACTGCGAACTTGTCGCTGCCGAGTTTGCCCTGCAACCGGTCCAGTGCCGGCATCTCCTTCCGGCAGGGCACACACCATGTCGCCCAGAGGTTCAGGAGAACGGTCTTGCCCTTCCAGTCGGAGAGCTTCTTCGACTGACCGTCGCCATCCACGAAGGCCAGATCCGGCATCTGCAGCGGCTTCGACGCCATCGTCAGGGCGGCGACTTCGCCGATGGCCAGCGGCGCCAGCTTCTTCGACAAATTCAGCGCCGGGCTGCACGGTGCATCGGCGCGGGCGGTCTGCCTGAGGTGCCCGACGCCATAGATGAAGGCCGCAGCCAAGAGAACCCCGGCGACCGAGATCATCGGGCCGCTCGGAGGTCCCTTGCGACGGGCTGCCGGGGTTGAGGGTGTTTCAGGCATAGTGTTTGTCATCCTGTATAAGATACGGGTATGCAGGGCGTGGTTCTAGACAGCTAAACCGTCTGGCCGGACGGTTCGGTCGTTGGGCAGACGTGAAATGAGCGGCACAGCATGAGCAACAAGATGTGGGGCGGCCGGTTCGGCGAAGGCCCCGGCGCGATCATGGAAGAAATCAACGTCTCGATCGACGTCGATCGCCACCTCTACGCCCAGGACATCGCCGCGTCCAAGGCCCACGCCGCCATGCTCGCCGCGCAAGGCATTATCACGGCGAATGATGCAAAAAACATAGGCAAGGGTCTAGACACGATTTTGTCAGAAATCGGCAAGGACTCCTTCGACTTTAAGCGTGCGCTCGAGGACATTCACATGAATGTCGAGAGCCGGCTCGGCGAGCTGATCGGGGCCGCTGCCGGACGGTTGCACACCGCGCGCTCGCGCAACGATCAGGTTGCAACCGATTTTCGCCTCTATGTTCGCGACACTGTCGACGAGGCCGACGCAGCGCTGGCGGCGTTCCAGCACGCGCTGGTGACGCGTGCGCTGGAGCATGCCGATACGGTGATGCCGGGCTTTACCCATCTGCAAACCGCGCAGCCGGTCACCTTCGGCCATCATCTGATGGCCTACGTCGAAATGGCCGCGCGCGATCGCGGTCGCTTGGCCGACGCGCGCAAGCGCTTGAACGAAAGTCCGCTCGGCGCTGCGGCGCTGGCCGGGACATCCTTTCCGATCGATCGTCATGCGACAGCGAAGGCGCTCGGCTTCGACCGGCCGATGGCCAATTCGCTCGACGCGGTGTCCGATCGCGACTTCGTGCTGGAGACGCTGTCCGCATGCGCGATTGCCGCGGTGCATCTGTCGCGCTTTGCCGAGGAGATCGTGATCTGGACATCGCCGCTGGTCGGCCTGGTACGGCTATCGGACAAGTTCACCACCGGCTCCTCGATCATGCCGCAAAAGCGCAATCCCGATGCGGCTGAACTGGTGCGGGCCAAGACGGGCCGCGTGATCGGCGCGCTGACGGCGCTGCTGATCGTGATGAAGGGATTGCCGCTCGCCTATCAGAAGGACATGCAGGAGGACAAGCAGGGGGCGATGGAAGCGTTCGGCGCGCTCTCGCTCGCGGTGCGGGCGATGACCGGCATGGTGCTTGACCTCGTGCCGGACGAGGAGCGGATGAAGGCCGCCGCCGGCGACGGCTACGCCACCGCGACCGATCTCGCCGACTGGCTGGTGCGGACGTTGAAGATGCCGTTCCGCGACGCCCATCATGTGACCGGCCGGATTGTGGCGGCGGCGTCGAAGCAGAACGTGGCATTGCATGACCTGCCGCTCAAGGACATGCAGGCGGTCGAGCCGCGCATCACCCGCGATGCGCTTGCGGTACTGTCGGTCGAGTCGTCGGTGAAAAGCCGGACCAGCTATGGCGGGACCGCACCGAAAAACGTCCGCACGCAAGCCAAGGCCTGGCTCAAGCGGCTGGAAAAAGAGCGAAAATTGGGCTGATCGGGAAAATTCGCTGGATTTTCCCGGCCGTTCGGGTCTCGCCAGATCAAGGCATTCTTTGTATGGTGCCGCCGCATTGGGGATATCGTCGTGAACAGCACTTCTCACCCCATCTCCACGAGATGGGCTCTGGTTTTTCTCGCCGTCGCCACGCTGGCGCTGGCCGGTTGCGGCCGCAAGGGCGGTCTCGACCTGCCGCCGACCGCGTCGGATCATGCGCGTGCGACTGCGACTTCGGAAGATCAGGCGCGCGATGCCGCCACCAAGGGCAGTCTGTTCGATCCGTCCTACGGCATGGATCGCGATCCGGAAGCGGCGAAGGGCAAGAAAAGGTCGTTCATCCTCGATCCGCTGCTCGACAGTCACTAGACCCAAGACCGTTCGCTCATGCGCCACTTTGACTATCGCGACGGCGTGCTCCACGCCGAGGACGTGAACCTTGCGGCGCTGGCCGAGACGGTCGGCACGCCGTTCTATTGCTATTCGACGGCGACGCTGGAGCGACACTATCGCGTGTTTGCCGATGCCTTCGCAGGGGTAGATCACCTCGTCTGCTACGCGATGAAGGCGAATTCCAACCAGTCGGTGCTGCGCACGCTGGCGAAGCTCGGCGCCGGCGCGGACGTGGTGTCCGGCGGCGAACTGAAGCGCGCGCTGGCTGCAGGCATTCCGGCGAACAGGATCCTGTTCTCTGGTGTCGGCAAGACCGAGGCCGAGCTGCGCGCGGCGCTGGCTGCGGACATTCTCTGCATCAACGTGGAATCCGAGCCCGAGCTCGACCTGTTGTCGAAGCTGGCCGCCGGGATGGGGCGCACCGCGCGCATTTCGATCCGCGTCAATCCCGACGTCGATTCCAAAACGCACGCCAAGATTTCCACCGGCAAGTCGGAAAACAAGTTCGGCATCCCGATCACGCGCGCACGCGAGGTCTACGCAAAGGCGGCGAAGTTGCCGGGCATCGCGGTCACCGGCGTCGACATGCATATCGGCAGCCAGATCACCGATCTCGGCCCGATGGAAGAGGCGTTCCGTCTGTTGGCGGAGTTCGTCACCACGCTGCGTGGCGACGGCCACACCATCAGCCACGTGGATTTCGGTGGCGGCCTTGGCATTCCCTATTACGAGGATCGTGCGGCGCCGCCGGAGCCGCTCGCTTACGCCGAGATGGTCAAGCGCGTGACCCACAATCTCGGCTGCACGCTGATGTTCGAGCCGGGCCGCATGATCGTCGGCAACGCCGGCATTCTGGTGACGCGCGTGATCTACGTGAAGCACGGCGATGCACGGAATTTCGTCATCATCGACGCTGCGATGAACGATCTGATCCGCCCGACCTTGTACGAGGCCTATCACCAGATCATGCCGGTGCGCGCCGCGCCGAAGGATGCGCCTGTGATGGTCGCCGATGTGGTCGGTCCGGTCTGTGAGACTGGCGATTATCTGGCGCTCGGCCGTAATCTGCCGGAGCCGAAGGCCGGCGACCTCCTGGCGATCATGACGGCGGGCGCCTACGGCGCGGTGCAGTCCGGCACCTACAACACCCGCCCGCTGATCCCCGAGGTGTTGGTCAAGGGCGACCAATATGCGGTGGTTCGCCCCCGCATCGAGGTTGAGCAACTGATCGCGATGGACACGCCGGCGCCCTGGCTGTGAACCCGGGCTCGTCGGTCCGGGCTAGTGGGGCTAGCTTTTCGCTGGCTCGACCACCACACCGGCCGCCTTCTCGATCGGCTGGATCGCCGACGTGAAGTCGGACTCCGCGCCCATCTCGCGGATCACGACTTCCCACAGACGGCCGACGGCTTCGGCCACTTCCATCGACATCCCGAGCGATTTTGCTTCTTCGAGGCAGAGCCGGACATCCTTGACCATCAGGCCAGTGGCGAAGCCGAAATCGAAGGTACGCGGCAGCACCGACTTCGGAAACTTGTCGCGGCTCGCGGTGTTGAGTCCGGAGCCCGAGTTGATCACATCGATCATCACCTTCGGGTCGAGGCCGGATTTGACGCCCATCACCACGGCTTCCGAAGTGGCGACGATGGCGGTCGCGGACAGCATGTTGTTGGCGAGTTTCATGGTCTGTGCCGAGCCCGGCTTTTCGCCGATGAAGAACACCTTGCCGATCACGTCGAGCGCAGGCTTGAGCACGTCGAAGTCCGCGCGCGGGCCGGACACCATCACGGCGAGAGTTCCCTTTTCCGCCCCGCCGACGCCGCCGCTGACCGGGCTGTCGATCTGCACGATGTTGCGTTTTGCCAGCAGGTCGTGAATGCGGACCGCCATCTGGGAACCGACGGTCGACAGGTCGACGAACCGCTTGATGCGCTTGCCTTCGATCACGCCGCCCTTGCCGGTCGCCACATCGAGCGAGGCCTGAAGCGAGGGCAGGCTGGCCAGAACGGTGTCCACCTGATCGGCGATCTCGGCCGGAGATTTGGCCGCCCGTGCACCAAGCGCAACGAGACGCTCCACCGCTTCGCTGCGCTGGTCGTGAACGATGAGCTTGTGGCCAGCTTCGATGAGCCGACGCGCCATGGGAGATCCCATATTGCCGAGCCCGATAAATCCGATGTCCATGGTGTGATCTCCCTCACGCAGCGTTGCTCGCTGTTTAAGGGGTTCGGGCGCGAAGGTCACGTCTTCGTGCCATGCGTGTTTTGGGTGGGGTTATCGCCCGGCTGCCGATGCCTCATTGCCGCCGCCGTGGTAGGATGCTGTTTGGGCAATAACCCGGAGAATTGATTGAACGGCGCAACCCCCGATCCATCCAGGCAGCAGGCTCGCAACCAGCATGCGGCGTCGGAGATTCAACTGACGCAGGCCTTGCAGCGGGCACGATGGGCGATTGCATGGGAGAGGGGCTGGCCGCATCTGGCGCGGCTGCTCTGCGTCGCCGGATTGTTTCTCGTCGCATCCTGGATTGGCCTGTGGCTGATGCTGCCGGTCTGGGGACGTGTCGCCGGCGTCTCGGTATTTGCGTTGCTGGCCATCGCGGCGCTGGTGCCGGCGGTCAGGTTCCGCTGGCCGACGCGCGATGAAGGGCTCAGCCGGCTCGACCGCGGCTCCGGTATCCGCCATCGCCCGGTCACCACGCTGGCCGACACCGTCGCAACCCAGGATCCGGTCGCGTTGGCGCTGTGGCAGGCGCAGCGCGTCCGCACGCTGGCCTCGCTCAAGCGCATTCGCGCGGGACTGCCGTCACCACGGCTGCCTCTGCATGACCGCTGGGCGCTGCGTGGGTTGGTGATCGTGCTCATGGCGGTCACGTTCATCGCGGCCAGCGGCGAGCGGACCGAGCGGGTGGCCGCGGCGTTCGACTGGAACGGTATGCTTGCGCAACCCAATATCCGGGTCGATGCCTGGGTGTCGCCACCGCAATACACCAGCAAGCCTCCAATCATTCTGTCTGCGGCGAACAAGGACGCCGCGCCATCCGACAGTGCGGCGCTTCCCGTTCCCGCGGGCAGCACGCTCATCGTTCGCTCGAGCGGCGGCAATCTCGATGTGGTGGTCGGCGGTGGCGTGCGCGAAGCGGCGCCGACCGAGAAGCCCGCCGATGGCACCCAGGAGCAGCGTTTCACCATCGCCGCCGACGGCACGGCCCATGTCCGGGCGCCGTCGGGCCAGCCGCAATGGAAATTCAGCGCGGTTCCTGATCGAGCCCCGACGATCGCGCTGGCCAAGCCCCCGGAGCGTCAGGCGCGCGGATCGCTGCAGATGTCCTATCGCATGGAGGACGACTACGGCATCACCGAAGCTCATGCCGCCTTTTCGCCTCGGACGGAGTCCGCGAAGGGTGGTGCGGCCCCGCGTCCGCTGTTCGATGCGCCGCAGTTCGCGCTGGTGTTGCCGAACGCGCGCACCCGTAACGGCGTCGGGCAGACCGTCAAGGATCTGAGCGAAAATCCCTATGCCGGCGCCGACGTGACGCTGACGCTGACCGCGAAGGATGAGGCGGGCAATGAAGGGCATAGCGAGCCGTTCAACATGCGCCTGCCGGAGCGGGTCTTCACCAAACCGCTGGCGCGCGCGCTGATCGAGCAGCGTCGCATTCTGGCGCTGGACGCCAACCAGAACACCCAGGTCTTTACGGCGCTCGACGCGCTGATGATCGCGCCGGAGGTGTTCACGCCGAAGCCTGGCGAATATCTCGGCCTCTACAGCGTCACCAAGCAGCTCGAGGACGCGCGTACCGATGCGCAGTTGCGCGAGGTCGTCGCAAGCCTGTGGGCACTCGCGGTCAGCATCGAGGACGGCAATCTCACCGACGTCGACAAGGCGCTGCGGGCGGCGCAGGACGCATTGAAGGAAGCGCTGGACCGCGGCGCCAGCGACGAGGAGATCAAGAAGCTCACCGAGAACCTGCGCGCGGCGCTGGACAAGTTCCTACAGCAGCTTGCCGAGCAGATGCGCAACAACCCGCAGCAGCTGGCGCGTCCGCTCGATCGCAATACCAAGGTGATGCGTCAGCAGGATCTCGACAACATGCTCGAGCGCATGGAGCGCCTATCGCGATCCGGCAACAAGGATGCCGCGAAGCAGTTGCTCGACCAACTGCAGCAGATGCTCGAGAATCTGCAGATGGCGCAGCCGGGTCAGGGCGAGGACGGCGACATGCAGCAGTCGCTCAACGAACTCGGCGACATGATCCGCAAGCAGCAGCAGTTGCGCGACAAGACCTACAAGCAGGGCCAGGATTCGCGGCGCGACCGCCGGCGCGGCGATCCGAACGCCATGGATGGCCTGCAGCAGGATCAGCAGGCATTGCATGATCGACTGAAGAAGCTGCAGCAGGAGCTCGCGAAACGCGGCATGGGACCGGGTCAGCGCGGCCAGCAGGGGAAAGATGCTGGGCAGGGCGAGGATGGTCTCGACCAGGCCGATTCCGCCATGGGCGATGCCGACGGGCGGCTCGGCGACGGCAATGCCGATGGCGCCGTCGATGCACAGGGCCGGGCGCTGGATGCCCTGCGCAAGGGCGCGCAAAGCCTCGCCGAAGCGATGCAGCAGGGCGAAGGTGAGGGGCAGGCGGAAAACGGTCCGGGGACTCGCGAGGGCCGCCAGCAGAGCGGTGGCAATCAGACCGATCCGTTGGGACGGCCGTTGCATGGTCGCGAATTCGGCGACGATCTGACGGTCAAGATTCCGGGTGAAATCGACGTGCAGCGGGTTCGCCGCATTCTTGAAGAGCTGCGCCGCCGTCTCGCTGATCCGTCGCGGCCGAAGATCGAACTCGATTACCTCGAGCGTCTGCTCAAGGATTACTGATTGTCCGGTTGCTCAGCGTGCGCCGGGTTGACGCGCCGCCAGTGCGCCAGCGACGGCGGTGCGGATATCGGTCACCGAGAAAGGCTTCGTGACGACGTCGTGCACGATGGCGTTGAGGCCGGATGCGCGCTCGCGCTGATCGGCGAATCCGGTCATCAGCAGAATCGTCAGCGCCGGGAAATCCCGCGCAGCAGACAGGGCCAGCGCGATGCCGTCCATGATCGGCATCTTGATATCGGTGAGCAGCAGGTCGAAGGCGCCTGCATTGTCGGTCAGGATATCGAGCGCCTCGGCGCCGTCCTGCGCCGTCACGATCTCATGCCCGTCCATGGCAATGGCGCGGGCCACCAGTGACCGCATCGAGTCCTCGTCGTCGGCAATCAGAACACGCGCCACGAGTTACGCTCCGCCTCCCGCGGCAACATCCTGCCGGTTGAAGAAGCGAACATCGATACTGCGGCCTTCCGGTGGCGGGGAGGCCAGCCGTGAGCGAAACCAGGCCTTTTCGCCCGGCTTGAGCACCGGCTGTTCCAGCACCGCGTTCCATGCGTAGATTTCCGTGTCGTGAGCGTCATGAACGCTGAAGCGCAGGCGCGGCAGTTCCACCGGTTTGCGGGTTTCCGAAACGATCATGCCCTCGATCACCAGCACCGGCTTGCCGTCGACGGTTTCCGTCGACATCTTGACGTCCTTGAACGCCAGTCCGCGCAGGTTCACGTCCAGCCCCGCGAGCCGGTAGAATGCCGCGGTTTGCGGCAGCAGCCGCACGATCTCGACGCGCCAGATGACCAGCGCCAGCACCATGGCGGCCATCGCTGTGCAGATGGTGGTCAGGTTGACGGTAGGCAGACGCGGCACGAACGAGGGCCTGAACAGGGCGCGGAGCCGCGAGGCGTGGGTCGACAGTTTTGGCTCGCCCTCGGCGGGGATGTTGTCCTGCTGGGCCAGCGATGCCCAGGCTGCCTCCGGGTCCGGCGGCATCTCACTGGCGATCGGTGGGCTTTCGATCGTGGGCGTGACAGCGGCACTCCCGCGGTCGTTCCATCCGCTCTCGTCGTCGGCTCCAGCCATAGCAGTTGCGGGCGCGGCGATATTTTCCGGCGTCGCCAGCCAGGTTTCCTTGCAGCGCGAGCAGCGGACCGTGCGGCCGGCCTCGCCAAAACTGGCGGGATTGACCGCATAGGATGTCGTACAATGGGGGCAGACAATGTGCATGGACGAATCGCCGGAATGACGCTGCCCGGAGGCTATCCGCCGACCGTTAACGAATCGGAAACCATAACGGCGGCACAACCGGACTTGGCCGATGGTGGCCTGCCCGGACCTCGCGGAACTCGCGGTTTTCGGGATTTCGGCTCTATCTGTCTGATCCCGCGTCGCATCGAACGGAGCTAGAGGTGGTCCGGTTCGAAAATGTCGGTTTGCGCTACGGGCTCGGCCCGGAAATTCTGCGCGACCTCAATTTCCAGATTCCCGCGCATTCCTTTCAGTTTCTCACGGGTCCGTCCGGCGCCGGCAAGACGTCGCTGCTGCGGCTGCTATTCCTGTCGCTGCGGCCGACCCGGGGGCTGGTGAATCTGTTCGGCCACGACGTGTCGTTGCTCGACAAGGATGCGGTCGCCGACCTGCGCAAGCGCATCGGCATCGTGTTGCAGGATTTTCGCCTGCTCGATCACATGACCACCTACGAGAACGTCGCGTTGCCGTTCCGGGTGATGGGCCGTGCCGAGTCGAGCTATCGGCGCGAGGTGATCGATCTGCTGAAATGGGTCGGTCTCGGCGAGCGCATGGATGCGTTGCCGCCGGTCCTGTCTGGCGGTGAGAAGCAGCGCGCGGCGATCGCACGCGCGGTCATCTCACGCCCGCATCTGCTGCTGGCGGACGAGCCGACCGGCAACGTCGATCCGACGCTCGGACGGCGTCTGCTCCGGCTGTTCATCGAACTCAACAAGTCCGGCACGGCGGTCATCATCGCCACCCACGACATCACACTGATGGACCAGTACGACGCGCGGCGGCTGGTGCTGCATCAGGGACGGTTGCACATCTATGAATAAGGGGAGCGACGATCGCGGCGTCTTGATGGATCTCGGGCGTGAACGCCCGCAGGTGCCGGCCCGCGCGCGCAACATGTCGCCGATCGTGCCGCGCGCCTCGATCGCAGGCCGGGCGCTGGTTGTCGTCGTCGCCATCATGACGTTTCTGGCATCGGTCACGACCGGCGTGGTGCTGCTGGTCGGCGCGTCGGCCGCGGAGTGGCAATCCGAGGTCGCGAGCGAAATCACCATCCAGGTGCGCCCTGTCACCGGCCGCGATATCGAGCGCGATGTAACAGCCGTGGTAAACGCGATGCGCACGCAGCCGGGCATCGTCGATGTCAGGCCATACACCAAGGAGGAGTCCGGCAAACTGCTGGAGCCGTGGCTCGGCACCGGCCTGTCGCTCGACGAGTTGCCTGTGCCCCGCATGATCGTGGCCCAGGTCTCACCGGGGACAAAACTCGATCTGGATGGCCTTCGCAGCCATGTCACGCAGGTGGCGCCGTCGGCCAGTGTGGACGATCATCGCGCCTGGATCGACCGGATGCGGTCGATGACCGGCGCCACGGTGTTCGCCGGAATTGGTATCCTCGCTTTGGTCATCCTGGCGACCATCATTTCGGTGTCGTTCGCGACCCGCGGCGCGATGGCGGCCAACCGTCCGATCGTCGAGGTGCTGCATTTTGTCGGCGCCGGTGATCGCTATATCGCCAACCGCTTCCTGCGGCATTTCCTCCGGCTCGGGTTCGAGGGCGGCGTGATCGGGTGTGTCGCGGCAATGCTGATGTTCGGGTTCTCCGAATCGGTTGCCAACTGGTTTTCCGGAACGCCGGTCGGCGACCAGTTCGCGGCGCTTCTGGGCACGTTCTCGTTGCGTCCCTCCGGCTATCTCGCGCTCGCTGCGCAGACGATCCTGATCGCGGCGGTGACCGCCTGGGCCTCCCGCCGCACGCTGTTTGCGACACTGGACGACATCGACTAAGCGGCCGCAGAGCGTCGGTCGGACTCCACTTCGCCTCAAAACGCATTAAAATCGAGGGAACTAAGGATCGTTGGACGGAATGAGCGACCAGAGCCGCCAAAGTCAGCCGGAATCACCGCGCCGGGCGCGGCGTGGCGTGCTGTTCGCGGCCGTCGTTGCCCTCGCCGGAATTGCGTTTGTCGGCGCCGCGGCGGGTTTTGTCGGATTCCTGTCGCAACTGCGTGGCGTGGAAACCAAGCCAGCCAGCAATGCCGACGGCATTGTGGTGCTCACCGGCGGTTCGTCGCGGATTTCGGACGCGATCGAGCTTTTGGCGAGCGGTTATGGCAAGCGGCTGCTGATCTCCGGCGTCCACCCGACCAACGGCGCCAACGATATTTCGCGCTCGGTGCCGGAGAGCCAGCCGCTGTTGAAATGCTGTGTCGATCTCGATCGCTCCGCCGTCAATACCCGAAGCAACGCCAGCGAGACGCGGCGCTGGGTCAACGAGCGCGGCTTCCACTCCCTGATCGTGGTGACCTCGAACTATCATATGCCGCGCGCCATCGTCGAACTGTCGCATGCGATGCCGGATATCACGCTGATTCCGTTTGTGGTGATCGGCGACAAATGGCGCGAGGAGCCGTGGTGGACCAGCGGCGCGACGCTGCGGCTCTTGCTGTCCGAATATGTCAAATACCTCGCTGCCGAGGTACGGGTTCGCCTGGCCTATCTCGGCCTCGAACTGGCTCCCGAGATCGCCGAGCCGCCGACCGGATCGATTGCGCCGCGCCGACCGGCGACGGCCGACGCCCGCTAGCCGCGGCAGAACGGAATTGGATTTTCGATGATCTTTCTGCGGTCGCTGATCTTCAACGTCCTGTTCTACCTGACGCTGGTGCTCTGGCTCATCGTCGCGGTGCCCACGTTTGTGATGCCATCTGCGGCGATCCTCGGCGTCGCGAAGGCCTGGGGTCGCTGGAATGTCTGGTTGATGCGTGTAGTCTGCGGCACGCACGTGCAGTTTCTCGGCACCGAAAGAATTCCGCAAGGACCGCTCATCATCGCGTCCAAGCATCAATCGATGTGGGAGACGTTCGCGCTGCTTCGTTTCATCGATCAGCCGATCTTCATCCTGAAGCGCGAACTGAACTGGATTCCGTTCTTCGGCTGGTACCTGATGAAGGCCGGCATGATCGGCATCGACCGCAAGGCCGGGGTGCGCTCGCTCAAGATGCTGGCCCGCATGACGCAGCAGCAGATGCATCATGGTCGCCAGCTCGTGATTTTCCCGGAAGGGACCCGCCGGCCCGTTGGCGCGCCGCCGGCCTATAAAAGCGGCGTTGCACTGATCTATGCCGAGGGAGACGTGCCATGCATGCCGGTGGCGCTCAATTCCGGCCTGTGCTGGCCGCGCCGCACCTTCCTGCGCTATCCCGGCACGATCACAGTCGAATTTCTTGATCCCTTGCCGCCGGGACTGAAGCGCGATGCGTTCATGACGCGTCTCGAAGCGTCGATCGAAGGTGCGACCGATCGTCTCGTCGAGGCGGGGCGGCGCGAGCAGGCGCAACTGTTCGGCGGTGTCCCGCACACGCCGGCAGCGGAGAGCTAACCTGGCACGGGTGTCTCGTCGCGCAGCAGATCGGCGAGTTGATGCAATTTCGAATCGCGAAAGCCCTGCGCCTCGATCGACTTCACGGTGGACAGAACGTAATCGCGATTATTACCGGAACGGCCGTGGCCCTGCCGGACGTAGCGGACCTGCTCCGCCAATGTCAGCCGTCCGGCGTATTGGATATGCCCGCGATCGACCACATAGGCCATGGCGCTGACGCGCAGACGGGCCTCATTCTCGAGCCAGACCGATCGCATCACCTCGCGATAGACGTGCGTAGTCTGCTCGCGTTCGCGCAAGTATGAGATCGTCGCCTCGCGACGGCTGGCCGCAACGCGGAAGGCGATGCCCCGACAGGCCCCGCCGCGGTCGAGGCCAAGCACGAGCCCCGGCTTTTCCGGCGTTCCGCGATGGTCGAACGAATAGACGCAGAGTGCCCGGTGCTCACCGATCAGACGTGCCGGGGCCTGCTCGATGAAATCGAATCCCGGCCGCCACATCAGCGAGCCATAACCGAACACCCAAAGATCGCCGGAATGGACCTGGTCTGGCGGGAATTGTCCTTGTGCACTCATCGCGCGCACGCCTAGCAGACCCATGCGGCCAGGCGAAGCGGAATTCCGGCTGCTGGTTTTGCGAGCCCGGCGCGATTATTGTCGCCCGCGACGCTGATTTGACAAAATTCATGGTTTTAGGTCCCGGCATGACCGACAGCACCCTCGTTCTTCGCAAGCGCCGTCTCTGGCCCGTTTTCGTCATGCCCGCGCTGGTGGTCGTCCTCGCGGTAGGATGGAGCGCGTTCTGGTTTTACGCCGCCTCGCAGGTCGATCAGACCGTCGATGCCTGGCGCGCACGCGAGGCCGCGTCGGGGCGCATCTATGACTGCGCCAAGCGGACTGTCGGCGGCTTTCCGTTCCGGCTTGAGGTGCATTGCGAGGGCGCGACCGTCGCGCTGAAGTCGCAGACCGCCGATCAAGCCGCGGCCCAGACGCCACCCGTGACCGCAAGTCTCGGTGACATTCTGGTGGTCGCCCAGATTTACACGCCAAAACTGCTGATCGCGGAGTTCAAGTCGCCCGCGACGTTGTCGCAACGCGGTCAACCCACGATGACGGTCAACTGGAAGACCGCACGTAGCAGCATCGTGGGGCTGCCGGGTACTCCTCAACGGGCGGACATCGTGTTCGACGATCCGTCGATCGATCGCACTGTGGCGTCGGGGCAAGCTCCGGTCGCCCGCGCCAAACATATCGAACTGCACGGCCGTATCGCCGAGAGCTCCACCGCCGATCATCCTGCGATTGAAGCCGTACTCGAATTGAATGGCGGGACTGTTCAGGACATTCATCCGCTGCTGGCCGCGCCGTTCGACGCCAATGTTCACGCGATGGTGCGCGGCTTGAAGGATTTCACGCCAAAACCCTGGCCGGTGCGGTTTCGCGAATTGCAGGCAGCGGGTGGACGCGTCGAGATCGTGCAGTCGCGCATCCAGCAGGGCGATCTGATCGCGATCGCCGCGGGCTCGCTCGGTCTGACGGCCAGCGGTCATCTCGATGGCGAGTTGCAAATGACGGTGGCCGGTTTCGAGAAGGTGATCCCGGCGCTCGGGATCGAGAAGATGCTGGACGAGGGCGTGCCGCAAGCGACGCTCGACAAGGTAGCGCCCGGTGTGAAGTCGCAGGATCTCACCAAACTGTTCGGCGCGCTGGACCGGGCCATTCCGGGGCTCGGCAAGGCCGTGCGCCAGAACGCCAACGTCGGTATCGCAGCCGGGCTCAATGCGCTCGGTCAGGAAGCGACACTGGAAGGCAAGAAGGCGCGATCCTTCCCGCTGCGTTTCGTCGACGGTGCGATCTTCCTCGGGCCGTTCAAGGTGGCCCAGACGCCGCCGCTATTCTGACGGCTTAAGGCTTCTTCGGCGTGGCCGCGCTCAGCCGCCCGAAGTCGGGAGCGGCCGAATCCTGGCCGATCTCGACGATGCCGCGGCGGATCGCGCGGGTGCGCGTGAAGTGATCGAACAGGGCCTCTCCATCGCCGCGGCGCATCGCGCGCGTCAGCTTGGAGAGATCCTCGTTGAAGGTGCCGAGCATTTCCAGCACCGCATCCTTGTTGTTCAGGAACACGTCGCGCCACATGGTGGGGTCGGACGCCGCGATGCGGGTGAAGTCGCGGAAGCCGCCGGCCGAGAACTTCATCACTTCCGAGGATGTGACCTCGCCGAGTTCGTCCGCCGTGCCGACGATGGTATAGGCGATCAGATGCGGCAGATGACTGGTGATCGCGAGCACCAGGTCGTGATGGTCGGGCGTCATGGTCTCGACCTTGGCACCGATCGCGGTCCAGAACGCGCGCAACTTGTCGACGGCCGCGGCATCGGTCCCTTCGGGCGGCGTCAGGATGCACCAGCGGTTGATGAACAGTTCGGGAAAGCCGGAATCCGGCCCCGAATGCTCGGTGCCCGCCACCGGATGCGCCGGTACGAAATGCACGCCAGCCGGCAGGTGCGGGGCCATGTCGCGGACGACGGCGCCCTTCACCGATCCGACGTCGGAGATGATGGCGCCCGGCTTCAGATATGGCGCGATCTCCTTGGCCACCGGCCCGCATGCCCCGACGGGGATGCAGAGGATCACGAGATCGGCGTCCTTGACGGCCTCGACGTTGGTCTCGACCACGCGGTCGACGATGCCGAGCTCGGCCACCCGCGCCCGGGTCTTCGGCGAGCGCGCCGTGGTGACGATTTCGCTGGCGAGTCCCTTTGCCCGCGCGGCGCGCGCGATCGAGCCTCCGATCAGGCCGAAGCCGATCAGCGCGACGCGCTGGAATAGGGGCGCTGTGGTCATTTCTGCGCCATGAAATCGCGCAAGCCATCCGCCACCAGGCGGTTGGCTTCCTCGGTGCCAATGGTCATGCGGAGCGCATGCGGCAAGCCGTAGTTGTTGAGCGCGCGCAGCACGAGGCCGCGCTTGGTCAGGAACGCATCGGCGTCGGCCGCGGTCTTGCCCTTGGCGGTGGGGAAGTGGATCAGGATGAAGTTGGCCACGCTCGGCGTCACCTTGAGACCGAGCTTGGTAACTTCGTCCGTCAGCCAGTTGCGCCACTTTTCGGTGTGCTCTTTCGACATCTGCTGATGCGCGGTGTCCTCGATCGCGGCGACGGCGGCGCGCATCGCCGGAGTCGAAACGTTGAACGGTCCGCGAATGCGGTTGACCGCATCAACGATGTGCGCCGGTCCGAACATCCAGCCGATCCGTAGCGATGCAAGGCCGTGGATCTTGGAGAAGGTGTGGGTCAGCACCGTATTCTCGGTGGTCGCCACCAGCTCGATGCCAAGTTCGTAGTCATTGCGTGACACATAATCCGAATAGGCGGCGTCGAGTACCAGCAGCACGTGTGATGGCAAGCCGGCGCGCAGGCGCTTGACCTCGTCGAACGGCAGATAGGTGCCGGTGGGGTTGTTGGGGTTGGCGAGCCAGACCAGCTTGGTCTTCGGCGTGATCCGCTTAAGGATCGCATCGACGTCGGCGGTGTAGTCGGTCTCCGGCGCGACGACGTTTTTCGCGCCGTTCGCCATGGTTGCGATCGGATACACCAGAAAGCCGTGCGTGGTCGAAATCGCCTCGTCGCCGTGGCTCAGATAGGTGTGCGCCAGCAGGTTGAGGATTTCATCGGAGCCTGCACCACAGATGATGCGATCCGGATCGAGCCCGTAGGCACGCCCGATGGCTTCGCGCAGCACGCGCGAGGTGCCTTCCGGGTAATCCTCCAGATGCGACACCGCATCGCGGTAAGCGTTCATCGCTTTCGGCGACGGGCCGAACGGCGTTTCGTTGGCCGACAGCTTGAACACCTTGCGGCCCGCCTCCGGCACCGGGCTCTTGCCGGGTGTGTAGGGCGCAATATCGAGGATGCCGGGGTTCGGCACAGGGCGAGACATCGTCAACTCCGGAGTGTCGGGGCTCTACGAGCGCACGGCCCCGCTGGAAGGGATCGTATAGCGCGTTGCATGGCTGCCGACGAGGGCCGTCGAACGGACCGATGCCCCGACTTTGGTCAACGCAGACGTGACCTTGTCGAGGCTGGTGTCGCCCGTGATCGAGGCCAGCAATGCGGCGCCGTCAAAAGCCGTGTCGGGGACGGCGACGATCTCGGCGAGCGGCGACAGCGCGCGGGCGGTGTCGGCATTCCAGCCGGAGACGCGGATGCTCCAGGTTTCGACCTCCGTCACCCGTGCATCGTCGGCGACGCGCGAGATCACGAATACGGGGAGCGCCGCCGGATGGTCGGCGCGTTCGATGAAGGGGAGGCGGGCGATGATCTTCGGTGCGCCTTCGGCTTCCAGTGCAAGCCACCATGGCGTGCGGCTCGAGGTGGCCGGGACCAGCGCGAGATCGCCCTTCGAGTTTGCAACTGCGTCGACGGCGGCCGGTGCGTTGAAGTGCGATACGAACGGCACCGTGAAACCGAAATGGAAGCGCGCCGAATCCCGCATCGCGGATTCGCCGAGCGACAGATCGGCATGGAGCGAGAACGGCGCCTGCACGTAGGTGAAGGTCGAGATGATGACGCGCCAGATGCTCTCGACGGTGTCGAGCGGAAGAATACCGCGATGGCGCTGCGCCAGCCGGCGCATCATGTCGGCCTCGCGTGCCGGCCGGAATGCGGAGCCGACTTCCTGGGTCTGCTTCACCGAGATCAGGCGATCGATGATGTCGCCACGCTGCATCAGCAGGTTATGGACCTGCTGATCGATACTATCGATCTCTTTGCGCAGGTCTTGCAGGGAGGGCGGCGCGGGGGGTGTTTTAGCCATGGATGCAACTCATCGGGCCGCATCAACGGGACGGCCAGTATCTTGGTTCTGACGTTCGCATCCGCGGTTTGCGGCAAGGAGGCCGAACGTCAATTCATGCTGTTTGCGGGCGCATTGATAGGAAAGACGGCGCGTGAAAGCAAAGAAAACATTGCCGAGGTGTCCGTCAGCGCGCTTCCGGAGGCAAGCTCTCGCGCGCCTTGCCTTGACGAAAAGCGCATGCGGGACTAACTTCCCGCTGTTCCGTGGTCATTTGAGCCGGCCGGCTTGCAGCCACGTTAAACAACTCGCTAAACAGGCCGGGGACAGCAAAATCCTGATCCCGGCCGAACCCATGTTCAGGCCGGTTTTTTATGGCCTGTGATCCGGTGGTTATCGAAAACTGCCGGTGGAGGTCAGTAACAGGATGGTAAACGTGCAAACGATACCTGGTCCGGCGGTTCACGCCGAGGATCGCGTCCTCGAGGCGGACCACCCCACTTCGCAGGTCGCGGTGTTTACCGACGATCAACCTCTGCGGCTGGATTGCGGCATCGATCTCGCGCCATTCCAGATCGCCTATCAGACCTACGGCGAACTCAATGCCGACAAATCCAATGCGATCCTGGTTTGCCATGCGCTGACCGGCGATCAGCATGTCGCAAACGTCCATCCCGTCACTGGCAAGCCGGGCTGGTGGGTGACGCTGGTGGGGCCGGGCAAGCCGCTCGACACCGACAGGTATTTCATCATCTGCACGAACGTGATCGGCGGCTGCATGGGTTCGACCGGTCCGGCTTCCATCAATCCGGCCACCGGCAAGGCGTGGGGTCTCGATTTTCCGGTCATCACCATTCCGGACATGGTGCGCGCGCAGGCCATGCTGATCGATCGTCTCGGCATCGACACGCTGTTCGCCGTGGTCGGCGGCTCCATGGGCGGCATGCAGGTGCTGCAATGGTGCGTGGCCTATCCGCAGCGTGTGTTCTCGGCGTTGCCGATCGCGTGCAGCACGCGTCACTCGGCACAGAACATCGCGTTTCACGAGTTGGGGCGGCAGGCCGTGATGGCCGATCCCGACTGGCGCGACGGCCGCTATGTCGAGCAGGGCACCCATCCGCGGCGAGGGCTTGGTGTCGCGCGGATGGCCGCGCACATCACCTATCTGTCGGACGCGGCTTTACATCGCAAGTTCGGGCGGCGGATGCAGGACCGCGAGCTGCCGACGTTTTCATTCGATGCGGATTTCCAGGTCGAAAGCTATCTGCGTTATCAGGGCTCGTCGTTCGTCGAGCGCTTCGACGCCAACAGCTATCTCTACCTGACGCGGGCGATGGACTATTTCGACATCGCGGCGGACCACGACGGCGTGCTGGCCAAGGCATTTCGCGATACCAAGACGCGGTTCTGCGTGGTGTCGTTCACGAGTGACTGGCTGTTTCCGACATCGGAATCGCGCGCCACCGTGCATGCGCTCAATGCCGGCGGGGCGCGGGTCTCGTTCGCGGAAATCGAGACCGATCGCGGCCACGATGCCTTCCTGCTCGATGTTCCCGAATTCTTCGACATCGTGCACGCGTTCCTGGAATCCGCAGGCAAGACACGCGGCTTGACGGCAGGTGAGTGAAATGACCGCCCAGCAACAAGCTTTGCCATTGAACGGCCTCGCTTCTCCATCGGACAGCCGCTATCGCAGCGACCATCTGCTGTTGGCGGAGATGATCGAGTCCGGTTCGAAGGTGCTCGATGTCGGTTGCGGCGACGGCGATCTGCTGCAATTGCTGGAGACGCGCGGTATCGACGGGCGCGGCATCGAGTTGTCGCGCGAGGGCGTCAACCATTGCGTCGCCAAGGGACTTGCCGTGGTGCAGGGCGACGCCGATACGGATCTCGTCAACTATCCCGATGATGCGTTCGACTACGTGATCCTGTCGCAGACCTTGCAGGCGACGCGGCAACCGAGGGTCGTGCTGGAGAACTTGCTGCGGATCGGCCGCCGCGCCATCGTCTCGTTTCCGAACTTCGGCTACTGGAAGATGCGGCTTCAATTGCTGATCGGTGGCCACATGCCGCGTACCGAGAATCTGCCGGCGACGTGGTACGACACGGCCAATATCCACTTCTGCACCATCAAGGATTTCGTGGAGCTCTGCGACGCGATCAATGTCAAGATGGAGCGCGCGATCGCGCTCGATCTCTATGGCCGGCCGCTGCAGTTCAATGCACCCTGGTGGTTCTGGAACATGTTCGGCGAGCAGGGCGTATTTTTGCTCAGCCGCGCAGAGAAGGGCAGATAGCAAATCGAGCCGTCATGGCCGAGCCTGTCGGCCATGACGGAATTGATCACGCCTTGATCGAGCGCGGATCGCGCGGTCCCCAGCGTTTTGCCTCGGCGAGTGCGATGAAACGCTCCACCGCGCCGTTGAACAGCGAAGCCTCTTCCAGGTTGAGAACGTGGCCGGTCTTGGGAAACATCATCAGCCCCGAAGGCGCGATGTGCTTCTTGAGATAAAGGCTGGATTCGATGCAGGCATCGTCCTCGTCGCCGACCACGATCAGCGTCGGCGTGTTCACCCGCTTGATGGCCGACTCGAATTCGTAGAGGGGCGGACGGCCGCCCTGGAAGTTGCGCATGGTGAACGCCGAGCCTTTGGCATCGTGGCGCGACAGCGCATCGAAGAACTCCTGATAGCCGCGCGGATCCTTCACCTCGAACGCCACGCGGCCCGGACCACGTCCGTAGCCGTTTGCAAAGCCGGCCGCGCCGCTTGTTTCAAGCTGCTCGGCGTTTCTGCGGCACTCGGCGCGGAATTGATCGAGCTTCGCAGCTTCGAATCCGGAGCCGATGCCGGCGAGTGTCAATGACAGCACGCGTTCGGGGGCTTTGATGCCGACTTGAAGGGACGAATAGGCGCCCATCGAGAGACCGACGAGGTGGGCCGCCTTGATCTTGAGATGATCGAGAACGGCAATCGCATCGTCGCGGAAATGCTCGTAGCTGTAGGCGCTGTCCGTGGCGGGCACATCCGACGGCGTGTAGCCGCGCGCCGAATAGGCGATGCAGCGATGCCGGCGCGAGAAGTAGCGCATCTGCGGCTCCCAGCTCGCGTAGTCCGCCGCGAATTCGTGCACGAACAGGATCGGCGTGCCGCTGCCCGACTCTTCGAAGTAGAGGCGTACATTGTCCTTGGTTGTTGCGTGGGGCATTCCGTTCTCCCGTTAACGATTATGGCTATTCGTCGGCGCCACGATAGTTGAAAACGCACGCGCATGCGCTCTGCGCCAGATGCAGTCCAGCCATGACTTCCAAAACGCGCCTTAACATGTTTTCAAGGCGCCGCGCGATGGCTTCCGTCACCAAATGACCGCGGAATCGCCTCGAAAACGCGTGAGGCATGCAGCACATCGTCATGCTCTCGCCATATCGCAATTCGTTTTACGCGCTGGAGTGTCGATCTCGGTCTCGGGATCGATGGAATTTGGGGGTGTCACAGAGGATGCAGAATGATTGAGTTGGTTGCGTTTCGCCGGTCGCTTCGTGTTTTGGCGCTGGCGGTTTGTTCATTGGCCATCGTCGCGCTCGCGACGCCCGCTTCGGCAAGGCCTTATCATCATCACCGCGCGGGACATCACGCGCATCATCATCACAAACATCATCATTATCATCACGCGAGCCGGCACCATCGGTATCGCCATCATGGTCGCCGTGCGCGCGTTTCGCACTGGAATGCCGGCGTCGAGCGGATGCATGCGCAAGGCCTTGCGAATGCCAACGCCGCACTGACGCCGCAGACCGGATTCTCCAGCGGCTTCGGCGTGTCGAACGTCGTCGCCGAAGCCCGTCGCTATATCGGCGGCAATCCGACCGGCCGCAGCCGGCTCTGGTGCGCGCGCTTCATGAACATGGTGCTGAAGCGCTCGGGCCATCAGGGCACGGGGTCGGACATGGCGAGTTCGTTCGCGCATTACGGGCGCCGTGTGTCAGGCCCGCAAGTCGGTGCCATCGCCGTCATGGGTCGCCGTGGCGGCGGTCACGTCGGCGTGGTCAGCGGCATCGACAAGCGCGGCAACCCGATCATCGTGTCGGGCAATCACAGTCATCGCGTCGCGGAATCGGTCTATCCGCGCGGCCGCATCTACGCCTACGTGATGCCGAACTGACGCTGTAGCGTTTTCAAGCGAAGTGGATACCGGTTCGCGTCAAGAAAACGCGTCAAAATGAAAAGCTAGAGCCCGGCTTTGATTCCATCAAAGCCGGAATAGCTCTTGCGTCAGATCAGCGACGGATCGGCATGAACGATCTTGTCACCGGTGGCGACCGTGCCGCCGGTGACGACCTCCGCGTAAATCCCACAATCGCAGTGGCCAAGCGTTCGCATCAGGGTCTGCGGGATGTTGAGGTCGCGTGCGGCGGTTTCCGGATCGACATTGGTGGCCGCACAGCGCACGATCCGCTTGACCACCTTGAGCCTGACGTCGCCAATCGCGAGCGTGCGGTCGAGCAGGTCGAGTTCGCTCCAGGCCGGCCAGCCGCGGACGTAAAGATTGGCGCGAAAGCGTAAGGGATGGACCGGCTGTCCCACCATCTCCTCGATGGCGGCGACGCTGCCGAGGTTGATGATGGAGACGACCTTCTTTGCAACGTCCGAAAAGCTGTGGCCGTGGCCGACCAGCACCTTCGGCGGTCCTTTCAGTTCCTCGGCGAAATTGGTCGCGAAATAATCCTCGACCGTGGCGCGGCCCTCGGCGGTGCCGAGGTCGGTGCGGACCGCTTCCTTGCCGTCGGCCCGAAGTGTCAGAACCCGGCTGTCGTCGTCGTAGTGGCTGTGGAGGGTGGCAAGGCGCTCGTCTCGCATCAGCATCAGAAAGCGGGTTTTCGGAAAGTATTGCGGATTGGCCGGGTCGAAGCCGGTCGGGCCGTTCTCGATGGCGTAGCTGCGATCGCCGGGGACGGTTTTGCCGGGGCTCAGGGCGGCGCGGAGCAGGGCTTCCGCGGACAGCCCTTTGACGGGATAGCGGTAAATGGCCTCGATGGCCGCATCGGGGATTTCGGACATAAGGCTGTTTAGGGGATTCGCGCGCGGCTTGCCATCGGCCGCGAAAATCCACCGCGCCGCCTCTTCCTTTCCTGGGAGCGTATTCCTACATTTGCCACAAGCTGGATCGACGATCCGGCGTGACGACCGTTGCCGGTTGAGGAACGTCAACGCGGCCAGCGGAAACCCAATGAAGATGTTGCTTCTGTGCCTTCGGGGCAGGGGCGGCAGGCTGAGGGAGATCCCATGAATATCGAAAAGTATACCGAGCGCGTGCGCGGCTTCATCCAGTCGGCGCAATCGCTCGCGGTGCGCGAAGGCCACCAGCAGTTCACTCCGCTCCATGTCCTGAAGGTGCTGCTCGACGACAGCGAAGGTCTGGCGGGAAGCCTGATCGACCGCGCCGGCGGCAATTCGCGCGCGATCCTGAAAGCGACTGAAGCCGCGCTCAACAAGATGCCGAAGGTGTCCGGCGCCGGTGCGGGCCAGATCTATCTGGCGCCTGCGACCGCGCGCGCGTTCGATGCCGCGGAGCAGGCCGCCGAGAAGGCCGGTGACAGTTTCGTCACCGTGGAGCGGCTGCTGCAGGCGCTGTCACTCGACAAGGACAGCGATGCCGGCAAGCTGCTCAAGGACGGCGGCGCCACTCCGCAGAACCTGAACGCAGCCATCAACGCGCTGCGCAAGGGCCGCACGGCCGACAGCGCCACGGCGGAAAACGCCTATGACGCGCTGAAGAAGTATGCCCGCGACCTCACGCAGGCCGCGCGTGACGGCAAGCTCGATCCGGTGATCGGCCGCGACGAGGAAATCCGCCGCACGATTCAGGTGCTGTCCCGTCGTACCAAGAACAATCCTGTGCTGATCGGTGAACCCGGCGTCGGCAAGACCGCGATTGCGGAAGGGCTTGCGCTGCGTATCGTCAACGGCGACGTGCCGGAAAGCCTCAAGGACAAGAAGCTGCTCGCGCTCGATCTTGGATCGCTGATCGCGGGCGCGAAGTATCGCGGCGAGTTCGAGGAGCGGCTGAAATCCGTACTGCAGGAGGTCACCTCGGCTGAGGGTGGCATCATTCTGTTCATTGACGAGATGCACACGCTGATCGGTGCCGGTAAGGCCGACGGCGCGATGGATGCGTCGAACCTCTTGAAGCCGGCGCTCGCGCGCGGCGAGTTGCACTGCGTGGGCGCCACAACGCTCGACGAATATCGCAAGCATGTCGAGAAGGACGCGGCGCTGGCGCGGCGCTTTCAGCCGATCTTCGTGTCCGAGCCGACGGTGGAAGACACCATCTCGATCCTGCGCGGTCTCAAGGACAAGTACGAGCAGCATCACGGCGTCCGCATCGCGGACGGCGCGCTGGTCGCTGCCGCCACGCTGTCCAACCGCTATATCACCGACCGCTTCCTGCCCGACAAGGCGATCGACCTCGTCGACGAGGCGGCGGCGCGGCTGAAGATGCAGGTCGATTCCAAGCCGGAAGAACTCGACTCGCTCGATCGAGAGATCGTGCGGCTCAAGATCGAGCAGGAGGCGCTGAAGAAGGAGAGCGATGCCGGCTCCCGGACGCGCCTCGAGAACCTCGAGAAGGAACTGATCGATCTGGAAAAGCGGTCGGCCGATCTGACCTCGCGCTGGACCGCGGAGAAAGGCAAGCTGTCGGACGCTGCCAAGCTCAAGAGTGAGCTGGATCAGGCGCGGATCGAACTCGCCAATGCCCAGCGGCGCGGCGAGTATCAGAAGGCCGGCGAACTGGCTTATGGGCGGATTCCCGAGCTTGAAAAGCGTCTCGCCACCATCGAGGCCAGCGAAGACAGCACGACGATGAACGAGACGGTGACGGCCGACAGCATCGCTCAGGTGGTGTCGCGCTGGACCGGCGTTCCCGTCGACAAGATGCTGGAAGGCGAAAGGGAAAAGCTGCTGCGGATGGAAGAGAGCCTGGCGGCGCGAGTCGTCGGGCAGACCGAGGCCGTGCGCGCGGTCGCAACGGCGGTGCGCCGTGCCCGCGCGGGTCTGCAGGATCCCAACCGTCCGATGGGCTCGTTCATGTTCCTAGGCCCCACCGGCGTCGGCAAGACCGAGCTGACCAAGGCGCTCGCCGCCTATCTGTTCGACGACGAGACCGCGATGGTCCGCATCGACATGTCCGAGTTCATGGAGAAGCACTCTGTGGCGCGGCTGATCGGCGCGCCTCCCGGCTATGTCGGCTACGACGAAGGCGGTGCGCTCACCGAAGCGGTGCGGCGCCGGCCCTATCAGGTCGTGCTGTTCGACGAGGTCGAGAAGGCGCATCCGGATGTGTTCAACGTCCTGCTGCAAGTGCTCGATGACGGCCGCCTGACCGACGGTCAGGGTCGTACCGTGGACTTCCGCAACACGCTGATCATCATGACCTCGAACCTCGGTTCGGAGTTTTTGGTGAACCAGCCGGAGGGCGAGGATACATCTGCCGTACGCGAGCAGGTGATGGGCATGGTGCGCGCGCACTTCCGGCCCGAATTCCTCAACCGCGTCGACGAGATCATCCTGTTCCATCGTCTGCAGAAGAGCGAGATGGGGGCGATCGTCGAGATCCAGTTCGGACGGCTCTCGAGGCTTCTGGAGGATCGCAAGATCGTCCTCGACCTCGATGCCGGCGGACGCGACTGGCTGGCCGAGAAGGGTTGGGATCCGGCCTACGGTGCGCGCCCGCTCAAGCGGGTGATCCAGCGCAGCGTGCAGGATCCGCTCGCCGAGATGATTCTGGCGGGCAAGGTGCGTGATGGCGACCATGTTGCGATCTCGACGAAGGGCGGCGTGCTGACTTTCAACGGTCAGCCGGCGAAGACTGCCGAGATCGAGCAACTTGAGCCGCGGCTGCCCAAGCGCAAGCTGCACTGAGGCTGTCAGATCCTATCTAACAAGAACCGCCCGTTTCCTCGATGCAGGAGACGGGCGTTTTCCTTTGGGCGTCAGTCGGCTGAAGGGGTGATCGGTCAGCGTTTGCTGACGTGGCGTGCTGTCGGCACGGTCGTGCCGGCGGCGTCGGATACCCGGGCGTTGCCATTGCGGTTGTTCATCAACCCGTCGATCCGATCGCGTTCTTTCTCGAAACTCGCAAGGATCGAGCCCTCCAGCGAGCGCCCGCGCGGGAGCTTCACGCGCATGGGGTCGACGAAGCGGCCGTTCACCAGAATTTCGTAGTGCACGTGGGCGCCGGTCGAGCGGCCGGTCGAGCCCACGAAGCCGATCACCTGACCTTGCCGCACGCGCTTGCCGGGCTCCATGCCCTTGGCGAACGCCGACATGTGACCGTAGGCGGTTTCGTAGCCGTTGTTGTGCTTGATGCGGACGTACTTGCCGTAGCCGCCTTCCCACTCGGCCTTTTCGACGACGCCGTTGCCGGCTGCGAAGATCGGCGTTCCGTACGGCGTGGCCCAATCGACGCCGGTGTGCATCTTCACGTAACCGAGGATCGGATGTCGGCGGATGCCGAAGCCGGATCGCATGATGGCGCTGGCGACTGGCTTGCGGACCAGGAACTTCTTCGCGCTCTTGCCGGTCTCGTCGTAGTAATCGACGATGGCGTCGTCGGGAGTCTGGAAGCGATAGTATTTCTTGGTTTCGCCGCCGACCGTGAGTGCCGCATAAAGCACTTCGTTCTTCTCGGCTGTCGGCGTGCCCTCATCGTCACCGGCATAGAAGACATCGAACGAGTCGCCGGGCTGCACTTTGCGCTGGAAATCCACGTCGTAGGAGTAGATGCGGATCATGTCCTCGATGACGGCGGGCGGGACCTTGTCGCGCAGTGCGGTCTCGTAGATGCTCTGGTAGAGCCGCACGCCGCTGCCGTCATCATCCTCGTCGGCATCACTGTTGTCGGCGGTATCGGTGACCGAATTCATGGTCGAAACGTCGACCGCGACGTATTTGCCGAGGTCCGACAGCGCGGCAACGGCTTCGATTGTCGAATCGTTGGCCACGATTACGCGATAAGGCTGAAGCCGCTGACCCGACCCCGCGCGTCCCATCAGGATGCGCAGTTTCTGGCCTTCCTTCAGTCCGCCATCACGGCCGCGCGCACCGAGCGTCGCCGCGATCGCCCTTGCTTCCTCCGGCGTCGCGCCTTGGTCGCGCAGCACCGAAACCACGGTGTCGCCTTTCTTGACCAGATGAACGCGCTCGCCGACCGGGTTGCCGCCGGTGACCTGTTCCTTGGTCTTCGGCAGCAGCGTCACGTTTTCAGGGACGATGCGAGTTTCGAAGCCGGCATAGGGATCGACGCCGCTTTCGGACGCATAGGCCATCTTCATGGACGGCGCCGCGCCGCTGGCGTCGGCCGTTGCGCTGGCCATGGTGTAACGCACGCCGCTGTTGCCGCGCCAATTCGAGGCGTCGCGCACCCGCATCAGAACCTCTTCGACCGGAATGGTCGCGGCAATCTTGGCCTTCGCCAGGATCGGCGCGAGATCGCGGGTCACGAAAGACACTTCGGCGTCGGGTTCGGCGGCGGTCGCAGGGTTGGTGGCATCGTCGGATGCGGCCGGGGCCGGGGAGCCGACGTCGGTCAGCAGACGCTGGGCATTGAACGGCGGGATCTTGGCGCTCAGGTCGCTGGTCGCCATCGACAGGTTGCCGGAGACGCGGATCAAGGGCTGAACCCGCATCACGTCGCGATTGCCGACGCGGGTCGCGGTGGACACGCGGATGACCTGCCTTGCCGCGGCGGCTTCGCTGGGCGGCGGCAGGCGATCGCTCTTGTGCAGCGTGGCCTGATGGTCGGCAGCGCCAAACGCGCCACGCAACGTGCTCTCGACGCGCTCGGGGACCCTGGCGAAGGTGGTCTCACCGTCGAGCGACGCAAAAACGGCGCCGCCGATCAGGGCTGCGCCGCACAGGCCGGTGAGAATGGTACCGCTGAACCACTGCACGGAGACGCGGCGGCGGTCGATGACGGCAGCTTCGGATCCATCGACGGAAAGCGGCGGCTCGTGGCCGAGATCGATGATCCCGGTCTCGCGTCCGTAATGCCCGCCGCGTGCCGTGTTCAAAACCGCCGTCCCCCAAAATTCCACCGGCGATCGGCGAGATTCTTGCGCATCGCGGACCCCGTCGCCGCTAGAAAGCAGACACAGGGAAGCCCCGTATATTTCATGATCGCCCGGGAATCACGCGCCAAAAGTGATGGCGGGAATCACGTACGTCAATGGCGCCAGAACCCCTCGATGCGTTGTGACTGTGGGACAGGCACCGCCGCTATGGACAAATGGCCGGTCCCTTTGAAGCTGCCGAACAGCCGACGCCCCCTAGCAATCGACGATTTCGGACTTACCTGTCAGCCAGAACGTCGCAGGAATGTGGCTCAAGTACGGCGTGACCCTCTGAAAAATCAGGGTTTCTTCGCGCTGCAAAAATCTTTCCCCAACGCGACAATTTGTTGACGATGGCCGTTGACAAGCGTCGGAAGGGGGGACTATAAACCGCACCACTGAGCGCGGCGGTGCTTTGACCCTTGGTCCAAGCATGGTACCGCGCCTGTGAAGCTCCTCACTGAGATGAGTGAATCAACAACCGACAGTCATCGGTTGTCATTTGTCGTCGAGTGGGTGTTTCACGAAGCTTCCAGCGATGGAAGAGGGGTTCTCGGACCCGGGCTGTTTGACAAGTGAAGATGAAGAAAGAGAAACGTGGACGGCGGAGTCCTTGCGGGTCTCGATTGTAGAAAAGCTTCGGCTGTTCTGCATTGAGACCGGACGAAAGACTTCGGCGGTACACGTTTCAAAGGTTACACCATGGTCTCTTCATTGAGATCAGTCGACGCGATGTGAATCGCATCGGCGAAATGGTGGGACCTCGTCAAACGTTGTGATCAGCCGGTTTAAAGTTTCAAGTCCAACTTGAGAGTTTGATCCTGGCTCAGAGCGAACGCTGGCGGCAGGCTTAACACATGCAAGTCGAGCGGGCGTAGCAATACGTCAGCGGCAGACGGGTGAGTAACGCGTGGGAACGTACCTTTTGGTTCGGAACAACTGAGGGAAACTTCAGCTAATACCGGATAAGCCCTTACGGGGAAAGATTTATCGCCGAAAGATCGGCCCGCGTCTGATTAGCTAGTTGGTGAGGTAATGGCTCACCAAGGCGACGATCAGTAGCTGGTCTGAGAGGATGATCAGCCACATTGGGACTGAGACACGGCCCAAACTCCTACGGGAGGCA
>JAFKKH010000023.1 GCA_017305665.1 Hyphomicrobiales bacterium
CAGCGAACACTTCAATGCGCGGTGACAACGGTCGTCTTATGTCGTCAGAATGGTCGTCCATTGTGAGCACCCTTCCAGAAGATGACTCTTCTAGCGGTGCTCTCATGACTCCGCACAAACAATCCAGAGGGCCTCGGCGCTACGCTTACCTTTGATGGTGGTGCTACGCGCATTGAAGGGTGGCGCGTGATCGGCCCGACCGGCGCAGTCCGCGTGATGGTGGCGACTAGCCCCGTCGACTTCCGCAAAGGTGCCGAAGGGCTCGCTGCCCTGGTGCGCGAGACCATGACAGCAGATCCATTCTCGGGCGCCGTTTATGTATTCCGCGCCAAGCGGGCTCTTTTGGCACGGAACACATAAAGCGCACCATCGAACGGATCCGAGCCGGCATCGCGCACAAGCGCAACCAGACCATCGATACCCTTGCGGAAGTCGACCGGATGGCTGGCCGGGAACACCTTCACACCAGAAGGGATCATGCCGAACGAACCGCGCGGATCACCCGCTGCAAGTGCGCCTCGTCGATATCCACGCCGGCGCGCACGGCGACCTCGCCAATCGCAATCTCGATCACGGCGTAGGGCACACGCAACACCGCTGCTTCGCAGTTCGGGTGTCGCGTGCGACAATGCCGCTCGGCCCGAGCATCACAACGCCATGCGAACAGCTGTGATGGGTGGATGCCGATCCGACGGGCGATCGCCGAGACGCTCGCACCAAGCTCCACCGCTTCTGTTACAACCTGCCCCTTGGACTCGTCCGACCAGCGTCGGCGAAGCTGGCGCGCGGCGCACCCTCAAGACGGTCGGCAACCGCTTCAATCATATGAAAGGTTCTAGTTCCAGAACCAGGTGCAGACACAGAACCTCACATCGGCTCACAAACTCAACAGCCGATCAACCACTCCGCCAGATGGCGGTTCCCTTGCCGCTTACCCCATATCAAAGATCTCCTTTCGGCCACCAAGGCCGCATGCTGTTGAATGCGCGGAATAGAGGACGCCGCATCAGGTGATGTCGCGTCATCAACCTATTCTCAGGCTCGGCCTCTGTCAGCTCAAACCAGCGGCGCTCCGAAACCAAACCCAGAATTGCATTCTCTCCTACATAGTCCACAGCACTGCTGGCATCATCGGCTTTTAATATCCCGGTCTGGATCAGCTCAATAATTCGATCCGGATCGGTATCTTCTAGATACTTGTAATTTGTAGTCGAAACGCAAGTAACGGCGTCAACATATTGCGGAACACGATAAGCAATCGTGTAGCAAAATCGGAGCGTGCGACGGGCAATCTCCTCGAATCGAACGGTCTCCGGTTGAGAGTCGATCGGCCGTGTCGCGCTAAGTTCAACAACGTTATTGGCAGACTCCACGAATCCTGCGGCCTGATATTCCGACGGTGCCAAAGCGATAATCCGCTTACCGATAATGCCCGCCTCAATAGCTGCACTACCACCCGCAACGACGACAATGTCAGCCTGTTCAATCAGACCCAACGTGCTCGTCCGGTCATTGCTTGGAATAAAGGAAACACCGCGCTTCTGCGCCCAATCACGATAATACTCTTCCGCCCTGATACCAGTACGTTGACCAATCCGCTCGCTCCAGTTTGGGTGCGCCCGAAGAACTATATCTTGCGGTTTCAGGTCAAAATGAGAGATCAGTGCATCATAGGCCTGCGTGCGGCCCTGCCATCCGTCTGCGCGATCCGGGTGTCCCCAAACCTCGCTGCGGCTTCCGGGAACTAGCAATACTTTATAGCGACCATTGGCGGGCCACTCCTTATGTAGAGCTGAAGTGTTATAAGCTCGCCATTCTTTGCTGTTCGATCGGTTAAATCGCGCCGCTACGATGGTAGCAGCTCGACGCGCTTGGACAGGCGTTAGCGGAACATCGCACCACTCTGCCGCCAACCGGCTGATCGATCGCAAACCAAGACAGCTCTCGTCGGGCAATAATTGCAATCCATCACCAAACCAAGACCTCTCCATCGAGATATAACGGACTCCGGTGTCCTTCGCCGCCTCGAGAATTCCCCGGGTTGCATCCATACGACCGTTAAACGCTATAACAGCATCTAAGCGCTCGCGTTGGATCCAAATCTTCGCTGCTTCGTATCCAATCGCTGCGGCGACATCGAGGTTCGCCTTTAGCGTAGAAAATTCGGTGGTCGCGAGATCTTCATCTGATTCAAATCGACCAATCGTGCAGGCGCTCGACGCGCCCCATCCTCGCGAAACGAAATCGGCTCGACCCGTTGTATCCGAAACTTGTCCTATTGCCGTCACGCCACGGGCCTCGTAAGAGCGCACACCGGCGAACCGACAGGCTGCGCACTCGATCAGTGCGTGCCGCTGCGGTCGAAGTTCGCGTGTATAGCAGCTGGGTAAATCAGAATCGCAAGTGAGAAATCGCACTTCGTGCGCAGCACGACGCACTAGCTTTGCCAGAAAGGCAACATGTTCTACATGCGGGCGCCACGAATAAATGGAGGAAAAGCCGATACGCATCTTTCCTTGCAGCAGCCTCCACAATGTGAAACTGATCGGTTCCGCTATGAGCGTCTACCGCTATAAACCTAGCCTGTCGTAACCGGCTTTCATCCTACTCAAGATATCTTGCCGGGTGCCGACCTTCCAAGACTTTGTAGCCCAAAGCGAAAAGAAAAATTTACACAGCGGACTTGCCAACGCCAAGAACAGCGCTAGCCAGGCGACCTGCAACAGACCTATCTTTGAGATTCCGGAAGGTAAAACCACCACGAATAGCCAAAGCGCGAATCCGGTAAGAAAACCCGAGATGTCGGCGGAAATGATCAGCTTTTCCTTCTTGATAACGATTAGGTAGCTGGACCAAAAGTCCGAGACTCTAATCACCGATACAGCCAAAGCAATTGGTAAAATAGTGATCGTCTCGCCGTAAGCGCTAAAATATTCCGATATTAGCGTTCGCAGTATGTAAAACATGGGTACGGCAGCGAAGCCGCCAAGAAACAATGTGATAACAATTGCTACAAGCGCCAATCGGAACGTTGCGAAGAGACCAACTTTGGCCATACTGTGGGCCAGGCTGGGAAACAAGGAAGCATTGAGAATGCTTTGAATTGACTGGGCGCTAGTACCCACAGTCGCAATAAAGGCGTAAGCCGCAAACGCAGATTGTGACAATAGACTTGCAGCAAACCAACTGTCAGCACTGAGGATAAGAAAGCTAAGCGCTGAAACCAGCAGCAGTGCCCGTGAGGTACGCCAGTCGATGCTCGTTACATGACGTGCTGCAAGAATATATGAATGTGACCATTTGTACTTGGCAACTTGTACGAACGGACGCATAATCAAAAAGCTGCCGATCCCGGTAACTATCGCTTCAATTAACAAGGTTGCTGCGGCGGAATGCGTTATCATCGCAACTGCTACAGAAAGTAAAACGACGCCAACGGCACGGACTAGATTCTCGAGTGAAAAGCGAAGTGGGTTAAGCCGACTTCGACTTTCTACTGTCGCCGTTAAGAAGAGCTGCTGGGATAGACCATTCGCCGCGGAGATGATGGCTTCCCATGGGGTAAGCTTGACATATGGACCAACCAAAAGCGCAATAGCAGCGAATGGTAGAAGCAACACAAGCGCAACTAAGATATTTTGCGCAAGAAGTATCCGACCAGCTTGCTCTCGACCAGTTGCGAAATAGGACGGTAATTCTCGCTGAAGAAGCGGGTAGAGACCCAACACCCCGATCATTAAAAAAGCGGAAGCAATCAGAAGCCCCGCGCTAAAAGCTGCAAACTCTTCGGGCGAAAAGACGTGCGCCATCACCACACGCCGCACCATCATCAAAATCAGCGCTATCGCCAAAAGTGGCACGTACAAGACCTGCCGGGACCATAATTTTTGGAGCAAAGATGGCATTTCTCGCAACCTCATTCGAATCCTAAAGCACCCGGAACCAATGGAAGGAACCGGCACCAGTGAAAGGAAAAGAAGGGATGTGACTTTATTGATCGCGCTCTCACGGGTACTTGAGGTATTTCCCGCAATTGCCTTTCTGCACACCGGCGGAGCACAAACTTTTCATTGCATTCTGTCAATATGACTTGAATACATGGCGTCTCCAGCAGAGAACAAGGGCTCGAGCGTGAGGCATCCAAAAGGACGCGCCATCTATCATCGATCACACAGAGCGCAACCGCCGCGATTTCTGCGCCTGTAGCAGTCGGTGCCTTGAACCGCGTTTCATGCTTCCTCAAGTCGCGGAGCCGCTCTGCGCTGTCCGACCCGAAACATCGCCAAAGGTATAATCACGAATCCAAAGCATATGAACGGGAACGCCATAATATCAACGGCGAACATTAAAGGTGAAAGATATGCAATGATATATATCGCGCTGGCGGCTCCAATCACGAAGACACGACCAGGAAACACGCGAAGAGCGACCATGGCGCCCCACATAGCAATGCCTAACAGCACGCCTGTTGCTAACATCACAGGAAGCCCGAAGTCGTGATATAAAGCTCCCGGTAAAGAGGGGAACCGACCGGAAAAGTCCGTCTGCCCTGCTCCGCCTAGATGAATGCCGACCTTGGACAATAGTTCTCGAGGACCACTGAATAACAGCAAAGAGTCAGAATCTGATCGTGTAAGCAAGCCCGCAAATGTAAAAGCACTATGCGTTGCGTACATTACCGCAATGGCAAGAACGCCGCTGATTTTGCCGATTTCCCCCGGTTGATCGGTTGTCGGCAGCAGAATGCTTCGCTTTACGCCGAGATAAGATTCAAAACTTCGAGCATATTGTTGGGGAGACATATTGGAGGCGTCGGCACGACATACAAAGACGTAGAGTATAAATCCGATGGCAATGGCTCCAAGCGCAACAGACATACCGAGATCCACCTGTCGCAAGCGCGGACACCCACCAAGGGCGGTTCGGATGCCGATCATGGCCAGTACGAAGGTTCCGAACAGCATGATTGTTGATCGGCTGGCAGCCAGTTCCGACTGTACCATGAGTAGAAGGAAAGCTGACGACATAACGACCCAAAAAAGCTTCCGTGTAACGTCCCACATCATAACCACTGCAACGGGAACAAAAAACGTGTAACCAAAAAGTTGGCCAATGACACTGAAAGGCGAAGAAACGCCACTTCTTAATAGTCCCAATTGGGTCATTTGCTCCCGGGCGATACACGCTCCATGCGTGTAGTCGATTCCCTGAATCATCCGATCGATGAAGAGGCTGACAAGAGCGATCGCAGAGATTCCAAGCCCCGAAAAGATAAGAGCCAGGCCATGTCGTTCCAGCCGCGGCAAAGAAAGTCTCGTTGGCCACGGCCCAATTTGAGACGAGGAAGGCAATAGCAGCAAAGGCGCAGAAACGAAAACAACAAAAGCAAGCTCGTAGACAACCGCGCGGGAAAAATTCGGATAGCGCGATATTGAACCGCTAAGCGCCAGTAGAAAGAAGTAGCTCGCCCAAATACCCCAAAACGGCCACCAGGGGCCGCGCCTCAACGTCCACTCCATACCGGGGCTCCCTGATAGAAACGACCAGTGCGGGTATCGTGGACCACCCCTCAGTTTGTCAACCAAAATCCTAGCTAAAAAGATGCTCTATAAGCCTAGATCATAAGCCCAGATCAAATGGGGAAATCAGCTGGTGAGCTCTCGATTGTTCCGCTACCTTCACTCGCTCGGCCTTGTATAGACTTGGGATATTCTCTAGACGACCGCAAATGTCGCAACTGACAACCAACCGTCTCCAACAATGATTTTTCCGGCATCTCAAAGTCAAGATCGGCGTGGAATCGATTTTACTTCGCTCTACCTGGCATCCGCGACCACGCTTTCTATGAGCTTTTCTCTGGCGGCTATCGCTTTCTACTGGCGTATCGAGCTTGGGACCAACAACTCGCTTGTTGTGCTCCCGCTCTTCTTGCTTGCGGGAGCACTTATGCTGCTGCCGGCGCTGCTCTATTCGTCTGTAAGATTACCCCAGAACTTGACCGCATCCTTGCCAATTATCGCAGTTATTTCGCTTTGCGCGCTTGTTTGCGCGGCGGGTCACTTTGTACTGGCGCAAGCGGCCGTTTATTTTGCTTTGTTTGGAATCTGGTTTAGTGGCATTCGCATGCTGGCAACAGCTAACATTGCGCGGCGACATTATATCGCTGCTATCGTGCTCGGGCTTTCTTTGGGCACATTTTATTCTTTCATCATGAATACCGGCAATTTGGCGAACGTATTCACGCCAGAGGCCGCCGTTTTGGGTTTGGCACACGTAGACACGTTGTTCCATTCCGCACTCGCGGCGCTTTTCTCTCGCTATGGCATCGTAAGTACCGGCCTTGATGGTCTTGTAGCGTTTCCTTACCACGCGCTAAGCCATCTGTTATTTGGCTGTATCGCACTTTGGCTTAACGTTCCCACCACCTACATCTATGCGTTCGCCTCTCAGATTATTGGAGCTCCGCTCCTTATCCTATCGACGTGCTTCGCTGTTTTCGCATTATGGCGCCCGACAGAGGGAAGCAGGGCCCCCTTGGCGCTTCTTATTTTTCCACTGACATTCATCTCAATAGTCGAAATAAAGGATTGGCATTCGTACCTTTTGTCAGAATCGTACCTATTCGCCCTTAGTTTATTTCTGCTGACAATCCCTCTCCTGCAAAAGCTATCACAATTTCAATATGTGCTTGAATCGCCCACGTGCCTTCTTGGCACGATAATCGCAACACTGGTGGTTACAGGAACCAAGGTATCCGTTGGATTCGCTCTAGCCCTCGGCGTCGCTATAAATATTTGTATGCAGGTTCTGCCGAAAAGGACTTTCGTTTGTTTAGTGCTTGCAGGATTCCTTTCAGGATGCAGCTTTCTTCTTTGGTTGTTACTGGGAGACAATTCATCAAATGGCCTTTTCGGATTTTGGATTTTCCCAAAAACTTACCCGTTGGTGGCTTACCTCAACATGGGAGTAACCGCTCTAGGGATTGGGTTCCTTGGAATGCGGGCCTCTATCGCCATCCATCAACAGCGGATTACTACCAATTTAGCACTGATCGCTCTGGCCCTCTTCCTTCCGACATTGGCCCTGAATGGGCGAGCAGGTGGCCAATACTATTTCATTAACATTGGTGTTTGGATCGCCGCTGTCGCGATTTGCGGACTTTTTGTTTTACCATCGGTCAACCGCATGAACCATGTTACTGCAATGACCTTCATAGCGGGAGCAGTGTTCGTCATTGCATCCGCTATCACGCCGCAGAAAAGGGAAAGCGTAAATGCCTTTTTCGAGCTGATCGCAAAAATTGAAGATGCCGCATTTAAGGCAGCGCATCCGGGGCAATCTAGTAATAGATCTGTCTTCGTAGTATCCGCCGCTCCCGATATTGTTGCGAAACTGCGCGATGTTCCGAAAGACATTGCAGGGACGTACGTTGATCGACTACGCCGTACGATAAGCAACCAGCTTTCCAGCGGACGAGAACGAGTGGCTCTTTTCATTCCGCCTACAGATACAGAATTCTGGAATTTACAGAAAGACTGCCGCGCGCGAGGCTTTCTTTTTCCAGCGCTACTCGGCATTCCAATGATAAACGGTGTACCATCAAACTGCCGAGAAACCGCATATAGCTTCAGGTCATACAGTATAAAAGCCACAAATCGTGAAATGCAAGATCAAGAGCTTTGCCAGAGAGCGCAACAAATAGGGATCGATAGAGTTATAAAAGTAATATCGGACAAGGTAGTACATACTCTCGACTGTTTACGAAAATAGACGTCTTGGTCCCAACTTGTCCCTGATTTGAAATGATAGTTTTCGATGCGCAAGAGCAGGTTTGCCGAGAAGCGATGACATCGAAGTTCAGAAGCAGCATGCATTTGGACTTCGCCGAACGCCGCAAGCATCGGCTCACCGATATTGACACCGGCGCGTGTCATGCTCGCACCTCGTCGGAATACACCTTATGCAATGAATCTAAACAAGACGATCTCTGGATCAGAAATTCTTAGGCGTCGCGTACGCAAGTCGACGCACTTCGGCGGCGACACTTGCCAGATAGTCTCTGTATTCGCAGGCAGGCATGCGTGCCAGCAACGCATCGAACTGCTCCAGCTTGAGAAACCCTCGCACCAAGGCCGCTTCTTCCGGACAGCCGATTTTGACGCCCTGGCGACGCTCGATGGTCTGCACATAAGCTGATGCATCCTGTAGCGCACTGCTCGTCCCCGCATCGAGCCATGCAACGCCGCGGCTGAGTCGACGCACGAGAAGTTCATCTCGCTCAAGGTAGACTCGGTTGACGTCTGTAACCTCGAGTTCGCCACGCGGCGAATGATTCAGCGACTTGGCGATGCCGACAACCTGGCTATCGTAGATGTAAATGCCGGGAACGGCGTAACTGCTACGCGGATGAGTGGGCTTCTCCTCCAACGAGTTGGCTCGGCCAAACTGATCGAACGAGACTACACCATAGTTGCCCGGATTCTGGACGTGATAGGCAAAGATCATAGCACCGGATTTGAAATCCTTTAGTGCCCGCGGAAAGGCGTCGCCGCCAAAGAAGATATTGTCGCCCAACATCAGGACGCAATTCTCGCCCGCGATGAAGTCCTCGGCGATCAGGAATGCTTGGGCGATCCCTTCAGGGCGCGCCTGCTCACGATAGACGAACGACAGTCCCCACTGGCTGCCGTTACCGAGCAGTCGCTCGAACCGCGGCAGGTCGTCGGGCGTCGAGATAATGCAGAACTCTCGAATACCGCCGGCGACCAGCACCGTAAGCGGATAATAGATCATCGGCTTGTCATAGACCGCCTGCAGCTGCTTGCATACGATAGACGTCAACGGATAGAGCCGGGAACCCGTACCCCCCGCAAGTATAATTGCTCTCAAGCGGCGCCTCGCATCTCGACAAAAGGATTGGCGCTATTGTCTCCCGGACGCTCCGTCCATACAAGACCCCGGCCCCAGCCCAATGGGTCGCTAGGCAACGATAACCGTTGTAATCCGTGAGGACCATCCATTGACGCTCTCCACGAGGCGCACTATCACCGCTTGGCTTGTCTAGGCTCGGGCGGCTCAGGAACCTCGATGCAAACCGTTCTCATCACCGGCGGCGCCGGCTTCATCGGTCAAAACCTCGTCCATGCCTGGCGAGCGGCGCGCCCGGAGGACCGGCTTGTTGTGGTCGACGCCTTAACCTATGCCGCAAACCTCCGCAGCCTCGAGCCATTGATCGCCGAGGGTACTATCACTTTCGTAGATGGTGATATCCGCAACATGACGCTTTTGCAGCGCCTATTCGATGAGCATCGCTTTCTGCGAGTCGTGCATCTTGCAGCGGAATCGCACGTAGACCGGTCGATCGACGATCCTGGTGTATTTCTGCAAACCAACGTGCTCGGTACATTCACTCTTCTCAAGACGGCATTGGACGCTTGGCGCGCCGCGTCTCTGCTCGACCGAGCTCGCCTCCTGCACGTATCGACTGACGAGGTCTATGGATCGCTTGACGCTACGGACCGAGCATTCTCGGAACGTTCACCCTATCGCCCGAATTCACCCTATGCGGCGAGCAAGGCAGCCAGCGATCATATCGTCCGCGCCTATGTCATGACGTACGGCCTGCCCGCGCTGATTACCAACTGTTCGAACAACTATGGGCCGTTTCAACACCCGGAAAAACTGATTCCCCTCATGATCATTCATGCCCTGGAGGGCAAAGCGTTACCTATTTATGGCGACGGCTCCAATGTTCGCGACTGGTTGCACGTTTCCGATCATTGCGCAGCCCTGATGAAGGTGATCGACGGCGGGCGCACTGGCGAGACCTACAACATCGGGGGGGATAGCGAACGCAGCAACCTCGAAGTCGTCAACCTGATCTGTGAGATCATCGACTGCGCGTTCGCTGCAGATTCGACGCTTGGGTCGCGGTTTCCGTCATGCCCGGCGGCGACCGGGCGATCATGCCGCTCTCTCGTCAGTTTCGTGGAGGATCGTCCCGGGCACGACCATCGCTACGCCGTCGATATCTCCAAACTGACAGTTGCGTTAGGTCACACAACAACCACGCCGTTCGAGGACGGCTTGACGCAAACCGTGCATTGGTACTTGCAGCAGGAAAACTGGTGGCGCGATGTCACCAGCGGAGCTTATCGGGCCTGGATCGACAGGAACTATCGCCGCCGTGGTAAGGTCGGCGAATCACAACCAGTAGCCGAAAAGGTCGACTGATCGTGTGTGAAACTCTCACAAACCACCAAACGCCGATCGGCAGTGAACCGTGGATAAAGCTGTGACCACCGACCGCATTCCGTTCAACAGGCCTTATGGGGTGGGTACCGAGCTTGGTTACGTGGCGCAAGCCCATGGCAATCGCCACCTGTCAGGCGATGGGGCCTTCACACGCGACTGCCATCGCTGGCTTGAAGACCAGACAGGCACCGCGAAGGCCCTGCTGACTCATTCGTGCACCACGGCGCTGGAGATGGCCGCCCTGCTTCTCGACCTGTCGCCGGGGGACGAGATCATCATGCCCTCTTTCACATTTGTATCGACGGCAAATGCCTTTGCGATGCGCGGAGCGATCCCCGTTTTTGTCGATATCCGCGGCGATACACTGAACCTCGATGAGACCTTGATCGAGGCTGCTATCACGCCTCGCACCCGTGCCATCGTTCCGGTACACTATGCCGGAGTATCTTGCGAGATGGAGCAGATCCTCGAGATAGCAAGGCATTTCAACCTCGCCGTTATTGAGGACGCCGCACAGGGTCTAATGGCAAGATATAAGGGTCGGCCGCTCGGTGCGATCGGCGCCCTCGGCAGTCTGAGCTTCCATGAAACCAAAAACATCCAGTCCGGTGAAGGCGGTGCGCTGCTCGTCAACAATCCCACAATGATTGCTCGCGCCGAAATACTGCGCGAGAAAGGTACCGACCGCACCCGGTTCTTCCGCGGCGAGGTAGACAAATACACATGGCAGGATATCGGTTCGTCATCGCTGCCGAGCGAGATCACGGCTGCGTTTCTTTGGGCACAACTTGAAGCGGCGGAACGGATCACCGCCGAACGGCTCGCGCTCTGGCGACGTTATCATGAACTATTAGCTCCGCTGGAGAAGCGCGGCCTGTTGCGTCGCCCCATCATTCCGGCAGGCTGCGACCACAATGGTCACATCTATTACGTGCTGCTGGCCTCGACCGTGAACCGCCAGCCCGTGCTGGATAGACTCAAGGTGGACGGTATCGGCGCCGTTTTTCATTATGTGCCGCTGCATTCCTCGCCGGCCGGCAAGCGGCTCGGGCGAAGCAATGGCAATCTGAGGCGCACGACATCGCTCTCACAACAACTGGTGCGACTGCCTATGTGGATCGGTCTAGGCGAGGTTCAGCAGCAGATGGTCGTCGACCGCCTAGCAGCCGCCCTTCAGAAATAAAATGCGCCGAGGGTTCAACGCAAGAGCGCCTGTTGAACAGCCCTATCGATCAAAGCATGGTTCAACATCCGTTGATCACGGTATGATTGTGTGTATCATAGGGAAATGATCTTAAATCTCCCGCTTCTCGGCAACCGCGATTACGTCAACGGCGCTACTATTTTTGATGCCATTGTAGAATATGTAACCCCGAGCTTCCCCTTCACTGTGAGGTTCAATTCGCTCATCCACGGCGCGGTGGAGATTGCACCGATCAGAAACGACAAGACGGCGAACGGATTGTTGACATTTTCGTCGAACGGAGAGGCTAAGAAGTATGGACTTTTCGAAGCACCGTCGACTCGCATCGAGCGAGTTCCTTACGATGAAGCACCGATTTTCGCTTCATGCCGCGTCGAAAGTGACAAGGTATTGTCTCGTTCTGACGGAGTTTCAACCATCTCTCGTTTTATCGTTATGTACAAAGCTTTGATGAAAAACAAATTTCCTGATGCGAAAGGAAAATGGTTGTTCACAGGTGCAACTGTGACTGCATGGCCAGCATCAGGGGACGAGCTTTGTCTGCAATTTGCCGGAGCATCCGGAACGCGAATAGTACGAGCGCGAGCCCTTATTGATGGAAGAGAGGTATCTCAGATCCTGTTTTCCCTGACAGTATGAGGCGAACCACTTTTTGTTCGATGCAAGTCGTCAGGGTAGTGTAATACTCGCTTCAAGTAGCTACTATCTTCGGGAGCTCAAAAGCGTCTAAACGGCTCGGCCGATCACAACACGGCTCCCGCCTACAGGCCAGCGCATTCCGGCCAAAGTCGCGGCAACCTCGGCGCGCAGGACGACCGCGAAAGCTTTGTTGACAAGGGCATTCACTGCAAACTCGCGATCCACTCGCTCTTCATCCAACCTGCGTTTATCCTTGAACCGGCTCGCGGCCATCAACGGCAACAATAGCGTTGTGAACGAGGATGAAAACAGGATCTCGAAGCCGTTGCGGCGAAACTTCTCCTCGAGTTCGCCCCTTCGGTAGCGTCGCTCGTGATGCGCCTGGTCGTCCGCACTGCTCCACAGCCACGGATGTTGCGGAACCGTGACCATGATGCCCCCCCCCCTTAGCGTAGCTCTTCGAAGCCCGCGAAGCACGGCCTCATCGTCCGCAATGTGTTCGATAACGTCGAATGCCCCGGTCAGATCGAATGTGTCGATGGCCGGAATATCCCGCGCATCCATCTGCACGAATTCCACGTGCTCCGGCAGCCGCCTTCTCGCGTGGGCGAGTCCGGACGGTTGAAGCTCTGAACCAACGATGCGTTCCCATCGCCGCGACGCGTCGACGGCCCGCAACACGGCCCCGTTGCCGCAACCGATTTCGAGAAACCGCCGCGCGGCGGGAAAAAATTTGTTGAGAAGCCCGACGATCAACTCGTTACGCGCGACGAACCAGAAATGAGTCGCTTCTATCTCGGCGAGAAAGTCAAAGCGCGCCGGATCAAAACCGCTGACGGTATTGGCGAGATCGGGCGCAAACATCGGAATGCCCTCGCCTTGCGGAACGACATGCCCACATGCAAGGCATCGCCCACCGGGGGGCCATATCGGCTGGCCAGCCGTAACGGGTTCGACCGCACGACAAATAAGGCATCGCCTCTGGGAAGCGGGAAAATCTGTCACGCGCGCCGCACCGGCGCGGAAGTTTTTACGGACGCGTCACTGAGGGTTTCGTCTGCACTCGCCTCATAGCTTGTGCGCACATAATACGTCGGCCGTTGCTCTCCGAGCTGAATGATGCGAATGAGATATTCCCCGATAATGCCCAGAGATAACAGAATCGCGCCTCCCATGAAGAGTTCGATGACGACAAGCGATGTCCAGCCTGGCGCATATCTTGCCGATATCAGACGATCCGCAATCAGATAACCGCCAATAACAATCGCCAAAATGGCAAATCCCGCACCTGCCACTGCGACCGCACGCAGCAAGAGGGGCGAGTTGTTGAAGAGCAAGTGCGAGAACATATTCAACCGTTTTACAAAACCGAGGTTGGACCGTCCATCCATTCGCGGTGCGTGCGAGGCATGAACGGAAACAATGTCCCGGCTGACGTGCAAGAAGAGCGCGGGCAAATACGGATGCCGATAATGTGACCGCAGCATCATGCTCACGATTTCAGATCGAAACATGATGAAGGGCGAAAACCGGATATTGCGAGGCGTGCCCAGAACTTTGAAATCGAACCAGTTCTTAAGGCGGCTGGTGAGACGCTGCGACAACGTGTGATGCCGCTCGCTGAACGGAAAATCCGCCGCGACCGCATCATGGTCACGCATCGCGGCAAGCTTCGGAATATCCTCGGGCTGATGCTGCAGATCATCATCCATGACAATGATCCAGCGTCCACGCGCATGCGCCATACCGCACAGAACGGCCGCCGTACGGCCGAAATTGCGGGTGAATTGGAAAGCCTTGACGGGGGCACCGTCAGCCGATTTCACGATGGCAGGCCATGTCTGCGAATCGGGAGACGCGTCGTCGACCGCAACGATCTCGTAAGAAGCTCCCATCCCGGCAAAAACGTCGCTAAGCAAACCGATCAGCTTTCCGATCGTCCGGGAGCTGTTGTAACAGGGAATCACAACCGAATAGGTCGGCCGACCGTCGCCAGGTGACGGCGTGTCGCTAACCCGATCGCTTCGCTGCGTAAGCAAGTATTTTTCCTATTGAGTTTGCCTGATCCAGATCTTCGTCCGGCACCACGAGGCCGTGCTTCTCCTGCAGGCCGAGCAGAATAACCGAATGATCCAAAGAATCGATGCCGCTCTTGTCGAATTCAGACTCCAAGCCAAGCGTCGAGACATCGAACCCGGGCACGGATTCAGCTATAACGCTGCGGACATCACTTTCATTCAAATCGAACCTCCCTGGTCAATGACCGGCTCTCCTGAGAATTGCGCTCGCGATGCTTAGGCCGACACCGAATCCGGATATCAGAACCGTGTTGTCGTCGGCGCAAACGTTACGTGCGAATGCGACCGGAACCGACGAAGAAACCGTATTGCCGAAATCCGTAGCGTCGAAAGCTGCCCGGCCATTTATACCAAGCCTTGCGGCTATTGTATCGACAATGAATTTGCTGCCGTGATGCAGCACAAAGCGGTCGATATCGTCGAGCGTGATGCCATTCGACTGGGCCGTTCGCCGGATGCTCTCCGGAACAGCGGTTGCGCAAAATTCGAAAACAGCCCGGCCGTTCATGTGCAGCAATCCGTTGTCCCGCACGATCAACGCATCGCGCTTGTCACCCGTCGTCACGAAATCGAAGGTCTCAGCTTCCCAGACTGGATCTTCTCCGAGCAAAGTTACGCTCGCGCCGTCTCCAAACAGCAATGCCGTGTTGCGATCACTGCGATCGATGATCTTTGAATATGGGTCGGCCGTGAAAAGGAGGCCACAGCGGAGTCTCTGACTTTGCATTGCGGCAGTCACCACAGACAGCGCGGCCACGAAACCTGAACATCCCAAACCAATATCAAAAGCGAGGCATCGCGGAGGAAGCCCAAGCTTCGCATGAACGATCGCGGACGTGTGAGGCAGTCCGTGCCCGTCGGGATTCTGGGTGACCACGACAACGCAATCAACGTCGGCAGGATTTACCGTTCCGCGCGAAAACAAATTTTTCGCCGCCGCAACGCACAGGTCGGAGGTTTCCTGCCCTTCACCACTCAACGCGATCGATTTCACTCCGAGCTTGTCATTGATGAACGAGTCGGTCAGCGCGAATTCGCCGGCGCGCGTAAAGTTGGAGACGCGCCTCTCCGGTAGATAGTATGCGATATCGATGATGCCGATCACTTGTGCACCAACATCAAAATGATCCCATCGTTCGCAGAGGACGACCCGGATTGCCGAAAATCTTCGAATCCGCGGGCAGATCTTTTGTCACCACGGCGCCTAAGCCAATGCGCGAGCGAGCGCCGACGGCAATCTTGTCCCTGACGCTGGCATTTGCAGCGACTAGAACATTTTCGCCCATGATGACGCGCCCGCAGATCACGGCTCCCGAGGTGATCCAGCACTTTTTTCCGATGACAGCGTTATGCCCGATGTTCACAAAATTACCGATCTTTGTGCCTGACTCGATAATGGTATCGTTGAGAATCCCCCGCACCACCACGCAATGCGCACCAACTTCAACGTTATCGCCGAGATCGGCGATACCCAGATGCGGAAGCCCGAACCATTCCTCGCCGGCATCGCGATAGTAGGCAACTCCCGACGAGCCTATGACCGTGTGATCCTGCACCACACACCCGCTGCCGATACGGCAACTATCGTGAATCGTAACGTGACTTCCGATCCGCGTGCCCTCTCCGATCGACGCGTACTCGCCAATGACACAAAAGGGCCCGACCGAAACACCGGTCGCGATCCGAGCAGTTTTCGCAATCACAGCGTGCTCGCTTATAGTCGGCGCATCCGGTGGAAACAAGGATTCGAGCGCTCTCGCAAACCACCGGCGCGGGTCGATCGTGACGATGCAACAGCCGCCCACGGTCTTAAGAGGATCTGTCGTCACAACGACGACACCAGGCGTTATCATGGCCGAACACGCCTGCATGAAGATCAGACTACCCGATGTCGCATTTTCCGGCGCGGCCACGGACCGGACAACCATATCGAGATCGCCGACGGTCTCCGACACGGGGATGCTACTCGCAGTCAGGAGAGCCGCCACAGAACAGGGGCGACCTACAGGACGTGGAAAGGAAACGGCCTTCGCTCGCATTGCATTGAACTTTCGCACTTAGGCCGATGTCAGAGAGAAATAGATTTTTCCGGTCGATCGTCCGTCGGCTGTGATGATTGAGCGAACCGGCTTGGTTCCCAGACCGCCGTCGAACTTGACTCCAACCGATCCACAATCGTTGGGCCAAGCGCCGGCATCGAGACCCGCGAACCACCACTTTCCCTTTGCGGCTGAGAAAGCGGTCGCCATCAGCACCTTGTTCATGACCACAACCTGAGAAATGAAAGACACCGACGGGTCACGGACCGACCCGACCGCCTTCTCCTGCCTCTCAAAGTTCGCAGCGATCGCATGCTCGTCAAACGGAACGCGGCGTTCGTCACCATCCCTGGCCACGTCGAACAATCCAAGGAAAGCCCGCTTGCTGTCCTCCTGTGTACCGTCACGTTGGGCTTCTCAACCGGCTCGCGGCGTACAGCCAGCGTCTCTATGACGGGCGCCTGAAATCGAACTTCAGGCGGAAATCCCGGCTGAAATTCGACCAATATCATGTCAACAATCGTCGTTCCGTGAACATAGTTTCTGTCACCGAGATACGGCAAGATTATTGTTTTCATTTCAGATTCGTAATAGAATCACAGGGTCTCCGCAAGGGCCGGAGACGAAGGGGTCGCACCCCTCTTCGGAGCAGGATGCTCGGTTCGAGACAGCTCATGGGACGATCCATACGGGAGTTCGGCCATAAAGGGGTTTGACGGCTTGTTCGTAACGCGGTTATTCGATAGGTCTTGCATCGTTGAAACCCAGCGAGAGCAAGCAAATTGGCTCAAAGAATCACCGGGATTTACAGCGCAATTACTGTCCCCACAGTATACAAAGCGTTGATGTTTGCGCTCGGCACGCCCCGATCGAAGAGCCGTTATGTCAACGAGGTGCTGAAGCCCCACCCGAACATGAAAATGCTCGACGTCGGATGCGGACCCGGGCACATTCTGGATTATCTTCCACCCCTTGAGTATACTGGTATCGACCTGAATAGGAAACACATTGCATTCGCTACTGAGCGGTATGGAAACCGTGGGCGATTTATGGTCGGCAATGCAGCCGACGATCTCAAGCAGGAAGCTGGCGCTTTCGACATTATCAACGTGTCGGCATTGTTGCATCACATGTCCGATGATGAATGCACGTCACTGTTTCGGGCTCTGAAACCTCTCCTCAAGCCGAATGGTCGCATCCTCACGTTCGACAATGTCTGGCTCCCGAAGCAAAGAGCCATCGCGAAGATGATCAACTCGCTCGACTCCGGTCTCAACATCCGGACACCCGAAAGCTATATTCTCCTGACAGACGGGCTGTCGCTCGACGTCGAGACCAAGGTCTTTCACGACTTGCTTCGCATACCATACGATCACTTCGTGATGATCTTGACCAATCGTTCCGAATAGCTATCACATCGTCGACCAAGGAGGCTCTGATTAGGGTCATCTTCACGTTGCTGACCTCGGCAACCCTCGTGGTTTATTCCAACTTGGTTGTTAAGAGCCGGGCCTCTGCACATTCCCTCAATCCGAACGACGGGATCACAAAATTCGTCTGGTCGATGCTTCTTGATCCGTGGATGTGGACTGCAGCGCTTGCGACTGCGACTGCAATGTTCCTTTATATCCTGACGATCCGCCACACCGAAATTACGTATGCGCAGCCAATCCTCGCTCTAGTTTTCGTTGTAACCCCGATCATGTCTTACTTTATCCTGGGTGAAGCATTGTCTGCGCTCCGGCTTACTGGCATCGCTTTCATCGCGCTTGGAATTCTTTGCGTCGCACAATCTGCGTGAATCTACCCCCCAACAAGACTTTACTCTAGCGCATCCAACCGACGCTCAAAAAGGCTGCGAACTGCAAGAACACCCACGCGATACGCAGTCTTACAAAGCCGATTGCGTTAACTTGCGAAAGAGTGGAAGAGCCGAACGCTTGGTAATTACGGCGGTAATGTTGCTTAGAGGTATAACATGGAGCATCTCAGGGACAATACGACAAGCGCCAGACATGGAAGACCGAGGTGACTGAGATTGGCGCACCGCACGCGCTCTTCCGTCGAATCGCCGGCAATGGTGCCATCCAACATCGCCTTCGCACGGCAGACATCGCCGCCATGGCAATGGCTGCATCGCTACCTTGGTCGACGACGGTATTCGGAATTTTCACCGTCCTATGGTTCATCTGCCTGATCTATGCCGCCGACGGGCAGCAATTCGCCGAGACACTGCGACGCCCAGAGTGCTTCCTCCCTATTGCGATCTTCGCCCTTGCTGTTGCCGGGATGTTCTGGTCGGATGCTCCATGGGCAGCGCGGGTCCATATCGCTGGAACGATGGTCAAATTGCTCGCAGTCCCGCCCCTGATCTATCAGTTCGAACGATCCGAACGCAGCGCAGCGGTCTTCTTGGTCTTCCTCGCGTCATGCACGGTTCTGCTCGCTCTCTCCTGGATCAATTGGCTGGAACCGCGGACTATTCTTTTCAAGGCTATTATACCCGGCGTTCCCGTCAAAAACTGGATCACGCAGGGCGTGGAATTCGTCTTGTGTTTTTTCGGAAGCCTTGCACTGGCGATCATCAAGTGGCGCAACGACCGGCATTACACATCGCTCGGTTTTGTGTTGATCGCACTTTGCTTCTTGCTCAATATGATCTTCGTGGCAGCGGCATCGCGCACGTCACTGGTCTCGCTTCCGCTTCTGATGGTCGTCGCGACATTCCGTTATCTTGGTTGGCGCCGAGCCGTTCCCCTGTATGGCGTTATTGTCGTTGTGATCTGCGCAACGTGGTTTGCATCGCCAGCTCTCCGCGGCCGGCTCGAAAGCATTCACGACCAATACGCGCAGTATGCCGATCACGGAAAAATTACATCCGTTGGTCTGCGGTTGGAATACTGGTCCAAGGCGCTTCAATTCATCCGCACTGCGCCCTTCGCCGGTCACGGAACGGGCTCGATACGAGGCCTGTTTGCGCGGGATGCGATCGGAAAGACGATAGTCGCCGATCAGATCGTTGCCAATCCGCACAACCAAACGCTCTACTTTGCGATCGAGTGGGGCGTAATCGGAATCATCTTGTTGTGGGCGATGTGGATCGCACACTTTCTGATGTTCACGGAGATACGCTGGATTTCCTGGCTCGGGATCATCGTGGTGAGTCAGAACATTTTCGACTCTCTTTTCAACTCGCATATTTCCGACTACGTCGAAGGCTGGATTTACGTGATGGGCGTCGGCGTCGCGGCCGGCATGATTTCCAGGTCTCGCAAACCGGCTTCTCCAGCAGTGATTCCGATTTAATCCCTCCCTTGGCTAGGCCGAATGGAGGCCGGACCTCACCTGCGCATGAGTCATACGTTTTGCGGCGGTGTCCGCCTCTTGTAACCGGTTGGCAGTTCCGACTAGACTCAGGTTTCCAAGGGCGCTTTCATCTGCCGACCTCCTCAGAAGCGATTCCGTGAGCCCGCCGGGTACACTGTCCCCCGGGCCCTTGGCCTCCCCCCATCCTTCGCAAATCGTAGTGGAACCGCTCATCCGGGACCTTGCCGCCTCGTCCTAGGCGGGCACAAAACATCCGTCGGCGGTCTGGCGGTGACGGGTAATATCCTCCGCCAATTCGCAAAAGCCTGCATGGCACTTATTTCAAAAGGCGCACGCCAGGTCCGGCGCCATTTTTAGCAATGAACCTGACCCCGGCGCTTTCGAGCGCCCGCTGAATAGCCGCGGCCGCGGCCCGGGAAATGTCCCGCCGGGATTTCTCGAAATCGACAATCGTTAACAGTCCGAGCCCCGCGAGATCGACGAGTTGCGGCTGAGTGAGGTCAAGGCGTCGGCATCGCGGCCGTCTGATTTCCAGGTCTGGCAAACCGGCTTCTCCAGCAACGACATCGATTTGATCCCGTCCTAGTGAGGCCGACGTCGCCTCCGCATTGAGTCGTACGTGTGCCTTGTCATAGACAGCATGGGACCGCTGGTCGATCGGCGCGCTTTATCGTGGAGGCTGTTGAGCGGCCGAGCGGAGCAGATCGAACCACGCCTTGTTGCCAATGAGCGGGCGGACGCCGAAGTGGAATGCCTCGTGCAGCAGTGAGGCCGTCACGTCTCCGCCGGACCGCAAAATTGGGCGCTACGAGGCGGATCATCATTCATAGTCTGTGGAGAAGATAGGATTCGCGTCTGAGCACGCGGCGAAGTCCATAAGCTCATTCTGCTTCATGGATGGTGTATCCCAAGTTTTGGAGAGCGTGATGCCCAGAGTCAAATCATCTCAGTTGCAGCGCATGTCAAAGCTTGACCGCTTTTTCGGTGACGCGCCGTTGGTCGGCGACGAGACGCAGGAGGAGTACGATGCGTTTCGCGCCAAAACTCTCAGCACGTTGGCTGCGATCAAGGAAATCGAGCGTCGCAACGAAGAAGCCGCAGAGCAACTCAAACGAGCCACGCGTATGATCGAGGGTGAATTCAAGCAGGCTGCGGAGTAGTTACACCATGGCCTCTGGTCGACGGATCGTCGCAAACCGGAAGAATGCGAAAAAAGCACCGGGCCTTCGTCTGAAGCCAGCAAACGACGATCGTCGAAGAACGCAGTCCAACATGGCCTAGCGAGCAGCGAATCGGCCTTTCGCAAGGACATCGAGGAATTCGCGCGACTCCTGTCGGGGGCGCCGAAGGATGCGGATCCAACGTTCGTCAGCATTGACGCCGCAGACGCGCAGATGACTCTTGTTCAGGTCAAGAAAATGAAAACCGAAGCATTGGATCGCTTCTTGAAAGGCGATCGAACATGTGATGACACCCATTGAGGAGACTGGATCGTTACGAGCAACGCGCTCTCAGACGACGCAAGCGAGCGCTTAAAGCGTTTTGATTTTCGGCAAAACGAAGCCAATTTTGCCAGAAAAATCAAAGCAGATTTGTTGTCATGGTGGTCAAATGCGGATAAGGAGGCACTTGGTTTGTCCTCGCAATGGTTTCGCGACCACGCCAAAGTGGACTGTTTGAAATGCCCTCTCCCCACGCCTCCCAGGCCCTCTCCCGCTTCACGGTTCTCGATCTCACCCGCGTCCGCTCCGGACCGACGGCAGTGCGGCAACTGGCGGACTGGGGCGCCAACGTCATCAAGATCGAGGCGGTTCCGGACGAGGCCGCCGGCAGCGAGCAACTCGGCGGCCCGCGCCATGGTTCCGACTTCCAGAACCTGCACCGCAATAAGCGGGCGATGACGCTGAACCTGAAAGACCCAAAGGGCGTCGCGGTGTTCAAGCGGCTGGTCGAGAAGGCCGATGTCGTGATCGAGAACTTCCGCCCCGACGTGAAGACACGGCTCGGCATCGACTACGACAGCCTGCGCAAGATCAATCAGCGTATCGTGTACGGCAGCATTTCCGGCTTCGGGCAGGACGGGCCCTACCATAAGCGGCCAGGCTTCGATCAGATCGCGCAAGGGATGGGCGGGCTGATGTCGATCACCGGCGAGCCCGGCCGCGGGCCGATGCGGGTCGGCATTCCCGTGGCCGACCTCACCGCGGGCCTTTTCTGCGCCATGGGCATCCTGACGGCGCTGCTCGAGCGCGACGTGTCGGGCGAAGGCCAGTGGGTGCAGACGTCGCTGCTGCAGGCGCAAATCTTCATGCTGGACTTCCAGGCCTCGCGATGGCTGATGGAAGAGCATGTACCGAAGCAGGCGGGCAACAATCACCCGACCAGCATCCCGACCGGCGTGTTCAAGACCTCCGACGGCTACATCAACATCGCCACCGCCAGCGGCAAGATCTGGGAGCGGCTGGCGCATGCCATCGGCGCGTCGGAGCTGATCGACAATCCCGACTACAAGACCGCGCCCGCGCGCTCCAAGAATCGCGACGTGCTCAACGCGGCGATCAATGAACGGACGGCCAAACGTACAAGCGCGGAATGGGTCGACGAGTTGAACAAGGCCGGGGTGCCCTGCGGTCCGATCTATTCGGTCGATCAGATGTTCGCGGACGAACAGGTCAAGCATCTCGGCATCGCGCAGGACGTGCCCAATGCGGAGAACCGCAAGATCAGACTCGTCGGCCAACCGGTGACCCTCTCGCGCACGCCGAGCAAGATGGCGTCCAGGCCGCCGGAAGTGGGCGAGCAGACCGACGAGATTCTCGGCGAATTCGGCTTCAGCGACGAGGAGATCGTCGCGTTGAGAGAGCAACGGATCGTATGACTGGTCGATCTTTACCAGCGACCGCATAAGAAGCGCTTGATCAGTCGGGTTTCGATGGACAGTCGACCTTTACTGGCGAGTGAAGATTGTCGCAACCAGCGAACAGATGGCTGAGAATGCCAGATGGCTCGAGGCGCAACTCTCGCCACGGAAGGTGTCGCGTTTTTCCGTCGTAACGTTGATACGCCTTGGATATACTCCCGCCAGATTCCTTCGTCAGCGCTTCAGATCAGTGGCCGACAATTGTCCGTAGTCGTCAATTTGAGGTGACGACAGAAGACGAAGCGGATCAATGACGCGGTTGCGAACTTGACCAGTGCTTCGTCAAATTTGATTTCTCTCTGGTTCCGGCGTCCGCAGCGTCCATAAGGCCGGCAAGATGCGGTGCCTGTCCGGCGTAACGTCCCGCGTAGTGGACGAATTTCGATCAACACGCAATTATCACAGCACCACAATCACCGACGACTTGACTCCAGTGTCGCTCAGCATGAACTCGATACCAATCCGTACCGCAGAAGAACTCCAACCTTGCTTGCTGACGTAGCCAGCGAGGAAAAAGGGCCGCCGCGGCGCCTACTACAGGAAAACGCACATTACATTGTCTGGAAGCGTGCGAGCGGGATGCTGGTCGGCATGCTCCGCTGGATCACAGTCGGCCTCTTGCTTCCGGCTGTCATATCTACCGTCTGGTGCCGCTGATCACGTGACCGGCTCGCGGGTAGCTGGCAGAATTCGGATGTGTGCATCCAGCGGGCGAGACGCCCCTCGGAAGAACATCCGCGCCCGCTCGCTAAGCAACTGAGCAGCAGATCGAGCATTTCCCATAACTTCATTCGCGGCAAAGCGTATGCAGAGCGATCTCAAAGAGATAGGACGAGGTTAAAAAACTATAAAACAATCTCGAAATGGTGTGGAAAACTCCATCATAGGGAAGCTAACTGAGGTTAGCTTCCCTCCGCAATTTCGAGCTATCCGACATCAGGGGTTAGACTGGGTCTACCGCTCGGGCATTGGTGGCAATCGACTACATGCACCAGATCCGACTTTCACCATGGAGAATAGCAATGTCGCGAAACCCGTCAAAGGCCGATATTATGGCCGCCGTTCAGAATCTAATCAAAGCCGGCCACGTTGTTGCGAGGAAGGATGACCACGGAAGAACGGTCTATCTTTCCGTGGAGGATGCACCATCGGCCGATGAGCCATTACGACGCGGACCGTTGAATAGGCAACCTGGCTCGGAAGCATCGCGCCGTCGTGACGGCCATTCGCGAAAATGAAAACTCCTTTGTCGTTATACAGTCGGAGATCTGACTGCCCCCTTTCGCATTAAACACGCCCACCTCCGCCCCTTACCGACCTTCACGGAGCTACCGCTAGTTTTACCAAGTCCCAGATGTTTGACCCCGGTTTTTGATAGCGCATCCTTGTCATGTAAATCGCAAGGAGGCGGTTTTGATCGTGTAGGCCCAGTTGTATTTGCAGCGCTCGATAGCAATTTCGACGGCCTCGAGCGCGCGCCTGAGGACAGCACGCCGCAGGCATAGATATCGGTGATCTGAACAGGGTCTGTCATGCTCGTAGCCTCAGCAGGCGCAGGGGGTTCTGATTAAATTGTGGCGAGTGAATCCGATTCCGTCCATTCGGCATGCCGGTTTCAACAGTTGACGACCTACGACCAGAGCGACAAATGCGCCGCCTAGGATCCAGACGTTCAGCAGTACGATTCCGATGCAAGCCGCCGCGATACTGAGAGACGCCAGAGAAAGTCCGAAACAAATATGATCTCGCAAAGATGTTCGGCCTCGACATAGCTTTTCCAATAACTCACGCCGCTATCTCCTCTTGCTTTGTCGTCGCCGCCCGATCATCCAGGAGACCCACATCTCAAGCTACCTGACGGCCGCCTCTAGTCCCGCTGCCACGGCGCAGGTAGCGCCGACGAGGCGAGCAAGCATGATCTTCTGTTCCTTCGATGCCCACCGTTCGGCTTCTTCATCTCACAGGCAGCGCAACACCGCCGGCGCCGCTGAGGTGCGGCTCATCACGCTCTCTTTTTTAGGGTTGAGATCCACTGTATCGGATTCAAACGCCTTTCGGCTTGCGATGTCGCGGCGCATGTATCTTCCTTTTGACGTCATCCGAACCGTATGCGTTGTCGAGGTCATCGACGATTTCATGCGCTGTGTCGCTGAGATTGCACCGATCGGTTTCATTGCTCGACTAGTCGCTGGCCCCCTTGCTACCAGTCGGCGACAAAAAGAACCGGATCGTCGAACCTGACGCTGCGACTGCCGTCGACCCTCTTGAGCGGAGCATCGCGTCTGACGCGATATTCGAGCGCGGCAGGCATCGTCACTTCTCCAATCCCGCGAGCATGCGGCTCGTAACCTCATCCGTCTTGTCAGATGCCCTCCGTCACCGCACCTCCGTCGGCGATCAGGCCTTCAGCGACTATTCGATAGACGTCAATGACCTGTCGTCCACCTTTAGTGACGAACGACAGCAATTGCTTTGAGAGGCCAGCGGTGCTCGCCATCGCGGTCAGCCACCGTGGGCCGCCAAGTAGCCGGCCCACTTCGATTATTCGACGTGCGCGGGGGCTGATTTTAGCCTCAGCCATCACGCAACCGTGTACCGGTCATTGTCATCCAACGCTGATGCGATTGCTGAAAGCGCATCGTGGGCGTCGTCAGTCATGCGTCCGACCATGTTTCTTCCGTCCCAATCCACGGAATGGCCCGCTATCACTCGGTCGATCAGCACCGCGAGCTCGCCGCCCGCGCTCAGGTCATTGCGCAAAGCATCGACATCGACGGTGCAGTCTCCATCCATGGAGCTCGCCAGCGACCACACCAGAGTGCGCCCGTAACATTCATCCGGCGGTGCGCCATCGCCGCCGTGATACGAGCGCTTGGTCACCATCACGTCGCCCTCCTGGTCGATCATCAGCAGAGCGGCCTCGTAGTAGCGCGCCGGAGAGTGATCCAGCACGATTTCGCTTGGTACAGCATCGGCGTATCCGGTTGCGGTCTTAGTTGCGGCGGTGGTCATCTGCTTCTCCTGTTGTAGGCGCGAGAACATCTTCGCGCGGCGAATGCGCAAGACTCATCTGATTCACGTCGGCTTAAATCAAGAGCGCGATCGCGCGTTAGCTTCCCAACGGCGTTAACCATGGCGCGTGGACGAGGGAAAGTTTTCGCCAGAAATGCCATTGGCGCGCGATGACGAGGAAAATTCGACAACGAATTCAGTATTGCCTCAGACTTTCACTCAAACATTGAGGGAAAGTCTGAGGTAAAGTCTGCGATTTGCGAGGCATTTCGTTTTCCCCGCAATTCTAAGATCTATTGTTGGTGATTCAGTTCGGAGCGATGACGCCCTTCTCCGCGACAAAAATTCACGTGGCGTCGAGCTCGATACGGCTCCGACGCTTGATGACTGGCGCGCGAACATGACGGACGCGTACGGTAAATTCCGGATGCATCTCTCCGGTGAGGTCTCAGACCATCTGTCCATTGCAGATGGACATTGCGCGACGTCCGCGGACTGGCTGGATCCGCCTGCGGCGACGTCAGCGCGATATCTAGCGGCTGGCGACAACGCCCGAATCGGCTCAGACGTTCCAAGATGACGCTCTATCGATGACGAAGTTCTGGTAGGAACTGCGTCATATGCAGACTCACTGACGAACCGGATACTATCGATCCGCTCGGCGGTGAGTTGGATTCGAGCAAATCGCTCGTAGATCATCCTATTTGTCTCAGACCCAACACGTTTCTTAATATCTGCGAAGGAAATTTCGTCCTGCTGAACGTCAACATGACGCGTCATATAAAACTCAATGCCGCCCGCCCCCGTACATTAGGCCAACTCGTGCGACGTGGCCGAGAATAACGAGTTGTAACGACGTTCGACCCGGGTCGATATCACCAACTTCGTCTTGTACTTCTTGTCGATGAAAAGCATCTTCAGGCTCTCCTCCTTCAATGCAATCTCGGTCCGGTCGCCGCGACGCGCTCGCGGCCAGCGTCGTTGATCGAGAACCCCCTGAACCACGTACCCTCGCAATCGGTCTCTAACTCGATCTGATCGACGTATCCGGTGTCGATCAGCGCCTTCGCGTCCGCGGAGTTAACGGAAACGTCGAACATGCTGGTCTGTCGGAATGTGCGAAACCACCAATCTGTCCGCCCCTCGAAAGTCTGCGACAGCAGCTCGGCACCATCGTTGAGCTTTCGCAGCATGTCATCGATGTCCATGGCTCATGCTCCCCTGCCCTGGCGCCGCATCCTGGTGACGACACCCGGCGTCGCCCGCAATCTCCGCTCAGACACAGGCTCGACTGTTCCACAACTGGCCGATCTCGGCATCGCGGAAGCCAATGCGTGCTGCGGATGGTCGTTCAGACACCAGAACGTGCACTTGTCGGCGTGCAGTGCTTTTTTGAACGAAGTCGTCATCGCGAACGGCAATCTTGCAGCAGGTGGCGACTTCGTACCTGAGGCCCAGGGTGACGGTGTGGGCCATCATCGCCTCTGCCGCCGTCACCTACTTGCATGAGAGCGTATCCGTCCGATTGAAGGAGGCGCACGAATTGCCGCATTAGATCGTTCACCCGATCAGCATGCTGGTTCGCGGCAGCCTCGATAGCATTCACAGCGGCGGCCGGAAGCGAGGCGATGGCGGCTGTAGCCGCAGCGCCGGCGACAAGTTGTCGATGACCAACGATCAATTCAGACTCCTTTTCAACCCATCAACCACCTGAGGACTTCTACCAACCTGAGCGGAGTTCTGCTCGCCGGCTTCCGACACCGAAGCGGCAACGCCCGATGTGTCGACGATCTGATCGGCGACAGAATAAAAGGCCATCGCCGCGCCGATGTTCATCAGGGCTGCAGGATCAGTCAGGTCTTCCAACCCGAAAGATTCGACGAACACCGCCACCTCCGGATCGCCGCGAACCGCTCCATGGAAACATCGCGCTTTGGGTCGAATTTCCCGCTGAACGGCCTCGGAAGGATGTCATCTGAAATGCGCTGAGCGATTTCGTCCGTAGAGGTCCCGGTCAGTTTCGATACCTTATTGAACTATCGACCAGCGCCATCAGGGACGTCGATTGAAACAAATACCTTCAATTCAGCCTCCTCTTCGCCGCGATCTGCTCGACCTGCCAGGTCTGGAAATCCATCGCGTCGTCGGGATGCAGGTAGATGTCGACGCCCGGCGTCGAGAGAGCCCGGCTGATGCACGCGAGGTTCGATAGCGATCCCATTGCGATCGCGACGTCGCCTTGCATGACGAGCACGCGACCTCGGGTCTGGCGTGGTGAAGAGAAAATGCGTTGCTTCATCGTCTTGCCTCCTCAGCGTCGCCTGCTGATCCGAGCCGGCCCCCGTCGCTATGCATGACGCTGTCCTGGACGTACATCGTCGTCTGATCGCCGGCCGCGGCGCTGGCGATCACGTGCAGACCGTCCTCGACGACGACCGTCGGATCGTTATGAATCATCAGCCGGACGCCGATGATGGCGGCCATGAGATCGATGAGCGGCTTGAATCGATCGCTGACATCATCGCCGCCGCGACAGGAGGCTTGCTTCAGATCAATGCCTTCCAGCTCGGCAGTCACGTGCGGCACGTTATTCGGATCACGCAGCGAAAACACGGCGCCACATGGCCCGCGGTCATCATAAAATCCACCACCGACGCAGTTGCCCATCGCGAATCCCTCGGCGTCGCGGGCGGCGTCTGATTTAAGCCAGACCCACCGCCATCCAAGCCACTCGCCGTCTAGTTCAAGCACCGCGGGCGCGCCCTCATCGTCGCGTTCGATGGCGCGGTTGTAGAGCTTCTCGGCAGCCCGCCGCATGGATTCGTGCCAGCGCGTCGCGGCGTCGATCATTTGCCGGAACGACATGCGGCGGTTCAGGATCGCGCGGTGGTGACGCGGTGAGTGGAGATGGACCTCGGCGAGCCAGTCGCATACGTGATCTATGTCGTCCGTCGATCCAGCCGACAGATCGACCACGAAAACGGGTCGCAAACCGCGAGCTTTGGCCGCGATGGCGGCGGGTTTGTCAACATCGATTCCACGAGGATCAATCGCCGAAAAATCACGGGTCACCGCGTGACCGCGAATCATGTGGTCGTGAATAGCATCATGCACGGCGGCGTCGACGTCAGCATCGCGCGAAAATTCGACGCTGCCAACGAATTCATTCAAATTCAGAATCCAGATGCGCTCGCTCACAGCTTCAGCCCTCCACCGCCAAGGTCTTCGATGTCGTTGCGGGCCTCGGGATCAGCCATCAGCGGCAGTGTCGCCAAGTAGTCCTTGATCTGCGCCAAGCGCAGCGGCGCGAAGCCCATCACGTCGACGCCGATGTCGCAGCTCTGCGTGTTTCCTCGCAACCGACCGTGGCTGTGGCCGTGCAGCATCAGCGCGCCCTTACGGATCTTCGGCCATTGCCTCATGCCGTAGTGGCACAGCACCACGTTCTGGCTGTCGATCGACGCATACGCGATGTCGCGCTGCGATTCCCAGGGGAGAGCCTGGGTCGCCCTGCCATCGTGGTTTCCTTTGATGAGGTGCTTGCGGCCGTTTAGCGCGGCGAACAGCTTCGGCAGCTTGTCAGCCGGGTAGTGATGCGCGAAGTCGCCGAGGTGGATGACGGTGTCGTCGGACCTGACCACCGAATTCCACTCAAGCACCATCGCCGCGTCCATCTCACGCGAGTTTGCGAACGGCCGTTTGCAAAGCTCGATGATACCGTCGTGGCCGAAGTGGGTGTCACTAATGAGATATGTTGCCATCTCAGGTCCCCCACTTCTGCGTCAACGTCAGATCGCGGCCGACTTCGACAACCAGTGCCGGATCGAAATCCGGGTTCTCACGCTTGCCGCCGCGCATCGGATAGCCGCGCGGGTTCGCGACGACGCGGGTCGCACCGATCATCATGTCGCGGTTGACGTGAATGTGACCGTGCAGCCAGAGCGCCGGCGCGTTGTCGCCGTGCATCAGGGCTTCGAGATTGCTGGCATAGCACCAGTCCAGATCGTCGAACTGACGGCCCTCGTTCCGCAGCGAATAGTATGTCGGCGCGTGATGCGTCACGACCACCGTCTCACCGTCGAACGGCGTCGCCAGTGTGCGCTCGATGAACGCCCGCGACGCCTTATGTGCGTTCACGGTGTCGCGGGGGCGTAACGTATCCTTCGATCGACCGGGATCAACCTTGATGGCTCGATAGTCGTTCATACCACGCGAGCCGCAGGCTTCTCTGACCGCAAAGTCGAACGACATGTACCCCGGCCGCGCGGAGAAATCGCTCCATAGCGTGGCGCCGATGAACCGCACGCCGTCGATTTCGGCCACCGCGTCGTCGAGCAATGTGATGCCGAGTTCGGTAGCGACCACCGGCATCTCTTCACGCTGGCACTGCCATGTCGTTTTAAGTTCCGGGCGCTTCAGATCGTGATGCGAATAGAAGTCGTGGTTGCCCGGCACATAGATCAACGGACGGCCGCGATCCGGATACAGCGCACGCACGCGGCGCAACGCCAATGTGCCCGGCGCCATCGCATCGCCAGCGACGACTGAGACGTCGGCATCGACGCCGGGCATCGCGTCAATTGAGTTGTCGCGAATGTCGCAATGCAGGTCTGAAACGAAATGAATACGCACGCTGAAACCCCTCCAAATCTGCCGATCGCTCGAATTCGATCGATCGACATTAAGCTTCCTTAACACGTCCTGTTCCATAATGCCACTGATAGGCACACATTGTGTGTCTATAAAGTAAGAAGGAGACCAGAATGGCCGGTGACCACACCAACTTCAACCAGGGAGCCTTCACTGCGGGTGCGGTGACCGGCTCTGCCACCATTGCCGGCGCAATGGTGGCAGGCTTCAGGAACGTCGCGCATGCACGGCGTGAGCGCGCAGTGGTTAACGCCATCAGCGGCCGCGATGCACTGATCGGATCGCTGCAGCGTCGGATCGACAAGCAGCGTGATGAGCTCGCTCGGCGTGACGCAGTGATTTCTGAGCAGGCGTTCACGATCAGAGAACTCCAGATCCGACTTCAAATGTCGAACTTGCTTCGTCAGAAGGGTCGCTGATCAAACCACCGGTGCCCGGCGCAGGCCGCGGCTCCGGTGGCCATTCCACGCGCTCCAGCGGCCGCACGCTCCTGACGCCAGTCAGAAGCTCTGAGCTCCTTATATGCGCGTAAACCGCTGCATATTCAGCGCAGCCGAGCGCGAAGCACTCTTCGCGTGTCAGCCTTGGCAGCCACTCGGCGATCTTGCGCGGCATGTTCGCCGGCATCGACGCCGGCGCATCGGCCGTCAGGCTCTCCACGCACCACTGCATCACCGCCAGGGCGACTTGCTCATAGACCTTCGTCAGGTCCTCGGTCTTCGACGGCGCCGGCACGTCTTCCGTCTCAGGCGTTGCCGCCGGCAATGGTGGCACGTCAGATCCGCCGCCAAACGCGGCATCCAGCGCACGAAATGGCGCCGTCACGACGCCGCCAACCAGGCGGCCGATCGCTTTCAGACCAGCGACAATCGCCGAAAAAATCTTCTTCAACATGGCCTCTCTCCTCTGACTTCAGGGTATCGAACCTCGGAAGTCAGCAAGACCAAAACATTTTTTGTCCCACTCCCTGATTTTCTTCGCGCTTGACACGTGGCACATGATATGTCTCTTTTTAGTGTGACTTACTATTTTTATCGCTTTTTGTTTGCCCATGAACCAGAGTTGCCGAGTGGCCGAGAATGCATTGAAGGAAGTCCCAGCGACGCAGGCTGGGCGCATCAAATGGGTGGCGCAGCGGCTGTATCCGCTGGGCCGGTGGCGGATGCGGATCGCAAAGGAACTCGGCATCGGCCGATCCACGCTTTATCGCTATCTTGCTCGGCGCAAAGACTGCGTCAGGGGCTTGGACGATGAACTCCGCACGCTGATGGCGCGCGAGCGCATCGCGTCGCAGTCTCGCGCTCGCAAAATCGCGAAGGCCGAGAAGGATTTCGACGCGCATCTCGCGCGCTCCGCTAACGACGGAGTGGCGAAATGATTGATCTCGACGCCGTCAACGCAGACATCGGTCTTGCGTTCGACGACAACCAGGGCGCGCCATGGACCGATGCTGACATCGAACGGCTGGCCTTGATGTACTTTTCGATGCCGCGGCCGCCGCACAGTGTGATGGCCGAGAGGATGGGCCGGACGGTCGGCGCCATGCAGACCGTCATCTCGAGAGTTGGCATGTCGAGGCCCGGCGCCAAGCTGCGAGCCTGTCTTGGCGTCGGGTGCCAAGGGCAGCGAAAATTCTTCTCGGCCGGCATCAACAACCGCATCTGCGGGCGCTGCGAGCGAGACCCGGTCATGGGGTGCGCAGCATGAGGCGCCACCCGAACACTCGGATCTGGCGGCGGGTCGTGGTGACGTTCAAGATGACGACCGGCACGAAGTGGCGGCGATGCGCAGCTCTCGCGCTCGGCGTGCAGAAGACTCAGTTGCGCGCGTCGATCGACCGCACTGACCTTACGCTCGATCAGGTCGATGAGATCAACGCCAGACTGGTGAGGCAGCTGCGCGGCTATTCGGATTGGATGACGAAGAAGGCACACGCGGCCGAGCGCACAGCGCGCGAATTCGATCACCCATGGGTCCCGGATCCACCGCCGTTGGATCCGTCGATGCCGCTATCGCCGTTCGGCGTCATGTTGAAGGAGCTTCTCGATTCAATCGCGGAGGATGCATAAATGACACAACAGTTTCGCCTTAAATTCCCGCGGCGGCCGGCGCCGATGCCGACGGTGCCCGAGCCAGTAGTATACCCAGAACCGCTCGAAGACGATGATGACGCCGTTGTCGAAAGCGAAAGCGATGCAGTCCTGGTTATCGACGATCGCAATAACGAGCTGCTCGTCTCTGAATCAGAGCAGTTGATCCACGCAATCAACGGCGTGCTGCTGCCCGAGCCGCTCGAAACTGACGACGGCTTTGTCGTGCTCGATCCGGAGCCGGTCTCGCCCGACGCGGCTGATGTGACGGCGCCATTCGGCGAGAGAGACGACGCTGTCATCGCTGCGCCGGCACAAGCCGACGACCCGTTTCCGCCGCCGCCCGACGGCTTCACACTCGTACCGGAAGAAGAAGACGACGCGCCGATTCTCACGGAGCCGATGCCGCCACCGGCGCGGCCGCCGAAGACGTACATCGATCCGGGTTTTGAAGGCGATCTAAAAAGTTTTCTGCGATCGCGGCGCTTCTTCCCGCCACCACCGCGCGTCGGGAAGCCAGATCCTCTTGCTGCGGCGATCGCCAGCAGTGCTCCGCCGGTGGAGAGGCCGGCCCCATCGCCGGCGCATGTCAGGTACACGAGGGGGTTCCGGATGAACCCAGACGACATCCCGTTCGAGTGAAATAGATGACACACAGAAAGAAGTCGCTTCCGAAACCGGATTGCAATGGCCTGTTCGATTCCGCCGGCGTCATCCATATCGCCGGCCGACGGGAATGCACGGTCACGATCCAGAGTGACCTGATGCTCGTCGTTACCGCAAAGGCGTCAATTCCGATCATGGCCACGCAACCGGGAAAATGGGATCCAGTGTCAATCCTTCGGTCATGCACACGTGCGCAGAGGCGGAAGGCTTACAACGTCGACCAGACGACGGCAAATATAACCAATCCATACTGCATTGATGAGATCTTGATAGCGCGTATCATCGGCGCAAATGGCGTTAGACCTTATCTGTTTCCGCCCGAGACTCATATGGTAGTCCAACGACGTCGATCCCGTGATGCAACGAAGTTCCTGTCTCAATGGTGGGACTTACGTCTGCCTCACGAAAAAAAAGGGAAGTGGACCTTCGGGAAGCACACGTGGACTTTCATGCAATTGCTGAGGAGCCCGGGCTTGGATGCGATGAAGAAGTACGACGTCCGCCGATCACTTCAAGCCCTTAAAGACGTCGGCATTCTGCACATCGAGCTAGGCTCTCGCGGCTTTTCCAACGCCAAGTTAAAATGGACCGAGCGAGCCTACCTGCCGCCGACGCTGAACCTTTACGAGCAGGATGCGCTGGCCGATCTCGCGGCCGGGAGGTACTGAGATGGCAAAGATCAGCGACAAAATCCGGATATTGTCCGGCATGCGCGGCGGCTGCACCTTCGCGCACGTGCGCTCGCTCACTCACGGTCGCAGCCACTACTACGCGGAAGATGACTACCTCCGGCATCCCACCGGCCGCGAGTGGACGATCAGGTACTCGACCGTCATCTCCGCCGTCGAGGCCGGCCTGATCGATTGAGGACCAGCGATCGACTTCCATCGCGATCAGTGTAACGCCCACCTCTGGGTGCTGACGCCGGCCGGCCAGGCCGCCGCCGCGGCGCTTCCGCCGGTCGAACTCGATGCCTTGTTCGTCACGCCGACGCCGACCCCGCCGGAGGTGCTGGAGGCCGCACGGCACAAGCGGCTGGCGGCAAAGGTCATGAAGGCGATGACATTCACCGGCGGCCGGATCCGCGGCGACTACGTCATGTTCGTCGGCGCAGGTTCGCTGGTCGGCTACAGCTACATCAGCGCATTCCGCGAGCCGCTGCCGGCCGGCGTCTTGGCTTTGCTCGCGCCGTATTGCGAGCGGTTCGTTGCCGTCGACGGCAAGGAAAGCCTGCGGATTACCCAGGCCGGCATTGCCGAGACGGCGCGACGACAGAAAGTTACGAGCGCGTAATCTTCGAAAATTCTTCGTTACAGAAGTGGGGATGTAACGGGGGGCGTCGGAAAATTGAGCGCACATGTGATGGCGTCACGTGTGACGCATCAGCAATCGCACTCTAACATAGCGTGCGATTGTGGGAAGCTAAGGAGCCTTAGCTTCACAGTCTGTGAATACTGATTGAACTTTGCCCCCTCAATCAAGTCGTATAAAAATCTTAGAGGCCGACCGGAAATTAAAGTTGGATGATTTCAGCAGGTTGTGATTCTTCGAGGTGTTCGAATCCATCGGAGAAGCAGATGACCTGGACCGAAATCACCCGCTGTCAGCATGACAGACGAGAGCTGCGCTATGCAAGCGATTGTACGGATGCGGAATGGGGCTGGATCGAACGGTTGATGCCAAGGCCGAGCAAAGTCGGGCGCCCGCGCAAGACTTGCATGCGATCGGTATGGGATGCGATCCAGTACATTGCGACGACGGGATGCCAATGGGCGCTTTTGCCCAGGAATTTTCCTCCCTTCACGACGATCCAGTACTATTTTTATCGGCTGCGCGACAGCGGCGTGTTGGATTTGATCAATGAAGCCCTGGTTGAAATCGCGCGCAGGCTTGCTGGGCGGGCGTCGCAATCAACGGCAGCGATCATCGACAGTCAATCGGTCAAGACGACCGAGAGCGGAGGGCCACGCGGCTTTGGTGCGGGCAAGAAGATCAAAGGTCGCAAGCGCCATATCGTCCCTGATACACAAGGAAATTTGCTGAGCGCTATCGTGCACCCGGCTAATGTTCAGGATCGGGACGGTGCGCCGGCTGTCGTCGCTTTGGCGTGTGCGAGCTATCCAACGATAGCACATTTGTTTGCTGACGGCGGCTATGCCGGCGAAAAGCTTGAAAACGCGCTCCGGAAAATCGACGGACCAACGATTGAGATTGTCAAATGTCCGGACGACGCAAAAGGATTCGTTATTATTGCCCGACGCTGGGTCGTCGAACGCACATTGGCGTGGCTCAACCGCTGTCGACGTCTTGCCAAGGATTGGGAGGCCTCCGTCACCTCGGCTGAAGCATGGCTTCAGCGGATCTCCATACGGGCCCGCGGCGTGTGAACACGATTTCGCGGCCCAAGGGTTTGCGACGTGGCTTTTTCAGTGGCGACACGGCCCGAAAGCAAGAAAGCCGCCCCAAAGGGCGACTTTCAGAAAATATCGTAAAATCAGATATTTAATGGCTGCGGGGACTCGCAGCAATCACACCCAAAGACTACCGCCGCTGTCGATTTCCGTTACGCAAACCCAGGACGCGAGATCGTAGCCACCCCCGAATTGACGCATCTTCAGCAAATGTTCCGGCCTACGCTCCCCTTCCGATCGAAAGTGTAACATCGGTGGCTAGCGGAGTCTCCTGGCCGCGGTATGTCAGTTCGCCCCGTCCTCAAGATCAATCGGCAATGAGGCGAACAGGCGCGCGAGCGCGACTTGATTGCGGAACTCTCCAATCTGCCTGTTGAGCATCCGGCCGTGACACGTTGTTTCCTGAATATCGCGGCGCCGTGCGCCATGCTTCTGCTGGCGGACCGAGGATTCGTCCGCCGCGCTCTGCCATCGATCGACAACGATGCCCAATTGTTGGTCCAACACCTGGTACGGTTCGCCTTAGGAGGAATTGCAGCTGTCGTCGAGGCCGAGCACAGTCGCGTTTAAGGACCCATCAAGACGCTTGATGAACATGAAATAGGATACGTGATCAATGAGCGACTTCATAATAAGCCACACCCTCGAGATCCTGACTGGCCTCGCTCTGCTGGTTGGAATCTTTATTGCGGTCCGTTGGCCTACGATGCCAGTCCTGCAGCGTCTCGCCGCACTTTTCTTTATCGGGATTGTCGCTCACCTGTGGGAGGAACAACGTTTTCCCGGCGGCTTCACCCAGTTGATGACGGACAAGGTCGGCTTCACCGCGACCAATCCGCATTTCGGCGAATTGGTTCTGGCCGCGATCGTTCTCATCCTGACCTTCGTCCCACTGTTCTTTCCGCGGATTCCGTTCTTGGCGATGGCTTCGTTGCTTCTTGGAGTCCTTGAGGCGTTTGCTCACACGGCGGCAATCTGGGTATTCAAGTTGGACAAGCCTTATTCCCCCGGACTCGTGACTGCCTTGTTCGTGCTTCTGCCGCTGTCGGTTTACGGCATCTACTACGCGCTCAGGCACCGCCTGATGAACGGGCGCACATGGACGTTGTCGTTCCTTTATATGCTCGGATCGTTGGTCCTGGCACAGCAAGCGGTCGTACGCGCAAGTGGCATGCCGTATTCCGAATTTCTGCGGAACATCAAATCCAACATCGTTGGCAAGGGGCATACGGGCGAAATGTAGTCTGTGAAGACAGGCACCGGAACGCTCGCGTTTGGCGCTCATCCTCGATCAGATAACCACAGTCGCCCCTGTTGCGTACTGAATTGACGTCCGCTGCCCGCCTGACTTTCAAGAAGTCGCGGTGCAGGCCATTCGTCGTTCAGTAGAGATATCGGTGACGAAGCAGACACTTAAACTTTGCCAGCAATAAATCTATGTAATATCAAATGCTTATGGTGGTTTTGGTGGCGTTTGCTACCTAATATCGTGTCGATCGCGGGTCTTGCCCGCCGCCAGGCTGCGAAACTTAGGAATACGGTTGCTCGCGATCCCCAACACGTTCCAGTTGGAGAGCAAACCTTCCTCGCGAGCGAGATCGCCTATTGCGAGGCCATTGTAGCCTCGGCGCGTTCCATTCTTGCTCAACATTTCCGAGTAGTGGAGTTTTCCATCGAAGGTAAGGCGGTGGCCCGCGTCTGCGGGGCGTTTCTCTCAATCGTGGGGTCGGAATAGCTCTACAAGATCGAACGATTCGACATTCTTCTCGCAATCACGCGCAAGCTCAGCGAGGTCTTCCTCAAACTGTTTATAGATGTAAAGCGATTCATTGTCGTCCTCGCCTCTCTCATAGACATGAACGAAGCTCGCTCAACCCAGTGCGACGACAGCGCAGGGGTCTGTCCCGAATATTGGACAGCTACGGTGAAGTTATGCTCGATATTACTGCGCCGGATGATCTGGATTTGTTGGTGCAGAGCACTATGCCCGTGACCCTGACAACCCGCCACTCGAACCGGCCGAAAGCGATCTGCCGGACGCCGGCAAGCGCGAGGGCAACGCAGCACGGCGCTTCCCGCAGATCTCCAAGGAGGCGATCGCCAAGGGCCTCGATGCCATCGGCAGGCCGGAACCGGCGCTGCGGATGCGCAACTGCTGCACCAGGCTCTACAAGCACGTCCACGAGAACGGATCGCGCTTCGTCGCTCACGAGTGTGGCGTCAGCGTATGCCCCGGTCGCGAGCGGCGCGACGCCGGGCGCCATGCCGAAAAGGTCGCAAGCCGTATCGCCAGGCTGATGGCAAAGCATCCGGGTTCGCAGTGCCTGATGCTGACCATGTCAGTCGGTCGGCCGCGCAGTGCCTGCGCATGGATTGAAGGCCGCCGTTGGCGACCTGATGCGGGATTTTCCAAAGCTGATGCAGTGCGCAGCCGTCAAGCGCGCGGTAATCGGCTGGGTCCGGAAGGTCGAACTGACCCCGCAATCCCACCAGCTGGCTCTGGATCGTGCACATTCATGCCCTGCTGATCGTGCCGGCCAAATACTTCAGGCGCGAGAACAAGCTCTATATCGACCAGGAAAAGTGGGCGCTGCTTTGGCAGAAGCGCCGTCGCCTCGACTACAAGCCCGTCGTCGATGTGCGCATGACGCGCGCGAACCGCGCGACCTCGGCCGCTTCATCTGCACGGAAATCTACGTCTGGCGGGTCCGCGGCTTTGACGCGGATTACTTCCTGGTCGGCCGCACGTTCGACGAATCGGAAGGGAGGCTCGCCATGCCGCCATAGCATCTCCTCCGGACGCTCCGCCCGTTTCCGCTTCCTCCGCGATCTCAAGGCCGACGCGCGCGGCGCCCGCCGGCCGCGGCCAAACCCGTGACTGCGTGATTCTTCGCGACCGTAACGGCCGGGCGATCCTGTCCGGCCGCCTCCAGCCCCAGGAAAGGGCTCCCATCATGAGCGACGACTATCAGCAAAAAGTCGGCCGCGGCGAGATCAGTCGCGCGCAGTTCTTGCGCGACATGCACCGCGCGAACGCCCACAACGAGCACCCGATTGGCTATCGACTCAAGGACGACGGCTTGTACGACCACGAGTGCGTGCAGACGTACTACAAGGTCAGGGGCGAGCCGCCGCCAGTGTCACAAGTCAAGATCGGCCGCCTGGTGCGACGGACCGTCTTCCAGCTCGAAGAGGTCGGCGAGGTTCACCAGCCCCGGCCCACCAACTATGCCGATCGCGCGCCCTGGCTCTACCGGCTCCTGCATCGCGGCCTGGTCGAGACCACCGAGCAATACATGGAGTACGAGTTCGGGTGAAGCTACCCGTTGCTGACACGGTATGGCTGAATCACGGAGCGACTGTTGCAATGATACCCGGCGCAATTGGCTAGCGCCTGCTTGTAGAAAATGTCCCCTCGGTCTAGGTTCCGCATGTAATAATCAGAATGAATATATTTCGGGAGCAATAGACATCATGGCTTTGAGAAAAATCGTTCTATGGAGTGCCGTTCTGGCGATCGGTGGTTTTGCAGCAGCCTCCAATGCAGTTGCGGGAGGTACGGGTGCGCCAGTGCCGCAAGTACCGCAAGGAACGATCCAGTACGGCGGTTTGCATGTGGGGCAGCCGGTCAAGCCGCCCCACGTTACTTACCCTAACAATCGACCACCGGCATATTTGCAGACGACGAAACCCGGAAACGGAAATTTTGGCATGAGCGGCCCGTACATAGGGCTGAAATACATCGGAAACCAATGATGTATCAGGCCATCTTTGATGGCTTCTGACGTTTGATGAATAACATTTGCCGGCGCCGCCTTTTTGCAAAAATGGAGGTTGTGACCGGCCGAATCGTTTCCGGCGAAAAAGGCTTTCGAGGACAAAATGACGTGGGGGTACTTCAAGGCGTCGGCTGGGATCGCTGGTGCTTTCCTGTTGTTGACGCAGCCGGCTGCCGCTCAGTCGGCAGGCCGAACCATTCAACAAGAAGCCATCAATCGCGTCGTACAGACCATCATCCAAAGCGTTCGCGACCAGGTCCATGATCGGAAGCTGGTGGCGCCATCCGGGCCGCTTGGATTCGCTGCCGGCGAATCGGAGTTCGATAGCCGGAATCCGTTCGCGACACAGGACATCCCGATTAGCTTCAGCGCGCTCGCCTATGCCAAGGCGCCGCCGGCTGCTCCTGGTTCAAGCTGGCTTTACGGTGCGAACCTGACTGGTGCCGATGATGAGTCAAAGACCGCGGGGATCAGCACCTCTATTGCGACCACCACCGGTGCCTTCGACGTCACGAAGATCGGAGTCTTCACGATGTCTGACACGCTGACGTTCATCGCGTCGGGATCCAACGCCTGGTCGCACCAGCACGGCCCTTTCTCCATCGACAATACGACGCCGTCGGTGTCGGGTACATTATCCTACTCGAATAGCGGTTTTTCCGTGGATTTCACAAGCTTCGTCAGTTGGACGCGAAGCACGTTTCAGACTGCTCCGGCGATAGTCGTGAACGGCAATCTGCTTGGCTATACCGCGAACACCCAGTATCGGTTCGACCTTCCCTCCGCCGTGTTCATCGAACCGACGATCGGCATGACCTACACCGAGGGCTACACCGCAAATTTCGGCACGAAGGTATCTGACACCACGGAAGTGCATGGAGGCGCGCGCGTTGGGGCCACGATGCCGTGGATGGGCTATACGGTGCAGCCGACACTATCGGCGCTGGTCAGCCGGACTGTCGACTCAAGCGCGGCCGGTTTTCCCGGACCGATCGTTCCTGCAGGCGTGATCGGCTTCCAGGGTTCGGCAAGAGTCACAGTGATCTGGACGCCGAATTTCTCGTCGTTTGTCGAGGCCCACGCCACCGGCATGACCGGCCCAAGCGTGCCAACCCTGGGTTACAACACAACGCGAACTGTCGGAGCCCAAGCCGGACTCCGGTATTCCTGGAATTGACGCATTCCGTCGTCACTTGCGCCGGGCGTTGCCCCTGGCGTTGTTCGCTGAATCGCCGCGCCTCTGATGTGACGAGGTCACGCGGGTGCTTTCCAGAGTGGTGCAAAATTCAAGGATTGCGCAACGGAATCTGTCAGCAGTTGCCTTCTCAAGATGACGCTTTATTCCGCAAAACCCTTTTTTGTTGCGAAATTGCGTTGCAGAATCGCAGGGTGATTTACGGCTATGCCCGCGTGTCTACCTCGCAGCAAGATCATGCTGCCCAGGTTGCGGAGCTCAACGCCGCCGGTGCGGCAAAAGTCTACGCCGAGAAAGTCAGCGGCGCGAAAACCGACCGCAGTCAGCTAAAGCGGGCGATCGCGGCGCTGGACGCCGGCGACGTGCTGCTGGTGACTCGCATCGACCACCTGGCGCGTTCGGCCCGTGAAGAGATCATAGCTGCCGTTGTTGGTGAGGCACTTGTTGTAGCCGCCGGCATTGAAGTGCCGGGTGGTGCCGTGGGGCAGAACCAGCCGACACCCTGGCCGGTGGAGGCCCGGCTGATGTCGGTGGGACAGGGGTTGCTGGCAACGACATTCACCGTCAGCGACAATGCCACATTGGCGAATTGCGCGCCCATCGGAACCCGGCCGGTTGGTGCCATAGCATTGCAGTGTGTAGGTTGTGGTTGCCGTTGGATAAACCGTGGTCGTTCCGGCCAGGGCACCGTAGTTGCTGCTGGTGAAAGGCGTGATTGTCGAGGCGCTGCTGCTGCTGCTGCTGCTGCCGCCCAGGCTGGTGCCCCCGCCGTCACGCCGCAACTGCTTGAGCCATATGAACATGCACTGCTGTTCTGGCAGGCCCAGTTCAGCGTAACCGGGCTGCCCGACGCAACGCTGACGCTACCGACATAGGCGTAGTTGAAATTCCAGCTATTACAAAAAAGTCCACACGAACCGGCCCGATACATGGTGGCCGCTCCCGCCGCCACGCCGTTGGCCGAGGCGCTGAAGGCGGCCGCGGGATGGCTGGCAACAATGGAGATGCACCCTGCCCCGCTGGGATCGTTGGGACTGTATGTGAAATGGGGCAAAGGCCACGCGACGTCATAGACATACCACCAGTTGCCCCAGCCCACAGCGTGCGACGCGGTAGGCAGCGCCGCAAGCAGCAGGGGCAACGCCGCGGCGAGGCCTGCGCCGTACACTCTGCCACGCTGTCTGCGCTTCATAAGGTCTTATGCTGCGACGGCCGAAGCCATTTCCCCGCAGGCAGCGTGTGCGGGCCGACACACGAAATAACCGCGCCGCCTGCGCGCGCGTTGAACCCATGCGCTACCAGGGTTGACAGGTTTCAAGACGGTTGGTCGTCGGATTGCGGCGGAGTGTGCCCGCGGTCGCCGTGTTGCAGTCCGTACTATTCTGCGAAACCGTCACAGTGGCGGCCGACACGGCGGTGCTGGTCAAGCTGGGTAGATAGTTCGCGCCGATGCTGAGATAGCCCCACGTCGCGGCGCCGGTCGTGAGGCTGATATAGCCGGTCGCGCGCTTCCGCCCCCGCGAGCTACACAGATTGATGGCGCTCCGCCATGGACGCAAACTACCGATGGATGAGGCGGGGGCGCGATTTCGAGCGAGGATGCTCGACACGTTTACGATGTTGGGCGCGGCGGGGCGCCGCCGCGCCGCCAGTTTTCTAACCCTTCGATGCCCCTGGATGACGCCTTTGGAGCGGGAGGGCGCAATAGAAACGACCTTCAGGGCTCACAAATTTTGGTGAGCCGAGGCGCTCGGAAATGATCTCGATGTGACCGAAGCTGAGCGCGAGAAAGCTAAGATCCGTACGTTTCGAGCGGCGGGTATGACCGATGCAGCCATAGTGGACAAGCAAAGAGCTAAGAATGCTGCCCGGAAGAAGCAAAAAGCGCCGTCAGGCCGCGCTCCATCCAAAAAGGAGTTTCTCCCCGCAGTTAGGGCAGAGGCGATCGCCAACCTGCTGCAGCCCCGCGAGCGGTGCACCGTCGCATAGCGAACATGACGTTCGAGGTGGCGGCGTTCGGCAAAATATGCGCCGCCATCGCCGCCGAACAGATTGGCCGATGCGCCGAGGTGATGTCTTCAAGCGCTGAGGAATGAAAGCGAAGAGCTAGCGCGCATCCTGCGCGCTCGAACGAGCGGGAATTCATCCTGACTGATCGAATTTGAAAAAAGGAGATCAAAGCCAACGGGGCGGCGGAGCAATCCGCCGCCCTTTTTGTTTGGCGGGCGGGATCGCCGGGTAGCGGCGCCACGGCGACCCCTGATCGAACGCACGGCCATCTCGGCGGTGAGCCGTTTCGTCCGACTGTACGGGATGATATTGCGACCCAACACACCGGCAACGTCATTCGCTCTTTAACCCTAACCTGCGCGTCCGGGAGTGTGACGTCAGGACTGAAACGCGGCGCCGATGAAATCGCCGTCACGCCATATCAGCCGGCACCGGCGCATCGTGCGAAAATTGTCGAACGAAATCTCGAATTCGAAAGGTAGCACATTCAATCCGGTTATGCGGATGCCGGCGCCGTGGTTGGTGACGTCGCGGACGGTGCATGCGTGGACACCTTCATGGCCAGCAAAATATATCAGCACGCCGCGATTGATCGTCGTGCGACCGAATGCACGTCGTTCGGTCCTGGCGACGCGATCAAAAAAGACCTTTGGCAGCTGCATTTCCGTTGGCCATTTCATTCCGAAACGAAGCCGCCGAGCGGAATATGATCGATCGACGGCCTCGCCAGTGTGGGCCCGGACGTAGGGCAATGTCCGGTGCGCGTAGCTTGAGACGCTCCTGAACGCGGCGCAATGAAATGCTGGAATTAAGCTTGATGGCGTCGAATTAAGCTTACTCTTTCACGCTGCGATCTGGATTTGATTGACCGTCGACCGCGGTCGATCAACAACTTGACCGTCTCATGGGAGATCGGTGCGATGGTCGAACTGGTTGTCTTGGTGATGCTCAGCTGTCTCTCTGCCGTGACGGCTGTGAAGGTCTACGAGTGGCGGCAGGATGTCCTCTATGGTCCCTACCTGAAGCGGGACGATCGTTACGAGGTCCGCTAACCGATGTTGGAGCAGCCGAAGTTCAAGTTTGTTTGCGATGCCTGCGGCAGTCTGACGATCCGGATCGCCAACCCCGAGCGAGCGCTGGATACCGCGGTCGTTGAGTGCGGGCGCTGCAAGATGCCGCGCGGGACGATGGCCGCCCTTCGCGATCTCGCACGCAGAGGACGTGACGAAAGTCTTGAGTTCTGAAGATGGTCCGGCTTCTCGCCAGTGCACTGCTTTGCGTTATTTGCTCGTCCGCCCATGCCTGCGACGTCATGAGGCCGTGCTATCTCAACGGAAGTCCTCTATTTGCCTCCAGTTTGAGCCAGGATTCGCTTTCTGGCCATCGGGCTACCGGACACCGGACACGGCGCGAAACGCACAGGCGAATCCCGGAAGGGCTAGCAAGGGTCATGGCCGAGGGCGCAGGCAGGGCCGTTGGCATCGTCAGATCGGTCCATGGCGCATCGGCGCGCGTTGCGTCGCGTGCGACGGGCGCCTTCCAGTGCCTGGTGTCGGCGCTCGATCGGCAGGGGTATCCGATCCGGTTCATGGGCGGTTATCGCGCTCATGGGAGTGTTCGGCACTCGCTGCACCCCATGGGGCTCGCTCTCGACATCAATCAGTATGGAAGAAATAGAACACAGCCGCGAATGCCGGCCAACGAGGTCGCGCTTGCCAATAGCTGCGGTCTGATTTCGGGTGCACAATGGGCAAGCAGGGATAGTGGGCATTTCCAACTCGGCGGATGGAGCGGCGGAAACAGTCGCCGCGGAGCTCGCGGACGGCTCCACCGGCGCCGCTGAGAGGCGAGCCCGATTTTGGTAGGCACGTGAGCTTGGAATACGGATGTTCAATCGCCGCTGGATGACGTCGACATTTTTCATCGTCCGATGATCCGCACTATTCTGATGGGGGCTGCTTTGCGTCGTCGTGGCGCATCATCCAGCTTCCAGGGATCGACGGCCACACTGAAAGCTTGCGGGTTCGGATTGAACGGACCGATCCGACTACGGCACTAACGCACCAACGCTACGTCATCGGTTCCGATGGTAATAGGCTACAAGCCGAGGTCGGTTTTCTATTTTTTTAACTACTGACTTTATGATTTCGAACTTTTTGAAGGCTATCGAAAGCACGACGATACTGACCTGGATGAAATTTGAAGGGGGACATTTTCCGATGGAAGAGAAAATCAAAATACGATGTCCGGCCTGCACGCGCATTTTCAGAGAAAAATGCACTCGTGTACGCGACGGTTCTCAAGTGAATTGTTTGAACTGCAACAAACTCATCACTTTCAATCCGGACATCGAGGACACATTTCTTCGACGTGCCTTGAAGACTGCGAGAGAGTTGCGAGCAGCCAGGGACGTGGAGATAGCCGCTGCGGTTTATGGAACCGTCAAGCCAAAACGAGAGTTGTGAATTCCGGCCCTGACCCAACGCGTCTTTTGTTTGGCTTCGTTCCGTCGAAGGGCCGAGCGCTTATCGTTGCCGAAGTCCAAGGGCATGGACCGATCCTTCGCCGCCCGCGCAAAATCGATGGCCGCCCTGTCGTCGGCAAGGCCGGATTTGATCCGGTGTTGAACGCCGCGGATGATTTCTGTCAATCGCAACGTGCGTCCTATTCCCATTCGACGATGCCCGGGCTTTGATAGTCCCTTACTTTAGGGGGTAGGATCATGCTTCGGAATATCGCGGCCGCATGCGCCGCTTTTTTAGCCTTGATGTCTGTTGTCGCTGCGAACGCCGCTGCTCCGAAGCGCCTCTATAACAAGACCATCAAGGCCCATTGGACGGTTCAGCTTGAAACGAAGGGGCCTGATGGCACCGTCTATCGCCGTTCAATGAATGTCAGCGGACTGGTCTATGTCAGCTCGCAGGGCCGCCTGTTTATCCGTGGGACGCGCGCGGTCGGACGGAATTCGGAAACCATCAGCGCCGGTCCCGGTTCGAAGAAGTATGGCGAGAGCGCTGCGACCGCCATGTTTCGGGGAAATCAGTTGCTGGGAACGGTCGCTGCGGCTAGCGGCGGGGCTGTGCGCACGACCATCACGTTCGATCCGTCTTTCTCGAACTGCACCGTCGACGTGGTTTATGGCAGGGGCGGTGCCGCGCGTGCGCGCTATCCCGGCATCAACGACCCGCGAAAATACGAGATGATCTCGTACCAGATCAGCAATCGCGGCTGTTCGATCAGCGAAGGCAACATCTTCGCTAACTGAAACCGATCCCGGTCGATCATCCGGGTATATGGCGGCATGCGCTGAATGCGCTGACGTGGCCGTTCGGAGAACAGTGCCCGCGTCACGCCTTCCGTTATACTCGCTTGATCGTCGCCGAAAACGTGAACAGCCGCCGTTCGCCGGAAACGAGTTCGCCGCGCAGGAAGATCAGCGAGCCGCCGGCCCGGGTCATCGCGACCCAGCCCAACAAAAAGCCCGCCGGGTGGGACGGCGGGCCTGGAGTGGGGTTTTACATCCTGGATGTCTGTCGGAAGCGGGTTTCCAACCTCGACATCAAATTCCTCGAGGACGGTGCAGGCAAGGGAATTTTTGGGGGGTGGGGAGCGGCGCAACAGAAAACCCGCCGTCGAGGGGGACGGCGGGCCTCTGCCATTCTCTGATGTCCTGCCGGAATGGGGGGGCCGACCCAGCCATCAAAACCACTCGGGCCGGCGCAGGCAAGGTAGACTTTGGTGTGCGGTGTTCCTGCCGCAAAAAGGCCCGCCACCCCACAACGGCGGGCCGAAGTCTTATTGGGGCAGATTGAGACGAATAGGAGATCATCCCGTCTGGGAGTAATGCCGAGGGTGGGGAAGGATTCCGGACCCGATGCATTCAAGCGCACGTCGTGGTTTGGATCGAATGATCCGGCCTATCAGGCGAGCAAGATGAAGCAAGCAGCATAGTCGCCGTCATCAGGATAAATAAACAAACCCGGCTCCGGCGGGGTTTTCTACATTATTAGACCGAAAATCCAATAAACACCGACTAGCATCTGAGCCGCGAATGCAGTGAAGCGAGCGCTCACCGCGGTCGCACTAGTCGACAGCAAATGGATCGTCGATTGCACGATGCGAGCGCCCAGGAGCCAAAGCGCCAAACCATCCGTGACTGCCGTCGCGCTGAGAATGATGGCCGCCATCATAATCCCTCCGAAAACCGGAAGTCCCTCGATGCAATTGGCGTGAGCGCGGGCTAGACGCTGCATGAAAGGAGATAGATTGCGGTTATCCGGAGTGAAGCCGTTCGCCGGTACCTTGCCGGAGACAACGAGATATGTCCTGATCGTCTCCATCAGGATTAGAAGTGCAAGCGTCCATGCGATAAAGCCAATCAGAGCGACTGCTGTTTTCGTCATTTGATCTTCCGCGCTGGCGGGGATTAAAAATGAAATCAAAAGTCAAGGAGGACAACAATGCGGATACTTGCGGGATTAATCCTCGTCGCCGTGGAGTTGATGTCAAGCAATTCGTTCGCGAGAGCGGGAGCGAAGACCTGCAGCGCCAATCGTGCCTATTGCGTCGCCGAGGCAAAGAAGCGCGGCTGGACGAAGCCGCAGTGTGCCGAGGCGTTCAACCGCTGTATGCATACTGGAGAATGGGCCACAACGGGCCCTTATGGACGAACGGTCGGGAATGTTCAGCGCCAATAATAATTTTGATCTCCGGCACCCCAGCCCGCTTTGCTATTGCTTTCGTGCGCGTCAAAACCTTCAATGTTCGGAACAAAAGTGGCGGAGGGCACGATGCATAGAACTATAGCAATGTTGGTCGCCGTGGCGGCGTTAGCGCTCGCGGGGTGTGGCCGAGATCCTGGGCCCAAGGGCGAGACCGGTCCACAAGGTCCAGCCGGTCCTCAGGGCGCCCAAGGCATTCAGGGCGTCGCCGGTCCTCAAGGTATGGCGGGCGCGCAAGGTCCTCAGGGGCCGCAAGGGCCCAAAGGCGAGAAGGGCGATAAAGGCGATCCAGCGAAGGTGAATGTCCGGGTGGTGCAGAGCGACGGTGCCGTTAGCTGCGAAAGTAGCGAAACGCTCGTCTCAGTGTTCTGTCCCAGCGGCGGGGCCGCGGATGGTGCCAAATGCGTTACGCCGCCGGCGGTTGGTCTCTGCCTCAAGAAATAGAGGAGGAGTTTGGTGGATAGGCCTCAGCCAAAGTCCCGCCAAAATCTCTCGCATCCTGAATGCGCCATTCAAGGGGCAATCCATTGTGTGGCGAGCCTTGGCGTATGTCGTCCGGCAACGTCGTGCGCCAAGGCTCTCACCCAAGCTAGTGCGTATGCATCGCGTCGTAAGCATGGGCGATAAAAACGGCGGCGCTGAACAGCAACAGGGCGGCGATCGCGACTTCCATCATGACACTTCCCCTTATCGTTTTGAGGGGATGTTTAGTCGGTCAACGTTTCAGCGAGGTTTCGCGGGCCCGGCAAATGGTTTCATTGCCATTATTTTGCTAATGCTGGCGCACCATGTTGGCGATGGAACACGGCTATGCTGGCGCTCGCACGCGGTTCGCTTGGATGATGAAAACGTTAGCCGTCGTCTTGATCCTACTCGTCCCGGCAGTGGAGGCTTTCGCGACATGCGGTGAAAAGGGCGGTCCGGGCTACCGCGGTCCGGATGGACATTGCGTTGGCTGGGCGGCTTTGCGTCGCGTCTGCGGCTCACCGCCATCGACGAACTGCACTCCGGAAATGGTTGCCGAAGGAGCTGGCGCTGCCGCTGGTACGCTGCCCCCGGCCGGAGTTGCACCCGCCGCGGCACCGCCGTGGGACTGCTGTTGGCTATGCCGGCGGCGCCTGCAATGGCTTCAGGCCCGCTTGAGGGGCACGCCTCGGTCGTCGATGGCGACGCGATCGAAGTCCACGGTCAGCGCATTCGCCTTGCCGGGATCGATGCGCCCAAAGCGATCAGCTTTGCCGGGACGCCGATAGGGGACTATTCCAGCGGCTGATCGTTCTCGGTTGGTCGGTCGCTTTCTCCGGGGCTCGAATTTAGAAAGCGTTCCCGGCGACGACACTGCATGAGAAACTGGACGCAGCAATCGACGTGATCCGGTGAATTCTCCCATCGAGACCACGGCGGGCCATCGTCTGCCCGCCGTTCCTTCCGAACCTGACCTGACCCGTGCAATTGCTGAAGCTGGGATCGAACGTCACTGTCATCTGGCCGGCGCCTGATGCGTATCCGATGGTCGCGATCAGGGTGTTTCCCCGAAAAGACATTCCGCGCGCTTCGTGCCCCCTATTCTGCGAGGCCTCAGGAGCGTTATCGGAAATGCCGCCTCTGCGGCCGGCGGTCCATTGCGCCCGCTCAAAAAGACGCCCGGTTGAACTGACGTATATTGTTCTTCGCACATCTGAAACATGTGCGCGGTGGTCATCGGAATGAGTGGAGGCAACCGTGTATTCGATCCGGATGCTTTTACCGTACATCTGGCGTGGCGCCGGACCCGCGTGCGCAGGGAGGCTTGGCGCAAGCCAGGCGATCGTCGCGAGAGCGAAGATCAGTTTGAATTCTTGCACAACAGTCCTCATGGGTCGTCTACAGGGCATCTAAAGACACCACGAGCGCGAGGGCAATCGCTCGCGCTTAGATCTAAAGTTCTAATCGTCTGCTACTTTCTGCTTATGGGTGGGCCGACAAGCGAACGATGGAAGCGGATGATGCAACGCGCCGAAGCGGCCCATCGCCGCCGCCGGCACGCCCATCGCCGGGGCGATAGAAAGCAGAGCGGCGCGCGTGTCGAATCTCATGCGCTGTCAGGGCTGACAGATTTCAAGGCGGTTGGTCTTGGGATTTCGGCGCATGGTGCCGGTATCCGCCAGCGTACATGCCTCGTCGCGGCGGGAGCCGGTCGTTTCCATCTTACCGGCTTTGGTAAGCATCCGCACCTGGGCCTTCAGCTGCTCCACCTCATCGCGGAGCGCGGCAACCTTCCGGTGTTCTTCCTGCATGCCCTGCACCATCGGAGCAATCATGCCGATGTAATTGAGCGTCTTGGTGCCGATGGCATCATTGGCGGTAAAGACCAGGTTTGGGAACAGCGGTTCAACATCCTGCGCCACGAAACCCCATTCGATGCGGTCGGGGCGGTCGTTCATGCGGAACTGCACGGACTTCATCAGCATCAATTTGTCGAGCGCGCTGTTGAACGGCAAGGGCGTGATGTCGTGCTTGAGCCGACGGTCGGAGGTGTCGGTGAGCACCCCGGTATAAGAGATGTCGCCGGTGACGTTGACGCCGGTGGCGCTGATAATGCCTTTGACCTCCAGCGGCGTGTTGGGATTGGTAAGGCCGATACCAACTTTGCCACTGGCATAGAGCGTGGTGACGCTGGAGAGGTTGGAGGTGGCGGAAATGCCCGGAACAGTCAGTACGCCGTTGGAGTTGAAGTAACCGGTGACCACGTTGTTGGTGGTGACGCTGATGGTCTTGGTGTTGCTGATGGCCGTCAGGCCCGTGGTGCCGCTGATGATGCGGTCGCCCGATGCAGAGCCGCCTGCACTCGAATTGCCGATGAAGTTGAAATCCTGGCCTGACGCATGGAGGCTGGAAATGCTGACGCGGCAGTCCGTGAATTTCGCGCCTCATTCAGACGATGTGACGTAGGCCTCAGCAGCAGTATAGCCTATTCCAAGCGAAGCCCCTCCGTTATAGGGCACGATGTAGTAGTCGCCGTCGGTCCAGCCAGGGTTGGCCAGATAGAGAATCCAGGCTCCATTGCCGTTGTTGGCGTCGTGGCACTTAATCGCATCTGGAAAATTAGCCGTCATCGTTGTGGTACTCATCACGCTTTGAATCGGCAGAGCCGTCCAGCTGATGGTGCCTGCATTATAGACCAGCACGCTGCCGCTGACTTTCCCGCTCACATCGACATCGGTCAGGCTGGCCAGCTTGCTGGCTCCCGCGCCACCAAAGCTGCTGACCGCCGCGCCGTTGATGGTGCTGACCGAAATGTTGGTGGCGCTGACATTTGAGAAAGCGACTGTCCCGCTTGTGACGCGCAAGCCTGCCGATGAATCGCAGGCCATGTCGCGCCCGTCGGAAAAGCACAGACTGTTGCTGACGAGCGGTGCGGTCGGGCTAAGGGTCGCCGTGTTGACCCACTTCTGCGCATATGCGGCGCCAGGCATCGCCAGGGCGATGGCAAGCACACCGGCGCGCGCATTGTTTCTCACGCCGCCATGAAACGACAAGCTGTGCCGGGCAACAATGCGCCTGCCCAGCTTCGCGCCACTCGTATTGCTCCAGTGAATCGGCCCAGGCCGGATCCCGGCTCAGAGCATGGTCAACTGTCTGCTCGCGCAGGCGCGCGCTCAAGCCCTTACTGTTGTGGTGTCAAACCGAGTACCTCGTGCCGCAAACCGACAGAGGACAATGCACTATCTCCGAACGCAGCTAAAAGCGTTCAGGAAGGCAAGACCGCATTAATTTGCGCAACTAGGCTCAGGACCCATTAAATTCCTTGCGAGAGCGATGGTCGATTGATTCAATGGAGGTGTCGGGAGGCATCGCCATGGCTGATTTGTTGTTGCTGTCGGAGGCGCAGATGCGGCGGATCGAACCGTATTTTCCGTTGTCGCACGGGATTGCGAGAGTTGACGATCGACGGGTGATCAGCGGCATCGTTTTTGTTATCAGGAATGGTCTGCGCTGGCGTGATGTGCCGCCGGGCTATGGTCCGCACAAGACGATCTATAACCGGTTCGTGCGCTGGAGCCGCCTCGGCGTCTTCAACAAGATATTCGCCGAGCTGGCGCGCAAGGGCGGCAAGCCATCCCGGCTGATGATCGACGCAACCCATCTGAAGGCGCATCGGACCGCTGCCAGCCTTTTAAAAAAGGGCCTGTTCCCCGACGTATCGGGCGCACGAAGGGCGGCCTGAACTCGAAGCTGCATGCTGTTTGCGATGGTCGGGGACGCCCTGTCATCATGCTGCTCAGCGAAGGCCAGATGAGCGATTACAAAGGCGCAGCCTTGTTGCTCGCTACGCTGCCGCCCGCCAGGCAGTTGCTCGGTGACAAAGGCTATGACGCCGACTGGTTCCGTCAGGCCCTCGCCGCGCGCGGCATCACGCCATGCATCCCATCGAAGTCAAACCGAAAAGCGCCGATCGAATATGATCAGGTGCTCTATCGTCAGCGGCACAAGATCGAGAATATGTTCGGCAGGCTCAAGGACTGGCGGCGCATCCACACCCGCTACGACCGATGCGCTCACACCTTCATGTCTGCCATCTGCATCGCAGCCAGCGTTATCTTCTGGCTCTGATCAATGAGTCCTGACCCTAGATGTAACGACGCAATTGCTAGGCGCCTGGCGCAGAGCTGTTCAGCTGCACCCTTTGGTCCTGCAAAGCACATGCTAGCCGCCGGATGTTAACTGGAATGAGCGCTCCATGAAGAAGCAAGATTGGAACGAGATGAAGCACCCCGGCATAACTGAGAAACGCGAAGTTGCTGCAAAGCGCGATGACTCTCAGAGCGACCATTCCACGCATGTAAAACGTCAGAAAAACAAGAACTGAGGCCAGATAGCCAAGCGAATCTACCCACCGCATGGCAGATCTCCCAACATTCATGAAATTCGATTGCACTCGGCGTTCTTGCCGATAGCTAGTGTCACCCTATTAAGACTCGAAAATCATCGCCCATTGGGGTGATAGCGGCCTCGTATTTCAGCGATCGTTGACGAAACATCGTGGGTCGCTGCAGTATCCTGGAGCAAAACTTCATAAGATTTGAATGTAATCGCAGCTCGACGATCACATTTGGGACTCCCGTGCGATGAGAAGCATCATTCCTTGGCTGTACGTGTCACACGCGCACTGGCAACGAGAGCTCTGATATCAAGTTCACGAGCTCAGCCTGTCTTCCGCACCCTGTCTTGGCGAAAATTTGCTTCAGGTGCGATTTCATTGTGTTGGCGCTGATCCCCAGTTCATTCCTGAGAGCAATTACCCCTTGCCCATTAGCAATCCGCGACGCGATCCTGGCTTCAGCAGGCGTCAAATCGAACAGCGTCATGAGGATTGCGATTTCAGGCAGCGCGCGACTCTTGCGGGTAGATAGAAAGATCGCGACAAGAGGCTGATTGCTGATACGGCGACTTCCAACGCCCAGCAAGGGAAGAATATAGGCATACGCGGCCTCTAACCGCGCCAATAACGGTACTCCCACGCCACGCCGCCCGAGTGCAAGGTCGTTTGACGTCGCCCGCTGCAAAGCCTCCGAAAAACTCGACCGTACTGCAAGCGACCGTGTTTGGACCCGGCCGTTCCTCACAACCAATGGACCACCGGCGGATAAAGCCTTTTCCGCAGCGGGATTGGCGAAAATCAAATGCTCCGCTCTGTCACAGATCATAATGGGTGTCGCGATACCGGAGAGAGCGCTTAAAGCTGTCTCGGCACCCCAGCGCATCCGCTCCAGCGTTTCTCCAATCATAAACGCACGCCGCAGATGGGGAGAAAGCCGCTGCACAAGCGTCATTTCATCGGCCGTAACCGGGTCGCGCTGCCTCGATGTCACAAAGCCGATCGAAATCAGTTCTTCTGCCGTGTCGGCAATCAGCGTCGTGCTCCCGTCGCGCAACCCATTTGGTTTGACCCATTCGCGATAGAAACTCGATCGCTGAAATTCTTCCTCCGGCATTAGTTGCAGTGTGGAGACTGGCGTATCGAGCATTCCGAATAATATCTTGTCTCGCATGGGAACTTGCGCCAGCTGCCGATGAGCAAGATCGTTGATTGCGGTGGCATCCCACGGCGTATGGTGAACATGGGTGATCTGAACCGTTGGTTTGTGAATAGCGACGATCGACACAAACTCGGCGCCGAGGTGTTTCCTGAGTCGATCGAGGAGATTGGGCCAAAGCAGAGGGTCGACTGCAGCGTCATAAACCTCGGTGACCAAAGCTTCGAATAGATCAGACACGGTAATGTTCTTATCAGCAGAGCGAGATGTCTGACAATTTTACAGAGATTGACATTCACCGCAACGGAACTTGTGACAATCGGCCAACGAGTTCCCAGAACCGATACAAGCATCCGGAGCGCGGGCCGAGGTTGAGCGTCAAGCAGCTTGCACTGGTGTTTGTGTAAAGGTTGTGACGCAATGAGCGGAGATAGCACACTCCCAACCGCACGCCGCCCTCGGGATTGAGGCAGGCGAAGTAGACGGTGCAGTGAAACAGCCGGGCGAAGCTGCGCAGCTTCCGCACCTCGTCCACCTCGAATATCAGCCCCTCGGGATAAATGGTTTTCGCCTTCACGTCGAAAGCCACCATGCCGACGCCGGGAATGCCGACGATGTAGTCGGGGCGTTTGATTTGCCCGCGCAACGGCACCGGCACGGTCAGGGGTGATTGTTCGACATAGATGTGTGGCAGCACGGCTGCGTCGAGCCAGCGTCGGCGCAGCCGTGCTGCCATCAGATGTGACGCAGCACAAGCGCGTGGCCGAGCGGCCTAGGCGGTGTGTAGTACAGCAATAATCGCGTCGGCCTCATCACACGAGCCAAATGCTAACTGAGGTCCCCAAGGGGCAGGTCGAGTTTAGCGGCGCTTTAGCAGGCTGTTGAAGAAGTCGGTAGCGAAGCGTTTCGTATCGTGATTCTCTAGAACCAGGATTTGTCTGGAGGACGCGATGCGGGGAAGTGATGAACGGTCCGGCTCGCTTTTCAGTTATGTCGACCTGGAGGCCCGGGTTCGCGGCGACCACCCGCTACGGGTGATCCGGAACTTGGCGAATGCGGCGTTGGGCGACCTTTCTGGAGAGTTGGGCGAACTCTACACAGACTTCGGCCGCCCCTCGATCGCACCGGAGAAGTTGCTCCGGGCGATGCTGCTGCAGGCGTTTTATGGGGTTCGCTCGGAACGGCATCTGATGGAACGGATGGAGTTCGATCTTCTATTTCGCTGGTTCGTCGGGCTCGGCGTGGACGATGCGGTTTGGGACCATTCGACGTTCTCGAAGAACCGCGACCGACTGCTTGAGGGCGAGGTTGCGGCCAAGTTCCTGAATGCGCTTTTGGCGCAGCCGAGGGTCAAGCGTCTGCTATCGAGCGATCACTTCTCGGTGGATGGTACGCTGATTGAAGCCTGGGCTTCGATCAAGAGCTTCCGGAGGAAGGATGGTAGCGACAATGACCAGGACGGTCCGGGACGCAATGCCGAGCGCAGCTTCCACAAGGAGAAGCGATCCAACGAGACCCATGCCAGCACGACCGATCCCGAGGCTCGGCTCTACAAGAAGGGTGACGGCCAGCCGGCCAAGCTGAGCTATATGGGCCATGCGCTGATGGAGAACCGCAATGGTCTGGCGGTTTTGGGTGGGGTCAGCCAAGCCACGGGCACCGCCGAACGGGAGGTTGCGCTTGCCATGATCGACAGGCGCGGCGGCGCGCAGCGGATCACCCTGGGGGCGGACAAGGCCTACGACGTCACGCAGTTCGTCCACGACCTGAGAGATAGATCCGTTACTCCGCATATCGCGATTGATGGACGTCTGAGTAAGACCGGCAAGCGGCGCAAGACAGCGATCGACGCGCGGACCACGCGTCACAGTGGTTACGACGTCAGCCAGCGTTGCCGCAAACGCATCGAAGAAATCTTCGGCTGGATCAAGAGTTCCGCTGGCTTGGCCAAGGTCAAGCTGCGAGGTCGCGACCGGGTGGATGCTGTCTTCGTCCTGGCGCTTGCGGCCTATAATTTGATCCGGCTTCCCAAGCTTCTGGCGGCACCGGCATGAGCATTCGGGGCAGATGGCAGGTCGTCGAGACACCGGGCTATGACATGGCCTTGGCGAGCGCCTATATCCTGTTCAATGAGGCCGGCGGCGAATTCGCCTTCGACTGCCTCACGGGCTCTATTGATGGAGTCTGCCACGGCGATGCCGTCGAGTTCGGCTGGCAAGGAAACGACGAAATGGAGCCCGCCGAGGGGAACGGCTGGGCTGAACTGCAGGATGACGACTCACTCGAAGGAGAGATTTGCCTCATCAACGGCGACAACATCCCCTTCATCGCCCGACGTCCAAACACTTCTTCAACAGCCTGCTAGAGCTAGAGACCACCACGGCGTTCCATTACGGCCATCAGGCCGCCTGCACGCTGGAAGGGAACTTGTGCACTTCCACCTTTAGGCGAGTGCTGTCACTGGAAAGCGTCCGAGCCGCAGAAAGGACCTGTCCCGAAGCAGCACCGGTCTCGCCAGCGCCACGGCTGACATCCGAAATGCTTTGAGCGACCTCCCCGGAGCGCTGTGCTGCCTGCTGCACGTTGCGAGCAATTTCCTGAGTTGCGGCGCCTTGTTCTTCCACTGCAGCGGCTATGGTCGAGGAAATTTCCGACATCAGGCCGATGGTAACGCTAATTTCCTGAATGGTTGCCACGGAATCCCGCGTCGCCGCTTGCATGCCTGCAATCTGTGCGCTGATCTCATCAGTTGCCTTGGCGGTCTGCGCGGCCAGCGCCTTGACTTCGGAGGCGACCACCGCAAAACCCCGGCCGGCCTCACCGGCGCGGGCTGCCTCAATAGTTGCATTTAATGCAAGCAGGTTGGTCTGCTCGGCGACTGCAGTGATCAACTTGACCACATCCCCGATTCGGCTTCCCGCTTGTGACAGCTGGTTGATGCTGGCGTCTGTTTTCTGCGCTTGCCCAACAGCCGTTTGGGCTACTCGGCTGGCTTCCTGCACCTGACGCCCGATCTCGTTTACAGAGGAGGTGATCTCCTCGGTCGCTGCAGCGGTCGATTGCACGTTGTGGAAAACGTCTTGCGATGCTTCGGCGGCCTTTTCCGACGTTTTTCCAGTGGTCTCGGCAGTGGTAGTGAGGGTACTAGCCGCGGCCTCCAGCTCAGTCGAGGATGAGGAGAGCGACTCGATCAGCTCGCCGATAAGGTATTCAAATTCGTGGATCAGACGAGCCACCTCCTGTTGCGACCGCTCCCGCTCCGCTTGGGTCTGGCTACGCTCGGCCTGCATTTTTTCGTTCGCAATACCATTTTGCTTGAACACAACAACAGCACGCGCCATGTCTCCGATTTCGTCCTGACGATCGTGGTGCGGGACGTCGGTGCTGTAATCGGCATCGGCAAGCCGTGCTACGGCTTTTTGCATCTGAAGGAGCGGCTTAACGGTGCGCTGGCCAAAAACGAAATAGATAATGGAAATGAAGCTGGCAGCGGCCAGGACCAGCATGACGTCGGCCAGCGTCATCATTGTGGAAGCTGCGCTGCGAGCAGCAGCGACCGCTGCAGTCGCGCGATGGTTCAGCTTGTCCTGGAATGCCTATATCAAACCCGATATCTTGGCTTTGCCTGAATTGTAGTCATCGCCATAAACGTAGCTGCGAGCTTGATCCAGATCATCTGCGGCAACAGCCTTCATGGCCTTGTCTTCGAGCTTGATGAGCGCATCGGAGTTGGCCTTGGCCTGATCAATCAAGCTCAGTTCATCCGGCGCCGCACCGAGCTCCTTCAATCGCGATATGACACGATCGCGACTTTTGGTCTCATTCACCTCGCGCCAGTAGTTGTCGAAATGCTGTTTCTGGCCGGTCACCGTATAGGTTCGCACTTCGTCGGTCAGATAATCGGAAGCTTCCGCAAGGTCGAGCCCCAGTTGCTTGAATTCAGCCGATCGCCCAAGTGCCGCTCGCTCCGCTTCAACGTTCACCTGTTCCCGGTAGATGAAGATGCCTGTCAGAACCGATAGCACCACTGTTGCGCCGAGAGACAATTTGGCGATCGTTGCAAGCCGCATTCTGGGTTCCACCTTTCTGGTTTCACGAATTTTCGCTCCGATTGAGCAACTTTAGCTGTGCGCGAGATTTCCTAATTTGTGCTTAAAAAGGCGTTGTCGCCCTGCCCGCTTAAATCGGCCCGCGCATGAACATCTTTACGATTTTGCGGCGCTCTTCATAAATGCCGCTTGACGAGGCACTTCGGGTGCCAGCCTTTCCATCTCGTGCAATCGTAATTGCGACAAATCGCAAAGACGGAAGCACGATGATTATTGGCGTTCTTAATCAGAAAGGCGGCGTGGGCAAAACCACCATCGCCATCAACCTGGCAGCGGTCGACGCCCGAAGCGGGCAGCGCGTGCTGTTCATCGATGCGGACCCGCAGGGTAGCGCGCTCGCCTGGTCAACGGCACGCGAGGCCGATCCCCTGTTTACCGTCGTCGGCATGGCCAAGCCCACGCTGCACAGGGAGCTGCCGCACATGAGCGGCGACTACGACGTGGTCATCATCGACGGCGCACCGCGGGTCAGTGAACTGGCACGATCGGCCATCATGGCCAGCGACCTGGTGATCATTCCGGTACAGCCGTCGCCGTATGACGTGTGGGCAACCACCGCCTGAACCAAATCAGGGATATCCAGTGAAAGCTGACCGGACTGGTATGCAGTGAACACCGCTTCGCGGAGTGCGCTGTCAAAGGCCGGAATCGATGGTTCGCCGCGCTCGCGCTTGCGCTGACGGCATGCACGCTGGCGGTCGGCCGGTGAAATGGCTGTTGGTGATGCTGCGTCGTCGCTCATGTCGGCGACGCTGAAGGCGGACAGCTAATTAAACTACAGCGGAATGTGACAGGTCACGCTGGCTGCGGACGCAAAGAAGCCCTTGCGGAGTGGTCAGCAAGGGCTTCTCCGATTGTGCTCACAAACCTCGCCAAAGGACCGTGACACTCAGATAAGATTGCCGCTGGTCCGGCAAGTCGCAAGAGTCAGTCGAAAATATTTTGTGACACGTCACCGTGAAGGTGACTCCCCGACCTTCCGGTCATCCGGCAGGAGCCGATTACGGAGCCGGCGCAGAACCAGCAGCACCTGATCTCGCGCGAAACCGCGGGCCTCGAGATCAGCCAGCGCCGCGGTAACGAAGCCAACCTCAGCACTGGTCAGGTTCAACAAATCCGACGTCACCAGCGCAGCGACCAATGACATGCCGATCTCATGGGCCTCCGGCCGCCTTAGGCGATCGAGATCATTACGCCAGGCTGCCGTTCGCGCACGGGTCTTGGCCCGTCGGACTCGGATGTCCTCTCGCTGACGGGGTTTAACGAAGACCGTCGACGGCCGATCCGGATTCCGAAAAAGCGACGACTCCCGCTCATGGTCGATCTCGGCGACCAGCTGATCGACATCCGAAGACCGCATCATGATTCAGCTTCCCGCCACATTGAACCGAGTTCCGACACTGAATCTCGATCCAGCAAGGATCAAGGCTTTCAAGGATTGATTCCAACACAGACCACCGATGACAGCCTCTACACACGAGACCACCGGAGCTAACAGCTGACCACCGGATCACCGGCTGACAGATGAAATGGAATAATGAAACTGGAAGACCGAGACCACCGGAAGCATGCTGACGTCGGCCTACACGATGCTTACGACCACCGGATCGCGAACACGGTCGACCGTCGACAGGCATGCTTCCGCTGGCCTGTCGGCATGATTGTGCTGCTGACAGCCTGGTGGACCTGCTGTTGAACTCGGATAATCGATATCCGGGGCACCGGAATCTACTGTTCTGATCAGCTGACACCCGGAATCGGTGTTGATGACACCAGAATTGCTGGCAAGGAAGGAAGCAAGAGCAGGTGAAGTGGTGATCACCTTCACCGTGGTAGGTCTTGCTTTTTCTCTATACACACCTTCGCGGAATTCCAGATCCAGTTCCGCGCAGAGGTCGTCCCAGTGTTTGTACGCCGCGGATTTGCCGACGGTACCGAGGCTCTTGATGAACTCGGTCTTATCGATCGCGCCATACTTCTTGAGCGCGACGACCATCTCCTTGCAGATGTTCCATTTGAAGACAGCGCTGCGGTGGTCGGCTGACCGCGCGAACGCCTGCTGCTGCCGTTCCTTCAGGCTCATGCAGTCGTCGATGACGTCGCGATCGCGTCCTCGGACCTTCCGCTTCCATGGCTTCGCCAGCCGTTCGATGCAGTACCGCGCCGCGAACTCGCAGCGCTTGGCCAGCAGGCGGTCGAGTGCTTCGCTGGGGCCGAGCTCGGCCTCGACGTCAGCGCGGATGCTGTCGTCGAACCAGGCGGCCAGGGTGCCGACGCCGGCCTTGGCGGCCGCCATGAAGTCGTCCTCGCGCACCGCCAGCTGCGTGCGCGCCCGCGGCTCGATCAGATGGCCGATGGTTTTCCAGGCCAGGTTCGATGGGGTCTGTGCCGGCAGGTCACCGGCGGCATCGGCGCGAATGGTCGCAGCGGCCTTGGCCAGCGAGTGCTCATCGACCTTCCGTGGCCAGCCTGGGATCGACTCGAAGTCGGAAAGCTCGTGCCAGACGTCGTCGTTAGCGACGACCGTCGTCCAGAAAGGCGACAGCGCATTTTTCGGCTTCAGGATGTTGTGGAATGACGGATCGGCGCCGAGCGGCAGCAGCAGCTGCGTCAGCGCCCGCTGGACGGCGTGAAGCTTCTTGATTGGCTTTGTTTTGCACCTCTTGTCGCCGCCGGAGGTGACTACGCCCGTCGACGGGTCGACGCGCTCCCAGTACGGGTCGGTCCAGACCGGGTTTTTCAGGATCCAGATCAGGTGCGGCCGGCTGAGGAAGCCGGACGGCGTGATGCGGCCGACGATCAAGTTCGGCATGCGGTGCGGACCTAGGATCGCGAGCAGCTGGATGCGGAACTCCTCGATACGAAGCACGCTGTCGAGATCGACGACGATGCAGCCGGCAACCTTGCGGTTCAGTTCAACATAAGGCGCGTCGAGCGCGAAGAGCTTGCAGGTCGCGTCATGCAGCGCGGCCTTGTCGTAGCCAGCGCGCAGCCCCGACGCGACCGTCGGACAAAGAGCCGCCATTCGAGCGAGGCTCGGCGACCCCAGACGCGAGCGCAGAACGCCGGCGCCGAAAAATTCGAAGAGCCGGCCGCAGACTTCGCCGGCGACGACGGCGCCGCCGGCGTGATAGAAGCCCCACCGCAGGCGGTCTCGAATCTCTTCTTTGCGCTCGCGAGTGACGCCGGCCCACTTTTCTCGCTCCTTGAGCGCCTTGGCCGCCTCGGCTGGATCTACCTTGCCGGCGGCTATGTCTTCTGTCTTGTAGCCGGCGCGCAAGGCGCGGCGCCGGTTCTTGGCGGCGCGATCGGCACGCTTCTTCTCGTGCTCGCGGTCGGCCTTTTCCTGAGCGGCGGTTTGAAAGCCGACGAGGGCTTGGTGTTCGCTTCCTTCGATGTAGTCGAAGTGCCGGAATGCATCTTTGCTGTAAACGAGCTTGGCCTCGTCCACGACCGCTTCCAGTTCGGCCGGCTCGAAGAACTTCCGGTCATCAGGATGGACGGTCGCCTCCATGGTGATCCGGCGCAAAATCTGAACCGACTGCGCGTTCTCGCTCTCGTGCTCCAACGGCGGAGCGGCGGGGATGTCGGCCGGCTGCGTCTCAGTGAACAGCCGGTAATTCATGCGCTGGATCACGTCGCCGTTCGGATCGCGATCTGCAAGCTGCAGGTCATGCAGCTGCAGCCTCGAAAGCACGCAACATTCGTGCTCATCGAGCAGCTTTCGGCGTGACGTGTTTAACTGTTTGAAGCGCATCACTCGATCCGGGTGGCGAGGTGAGCGCATAAGATTGAGCTGGCGCCGGAAAGCGTCAAGCTCGCTCGTGAAAAAAATCGTGCAAAAACAACGGCCAAGGTGCCATCATTGGTGTGACGGGACTTTGTCCGATAACCCAACTTATCAGGACAAAGTCCTCGGGAAGCTAAGTCGAGTTAGCTTCCCGATGACGTGCGGAAAATAGGTGCGGGTTCGAACCTATTCCTGACATTTCGACTCTTTGATGATCTGAATCTCGAAATTTCAGCGTCACGCGAACGCCGGCATCGACGCCACGTCAAAAACTAAGTCATTGAAAAAAAGAGCCGCTTTCTGAATCCAACATTTCGAGAGTCGAAATATCAGTCATCGAAAATAGGTTCGGGTTCGAGCCTATTTCTTTTTCCTCGGCCACTCTGCGCCGCCACCCTCGTCAGCGAAATCGCTTGGATCGGGCTCGTAGCCCGGCGGCAGCGGCGGCGGCTTCCAGCCTGGCGGACGCACCGGCGGTGGCGGCATTCCTCGGCGCGGCGCCGGCGCCGGTGCGCCACCGATGACTTTTCCCCACAGTTGAGCGAATGAATCCGGCGTGCCCAGAGGCGGTGCCGACGGCGCCTCGCGCTGGATCCGCCGACCACCGTGGTCAAGCAAAGGCTCGGCTGCCTGCTGGTTCACGAGCGCGATCATGCTCCGCTCGACCAGCAACGACCGCGTGATGCCGTTGTCGCCCGCCAGGCGGGTCAACTCGTCCATCAGGTCCGGATGAACCCGAATGACGAGCCTTTCGGTCCTCAGCGTGGATGGATCCTGCCGCGGACGGCCGCCGACGTTCTCGCGGGGTTTCCTTGTCGCCTTCTTAACCATGCACAGCCTTAGTGTTTGCTTTTTAGGTCTTTCTGTTGCACCAATAACCGTCAATGATGGCATCTTGGCACACCGGCAGTACCATGGATTTCAAGGATTCGAAAGCAGCAGCACTGGAAGCCTACTGGCTCCAGACCGTGCTCGATGACCGTGCTGAATCTGCTCCGCCACCGGCGCCCGTCGATCGGGAGGCCAGCGATGAACAGTGATTTCGAAGCTGCCAATCTCCCGTTGCCGATCGCACTGTTGCTGCTGGATCGATGGGATGACGCCTATGCGTATTTGCTAAATGAGACCAAGCTGACGCTGGCTGGCCGCTTCCTCGTGATGCCGGAAAGCATCAAATACGACCCCACCATTGTGGATCGCGAGCCACTGCGACAGGCGATGCTGTTGTTCGCCGAATCCTTGGCCGGGCACGGTGAGCGCGATAGAGGCTTGCTGGCGCTGGCGTGGCGCATGCTCACGGTCGATCCGCAAAAGCCGGATACGTTCGCTGCAGTGATGCCGCCGCTGGCGTTCCTCGCGAAGCATTTCACCGACGTCACCGACACGAAGCTGCGCGAACAGATCGATGCGCGCCTGCGCGTCTGGTGGCGTGCCGCGGATGGCAAATATAAAGACTCCGATGTTTCGATGTTTCGCATCGCGGACGTCGACACACGCCCGTCAGCGCTCTGCATCGACGATCCAGATGTCGCCACTGACAGCCCGCAGCAGCCGGAGGTGAAGGGTCCAAGTGTTGTCGTGCTGTCGAAGGCCGGCGCCGTGACGAAGGGTCTTGCGAACGACTGGAAGTCCATGATCGGCCAGGCGATCCCATTGGTCGTCTGCGCCGATGCCGCAGCCGTGCGTCGCGATCTCTACGTCGAGTATCCGCACGCCACCCAGGCTATTGACCTGCTGACACGCGACCTGCGCGATGACCAGCCCGTGCGTCTGCGGCCAACGTTGCTTGTCGGCCCGCCCGGCGGCGGAAAGTCGCGTCTCGTGCGACGCCTCGGCGAAATCCTCGGCCTCTATATGTACCGTTACGATGCCACCGCAGTTGCAGACAACATGTTCGGCGGACTGTCCAAAGGCTGGGGGAGTGCGCATCCGTCGGTGCCTGCGCGCGCAGTTCAAACGTCGATGCAGGCCAATCCGATCGTGATGGTTGATGAGATCGAGAAGGCCGCCGACAGCACGTACAACGGCAACCTTTGGCATTCCTTGGTGCCGTTTTTAGAAAAAGAGACTTCGTCTCGATACCGAGAAGTCGGCATCGATGCTGAGCTCGATCTCTCGCACGTCAATCATGTCGCCACCGCCAACGCCGTCGACCGTTTGCCGTCGCCGCTGCGGGATCGCTATCGCATGATCCGCGTGCCGTCTCCGACTCTGGCGCACCTGCCGGCGCTGGCCGTCCAGGTGATGCGGGATCTCGCGCGCGATGACGATGCGAGGTCTTACGACGAGCCGCTGGCCGGCGATGAACTCGACATCATCGGCCGGGCCTGGGCGCGGGAGCGGTTCTCCATGCGCAAGCTGCAGCGCCTGGTCGCCGCGACGCTCGATGCGCGCGACGCCTGCGCACCGCGGCACTGAATGGAGTTGTCTATATGCACAGCGTTAAACAACTCAAATCCGATTTCGACAGCTACCTCCGCGGCGAAGGTCCGTCGGTAGTCGAGCTCGCGCCGGCGCCGCTGCTCGATGAGTGGAATGTCGTCATTTCAGACTACTGTGGCGACTATCAGTTGTATCTCTCCGGTGAGGTCTCTGGACATCCATCCATCGATAACGGCCATTGTTCTACGTCGGCTGTCGTCTGGCTCGATCCGAAAGAGCGCTGGGCCCGCACGACGTCGCGCGTGTACCAGCTCGGCAAGCGCGCGGAGACGGCAGAATGAGCCGCGAGTACATCTGGCTGAAGTGGCGCACGCTGAAGGAGGTCGCCTCCGACGATCCGCGCGTGCTCGCAGCCCTGCGGAAGTACCACGCCGACGAGGTCATGATGGGAGCTGCGACGCAGGAGGACACGCCGGCGCAGAAGGACGCCCTGTGCGAGATGATCGACGCGATCGCTGAGAACGGCGGTGCGATCATCAACGCCTGGACCATGCGGCCGATGACGGCGGAGCAGGCGAAGAAGTACGTGAAGGAGTCGACATGAGAGCTTTCACGCTGCTGGAGGGTGAGACAAGCGCGCGGATGATCCGCGTGCGCGGCAACGGTACCATCATCGTACACGAGGGCGGAAGACGCAGGCTGCACGCGCGGGTCACCGACCTCGACCGTAACGCTTCGACCTGGGCACTCCTAGCCCGGGTGGTGCCGGCGATCGCGCATGCGGAGTCGGTCCGCTCGAAGATCGACCGCCTGGTCGAGCGTGCGATGACCGGATGGACGCCGGCTTCCGACGAGATCGACGCGGACATCCCACAACGGACGCTGAAGGAGGCGGTCTTCGCCACCGATCTGCTCGCATTCCCCGACGATCCCGACCTGATGCACTACAGCCGCGCGTACAGGCTGCTCGGCCGCGACGAGAGCGGATTCGGAGCCTCGGTCGGTGAGATCCTCTGGATCGCCGCTAACCGCGAGTGGGCGATTTGCGACGACGGTTTCTGGTGGCTGCCATGAGACGCCGAGATATCCTGCGCGGCGTCTCGATGACCGCGCTGACGGCAGCCTGGTCGCGCGTGGCGCGTGCCGCCGGCATTGCTCGAGTGCCGGCGGAACCACCTGCTCCGATTCCGCCGCGATATCTAACAGCTGGTGACCACGTCGATCGCATGTGGCGTGACGTCTACCGGCGTAAAATTGACGGTGACCATTTCTTGAGGGCGGTTTTCAACAACTACATCGAGGAATTGCGCAAGCTCAATCGAGGCGAGGTCGATGAAGCCACCGCGGCGGCGCGAATGCTGGCGCTGCATTCCGAGGCCCTGTGTCATCCGCCGTCTCCGCGCGAGATTCCGCCGCTGCCGGCGGACGAGGTCGGCGTCGACGAGGTCATGGCGCTGCTGCGCCGCGCAATTGCCGGCGAGGTTCGCATCGTCGTCGCGCAGCCGTGGTCCGACGTTTGCCACACCCACGGGGATCTCTCGATCTACGGATGGCGGCTGACGGGATTCAGGCGAAACTACGGGATCAAATACATCGAGAGCGCGACGTCACCCGACAGTCGTCGTGGAACTCGTGAAAGCTGGAGTGCGCGCGAGGGTAACCCCGTGTATCTGCTCGCTGATGACGAGCAGGATGCGCTTGACGATTTGATAGAGAAATTGGTGCCATGAGCAGAGGCATTGAAATTGTCGTGCTGCCGGATCCGCAGCCCGCGGAGGGCACGGTGCTTGCGAAGATCCAGATGTCGCCACACGGCACCGTCGATGCATGGCGCCTCGATCGCGACGGTGCGCACATTGGATTCCGGATGAATCCGGTACCCGATCTCGGGAAGCTGACGATGTTCGAAGTGGTCGAGTTGCTGGCGAAGTCGTGCAGGACGGTGGACGCCGACGGAGGCGTCGTCATCATGCACGCCGTCCTGTCGACGGCGCACGACTGCCCGCAGCCAGGCCAGCGTCTGCTGATCGCGATGCCGACACCTGACACCAATCCGCACGCTGTCGGACGCATCGTCGCGGCGGAAGAGCGACCAGGCCGGTGGGCGATGCCGACGTTTACGCTGACCGTCGCCGTCGACAACGCCGACGATACAGCGGCGCGTGCCGAGTTTCCGCATGCGGCTGTGCTCGATTGTTATCCGACGGTCATCGAAGCCGAACGCTGGCACGCGATCGACGAATGGCATGTCAAGCTGCACGGATATGGCAGGAATCACTGGTCATGAGTGAAGCCATCGAACGCCTTCTTGAGCGCTTGCAGACCGGCTGGACGCCTTCCGCAAGCGAGATCGACCGCGACATCGTGCAGGTCGATGCGCTCACGTGGGAATGGAGCCACGATGGTCGATCGATCTTGTCCAGATCGGCTGATCAACGTCCGCAGATCCACGGCGGCATCCTTTACGTCAGCGAGCGGCTCGACTTCGCGCTGACGACCGATGCGTTCCTCTGGCTCGAACGTCAACGTCAGAGCACCGTGATCGAGTACAACATCCCCGACGATCTGCTTGGCTATGACACTTCGCAACCTGGCTATATCCGACAAATGGCGCGCGACGCGCTGACAGGTCGCAACGAGGCCGCTGTCGAAGCAGAATTGGAGCGCGTGCGGGCGCGACTAATGCTTCCGCGGCATCATCCCACGCGCCGACAGCGTCTGCGACGATGGCTGTCGCATCGGTACTGGCGCGCCAGATTCTGGATCAAAGATCTCATAAAATGAAAACACTTGCCCCTTGCGTCGTATGCGACCGAGAGCTCGATGATGAATCCGCCGGCAACAATCAGCCGGTCGGCGGCCTGGCATTCCAGTGCGGCGGGCACTGGCCATCATCCGTTTTCGATCGTGGAGATGGCACTTGGCTTGAAATCAATGTCTGCGAGCCGTGCCTTCGGACAGCGACTGCGCAGCGTCGTGTGCTGCATGGTGACCGCGAGCATCGGCGTGCTCGCGCCACGTATAAAATATGGGACTGGCCAGCCACTCGGACTCCAGATTCGCTCGTGGAGCAGGCGCTGGCAATCCTCGACATGTCACCAGACGTCCTGCCGGAGTCCGGCGATGAGATCGTGGGCGACGTCTGGATCCTGCAGCGCGACGCCGACGAGAGCGACGAGGACTATGTGGAGCGCGCAGCAATGCTCGGATGCGACGCCGAGGGTCGGCTGCGACTACAGCGATCATGATTTGCTGATTTATTGCCGATCCCGATTTCGAAATTCAGTCGCACTGCCAATGGCCTGATCGCTGGCAGCGGATAATTCTGCCGATGTTCGTTGCCGATACCACCGACTTTACGCGATCAACTTCGCCGAAAAGGAAGCTATCTCGCGTTAGCTTCCCATAACCAGCACAAGGAGACCAGTACATGCGTAGCCTTCTGATACTCGCCGCTCTCATCGTCACCACCGCCGTCGCCCATGCCGAGCAATGCCGCTTCGGCAGCAATCGCCCGGCAATCGACACCATGGAGCGCCGCATCACGCCCGGCGGCACCACGATCTCATGCGACATGAAGACCGTGACGATGCAGGCGCCGTCGGGCCGGCGGCATGACGTCAAGGTCTGGACGTTCCAGAAGACCAATAAGTGAGCGGATCAAAGAATTGAGACGTCACGACGTCAGGTTGAACGATTTGAGGCCTGATTGAAGGATTTGAGACCTTGTTCGCAAAGAGAGTGACGCTATGAACCGTCGCGAGATCGTTGTTGGAGTCGCCGTGGCGGCCGCTGTTGCAGCTATGCCAGCAGTGGCGATTACGAAGGTTTCGGATGAGGCACCATTTCCTCTGCCGCCGTACATTGGCAGGCAGACATTTTTGATGGTCGCATCGACTGGACCTTTTACACGCGCCGGCTTGAATGGGTCAGAGAGCGCGCTTGATCGCTTGATGCCTGAAGTCCACCGCAAGCTGGAGGTCACCTTCTCGAAGGCCGAGATCCAGGCGATCCTGGCCGAGAAGGCGCGAGCGCTGGTTCTGAAGCGAAGGGATGTCAATCGCGTCGAACTCAAGCAGGTGCAGCACGTCGAGGGCGAGGCCGTTGTGACGCTGGTGATCGGCAACAAGGTCGTCACGGATCACACATGGCCGTTCAAAAAGAAGAGTGCAAAATGACGGATAGCATGATGGCGTTTCACAAGCACCCGCACATCGATATCGAGAAATGCAAGATTTCGGGGGCATAGTTTGAATGCTGCCCCCGGATTCTTACATCACTCCTCCGCCTCACCACCGTCCGACTTCACGCCGTTGTTGAGTTTCAACACTTGCGACGAAAATCGATCCCAAGTGTTGAAACTTCTCGGCTGCGGAAGTCGGGCCAGCAGCCATCCTCTTCATGTCGGGCATAACGCGCGCCCTAATAAAAGAGCCCCCTACTTCGGTTGAGTGCCTCCTACCGGGCCCTCTAAGCGCCGGTGAGAGGCAGAATCGCGGCGGGCCTTGGCCTCCGCCGCGAAGATACAAAGCGAAAGCGATCGCGAGACAAAGAATGCGATGGCGGCGAAAGGTTATTGGGATGCCTTCCAAGAAGTACGGAAATCCGTTAGCCAAATTCTGGACGGTGAAGACGCCGCCGGCGTTGTCGAGCAAGAGCACCTGAGTTGGTATCGCGCGCTCTTCCAGCCGTCGCTCGCCGCAGGCATCGTGAAGCCGGAGAACCTGGCGGGGTACCGACAGCATTTCGTCCGCATTAGCGGTTCGGTGCACGCACCGGCGAGCTGGGAGTCGGTGCCAGACGGGATGGATGCGTTCTTTGAATGCCTCCGCGACGAAAAAGACCCGAGAGTGCGTGCGGTCCTCGGCCATTTCATCTTCACTTTCATCCACCCATTACCAGACGGAAATGGACGGTCCGGTAGGTTCATCATGAATGCGATGTTGGCTTCTGCAGGTATCCCCTGGACAATCATTCCTGTAGACCGGCGCGACGAGTATATGGAGGTGCTGGACGACGCGAGCGTCCGGGGCGACATCAAGCCGTTTGCCGCCTTCGTGGCGGATTGTGCCAGGCATGAGCCCCCTCCGCCACGGCGCAAGAAGCCTGGCGAAGTTCAGCCTGAGATCAATCTGGACGCGCCGGTCGGACTGAAGCCGTAGGCCTGCAGGCATCGTACCCATGCGACGGCCGCGGCGTGGCGGCACGCGGATCTGCGAGCACCGAATCCCACCAGCATTCCTCGTCCGTCCTGGTCGGTGTTGCATTGGCACACAGGCGCCTGGTCCTCTCCTCGGCGCGGGCTTGTTTTCAGTCGGAAAGCGCCAGTCGGCGCATCGGCGAGAGGCCATGTTCTCGGCTCCAAATTTTGGCAACAGCCTGCTGCCCAACTCGCCCATAACGAGAACAAAGGAGTCAGGTCTCAATATCTCAGCGGCGGCTGATAATTGACCTCGTCTCAATCCGAATCCGGGATGTCCACACGTCGACGGCGAGCCACCAGCCGTGCACGGCTTCGATCGAGCACGCTGAAGAACCCGTTGTCCACGTGTTCGCCACGTGCGATCCGCTCCAGGTCTTCACGACGGGAAGCTTCTTTCTCAGCGCGCCGTTGCTCGTAAAGGTGTTCCACGACCACTTCGTCGTCAGCCAGCATTTTCTCGTCGACTTTGACAGCAGCGCGCGAAGCCATCGCGGCAGACGTCTGTTCGTAGCGTCGCCTAGCTTCAGCAAATCGAGTGCGTCGTTCGGCTTCTGCGACGACCGGATTTTTCACGAGTTCGTTGGCCATAAGTGCAGTCATATCATCTGCCGGCAGCCGATAGAATGATACTTTGAAGGGGCGAGAGCTCGGTTCGGCCCCGCCAATGTATCATGCGCCGATCGTCCGTACAGAATCTGTACAGCGTGAAATCTGCCGGGGATCGCACTGAGAGTGGAGTATATAAGCGGCTGATTTTGCGACGGAAACTTGGTAGCCGAGGGAGGGATTTGAACCCCCGACCAGCGCAACATCGGTATTGCAATGCGCAAGGTTCGGTCAACAAATATGGAGATCACGTCACCGCCGGGTTCCACAACCGTCGTACATTGCCGAAGGCTTTGTCGATCAGCGGCCAGAACAACAGCGCGATCGCTAGTGTCGTGATCGAACCGACAAGACCGTTCGACCAGAACACGCCCATACTGCCGCCTGAACCGATCATCGATTGCCGGAACGCATCCTCGGCGCGGCTGCCGAGCACCAACGCCAGCGTGAACGGCGCAAGCGGGATGCCGATCTTCTTGAACACATAGCCGACGACGCCGAACAGCAGCATCAGCCAGATATCGAACATCGCGTTCTGGATCGCATAAGCGCCGATCGCACATGACACCACGATCATCGGCGCGATGGCCGCGAACGGCACACGCAGGATCGAGGCGAAGATCGGTACCGTCGACAGCACCAGCACGAGACCGACGATGTTGCCGAGATACATCGAGGCGATCAGGCCCCAGACGAAATCCTTGTGCTCGACGAACAACAGCGGGCCGGGATTGAGGCCCCATACCATGAGGCCGCCGAGCAGGATGGCCGCAGTGCCGGAGCCGGGAATGCCGAGCGCCAGCATCGGCAGCAGCGCTGCGGTGCCCGAGGCATGCGCGGCCGTCTCCGGCGCGAACACGCCCTCGATGCGGCCCTTGCCGAAACTATCGGGATCCTTGGAGAACCGCTTGGCGAGATTGTAGCCCATGAACGAGGCGGCAATGGCGCCACCCGGCGTGATGCCGAGCCAGCATCCGATGAAGGACGAGCGCACCAACGTGACCCAATATTTCGGCAGATCCTTCCAGACGCCGAGGACCACGCGCATACTGATGCTGGCGGCATGACCGCGCAGCGCCAGGCGCTCTTCCATCGTCAGCAAAATCTCGCTGATGCCGAACAGGCCGATCACAGCGACCAGGAAGTTGATGCCGCGCAGCAGATCCGTCGATCCAAACGTCATGCGCAACTGCCCGGAGATCGTATCCATCCCGATGCCGGTCAGCAGAAGGCCGAGCGCCATGGAGATGATGGTCTTGTGCTTGGCCTCGCGGCCGAGGCCGACAAAGGAGCAGAATGTCAGCAGATAAACGGCGAAAAACTCCGGCGGCCCGAATCTCAATGCAAAGGACGAGATCATCGGCGCAAGGAACGTGATCAGCAACACCGCGCAGAGCGATCCAATAAACGACGAGGTGAAGGCCGCCGTCAACGCCTGCGCCGCCTGCCCTTGCTGCGCCATCGGATAGCCGTCGAAGGTGGTCGCGACCGACCACGCCTCACCTGGAATATTGAACAGGATCGAAGTGATCGCACCGCCGAACAACGCGCCCCAGTAGATGCAGGACAGCATTACGATGGCCGAGGTCGGATCCATCGTAAACGTCAGCGGCAACAGGATCGCGACCCCGTTGGGGCCGCCAAGCCCGGGTAGCACACCGACGAAGATGCCGAGCACGAGCCCGACCATCATCAACAGCAGCGTCTTTCCCGTGAGCAGAACGCCGAAACCGTGCAGCAGCAGACCGAAAGCTTCCATCGCGAGGAGCCCTAGTAACCGAACGCCGCTTCGAGCGGGCCTTTCGGCATGATGACGTCGAAGGCGATATCGAAGGTGACGAACATCGCAGCCGTGAAAATGAAAGCGGTGAGCAGCGACTTCCACCATGCAATCCGCCCGATGATCCGCATGAATCCAGCGGTCAGCAGAAAACTCGCGACATAGAGACCGAGGAACTGCATGGCAAGGCAGAACAGCAACGTCGGCACGAACACCTGGAGGACGCGGCGAAGTTGCGCTCGGGTGACAAACGTTTCGGTGGCCGTCGTGCGATCGCGCAAGGCGGCGACGATCCCGTAGAGACTGGCCCCACCCAGGATCACGCACAGATAAAATGGGAAGTAACCGGCCTGCGGGCCCGTCGAATCCCAGGAGATGCCAGTCCGCCAGTTGTCGTAGCCCAGGAGTGCTGCGAGCCCGACGAGCAGCAGCGAAACGACGATTTCCACGCTGCGGTTATTGGTCACCGCTGGCGAATCTGCCTCCGGCGCCGTGGGATCATCGACGGAGATTTCGGTATCCGTGAGAGACATGGGTATGGCCTTATTGAGAGGCACAACGCAGTCCCGCCCTCTCCCCGTCGGAAAAGAGCGGGACGTGTTGTCTATTGAGCAGTCAACGCGACCGCAATCACTTCGCCACGAAGCCCGCTTCGGTCATCAATTGCGTATTGAGTTTGTCGTCCTGCTCGAGGAACTCGACCATGTCCTTGCCCTCGAACCAGACGGGCTTCAACGCCTGCTTCTCCATGTACTCTTTGTACTCAGGCGTCTGCGACACCTTCTTGAACAGGTCGACATAGAACGCGGTCTGCTCCGGCGTCACCTTGCCCGGCAGGAACATCGCGCGCAGCATCAGGTACTGCACATCGAGCCCCTCTTCCTTGCAGGTCGGAACATCGTTCCATGATTGCGTCGCGGTGACCTTGGTCTTGTAATCGATGCGCTCGCTGTCGAACACACAGAGCGCATTGACCTGACCCGCACGCCAGACCTCGAGGTTCTCCGATGGATTGTTGACGTTGGATTCGGTGTGCTTGCCGACCAGTTGCGTCGCGGCCTCGCCGCCCGACTTGTAAGGCAGATAGGCGAACTTCGCGCCGGTCTTCTTTTCCATGAACACGGTCAGCACGTTATCTTCGCGCTTGGAACCGGTGCCGCCCATCTTGAACGGCACGCTGGATGCTTTTGCCGCCGCGATGAAATCCTTCACGGTTTTCGGACCGCTGGCGTTGTCCCACAGCACGAATTGATCCATCGCGATGACAGACACCGGTGTCAGTTCACGCCAGTTGAACGGAATCTTCGCGGACAGCGGCAGCATGTAGATCAGCGAATAGGCGATCAGCACCTTGTTCGGATCGCCCTGACTCGACTTCATGTAGATCAGAGCTTCGGCGCCGGATGCGCCGCCCTTCAGCGACACCACCATCGGCTGCTTCATCAGGTTGTGCTTCTGGATCGCCGCCTGGATCATCCGCGCCATCTGGTCGGACGCGCCGCCGGCGCCCGCCGCCACCACGATTTCGACTGGCTTGGTCGGCTCCCACGCCTTCGCCGGGACCGCGGTGAGCAACAAGGCTGCCGCGCCCGCGGCCGTAATCAAGTTCCGCATCGATCTTCCTCCCCGTTAATCGTTATGTCGCCCGTTAGGCAGGGCTTTCTCGCCGATGAAAATCCAAGGCTCGGTCGAAGCGGCCTTGGAAGACCTATTTGCCCTTCCAGTTGGGTTTCCGCTTGTTCAGGAAAGCATCCATGCCCTCTCGGAAATCCTCGCTCATGTAGGCCTTGAGGATCAGATCCTGCCCTTCCTCGCGCGATAGCGTGCGGCGCAGGCGAAGCACCGCTTCCTTCGCGGTCTCCATGGTCAGCGGGGCGTGGCTCGCGACCAGTTGCGCCATCTCCAGCGCGCGGCGCTGCAGCGTTTCGACGTCGGGCACGATCTCGTTGAGCAGGCCGAGCGCCATCGCCTCCGGCGCCTCGATCAGGCGGGCGGTGAAGATCAGGTCCTTGGTCCGGGCCGGGCCGATCAGCGCGATCAGGCGGCTGAAATTCGACATCGAGAGGCAATTGCCGAGGGTGCGAGCGATCGGAAATCCCATCCGGGTCGAGGCGGTCCCAATCCGCAGGTCGCAGCACGCGGCAATGCCGGCCCCCCCGCCGGTGCAGGCGCCGGCAATGGCGGCGATGGTCGGTACGCGGCAGCGCTCGAGCGAGCCGAGCACGCGATCGATCCGCGCCTCATAATCCAGTGCATCCTGCGGGGTCTTGAAAGCACGAAACTGGGAAATGTCGGTTCCCGAGGCAAACGCCTTATCCCCGGCCCCGGTCAAGATCATCGCCTTGATCGAACGGTCGCCGTTGATGGTGTCGCAAATCTCCGCCATGCGCTCGTACATCGCGAACGTCATCGCATTGCGCGCCTGCGGGCGATTGAAGGTCAGATGTGCGATGCCGTCGTTAACGACGTAGATCAGGTCTTCATTGACGGTGGTCGGGGCGTTCATCGCGTCCATTCTTCCTATTGTTGCGCAGATTTGAACCATAAAGACGGGCAAAGCAAAAACGTCGGGGCAGATGGTTTTCCATCACCCCGACGAGCTCGCATCGTCACCTCAGGCGACAGCAGCCTTCGGCATCGCGACCACGTCGCGCCCCTTCAGCACCTCCATGGCCGCAGCCACGCCACCCGTGCGATGCGGCACCTTGGCGAGGTCGAGACCCATCTCGACGCCGGCCAGCGTTCCCATCAGCATCAGGTCGTTGAAATGGCCGAGGTGGCCGATACGGAAAGCCTTGCCCTTGATCTTGCCAAGGCCGGTGCCGAGCGACATGTCGAAATTGTCGAGCACCACCTTGCGGAAGGCATCGGCGTCGTGGCCTTGGGGCACCATGACGGCGGTCAGCGCGGGGGAATAGGCCTGCGGGTCCTGACAGACCGGCTCGAGGCCCCAGGCCTTCACGGCGGCCCGGGTCGCGGCGCCATGGCGCTTGTGGCGTGCCCAGACGTTCTCGAGCCCCTCCTCCTCCAGCATCGCGACCGCGACCTTGAGGCCGTACAGCAGGTTGGTGGCGGGCGTATAGGGGAAGGTACCCTGCTTGTTGATGGCGATCATGTCGTGCCAGTCCCAGTAGGACCGCGTCGACGTGTTGGCCTTCGAGACGGCCAGCGCCTTTTCCGAGACCGCGTTGAAGCCGAGGCCCGGCGGCAGCATCATGCCCTTCTGCGAACCCGCGATCGACACGTCGATACCCCAGGCGTCGTGCTCGTACTCGAGCGAAGCCAAACCGGAGATGGTGTCGACCATCAAAAGCGCGGGATGCTTCGTCCGATCGAGGATCTTGCGGACCTCGAGCGGGTGAGTGACGCAGCTCGTCGAGGTCTCGTTATGCACCACCATGACGGCCTTGATCTTGTGCTCGCGGTCGGCCTTGAGCCGCTCCTCGATCAGATCTAGCGGGGCGCCGTGCCGCCAGTCGGTCGGCAGCATGTCAACGTCGAGCCGGAACTTGTTGGCGATACCGAGCCACAGCGCCGCGAACTGGCCGGTCTCGGACATCAGCACCTTGTCACCCGGCGACAGCGTGTTGACGATGGCCGCCTCCCAGGCGCCTGTGCCGGACGAGGGATAGATGATGACCGGCTGCTTGGTGCGGAACACGCGCTGAACCGCAGCCAGCACGTCGTGACCCAGCACGGCGAATTCCGCGCCGCGATGGTCGAGGGTCGGCATGTCGATGGCACGCAGCACCCGGTCGGGCACGTTGGTGGGGCCTGGAATCTGGAGAAAATGCCGTCCTGTATGCAGCGTCATCTGGCGTCCTTCCCGGAGGAAATCTCGTGGCTTGGCTGGTGTGGTGATTCAGAAGTTCGCTTCCCACCTTCGGCAAGTCTATCAAAGCGAACTTCTGAATCCAAACCACACCAGAATCGTAAATTTGCTGGTGTCCTTTCGAATCCGAAGTTCGCAAAAAACGTGCTGCGAAGGGAGGCGAACTTCAGGTTCGGGACACCAAGGATCAAATATCACCCTTCGACGGGCTTGTCCCGCGCCTGCAAGCATCCGTCAATGCTCAAGAATACCGGTCATGCCTTGCAAAGGCGAATAGCGGATGCAAGACAGAACCCCCTTACGCGAGATCGAACCGATGGCGACGCCGCGGGCCACAAAAGCCCCAGATTCCCTTGAAAACAGCGCCCTCGCCGCGCGTCTGTCCCGCGAGATCACCGGCGACGTGCTGTTCGATGCTTTCAGCCGCGGCCGCTATGCTACCGACGCCTCGTTCTACCAGATCATGCCGGCGGGCGTGGTTGTGCCCCGCAGCATGGACGAGGCGTTACGAGCGCTGGCGATTGCACGCGATGATGGGCGGATCGTCACCCCGCGCGGCGGCGGCACCTCGCAATGCGGCCAGACCGTCAACGACGGCCTCGTCATCGACTTTTCCAAGCACCTGAACCGCATCGTTTCGCTCGACGCGAAAGGGCGCACCTGCCGCGTCGAGCCCGGCATCGTGCTCGACGATCTCAACCGCCAGCTCAAAAAGCACGGCCTGTGGTTCCCGGTCGATGTCTCCACCGCCTCCCGTGCCACCATCGGCGGCATGGCCGGCAACAACTCCTGCGGCGGCCGCTCGCTACGCTACGGCACCATGCGCGACAACACATTGTCCATGGACGCAGCTCTTGCCGACGGCACCCGTTTGCATTTCGGTCCGATCGATGACGACGCCACGCTCCGCAACAACGGCGATGCCGGCGCGGCACTGTTTCGCGACATGCTGGCGCTTGGCGCGCGTGAGGCAACCGAGATCGCCGAACGGTTTCCAAAGGTGCAGCGCCGCGTCGGCGGCTACAATCTCGATGCGCTGGTGCCGGGCAACGCGGCGAACAACATGGCGCATCTTCTGGTCGGCTCCGAAGGTACCCTCGCCTTCACCACCGAAATCGAACTGAAGCTGTGGCCGCTGATCGGCAACAAGGTGTTCGGCGTCTGCCACTTCGGCAGCTTCTACGAGGCGATGGATTCGGCGCAGCATCTCGTCAGGTTGAAGCCGATCGCGGTCGAACTGGTGGATCGCACCATGATCGCGCTCGGCCGCGACATCGCGATGTTCAGGCCCGTGATCGAGGCCACCGTGCGCGGCGATCCCGATGCGCTGCTGATCGTCGAGTTCGCGGAAGAAGATCAAGCCGACAACCTGCGCAAGCTGAAGCAGCTTTCCGAACTGATGGCCGATCTCGGTTTCGGCTGGACCAATCCGCAACGCAAATGGGGCGGCGTGGTGGATGTGGTCGAGCCGGCGACGCAGACCGCTATATCCGACTTCCGCACCTCTGGCCTCAACGTCATGATGTCCATGAAGCAGGAGGGCAAGCCGGTTTCGTTCGTCGAGGATTGCGCGGTACCGCTGCCGCATCTCGCCGACTACACGCAGCGCCTCAACGATGTGTTCGCAAAGCACGGCACTCACGGCACCATGTATGCCCATGCATCCGAGGGCTGCCTGCACGTGCGCCCGGTTCTCAATCTCCGGCTGGAGAAGGACGTCAAGGCGATGCGCGCCATCGCCGAGGAAGCCTTTGCGCTGGTGCGCGATTACAAGGGGTCGCATTCCGGCGAACACGGCGACGGCCTTGTCCGCTCGGAATTCCACGAGACCATGTTCGGAAGCCGTATCGTCGCCGATTTCCGCGAGGTGAAGCACCGCTTCGATCCCGGCAACACGCTCAATCCCGGCAAGATCGTCGATCCTCCAAAAATGGACGATCGCTCGCTGTTCCGCTACGCACCGGATTATCGCGTCAATGAGCTGAAGACCGTGCTGGACTGGTCGGCCTATCCGGGCGCCGGCGGCGGCTTTCAGGGCGCGATCGAGATGTGCAACAACAACGGCGCCTGCCGCAAGCTCGAGGGCGGCGTGATGTGCCCGTCTTACCGCGCCACCCACAATGAGAAGGATGTCACACGAGGACGTGCGAATACCTTGCGTCTCGCGATCTCCGGGCAACTCGGTCCCGACGCGCTCACCTCGGACGAGATGATGGAGACGCTGAAACTCTGCGTTTCCTGCAAAGCCTGCCGCCACGAGTGCCCCACCGGCGTCGACATGGCCAAGATGAAGATCGAGGTACTGGCCGCGCGGGCGGCCAAGCACGGCCTTTCGCTGCGCGACCGTCTCATCGCCTACCTGCCGCATTACGCGGGTCTTGCTGCGCGTTTCGCACCCTTGGCGAACCTGCGCAACAGCAGCTCATTGCTGCGCAGACTGTTCGAAGCCTTCGCCGGCATCAGCGCCAAGCGCAACCTGCCCGCCTGGCGCCGCGACACGTTCGCACCTGGCACTGACGTTGTTGGGCCGACGGATGGCCGCGAGGTCGTACTATTCGCGGATACCTTCAATCGCACCTATGAGCGCGAGAATCTTGACGACGCGCTGCGTGTGCTGGTCGCAGGTGGCTATCGCGTGCATCTGCCGAAGCCGGCCGATGCAAGCAGTCGCCCACTCTGCTGTGGCCGCACGTTTCTCTCGGCAGGGCTAGTGAATAAGGCGCGAACAGAACTCGACCGCCTCGTTGCGACCTACGCGCCATTCGCGACGCGCGGTGTACCGATCGTCGGCCTCGAACCGAGCTGCCTACTCACGCTGCGTGACGAATTGTTGTCCTTGCGTCGCGACGAGGCCGCGCAATCCGTCAGCGCGCACGCACTGTTGTTCGAGGAGTTTCTGGCGCGCGAAGCGGCGGCGGGACGGCTACAACTCCCGCTCGGCAGAATCGCCGACCGGGCGGTCGTTCACGGGCACTGCCATCAGAAATCGTTCGGCGCGTTCAAACCGGTGGAGCAGGTGCTGCGGCTCGTCCCCGATCTCACGGTCGAGACCGTCTCATCGAGCTGCTGCGGCATGGCCGGTGCGTTCGGCTACGGCGCCGAGACCTACGACGCCTCGATCCAGATGGCCGAGCTGTCGCTGCTTCCGGCGATACGCAAGGCCGATGCCGCAACCCTTGTGGTTGCCGACGGCACCTCATGTCGCCATCAGATCGCCGATGGCACGAACCGCACCGCGCTGCATGTCTCCCGCGTGCTGGCGATGAGCCTCGACAGCGCACAATTCAACTCAACCTCTCACGCCACTTCAAAGGACCCCGTTCATGGCTGATCTCACTCTCGACGTTGCCCGCAAGATTCTGGATGTCGCCCTCGCCAAGGGCGTCGAAAAGAAACTGAAGCCGCTGGTCGTCACCATTCTCGATGCGCGCGGCTGCGTGAAGATCACGGCGGCCCAGGATGGCACCAGCCTGCTGCGCAGCGAAATCGCCCATGGCAAGGCCTACGGCGCGCTGTCGCTTGGAATGGGGTCGCGCGCGATCTTTCAGCGCGCGCAGGAGCAGGCCTATTTCGTCGATGCCGTGAACGCCCTGGCGCAGGGACGCCTCGTGCCGGTGCCGGGCGGCGTTCTGATCCAGGACGGGAGCGGCAAGCTGCTCGGCGCGGTCGGCATCAGCGGCGACACCTCCGACAACGACGAGGCCTGCGCCATCGCCGGCATCGAGGCGGCGGGTCTGAAGGCCAATCCGGGTTGATCCGGCGTCACGCGCAACCGTCTCTCAATAGACCCGGCGGGGAATACCCTGCCGGTCGCTGGCGAGATTTTCCGCCTCCACGGCGCGGCGATAGCCGTCGCGCTTCTGCAGCCTTTGCCAGTAGTCCGCGACATTGGGGGTAAAATCCTTGGCGAGGCCAATGCGGGACGCCAACAGCAGCGCATAGCCGACCGACACGTCGGCTACTGTGAAGCGGCCACCGCACAGCACCTCGCGATCGGCCAGCGCGGCCTCGATGCCGCGCAGACGGCCATGGAACCATTTTGCGTAGTCGGTCGCCACTTGCGGATTGCGCCGCTCCTCCGGCTCGAGCTGCGAATAGCGCAACACCAGCGTCTGCGGGAACGTCAGCGTTGCCTCACCGAAATGCAGCCAGTTGAGAAACGCACCGTAGTCCGGCTCATTGGTCGCGAGCGACAGCGGCGTCGGGCCATAGCGCGTGACCAGATAGTGCGAGATCGCCGCCGATTCCGTCATGCGCGTGTTGCCGTCCAGCAGCAACGGGATGGTGCCGAGCGGATTGATCTCGAGGTAATCCTTGGCCATCACCCGCGGCGGAAACGGGAGCATCCTGAGGTCATAGGACAGTCCAAGCTCCTCCAGCGTCCACAGCGGGCGGAACGAGCGGGCGGCGGCACAATGATAGAGCGTGATCAATCAGGTATCCTCGGATGGTACTTGGTGCTGAGCAGGAGGACTCAAGCGTACTTGGCATTTCCCGATACTTGAAGGGGTGGTCAACAACTGCCGGTCATCGTTGACAGAGAGTTAGGCCGCCCTGAACATGGAACCGATAGTGCCGATCCCAGTTGACTAGCGCGATGCCATCTCGATCTCGCAACCGAGGAACCCGCACAATGACGACCATCAGACTTCTGACCATCACCGCAGCGGTTTCGATGGCTCTTTCGGTGCCGGCACTGGCGCGCTCGCATCACCACAGGCATCACCATCACCACCGACATCATTCGGCTGCGACCGATATCTACCTCCACAACTACGGGCCGAGTTTCCGGCCGGATCGGCCCTTCGCCTATTACGACGGATCGGCCCGTGTGCGCTGCGAGCAGAGCGCGGCGTCCTACCGCGGGCAGGATGGCCGCAGACATCCCTGCAACTGACCGCCCTTGAGCGTAGAACGCATAGTCGCAAGGCCTGATTCACCAAAGTTGTGAACAGAGCGTGGCGCTGCCGCGAACGTCCGCGTATGATCGTTGCCCAACAAGAAGCGGGCATCGCGGGGCGCGGGCACATGACGGAACGGGAACAGGGATACGACTACGACCGCTATCGGAAGCTGCTGGCCGAGGCGACCGATGAATCGAAGCGGCTGGCCTTGATCGATCTCTTGATCGAGGAAGGCGCACGGGACCAGCTTACCCGCGACCGGATCAGCCGGCTCGGCCTGACGCGACCGCTGGAGCGGCGCCGCGACTAGCTTCAACCTTTGACGAGACCACGCATCCGCTCGACCGCGGCATGCGGCGCCGTCAGCACGGGCACGGACACTGCCGCGCGTACCTTCTCGGCCGCCCGCGATGTCGAGAAATGCGCAAGCATGATCGCGTCGCAATCCTTCAGATCTGGAGCGCGTGCAGCCACGAGACGATTGTGAGCCTCCGCGTCGCCGCTACGAAGCAGCCGCATGGCATCGTCCACCACAATGGTCTTCAGCGTTGCTTGCTTGCCGCTGCGCGACACATAGTCATCGAACTCATCGGTCATGGTGCTGACCGACGGCGCGAAGGTGGCCAGCATTCCGATGCGGCTGCCTTGCGCGACGGCCGCCTCGAACATCGCCTCGTTCGGCTTCAGAACCGGCACCGGCAATGAATCCGCCAGCCGCTCGATAGCGGGACCGAACGCCGAGCACGTCACCAGAATGCCGTCGGCGCCCATGCGCGCACCATATTGTCCGAAACCGACGAACCGCTCGATCATGGCCGAGGTCAAATCGGCGTCGCGGGCTCTGTCGATCGACAGGCCGTCATCCAGCAAGTTGATGGTTTCCGCTTCCGGCCAGCGCTGCTCGAACGCGGCTTGAATGGGTTGCATCGCAACCGGAGTTGCATGAAGCAGCACGATGCGAGGCGCCATGGTTGGTGTCCTTTGTCTGGTGCCATCCGGATTAAAGCTGCCCTCCTTCGTCGTCAATGCAGCCTCGCGCACGGGACACCTTCCAGCAAATGCGTATTGACGGCATTGTCAGGCTCCGCAACAAGCCACAAACATAACAGGAGACGACGAAGATGACCGGTCAACCCACGCCGCTGAAGGTCATGTGTGCGCTGGCGATCCGCCAGGCCTTCGATCAGGTCATCGTGCCCGACCTCGCGGCGGCCGGCGTCATGCTCGAGATCGACTGGAATCCGACAACCGTCATCATGAAGACCATCGAAGGCGGCGGTCGGGCCGACGCACTGGTGATCATGACGGAAGCCATGGATGAACTGTCGGCGCAAGGCATCATCGATCCGGCCAGCCGGTTCGAGGTAGTACAGAGTCGCGTCGGCATCGCCGTTCCCAAAGGCGCGCCGCATCCTGACATTTCGACCACCAGTGCCTTCAGGCAGACACTGCTGAATGCCCGTTCGATCGCCTATTCGCAGGCCGGCGCGAGCGGCATCCATTTCCGCAACGTGCTGGACCAGCTCGGTATCGCCGAGACCATCAAGGCAAAAGCCACCGTCATTCCTGCTGGCTTCACCGCAGAAAAGCTGCTCACCGGCGAAGCCGACATCGCCGTGCAGCAGATCAGCGAATTGATGACCGTGCCGGACGTGGACATCGTCGGTCGCTTTCCGGAAGAGGTGCAGAAGGCGTCGCGGCTCGCAGGAGCGTTGTTCGCCGATACACCAAACCGCGCCGCTGCCGAGAAATTCCTCGACACGCTTCGCTCGGAGCGCGCCATCGAGGCCTATCGATCGACGGGACTGGACGTCGTTCCCCGCTGACCGCTATCCGGCCTCGCTGCCGAGCCAGGTTCCGCCAAGCGCGCGCGTCAATTGGACCGCGGTGGAACGCAGCATCGTCTTCATGCGCGCAATATCGGCGGGCGTGAAACGATCGCTTGGACCAGACAACGACAGCACGCCGGCCAACCCATCCCGCGCCCCGAACACCGGCGCGGCCACAGCAGCGCAACTCGGGTCGCGTTCGCCCAGCGAGATATTGCAGCGTTCGGCACGAATGGCATCGTAGCGGGGACCCACCGCGCCATCGAAAGCCAGGATGATGTGTCCGGCCGCGCCGGCCCGCAGCGGATAAACGCGGCCTGCCTCGACGCGATCCAGCGTCTCATGATGCGAATTCACCCGGAACAGGCACAACCGGTTCTCGGCATCCTGCCGGACATGAAACGACGCGCTCTCCGTACCGCGGTCGACCAGATCCTGAAGGGCGGGCTCGACGTGATGGCCCAGTGCGTTCTTGCGCGTGAAGGCGGCGCCGAGCCGGAATGCGGTCGGTCCCAGTTCGTAGCGGCCATCGCGCAGCCGAGTGACATAGCCGGACCCCATCAGCGTGGATAACAGACGCAGGATGGTGCTTTTGTAGAAGCCCGTGGCCAGCGCGAGCTCCGCCAGCGTCGCGGGGCGATCACGGACCTCAACAGCGCCGACAATGGCCAGCGCCCGCTCGACGGCGGCAACGCCCTCGCCTCGCGCCGGCGGATCCGGCATCGCTTTCGCTGCGGAGCTTTTCATGCGGCACCCGTTTCGGTTTGACTGCGAGACGCGATCACGCGCGACACCGCGGGCCAGTAGAGATCGCCAAATCCCTGATCGATGGCCGCAGCCAGCAACCGGTCCGCCAGTTCAGCGCCTTCCATTTTGATATCGACGGATCGTGCGAGGTCGAGCGCGTAGCCGAGATCCTTGCGGGCGTATTGCGTCGAAAACGCTCGCTCCGGGAAGGTGTCGACCAGCATCGCCTTCATACCGTGATTGCGCAGCGCAAAACTGTCGGCCGACCCTTTCATCAGCGTTTCGAACAACAATCGTCCGTCGAGCCCGGCACGCTTCGCGGCTTCCAGCGCTTCGGCCAGCGCCACCACCGTCTGCATCAGCACCATGTTGTTGAGGATTTTCACCACCTGTCCCGATCCGACCGGGCCGCAATGGGTGATGTCGGTGGCGAAGGTCTCGATCAGTGGCTTGATCTTCGCAAACGTGGCCCGGTCTGCGCCGACCATGACGCTGAGCGTGCCCTCCTCTGCCGCCTGCCGCGTGCGCGCAATCGGCGCGTCCGCATAAGCCGCACCTTTGGCGGCAAAGCGCCCCGCCAACTGGCGCGTGAGGTCCACAGCAGAGGTGCCGAGATCGACGATCGTGTGCCGCGCCGTGGCGTGGGCCAGGAGCCCATCCGACCCGTCGCACACCGCCTCGACATGCTTGCCGCTCGGCAGGGCGAGGAAGATCACGCCGCATTGCTCAGCGAGCGAGGCCAGCGACGCGACGCGCGCGACGCCGGCGCCCGCGAGCCGCTGTAACGGCGCATCGGCAAGATCGAAGCCGACGACCGATTTGCCGCTCTTGCGGGCCAGGTTGCGACATATCGGCTCGCCCATGACCCCGAGACCGATGAAGCCGATTGCATCCGCCATAGGCACCACTTCCTCATCGTTCGAATTGCAATGATGTTCTGTCTGGCAGAACATTTGTTCTTTTATAGGTATAGTTCTAAGGGCTGAGTAGACGGTGGCGCAAGCGGGATCATCCGCGCCCGCCGACGTTTCGGCTCATGGTCAGATCGATTGTGGGGAAAACGCCGGCGGCTTCGGCGCCGCCGTGGACTGCTGCGCTACAACAATCGTGCGCGCAACGACAGGATGGAACAATGCCGGCCTACGACGACCAGAACATCTTCGCCAAAATCCTTCGCCGCGAGATTCCGTGCCTCAAGGTCTACGAGAACGACCGCACGTTCGCGTTTCTCGACATCATGCCACGCTCGCCGGGCCACACGCTGGTGATCCCGAAAGCTCCTGCCCGCGGCATTCTCGATATTTCGGCTGACGATTTCGCCGAAGTCGCGCGAACCGCGAAGACGATCGCAGTCGCCGCCATGAAGGCTTTCAACGCGGAGGGCATCATCGTCCAGCAGTTCAGCGAAGCCGCCAGCGGACAGGTGGTGTTTCACCTCCACATGCACGTCATGCCCATGAGATCGGGCGTCGAGCTGCTGCCGGCGCAGAGCCGGACCGAGGATATGAAAGTACTCGAGGATCACGCGGCCCGGCTGATCGCCGCGCTTGGCGGCAACTAGCAGACCGGCCGAGTGCCGCCTTACACGCCGAGATAGCGCTGCAGCACATCGGGCTGCGCCTTGATTTCCTGCGCCGGCCCCTCGTGCACGATGTGACCGTTGTTGATGATGTAGATGCGCTGGGCGAGCGCCAGCGTCGCTGCCAGATTCTGCTCCACCAGCACGATGGTCTGGCCGGCCGCAGCGAGATCGCGGCAAGCCCGCATCAGATCCTTGACGATGACCGGAGCCAGTCCCTCGAACGGCTCATCCAGGAGGATGATCTTGGGATCACGCACCAATGCGCGTGCGATCGCCAGCATCTGCTGCTCGCCGCCGGACAGTTCATTGCCGCGATTGGACCGCCGTTCCCTGAGCCGCGGGAACATTTCGTAGACGCGGTCGAGCGGCCAGCGCTTGGATGCCGTCAGTCCCGCGATCACGATGTTTTCCTCGACGCTGAGGCTGCCGAAAATGCGGCGCTCCTCGTGCACGAGCTGCATGCCGGCTTGGGCGATCTTGTGGCTCTTGCGGCCAGCGACGTCGGTGCCGTCGAAAATCACGGTACCGTTGCGCGGCGTGACCACACCCATCAGGCTCTTCAGCGTCGTACTCTTGCCGGCGCCGTTGCGCCCGAGCAGCGCCACCACCTCGTTGCGTTCGACACGCAAGGAGACGTCGAAGAGGATATGGGAATCCCCGTAATAGCTGTTCAGACCATTGACCTCGAGCAGACTCATGCGTCGAGTTCTCCATGCACGCCGCCAAGATAAGCTTCCTGAACCGCGGCGTTGTTCTTGATTTCGTCCGGCGTTCCCTCGACCAGCACCCGGCCTTCCTGCAGCACGGTGACGCGCTCGGCGAGTTCGAACAGCGCGTCCATGTCGTGGTCGATGATGATCATGGTGCGGCCCTTGCTGATGGATTTCAGCAGCTTGACCGTTTCCACGCGCTCACGCGGGCTCATGCCGGCGAGCGGCTCGTCGAGCAGCAACAGGCTTGGCGAGGTGGCGAGCGCCAGACCGATCTCCAGCCGGCGCTTTTCGCCATAGGCAAGCTCGGACACCGGCGTATCCGGCCGCTTGGTGAGGTTGACCAGCTCGAGGGTGCGCTCGACCTGCTCGGACAAGCCCGGAATGCTGTCGAGACTGCGGAACATGTCGAGACGGAATTTGCCGCGCAGTTCGGAGAGCGCCGCAATGGTGAGGTTTTCGCGCACCGTCAGGCCGGTGAAGAGCTGGTTGACCTGATAGCTCTTGGTCAGGCCGAGCTGGCAGACGTCGGTGACGTTCATGCCGGTGATATCGCGCCCCTCGAACACGATCTTGCCCGAGGTCGGCGGAATCTCGCAGGTCAGCATCTTGAAGAACGTCGACTTGCCGGCACCGTTCGGGCCGATGATGCCGCGCAGTTCACCGTGATTGACCGTGAAATCGATATCGCTGTTGGCCAAAAGGCCGCCATATCGCTTGGTGAGGCCGGTCGCCTGCAGGATCGGGCCGGAATAGTTGTCACCTGATCGCTTCGGCGGTGCCATTGCTGGCGCATCAGGCTCCTTCGCGATCTCGGCTTCCGCGACCTTTTGCTCTTCCTCGGCGGTCAAAGCCGTCGTCGCCTCCTCGGCGGGCTCCCGATGTTTGCGCTTGCCGGAAACGAGCGCATAGAGATCGATGAAGCCCCCAATGATGCCACGCCGGAGGAAGCAGACCAGAAGAACGAACACGACGCCCAGCACCAGCTTCCACGCGGCGCCGAGGCCAAGGGCCGATTGCAGGAAATCCTGCAGGAACAGCCAGACCGCCGCACCAACCAGTGGACCGAACAACGTTCCGGGACCCCCGATCGCAGTCTGCATGATGAGCTGGCCGGAAGTATCGAACATGAAGGCATCCGGCGGCATGAACGCCTGCATGGACCCGAGAAGGCCGCCAGCAAATCCGGCATAGGCGGCAGCAATCACGAACGCGGTCAGCTTGTAACCGTGGATATTGTGGCCGACCGCAGTTGCACGCAGCGGATTATCGCGGATGGCGCTGAAGATGGCCCCCACCGGAGAACGCACGATGCGGAGCGCGATGACGACGCCGATGAAATAGCACGCCGCCAGGAATACGTAGAGCGACCAGCCTGTCGTGAAATGAAACGAGGTGAAGCCGAGATCGATGCTGGGCGTCGGCACGCCCGGCAATCCATTTTCGCCGCCGGTCCAATGCGCCAGCGGATTGAACTCCACGAAATAGAACACTTCGGCGATCGCGACCGTAATCATCGCGAAATAGATACCGGTCCGGCGCAGCGCGATCAGCCCGACAAGGTAGCCGGTGACGGCCGCAGCGATCATACCGATCACAAGCGCCAGAAGCACGTTGGGAAAGCCGGCTCGGGTGAGCAGATACGCCGCGACGAAACCGCCGGTGCCGTAGAACGCCGACTGGCCGAACGACAGCAGGCCGGTGAACCCGAACAGAATGTCGAAGCCGAGGCCGAACAGGCCCCAGACCAGGATGCGATTCACGGTGTTGGGCGCAAAGCCGAGATGCGGCAACACGAACGGCGCGACAATCAAACCAACCGCCGTGAGGATCTCGACCAGAAAGGGACGTTGCTTCAGCATTTGACAACCACGCTCATTCGCGACCCTGGGTGCCAAGCAACCCGTGCGGCCGCAGCACCAGCACAAGCGTCATTGCAACGAACAGCATGACATAGGCGTAGCTCGGATCAATCATTGAAGTAATACTGATGATTTCACCGGCGATCAGACCACCGAGAATGGCGCCAGGGAACGAACCGACGCCACCGATCACGACGACGACGAAGGTCTGAACCAGAATGTCGTCGCCGATTCCCGGCGTCAGCGACACGACGGGTGCGTTGACGATGCCCGCGAAACCCGCCGCCATGGCGCCGATGCCGAATACGATCATGAAAACGCGATAGACGTTGATTCCGAGCGAATCCACCATCACCGAGTCTTCAATGCCGGCGCGCACAATCATGCCAAGCCGGGTGCGATAGAGCACAATGAACAGGACAGCGAGCGCGATCGCAACGATGCCGACCACCGCCAGGCGATAGGTCGGATAGAACATGAAACCGAGCGAGGTGATACCCTGGAACAACGACGGCGGCGGGACGATCTGCGACTGGCTCGAGAAAATGAACCGGACGATCTCGACGAAGCAGATGCCGAGTCCGAACGTCACCAGAAGCTGATCTTCATGCGGCCGATGATAGAAGTGGCGAATGATGACCCGCTCCATCACGATCCCGAGGATCATGACGAACAATGATCCCGCGATGACGGCGAGAATGAACGAGCCGGTGTAGGTATAAGCCACGTAGCCGGCGTAGCCGCCAACCATGAACATCGCGCCGTGCGCAAGGTTCAGCACGCCGAGCGTGCCGTAGATGATCGTCAGCCCGGAACTGATCAGCGCCAGCAGTGCGCCGAGCGCCAGTCCGTTGAAAAGCTGGGAAACGAAATTTGGCCAGTTGATCATGAAAGGCAAACGCCGGGCTTGATTAAAAAGGAACCGTGGTCATCGAACACATACTAACACGCGAAACCGGCGCCGCAGGTCGTAACGACCACCCGCGGCGCCGGTATCTCGGTTGGATCAGGTATAGTCGCCGAGCTTGCAGCCGAAGGCGTCTGGCTTCTGCATCAGACCGTCACCCGGGACGATCTCGACGATGTCGTAGTAGTCTTCCTTGTTCTTCATCGCCTTCGGATCCTTGCCCTTGACGATGATGACAGGACGGACACACTGGTGATCTTCCTTGCGGTAGTGCACGTTGCCGAGCAGAGACGGAATGGTCTCGCTCTTCTCGTAGGTCTTGATGACGTCCGGCGGATAGAAGGTGCCGGCTTCTTCGACCATGCGCGCCCAGTGTGCAAAGCTGACATAGGCGTTTTCAGCACCCCACTCCGGCTGATAGCCGAACTTCTTGTTGAACGCCTCGTTGAACATCTTGGCGAGCGGATACTTGTCCTCAACCGTCCACCAATAGTCGGTCGCAGCGTAGACGCCGGCCATCAAGCCACCGCCGACTTCGCGCGCCAGGAACGGCACCTGATACGGAACGACGAGCTTCATCTTGTCGAGCACGCCGAACTGCTTGGCCTGCTGGATCGACAACACCGCGTCGTGACCCCAATTGACGTTGATGAGGAGGTCGGCGCCCGAGTTGGCGACGTTGAGCAGATAGGACGAGTAATCCGGCGCGCCAAGCGGCGAGACCTGGTTGGTCACCGTGGTCCAGCCGGCGTCCTTGGTCATATCCTGCATCGATTTGGTCACCGTATGGCCGTACGTATAGTCCGGCGTCATGTAGGCGACTTTCTTGTTCTTGCCGAACTGCTTGACCAGCACCGGCGCGATCGCCGCCGCGGCCGTCTGGCCGTAGAAGCCCTGACGGAAGCCGTAACGCACGCAATCCTTGCCCGTGGTGTCATTGGAACCGGAGATGGCGGCCACGTACAGCACGTGCTCGCGCTGCGCCAGCTTGTTGAGCGCCACCGCGACCGCACTCGAGGTCGATCCGGTCATAAGCACAACCTTGTTCTCGGTGATGAAGCGCTGCTGCGCCTGCACCGCTTCGTTCGGCTTGGCACCGGAGTCCGCGACCACCAGCTTCACTTCCTTGCCGAGAACGCCCTTCTTGGTCTTGGGCGACAGCTTCTTCATCAGATCGTGGCCGGAGTTCAGATGCTCGACCGCGAGTTGCATGCCCTTGAGCTCGTCCTCGCCCTGCACCGCGTAGGTGCCGGTACGCGGCACCGCAGCGCCGATCGTGACCGACGAGCCCGACGAGCCTGCCGGCCAGGTGCCGATCGCCGGCTTGTCATCGGCGAAGGCGGGCATGACCAAGCCCATCGGCAGCATTGCACCGCCGACCAGGCCCGCGCCACCCTGCAACAGGGAGCGGCGCGATACCGCCAAATTCATTGCCTGCTTAAATGTGTCCTTCATCACGAACAGTCCTCCCAAAAGACACCTTGACGTGGTGTCAATTTCACTCACTGCGGGCCCGGCGTATCGGATGGCGCACGCCCATTAACCGCTGCCAGCCACAGTGCATCGTTGTCGGCACTAGAAGTCCTTTCGCCACAAGTCTGTCAATGTGCCTTTCGTCGAAGGACGAACTGCCTATCCGTCCGGAATCAGGCCACTTTACCGCCTTGGGCAATGGGAGCGCTCGCCGCCATTTTTCAAGACATGATGTTGCAGGTTCCTGCGCACGAAGGGTTATAGCGGGACAACCCATTCTGCCTGATCGAATGCAGAATGGTGCCCACGCTGTGGAGCGTGAAGCAATCGCCGCGCCAATAATACGGTTCCTTGTTCATCCGTGCGACGGAATGTTTGTCACCACCAGCGCATGCCTGATCCGCCTTTAGTTTGATCCGTTGCCAAGGTGACGTCGCCTTGAAAGAATAAGGCCGTCGCAATGGCCACCCGGCCTGACCAAGATTCGCTTCGCGCGGACGCTGTAGAGAGGAAACGCGATGCCGATTGTCCAGGTCGACCGCCTTACCCATATCGGCGCTGCGCTTCTGAAGGCCGCCGGCGCGTCGGACGAGGAGGCGACGGCGGTCGCAACTGGGTGCGTCAACGCCAATCTGGCCGGACACGACTCCCACGGCGTGATCGCGATCCCCACCTACATCGATCGTATCAAAGTCGGACATATCGTCCCCGGCGCGCCCTGGACCATCGTGCAGGAGTCTCCAACCACCACAGTGATCGACGGTCAGTGGGGATTTGGCTTCCACGTCAACGCCAAGGCGATGGAACTCACGATCAAGAAGGCAAGGACAGCCAACGTCGCCGCCTGCACCGTGTTTCGCCAAAGTCACGTGGGCCGTCTCGCGGCCTATCCGCTGATGGCGATGCGGGAAGGCATGATCGCGCTGGCTACCGCGGATTCCGGCCGCTCGCCCAAGCACGTCGCGCCGTTCGGCGGCCGCGAGGCGCGGCTCGGCACCAATCCGATCTCGATCGCGGTGCCGTCCGATCTCGAGGCTCCGTTTTATCTGGACATGGCGACGTCGGCCGTCGCCGCCGGGAAGATCAACCTCGCCGCCGCGCGTGGCGACAGCATTCCAACCGGCTGGATCGTCGACAAGGACGGACGTCAGACCACCGACCCCACCCAGTTCAAGAAGGGCGGCGCGCTGCTGCCGCTCGGCGGGACTGAAGGTTACAAGGGCAGTGGCCTCGCCGCCATGGTGGAGGTGCTGTGTGGCCTTCTGACCGGGCTAGGCTTTGGCGTCGAACCAACGGGGCGGCATAACGACGGCGTATTCATGGCTGTCTTTAACGTCGCTGCCTTCCGTCCGCTCGCTGATTTCAAGAAGGAAGTCGCCGAGTTCGCGCGCTACCTGAAATCCACGCCCGCGTCGGAAGGCAGTCCCGGCGTGATGTATCCGGGCGAGGTCGAATACCTGCGCGAGCAGCAGCGTCGCAAATCCGGCATCGAGATCGAAGACGCGACGTGGGACAAGCTGCGCAAACTCGCGGATGACTATAAGATCGCCGCGCAACTCGACCTGCACTAACATCGCTTCAAATTCCCGCACGGAGACTGGCATGACACGACAGATGGTGATGGTCGGATTTCTGCAGGCGCAGAACTGCACCAACCTGCCAAGTTCGTGGCGTCACCCCGACTCGCGCGACGATTCCATGTCCGCGGACTACTACCAGGAGATCGCTCGCATCCTCGAAGCAGGCAAGTTCCACATGGCATTCTTCGACGATCGCCTGGCCATGCCGGACCGGCTTGGCAACGACCATGCCCACACCGTCGAGTACGGCATCCGATGCGTGAAGATGGATCCGCTGATCGTGCTCACCACCATGGGCATGGTCACCGAAAAACTCGGCCTCGCCTCGACCTGCTCCACCACCTATTACGAGCCGTTTGACGTGGCGCGCCGCTTCGCCACCCTCGATCTGATGAGCGGCGGCCGCGCCGCCTGGAACGTGGTTACCTCGGTCAACGATGGCGAAGCCCAGAATATGGGCAAGGACGAGCACCTCGCCCACGACCTGCGCTACGACCGCGCCGACGAGTTCCTGGAGGTGGTGCTCGGCCACTGGGACTCCTGGGAGGACGGTTCGCTGTTGATGGACAAGGCATCCGGCCGCTTCGCCGACCCAAGCAAGGTCAAACGCCTCGATCACAGCGGGCAATTCTTCAAATCGCGCGGTCCGTTCACGGTGCCGCGTTCGCCGCAGGGCCACCCGGTCATCGTCCAGGCCGGCGCCAGCGGGCGTGGCCAGCATTTCGCCGGACGCTGGGGCGAAGTCATCTTCACGGCGGCGCGTAACCTGACGAACGCCAAGCAAGGCTATGCCGCGATCCGCACTGAAGCGGAGAAAATGGGCCGCAATCCTGACCACATGTTCCTCTGCAATCTGATCACGCCGATCGCTGGTGCGACGAAAGCGGAAGCAGAGGACAAAATGGCCCTGATCGAAAAACTGCCGCTTGAGATCGACGCGCTGTCGCTGCTGGCTGAAGCGCTAAATTTCGATTTCGCGGCCAAGGATATCGACGAGCCACTGACCACGGCTGAGCTGCAGGGAATGCAAGGCATGCTCGGCATGCGTGACGGCGTGCTCAAGCTGAGCGGTAAGCCCAATCCCAGCGCGCGCGATTTCGTGAAATTCTCCGGCCGCGGTCAGACCCAGGACGCCATCGTCGGAGGCCCAAAGGAAATCGCGGACCGGCTGGAAGAGATGTTCGTCGAACGCGGATGCGACGGCTTCGTCATCGCCGCAACATACGTGCCGGGCTCCTATGCCGACTTCGTGAAATATGTTGTGCCCGAGTTGCAGCGCCGCGGCTTGTTCCACAAGGACTACGCTGGCAAGACCTTGCGCGAAAATCTTGGCCTACCCCGCCCGGCCGCAGGCGCATGGAAAATCCCGGCGCAGGCCGCTGCTGAATAATCAGACAAACAGGAACCACAGATGCGCTGGCTGAAATTCACTGCGGACGGAAAGACCTCGTGGGGCATCGTCGAGCAGGAGCGTGTCATCGCAATCATTGGCGATCCCTTTGGCGAATGGGAGCGTTCGCCGCGCACCTATCCGCTCGCTGACGTCAAGATCGAGTTGCCGCTGGTGCCGCGCACCTTCTACTGCGTCGGGCTAAACTACCTGAAGCATCTCAAGGAAGCCGCCGACAAGGCAGGCACCGTCCCCAATATTCCGGATCGACCGGAGATCGGCTATCGCGCGCAGAACGCATTGATCGCGCACGATGAGGACGTCATCATTCCACGCACCGCGACTGAAAAGATTCACTATGAAGGCGAACTCGTGGTCGTCATCGGCAAGAAGGTCAAACACCTTTCTGAAACCGATGCCATGTCCTGCGTGTTCGGCTACACCATCGGCAACGACGTCAGCGAGCGCACTTGGCAAAAGGCTGATCGTGGCTTGTGGCGCGCCAAGAACGCCGACACCTTCAAGCCGATGGGCCCGTGGATCGAGACCGACGTCGATCTCGACAAGATGGAGACCATCGTCAAGGTCAACGGCAAGCAGACCGGACGTTTTCACACCAAGGATATGATCTTCGGCATCGTGCCGTTCATCGTCGAATTGACGAAGTATTTTACGCTGTGGCCGGGCGACGTGATCTGGATGGGCACCGACGGTGCCTCGCCGGACCTGAAGGCGGGAGATGTGGTCGAGATCGAACTCACAGGGATCGGCACGCTGCGCAACCGGTTCGTGGCCGAGGCCTGAGCGCACGATCTCGCGTTGACGTTACCGTCTAGTGGAAGAGTTGAACCAGTCCGAGGCTGATCCCCAGCAACAGAACCAATGAGAGCGTGACCGCCGCGGTCACCCTCCCCCCGACGCCCGCCAAAACCCGAATATCGACGCCGAGACCGAGCGCGGCCATCGACACGACCGTCAGGAAGCCGGTGAGTTTCGTCAGGGGATCGACGACGCTTGCAGGAACGATCTCGATCGAACGCAGCGTCGCCAATGCGAGAAACCCGAGAATGAACCAGGGCACGAACCGGAAAAATCCAACGGGCTTCGCCGCGCCTGAGCCTCCCGGCAGTCGCGGTGCGATCAGCGAGAGAACAATCGTGACCGGCCCCAGCATCAGCACCCGCATCAGCTTCACCAACGTCCCCATCTGGGTGGCGAGCAGACCAGCGGGCACCGTCGCGGCCAGCACCTGCGGGACCGCATAAACCGTCAGTCCGGCCAGAATTCCGTACTGCGTCGCCGTCAGTTGCAGAAGCGGGATCAGCAGCGGAAGCCCGAGCACCGTGAGCACGCCGAGAATCGCGGTGAAGGAAATGGACGACGCGATATCATCACTATCCGCGCCGATGATCGGAGCCACGGCCGCAATCGCCGAATTGCCGCAGATCGAATTGCCGCAGGCAATCAGGATCGATAACCGCAGCGGCAGACCGAGCGCGCGGCTGATGCCAAAACTGATGCCGAGGGCAACGACAACCGTCGCTGCGACCAGGCCAAGCAACATGACGCCGGACGACGCAATGGCGGCAAAGCTGATGGACGCACCGAGCAGCATCACGGCGGCCTCGAGCAACTGTTTAGCGCTGAAAGCAATGCCCGCCTGCCAGCGATCGGACGGTGCCCAGATGCTGCGCACGGCAATACCGACGAGGATAGCGATCACCAGCGCTTCCACATAGGGGTGGCCCAGCGCGCGCGCTTCCACGCCTTCGAGAGCAGATGAAAGGATCGCGACGAAACTGCAGAGAAGAATGCCAGGGACCAACCCGGCAAGGCGGCTGACATGGCCGGCCGTCTGCTCTTTTTCAGCGGCCAAAACGTCCCTTTGCGGCACGGAAATCCTCCAAGATGGAGAATATTTTTATTCGCAATGGCCGCTTATGGGGTAATACATTTTCAGTCTGGCCCGATAAAGGCAGGTTATGTCCCTGAATCTGCATCTGCTTCGTCTGTTCACAACGGTCGTCAAAGCCGGCAGCTTTTCGCGCGCGGCCGACGCGCTCCACATCAGCCAGCCGGCGATCTCCAAAGGGGTGCGCGATTTCGAGCTTCAGGTCGGCTGCCGCCTGCTCGACCGCACCCCGCGCGGCGTTCGTCCCACGCGCGAGGGTCAGGCGCTCATCGGACATGCGGAAGCGTTGTTTGCGGCGGAACGTGCCGCCGAGGACGAGTTGCAGTCGCTGCGCAGCCTCGACAGCGGATCGCTTCGCATCGGCGCCTCCACCACGATCGCGACCTACATGATCGCCGATTATCTGGGGCGCTTTCACCGGACCTACCCCGGCGTCGACCTGCATGTGGTCAGCGCGAACACCCGCGACGTGGCCGAACTGATGGCCGCGCATGAGATCGAGATCGCGCTGGTCGAAGGTCCCGTCGACAGCGACGAGTTGGTCAGCCATCCCTGGCGCACCGACGTCATGAGCCTGATCGTCGGTCCGCAACATCGCTTCGCCAGATCGAAGACTCCCGTGCAGGCTACCGCGCTGAACGACGAAATCCTGATCGTCCGCGAGCCCGGCTCGGGCACGCGCGAGATCGTCGCGCAGGCCCTTGCAGCACAGGATATCGAGCCGTCCCGTACGCTTGAGATCGGCAGCACCGAGGCAATCAAGCAGGCCATCGCCGCCGGCCTCGGCGTCTCGATCATCTCAACAGCCGCGATTGCGGATCAGCTCAGTCTCGGACGGCTGAAGGTCGTCAAGATGCAGGATTTGCGGATCGAGCGGACGCTTTGGCAACTCAGGATGCCCGGCCGGATCGACATTCCGGTCGCGGCAGCTTTCGAACGGCTGTTGTGGGACGATGGATCCGCCGCGCAGATCGCCTAGAAGGTGCCGAGCAATCCTCTGGCCAGGGCCGCGACCTGAAGCCCGTCGAAATTCCATGGCTGGAAATAAATCGCGCGCGCGGTGACGATGACTGCCAGCAAAATCCAGAACAGGCCTGCGCCAACGCGCGCGAAAATGCGCGAGGTGCGCGACTGCGGCGCATTCCTCATTTCCGCATCGACACGTTCGCCAAAAGGCTCGTAACGCACGCTTTGCTCCGCGATCGGCATGCTCATTTATATGTCGCTGCCGAACGGCCGAGCAATGAAATGGATCGCTGTTGTTGCAGGCGGGCGGGGAATTTCCTTCCGCCGGGGAAGGAAAGAAGGAAAGGAGTGTCTGGAGAGCAGGCTCGCGATCCTGATATCGCACGCAAAGCATTTCGTGAGCTGGCGGTAAGGCCGTTTCATGCAACCGAAATCCTCACCGCATTCAAATCCAACTAGCCGGACGTGGCGATTTCGACTCTTAACAATCAATTCTGATCAACTGCGCCAACCGACGATGAAACGAAGCGTAGGACGCACAACAAGTGCAACCAGCGCCTCACAGACTTTTTGGGTTCGCCGCCAGCCGTACTGCATAGTCGATCGCTTCCACCATGCTGCGTTCATTGGCGATGCCACGGCCTGCTATATCGAAGGCCGTGCCGTGATCGACCGAGGTCCGAATGATGGGTAGGCCGAGCGTGATATTGACACCCGACAGTTCCCGCCAATGTCCGGTGGCCGGATCGACTTCGAATCCGAGTAGCTTGACCGGAATGTGCCCCTGATCGTGATACATGGCGACCACGGCGTCGAACTGACCGGCGCGCAGCTTGACGAAGACCGTATCGCCAGGGATCGGCCCAAAGACATTGAGACCGTCGGCGACGGCCTTCGCGATGATCGGCTCCGAAACCTCGATATCTTGCCGGCCGAACAAACCACCCTCGCCGGCATGCGGATTCAGTGCGGCTACTGCAATTCGCGGCGCGGCCACGCCGAGGTCGCGTAAAGCCTTGTTCGTCAGGTCGATCACATAGCGCAGGCGGTCCGGCGTCAACCGCTTGGGAACATCTTCGAGTGCCACATGCGTGGATACATGGCTGACGCGCATGTTTCCGTGCGCAAGCATCATGACGGATCCCCGCGCGCCGGTCAGTTCAGCGAGCATCTCGGTGTGACCCGGATAATGATAGCCGGCCTTGTTCAAAGCCTCCTTATTGAGGGGAGCAGTTACGATCCCGCTGACGCGGCTCGCCTGAGCCAATCTCACCCCCTGCTCCACCGCCTTGAAGGCAAAGCGACCGCCTTCCGCCGACAAATGTCCTGGGCTAATCGGATCGCCCTCCACATCGGCCTGCAGAAAACTGAGATGTGGCCAGACAGCGTTAGCCGTTGTCACCTCTGAAATGTCAGTGTCCGCATCCAGATCGGCCATGGCCCGTCTCAATGCCGCGCCGCTGCCGATGATGAGAAGCTTCAAATCACCCGCCTCAATTCGCGCGCGCAACTTTTGACACGCCTTGACGATAATCTCCGGGCCTATTCCGGCCGGATCGCCCATCGTGACCGCAAGATGCAAATTCGTCATTCTACCGCTCGATGATGAGGCCGTTGTCCAATAGCAATTTCCGCCACAGATCCGATGGGCCAAAAGCTCCAGATTTGGAGATGACATCTACACCATGCCATCGTCCACCCTGAATGGTTGATCGCGGAAGTCCAGGGAACACGCGACCGGTTACCTTCAGGGCGCGCGCTTCCACGGCAAGGCATACCGCCTTCAAGGTTTCGCCTCCCGCAACGATCAACGTCCCCGGCGGATCGAGATCAGCCGTCAGTCGTTCGAGTTCGCGCGCAATCCGTTTTGCCGCATCGCGACGGTCCAGCCCCCGTGACAGATTAAACGCAACCATGGCGATGGCGTCCGCCGCCAGCCGCTTGCGTACAATTTCAGCATTCGAAGCATTGTTGTCGAAAAGCGTCACAACGGCAGGTCCACAAGCCGTGAGTTGCGCGACCGTCGTGGGGTGATCGGATCCGAACACGCCGAGGACCGGACCGCGCATATGGTGAGACGATGGCGCCTCATTGTCTCTCGCGAGCGCGCTGGCGAGCCCGCCGCTCCCACACCACAGCACCGGTCCTGGAGCACGTTTGCCGATATCCACAATCCGATCGAGGTCGGCCTCGTTCTCGGCATCGAAAACAGAAACGCCGGCATCCGGATCGCCGTTCATCGGCCCCATAGACGCGGTAATTCCTTCACTCTTCAATTGAGCCAGGAGCGTGTTGCCGACACGCGACCAACTGCCGTCATGGGAACGCGCATATTGTTGACCATTGAACGTGCGGCGTCCCTGATAGGCGAATGCCGGCGCCAAAATGCATGACCGCCAGGGGCCGGATCGCAGGCACGCGCCCAATTCAGCCGCCCAGAATCCCCTCAGCAAGCTATCGATTTTCTTGTAGGCAAGACTGCCATCCTTCAACAGGGGTACGAGCCGGTCTATGATGGCGAGACTTTCGGCCTTGTTGCGCTCTCGTGTCCCGGAGTCGATGGCCACGGATGGCGGAATTTGCGACGGAAGAACGTCGCACGACATAACGTCCAGCGGACCACAAACGCCGACAAATTCGGCGGAAGTATCAAGCGCGCCGGTGAGATCGTCAGCAAGAAGACGCAGGAACAATGTCACTGGGCTGTTTCCCAAAACCACCCCGAACTCATGGGTTGTATCAAGAGTTACATTTCATGCCAAATCCAATTCCGGACTCCAGTCGTTAGGCTCACTGCTCGGCCTGCGGCTTTTTCGAAGCGACGGCGCAGAGCGATGCAAGACATTTTTATAGATGCTTCTGCCGACGGGGCCGCGCCGGCATCACCGCATGCGGAAGACGAGCGCCGCTGATCGAAATTCAGCGCTCCGGTCGACGGCGTCGGCCTTGCTGAAATCCGTGATCTTCGTCACTGAATTCAAGCCTCAGTAGCTCAACACTCCCTGACTGTCGTTCCAACAGTCGGAGGTATCGAACGTGACGCAAGTCGAACCAACCAGAGTTTTGTCGCTTGAAGAAATCGACGAAGTCGGCGGTGGCGGCGCGGTCCTGGGAAGCGCCACTTCCAGTCTGGGCGATGAGTACGGCACTGTTCCCTCCGGCGCGGAGAGTCTTCAAAACACCTATGTGGTCACACGACCATTGCCGCCTGCCATCAGCGCAACGCTGTTCCACTTGTGATGGTCGCTCACGCTGCGAACGCACGATCTTAAAACGATGGGCCGGCGTGTTGCGGATCATCCCGATTCCACCATCCGCCGCCAAGGGCCTGGAACAGCGCGACCGTATTAGCCAGTTGCGCAGCCTGCGCATCGAGACGCGCGAGAGAGGTCTGCAGATAAGCCTGTTGCGCGGCGAGCAGAAGCGGCACGCTGATCTGTCCCTGATCGACCTGCTTGCGCAGCAGCGTAATGCTCTGTGACGCAGAACGCTCCGCATCGGTCGCGGCACGGATCGCGCGCGTGCCCGCCTGGAGAGCCCGCAGCACGTCCGCGACATTCTGGAATGCGGCGAGAACCGTGCTGCGATACAAGGCGAGCGACTGATCGGCCTCTGCCTCCGCCGCGCGCTGCTTGTTCTCCAGCGCTCCCGCATCGAAAATGGTCTGAGCCGCGTTGCCGGCGATCATCCACAACCCTGCCCCCGGCGCGGCCAGCTGCGCAAAGCTCGCGGCCGCTGCGCCGACATTGCCGGTCAAGGTGATCTGCGGCAAGCGATTGGCGATCGCCACACCGATCATGGCGTTGCTGGCATGAAAGTTGGCCTCGGCAGCCTGAATGTCAGGGCGCTGTCTTACGAGGTCCGCCGGCAAGCTGAGAGGCAGGCGGCGCGGCATCCGGAACGAGCCGAGATTGAACGTTTCCCCCGGAGCGTCGCTCGACACGCGTCCGGTCAGAAACGACAACAGATGGCGCTGTTGCGCGAGTTGCTTCTCGAGCGGCGGCAGCAGGAGCCTGGTCTGCGCAACGGCGGTCTCCTGCGCAGCAACGTCCGTCAAGGCGATCTGCCCCTGCTCTTGCTGCCGCTTCAACAGCCTCAAGACCTCGGACTGCAGATCGATGACACGACGGGTCGCCGAGATCTGCCCGCGCAGCCGGCCTTCCTCGATCGCCGCGAGTGCGATGTTGCTGGCCAGCGTCAGGTAGACGCCCTCGCGCTGAAACGCACGCATCTTGGCCTGCGCATCCATGGATTCGACCTGACGGCGAGTTCCGCCCCACACATCGGCGACGTAAGACACGGTGACCTGGCCGGTATGCAGGTTGAAGATGTTCGCACCCGACTCAAGGGGCGACGACAGATCGACCGCCACCTGCTGGCGCGAGGAGTTGAAATTGCCCGTCACACTGGGAAAGAGCGCGCCGCGCTGGGCGAGCGCATTCGCTTGCGCCACCCTGACCGCGGCCTCTGCGGCCGCGAGATCGGTATTGTGCGCGATCCCGTCTGCCACGATGCGGTTGAGCGCGGGGGAACGGAACAATTCCCACCACTGGGGCGGAATTTCCGCGGTGTGCACAATCGGATGCCCCGGCACGCGATCCCCGGCCCGGTCGGACAGATAACGCGAGGTGTCCGGCACCGCCTGAGGCTTGAAGTCAGGCCCGACCGCGCAACCCGCCAGCGCGGACGATGCGACAGCAAAACACGCCACAACGAAAAATCGGACATGGGCCGCCGGCCCTGATCCGAAATTTATTGAATCGGCTTTCGATCCATTCTGTTGGCTTGACCGCACGAAATGCCCCTTCATGGCCCACACGAATCGACGTCCTATTCTGCCGGTTCGAACGCCGATTCGAGAGTCGCTGCTGCTGCTTTTCGGTGGGAAAACAGCGCGATCAGAGCCGGAAGCGCAACGAGGATCACCAGCGGGGCGACCATCATTCCGCCCACCACCACGACAGCCAGCGGCTTCTGTACCTGCGATCCGATTCCGGTCGACACCGCAGCCGGCAACAGGCCGATTCCCGCAATCACGCACGTCATCAGGACCGGGCGCATTTGAGCCTCTCCAGCCCGGATGATCGCATCGACGCGCTGCAGGCCGGACTCAATCAACTCGTTGTACTGCGACAGGATCAGAATCCCGTTCATCACCGAAATGCCAAACAGTGCGATGAAACCGATGGCGGCCGAGACACTGAATGGAATGCCCATCACGAACAGCCCGAACACACCACCGATTACCGCCATCGGGATGACGCTCAGCGCCAGCAGCATGTCGCGCACGGATGCGAAATTGATCCACAACAGCAGTCCGATAATCGCAAGACTGAACGGCACCACAATCTGCAACCGCCCGATCGCCTCCTGCAGGTTGCGGAATTCGCCGACCCATTGGAGATGGGTTCCGGCCGGCAACTGCACTTCCTGCGCGATCCGCTGCTCGGCCTCCTTGATGGTGCTGCCAAGGTCGCGGTCGCGAACGCTGAACTTGATCGGCAGATAACGCTCCTGCTGTTCCCGATAGATGTATGAAGGGCCGGTCACGAGCCGGATACGCGCGACCTCGCTCAACGGGATCTGCGTAATTCCCTTCGGCCCGGATGCGCCGATCGTCAGCTTGCTGATGGCCTCCGCGCTCTGGCGATACTGCGGAGCCAGTCGCACGACGATCGGGAAATGGCGATCGCTACCCGGCTCATAAACGTCGCCTGCCGATTCGCCACCGACCGCCGTCCGGATCACAGAATTGATGTCACCGGGCGACAGTCCGTAGCGCGCGGCGCGCTCGCGATCGATATCGATCTGTATGGTCGGCTGACCAAGCGATGCGAACACGCCAAGATCCGTTATGCCCGGAACAGTCGCCAACACCGCCTTGATCTTGTCGGCGGTGTCCGTCAGTTCCTGCAAATCATTGCCAAAGACCTTGATCGAGTTCTCGCCTTTGACGCCCGACACCTGTTCGGCAACGTTATCCTGCAGATACTGCGAGAAATTGAACTCGACTCCCGGAAATTCGGCCTCAAGCCGCGCCTGGATTTCCTCCGTCAACTTTTCCTTGTCCAATCCGGGACGCCACTGGCTGATCGGCTTCAGCGGTGTGAAGAACTCGACGTTGAAAAAGCCCGCTGCATCCGTTCCGTCGTCGGGGCGGCCATGCTGGCTGACGACCGTCTCCACTTCTGGGAAGCTGCGGATCACCTTGCGCATCCGGTTCGCGTAACCATTCCCCTCCTGAAGAGAGATCGTGGCCGGCATGGTCGCGCGTATCCAAAAATTGCCCTCCTCCAGCTTGGGAAGAAACTCCAATCCCAGGAAGCGGATCGCGACGCCTGCCAGAATGAACACCGCCAGCGTCACAGTGGCCGTTGTCTTTCGGTTCGCGACAGCAAGCCGCAGAACCGGGCTGTAGAAGCGATGCAGCGTACGCACCAGCCACGTTTCAGTCTCCTGAACATGCTCCGGCAGCAGAAGCGCGCTGAGCGCGGGGGTGACCGTGAAGGTCGCGAGCAAGCCTCCCGCGATGGCGTAGGCATAGGTCTTCGCCATCGGGCCAAAGATATGCCCTTCCACGCCGCTCATGGTGAACAGCGGAATGAATCCGGCAATGATGATTCCGGTCGCGAACAGGATCGAACGATTGACGCTGGTTGCCGCGATATAAATAGCGTGCAGTTTCCCGCGGAATCCGGACGTGTCGTCATCCGCTGGCGAAGCCGTCGCGCTGACGTGCCCGAGCTGCCGGAATATTCGCTCGACCATGATCACCGTCGCATCGACGATCAGGCCGAAGTCGATCGCGCCGACGGATAGCAGATTGGCGGACTCCCCGCGTAGAACCATGATTCCTATGGCGAAGAACAACGCGAACGGAATCGTCGCGCCCACGATCAATGCGCTGCGCAGATTGCCGAGGAATAGCCACTGCAGCACGAAGATCAGCAGGATGCCGATCATCATGTTGTGCAAGACGGTATGCGTGGTGATGTCGATAAGATCCTGACGATCGTAGATACGCTCGATCCGAACACCGGGCGGCAGGATGCCGGAGCTATTGATATGTTCGACCTCGGCCTTCACCCGCTTGATGGTCGGAGTGCTTTGCTGGCCGCGGCGCATCAGGACGATACCTTCGACGATATCGTCGTCGTTATCCTGACCTGCGATCCCGAGGCGGGGCTGATGACCGACGATCACGTTGGCGACATCGCGGATCAAGACAGGATTGCCGCCGACCTGCGTCAGCATGGTGTTGTTGATGTCATCGACCGACCGGATGAGGCCGACACCGCGCACGACCGCCGACTGTGTGCCGAGATTGACGATATTGCCACCGACATTCAGGTTGCTGCTGCGCAGCGTCTGCAGCAACTGCGGCAGCGTCAAGCCATGCGCGATCAGCTTGTCGAAATCGACCTGCAACTCGAAAGTCTTGGTTTTCCCGCCCCAACCAACGACATCGATAATGCCGGGAACAGCGCGGAAGCGGCGCTGCAGAACCCAATCCTGAAGCGTCTTCAGGTCGAGGACGCTGTAGCCTGGCGGACCGACCAGTCTGTAGCGATAGATTTCACCGATGGGGCTGACCGGGCTGATGGTGGGCTGGACTCCGTCCGGCAACCCGGAGAGTTGTCCGAGGCGATTGAGGACCTGCTGAAGCGCCTCGTCATAGCTATAGGCGTAAGTGAACTGCAGCTTGACGTCCGACAACCCGTAAAGAGAAATGGTTCTCATCACATGCAGGTTCGGGACGCCGGAGAGCTGCGTCTCGATCGGGATCGTGATGTAGCGCTCGATCTCCTCGGCCGAAAGCCCAGCGCTCTGGGTGACCACATCCACCATCGGAGGAACGGGATCGGGATAGGCCTCGATATTCAGGACCCTGAACGCAACGAGCCCGCCGGCCAGCGTCAGGATGAACACGACCAGCATCAGAACGCGTTGCCTCAATGCGAACGCGACGACCGGATTGATCATGACGAACTACCAGTATCTGTCAGGTTCGATTGGCAACTGTCATCCGGTCGATGAACAGGCTTCCCCGCGTGACGATCTTCTCGCCCACGTTGAGTCCGCCCAGAACCTGGATCAGCCCGTTGTCCGTTTGTCCAAGTTTGACCTGGCGCAATTCGACCGATTGATCGTCGCCGACGGCCCAGACGCGCGCGTTGCTGCCTTCATAGATCACCGCCTCAAGAGGCACCGCCGGCGTTGGCGTCCCCTCGCTGGTGACAATCGTGACGCTCGCGAACATTTCGGGTTTAAGCAAACCGTCCGCGTTATCGATGCTGGCGCGGACCAGAAGCCGCCGACTGTCCGGATCAATTCCCGGCGCGACATAATCAATCCGCGTTTCGAATGAACGATCCGGCTGGGTCAGCACCTTGAATATCAGACGCTCCCCGATTTTCACCTTGGCCACATCGGTCTCGCGCACATAGGCCGTGATCCAAACCTTCGAGGTATCTCCGATCAGGAATACCGGATCACCATCGCCTGCCCCGGCGCTGACATACTGCCCAGGGCCGACCTTGCGCTGCAGAACCGTTCCGGCGAGCGGCGCGTACACCGGAGCGTCCGGCGTGAGTGCGCCTGTTTTCTCGAACGCATCGATTTCGGCGTCGGTTTTTCCAACCAGCCGCAACCGATTGCGCGCCGCCTGAAGGGCGATCTCCGCCGAACGGGAATCGTTTTCCGCCGCGGTGAGATTGGCCTGGGCTTCCTGCCATTCCCTCTGCGACGCCGCCTTGTCCTTCGCCAGATTCGCCATTCTTCGCTCGACGATCTGGGCAAGATTGACTTGCGAAACGGCTTTGTTCCGGGCCGTCAAGGCAACCACGAAATCCTTCTGGGCGTCGACGGAGTCGGCCGCCGCGATCACGAACAGAAGCTGCCCTTTCTTAACCTCGTCGCCGGGCGCGGCCATCAATTCCGTCACCCGGCCCGCGTAGGGCGGAAAGATGCGGGTGGAGCGGTTCTGATCGATTGCGATCTTGCCTTCGGTACGGAATTCGGACCGGAAAGCATGTTGCTCGACGGGCTGCACCGTCACGGTACCCCATTGCAACGCCGTAAGGCGGAGCTTGCCGTCAGCCCGACTAATTTCGCTATCCAAAGCAGCATTATGGGCGGCGCGGCCACGATCGACCTTCAAAACGATCGCCGCCGCCGCAACCATGATCAACGCGGTCATCAGGCCGATGACAGTCCGCCGGATTGCCCACGTTCGCCAGAGCTCCGCCACACGAAGCATTATTCGTATCTCCACTTCCGGTGTCCTGCCAGATGTCCCGAGGCGTTCCGCTTCGTCAGGACTCGATGTGTTTGCGCGAACTCGAGATTCTTCCGGCTCAAGCAATGTCCGGACGAAAGCGATGAAAACTCGATCCGATGCAGCGCCATCTGCTATAGGAATTGCATCTTACGGCAGCCTTACAGCGATCTTCACGATGCGACCTTACACACAGCTTACAATCAGAGCCTCCGCGAAGCCGCAATGACGCCGGCATCCCGCCGCCTACTGCGAGCCACGTTGAGAAGTGAACCCAAGGGATCACCGCACCCATGAGAGTCCTGATTGTCGAGGATAGCGAAGAACTGGGTGACCTTCTGGCGAAGGGGTTACGGACGGCCGGCTATGAGAGCGACCTTTTGACCAATGTCTCCGACGCATCGAGCGCGCTGGGAACCACCCGCTACGCAGCATTGATTCTGGATCTCGGTCTGCCCGATGGTGATGGGCTTTCGATCCTGCGCGAACTGCGACACCGCAAGGACCCCATCCCGATTCTCGTGCTCACTGCGCGTGGAGGCGTCGAGGATCGGGTTAGCGGACTCCGGAGCGGGGCCGACGACTATCTCGTCAAGCCTTTTGCCTTTGACGAACTGATGGCGCGACTCGAGGCGCTGCTCAGGCGCCCGGGGCAGATGCTCGGGAGTACATTGCGGCTCTCGAACGTGACTTTCGACACCGATGGCCGACAGGTGTTTGTGGACATGAAGCCTCAAAATCTTTCGGCTCGGGAGATCGCAGTCCTCGAACTGCTGTTGCGCCGCAAGGGCAGCGTCGTGTCCAAAAAACTTCTCGAAGATCAGATCTTCGGCCTGACTGGAGATGTCGCCTCCAACGCCGTCGAGGTTTATGTGCATCGCCTGCGCAAGCAACTTCTGGATATCGGCGCGGAGGTGAGGATCACCACCATCCGAGGAGTTGGTTATGTGATGATGGAAAGCGACTAGCGTGGTGGTTCAGAAGTCCGCTTCATTATTGCTGCAAACTCTGCAAGCCAACTTCTGAACCTAAACCACACTAGAATTATAGGGTTGCTAGTGTCCTTGCGAATCCGAAGTTCGCAATGGAAGCGCTGCAAATCGGGCAAACTTCGGATTCGGGGACACTAGGTGGCACTGCGAAAATCCGTCCTGTCACGCATCGTTGCTCTTCATGTCGTAGCGGTCATCGTTGCCGCGGTTCTCCTGCGGTCGGTGCTGCACTGGTCGCTGGCATCGGACGTCGCGAAACTTCAGTTGAGTACGATGGCGGCTCAGATCGAAATGTTCGCCCGCTGCCTCGACAGACCAGCGACGGGGGGATGGTCCTTGCGCCTTCCGGAGGGCACGCGCGATCAGTATTCGGACAGCTATGGTCGATATCGATATGCGATCATTGACGATGCAGGCGCAGTGATTTTCTCGTCGCGCCCGGACAAGCAGCCACTCTTTGCCATCGATCCGAATGCCACCGGAATTGTCCCCCATAAAGCGCGCACCCCCGGCGGAGCCCAGACCATCGCCGGCGCAAGCGAGCGTAAGGACATCGATGGTCATCCCGTCTGGATACAGGTCTCGGAGGAACTGTCACATCGCGACGTGATCGTCGACGACGTTCTCACCGACTTCCTGCAGCAGGTTGTATGGATCATCGTCCCCGTTCTGCTCCTCCTGCTTGGTGCCGACATCGTCATTTTCCGCCTAGCGATGCGGCCGCTGCATCGGGCATCGGACCGCGCCAAGCATATCAGCCCGACGCGCCTTGATGTCCGCCTGCCGACCGACGACATGCCTTCCGAAATCCTGCCTCTCGTGGAAGCTGTGAACCGAGCCTTCGATCGAATCGAGAAGGGTTTCCGCAGCCAGCGCGAGTTTGCCGCCGATGCGGCGCATGAATTACGCACGCCGCTCGCCATCTTGCGGACGAGAATCGAAACCCTCCCGCATAGCGAGGCAAGCCATGCCCTAGAGCGCGACGTCGAGAACATGAGCCGTGTCGTCAGTCAGTTGCTTGATATGACGGAACTGGAGACGGTGATGGTCGATCCAGACGCCGTTGCAGACCTTCACGAGGTTTGCGTCGAGGTTGCGGAGTTCATCGCCCCGCTGGCGTTGAGGCGAGGAAAGGGTATCGAGTTGATCGGCGCCGACGAGCCCGTTCTCATCAAAGGAAACGCCGAGATGATCCGGCGCGCGACGCGAAACCTTGTCGAAAACGCTCTTCATCACACCCCCGAAGGCACGGCCATCGAAATCATTGTCGACCCTGATAAATCTATCAGTGTGGTCGACAATGGCCTTGGCGTACCTTTGGCGGACCGCAAATCAGTTTTTCAGCGATTCTGGCGACAATCCCAGGGCTCTGCCGGAGGCGCAGGCCTGGGGTTATCGATCGTCGAAAAAATTGTGAGTGCTCATCACGGGAACATCGCGATCGAGGACGCTCCCGGCCGCGGAGCCAAATTCACAATGCGCTTTCCGGATAGCTGACGGCGATGGCGTCTCCGCCGTCGGCCACAACGTCCGACGCATCCTCGATTGCCTTAATCGCTCCGATCGCCCGGAAGACCGCGCCGAAACTCCACCGATCATGGATCGCATCAATGAGTGGCGTGACAAATAGCTCAACGGTTAATGCGACGAGCTGCGCGGAGCGGTCAATACACGACCAACACCGGTACGCTCCCGTCCGCGAGAACCTCCGAAGTTTGACTTCCCAAGATTAGCTTCCTGAGGCCACGACGCCCATGAGAGCCCATGACGATGAGGTCACAGCCTTTGGACTTTGCTGTTTCGATGATCTTGGTGGCTGGGTGCGCGTTCGGAACATGCAGGAATTCTGCAAGCATTCCGCCTGTCATCGATCGAGCTTCATCGAGCACTTTGTTGGCACGTTCGTTGCTAGCCGCTTCAAAGTGATCAAGCTCTGCCTTCGAGGGAATCCATCCCGCGCCGATTCCGGCCGCATATTCCGCGAAAATCGGTTCCGTTACGGTCATGACTGTCACCTTGGCCTTCAAGGCCTTCGCCAAGGCAATCCCATGCTTAAGACCGTTTCTCGCGATATCCGATCCGTCCGTGCTCAAGAGAATATTCGCATACATTTGGTCGCTCCCGTGCTCACCAATGCGTCCCGTGCCCAAGTACAATCGAGCCGCTCTGAAGTACCGAAGTTGCTGTTGCTCGGACGGCAGTGTGCAAAAGGCCGTCAGAAACCTGGATTAGTGATGACCTGATTGAAGTGAGATTATGATGTTGGGCCAACTCGTCGTCCAGGCATGAACGAGAGATGAATAATTAATCCAGCTTTAAACTTGAAACGTATCCTTCGGCGACTGGCCGGCAAGGTCGTCAAGTAAAAGAGATTCCGACTTATCATTGGAATGTAAGCTGGTTCGACTTCCGCCCCACATCCAGTCGCGACTGTGAGATGTCTTGCCAGCAGTCTCATTGATCGGGATGACGACGAAGCTCGCTTTGCCGCTACGCAATATATCGGTAGGCCAAAGAGCCAAAGAATTGTGTATCCAGCAAAGCGCGCTGCTGGATCGAGCCGATCCGCATAGAAAGTTTGCTGATCAACCAGGTGCGCTGACCTTGGCGGATCCCATGCCATTCAATTCAATCAACTGCGCGTGATGCAACCAGATCTCCGATATCCGGTTGAGGTCTTCGTCGAAGGCAACCCACCCCTTGCGAGGAGGATGCAATGCGCAAAATTTGTCTGACATTGGCCGCTACGCTCGCGGTTGTAAGTGCAGCGATAGGTACGCGGGCCTATGCGGCCGTGATGGACCCTCACTCCATCCGCGCCGCGGCGGATACACTTGCTGCCGTAGAGACCGTTCAGTTCGTTTGGAGGGGAAGACGTTATTGCTGGTACGACGCTGGCTGGCGTGGACCTGGGTGGTATTGGTGCGGCTATCGGCTGCGCCGCGGCTTCGGCTGGGGTGGCCCGGTAGGCTGGCACGGTTGGCGTAGGCCGGTTCATCGTCCCGGCATCCGAAGGCCTGGCGTCGGTCGTCCCGGCATCCACCGACCCGGCGGTAGTCGCCCAGGTATGAACAGACCGGGCAGCGGCCGCCCCGGCGCCAGCAGGCCCGGCGGCAACCGGCCAAGCATGAACAGGCCGGGTGGCGGTCGCCCGAGTATGAACAGGCCAGGCAGAAATCGCTCGCGCTAATGGATCAAAGTGACATCTTGATCAGCGAGGTGGCCAGTCCAGACGCTTTCGCGCCTTCCGAAACCCTGATGCCGGGTGACGGAGGGCGGCGTCTGCGTCGAAAGAATGTTGGCCTGCAAAGATCGAAAGATGGGAGCGATGAAGCTGATTGATTAAGCGGCTTCTCGTTCCGCTGCCTTAACGGCAATGCAACTCAATTCCTCTTGGCGGTGAATGCCCTGCGCGGCCGCTCGCAGAATCTGCTCTGCCATGAAGGCCTTCATGGAAGAGTCCGACTGGGTTCGAACTATAGCATCATCAAGGGCTGCACGTAGCGTTTGGGTCAGTTCCGGTGAGAATCGCGACATCCCGCTCCTCCACATTTGCCGTTGGAGGTTCTAGAGGTTCTTCGTGTCACGACGGTTGCAGAAACCCGGCAACGATAGGGCCGACAGTTAACTTTCCTTCACATTGATTAGCGATGAAGGCAGCAGGCTATGTGCAACGGCTGCCCGCCTCATCCATCCCTCTTCGTTCTAGCCCGATCGGGGATTGATGGCGGCGACCGCCATCCGCGCCTCGTGCTCTCCCTGGTTGGTCCTATTCCTCGAATGAAACAAGATAGAGAAATTAATTGTCAACGAAACTTGCCAGCGCGAGTCTGGCTAGACGTCGCACGATAACCTCCATCAGATTTCGGAAAGTTTCGACCGCTCAAAATTTGCACGAGGGCGTATCTTATTCCTCTACGTCACGCCGTCGATACCGAGTGGGACGCTCGGCATCGCCTCGACGATTTACCTTACCTGCGCTACCATTGGGTACGGTCCGAAGCTTGACGAACAGCACCAATGCGCGAGGCCGCGAGTGGATACTGCAAAAGCCCGCACTGAGCCTGACGCCGACGTCTCCGGCATTGATCACGGGGCGCCGATTCGCGTGCAGTGGCGACTGAGCGGCCTCCAAACCGGGCTCGGGCTGCTGGCCGCAACCACCGGTCTTTTCCTGATCTGGCAGATGTCCTCCAGTCTTTTGCTCATCTTCGCCGGCGTTCTGTTCGCAGCCTTTCTCGATGGCTGCGCGCGGGCGCTTCGGCCCGTCATTCCCGCAGGACATACTTGGCGGCTCGCGCTGATCGTTCTCATTTTGACGAGCCTGCTTGTGCTGAGCTTGGTCTGGGGCGCAGCCAAGCTGCCCGAGCAAACACGGCTGCTATATCAAGTCATGAATGCGCAGCTCGACGTTCTGCAGCAACACCTGCAATCGGTTGGTGTCGACCTGTTTGGGCCGGAAGGCGGCCGTGATTTTTCGCAATGGCTGCCTGACCGCGGCGAGTTGTTCGGTCACGCGCAGACCGCGGTTGGAACAACAACTGGCTTTCTCGCCAGCACTCTCATCATCCTGTTTCTCGGCATACTTTTTGCTTTTAATCCGGCAACGTATCGCGATGGCTTCATCACCTTCGTCAAGATCCCCTATCGCGCTCGCGTCCGGGAGGTAATGGACGAGATGGGTAGTGTCCTGCGCTACTGGCTCATTGGGCAAGTCTTCCGCATTGTGCTCATGACGCTTGTCGTCTGGCCCATGCTTTATCTCCTCGGCGTGCCCGGCGCCTTCCTGCTCGGCCTGCAGGCCGGGCTCTCGAACTTCGTCCCGTACCTTGGTCCCATTGTTGCAGCGTTCCCCATCGCGCTGGTCGCCATGCCGCTCGGTGTATCAAAGGTAGTGTGGGCGGTCGGGCTTTATACGATCATTCAGTCCATCGAAGGCTATATCATCGGTCCGTTGATCCAACGCCACGCGGTCGACGTGCCGCCGGCCTGGACACTGGTGGCCATCGTCCTGTTCGGTTCGCTGTTCGGCGTTATGGGCATAGCTCTGGCGATGCCGCTGCTGGCCCTCGGCCGCATTGCGGTTCTGCGGCTCTACGTGGAAGATTGTCTCGGCGACAAACTCGATTGAACCCGTCGTCACGCAGTCGCTCTCTTCACACCGGCAATCTCTACCTTTTCCGGCGCGAGCAAACAAAGTTTGCCATCCAGACCACTTGCGAGGGTGTGGATATGAAAATGCCTGGTTTGCTCATCGGTCGCATTCATCACCGGCGACGGCGCGGAGATGATCCTCATCGCACCGCAAACGCCGACCCAATCGATATGGCGATGGCCATGCATGATGACGATGCGGCTTGCGAACGGCTTCAGCTTCCGGACAAACCAGCTTCCGTTGACGAGCGCCGTCCCCACCCGCTCTGAGAACTTAACGCCCGGCATCGGGTACTCCATCAGGTGATGATGCAACGCTATGATCCATCGTGCCTTGGGATACGTCCTCATGACCGCAACGAGACGTCGCGACTGCTCCACAGACATGAGACCCAATGCGTTAGTAAACGAGAAATGCGTCTGCGCATTCGAATTGAGGATGATCATCCCCAATCCGTCCTCTCCGTCCGGCGGTAGCAGCATTGGAAACTGATTGTCGAAAACATCTCTCAACCTCAACGCACGCAGTACGCCGCCACTCTGCGCGAATGCCGCCATATCAGACCGGTGCGCGCTCAGATTTTCGGCGAACGTGCGCGCGGCCTGCGCAGGCTCATCACCGACAACATGCACCCGTGCGCCCTGTACTGCCATCATGGCCGACAACGTCCGCATCTGGCGAAAACATTTGCCCGGACTGAATGGCAGATCGAGCCGCGCGGGGTTGGCCCGGTCGACGATGTTCAAGTCATGATTGCCTGGCAGAAGAACCATTCGCGCAAGAAGCGTGGGATGCTTCGCTACAGCATCAAGGAATTCAGCCCATTCCGTTGACAGCCCGGCATCGGTCATATCGCCCGAGATAAGAACGACATCCAGTGGATTGCCGACATGAATAGCTGCGAGACGAGCCAGCAGTCGCTCCAGACGATCGTTGCCGCGTGGGCCGCCGCGCCCACTCTCCATGCGGAAACCATAGCGTTCCCCGACTACATGAATGTCCGACAGGTGCGCCACGCGCCAGGTTCGGCTCCCCACAGGCGCGATATCGAATTCGTCGAGATCGAGAAGCTGATCCATGCTCGCGTCCGCAAAGCCCCACAAGAGGGCAGCGACGGCGAGATAAAGCGATGTCAGAACCATAGCGTTGGCAATGGTCGGAACGAGCAGTCGATGCGGCGATATCAGATCGCTGATACTCCCAAGCCAACGCGAGTTGGGCCACACTACGGCAGCAATCAGCACTGCAGCGATGCAAACGACTATTCCCGCGACAGCAGAACTTGCTGCTCGCAACCGCGCGTGCTGCATGGTCGAGTGTTTTGCGCCGAACCGCCGCTCCATGAGATGGCGGATTGCTTCTCGACAAAACACATAACTCGGCTGGACTGCCAGCGCATTCAGCGACCAGAAATTCGCTTCTGCCATTCGAAAGAGCGGTCGCCAACCGATCCAGCCTAGAGCCAGCACGATGATCACGCCAACTGCGGCGCCTATCGAAGTCAGGTATCGCATCTGCGCCGTCGCTGTCGTGGCCCAGCCGGTGGCCACCAGAGGGGCAAGGCCGAGCAGCATCGCAGGCAACGTCAGCGACACCGTCCAGGCCAGTAGCAGCTTCGGCAGGCTGATCTCGACCAACAGCCCGCCTGCGATAGCAAACAGGGAGCGCTGCTTGGTGGCGGCGATGTCGTTCTCGGCATCGCCTTCGCGTGGATCGACTAGCAGGACCTCGCGCTCCCCAGCATCCGTCTTCGCTGTGGCGTCGTGCTGCATCATCGAGTGGCTTTCATGAACTGGACGAACAACCGCGTCAGCGAGCCCTGCTTCTTGCGCCGGGGCAGACGGTTCAGTCCGCACGACGCTGCACCTGAATCTGCAATACCAGTTGCACTCATCTTTCTTCCCCTCCGTCGCGGTGTTTCCGGCCAGGGCATCGGTTTCGATTGTCAGGTTTTCTGGTCGATCGCATCCACCGCATGTTCGCCTCGGCCGAGCAGATGCGCCGACGTGCGCCACGCATGATGCACGATCCGGTCGAACCGCCGCGCAGCATCGATCCGCGCAAACGCTTCGGCGGTGGTCAATTTTCCGGGAGCGACAGCGGCAAGAGTTGCGACGCGGTGACCGCGCTGCATGGCGTCGACCTCCTTCGCCGCGCGTTCAATCTCCGCAAGCGAGGCGCCAACCTCGGCTGAAACGGTCCAGCTGATCGACTCTGCCCGCTCGGTGAGCGCAGATTCCGCCGTAATGGACTCCCCAACTGCTCGCGTCGCCCGCATGGCCTGTTCGTAAAGCGCGCCGGCACGAGTATCGTGGAAGGCTCCGGATACTCCTCCAGGGAAGCCGGGCTCGCTGAGAATTTCGACGAGCCGCGCGGCGTGATCGAGCGCGTGCAACGTGCTCGTCATGCGAAACCGTTCCTCCTTTACCTCCGGCAGCTCTTTCAATTCGGACAAGAAATCCCGTGCCTTCGCAAGGGTGGCGGCCGCCTTTGCAGCGCCTTGCGTTGCGCCATCATCCACTACCGAAAGCGCCGGAGCCGTTGCCTTAAGGATCTCCGCCACGACGCGCCGGGTAACCTCGATCGCAATCACTGGATTGACGAGTGCGCTCGGATCGAGCGCCCCCTCGAGCGCTGTCTCCCTAGAGGGCAGGAGGCGCTCGACCACACGGGTAAACCACTGCGTGGCCGGAAGAAGTACGGCAACCCCTGCGACATTGTAAGCAGTGTGGTACGCGGCAAGGAGCGTCGTTCCGTCGACCGACGCGGTGGACGCCTTCATCAGCGCAACAGTAAACAGAAAGGCAACGATCGCAATAAGCGCGGCGATGATCTTGAACAGCACATAGGCAACGGCAAGACGTTTGGCTGTCACGCTGGCACCGATGGCCGCCAATGCGGAGCTCGTCGCTGTTCCAATATTCTGGCCGATGATTAAGGCTGCGCCTTGCTCCAGGCCTACTGCACCGGCGTAGAAGGCTGAGATCGTGACGGCGATAGCAGCCGTTGAGGACTGCATGACCGCGGTCATCGTCAGGCCGACGACAATCAGGATCATAAGACCAATCAATCCGTTGGCCCAACCGACACCGGGCTCACCGATCACCGCCGGTAGGTCAGACGGATGCAGGCTCTCCGCGAGCCCGCCCATGCCTTGCTGGAGGGTCGTGAGGCCGTAAAGCACGAGCGCGAAGCCTGCGAGCGCGCTTCCCGCCGCTGCGATCCGCCCACCCGCGAGCAGCTTAGCCAGAGCACCGACGAAAATCATCGGCAGCGCGTAGGACGACAACGAAACGCGTACCCCGAAAAGCGCCACCAGCCAGCCCGTCCCCGTCGTGCCAACATTGGCGCCGAATACGAGGCCGAGTCCTTGCGGAAAAGTCAGAAGTCCGGCGCTGACGAGACCGATCGTCGTCATGGTCACGGCACTTGACGACTGTACAAGCAACGTGATCAGCGCGCCCCATGAAACTCCTTTGAGTGGTGTGGCTGCGGCCTTGCCGAGTATCGTGCGTAGAGCCGATCCGGCCAGCGCCTTCAGTCCATCGGTCATGACGGCCATGCCGAGCAGGAACAACCCGACGCCACCGAGAATTGCGATTATTGTCGACATACACGTCTCGTCGAGACTTCCACCTTAAACTCCTTGCGCCACGCCATGAGATTCCTCCTCTGCTCCGGCGTGACCTATCTAGTCGGCTCAGAAGGAGCCGAACATTGAACCCACGACCACCACGACAGCCAGCGCAATCATGGCGCCAACGATTCCAACAATGACAATGTCGCGATAGCTCTCGCGGTGCGTCGAGCCGCAGACCGCAAGCAGCGTCACCACCGCGCCATTGTGTGGCAAGCTGTCGAGGGTACCGGATCCGATCACCGCCACGCGATGCAACAGCGCCGGGTCGAGCCCGATCGCCATCGCCCGCTCCAGATAAGTCGAGCCAAGCGCGTCCAGTGCAATCGTCAGCCCGCCCGATGCCGATCCAGTAAGCGCGGCAAGCGAATTGGTGGCGACCGCCAGCGACACCAGCGGGCCACCGCCGATACTCAGCACGGCATCGCGCACCACGGCAAAAGCAGGCATTGCAGCCACCACCGCTCCGAAACCGACCAAGCTCGCCACACTCAACGCCGGCAGAACGGCCGCATTGGCACCGGCATCCATGGTTGCGCGGAGTGCGGGCAATCGTCGGTGGCTCACCACCAGTACCGTGACGATGGCGCAGGTGAGCGCTGTGATCACCGCCCAGACACCGCCCAAATCAGCAAGCGTAACGCCGCCGAAACGAGGATCCGCGAGATAGCGCGTATCAAGTGCAGGCAGGATGAACAGCGACATCGCGAGATTGACCGCAATCACCACGAGAAGCGGCAGGATAGCGGACGTGATGGGCGGTGGCGTATCGGTTTGTTCGCCATGCAGGATTTCCGCCGGATCGAACTCACGTGCGGTGGTGGCTCGCTCTCGCAATTTTTCGTCGGTCGCGAGCCGATCAGTCGGCATCGGTGCGCCGACGCCAAAGCCTTCGGAGCGCTTCCTCGCTCGCTTCTCTTCGCGATTGAGCCACCATAGGCCGAACCCCACCATGATCAGCGAGGCCAGAATACCGAGCCCCGGCGCGGCGAATGGCGTAGTGCCGAAGAACGGCATCGGAATCGCATTCTGGATCGATGGCGTACCCGGCAGCGCCGACATGGTGAAAGTCGACGTGCCGAGCACGATTGCCGCAGGCATCAGCCGCCGCGGAATATTTGCGCTGCGAAACAGTTCCTGAGCCATCGGCGCAAGAACGAAGAAAGCCACAAATAGGCTAACTCCCCCATAAGTAACCAACGCACCTGCAAGCACGACCGCCAGCATCGCCCGCTGCGAACCCAGTTGCCGGGTAATGAAGGTCGCAATGGCGGTCACCGAGCCGCTATCTTCCATTAATTTGCCGAAGATCGCGCCAAGCAGAAACAGAGGAAAGAAGCGGGCAAGAAACTCTGCAGCACCGCCCATGAACGTTTGGGTCCAGTGCGCAAGAAGAGGTTCGCCGGAGAACAGCGCCGCGATAAGGGCGGCGATTGGCGCGAGCAGCAACACGCTCCAACCGCGAAACGCCAATAAGATCAAAAGACCGAGCCCGCCAAGTATTCCGGCAAGTCCGATCAAGGTCATCGGTTCAGCACTCCGTCAACAGCACATCAAGGTCGACGGTCGAACGTCGGCCAAGATCATCGCCATGTCTCAAGAGGAATTCATCGGCGCAGCGACGTCCCTCCTCCTTGAGGAGTATGATGAACGACCTCTCGACATTCAACTTCGATGACGCGCCGAATTCCGCGAGTCGATCACTTTTGACGCTGTGCATCCGCATCCGGGCCCAACGCGCACCTTCCCCGTCTCCCGGATCGGCGACCTGACGCAGAAGCGCAATCATGCGCAGCTCCTTCATCAGCGGCGAATTGAAAGAAATTTCGTTGAGGCGGTTCAGTATCTCAGCAGCGGAGCGCGGTAAATCAGCACGCTCGCGCGGGTTGATTTGCACCAGGACGGTGTCTTCCCCGCCGGTTTCCCGGATTAGCGGCGTGATAGTGGGATTTCCGACATAACCGCCATCCCAGTAAAAATCGCCGTCTATCTCAATCGCCTGGAACATTGTCGGCAGACAGGCTGACGCGAGCAGCACATCGGGTGTGATTTCAGCATTGCGGAAGATACGACCGCGACCAGTGCGCACACTCGTTGCGGTAATGAAAAGCTTCATCGGGACTCGTTTAAGACAATCGAAATCGATGCTTTCCAGAAGGATGGCACGCAGCGGATTGAAGCCGAGCGGATTTAAATCATAAGGTGAGAGCATCCGCGACATCAGGTCAAACGCGACGTAGGCTGGGGAGGTGTCGAGAGTCCAGCGGTCCATCAAACGATCCAGTGGCGAGCGTTGCAACGGGCTAAACGCAGCCACGCGCGTCACACCTTCCCAGTAGGCATCGAGCGCCGCCTTCGCACCTGTGGCGTCGCCACTTGCCCATCCACTCGCCAGCACGGCAGCATTCATCGCCCCGGCCGAGGTGCCGGAAATACCCTCGATTCTCAGCCACGGCTCCTCGACGAAACGATCAAGGACGCCCCAGGTGAACGCGCCATGTGAACCGCCGCCCTGCAACGCGATATCTATCAAAACCTGCTTTCGTGCAGTCGCATTCGATAACTTTGGCTCCACCCGGATCTCCAAACTAACCTACAACATACTGCTTTCACCCGAAGTATCATGGCCGTCGGGCACGATAGCGCAACCGCAATGATGTCAGGCCCACGGTCAAGCCGTGCGTGAAGCAGGAACGCGATGCAAACCGAGGCCGAGCCCGATCCATCCTGCCCCCGCCATAATAAGATCGATACCTAGAAATAGGCCGAGAATGTAGACGCTGTTGATCGGCCAGCGAGCCAAGATCAGAAGTCCTAGCAGCAGCGTGATGACGCCGGAGACCGCCACCCAGATCCATGGCGTCTCACGTTTCATGTTGAAAGCCAGAAAGATCCGCACGATCCCGGAAGCAACCAGTGACGCCCCTAACATCAGCGTAAGCAGCACGGCGGTAAACAGCGGATTTTCGAACGTCACAAGACCGGCGACAACGTAGAGCAAGCCAAGCAGGGCCCAGACCAGGAACTTCCTCCAACTCTTGATCTGGAATGCGTTGATCAGTTCAGCTACGCCGGCAACGATCATCATGACGCCGACGACGAGAACACTTGCCATCGTCGCCGTCAAAATGCTCCCGAGAGCAACAAAGCCCACGATGACATAAACAACACCGAGCGCGACGATCCAGCCCCATTTTGCACGGAGCGGCGCCACGTCCGTTCCGGTGCGAGGATCTTGCAGAGCGTCTGAAGAACTCGTCATGACGGTCCTCCAAGCGAAAACCCATCCGACGTCGACCTCAAGAGATGCAGCAGGATAACGGAAGTGCAGTGGCGGTCACAATACGATTCTTCAAAAACATTCGGACCGGGGGAACAGAGTACTGTCGCGTGAGTTTATGCCAAATCGGCCAAGCGCATGTCCCGCTTTTGTCGTTCCGGAAACGCCGATATTTTGAGTTAATGATGAGCTTTCGTGTTGCTGTAAGTAGTCACAACAGACATCATGTGCCGATACGGCGCAGGTTACTGTCGCGTTAAGTTGACCTCTCAAAGAGGCAAAGCAAAGCTAGTTCGCAGAGACCTGTCAGTTTTCTGCGCAGTAGCGGCATGAGAGACGCAGTAGCGGCATGAGAGATCAGGTGCCCTTCACTGCTGGTAAGCCAAAGACGGTAATGCCTCAATACGGCATCGGACCAACAAAACTCATCCGTCCCAGGCTTAAATCGCAAGATACTTCTGCATGATCTCATCCTGCGAGATTTCATCGGGCAGTCCGCTGGCGACGATCCTGCCCTTCTCCAGAATGATGCAACGCTGAGCCATGCTCATCACCATAGGCACGTTCTGCTCAA
>JAFKKH010000024.1 GCA_017305665.1 Hyphomicrobiales bacterium
GCCGCGAACTTGCATCCGGCATTTCCCGTGCAGGCCACGAGACCGGCGCGAACATGCGAGGCCTTCACCGCAAGGCCGAGTTGTTCGATCGCGGCGGTCGCCAGCGCAACGTTGGCGTCCGGAACACCTGATATCAAAAGGTTCTGCCAGACGGTGAAGCGGATATCGCCGTCGCCGAGATCACCGGAGATTTTCGCCAGTCCGCGCATCTGCTCGCAGGTCAGCTTGCCGACCGGCAACACGACGCCGATCCAGTTCAGACCGGGCTGCTTCTGCGGGTGAACGCCGATATGTGCCATGCGGTCGAACGCGGGACGATTGGCGATCGCGTCCGCCGGAACGCGTGTCAGCGCAAAACCCAGCTTTTCCTCCACGGCGCGCATGAAGGTTTCCATCCCCATGCGGTCGAGCACATATTTGAGGCGGGCCTTCAGACGATTGGTCCGATCGCCGGTTTCGATGAAGACGCGAACGATGGCGTCGGCCACTTTGGTCGCATCGGCCGGCCGGACGATGACGCCGGTATCTGTGGCAAAATCCTTGTGGCCGGTGATGCCGCCAAGGCCAAGCCGGAACCAGATGCCGGGCTCGGGACCAAAACCCTCCTTCACATCGACTGCCGCGAAGGCGATGTCGTTGGTATCCTCGAGGACGGCGATCCTGCCCGCGCCATCGAACGCAACATTGAACTTGCGCGGCAGACCGGTCAACGAGCGATCGTTGAGAATGTGGTAGTGCCACTCGCGCGCATGCGCGCGGGTATCGATCAATTCCTGCGGGTCGATCCCGGCCGTCGGCGTGCCCGTGACGTTGCGGATGTTGTCGGCTCCCGATCCGCGCGAGCACAAGCCGATGTCCTGAATGCCCTCGACAAAGGCGACGGTGTCTTTCGGCTGGATTTCACGGACCTGGATGTTGGCGCGCGTGGTGACGTGGGCGTAGCCGCCGCAAAAGCGTTCCGCGAGGTCGGCGACACCCGCGAGCTGCCAATGCTTCAGGATGCCGTTCGGAATGCGCAGACGGCTCATATAGGAATCTTGCGCCGGCGCGACATAGAACAGGCCGTAGTAGCGCCAGCGAAAGTTGTCCGCCGGCGGCGGCGGCGAATTGTTCGCCGCCTGCTCCTTCAATCGCTCATAGGCATCGAACGGATGCTGCTCGCGTTTGAACTTCTCCGGATCGGACAACTTCTTGCCTTCGCGCAGCACGCGCGTCTGCGCCTTGAGGCCCGCGGCATCCGGACCGATCGGCTCCGGATCGGCACCGGGAGTCACGGGGGCGTTTCCGCCGCCCGCGGGCCCGGGCGCGCGCCCTACCCGCCCAACCTGAAGGCCCGACATGAAGCCTTCGAGGTAGCGCTTCTGCTCGTCGCTGAACTCAGCGTTCGGTGTATCCAGCATGAGACCGCCGCCGCTATTCAGCCGGAACCTGCGGCGCGACCGACGACATCGGCGCCATCTGCTTGGCCGGCTTGTAAGTCGCGTAAAGTGCGATCCCGGTGAACAGTGCACCGCCGACGATATTGCCGAGCGTGACCGGAATCTGGTTCCACACCCACCAGTCGTAGACGCTGATCTTGGCGCCGAGCAGCATGCCCGTTGGGATCACGAACATGTTGACCACGGCGTGCTCGAACCCGAGCGCGAAGAAAAGGAAGATCGGCAGCCAGATCGCGGCGATCTTGCCAACCGTCGACGACGAGGTCATGCCCATCACGACGCCAAGGCACACCAGCCAGTTGCAGAGCATGGCCTTGACGAACACGCTGACCATGCCGGCCATACCCAACGCTTCATTGGCGACGGTCTTGGCTTCGGCGACCGCGATGATGCGAGCCGCGACGCCTGTTGGCGCCGATGTGCCCATGTTGGTGAGCGCGATCGCAATCAGAACACCGAAGGCAATGCTGCCGAGGAGATTGCCCAGAAACACCCAGGACCAGTTGGCGATGATCGCGCTCCAGGTCGCCTTGCCTTCGAGGCGCGCCAGCGGCAGCAAACCGAAGCTGCCGGTCACGAGTTCGAGGCCGAGCACGACGATCATCACGAGGCTGACCGGAAATACCAGTGCGCCAACGAATGGTTGTCCGGATGTCATTGCGGTGCCGAACGCGAGCACCGTGGCCGCGCCGAGCAGCGCGCCGGATAGCACGCCGCGGATCAGGAGGTCGCGCGGGGAGAGCGACAGCTTCTTTAGGCTGGCATCCACCATCGCGGTGACGACATCGGCAGGCTTCACGTAATCCATATCGGGCTCCAGCGGCTGTGCCTTGATGCGGCGATTGTTGGGAACGGGATCCGCGATGATTCCTTCGCGGATGAGCCAACTCGTCCCCGGCCGACGGCAGGCTCCCTCATGCCTATTCAAACTTTGTGCCAATGCAGCAAAAGTTGAGATATATTTGTTATTTCAGTATATTATATGCGCTGCACCGCAGTATTCACGAACCACCTGGATCAGGCGTTGCTGCTAGATTGAAAAGCAGTAGATCAATAAATAGGCAAAATACTTTCCGATTAATAATTAGGCATTTCAGCCGGTCCGCTGGAGCGGCTCGCAACTTGTAATTCCCGAGGATCAAGGCTAGCTGCAGCCTGCTCAACCGGACAATTCGATATGAACCAGGCCGCCGCGCCAAAAGTCAGCTTTGTTTCGCTGGGATGCCCCAAGGCGCTGGTGGACTCCGAACGCATCATCACGCGGCTGCGCGCCGAGGGTTATGAACTCGCACGCAAGCACGACGGCGCCGATCTCGTCATCGTCAACACCTGCGGTTTCCTCGACAGCGCCAAGCAGGAGTCGCTCGGCGCCATCGGCGAAGCCATGGCCGTCAACGGCAAGGTGGTCGTCACCGGCTGCATGGGTGCGGAGCCCGAGCAGATCGAGAAGGCCTATCCCGGCGTGCTCTCGATCACCGGGCCGCAGCAATATGAAAGCGTGCTCGAGGCGGTACATCGCGCCATCCCGCCGCTGCACAACCCACACCTCGATCTGGTGCCGCCACAGGGCATCAAGCTCACGCCGCGCCACTACGCGTATCTGAAGATTTCCGAAGGCTGCAACAACCGCTGCACCTTCTGCATCATCCCGAAGCTGCGCGGTGATCTGGTGTCGCGCCCCGCGAACGACGTGCTGCGCGAGGCGGAGAAGCTGGTCGCGGCGGGCGTCAAGGAATTGATGGTGATATCGCAGGACACCTCGGCCTACGGCGTCGATATCAAATACGCAGCGAGCCCGTGGAAAGACCGCGAGGTGCGCGCCAAGTTTCTCGACCTCGCCCGCGAACTCGGTGAATTCGGTGCGTGGGTGCGCCTGCAATACGTCTATCCCTATCCTCACGTCGACGAGGTCATCGGCCTGATGACCGAAGGCAAGGTGCTGCCCTACCTCGACATTCCGTTCCAGCACGCGAGCCCCGACGTGCTGAAGCAGATGCGGCGGCCAGCGGCGCAGGACAAGACGCTCGCGCGCATCAAGATGTGGCGCGAGCAATGTCCGGATCTGACGCTGCGCTCGACCTTCATCGTTGGCTTTCCGGGAGAGACTGAATCCGACTTCCAGTATCTTCTCGACTGGCTCGACGAGGCCGAGATCGATCGCGTCGGCTGCTTCAAGTACGAGCCGGTCGCAGGCGCAACGTCGAACGCGCTCGACAATCCCGTCGATGAGGCGGTCAAGACCGAGCGCTGGAATGCACTGATGGCGCGGCAGCAAAAAATCTCGGCACGCCGCCTGAAGCGCAAGGTTGGCACCCGCCAGCAGGTCATCATCGACGAGGTCGGTCCCAGCGTCGCCAAAGGCCGCTCCAAGGCCGACGCACCCCAGATCGACGGCGCCGTCTATGTCGCAAGCCGCCGGCCCCTGAAGGTCGGCGAGATCGTCAGCGTCAAGATCGAGCGCTCGGACGACTATGACCTGCACGGCACCGCCGCCGGGTTCTAACACGCGCCCTTGACAGCGCCGGGGATGCGGATGTATTCGCGCATCATGTCGTTCAACCGGACCCACCGCCGCACCTGCCTCCGTCGTCGCTCGTTCGACGATGATGGGTCGCGCCGTGTCCGACGACGAAGCTGAACAGATCACTCAGCAACAGTTTTCGAGAAGGCCGCACCCGCAACGTGCGGCCTTCTTGCGTTTTGGCCTGCATTTCCCCTCACCCGCTGGAGACTGACATGACGATCGCAACCCTTCCGTTCGATGCGCTGATGGATATCACGGCACGGCCGCCCAACGTGTTCGTCCGCGGCGAAGGCTCCTGGCTGTGGGACCACACGGGCAAGCGCTATCTCGATTTCGTGCAGGGCTGGGCCGTCAACTGCCTCGGGCATTCCCCGCGTGCCCTCGCCGAGGCGCTCGCAACGCAAGCCGCCAAGCTCGTGACGCCGAGCCCGGCGTTTTACAACGAGCCGAGCATGAAGCTTGCGGCGGCGCTGGCGGCCCAAAGCTGCTTCGATCAGGTGTTCTTCACCAACTCTGGCGCCGAAGCCAACGAAGGCGCGATCAAGCTCGCGCGCAAATACGGCAGCCTGCATCGCAATGGCGCCTACGAGATCATCACATTCGATGGCGGCTTCCACGGCCGTACGCTCGCCACCATGTCGGCGTCGGGCAAGAAGGCGTTCGAGCCGCTGTTCGAACCGAAAGTGCCCGGTTTCCCAAAAGCCAAACTCAACGACATCGAGTCAGTCAAGGCGCTGATCGGCACCAACACCATCGCCGTGATGCTGGAGCCGATCCAGGGCGAGGCTGGGGTCTGGCCAGCCACCCTGGAATTCCTGCGCGATCTGCGGGCGCTCACCAGCGAACGCGGCTTGCTGCTGATCGTCGACGAGATCCAGACCGGCATGGGCCGGACCGGAAAATTGTTCGACTATGAAAACGCCGACATCGCGCCCGACATCATGACGCTCGGCAAGGGCATTGGCGGCGGCGTGCCGCTCGGCGCCCTGCTCGCGACTGATGCGGCATCGTGCTTCGCGCACGGCGATCAAGGGGGCACCTACAACGGCAATCCCCTGATGTGCGCAGCAGGGCTGGCGATCATCGACCAGGTCGGTCAGCCGGACTTTCTGAAGGCCGTCACAGAGAACGGCCTGTTTTTGGAAAGTGAACTGCAGCGCGTCTCAGCCCGGCATGGCCTTGGCGCGATCCGCGGTCGCGGGCTGTTGCTGGCGCTCGACCTCAAGCGGCCGATCGCACCGGCGATCGTCGCGACCGCACTTGAGGACGGCTTGCTGCTCAATGCGCCGCGGCCGGACAGCTTGCGGTTCATGCCGGCTCTCAATGTCAGCCGCGACGAGATCGTCGAGATGGCCGCAATGCTCGACGCCATTCTCGGCAAGATCGGCGCGGCACGCTGCGTCGGATGACGGCTTACGGCTTGAGGATCGCCGCACCCGTGGTCGCACGGCTTTCAAGGTCGATGTGAGCCTTGGCGGCGTCCTTCAGCGCGTAGGCATGGTTGATCGGAACATGCAGTTTGCCGTTGATGACGGCGGCAAACAGCGTGTCCGCGCCTTCGAGCAGCTCCTTGCGGGTCGCCACGTAGTCGTTGAGTTTCGGCCGCGTCGCGAACAGCGAACCGTGATTGTTGAGCTCCGCGAGCGCGAACGGCGGCACCGGGCCGGAGGCATTGCCGAAGCTGACGAAGAGTCCGCGCGGCCTGAGGCAGGATAGCGATCCCGGGAACGTGGTCTTGCCGACGCCGTCATAGACCACATCGCACAATTCGTTGCGGCTGATCTGCTTCACCCGCGCCACGAAGTCTTCCTCGTTGTAGAGGATGACGTGGTCGCAACCGTTGGCGAGCGCGAGCTCAGCTTTCGCCTTCGATCCGACGGTGCCGATGACGTGCGCGCCGAGCGCCTTGGCCCACTGGCATGCGATCAATCCGATTCCGCCGGCCGCGGCATGAATCAGTACGCGATGGCCGTGTTCGACCTTGAAGGTCTTGTGCAGCAGATACCAGACGGTCAGCCCTTTGAGCATCAGCACCGCGCCCTGCTCGTAGGTGATATGATCAGGCAGTTTGACCAGCTTCTCGGCCGGAATGTTGCGCTCGGTCGCGTAGCCGCCGAGGTTGTGGTAGTAGGCGACGCGATCGCCGGGATGGAAATCGGTAACGCCGGGCCCCACCGTAACGACTTCGCCCGCCGCCTCGTTGCCCACGACAAACGGCGTGGTCGGCGCCTTGTAGAGGCCGGTACGGTAGTAGACGTCGATGAAATTGAGGCCGACGGCGTGCTGCTTGATGCGGACTTCGCCATGCCCTGGTGCGGGCACGTCCACCGCCTCGTAGACCAGCGCCTCCGGGCCGCCGACCTGATGAACGCGCACTGCCTTGGTCATCGTTTCCTCTCCACATCACCAGCGTTTCGGGAGAGCGAAAAGCATTGGACCGGCATTGTCAACTCAGCCGCGAACTGGCTTCAAATGGCTCAGCGGGCAGTCTTGCTGCGGTTACGTTTGGCGAGAACGTTGAACATCTCAACCGCCGCAGAGAACGCGATGGCGAAATAGATGTAACCGCGCGGGATGTGGAAATGGAATCCGTCTGCGACCAGCGCGACGCCGATCAGCACCAGGAACGCCAGTGCCAGCATCTTGGTGGTCGGATGCTCGGCAACGAACCGCGCGACCGGCCCCGATGACACGTACATGATGATGCAGGCGATGATGACGGCGGCGATCATGATCTCGAGATCCTGCGCCATGCCGATCGCGGTGATGATGGAATCCAGCGAGAATACCATGTCGATGACGATGATCTGCACGATTACCCAGAAGAAAGCACCGGGCTTCGGCTTGGCGCCGGCCTCGGACTCGCGCGCCTCGACCTCGCCGTGAATTTCGTGAGTGGCCTTGGCGATCAGGAACAGGCCGCCGCCGGTCAAGATGATGTCGCGCCAGGAGAAGGCAAACTCCTTCACAGTCAACACCGGCGCGGTGAGGCCTATCAACCAGACCAGAATGCTCAGCAGCAAAATCCGGAAGACCAGCGCCAGCGCCAGACCGATCTGCCGAGCGCGCGTCGCCTGATGCGGCGGGATGCGCGAGACGATCACCGACAGGAAGATGACGTTGTCGATGCCCAGCACGATTTCGAGCGCCGTCAAGGTCAGCAGCGCGGCCCAGGCTTCCGGACTGGTGAACAATTCGATCATCGATTTTCCGACCTCAGAACACGGATGACGGCGTCGCCGCAGACCACATAAAGCGCAATCGCGCTGAGCACCGCAGTCACTGGCATGGCCACGTTGAAATCCCTGATGATGGTGAGGATCGCGAGAACGGCCCAGACGGCCATCAGAAACAGGTTAAGCCCCCGCAATCGCTTCACCCGTACCGGATGCAGCACACGAACCGGAACGAACGTCAACACAATGAGCGCCGCCATCCCGAGCGTCGACAGCAACGGCGACAGCTGCAAAAGGAAAAGATAGAACGCCGCCACATTCCAGAGCGCGGGAAAGCCTCGAAAGTGATTATCGGCGGTCTTCATCCGACGGTCGGCAAAATAAAGCGCGCTCGAGATGACGATGCCAACACCCAACACCGGCGCGACGATGGGCAGCAACAGACCGCTGGCGGCAATGGCATAGGCCGGCACGAAGACATAGGTCACGAAATCGACCACCAGGTCGAGCACGTCGCCTGACCAGTCCGGCTGCAGCGCTTCGACATTCAGCCGCCGCGCGATCGGTCCATCCAGGCCGTCGATGATGAGCGCAAAACCGAGCCATGCGAACATCGCCGACCAATGCTCCCGCACGGCTTCCAATAGCGCCAGCAACGCAAGGCCGGCGCCCAGTGCCGTGAAGATGTGAACGGAGAAGGCGGCCGCGCGCAACGTCCGGGATGCGGGTAGCGGGTCCTGCCGGCTTGACTGGCTCATTACTCCCCTTGCTATCAGGAATCGCGCCGTTTTGCATATCTGGCCTTGCGGCGTTCCGCCGCGCAAACCGACCGGAACACGATTGGCCGATGCCGGACTACGGGACGCGCGGGCTTGAAAATACCCCCGTGAATGCCGATTGTCGGTTCATGGATGAGACGATGGACACCATCTACGATGTCGCGGTTGTTGGCGGCGGCCCTGCCGGGCTCGCTGCGGCGATCGCGGTGGCCAGCGCGGGGGCGCGAACGGCCCTGGTAGCCCGCCGCATGGCCTATGGCGACAACCGCACCACGGCGTTGCTCGGCGGCTCGATCGATCTCCTGCGGCAACTTGACGTCTGGCCGCGCTGCGAGGCGGAGGCTGCGGCATTGCGCGTCATGCGGCTGGTCGACGACACCGGCCGTCTGATCCGGGCGCCAGAGGTCCGGTTTTCATCGGACGAGATCGGCCTCGATGCGTTTGGCTACAACATCGAGAACCGCACCCTGATGGTTGCCATGGAAGCACGGGTCGCAGAACTCGCCAACCTCATGCGGATCGACGACGAGGCCGAACAGGTGATGCCTGAAGAGGCGGCTGCCTCCGTCACAACGCGGCAGGGACAAACGGTCACCGCCCGTCTCGTCATTGGGGCCGATGGACGGCAGTCGCTTTGCCGGTCGGCCGCCGGCATTGGCGTGACGCGCCGCGTACTCGATCAATCGGCGCTCACGTTCAATGTCACGCATGACAGGCCGCACAAAAATGTCTCGACCGAATTCCATACACCGCATGGTCCCTGCGTGTTCGTGCCCCTGCCCGGAAACCGTTCCAGCATCGTATGGGTCGCCGCGCCAAAGGAGGCCGAACGGCTGAAGGCACTCAGCGACGACGAGTTGTCGGAGGCTGCCGAGCGGCAATCGCATTCGATCCTGGGGCGGATCCACGTTGGTCCGGGGCGGCACCTGTTTCCGCTGGCGATCGAGCGGCCGGCCCGCTTCGCGCACAATCGCATCGTACTCGTGGGGGAAGCCGCTCACGTGCTGCCGCCGATCGGCGCGCAGGGACTGAACATGGGATTGCGCGATGCCGCGGATATTGCAGACGTTGTCCGCGATGCCTTGTCGGTCGGCGAAGACCCCGGTTCGCCCCAGGTACTCGGACGCTTTGAAGCAGCCCGCCGCAGCGACGTGCTGAGCCGGACCTTTGCCATCGACATGGCCAACCGGTCGCTGCTCAATGATTTCCTGCCGGTCCAAACGGCACGGGCAGTCGGCCTTCATTTGCTCGGCGCGATCGGTCCGCTTCGGCGGCTTGCCATGCGCGAAGGGCTCGCGCCGTCCTGGCGCCGCTCGCGGCCTGAGGTCAGTGAAACGGAAGTTGGCCGGTCTTGATCAACCACATCGCGGTGGTCAGGCTGACGACGGACGCAAAGGTTCCGACCAGCACCGCGACCGATGCCGGCTCGACCCAGGTATCGTACTGCCGCGCGATCACGAAGACGTTCAGCGCTGGCGGCAGCGAGGCCATCAGCAACGCGGTCGCAGCCCATTCCGGCGTGAACGGCCCGAGCAGCAGCATCAGTACGAACACGATCACCGGATGCATCAACAGCTTCACGGCGATGACCCCCGGCACCTCCCACGGCATCCGGCCGAACGGTCGCAGCGCGACAGTAACGCCAAGCACGAACAGCGCGACCGGCGCCGCGGCGTTCTGAAGAAACTGCAGGGTGTTGTTGAGCGCGGCCGGCAGCGGAATGTGCAAGGCCGCAACCAGCGCACCGAGGCACGCCGCCATGATCAGCGGGTTTGATACGATCTGGTTGACGACGGTCCCGATGGTTTGCAGCAGCGGTCGCTTCTCGCCGGTCAGCGCGATCAGCAACGGCACGATGGAAAACAGGAAAATGCTATCGCAGCAGAAGATCAGCGCGACAGGCGCCGCCGCTTTCGCGCCGATCACGGCGAACGCGAGTCCGGGACCCATGTAGCCGATATTGCCGTAACCTCCGGACAATCCCGCCATCGTTGCCTCGCGGAACGACAATCCCATGAGACGGCCTGCCAGCAGCGCGGCCACGAATGCACTAACCGTCGCGGCCGTGGTCGCGATCAGGAACGGCGGGTTGTTGAGTTCGGCAAACGGTGTCTTGGACATGATGCCGAACAGCAGCGCCGGCAGCGAGACGTACAGCAGGAAGAAATTCATCCAGGCGAGGCCGGATTCCGGGAGTGCCTTGACTTTGCCGCAAGCGAATCCGACGAAGATCAAACCGAAATACGGCAGCGCCAGATTGAGAATATCGATCATGTCTCGGGGTCGTTTTCGAGGTTCAGGGCTCTGACGAGCCATCGCCGTGATCGGTCTGGAACAGCCCGATTCACCGGGCTTGCCTCTAGCATCGGCCACAATCCTGGTCTATTCGACGAGGCATGATAAAAGCGCGTACCGCCAAGTTTCAGATCGGCCAGATCGTCCGGCACCGGATTTTCTCGTTCCGCGGCGTGGTTTTCGATATCGATCCGGTCTTCAACAATACCGAGGAATGGTGGCTTGCGATCCCGGAAGACGTCCGGCCGCACAAGGATCAGCCGTTCTACCATCTGCTCGCCGAGAACGCCGAGACCGAATACGTCGCTTACGTCTCCGAGCAGAACCTGTTGCCCGACGACTCCGGTGAGCCGATCCGGCACTCGCAGGTGGCGGAGATTTTCATCAAGGACAAATCGGGCGGCTATCGTCCCCGCAATCCGTCGCTGAATTGAAGCACCGTCTCCAGTAGTTTTCGCTCAACGAAAAAGGCGCCCCGCGAGGAGCGCCTTTTCCATTCGTGGTTTGACGAGCTTATTGCTTGGCCGCCGGTGCGGCCGGCGCCGAACCTGCGTTCTGTTGGGTCGCCTCGAGCTTGGCACGCGCTTCAGCGGCCCGCTTCTGCAACTCTTCCTGCAGCTTCTTCTGGGTTTCCTCGAACACCTTCGGATCGGTCGGCGGGCCGTCATAGGCCTTGGCGAACTCGGCCAGCGGCAGCGGTAGCGTCAGCGGCGCGCCGTTGGAATTGATCGCCTGAACGACCAGGTTCTGGCCCTTCTTGAGCTGCGCCAGCATCTCCGGCGTCAGGTCGTAATCGGACATGCAACCGTTGGCGAAGCAGATTACGTAGGGGCTTTGCTGCGGCGGGTTGTTATCGATGATGATGCGGGTTCCGTGAACCAGCTGCATACCGAGCGGCAGCGTGACGCGAAGGATCTTCTTCGGCTCGCCTTCCGGCTCGATGATGACGGCGGCGATGACGGGCTGACCGGATTCGATCCGCCCATCCTTGCCGGTGAAGCAGACCTGCTTGGCCTTCGCATCCTGTCCCTTGAGACAGAACTTGGTCCAGGGCGCGTAGATCAGCTGCACCTGCTGGTCGGCCGGCGGCTGAGCCGAGGGGGCCGGCGCCGGAGCGGCCGGAGTGTGCTGCGCGGCCTTGGGCGCTGCCTTGGGAGATGCGGCCTTCTTGGCCTTGGGCGCGGCCGCCGGCTGCTGGGCGAAAGCCCCCGACATCGGGGGAGCGGCCATCAGCGTCACCGCGGCGAACAGGGCAATGGCCCGCCCGCGTGGCAGGGCCGACGCGGCCAAGAGACGAAAATTCATTGCGGAAAACCCTTTCTGAACGCGAGCATCTGGACCCTGTGACGCCGGCACTACCCTGCCTTTTGGCGGCTGTCTCTTAGTCAAATGAGGCGGTTACGTGACAGGTCGCATTGGCTTGGTCAATTGCCCGCCTTCAATACAACGGCGGATGAAAAGATCAATGCCAACAACCATTTTTGCAGTCCATTCCGGGCTGTATCGGGACGCCTATGGTAAAATTCAGTTGTGCGTCAGGCCGAATCAAAACCGACATCCGGATTGCGACCGAGGCGGCAGCGACTGAGCCGGGTCGGCACTTTCCTCGGGTTCGTGATCGGGCTGCTGGCAGCAGGTTCCGGAGCCGCTTCCGCAAACCCAAGCTATGGCATCGCCATGCATGGCAAACCGGCCCTGCCGGCCGATTTCAGCCACATGCCCTATGCCAATCCGGACGCGCCAAAAGGCGGGCGGCTGGTTCAGAGCGTTCTGGGCGCCTTCGACAGCCTAAATCCGCTGATCGTCAAGGGACTTGCCGTCCAGCAGATCCGTGGCTTCGTGATCGAAAGCCTGATGGCGCGCGGCAACGACGAGCCCTTCACGCTCTACGGCCTGTTGGCCGACAGCATCGACACCGACGACGCGAGAACCTACGTCACCTTCCATCTCAACCCGCTGGCGCGCTTCTCCGACGGACAGCCCGTCCGTGCCGACGATGTGCTGTTCTCGTGGCAACTGCTCCGGGACAAAGGTCGCCCCAATCACCGCCAGTATTATTCGAAAGTCGCAAAGGCCGAGGCGCTGGACGACAGCACGGTCCGCTTTGACTTTGGGGGCGTCAACGACCGCGAGCTGCCGCTGATCCTGGGGTTGATGCCAATCCTGCCGAAGCACGCCGTGGATGCCTCCACCTTCGAGGACACATCGCTGACACCGCCGCTGGGTTCGGGACCTTATCGGGTCACGGCGGTGAAACCCGGGACCAGCGTGACACTGACGCGCGACCCCAACTATTGGGGGCGGAACCTGCCGGTCAATCGCGGTCTGTGGAATTTCGACGAAATCAGGCTGGACTACTATCGCGAGGCCAACGGCCAGTTCGAAGCCTTCAAACGCGGGCTATACGATTTCCGCGTCGAAACCGAGCCGCTGCGCTGGCACGACGGCTATAATTTTCCCGCCGCGCGCAATGGTCGGCTTATTCGCGAAGCGATCAAGACGGGCCTGCCAAAGCCATCCGAATTTCTGGTGTTTAATACGCGGCGGCCGCTCTTCGCCGACATCCGCGTGCGTCAGGCACTGACGCTGCTGTTCGACTTTGAATGGATCAACCGCAACTACTTTTTCGGTCTCTACAGCCGCGCCGGTGGATTTTTCGCGGGCTCGGAACTATCGGCTTACGCTCGACCGGCCGATGATCTGGAACGAACACTGTTGAAGCCATTCGCGGCGGCTGTGCAACCCGACATCCTCGACGGCACCTATCGACTGCCGGTCACCGATGGGTCGGGCCGCGACCGCAAGGCTCTGCGCGCCGCATTCGCACTCCTGTCGCAAGCCGGCTACGCCCTTGATGGAACGATCCTGCGCAACCGCGCGACCGGGATGCCATTCACGTTCGAAATCCTTGTGACGACGCGAGATCAGGAGCGCATTGCCCTCACCTATGCGCGCGATCTCAAGCGGGCCGGAATCGAAGTTTCCGTGCGTTCGGTCGATGCCGTGCAGTTCGATCAACGTCGGCTCAATTTCGATTTCGACATGATCCAGAACCGCTGGGACCAATCGCTGTCGCCCGGAAACGAGCAGTCCTTCTACTGGGGCAGCGAAGCCGCCGACATTCCCGGGACCCGCAACTACATGGGGGCGAAGAATCCGGCGATCGATGCGATGATCGCTGCCATGCTCGAGGCCCGCGCGCGGCCGGATTTCGTGGATGCCGTTCGCGCGCTCGACCGTGTCCTGATGTCCGGCTTTTACGCAATTCCGGTCTACAATGTTCAAGAGCAATGGATCGCGCGCTGGAATCGGATAGAACGGCCAGTAGCGACCGCGTTGACCGGATATCTTCCCGAAACTTGGTGGCAAAGGCCGCCGAAGCCGAGCAAGTGATTTCGTGATCCAGAACAATACCTCGCCCACGTTGGATGGATTGTTTGGCCGCATCCTTGCCCGGCAGCCGGACCAACTGGCGCTGATCGACCCACCCGACAAACCACGCATCACAGGACAGCAGCCGCGCCGTTTGACCTTTGCCGAGACCGACCGGGCTGTATCGGCGCTGGCGGCCCATTTCATCGAAGCCGGATTGCCAGCCAATTCGGTAATCGCGGTCCAGTTGCCCAACACGATCGAACTGGTACTGACGGTGCTCGCAGCCTATCGCGCCGGTCTGATCGTCGCGCTATTGCCCCAACTCTGGCGGCAGGCCGACCTGACCGTCGCGATCAATCGCACCGGCGCACGTGCCGTCGTCGCCATGGGCCGTATCGACGGCGTTGACCATGCCGATCTCGCGATGAACGCCGCAGCCGAGGCGTTTTCCATCCGCCACGTCTGCGGTTTCGGCAGCGATCTGCCCGAAGGCATGGTGTCGCTGGATATCGCCCTGCGTTCGGCGAACATCGACACCTCACGCCTCGTGGTCCAGGATTCACGGCGCGCTGCGCTGGTGACCTTCGAGGCCTCAGGCTCGGGCTTCCGCGCCGTGCCCCGGACTCACCTCAACCTGATCGCCGCCGGTCTCGCCATGTTCCTCGAGAGCGGGCTGCCGCAGGGCGCCGCGATCCTTTCAGCCTCCGCACCGTCGTCATTCGCCGGGCTGACCTCGTCATTCGTGATGTGGCTGCTCAGCGGCGGCACGCTGGTCATGCATCATCCCTTCGACGACAGCATCCTGCTGCGCCAGATCGAGGCCGAGCACTGCGACACGCTGGTCGCACCAGCCCAGCTTGCATTGCGGATGGCCGAAGCCGACATGCTGTCGTCCAACAAAAGCCTGCGTCACGTCGTCGGTCTCTGGCGTACACCCGAGCAAGTCGCGTCAAGTGCGCTTTGGCCAGATCCCCAAATCGAGATGACGGACGTCTACCTGTTCGGCGAGGCCGGCCTGTTCGCCGCGCGCAGGATGGACGACGGATCGCCAGCCCCGGTCATGCCCGGTCCTTATCGAACCCCGCCCGGGGTACCGGCCTCATCAACGGCGGGAGAGGTGATTCTGACCTCCAAGGGAACGTTGGGATTGCGGGGTCCCATGGTTCCGGCCGCGGCGTATGCCGTATCGGATCGATCCACCGATGGCCTCGCCGCGCAGCCGCAACCGGACTATGTCGACACTGGCTATGCGGCGCGGGCCGATCGTGCCACCGGCGCCATTTCCATTACCGCTCCGCCGGCCGGCATCATGGCCGTTGGCGGTTATCGGTTTCCTGCCCAGGATCTGCAGGAGTGGGCGCGCCGGCTGGGGCAGAACACGCTGCTGACAGCCCTTCCCGACCGCCTGAGCGGCCAGCGCCTTGCAGGACGAGCCAGCGACAATGCCAGAGCTCGTGAAGCACTTACGGAGTTGGGGCTTAACCCTTTGATGGTGGAAGCTTTTCGCGATCGATCGTCCACCGACTGATTGAAATCAGACACTGGAATTGACGCTGCATTAAGAGCGGCGACCTAGGATGACGCGCGTTTCACGGTCATCCGAGTTCCAGATAATGTCCCAGCAAGGTCCGCTTATCGTTGTCGCCTCCGAAGAGCGACAACCGTTTGCGGCATCCCTCTCCGGCCTGAATATCTTTCCAGTGATCGAAACCGACTGGACGGAAATATCGGACGCGGTCGAGCGGCTCCACCCCGCGGCCGTGCTGGTCACAACGACGGATGGCGCCGAGGCAGCTTTCGTGTCCCTTGCGCAGCAGATCGCGGCAATTCAGCCGTACGTTCCGCTCGTCGTTACAACGTCGGCGATGCCGTATACCGATAACGCGATGCCATTCATGTCGCCGGACCATCATCGTCTCGGCGCACGCTTGTCGGCGGCGCTGCGGGTGCGCACGTTGCACACGACCGTGCTCCGACGGCGTGCAAGCGATCCAGCCCTGCGGGTCCGCGAGCCGGACACCGACCCGATCCAGGATGCGACAGTTCTCCTGATCGGCCGCGGCGGCACCTATCCGGCGTTGTCAGTCGCGTTCGGCGAGCAACTCGGTGTGGTCGGCGCGCTCAGCATCGAGGCGGCGGCGAAGCATCTGAATGCGCGCGATCTTGATGGCATCGTCATCGGCGACGGCTTCACCCCGCGAGTCGTTGATGCGTTCCTGACGGTGCTGGCCGAGGACACCCGGTTTCGCAATCTGCCGGTTGCTATCACGAGCGGCGACCTCGCCGCGACCTATGACCTTCCCAATCTTGAAGCGATCTCGGGCGAGCCCGCGCGGATCGCGAACCTGTTCCTCCCTTTGGTTCGGCAACACGCGTTCGAAGCGCGCCTCTATCGCACGCTGAAATCCCTCGATGCGGGAGGCCTATTGGACCCGCGAACCGGATTGCTGACGATCGACGCTTTTCATCGCGAACTCGCAACTGCGATCCTTCAAACCCAGTCGCAAGGCGGCACTTTATCGATTGCCCGGTTTTCGCTCGGTCAGAAGCTGGAGCGTCCGCTGTTCGACGCGGCACGTATTCTGAGCCGTCTGATGCGACGAATGGATTTCGGCGCGCTCGAAGCCGATGGATCGATCCTCGTCGTTTTCACCGACACCGATCTGCGCAACGCCCACATGATTGCGCGACGGCTGTCGAGCGTGATGAAACATACCGCGCATAGCGCCAAGCGTGAACTGCGGATCGATCCTCACGTCGTTCTGGCGGCATCGCAGCCCAATGACTCCGCGAAGTCGCTCCTCGCTCGACTGAAGGATGAAGCACGCGCGGCGTCATAGCCGCCTTATGCTGCCTTTCGATCCTCCGCGAGATTGGCGAGCTGGCGCATGATCTCCGTAGTACCCATCAATCGTTCTTCCGGCGTCTCCCAGTGCTGAAAGAACACGACCTTCATGTCGGGGCGAACCTTTGCCGCCTGCCCGTGCTGGCGGATGAAATACACCAGCCGATCAGGCTGCGCGAACTTGTTGTCGCGGAATGTGATGACGGCTCCCTTCGGACCCGCATCGACCTTCTCGACATTGGCGCGGCGGCAATAGGCCTTGATGGCTGCGACCTTGAACAGGTAGCGCACCTCGTCCGGCAACGGGCCGAACCGGTCACGCAATTCGGCGGCAAAATTGTCGATCTCCTCATCGGTGTCGAGATCGGCCAATCGCCGATAGAGCGACAGCCGCACCGCGAGATCGGCAACGTAGTCCTCGGGGATCAGCACCGGCATGCCGACGGTGATCTGCGGCGACCAGCGGTCGTCGACAGGTTCCGCAACACCCGCCTTCAGGTTGAGGATCGCCTCCTCGAGCATCGACTGATAGAGTTCGAACCCGACTTCCTTGATGTGGCCCGATTGCTCCTCGCCGAGCAGATTGCCGGCTCCACGAATATCGAGATCGTGCGAGGCGAGCTGGAAGCCGGCCCCCAGCGTCTCCAGCGACTGCAGGACCTTGAGCCGTCGTTCGGCCTGCGCCGTGATCTTATGCGTCGCAGGCAGCGTGAAGAGTGCATAAGCCCGCAGCTTCGAGCGCCCGACCCGGCCGCGCAACTGGTAGAGTTGCGCCAGTCCGAACATGTCCGCGCGATGGACGATGAGGGTGTTGGCCGACGGGATGTCGAGGCCGGACTCGACGATCGTTGTCGAGAGCAGGACGTCGTATTTGCCGTCGTAGAAGGCCGACATGATGTCCTCAATCACCGTCGGCGCCATCTGGCCGTGTGCAACCGCGACCTTCATCTCGGGCACGTGCTTGTCGAGGAAGTCCTTGACCTCGGCAAGATCGTCGATCCGCGGTACCACGTAGAACGCCTGACCGCCGCGATAGCGCTCGCGCAGCAACGCCTCCCGGATCATCAGCGGGTCATGCGGCGCGACAAAGGTCCGCACGGCGAGGCGATCGACTGGCGCCGACGCAATGATCGACAGGTCGCGCACACCGGTCAAAGCCAGTTGCAGCGTGCGCGGAATCGGCGTCGCACTCAGCGTCAGAACGTGTACCTGCGCGCGCAACTGCTTCAGCCGCTCCTTGTGACTGACGCCGAAATGCTGCTCCTCGTCGACCACGAGAAGTCCGAGATCCCTGAACTTGATGGACTTGCCGAGTAGCGCATGCGTTCCCACGACGATATCGACCGATCCGTCAGTGAGTCCCTTCTTGACTTGCGTCAACTCCTTCGAAGACACCAGCCGTGAGGCCTGAGCGACATTGACCGGGAATCCGCGGAACCGTTCGGTGAAGGTTTTGGCGTGCTGGCGCGCGAGCAGCGTCGTCGGCACCACAACAGCCACCTGCTTGCCGTCAAGCGCAACAGCGAATGTCGCCCTTAGCGCGACTTCCGTCTTTCCGAAGCCGACGTCGCCGCACACCAGCCGATCCATGGGACGACCGCTTTCGAGGTCCTTCAGCGAGGCATTGATGGCGCCGAGTTGATCCTCGGTTTCCTCGTAAGGGAAGCGCGCGCAGAATTCATCATAGAGGCCGGCCTGCACCGGCATCTTCGGCGCTTCATGCAGGTGCCGCTCAGCGGCAATCTTGATCAATTCGCCGGCAATCTCGCGGATACGGTTCTTGAGCTTTGCCTTGCGCGCCTGCCAGCCGCCGCCGCCAAGGCGGTCGAGCTCAACATTGGCATTATCAGATCCATAGCGCGACAGCAGTTCGATGTTCTCGACCGGCAGGAAGAGCTTCGTTTCGTTCGCATAGCGCAGCTCAAGGCAATCATGCGGCGCACCAGCCACTTCCAGCGTCTGCAGACCGACGAAGCGCCCGATGCCATGCTCGACATGGACGACGAGATCGCCGGCGGACAGGCTCGTCACCTCCGAGATGAAATTGTCCAGCTTGCGGCTTGCCTTGCGCGGCCGCACCAGGCGGTCGCCGAGGATGTCCTGCTCGCTTATCACAGCGATGGTATCGGTCTCGAAGCCACTCTCCATGCCGACCACAGCGAGCATGGCTTCGTTGCGGGGCGTGGCTTGAACCGTGCGCCACGTATTGACGCTGGTCAGGTTCAGGAGTTTGTGGTCTTTCAACATGCTCGCCATGCGATCGCGCGAGCCCTCGCTCCACAGCGCGATGACGACCTTCTTGCGCGCGGTTTGCAGAGCCTGCACGTGCGACACCACGGATTCGAACACGTTGACAGACGTATCCGCACGCTCGGGTGCGAAGCTCCGCCCCTGCCGCGCATCGGCATCGACAACGTTAGTGCCCTCGTCGGGTACGGCGAAGGGCGTCAACCGAACCAGCGGTGCATCGGCAATGCGCTTCGTCCATTCGTCCGGCGTGAGGTAGAGCCGGTCGGGTGGCAGCGGCTTGTAAATTGCGCCGCCACCGGGATGCTCGAGCGCTTCGCGCCGAGCTTCATAGTAGTCTTCAATCTGCTTGAAGCGCTCGGTCGCCGCATCCTCGCCTTGTGGTTCGATAGCGACCGTTGCGCCATCCAGGTAATCGAACAGCGTATCCATGCGCTCCTGAAACAGCGGAAGCCAATGCTCCATGCCGGGATGCCGCCGGCCTTCGCTCACTGCCTCATAGAGGGGATCATCGCGCTCTGGCGCGCCGAATGCCGCGACGTAACCCATGCGGAATCGCCGGATGGTTTCGGTGACAAGCTGGAATTCGGAGATCGGCACAAGGTCGAGCGAGCGCATGTCGAGCAGTGTGCGCTGGGTTTCGGCATCGAACGATCGGATTGATTCCAGCGAGTCGCCGAAGAAGTCGAACCGCACGGGTTGGTCCAGGCCAGCCGGAAACAGATCGAGAATGCCGCCACGCACGGCATATTCACCGGGCTCGCGGACCGTCGAAGAGCGATTGTAACCGTTGTGTTCCAGCCAGGCGACAATGGAGTCCATCGGCACCACGTGGCCGGGCGCGACAGACAAGGCTTGAGAGGCGACCACCTCCCGCGCAGGCACCCGCTGCAGGATGGCATTGACCGTCGTCAAAACTATCAGGGGCGCTTCACTACCGGCGAGGCGGGACAGTCGCGCCAGCGTCGTCAGCCGCTGGGCAAGGATGCCACCATGCGGCGAGACCCGGTCATAGGGCTGGCAATCCCACGCCGGAAACTGCATCACCGACAAATCCGGCGCGAAGAATTCCAGCGCCCGCGCGAGCTGCTGCATGCGCGGTCCGTCGCGGCACACCACGGCCAAGCTGACCGCGGCCGCCTGCCGCCCTGCCTTGGCCTTGATGGCGCGCGCAAGGTCGGAGGCGACAAGTCCTTCGGCGCCCTCGGCAACGTTCGCGAGCGTCAGCGGGCGGCCGGGCGACAGCAATTCCGCCGGAGATCGAGCAACCGCCATCACGCCTCTCCGGGCTGAAACGACTTGATGCGATCGAATAATGCGGTTCGGTATTCAGGGGCCAACAACGCGTCGCTGCTCAGAGCTGCATAGAGGTCCGGGTCCGGAACCTCGATCAGACTTTCAAGATCGGTCAGTTCTGCTTCGGTCAGCACTCCGATTTCGGCATCGGCGAACCGGCCCAGGATCAAGTCCATCTCGCGCGTGCCGCGGTGCCAGCAGCGAAACAGCAGCCGCTTGCGGCGATCATCCAGGCCGCCGCTCGATCGTGTCGATCCCGTCATTTCAAAAATCCCATCCGAACGCCAAAAGCCCGGACGTGCCGGGCCGGGATGATATAGCGTTGGCAGCCGGGGATGTCAGCACCTGATCGCGCATTGCATAATCCGTAAATTGCATTCAAGGCTTCCGAGCGCCGATTCACCCTTGCGAGTTGTTTGATGCGCCCTGTTCTGCTCAATCCCTTGTTCGCTCCGGTGACCAGCCTGCCCGGCGTGGGCCCGAAACAGGACAAGCTGTTCCGCTATCTGCTCGGACACGACGAAACTCCACGGTTGCTCGACCTGCTGTTTCATCTGCCTGTGAGCGTGATCGACCGCAGAGCACGACCGAAAATCCGCGACGCCATGCCGGGCACCGTCGTGACGCTGGAAGTGACTGTCGACCGGCACCGTCCCGCGCCTCCCGGACGCTCGCGAGCGCCGCATCTCGTCTACGCCAGCGATGACACCGGCGATGTGGTGCTGACCTATTTCCGAGCCCAGCCCGGATACGTCGAAAAGTTGCTGCCTGTTGGAGCCAAGCGCTACGTGTCGGGAACTGCCCAGATGTTCGACGGCACGCTCCAGATCGTCCACCCCGACCGGGTGATCGACGAAGCCGGGTTGGCAAAGCTTTCGGGTATCGATCCCGTCTATCCGCTCACCGAGGGGTTGGCGCTCGGATCCCTACGGCGCGCGGTTGCACAGGCGCTGCAAAAGCTGCCCGAACTGCCGGAATGGATCAGCTCAGAGATTTCGCGCCGCTGTAATTTCTCATCATGGGCGGAGGCGCTGCATCGCGTTCACGTCCCCACGGAATTGACCGACATCCTGCCGCAAGGTCCATTCTGGTCACGGCTTGCTTTCGATGAGTTGCTGGCTGGCCAGCTCGCGCTGGCTTTGGTGCGGGCACAGCTCCGCCGGCCGGCAGGAAGCCGACATGCGGGTGACGGCCATCTGCGCAACAAGATCATCGATGCACTCCCCTATGCGCTGACGGCTTCACAACAACAGGCCGCGGCTGCGATCAGTGAAGACCTGCGGCAGCCCGTGCGGATGCTGCGACTGCTTCAGGGCGACGTCGGTTCCGGCAAGACGGTCGTCGCGCTGCTAGCCGCTGCGGCTGTGGCTGAGGCCGGCAAGCAAACTGCACTGATGGCGCCGACCGAAATCCTGGCTCGACAGCACATCAAAACCATCGTGCCACTCGCCGAGCGTGCGGGCTTGCAGGTGGCCATCCTGACCGGCCGCGAGAAAGGCAAGGAGCGGCGCGACATCGTTGCACGGCTCGCCGGTGGCGACATCGACCTGCTCGTCGGGACCCACGCGGTGATTCAGGACGACGTCGTATTCAAGGCGCTGGCGCTGGCGGTCGTGGACGAACAGCATCGTTTCGGGGTGCGTGAACGCCTGGCGCTGACCGCCAAGGGTGAAGCCGTGGACGTGCTGGTCTTGAGCGCCACGCCGATCCCGCGCACGCTGGTGCTGACATATTTCGGCGACATGGACGTCTCGGAGTTGCGGGAAAAGCCCGCGGGCCGCCAACCGATCGATACCCGTGCGGTACCTGATAGCCGATTGAACGAGGTGATCGACGCCGTCGGGCGCGCCCTGAAATCCGGCAAACTGGTTTACTGGATTTGTCCGCTGGTCGAGGAATCCGAGACCATCGATCATCTGACCGATGCGGAACAGCGGTTTGAAAGTCTCAAGCAACGGTTCGGCGACAAGGTGGGCCTCGTTCACGGCAAGATGCGCGGTTCCGACAAGGACAAGGTGATGGCGCAATTCGCTGCAGGTGAAATCAACCTGCTGGTGGCGACAACTGTTGTCGAGGTCGGCGTCGACGTGCCGGCAGCCACGATCATGGTGATCGAGAACGCCGAGCGGTTCGGCCTCGCGCAACTCCATCAATTGCGCGGCCGGATCGGCCGCGGCTCAGAAGCCTCGACGTGTCTGCTGCTTTACCGCGAGCCGCTCGGCGAAATGTCCGCTGCGCGGCTGCGGGTGATCCGCGAAACCACCGATGGTTTTCGGATCGCCGAAGAAGATCTGAAACTTCGTGGTGAAGGCGATGTACTCGGCACCCGGCAAAGCGGCTTGCCCGGTTACCGGATCGCCCGCTCCGATATCCACGCGCAACTCATCACACAGGCACGCGACGAGGCGCTGCGCATTTTGAAAGACAATCCGAAGCTGACCGGAAAGCGGGGCGAAGCGTTGCGCTGCCTGCTCTACCTGTTCGAGCGCGACGAAGCTCTGCCCCTGATCGGCGCAGGCTAGTGACCCCTTAGTCGACTTTCGCAGGCGTCGGAGCCAACGGCGACGCATTCGCCACCCGTGCCGCGTTTGCCATGCCCGCGAGCGCTGCAACTTTCTTCTGCGAATCCGAACCGGGCTGAACGACACCGGCCGACATGATCAAGGTCGCCGCATCCTCCGTGCTCATCTCGATCTCGATGATCTTGGATTTTGGCACGTAGAAGAAGAATCCCGTGGTCGGGTTAGGCGCACAGGGCAGGAACACCGAAATGTGCTCCTCCTCACCGGGCAGGCTCGCGGCGATGTCCGCGTTCGGCACCTGTGAAATCAGCACAATCGACCACATGCCAGGCGACGGGAATTCGACCAGACCGACCTTGCGAAAACTGGATCCCGATCCGGAGAACAGGGTCTCGAAGACCTGCTTCAGGCCGCGGTAGATCGCGCGCACGACCGGCATGCGCCCAAGCAGCTTCTCTCCGAGATCGACCAGCGTCCGCCCGATCAGGTTGTGCGCCAGGAAACCCAGAAGCGTCAGCGCGATCACGGCGACGACGAGCCCCGACCCAGGCAAACCGAATGGCAGATAGGTCTCGGGCCGATAGGATGCTGGAACGAACGGTCGCACCAGGTTGTCGACCCAGTTCACGAACCACCAGGTCAGATACAGCGTGATCGCGACCGGGCCTGCGACAATCAGCCCCGTGAGAAAGTAATTCCGGAACCGGGCCATGAATCCACGTGGCGCCTCGGGAGGCGGTTCCGCCGTCGGCAGGATTGTGGAAGGCGGTTCGTCACGGGTCATTACGGGTCCAGATCGTTCAGATGGAGGCAATATCAGCCTGCACTCCTCAATATGGAGCATTTTCGCAGGTTTTGCACGGGTCGCACAGACGGTGATCTGCCGCGGACGCCTCTCTTATTCGACTGTGACGGATTTTGCCAGATTGCGCGGCTGATCCACGTCCGTGCCCATGACGACAGCCGTATGGTAGGCCAGCAACTGCACCGGAACCGCATAAACCAGCGGCGCAAATGTCGCCGCCATATCAGGCAGCGTAATGGTGATCAGGGATTCGACAGTCGCCTCGGCCGCGCCTTTGGCGTCCGTCATGAGGATGATGTTGCCGCCCCGCGCCGCAACCTCTTGCATGTTGGACACGGTTTTCTCGAACACCCGGTCGTACGGGGCAATCACCACGACCGGCATATTCTCGTCGATCAAGGCGATCGGCCCATGCTTGAGTTCGCCGGCGGCATATCCTTCAGCGTGGATGTAAGAAATTTCCTTGAGCTTGAGCGCACCTTCGAGCGCGAGCGGATAACTCGTGCCGCGACCGAGATACAGCACGTCCTTCGATTTCGAGAGGTCGCGCGCAAGTCGCTCGATCTGCAGTTCGGTGGTCAAGGCTTCCGACATCAACCGCGGAACTTCCACCAGACCATGGACGAGTTTGGCTTCATCCTCGCCGGACAACTCGCCGCGTGCCTTGCCCGCCGCGACCGCGAGCGACGCAAGCACCATCAACTGGCACGTGAAAGCCTTGGTCGATGCCACGCCGATCTCCGGACCGGCGAGGGTCTGCAGAACCGTTTCGCTTTCCCGCGCGATCGTCGATGTGGTGACATTGACGATCGACAGCGTATGTAGCCCCTGCTCCTTGGCATAGCGAAGCGCGGCCAGGGTATCGGCGGTTTCGCCCGACTGCGAGATGAAGATGGCGAGATCGCCTTTGCTGAGCGGCGCTTCGCGGTAACGGAACTCGGAAGCGATGTCGATCTCGACCGGTAGCCGCGCCAGCCGCTCCAGCCAGTATTTGCCGATGTAACCGGCATAGCTTGCGGTGCCGCACGCGGTGATCGAGACGCGCTTGATGTCGCGAAAATCGAACGGAAGTTTGACTGGCAGCGAGACGCGCTCTGTCGCCATGTCGACATAGCGCGCAAGCGTATGACCCACGACCTCCGGCTGCTCGTGAATCTCCTTCGCCATGAAGTGACGGAAGTTGGCCTTGTCCACCAGTGACGTTGAAGCGGCATGCTTGACCGCGTCGCGCTGAACGATGGCGTTCTGGTGGTCGTAGACCGTTGCGCCCTTGCGGGTCAAAACCGCCCAGTCACCATCTTCGAGATAACTGATCGTATCGGTGAACGGACCCAGCGCAATCGCATCGGATCCCAGGTACATTTCGCTGTCGCCATAACCGATTGCCAACGGCGGTCCGTTGCGCGCGCCGATCAACAGGTTGTCGTCGCCTGCGAAGATGAAGCCGAGCGCGAAGGCGCCGCGAAGCTGCGACAGTGTCGCTCTGACAGCCTCGACCGGATTGATACCCGCCGCGAGGTAGCCATCGACGAGATGCAAAACAGTTTCAGTGTCGGTCTCGGTCTTGAAGACCACTCCCTTTTTCTGGAGCTCTTCACGGAGTTCGCGGAAATTTTCGATGATGCCATTGTGGACGACCGCCACGCGCTCGGTCGCATGCGGATGCGCATTGTTCTCGGTCGGCTTGCCGTGCGTCGCCCAGCGCGTATGCCCGATTCCGGTATGTCCGGTCAGCGGCTCTGTCCGAAGGCGTTCTTCCAGATTGCGGAGTTTGCCCTCGGCACGACGGCGCTCCAGGCGGGCGCCTTCCAGGGTCGCGATGCCGGCTGAATCGTAGCCGCGGTATTCGAGGCGCTTCAGCGAATCGACCAGTTGATCTGCGACCGGGCCGCGCCCCAAAATTCCGACAATGCCGCACATGCGGGTAAACATCTCCAGGATCGTGGAAAAATTGCAAAAAAAGCGCGCGCTCCTCTTAACGACTATCAGGGAACGCAGGGACTCAATAATTATTGCCGATTGCGACAGGGTTAAACCCGTCGCATATCCGCCAAGCTATCGCTGACGTCTTTTGCCGAAACGTCGCGTTAACCAACAGGTAACCCTGACGTCCCCAGCGCGGATCGCGCGCGAGTGCCAGCTTTCGTACGGATCGAAACAATTTTAGCGATTCCTGCAACGGGAGCCCAAATCCTTTTTGTCATTGTGTGCGCAAGAAAAGCGAGGCGCACATGAGTGAAGTCGAGTTTGAACAGTTGCTGGGTGCGGTGAGCGCCGCGATCGCGCCGCGCATCGATGAAACCGTTCTGGACGATCTGCCAGATTTCGAAGACCTGTACTCCGGCAATCCGCCGCAGGCTGCGAACGACAATCAGGTCGCCTGGCCGTTCATTCCGTTCCCTGATGGCTGGAACGCGGTCTGCTGAAGACCCGGCCCGTCGTGTCGAACGGGCGATGAAAGTTCATCAAACAATCAGCCTAAGCCATTGATTATATTGATGGAGGCCACGTCCGGAATTGAACCGGAGTACACGGTTTTGCAGACCGTTGCGTAACCACTCCGCCACGTGGCCCCTTGCGCCGGACTTATAATAGAGTGTCAGGCACTTAGGCAACCTTGCTCAGACTGGATTGCGCAGAATTCTGAAACTGCGTTCCGTGGCATTTCTGAAACTGCCGTGCCCGCTCTGTTCCCGTGACTGCCAAAAATCGGATTCGCACCGGCGGCCGGCTCGCCCTACATCAGGGTCATGCCCGCCCTCACCCGCCGTCGCCTCAGAGACGTTCACCAGGAGACCTGGTGCATCTATTACGGCGATGTCCGGGTCGGCACGATCAGTCAGCGCGCCGGCGTCCCGCTCAATGTCCAGCAGTGGGGCTGGTCGCTGGGGTTCTTTCCAAAGAGCCATACGATGGCGGGTCACCGAAGCGGCCTCGCAAGCTCTTTTGAGGAAGCGCGCGCCGGCTTCGAGGCGGCCTGGCGAGATTACTTGCCGACGTGCACCGAGCAGGACTTCCTCGACTACCGGCGGGACCGGGCCAGCACGGCCTGGAAACACGCGATGTGGGCGGCGCCGGCACTGCTCCCCACGCAAACGCCGGAGGGCCGGTCGACGTGTTTCTGCGGCGCCGAGATCACGATCGCCGGCACGACCGAGCATATCTATGCCTGCCACATGGACATGGGGGCGGAATGAGCTGGACCCGCCGCCTCGATCCGCCGATCGTTCTGCCGGAAGGCCGCAAGCTGGCGACGCTGCGGGATGCAGCGGAGTATGTTCTGGAGCAACCGCCGGAGGTGCAGAGCGAGCCCGCATGGCAGCACGCCGCACATGCGCTCAGGAACGCGGCAGAACGCGAGGCGGCATGGATGTGGTTTGCTCGGCCGGCGATGATGCGCGCGATCTTGGGGCCGGATAAGCCGCCTATCGGCAACCCTGAGGGGAAGAAGGGACATCGATGGCGAAACAACCGGAAGCTAGCGCGCGACCGCTGAAGCAAAAAGCCCGCCAGCGTGAGCTGACGGGCCTTGGAGGTTTACGCAAACAACGGCGCGGGCATGCGCCGATCAGTATCAGCAGCTTTTCCAAACGCCATCGGTCAGCCAGCCATGCCAATGGCCGCGGTGATGGACCGATGGTTCAAGGGTCGGCTTTTCGAGCGAGCCGTTCCACTTCCAGGTCGGGCTCTCAGCCGGCTTGAAGTTTTTTCCGACGCGGAGCGCGGCGATGCGTTTGCAACCGCAGGGGCAGCAATACCAAAACAGCGCCTCATTATCGTCGTCCGGGACAACTCGGAACGATCCCGGGATATGCCCCTCGCCGTGCGTGTGAAATTCTGCCTTGTCGGGGATATGCCGCGCCGTTACCGGCTGGGTTTTGACCTCGTTCATGGCGCGCTCGCATAGTGCTTGCGCCGATGATGTCGATGCATCGCGTAGTGACGTTTTCGCCCCGCCCAACCGCCGAGCTGGAAGTGACCACTGTCGGCCCATCCCCACTGTGCACCGGAGATCAGTCCGCAGGCATTGGCCAGCGCGATCTCATTGCGCGGCATCCGCGGCCGCGTGACGTTGCGCCGAAGCTGGTTGATATCGAGCGCGAGGCCGGCCGGATGCAGCGAAGCCCGCACGCTGCCATGGGCGCGCCAGCCTCCCATGAAGTGGATCGGATAGCCCTGGCGATCGAGGGCATCGACAAGGCACTGGAAAGCGCCTGCGGCGCGCGCCGCGACGTGGGCCGTTGCGCCTGAAGCCGAGCGAATGATGCCGGCCGCGCGGCCGGCGCTGGTCCGGATGACCGCCTTGAGCGCATCCGACATCGGCCGCACCGCCGGCCGGCGCCCGCGATCGCGTCGATGATACGCCCGCTCCCGATGCAGTGTCACATGGATCGAGCGCACGCCGGCGAAAGGATTCGACGAGACCGCGGCAGATCGGCCCATCCCGCAAACCGGACGCATAACGCTGCCGGTCTCAATGCAGGCTGCGGTGCGATGACGCTGCGCGGCATCGGCCGCCGAGACCATGACGACGAGCGCAAGCGCCGCCGCGATGACGGTACGGATCATGATGTGCCTTTCTTTCGGGGGTTTAGCTTTTCGGCTGGTTGCGCTGCCGCCGTTTCAACAGCTTCGCGATGCCGTCGATCTTGTTGGAGATCAGGCCGATCTGCCCCTTGATGCCTTCGATATCGAGCTGCATCTTGATCAGGTTCTGGATCAGCCAGGGGCTTTCGATTTCGACGGGCGTGACCGGCGGCGGCAATGGAGGCGGCTGCGGCTTGTCCTTCAGGCCGGCGCGGATCATCGGCAGCGCCAGCAGAAAGATGATCAGCGCACCGACCGTGTTGAGTGGGTTCGAGATCAGGCCGTCATAGATTTTTTCAACGAACTTGAGCATCGCGCAGCACCAGCGGCACAAGAGCCCGGTAGATCGAGACCAGCTCGACGATGGTCAGGACGAGATAGACCGGGATTCCAGGCGATGGCGGCGAGCCGACATGCGGGATCAGTTGAATGAGCGCGATGCACATCTGCGACCAGATGAAGGCGCCGGCGAACGCTCCCCATGCGCGCAGGATCGGTCCCCAGACTTGCCAGTGACCGTTGGCGATCAGAGCGGCGAGCCGCGCGGTCCCTGCGATCGCAAAGCCCCAGCCGAGCCACGCCGGCGTCAGGATGTTCAGCAGCAGACGGAAGGCGCTGGCCGCGATCGAATCCGGCGACAGCATGATCAGCACCGCCAGCCCGAGCATCATGCAGGCCGATGACAGTTCGGACAGCCGGTTCTCGAAGTGCTTGACGAATTTGCGGATCATCATTTCGGGAGTGCTCCGACCGCATAGGAATGCCGCACGCCGTCGTACCAGCGCGCGCTTGAGGACAGTCGCGCATTGGCCGTGAACAGCGCCGATTGCGTCAATCGAAGCGCCGCGCGGGCATCCTGCCCGACATAGAGCTTCGGCACCGGCACTGGATCCATCAGCCTAGCGGGGCGCTCCGGAAGGGTGCGTGCGGCCGGACCTGGGACGCTGCTGCACGCCGCCAGCGGCACCGCCAAGATCACCGTCACCGAGAGCGCAACCTGGGCTGCTCTTGAGTTGCTGGATATAGGCCTGATCCGCATCATGCTGTTCCCTCGCTTGTTTCTCGATGTCATCGGCCCGGCGGGCCTCGTCGTCCTTGGCATCGCGCGCCGCCTGCGCGTCGAGGCGTTCGTTGCGGAGCTGCGCGGCGAGCTCATCCGCGCGGCATTCCTTCGCCGCGTCGTGATGCCCCAGCCAGTAGGCGCCGATCGTCGCGACAACGAAGACCGTGGCGACCACGCATCGCGTGCATGCGAGAAAGCTGGTCAGGATCGGTTGAATGATCCCGATGACGACGGTCGGCCCGAAGAACACCGCGGCGACGACGACCGCGACCGCGCCGCCGACGCCAAGGATGCCGATCGCCCAGGCTGCCAGGGTCATCAGAGAATGCAGGCTGAACATCGTCACATCCCCATGTTCGTGGCCCGGCGATGATCCTCGACCCGCTGCCGGATGATGTCGCCGCCGTACCGGATGGCGAAGAAACCGCCGATCAGAAGGGCGAGCCACCACCAGGTCTGAAGCACGCCAAGGGCCCAGCCGCCGAGATCATGGACCTGCTCGAAGACGCCGCGGAATGCCGACACCTGGTCGGCGCCGTCGCGGACGGTATCGAGCAGGCCGACCTTGCCGGCCGCATGGCCGCCGCCGGTCACGAGGCCGGTGCCGGCGAGGATCTTGCCCACGAACGAAACCTTGTCGGCGCGCGCGATCGTTTCCGATCCGCGCTCGCGAAGATCGCCGGCCGTGGCCGTTGCGCGCTTCTCGGCGACCGGCTTCGTCAGATCGCGCTTCAGCGCCTCGCGCGTGGCGGGACCGACCTCACCATCGCAAGGCAAGCCACGATCGTCCTGGAATGCGCGGACTGCAGAGCGCGTGCCGCGCCCGAACTTCCCGTCAACCTCTCCGACCGAATAGTTCAGTTCGACGAGGCGCTCCTGGAGCGCCTTGACCTCGTAGCCTTTCGATCCAAGGCGCAGGACATTGTCATTCGCCGGCGGCGCCAGAACGACCGCCAGCGCGGACCGCCACTTCGCCGTCCAGGCCTTGCGATCCGACAGACCAATGAGACCGCCATTGAGGTGATGCGTCGTCCCTTCGATGTCGCCGCGCTTGGCGAACGGCAGGCAGCCGCACTTGATGAAATCGATCGCGGCGCTCTCGAGGAAGTGCGCGGGATCGTTGACCAGGTCGGGATTGGACAACAGATCAAGACCGGTTGCTTCCGCCAGATGCCCATAGGCTTCGCGCCCGGTCGTCTGCGTCGCCCCGCGGCCGCGATAGGTGAAGCCGTCGTCGGTCCCGACGCGGTTGCCCATGCGGCCGTTGTAGACCTTGTTCGCGAGCTTCTGCGGATTGTTGGCATAGGGCGCCGCGCTCGCGAGCGTCGGGAAGCGCGACGGCCACACAGCCATCATGCGCCGCGCGGTGTAATTCAGGTTCTCGACGACCTCGAGGCCCGCGCCGCATTCGAGCGATATCTGACCCATGAAAATCGCGATGACATCCGGCGTGTCGAAGCCGTAACGCGCTGCGATGTCCGGCATTTGCGCGATCATGGCAGCGCGAAGGCCGGGGATCTTGGCATCGCCATGTGGCCAAAGCCGCATCAAGGCATCGCCGAACGTCGCGGGGGCCGCGTTGGACGTGGCGGGAGTGCTCGCTGCCAAGGCTGCGTCGGGCATTGGATTGGTCCTTTGGGTTTACTTAAAGTGTTATTTCTGAGACCCTCTCGTCTTTCAGGCGATGAGCTTCGCTAGACGATAGATGAATGTTGAGAGGTAAAAACACATGCGATGGGAGACTAAGTCACTCGCCTTCAGAGCACTTTCCGCAATCCCATTCGGGCAGGAGCTTCATCACATCGCGCAACGTAGGCTAACAAAGGAGTGGCCCCGCCCAATTGAGCACCTTGAAAGCTATCGTCAGCGCGCCATCCTGATCTGCGAGCTCTTCGAGAAAAACTCAAAGCGGTCGTTAGCTGAGGCCAACTTCGTGGAGATCGGAGCTGGACGAGACCTTGCGCTGGCAATCGCACTGCGCACGCTAGGGGTGGCGCACGTCACTTGCATCGATATCAAGCGCATCGCCAAACTCGATCTCATCAATCACGCCGCAAAAGTCCTTGGCGCCGCTCGCGCCCTCCAATCGTGGGACGATTTGACTGCGTTCGGCATCAACTATCTCGCACCGGCATCAGCCGAACGGACCACACTCCCTGACGACAATGTCGATTGCTTTTGCACGTCAGAAGTACTGGAACATATTCCGTCCGATTCACTGACCGCGATCCTGACGGAATCCCTCCGATACCTGAAGCCGGGTGGCTTGCACATTCACGCCATTGATTACAGCGACCACTATGCCCGGTCAGACTCCGCGATTTCTCGCTTCAATTTTCTCAAGTTCTCCGACTCTGAATGGCGCAAACACAACAGTGCTTTTCAGTACGTTAACCGACTGCGACATTCTGACTACGAAAGGCTTTTTCTGGAATCTGGATACTCCATTGAGAGCAGCGATCCTCATCGCGAGGCTATCCCACATGATGTATCAGCCAATCTCGCGGAGCGATTTTCAAGATATACCCAAGACGATTTAGGTGCGCTCCGCTCGATCATCGTGGCGCGGAAACGATAGATTTACGGTCGGTGTTTCAACTCGATGTAAAAATCCGAGCAGTCGGCCGCAGACCCATCAGTTGAATCCCGCCACGTCACCGTGAAGCCATTGTTTGCTTGCGATGTAACGGTCGGGATCAGCGAGGACGTAATCCTTGTCTGGACGATCACTTCGTAGTCGGTGCTATTCGCCAGCGCGGACGAAATCAGGAAGTTGTAGGTGCCAGTAGCTGCATGGCTGGAAAGCGATAACTTGCCATACGTATAGACCTGAGCATTGCTCGTGACGCGGCACGCACCGATCGCGATCGTGGGATCCGGGGGCCAGGCCACTCGCGTGGTCGGACTATCATTGTTATAAAGGCTATAGCCGCGAGTGCCGTCGTCGATGATCTTGGTGGCACTCCCCTTGCGAACGCCAGAGACGTCGATGCGGCCGGTCCATGTACTCGCGATGCTGAAGATTGCATACATGGACGGACCGCCCGTCACCCCGTGACCGAACACGCTCGCGTTCTTGTCCAGCGTAAAGCCGTATTTGATATCCTCGCAATGCTGGCCCTCGACCAAGATATCGATATTGCCTGAGGCATTAACGCCGCTCTGCTGGCTGATCGTCGCGGATGAATCCATACCGATGACGCAATGGCGCAGAATCGCGTTGGTGTAGTTCCCCGTCAGATCGTTGCGGAGCCTGATGCCATTGGCTGTGGTCGATGCGCCGGCACCGGGAAATATCTCGACTTTCGACATTTCGAGCGTCGCGCTGCCTCCATAGCCGTGCTCAAAATTTACCCCGTTGTGGTTGAATCGCTCGATGAGAACATTCTCTAGCCCGCACTGCTCGTTCCAGCAATCCGAATAGATCACATAGGTAATTGCGTCGATGTCTCCCGCGTCGATTTCGCTTTCCTCAATACGACAATTGAACTGGGGATCGTGGCGGGAACACGTCAAGGCGACGGTCGTTCCGCTTGATGTTGCGTTGGCGCTCAACGTTATCTGCGTTGAGCTATCGATGCTGGCGATTGATGCACCGGCGGCCACGCCCGTTCCGGCCACGAAGGTGTTGCTCGCCGTCAAACCGGTGGTGGACGACAGGCCCGTGACCACCGCACTTCCGGACGTCAGATTTCCGGTGACGCTGATCGTGGTGATATTCTGGAACAGCCAGAAGGTATCCGTACCGCTCCACGTTGCGGCGTTTGCGCGAAGGCGGGAATACCGGCCGTTCAGCCCCCGCAGGACGACGCGGTTCTTGATCGTGACGACGCCGGAAAACAGGAAGATGCCCCGGCCATACCGCACCACACCCCCGTCGACGCCGCCCGTGCCGGTGTCGTTTTGAAGTGCGTTGACAGCCTGCTGGAAGGGCTTCTCATTGTCGGTCTTGGTGTTGTTGCCCTTGGCACCCCACCATTCCGCCCAGACCTCGCGAATGCTGCCGGGAAACTGAACAGTCGACCCTGACGCGCTCAGATCGAAGATCTGATTGAGCCCTGCGCCGGGTTCTTCCTCCAGGATAACCGTGACATTCGCATCCGGAACGAGCACCGCGCCGGGCGCGAACGTCCACTTGCCCTTCAGTGTCACGTTTGAACTGATCTTGTAGCTACCTGGCGGAACAAGCGTCTCGGTGGCGCCAGATGCCGTCAGAAAATCCGAAACGGCCGTGAAGCCATCAGCGCAGTCCGTGGTTCCGTCGCCGGCCACACCGGGAAAGTACGCGACATTGGTAACGCCGCCGCCCGCGGCCAGCTCCCAATAGGCGCCGTCCGCCGTCGCAAACTGCCATGCCTCGACCGGTGAAGGCGTCGATCCCATCTTGGTGTAGATGTGAAGCGGTGCGTCGCCCGGCGCATCGCGGCCCGCCAGAGTCAGATATGACCGCGCGGGCTGCATCGAGATAGCCGCGGCCAGCGTGCGTGACGGATAAACCGGGATATCACCGCCGCCGATCGTGGCCGCGCTATCCGCCGCCTGGATGGCGAGATCGCGAGCGGTCTCCGCGGCGGCCTGTGCCGCTTCTGCGGCGGCCTGGATGGCCGCACTGGCCTGATCGGAGAGCAGACGAAAGTTCGTTCCATCGATCAGCCCGGCCAGAAGCATCCCGGATTTCAGTCCTCCGACAGCAGGGTCGTTCCCGGCAGCGGTCTTGATTGGGAGTGCGGTCCCTCCATTGATGGCAAGCGTAACACTCGTTGATGTATTGTCGTCGGTGACATTCAGGATCACCAGCGCCTGATCCGACGAGACCGGGTAAGCCGTCGTTGCAACGATAGCGTTGGCCGTCCCTGCCCCGGCATTGTTCAGCCGATAAAACGAATATGGGAGGTCGGCAATCCGGACCCACGAACCCGAACCGGAAACTCCCGATTTCTGATAGATGCCATTGTTGGCAGCGACGGGATCAAGGATCACCCATGCCATCTGGTTGGCATCATAGTTGAGGCTGGCCAACGCGTTCGCCTTTGTCGCAAACGTAACGCCGCCGCCCGCCTGAGATCCAAGCACAAACGATTCGATCTGGTTCGCCCATTGCAGAATAACGCGCTTGTCAGGCTGCGCGGCGCCCGAGCCTGGAACGCCCGGAACATTATAAATCGGAAACGCCTGTTCTGCGCTTGGTGAAATTGCCATGCGTGATGCCTCAGTCTGATCGGGAAAGAGAAAGCGTTACTTCGACCGCATTTCGAGCGCGCTCAGCCGCGCCTCGATACGATCGGCGCGGCGACGTTGATAGGCTGCTTCAAGCACAAGGCATTCGTCGTAACGAAGGCCGAGCCGCGTTCCGATTGGAACGATCGTCTCGTCCTCGACCGTTACCTCCCGCGTCGTCGTGACGGGCTTTCCGTCCTTGTCGGTCTGGCCTGTCTCGATTGCCATCGCCTCGATGCGTGGCGTGCGCTTTATGGTATGGATGTTGTCACTGCACCAGAGCGCGAAGGATGCAGGATCGAGGCCTGCATTCAGCAGTGCATCCGCAACGCTTTGCGCGGTCCAGCCGACATGGGTCCGGGCGCCGGGGCCTTTCGCGGCAATGGCGTCGTTGAACTTGTAAAGCAGCGGCGACACCGCGCCCCATGCATCGAGCATTTTATCATCAGGCGCGCCTTGAATGGTCTTCGTCGTGGCGTCGGAGGTATTGATTGTCCCGGTGCCAGCATAGATCACGGAGGCGCGGTAACTGCTCGTTCCTAGCGAATAGGTGTTATCGGATTCCGGATGAAGGGCGCCTGAGACGGTATCACTCGCCCCGACACGCCAGCGCGCCACATGGTTCGTATAGAACTGAACGGGCTTGTCGTCGTAGTTGGCGATCTTGATCGGATATGCTGTTCCGGTGCCATTCTTACCCGTCGTGATCACCGCTCCCGAGAAACCGGTCAGCGCTCCGGACGGATCGATCCCGAAGAGGTAGGAATTGCCGTTCGCCGCATCCGGCCCGTCGACCAGCTTTGCCATCGATGCGGTGCCCGCAACAGTGCGCGAATAGCCGAATCCATATCCCACTGTTCCAGAGATCGTGATCGGTCCATTTGCCAACAAACCCGCCGCCTGCGCCGTCGATATGGGTTTGGCAGCATCCGAGGTGTTGTCGACGCTCCCCAACCCGACATCGCTCTTTGCGAGAGAAAGAGCCGTTTTGAATGCAGCAAATGTGATTTCATTGACGAGGTTGCCGGTCGTTCCGTCAAACACCGCGGGATTGCCATCTGTCACAGATGACGGCCCAGTCACGGCGGCAGACAGACCGACATCGGCCTTCGTGATCCACGACTTGATCCACGTCTTGATATAGGCCCCGGTATACCTGAACATCGACGTGCCTTCCCAGCCACGGAAAGATGTCGCGTCCTTGAATGTAGAGCCGTCGGTCTCGTCAGAACCCTTCGTGTCAGCCATCTATGCGGATTCCCTGATTTCCTTGGTGCCGTCTTCGCGCAGCTCGTAGGAGCCATCCTCGCGCAATTCAAAATTGGTGTCTGGCGGTACAACTATGGGAGGCGGCGTCGGGATCGTTCCTTCGTCTGCCTCGGGGTCGTAAGCCTCGATCTCGTCCGGCGCGATGCGATTGAACTTGAAAGTGATTTGCCCCGCCATGAGGTCGATTTGCGTGCCATCCTGAATCTCGACCACGCAATCCTGTAGCCCGGAGATGAAAGGATACTGGAGCCGCACCCATCGCTTGCCGAGAGCCTTCAGGCCGTACAGCGTCGTCGTGAAGGATCCCGACATCTTCGCGTTCAGGCGATCCATCGCGCGATATGCCAGCCGGCGCGCCTGCGTCGCCTCCTGAACCCACTTCAAATCCAGCTGCTGCGAGCGGACGATTCCGGTCAGTGAGATTGCATCCTCATCCCGCAGCGAATCTGCCTGAACCTCCGCATATTTTTGCGTGGTGTCAGTGAAGGAAATATCGAGCTGGTTGACGGTGCTCTCATCCGCCTGCCCATAGTTCAGCGAGAAACCGACGATATGCTTGTCTGAAATCGTGATATCGGGATCACGATAAAGCCCGACCGTCAGCGACAACGTCCCATCGCCCGATTCCGCCAGCCAGCCGTCGCAGGTCGCGAGAATGGCGCCGATCACGTCCTCAGGCTTGTTGTCGTAGAGATACCACCCTGAGGACTGATAGCGCTTTTCGAACGTGCCATCGGCGCGCTCGACCAGCGCGTCGCAGATATCAGCCTCTGCCATCCAAAGCGCCAGCACTTCCGCCGGCAGGATCGTATCGAAATCAAGCCCCATGCCCCCATCGGTGGCCGTCAGATAGTCAATGAGCTGGATGACCGGGTTGTAGGATACCTTCCACGATCCCGGGGAATTGCGGTCCTGTGACGGGTCACGCGGATCCCAGATCGGAGCGAGATCGGCGATGACGGACGGGACCGGCAACCCGTGGGGATAGACGGTCGGAAAATCATTCGCATCGGCGGGAGACAGGCAGGCCAGGGAAAGCCACGACACGCCGTAGCCGAAATGCGTCGACGGACTGAACACCGCGTCCATTCCGGAGTCACCGAAGAACGGTCCTCCGGTCCCATCGATATTCGCGCGGATCGTGATCTTGCTTGGCCCATATCGACCATCCGAGTAATCATCGTTCACGTTGCCGCTAGCCGGGTCGATCGTGATCGTATCGTCATGGAGAAGATAAGTGACGATCTGAGACATGCGTCCCGAATGCAGAGCCACGACATCGTAGGAGACCTTTCCGTTCTCCTCGTAAAGCATGTAGTAGCCGGCGATACGGCATCTGCCGTAGCCGCGAAGACGCGGCGGAACGGCTTGCTTGATCGGTTGCGTGCCGTCAGAGGCTTTCGGAAGACCGGGTCGCGTCGCATACTGAAGACCGATACTGGCACCGATGATCGCCGCCGTCCCGACCGCAGTCGCGATATTGATGCCGAGAAAGGTCGCTCCGCTCAACGACGACCCGAGGCCGATGCCCGTCAGTGCGCCGGGAGCGATTGCACCGACGATCAATGTTCCGATGGTCTCAGGCATTATCGGAAGGTCCAGGCTCTCAAGGTCGGAAGCCGGTTCGTCCCGGCGATGACGATGCCCATGTCCGACGTCACTACGGCTGTCTTAAATGCCGATACCGCGATGGCGCCGGTCGGACGGGACTGCACATGACCCTTACGAACCGCATATGGCGCCATCACCAGAAGGATGTCTCCCGCCTCTGGATGAGCTGTTTCAGTGGCCCCGACCCGTTCGAGCCTCGACCGGCAGGATGCTTCAAGCCCACCTTCACGCCGCACGATCCGCATGAACTGGCGTTCCGATGCATATGATCCGCGCACATCGGCGATCGGATCGATGCCAGTCAGTTGCTCGACCCATCCCGCCATGAAGGTGCCGCAGTCGAGAACGCCAGGCTTCCATTTCTGCTTGCTGACCTGTTCGAGATAGTCAGGCAACTTCAATAGCGCGGCCATGTCTTCTGAAAATCATTGGCGTAAACAGAGGTACGCTCGCAAAATCGGTCGCCTGGATGGCGCCCCTGCTGGTCCTGATCGGTGAAATATGAATAGTTCGGCCGACGCCGCGCGGTGAGAAGGCTTCCGCAAGACAGCGATATTGTCCGAACGAATGCTTGCTTCATATCAGTGACCGGCTGTTGCTGAAGACTGAGAAAATCCGCCGTCAGATGACGCATCCACTTGATTGATCCCAGCGGCTGCCAATCCTGACAGAGAAGCATGATGCCAACCGAGACGCGTTTACCCTTGACCTGCTCTGCATCGCCGCCGCTCGCAATCTTCAGAAGATCGCCCGACACGCCACTGAGAACAAACTCGATGCGTTCGGCCGCACCATTAATCAACTGGCTTAGCGCGGGAAGCGTCCCGATCTCGCCAAACCCGGTGTATGTCGCGCCTTCCGTATCGAGGACATTGATCCCCGGCTCGATGTCTCCAAATCCTAGCCAAAGTCGCACGACCGGATCGGTCTCTAGCCGAAAGAACAGCCCGAGATTGATGACATCGGCATCGAGCGCCGCCGTCTCATCGTCGGAGAAGATCATTTGTATTTCGACTCGACGAACTTCACGGTCGCGAGGCTGAATGGAAAACTCTTGATATTTAGATCCATCGACGACGAATCTACGAGCTTCATCGTGCAGCGCGGAGCGTCGAATTCGACCTGCGTTCCGTCCGGCACGGCCTCCCGAAGCGGAGGGTTGAAGGTAACTGACGTAAACAGATCATCGATCTTGTCGACGGAACCAATCTCATAGAGCCGCCAACCGAAACTCTCGTGCTGGATCGAGAAGCTTTCGCCACCCTGAAGGTCAGCACAGTTCAGCTGCTTGAGCACAAGACTGGTCGCTCTCAAGGGCGCGGCCCCGGATGTCACCACATCTATGACGGACTGCGTGTAGCCGCTCCCATCGTCGAACAGAGATCCATCGCTGTGAGGGATGTTCGATATGAGACTTTGACCGGCCGGGAGCGGGATCCATTCAATATCCCGCCTGCAAACAATAATCGGAACGACGCCGCCGTTACACTGTTGACGTATTGCTCTCCATACCAACGTGTCGTTTCGATGTAGAAACTCGATATTGTTCAGTGATGCCGACCAGAAGCCGCCGCCATCGCTCCTGGTGTCCTCCGACGCGCCGGTTGAAATGCCGGCGGTTGTTGTGTTGCCGACGATGTTCCAATCGTGATCGGCTTCGATCAGCATATCTTTCGGATAGAGCACAACCATTATCGCACACCCGTCGACTGATAACGTTGAGCACTCTGCATTGCGCGACCTTGGGCCGCAATCGCCCTCTGATGACTTGCCAGCGCCTGCTTGATTTCGATGATCGTCTTGTCGTCGGCATTGCCTTGAATGACGATCTGCGGAGCAGCGAAGTGCTGCACCACGGAGCCGCCGCCGCGCGCAGCGACGACGCCGAGTTTACCGTCCGGCCCACGCCGCAGCGGCATAATCGCCTCGGCTCCGGCTTCTCCAGCTACGCCGAGCGCGTCGCCATTGGCAAACCGGAAGAGCGTCGGATGAGTCAGGACCGTGTCGGCATATTGATGCAGGCCGTCCGAGATATTGTCGTTCGCGTAAACGCCACCGCTGGCGTTCGCCTTGATGCCGAATAGGCCAGCCAGACCCGTTGCCGATCCGCCGAATGGTGCTAATAGCGCCGTCTTGATCGCGATCTGGGCAATATCGTTGATGACCGACGTCGCCGTGTCCCGCATGGCATCCTTGAACGATTTTGCGCCGGTCACCCAGCTCGCGAAGCCGGACGCAATATTGTTCACCGAACTAACGGCAAGCGTGTCGATCTGCTTGAGCGAGTTGCCGGCATCGTTGATCGCCTGCTGAAGCTGCGGGAACTTCGATCCCGCAACGCTAGCGGACTCTCCCAGCGCCTGCACTTTGGTGGCGTAGCTTTGATAGGCTGCCGCGACTTGATCCGGCGTGGCATGATCGAGATACCCTCCGGGAGCCTGCTGCGCCCTAACCTGGTCGCCCGCTGCCTTTGTCGCAGTCGCGATATCGAAAATGCCGAGTTGCGCTTTGGCGCTCACCCGCGCCCATTCGTCGTTGGCCGCCGTCAACTCTTTAACCGCAGCAATTTGCTGGGACGTGAGATTAGCGCCTTGCTGCTGGGCTTTCTGGAGCGCCAGGCTCTTGGCGGTGACAATGTCCTGCGTTGTCGCGAGTTCACCGAGCGTCGAATTGTAGAGGTTCTGCTGACTGATTCGGGCATCGAGGTTCACGCCGGCCAGGGCCTTATTATAGGTCGCCTGGTCGATCGTGCCGTTCTGAAGGTCGAGCGCGAGCTGCTTGGCCGCCGCATCGAGCCTTTGCTGGGACGTCGCTGCTGAACCGAGGGCTGCTACTGTCGCCTTCGCCTGGGAAGCCTGGACGCCGAGCGAGGCCGCGACCTGGTTCTGCGACGTCACCGAATTCGCGCTATCGACAGCACCGAAGGTCGAATCGCGGCCCGCCCCTTTGAAGGTCGATGACGGCCTCGGAATAAATCCGGGTGTCGTGAGCTGCCCGACCGCTTGCGCCGCCTGAACGGCGGCCCCGACGATGGGCAGACCGCCGGCGATCGTCAGCGCTCCGGATCCCAGCTTTGAAAGGTAGAATTTCAGGTCGTCCGAAAGCTTGAAGTCCCTTGCGTAGCGCGAAACATTGAGCAGGTTCTCCGCGAAGGCCTTCTCCTTTTCCAGAAGGCTCGTCGTGAAGATGCTCTGGAAATTGTGCTGGGCGGCTTCCGTCGCGCTCTTGATCTGGGTCGTCAGGTCGGACCATCGCTTGATCTGGTCCTGCGAGATCGCATCCTCGTTCGCCGCCTGCAGGCTGGTGATGCCACCCGCGTTGGCGGTTGCCAGAAGGACGCCGCCCTCGGCGCCGCCCGCGCGACCGAACGCCGCCCGCGCGATCAGGGCCTGCTGCTGTTTGTCAGCCTGCGAATAGGCCTGCGCCAGCAGGTTCCAGCCCGTCGCCGCATCCTTTGTTACCGAAAGCTGGTTGACCAGGGTGGGATTGACTTTGAGGAGTTGAGCATAGAGCTGGCCGCTGCCGTCACGGAGCTGGCCGAGCGAAACCGAAAAGCGCTCGAACGCCGAGATGTTGTCGTTGGCCGACACACCGACGGATTCGGCCGCCTCATTCAAGGCCTGCAACTGCGTCGCGTTCAATCCAATCACATTCGCAGCGTTCTGCAACTGGGCGGCCCATCGCCCGGCCTCTTCCGCCTGTTCTTTCAGCTTGTCGAGCGCCAGCACGGCGACGCCGATCGCGGCGCCGATCGCGAGGCCGGCCGGGCCGATCAGCGAGAGCGCGCTGCCGAGCGGACCGAGTTCATGGGTCAGTTCGGTCGCCTTTTCGCCGGCAGCTTCGAGGCCCTTCTCGAACGCCGACTGCGTGCCGGTGAGATCGTCGTAGCGTTGCTTGGCCGCGGCCAGCACCGTATTGGCGCGATCCTGCAACGCCGGGTTCTGCGAGACTGCGGCGTTGACCGTTTTCTGGACTTTTTGATAGTCCGAAAGCGCCTTGACCTGCGTGACGTAGCGCTTCTCGATCGAGGAAAACTTGGAATCGAGCGAGGTCGTCGACTTCTCGACGTCGGTCGACGCCACGGTGACGCCGCCATAGGCGGCCGCCAGCTTATCGAGCGAAGCCGCGGCCGCGTCCGTTCCATCGGACGTGGTTTCGATTTGCAGCCGCTGAATGGCTTCCTGGGCGCTTGACATGTCAGTTGCTCTTCAGGCTGACCACGACGGCAGGATAGGTAATCGCGGAGCCGGCCCGCGACCTGATGCGCCGGCGCCGGCCTGGCCGGGCGCGCGATATCGCATCGTTCTTCAGCGCGTAACCGTCATCCAGCGAAATGAAGGCCGACCGAATCTTGGCGATGTTGCCGAATTTTGCCGCCGCATCAGTCGCGGTCCGTTCGGCAATGCGGTTCGGCACCTGGATCACAAACGCCCTGCCGCTTTCGGTCAGTCCCACTTCGATCTTCCTCGCATACGGAACGTTGTTGACGAAGGTGTACTCATCCGCCGGCGGTACGTCGTCGGCCAGACCGACTTCCTCCCCGTCGGCCAGCAGCGTCCAGCCATCACGGTAGGCACCTGACTGCACCGGTGATCGAGATCGGAGCGCATCTCCGATCCAGACCAGCACGTCGGTGATCAGTTCATACTCGACGACGATCGAGCCGCCATCCGGCTTTACATCGGTGAGCGGCGCGCCTTTTCTTCCGTCGACTGTGATCGTGCGGGGCGGCACGCGTCCCAGCACGCGATTGTTCGTGCTATCGGCCTCTGCGATCACGCCGCGCGCGAAGCCCGCCACGGCTTGCTTCTGGGCGTCTGGCGACAGGGTTTTCTCAACGATCAGGTCGATCGTTTTCGCGATCGGCGTGATGCGTGTTCTGACCGCCATTCACTTTCGCTTTCGCGGCCGCCGGGTAGGCTGCTCCGCAGGCGTCTTCGTGGACTTCTCCATCAAGATGTCCGCCCTCACCTGTCCGAGCCTGGTCAGCATTCGCGCTTCCCGCGGATCGAGATCGATACCCATTTGCCGCGACCAGGATTCGAGCGCTTCCCATGTCACGATCGGCGGAGCCAACCCTGAGGGGGAAATCCCGCAGCTCAACTCGCAGAACCAGAGCCAGAGGTACCAGATCGGCCCCGGACATGAGACGTCGCTGTCCTTGACCGGTTTCCTCGGCTTGATCCCGAGCGCTGCAAATTGTCGCGCCGCGCTGTCCGTATGATCGCGCTCGCTGGCGCCGTCGGCGAGCTTGCGCTCGTTTCGGAATTCCTGCTCGGCGTAGGCGATCAGGCCTTCGCAGAGCTCTTCATAAAATTTGCCGGATCATGGGCCGCCGTGAAGGGTTGCACGAACAGCCAGTTCATCCCCGGCGACGAATAGAGCTCCTTGGCATTCTCGGCGGTGCAGGGAACGTCGATCTTCTCTTTGGTCTCCGGATCGACCAGATACCAATCCTTCGTCAAGGCCGCGCATTTGGCGATGTTGAGTTCGAGCTGATCGACACTTTCATCGACGCCGCTGCGGCTGCGCCGGGCCCGGCGAAACGAGGCCGTGCGCTCTTCCTTGTCGAAGGCCCGGCCGGCTTCGCCATCCGACGGCAGCACGTCGATCCATGCAGGATTGCCATCCTTGTCGCAGATCACCTTGTCGGTCTTCGGATAGATGATCTCGACCCGGTAGACCTCGGCCAGCGGAGCGGCCAGCGAACCAAACTTACCCATTTGCATTTTCCTTTGGCGGAAGGGGAGCGGCCGTCCCCGCCAGGACGGCCGCTCGGTGACGTCACCGCCCGGTCAGGGCGCATCACTGCGGCCAGCCGTGCGATTGCCCCCGTGTGCGGCGGGGATGGCGAACGAGACCTACTCAGGCCTCGGTATCGGTGATGAAGATGGTGGTCGCCTCGTCGCCGGGCGTCGTGCCATCGGCTTTCAAAGCCTGGAATGGCATCGTGATGGCCTGACCGCCTTCTCCGGATGTTGCGACATCCGCGTCGCTGAACTTCACCCGTGGCAGGTAGACGGTCATCGCCGGCGTATCGGGTGCCGACTTGGTCGTGAGATAAGCCAGGATCGAGACTTCACTTTCATTCAGGAAGTCGTTGATCAGGGTATCGTCCTGGAAGAAAGCCGTCGCCTGACCGGTGACGTTGGCGCGGCCGAGGAAAATCTCAGGCACCACGTTCTGACCGATCACGGCATCGCCCGAGGGGCTCAGGTCCATCTTGATATTGAGGCCTGTCACAACGCCGACGGTTGACCCGCCGACCTGCAGAAGCCCATTGACCGCGGCGATGATGCCCGTCGTGGTTTCGGCGGTCGGCGCTGTATAGAATGGCGCATCTGCGTCCTTATAGAGTTCCATGTCGCGGCCCATGAAGGGCACTTCGATCGTCCCATTGCCGGTCGCCGGCAGATCGAGCGTGAAGCCCGCGGCACGGCACTCGGTAAAGAACCGCGAGACGTCGATATCTTCGGCATAAATCTCGATGCCGAACTTGCGCGACACGAAATTCGATGACGGAACGAAGATCGACTTGCCGACGGTCACAAGCGAAAACGAGGTATCGGCGGTCATCGTCTCCGGCGCCGGGAAAACCGAGATGTTGCGGTTGTTCGTTCCGCCGAACCCGGTGATCAGGAAGTTTTTCCCGTTATTGTTGGCGTCCGACAGGCTCGACGCGCGAAAGACCATTCCCTTACGCAAGCCGAGCGCGACCGGATCGCCGCCAGCCGCGATGAACTTGCTGGTCGCGTTGTCGGCCGCCAGACTCGTCAGCGCGCTCGGTCCAAGCGTGATGACCGATGCCGACTTGGTGCCGCGGCAGGACGCTTCGATGAAGTCCATCCAGGTCTTCGGCGAGAGCTCGCCGGTGATCGAGCCCGTGACGCTGCGCTTGCCGTGACGGAAGTCGGCAATCTGGCGATCGCTGCGGATCTCGTTCGACTGATAGGTATCCTTGGCGAGCTTGAGCGTCGAGGAGACACGGCGAAGGATTTGGCCGCCATCCGCAGCCGGATCCGTCGCCGAGTCCGGCTGGGTGTTCGCGGAGATGACACCCGTCGCATAAGCCTTGTAGCGAATGCTTTGGGATACGCCTTCAGCCAAGCTCATGGCAAAATCCTTTCGAGATGGAACGCGCCGTCGTCACGACGGTGCTGGTTGGCGGCAAGTCAGCCGATCTGATCATAGCTCAGCGTGATCTCTGCGACCGCGCACTGGTAGTTATTGACGGCATCCAAGCCCGGCAGCGAGATCGACGATCCCGGCCCGATGAAGATCACGTCCGCCGCATAGCAACTGATATCGCCGTCCCGAAAGCCGCGCAGGCGCGATGCGATCTGCTCGGCCCGGTCCGACGCCGGCGCGGCTCCGGTTTCGCTGCCGATCGGCGAGAACACGAACACCTCGACCAGCGCTCGGTTGCGATAGAGATTGCGACCGGCTCCCCCACCATAGGCCGTGGGCCGTCCACCCGATCCTTGGTTGTTGAACACAACGAACGCGAACGGCGCCGGCTGGTCCGGCAAGGTCGGTGCAGCGTCGCCCTGCCAATAGATCGGGAATGTGAACGCCGAGGCCGGCAACTGCGCCTTGACCGCAGCGCGCGCCTGGGATTCCGTCGTGCTCATCCCCTCACCTGCAGAACGTAAGCGCAAAGCGTCGAACCGACGCGGCGCGATTTGTCGTCAATGCCTGCGATCGCGAGCTCCTTGCCGCGGACGACGATCTTATCTGTCGAGAGAAGCGGCAGCGAGACGTTGCCGCCCTCGAGGTCCTGCGCCAGCACGATGATCTTCCAATCGCCCTGCAGAACTGGCCCGACGATCTCGTTCGGCGCGTAGGAATCCTCTTTCCCCTGGCAAGCCTGTTCATATTTTGAACGCGGCGTTCCCGATCCGTAGTACCGGCGGATCGTGACGGTCTCGCAGGCGCCCAGCGCGCGCGCATAGGCCTGACGGGCATATTCGGGCGTCATGCCTGCCCCGTTCGCCGCCACCGCGCCAGTTTCGTGACGACGCTTGGCGGCAGCTCACCGTCCTCGCCGACGGCGCCGACCCAATATTGCGTCGAGATCACGCCCGGAATCTCCTCGGACTTCACGGTCGGATCGCGCCCCTTCGCTGACCAGTAGCTCGACACAAGATCGATGCAGGCGCCCTCGATGGCTGCCGGCAAGTCGCTGTTGCTTGCCCCGGGCAGAATATAGCCGCCATCATAGGTCACGACGACGCTCTTGCAGAAGAACCAGGGGATGGGATAGCCGCCTGTATCCAATGCGAATAGCTCGCCGGTCTTGGGGTCGAACCGGTAGAGGGAATTCGAAAGCGGATCGCCGCCATCGACGACGACCGACGCGATTGAAGCGATCGGGATCCTGTCCAGTGCAAGCCTGTCCGGCACGGAATCGTACTGCTCATGCCAAAACGTCTCGACGGCCGTCTCCCGGACAACCCGAAACCCGAGAGCGGCCTCAATGTCCTCGCTGGCCTCATCGATCTTGGCCTGCAAAACGGTGTCACGGTTTGCATCGGTACCAGTCAGACCCAGCTCCAGCTTGACGCGATCGAGGGTCACCAGGGCGGTATCCGCCGCCGGCGAGGCAACAGTCACGATCGACCTCACTTCAGCACCTCATCGAGCGAAACGTGCCGAAATTCTGTCAAAGCACTGCCATCTGTGGCGTTGATGACGTCGACGCCGGCGGCGCGGGCCGCTGCGTTCCAGCCGGCAAAGCCCGGACGGAATTCCCGCTCATAGATGCTGACGTCCCGTGGCCCTTTGTATTCGCCATGGAAGTGCTCCCGGCCCTCGACGAACCGCATGTCGTAGCCCAGCAGCACGACGCAGGCTGCACCCAGCGCGATCGCAAGGCTCACCGCCGTATGCCCGCTCGATCGGCCCTGCTGGATAACATCACGCCCCCGACTGAAGCTCGGCAGCGCCTGAGGATCGCCCTCGCCGCGCACCCGCCTGACCTTGTCCGGCAGTTCGCGCTTGGCCGTCCGCGACATCGAGACCACCAGACCTTGCCAGCTCTTCACCAACTCGCGCCGGGGCTCGTACCAGCTCGAGTCCGTGAAGAACAAAACTGAATCTGGCGGCGCCAGTACCGCCGACGAATTGACGGCGATTGCGCAACGGCCCCGGATGCGTTCACAGATCTCCGCCGTCAGGCTCGGGCCCGACGCCAGGCAAAAGATCGTCTCGCCCTTGAACAGAGGTTCGGGCGACCAGAATTCGAGTTCGCGGGTTGCGGCAGCTGTCATACCCAGTGCTCCCTCACCCATTCCGCCTCTGGACGACCTACAAGCTCATGCGGTTTGTCGTTGCCGTGGAAGTAGACAATCCGCGCATCACCCAGCCCATGACTGCGAACGTGCCCCTTGAACGAAACGACGTGTCCCGGAAAGACATCGTCGATAAAGGCGTGCGGCTGCTGCCGGATCCACTCCATGTCGTTCTCACCACGCCAACGCGACCAGACGTCCTGCTTTCCGGCCGGCACGAGAGCGACGCCATTGCACGCTCGCGACGGCATATAGGGATCGCGCGGAAGTGCGATCACGTCGCTTGTCAGGCAATAGCCGGCCAGATGATCGATGTTGCCGGTAATCACGGTGTCGAGCCCCATCAGGATCATCGGCTGGCCCAGGCGATACGGCTCGGTGAAAGAGCCATAACTGATCGGGCGTGCCAGAAGCGGCTCCTGGCTAATCGAAGGGCCAAGGCATCTCGGCTCATCGGTGAACAGCACGAATCTGAACGGCTGGGTCAGATTGCGCGCCACACCGCGGTAAAGTTTCTCAACCCAGCTTTCGTCATAGCAGCGCGAGAATGGCTGAGAGGCGCCGTTAGCCTGCCAAAGGCAGGTCGCAACGTGCAGCATGTGATCCCTCGCTCCCCGCACCTCTCAGACGATCGGGACGGCGCGCCGACAGCGGCACCCAACCGCCTTTTCTCTTCCAGAGCGAGCAAGGCGGCATCGAATGCGTGACCACGGCGCCAGCGGCGACAACTGAGTTCGCTCCGATCGACACGCCGGGCAGAATGATCGCGCCGGCCCCGATCGAGGCGCCGTCAGCGATGTCGACCGTCACCATCCTGCGTGTAAGCAGCAACTCGGCATCGAAACCGTCCTTGCCCACACGCGGCCAGCGGTCGTTGCAGACGATCACGCCGGGCCCGACGAACACATCGTTACCGAGCTTCGTTCCCGGATGCAGCTGCGCGCCATGACCGATCAGGCACCGATCGCCGATGGTGGCCGCGTCGACAATGGCGCAGCCGCCGACCGAGCAATCTTCCCCGACATGGGCGCCCCGGATCACGCTGGCGAATTGCCAGACGATCGAGCGATCGCCGATAACCGATCCTGCGACGTGCGCTTTATCGTGGATGGCCGCGGTCGTCATCGGCCTACTCCGACGTCTTCGAGGTCCCGGAGCCGCCGGAGTCCTGTGTAGGGAGGTTTGACAACTGGTTGAGGTGATCGAGGGCCTCTTCCGCCTTCTTCGATACGTCTTCGGCGAAGGCCTCGTACCGTCGGGCCACATCGACATGCTTGGCATACGCCGCTTCGAGCTTGGCGGCGGCAGCATCGGCCATATCGTCGGCCTTCTTCATCAGAGTCCCGCTGGCATTGGCCAGGCGCTGAATTCCCCGCATGCTCTTGTCCTTTTCGGTATGGCGGCCCGAAAGTTCGGCGATGGTGGCCCGGAGATGGCGATCGAGACGACCGCCTTCCGGTGTCACGTAGGGTTGCGGCGCGCCTGCTCGGCGGCGATCGCCTTCAGCGCATCGTCTTTGGTCTTGATCGCCGCGGGTTCATCACTGACCGATTGGCCGATCTTGATCAGATCCGCGTCTGCGATCTTCGTCAGATCAGCCGGAATCGCGATCTTGCCGCGGGCTTCGAGCTTCGCTGCAGCCTTGGCCGCCTCGGCGTCGGCTTTCGAGCGCGCGCGCTCTGCCGTCTCATCGTGCTCGACCGCATGGCCACGCTCAATATAGGCCCTCGCATACGTCTCCTCGACGCGACCCTTGAAGTCGACGACTTGATCCTTCTCATAGACCACGTCCTCGGCGCGAGTCTGACCGCGGATGATATGCTGTTCTGTGAACTTGATCTTCATGGCCTGCTCCGGCGTTCTCGAATTAGCTGCCCTACCCTAGACAGCAAAAAGCCCCGCACGCCGGCGGGGCTTTCCACGCGGTGATCCGCTTAAAACGGATCAATCGACAATCATCGAGTCGAGCGCATCCTTCGGATAGCGCGGCTCGTGACCGAAGTAGAGGGCGCAACCGAGCTGAGCGTTGGTGCCGATGTCGGCGATCGAGACCTGAATGCAGTCGTAACCATTGTTGACGTCGAGGTCTTCGGCCTTGATGTCGATCACGATGATGGCCGCCTGTTCGGCAAGGTCGCTGTTGGTATAGGTGCCGTTCGTCGTGTTGAACGTGTCATTCGTTGCCGGCGAGCCCGACGTCGACTTCGTGAACTGGTCGACGGCCAGCAGGTTGGTCGCGGCCTGCTTCTTGCGAACCTCGGTGAAGCCAAGCGCCTTCGGGTTGGTACCAGAGACGTCCTGAGCCTGTTTCACGGTGATGGTCGGATCATCGCCGGCGGTGCCGACGGCCTTGAAGATCACGATCGCTATGCGACCGTAGCCCTTCATGCTGACCCAGTCGCCGGCATTTGCGCCGGAATTCATGGCGACCGGCAGGAAGCCCTGCGCGATCTGGTTCTTCTCACAAAAATGCTGATTGAAGTCCATTGGTGGTGGTCCCTTCGATAAATAGCGGGCCCGGAGGCGCGCGCGAATTGCGGGAGAGAGGAAGAAGCCTGCGCCCATCTAGGCGCAGGCTCAGTGCGATCAGCGCGCCTGCAGTGCGACGGCCCAGGACAGGGTGTTGCTGCCGTTCTGGCGCGAGATCGGCGCCGACCATGCGGGCTGACCGTTCACCCGGAAGATGAAACGGAACGCCATCAGCGCCTGATCGAAGTACAGGTGGATGCTGGTGTCGGTCTGGATCGCACCGCCCGCCTTGGTCAGAGCCCAGTATTGGCTCAGATCGCAGAGGATAATGTCACCCAGGCTGCCGAGCGCCGCGCACGCCTCGACCGGAACGACCGGACGGCCCTTGAGGCGACCATAGGGCGCATCGTTGAGGCCACCCGGCGGCAGATAGGCCGGAGTGGACGATGCGGCGGTCGGCGTGATGCCGTTGCCGACGAACGCCATGCCCTCGAGCTGCGGCTCGACATCCTGGTTGACGAGCCAGATCGCGTTGCTGCGCCAGCCGGCATACATCCGGCCCCACATCTTGTTGATGTTGGCGAACCAGACCGTTGCCGCGGGCTGCGAGGTCTCTTTCGACACCTGAATGACCGACGCGCCGACGGCGCTGTAGCCGGGGATCATGCCGAGCGGCTGGCCGGCGCCGGTGCCGGCCACGATCGCGGTATTGATCTTCGACGTCATCTTCTGCGGGGCCTTGGCATTCAGCCAGGACTCGAGGCCGGAGGCGTCCTGCATCATTTCCTCGCTGATCGGCACCAAAGCCGACAGCTTGGAGAGGCGCAGCTGGCCCATCTCAAAGAGGCCCTTCGACTGCGGGATCTGCGATCCTTCGCCTTCCCAATAGACTTGCACACCCTTGGTGGTGTCCCAAGGCGTAACTTCATCCTTCGGAATGGTCAGGCTGTTGCCATCCGTCGTGAGCGGCGTACAGCGCGACAGCAGGCTCTCGATGCCGTTCACCTTCTGCCAAATGCTGGCCGAGAACGACGGAGGGATCAGGAAACCGCCGTCGGCGCCGACACCTTCGTTGCCGAAGGTACTCGCCGCATTGCGCAGTCGGGTGACGTTTTCATTCACGTTGCCCCGGTAGTGGTTCTGCACGGTCTGCGCGAACTCGCCGAACGAGCGGAATCCCATACGCTGGGCGTCCTGCCGCGGCTCCGCAGGCACGGTGCGTCCACGCTGCCCCGGCTCACCGCGGTTCTGCGGTTCGGCGCTGGAGCGGCGGCCCTGGCCGGTCGGCTGCAGCAGCTTCAGCGCCTTGATCTTCTTGGTGAGCTTTTCGAGCTCACCGGCGCTTTCCTCGATCTCGTTGGTCTCGTCGTCGGTCAGATCCTCACCGGCCTCCGCGCGAATACGGAACGCATCGAGCGTGGCATTGATCTCGACGACGCGGGCCTCGAGGTCGGCCAGCACTGGGCCTTCCATACGGATCGAGCCGAGCGGGATTGCGCCAGCGCCGGCGGCAACAGCCATCAGCGACATCGACGACAGTGCGAGCAACTTCATATCGCCCAGAAGGGCGCGCTTCATGGTCATAGAATTCTGTCCTTCTATGGGCTGTCTCGTCTCACGACGGGACTGTGATGCGGCCGATCTCACATCGGTCGCGTTGAACCGCGGGCCGCAATCACTGCGGGCCGCGTATCCGTCTCAAGACGGAATTGGGAAATCAGGTTTTCAGTGCAGCGATACGCGCGAAGGCAGCCGCGGCACGGCGGTTGTTCGGCTTGAGTGCCGCGGGAATTTTCTTGAAGGTTTCGATCGCCTTCGGATTGCTGACGCGGGCCGCGATCTTCAGATTTTCGACCATGCGATCTGCGAATCCGTTCTCGACAGCCTCGGCGCCGGTCATCCAGGTCTCGTCATCCATCATCTGCGCGATCTTCTTGCGGTCACCCTTCGTGCGCGCCGCATAAACATCGATGATGGTATTGTTGACTGTATCGAGCATCTCGGCCGATCGGCGCAGTTCGCGCGCATCGCCCATCGCAATGGTGTAGGCGTTGTGGATCATGATGAAGCCGCCCTCGGCGATTTCGATCTCGTCGCCGGCCATCGCCAGGAACGACGCGGCGGATGCCGCGAGTCCGTCAATGTGAACAATCTTTTTTGCCTTGTGCTCGTTCAGCAGCGAATACATCGCCTTGCCGTCGAAGACGGAGCCACCCTCGGAATTGATCCGAAGGTCGATCGTCTTGACGTTGCCGAGCGCCTTGAGATCGTCCGCAAACTGTTTGGCGGTCACGCCCTCTCCGAACCAGTCGCCGCCGATCACGCCATAGACGTAGATCTCGGCACTGTCGTTCGCCTTGTTGGCGACGATGCGGTAACCGCTCGGCTTGGCGCCAGCGGTTGGCTTGGTCTTGATCGGCACGACGGCATTGAAGATCGGAAAAGAGCGATTGTTCATTGTCGACCTCAATTCGGAGCGAGGACCTGGAAGGTTTCGCCATTGACGGTGATCTCGCGGACCATCAGGCGGTCGAGATCCTTTGCGCTGATCCGCGCCGGGAACGCATCGCCAAACTCGACCACGGCGGTCACCGGCGCCGGCTGACCGTCCTTGCCGTCGCGACCGGCCCTGCCCTGCGGACCGGCTTCACCACGCGGGCCGGTCCTGCCGTCCTGGCCATCCTTGCCGTCGGCGCCCGGCGATCCATCCTTGCCGTCGGCGCCGGGTGGTCCGACGACATTGCCAACCTGCTCGGTTGAACCGTCGGTCATGGTGAGCGTCAGGACGCCATCGACGATCTTTCCTGAGACGATCGAGCGCCCGGCGATGCCATCGCGGCCGTCGCGACCGTCCTTTCCATCGGAGCCGTTGCGACCATCGAGACCCCGGACCCGGCCGAGCTCGAATGTCCGACCATTCGTTAGCGAGACCTGAAGATCGCCAGCGTCGCTCACTGCCAGATCGGCAACCCCGACGCCGTCGGCTCCATCCTTGCCGTCGACGCCGTCGCGGCCAGGCTGACCATCCTTGCCATCGGCACCGGGCGGGCCGTCCTTGCCGTCCGCTCCATCCTTGCCGTCGACTCCGTCTCGGCCAGGCTGACCGTCTTTGCCATTGACGCCGGGCGGGCCGTTCTTGCCGTCGGCACCATCTTTGCCGTCGACGCCATCGCGACCCGGCGCGCCATCCTTGCCGTCCCGGCCGGATGCACCATCGCGACCGTCACGCACAAGCGGCTTTTGCTCGAGCGCACGAATCCGGTTGGCCAGCGCCTCGACCAGACCGATCGTGCGCTCCAGCAACGACACCGGCTTTTTTGGCGGCTGCGGCTCGCCACGCGCGAGCATGACGGGAGCTTTAGACATTCGCTGGCTCGCCCATCAGCTGTTCAATTGCATAGAGTTGCCGACCGAGACGCGCTTGTGTCTCTTCGTCCTCGCCGATCTCCGGCTCCGGAGGGGCGTCGTCGCTATCCGGATCCGCTGGGTCCGCCGGCGCCGACGCTCCGGGCGCTGCAGCTGCCGACGCCGTGCCGTCGGCGATCCGTTCAAGCGTGACGTTCTGTGACTGCATGACGTGGATGTCGCCATCCGCGCCGATCGTGTTCTCGTCCTCGAGCTCGAGCACGCGGTTCGGCGAATAGGCGCCGATGCCAACCATGTCCTTGTAGTAGGCCACGCGCGCCGCCATGTCGCCTCGCATCAGACCGCGCATATCGATCTTGGTGTAAAGCTTCTGCCGGTTTTGTCCGAAGAGCTTGTATTCGGCTTCATCCTCGAACCGCTTCACCCAGGGCGAGATGCTGTCGACGACGACTTCAATGCCCTGGGACTCGATGTTGGTGAATGTCGCGCGCAGGAGGTGCTGCACCTTGTGCGGAGGAACACCGAACCAACGGCAGATTTCCTCGACCAGATACTGATGCACATCGATCAACTGGGAATCGCGAGCGTTGAAACCGAGCGGTTTCCAATCGGCGTCGTTGTCGAGGAACGCCGTGCGGTTGGCGTTGTTCGGCCCTTTATAGAGCTGCTCGAACTCTGCCTTCTGGCGCTTCAAACCGTCGATCTTCAACGGCTTTTTGTTGACGACAACGCCGGCGGGATTCATGCCGTTGCCGAAGAACGAGGCACCGAACAACTGTGCCGCGCGCGCCCAACCGAGCGACTGCCCGGCATAGGCAATGACGTTCACGCCGACCGGGCCCTCTCCGAAGCCTCGGATGTGGAACATGTTGGCTGCGGCGAGGATCGTCGATGGCCCCTGCGTCGTACCGCGGGTGTCGATCTCGTAATAGAGATCACCGACATCGATCCGCGTTCCGTAGCCATCGACAGCCGGCTCGATCGCCCTGCAAACGGTTACGCGCTCGGGATGAATCGGCCACATCGCAAACGGTCGCATGGCCTGGTCAGGCTCGATCTCGGCATAGCCGTTGCCCCAGCGCAGCGCCCAGTGCGTCAACGTCTCACGAAACTGAAACGACGACCACTCTTTCGAGGGTCGCTTCCAAAGCAGATAATCCACGCCGTGCGACGACTGGATCTCCGGACCTTTCTTCCCATCCTTCTTCACGTGCCAGGGCAGCACCGCGACGGTCTGGGACAGATAGCGGAGACAGGCCCACACGGTTGCGATCGTCACCGCCGTATCGGGGGTGATCGCGACGCCAGCCAGCGTCCGGATCGGGTTCGCCACGCGCGACGCGCCAGGACGGCGCGGCTCGCCCGTGAGGCGGTTCGCGATCGAGGCGAGGCTGAAACCGATGCTGTCGCGGAGACCTTCGAACATCAATAAACCATTTCGTCCTGATCGAGCGTCGCGAGACGTTGATTGAAACGCTGCCGCATCTCTTCGAAGCGAGGATGCTGCGGATCGCGCAGGATCGCCGCCTCTTCGTCGAGCGATAACGACGATTCATCGCCCGTTTTCCGCAAGAGCGCAGTCCCGTTCGGGGTCAAAATTAGCTTGCCCGCCTGCTCCACCATGAAAACCGGCATCATCTCGACGCGCAGCCGCGGTCCGATCGGCTCGAAGTCATCGTCGAAACTCGCAACGGTGGCGTTGCCACCGGCGTTGACGACATACTGCAGATATTGCTGCAGATGCTCTTTGCCTTCGAGGCCGACCTCGTCGCCCATTGTGTCAAAGACTGACTGGCCCATGGCTTCCGGGTTGCGCGACATCATCCAGACCCCGTTCATCAGCGCCGCCCAAGGGTCGATCTTGGCGTCGCCGGCATTCTGTTTCGTGGCGCGGATCGCGGTCGCGAGCGGTTCGATCTTCACGTTGCCGACGCACCAGTCCATCAACGAAGACTTGCCGTGGCGAAGCGTGCCGTTCTGCAGCTTGCGCTCCGCGGTCTTGATGGCATTCATCATGCCGAAGCCCTGCGGCGCGCCGATCAAAAGCTCGTTCTCGACAGTCACGTCGACGTCGGGATCTGCGAGAGCCTCGACCATTTCACCCAGACCGGCGGGGTCGACGGCGACAGCGCCAAGCAATCCGCGATCCTTGACTGTCTTCACGATCTCGACGATCTCGACGATGTCGGCACCGGCGGTCTCATAGATCGTCAACTCTCCCGCGGCCTTAAAATCCTGCAGCCGCGATGCGATCGACTGTCTACGCTCGAGCACGCCCGCGTGACACCAGGCATGCGACCAGGACAACCAATCCCGCGATCCGATCTCGCGACCAAGAACGTTCGCGCCGTAAAGGTCGTCGAGGCCTCCACCATCAAGCGAAACAATTACAACCTCGCAATGGTCGAGGATGTAATCGAGCGTGATCTGTTCATCCTCGCCTTGCGCCCAATACGCGGCTCCGGCCCAGCCGTCGGTCTTCATGCCGACGCCCATCTCGATGTTGAGATGCTGGCTTGCCCAAATTCGGATGGCCTGGTCGTTTTTTGCGCGCTCGGTTTCCCAATCGGCGATGAGGCTGTTGAGATGCACGGACCTCCCAAGGTTCGGCATTACCATCGGCCAGTTCGTCGGGTCTTGCCACTTCGCCTTGTCTTTGGCGATATCGGCTGGGTACTCATACGTGATCGGAAGTAGCGGGCGATGAACCTTGCCGCGGAAATCGCCATTCCTGATCTTGCGCGCGTTGACCAGTTCATCCTTGAACGCACCCGCCGGAATATCATCTGGCATCGTGGTCGGCATCAACAGCAGGCCTTCGGGCGTCTTCTCCAATCCACCACGGATCTGGCGAAGCACCTTCGCCGCATGCGGGTTGCGACCCAGCAAGTGAAGCTCTTCCAGGACGGCGAAGATCAGGATTGTCCCCGTCAGGATGTTGACGTCGAACGTCTTGATCTTCAGTTCGGTGTGGGTGACCAGATCCTCAATCGTCTTGACGTGATCACGCGTCCGGAAACGGCGCTTCAGATCGGCCGAGGCCTCGATCATACCGACGGCCTTGTCGTAGGCGTTCTCAGCGATCGCCTGCGTCGGCCCGATGAAAAGCCCCTCGGCACGAGGACGCTTGTTCATCAGCAGCAGCGCGATCAGCAGCCCTGCAACGTAGGTTGTCTTGGACTGCCCCTTCGGGAGCAGCATCAGGATATCGCGGATGAGGCGTATCGACTCATCCGGAAACCACGATCCGAACGCGACGCGGACGATCTCACGAAACCACGGACCGCACGCTTCCTTCATGCGAGGTAGCCCCGGCACGTCGGGCAACCGGAGCTCGTCGAAGATGGCGAGACCCATGTCGGCCTCGGCCTGGTTTAACGGAAGGTCCGGGATCAGGGACCGACCGTCACGGATGCGCTCGCCCCAATCGGGGCAGCTCAGGTCCCACATCAGTTGGGCTTATCACTCTGGCGTTGCGCCATTAGGTTGCCGAGCGTCGAACCAGCATCAGGCTTCAGTGCTGCGGCGAGCGCCGCTTCCTTCTTGCCGAGCTTAGGGGTCTTCTCGCTCTTCTGCGGTTGCGACGTTTGGCCGAAGAGCATCAGGTCGTTGTCCTTGAGTACGTCACGGAACTCGCGGCCCGCCGCGACATTGCCGGCCATGAACAGTTCCCAGAGTTTCGTCAGCAGGTTCGCATTTAACCGGTCGCGCGCGACATCCCGGTATTTCAGCTCTGAAAAATAATGCTTCCGCAGAGTCGGCTGGGTGATGTACAGCGCCGCCGCGATTCGCGCGTTTCCCCAGCCCGCCGCCACCAACATGCTGACTCGATTCCGGTTTTGTTGGCTCGCCACATGTTCCGGTCGACCACGCTGGCCCCAGTTGGCCGGCACTGGATCACCGAACAGGTCAAAAATCTGATCCACGAGAAAAAAATCCCTGGCTGAGGACCCATGCGGTTGCCGCCCCTGCGGGTCCAGAGATTGACTACCCCCCCTGCCCATCCTTTCGGGCCGTCCGGGCCATAACGCCTTTCAGCGTGTTGTGCTGCGTGCAAAGGCATTGGCCGTTGTCGGGGTCATATAGTGCGCCACCGTCTGCGCGCTCGATGATGTGATCGGCGATCATCCGATCACCGCGTGCGGCAGAGCGTTGGCAACGCCTGCCGTTCTCAACCCACTGGCATTGCCACTGCGCGCGCCGGCAAACGACCAAACGCCACGCCTTGTGCTCTGCGGTCTGCAGCTCGGCATCCGCACGCTTTGGCTGTGGCATCACGGTGTAGCCGCTCGATCTTGGCACCAGCGGCTTGAGCGTCGTGATCTTCACCATCTAAACCTAAGGGGGCCGCACAGCCCGCTAAGACCGGCGGCCCAAGTCTAGGGAGGAAACGCCCAAGGAGGGCAGCGACGTCATCAGCTTGACGGATTGGATACCGTGGCAATTCCCAGCGTGAACACGCCTTAGCCGTGATTCCCACAACGGCGCGCTAGCTGATGACGCCGCACACCCTATGCAAACGAAAACGCCGGCCCGTGAGCATACGGACCGGCGCTATTCCCTGAAGAGCAACAATCGAAGATGTTTACATGGCTTGTCTCCGGTCAGTCGGCCGCAAGGCGAATGCGGCAGCCTGTAACCTACGCGCGCTAAAGCCCGGCACGTTTCCGTGACCGGGCTTTTGTCATGATTACTTTGGGCACATTGACGGCTGGGGAAGAGTGATCTCTTCGATGGCGTCCGTTCCGGCGTTTCCGCTTTTCAGCAGTTCGGTACTAGGACAGTCCCAAGGCGCGCATCAAGGTCTGATTCCGTCCCTCCGAGTCAAGGTCTAGTAGGTCGTCGAAGGCGGACCATGCACGGGTTGTTATGATCTCGGCGCGCAGGTCAGCCTCGGTGATCGGCTTCCGCGCAGGCCGCTTGGCAGTTTTGCGCCGGCCCTTCCAGCGTCGCTTCTTCTTCGACTTGCCGCGCACTGGCTCGGGATCGGGCTCGGGTTCAGCATCCGGCACTTCGATCACGATCGGCCGCTTCTGATTTTCAACGCGGCGAACGATGTCGATCTCCGCGTCCGTCAATGAGCCGACGATCGCAATGATGCCCGGCGTGTCAGCGACCCAACGCCAGTGCTGAATGCTCGGCCACATGAACACGAAGATGTAGCCGGAGAACAGCGGGACGCGTCGATCGAACTTGCGACCGCGCTTGACGACGGTTTCGTCGACCTCCGGAATGTAAATCCCGAATCGGTGCTTGACTAACTCGGCCGCCACATCGGCCTGCGCTGATGCGAATACCTCGACCGCGTACCATCTTGGATCCGTGCCTGGGATGATTTCCGCGATCTGCGGATCACGCGGTTCGAAGGGCTTCGCCAGCGCCGCCATGACTTCTGGCGAGAACGCGTCCGACAGCGGTTTCATTCAAGAGCTCCAACATCTCGATTTTCCCTGTCGATTTGCTGGCCGTCAGAACCTGTTCCTATCCGGAACCGGTTGTCGTCTGAGAAACGGTACCAATTCGGAACCGTTTATTTCGCAGGGAGGATGATCGGGAGCTTGCCCAGAGCTCTCAAATCATCTTCCCGTTCAAGAAAGCATTGGGACACAAGGCTTTCTTAAAACCATTGGGAACTTGGGAAGAATGGGAGCTTATTTTCCGTTACGTGATGATGTGCCCGCGCGCACGCGCACATGTGACGTAGTGGAATTAGCTCCCGAACCGCCCACAAGCTCCCAACTCACGAAAATTCAGATACTTAAACGCGGGAGGATATGATCCGTTTTGGGAGGATGGGAGGATCAAGGTGGACTTCGAACCTGAGGAAGTGATTTTCTAAATCGCTCGCGAGCATCAAACTGAGCCTTGTCGCGAAGATGCGACGTCAATTCTTCGATGATAATTTCCCGAACGTCATTGGTGTAACGGAACCATTCGCCGTGCCGCCGAAAGTGGGTGAGACGTCTATGAACAGCCCGCTCGCGCTCGCGATCGCCTTCAATCTCAGCGACTAAACGCAAGATCGTTGGTGAACCCGTCTGTAAACAGAACAGACGCTTATAGGTGCTCGTGGCTATTCCGCATTTGATGCTCTGCGTTGTTTCGCAGAAGATAAAATACATCTTCTGTCTCAATCGAAGGGGAATGCTTTTGCGGGCAATGGGCTTTCGGCGCCGTTCCACTTCAAATCTCGACATCGCCAGCCTCCGTTTGTCCGTTGCCATCGCTCATCTTAATGGGATGGCCCTGACTGTCGACGAAATCGCCGACGGCCTTGACCAACTTGACATTGGTCCACCACATCACGTTGGACTGAATGCGCTTGTAACCGCGCTCTTCCATCGCCATCGAGAAGCCGCGGTTCGACCAGGACTTCTCGCCCGACGATTTGCACCAGGCGTCGAAGACCTCATAGAGCACGCTCGACTGGACACGGCCGCCGTCGCTCGCCTCAAGGCAGAGCGACAGGAAGCGGCCCATCGGATCGGACGCACTGCGATATTCGGCCGTGGCCGAGGCGACGTCTTCCGGCTCCGACAATCCTTTGTCGCACCATGCGCGAAGCCCATCGAGCAACCGATTGAGGATGCCGCTCGCTTCCGCGCGCAGCTTGTCGGCGAGATGGATGTCGCGCTCTTCCTTCGGGATGAAGACGTTGAATGGCACGAGCCGTAGCCGACGCCAGATGCCCTCGTCCGATCCGGAGATCGTCGGCCGGTAATTGCCGGAGATCGTCAACTTGAACTGCGGATAGAACTTGAAGAAGTCGCGGTTCAGATGCCGCGCCTGGATAGGTTCGCCGCCGGTGACGAGTTTCACCATGGCTTCGGCGAGCCGGGAATTTTTCTCAGGCTCGGACGTTCGCAGCATCCGCACGCCCGGCAGGATCGCAAGATCCGGCGTGGCCTGTCCGGCGCTGCGCGACTTGCCCTGATCGAGGAAGGTTTCGATCGGGACAGTCTCGCCATAATCGCCGGCGACATAGGAGACTGCGTCGACCAGCACACTCTTGCCGTTCGATCCCTTGCCGTAGAGGAAGGCGAGCTTCTGCTCGGAAACGTCGCCGGTGAGCGACAGGCCGAGCCATTCGTGGAGGAATTGCCGCATCTCGGCCGAGGGCTGCACGCGCGCGAGGAACTTGTCGTATTCCGGGCACGTGGCTCTGGGGTGATATTCGACCGGCGCAAGCTTGGTGATCAGATCGGCCGGATCGTGCGGCTTGAACTGGACATAGTCACCGTCGTCCCGCCGGCGCACAACCAGCGTGCCATTGCCGACGTTGATCTTCATCTTGTCGGCATCGAGCTTGTCGATCGACACCGCGAAGTAAGGTGCGCCGCGCTTTGAAAGGGCGCCGAGTTTATTGGCGGCTTCCGACGATCGGCCCCATCGGGCGATCTTGTCGGAATACATCACCCTGGTGCCGTCCTTTTTTTCTTCGACCAGGAAATCACGGGCGCCGTCTTCGGCATCATCCGCGTCGCGATCGCCGCTTTCGGCGACAGCATCCGCTTCGTCCTGAATCGCGCGCACCGTGTCATGCTCGGCGATCTTGACCAGGTCGTCGGCGCCATCGCGGCTCCAACGCTTGCCATCCCAGACGAGCCAGCCCAGCGCCACGTTCCAGATCAACCGACGTCGATATCGATCGCGGAAGCGTTCGGCATTGCCCAGGTCGGTCAGGGGATAGAACGCAAGGCGCATGTTGAGCGCGTCGCGATCTTCAGGCTCAACCGGCTCTCCCCCGCTCACCGTTGACGCAGCAGCTTCCGGCCAATCTCCCATTTGGGAGCTTGCGGATTCGACGCCTCTCACGGGGGGCGCGGGGGCGGCCGACGACGACGGCGGCGACGCAGCCTGGGACGATGGTGGATGATCGTGATCGGAAGGCGAGAGGGTCGTTCGGTCGCCCGCATCTCGCGGGCGCCCATTGATGTGAGGTGCTCCAAGCGCCGCTGACGCGGCGCGTCGCACCTCTGACAGATCCGCCGGCGTTTTCTTGCCGGCCTTCAGGCCCGCCGCAATCGCGGCCTTGACGCCCTTGGCGCCGAGATCCCGGATCAGGCCGACGGATGCCGCAACATCCTCGAGGGATGCTTTGGCAAATGGCTCGGCGATCGCGCCGGCGGACACGAGCTGGCCGAGCTGCTCGGCGATCGCGGACAGCACATTGCCACGATCGTTGCCCTCGGCCGCGCGGATCCGCGCCAGGCCGGCGTTCAGCTGCTCTAACCCGAATTTGCGCTCGGCCTGGGCGAGAGTTGCAGGATCGACGTCGACAAAGGGCGCAGCGTGGTCGACAAGCTCAAGAACGGCCTCAATCGTCATGCAGCAGCAGCTTTCAGCACGTCGTTGAAATCCAGGCCCGCCGGCGCGAACGCAATCCGGACCACGCGCCCTTCCCGCGCATAGCGGCGCGCGGCGCGTTCCATGGCGAATTCGGTCAGGACCGGTTCGCTGTCGCCGTCACCGAGCAGGATCAGCTCTTCGACCGATTCAGGAATCGACAGGCCCGCATCGTCCGGATCGGGAAAGCGATCTGGTACTTTCTGAGGCTGCCCGTTAGGGCGCTTCAAGCTCGGATGATTGACCGTCTTGTTGGCGCGGCCGGCGAGATTGCCGAGATCGCCGGCGGCCCAGAACGCCATGTCATCCAATGGCCGACCGGCGCGCTGCATTGCGGTCCAGACCGACAGCACGGTCTCGATCCCCTCGCCGATCACCAGGCGCTTCGGGGCATCGTGCATCTGAATCGCGATATAGGCGCCGGTCTTGGAGCCGCGCATCTTTTTGGAGTTGAGGACTTCGCCGGAGTCCGGATCGAGGATCTGCGCTTTGAGCGGCTGATCGCTGACGTATTCATTATCGTCGAGCCACGTCAGATGCAGCCCGCCGAACTTGCCGTCCGGCCGGATGAAGGCGCCGATCATCGCTGGTCCTTCGTGGATCTTGCGCGGCCCGGCCTTGCGGCCCTGATCGTCGACCGTCTCGCCGTGCCAGTAGGGCATCGTCGGCGCGAAGCGCAGGCCTGGACAACGGTCCGGCAGCTGCAGACCGCGGCCCTCGAGGTAACGGGCTGCGACCGTGTCGTGGATCGGCTGCGTTTGCTTCCATGTCCGGTGCAGCCGCTTGCGTTCGGCCTCGCGATAGTCGGCCGAGGTTTTCTCGCGTGCGAGGCGTTTGCGCTCGCGCTCCTCGAACAGTTCCTTTGCGCGCGCGGTGTCGATCGCGGCGCGGCCGCCGAGCCGCTCGATCGCGGCGCGGAAATCGCAGCCCTCGACCTTCTCGACCAGGCGGATGACATCACCACCGTCCGGACAGACGGCGCAAACCCAGCTCGAGTCCTTCTCGATGACCTCAAACCGCTGCGATGACGCCCGCCCGCCGCAGATCGGACAGGGGCCGACAAGGCGGCCGCCGGCGCGCCTCAACTTGGTGTAACCGCCGGCGACGTCTGCGATCGGATTCCGGGCTCGGATATCGTCGAGCTCGTCTTCGGTGATGCGCGCCATCAGTCGACCACCTCGACCTCGAGATCATCCTCGGCGTTCGCCGGCGCCGGCGCAACCAATGACTTGGCCATTGCCGCCATGCGTTCCTTCAGCCGGTCGAGCAGGCTCTTGTCGCTATTGATCGCATCGATCATGCGGACAATGCCGGCGAAGTCGTCACGACGCTCGACGATCTCCTCTCGCGGTTCCTTGATCATGCCGAGCGTGACGCGGCCGTCCTCGCCGATCTCGATCCGTTCGGCCTCGAGCATGGCGGTGCGCTGCATACGGGAGAGGGTTGTTTTGCCGGGCGGTTTCATGGTTTTGTCTCCAGGATGGCAAAGGCAAGGTCTGCCGCCGAACTCACGTAAGCCGTGCGCGCGTCGATTTCGGTGTCGATAATGTCCGCCATATCCTCCATCACCTTGGCGAGCGCCACCGAGCCGTCCGCATTGAACCGGGTTTCCATATCGAGCATCGCCGCGAGTCGAAGCTTCCTGACGATAGGCTGGATCAGCACCTTCCAACTCATGCCGCCCCGTTCGGTCGCAGGCCCGCCGCGATCATCCAGTCGTTGATCTTGCCGACTACCTGCCGGCGGGCATCGGCGACGTCGCGCGCGGGCTGCCAGGCGCGAGAGCTCGCGTCCGGCAGCTCGAGTCGGAAACAGATCGGAAAGCGCGATCGCGGATCGACCGACGGCGAGATCTCGCCGACCTGGACGCGACCCAGCATGATCATCTCGCGGCCGCTGGTCGTCTGGGCCGATCGAAACTCGACGACGCCTTCGTGGGTTTCCATGGGTCAGGCCGCCTTGCGCTTTTTGGCGGCGGCTTTCTTCGCGGCTTTCTTTGCCGGCGCCTTGGCGGCCTTGCGAGCCGCTGCAGCGCGTTTCAGCGGCTTGAGGGCCTTCTCCGCTTTGGTCAGAGCCGAGCGCATCGCGGACGGCGCTCCCGGCTTTGCGGCGGCATCTGCGGCCGGCTTCTTATAACCCTCGGAGCCCGGGCCCTTGTAATGCACGGTACGCAATTCCTTGGGCAACCAGCCGGTCTTGGCGAGATTGTCCAAGGCCCACTTCCAGATGTCGGCTTTCGTTTTCGAGGCGATCTTCCGCGCCTCATCCGGATTGATCGCTTCGCTGATCGCCTTCAGCACCAGCGCCTTCGGTGCGTTGGAGAAATAGTCCTTCGGGTCGAACCGCTTCGCCATCGCGGCGTTGAACACGTTCTGATCGAGGGCCTGACGGATGGTCGGAAGCTTGGTGCGGACGCCGTCCGGCATCGAGAACGGCCGATCGGGAATGATCATGCCGCAGATGGTCTTTGCCATCACGTCGGCGAACGGCGATTCCGCTAGCAAGGGATCGCCGGCGATGCCATCCCGCGTCGCGGTGATCAGCTGCGCTTCAAGACGGTCCCGCAAGGCATTGGATATCACCTTCGATTCAGGGGCGGGTTTGCCTTCGGCGGCCGCCTGGTTGGCCGCGACCTTCTTCCGTTCGGTGCGCTCGACGGCGGCAGCAGCCGCCTTTTCCTTCGGCTTGATCTTGCCGTATTTGATTTTCAGATCGCCGTTATGGTCGATCTCGACCCAACATCCGCTCTTGGCCCGCATCTCCGGCGTGTAGGACCGATCGATGATCGACTTTTCGATCGCCTGCAGCTCGGCGTGAGCTTTTACCTGCTCGTCCGACATGTCCGAAACCATCAGATCCGGATCATCGCCGAGGATCGCGTTGAGCTGGTCGATCCGCGCCTGTTCATCACCCGTCGGCGCCGGCTCGATCTTGGTCTCACCGTAGTCCCAGTAATTGTTCGGCCGGAGGCTCGCGAACGACCAGCCTTCCTTCTTCAGCTGCTTGCACGCGTCCTCAAGCTTTTCGTCGGCGAGTTTTTTCAGCAGCTTTTCGTCGGAGACCTTGTGACGCGTACCGAACAGATCCCGGGTGACGATCTTGCCCTTCTTGGCCTCATAGGTCTCGATGCCGACGAAGCGGAGGAGATGTCCGACGTTGTTGGGGTCGACCTTCAGTTCGTCTTCGACGTTGTCCGCGTCGATCGTGCCGTCACCCCAACCCTGCTCTGCGATTTCGGCCCGCAGCTTTTCGAGGACCTTGTCCTGCTGGGCATGATCGGCCGCGAGCGTGAACGCTTGCGCGGCCTCCTCGTCGATCTCGCCGGCGCGCCAGGCGTTGCGGATGGCGGTCGAGAGCGTGCCCATCGCAAGCCGCTGGCGAATGTGCTTCACGGACATGCCGTAATGCTGGGCGATCTCCTCCTCGGACTGACCGCGTTCCTTCAGTTTGGCGAAGGCTTCGTATTGGTCGACCGGGTGCAGCTGCTCGGCGGTGATGGCGGTCGCCAGCGAATATTCGAAGGCCTTGTCGGAATTAACTTCATGGACGGTGCAGCCGATCTCATGATCGGAGCCCTCGCCATAGATCATCCGGAAGGCCGCGAGCCGCCGATTGCCGTTTGCGACCGAGTAGAACCCGCCGCCGGCTTCCTTGACGATCAGGTTCTCGATCTGGCCGTTGGCGTTGAGGTTGGCGGCAAGTGCGGCAATGCCATCGTCGCGGCCGGCGACGCGGGCATTGATGCCCTCGCCGTCTTCGTGACCGAATTTCAGCATCTTCAGCGGGACCTTGATATCCATGGCGGCGGATTCCCTTCTCTCAGGTGTGGGGTGAATGTTTACGGACGAGGTCGGCGGTCTCCCGGTTGCGCTTGCGGAGAATGTCCCGGGTGCCGTCAGGCCCGTTCGAACCGAGCGGGATCAGCGCTTCCAGGATGGCGATCTGGTTGAGCAGGATCTGGCGTTCGATCTCGGTCATCAGCCGATCTCCCGGAGTGCCGTATCCCGCGCATTGTTCAGTTCGGCCATGGCGTCAGTGCTGCCGCCCGGTCGGTCTGGATGCCGTTCGCGCGAGAGCGCTTTGTAAGCTGTCTCGACGTGGCTCCGCGTCACCGTGGCGACGTTGGTCAGATCGAGGATGTCGCGCCAGCCTTTGCCCTTTGGCGCTGGGAGCGCCTGGAAGCCGGTGAAGGTCGCGCGCACGAGAGCAAGTGTCCCATGCCGCAATTCGACCCGCCGTGCTTCGATGATGTGATGGATCGCCTGCAGGTTCGCGGCCGGCGTGTCATAGCGATCGACCGGGATGCAGACCTGCATTCCGTCCCAGGAGAACCAGACCGCGACGCCGGGATCGGCCGGACGATTCCCGGTGTTCACCGTCAGCGGATTAAAATCGATATTCGAGGACAGGACCGGGTCCTGAATCTTTCTGCCGCTGTCGCGCGCGAACCCCTCGAGGCTGCTCCGCACGTTGCGGACCGCCTTTTCGAAGTCGGTCCGGAAATTGCCGCCGGCGCGGCTGCCCTTCCAACGAGGAAAGCCCTGCGGCCAGTGCAAAGGATACGCGCGGACGCTTTCGATCATGATTGTTCCTCGACCAGATAGGCCGCCGCACGCCCCAGCGGCGACGCCGGCGAGCCGTCCAGATTGCGCTTCATGGCATGGGCGATATCGGCCGGCGGGCAGCCGTACTGCAGCAGCATCGACATCAGGATGGCCCCGTCGCATGCGAACACGTCGACCGGCGAATTGACCTTTTGCGCATTGAGGAAGACTTCGACGATCGGGCCGAGGCGTCCGCGATCGCCGCAGACCAGCTCGCGGCCGAGACCGATCTTGTAGCGCTGGCCCTCGTGCTCGATGGCGATGGTTTCGTGCGCGCGACGGTTGGCGAGGAGATGGCGGGTTGTCATGACAGCGCCTCGCTGAGAGATATTGATCGAATGTCGGGACGGGTTTGAGATTGGTCGATCGCGCGCCGGCCGATCGGCGGATCGCCCATCAACAGCGCCGTCAGATCCGCGTGATGCAAGGGATCGTCGCGGCGGGGATCGTAAAGGGCCGCATCGCGGCGGACGAAGTCGCCATTATGGATGAATGGCGCTTCGGACTTATACTCCGCGCGCTTGTAGGCCTTGATCTTCTCCTGGTCGCGATTGCAGGGCTTGCTCATTGAGATTCACCCACTGTCGGTCGATCGAGAACCGGATAGATGACGTCGATATCGAACCCGGCTTCGGCGATCAGCGCCCGCGCCGCGATGCACTCATCCCGCCATTCGGTGAGATCGCCCTCGGAGTGCTGAAGGGTGAGCTCGGATTCGATGACGTGGAATGCGAGGCTGCGGCAAAGCCGTTCGGTCAAATCGCTTGTACAGGTCACGCCGCCCTCCCCGTCCATTCAAGTTCGTCGCCCCAGCTCACCCAGCCCTTGCGGGGCCGGCGCGCCTGCAGCTCGAGGTAGTCGCCGCCGGTCAGGCGTTCGATGCGGTCCAGCCATTCGTCGGGCTTGCGGGAATGTTCCATCAGCGGCGCGACGATCAGCTGCCGCACGTCGGCATAGAGCCGCTTCGGATTGCCCTTGGTCGCGAAATAACAGTCTTCGGGATTGGCGCGGGTCCAATATCCCTGGCCCATGTGCCAGGTCGACTTGTCCCAGAGATCGAGATCGGCATCGGAGCCGTTGGTCTTGATCCAGGTGAAGGCGGTGGTGATGTGCTTGAAGCCGTAATGCGCGATCAGATCGAGTGCGTCCTGCGGACACCAGTCGACCATCCACATGTAGAGCGCGCAGTCGTCGGCGGCGAGCTCACCGACCGGCAGTTCCTTGATCTTGTCGACCTCTTCGGTCTTGTAATGGATGTTCGCCGAGCGGCCCTCGCCGGAAGCTGATCGCGTGAGGAATTTCCACTGCGGGTCCATGCCGATCGAGCCGAAGCGTTTGCCGGTCAGGGCGAGCGCGCCGAGATCCGCAATGCATCCGCCATTCGTGGTGCGCGCCGCATGCGCCGCGCGGCGGTCTGCGATCTCGGCATTCTTGGCGGCCGCGTTGATCGGGTCGACCAGGATGGCGCCGCCGCTTCTGATCTTCTCCCGGGTCGATTCGGCGAGCTGCTCGAAGGCATCGTCATCGAGCGCGGCCGCTTTCTGGGCCTTTGACGATAGCTTCTTGTCGACGCCGATGTCCTTCAAGGTGACGACGTCGGAGGATTCATCGCCCTTCGGCTTGCGGCCAGGCGTGATCTGCCCGGCTTCCTTGGCAGACGACAGCAGGAAGCCGAGCCGCCGCTCGGCCTTCATCTGGAAGATCGTCGCATCGGCCAGCAACGCCCGGTCCTGAATCTGGCGGGCATAGAGTTTGACGTGCTGCAGCTCGTCGCGGACGGCCATCACCTGGTCGACGCGGGTGGCCTCGGCCAGTGCGACGCGGGCGCGATCGTATGCGGCGAGCAACGTCATGCTTCACCCCGCAGCTGAGCGTTTGCATCGGCGAGGAGCTTTTCCGCGATCGCTCGGCTTTCCGCCGGCAGCCGATAGCCCTGGCCCCAAACGGTTTCGATCTCGACCGCCCATGGCTTCAGCTTCTTCCGGGCCTTGCAGATGAAGACATCGACGATCTTGATTTCGGCCTCGTCCTGCTTGTGCAGATAGAGTGCGCTGACCGCGAATTCCTTGGTCACGAGCGAGTTCTTGAGCAGCAGGCCGAACAACGCTCCCTCTTGCCGGGTCAGTCCGAACTGCGGCGGCGTCTCGAAATGGCAGCCGATCTTTTCCTCGAGATCGCGAACACGCTGGCGCAGCGTGTCGTTCTCCTCTTCGAGTTTCTGGATCAGTTCGTCGCGCAGGCCTGTCATGCGGCATCCTCACGATCGAGCCGGCGTGTCCAGCGATCGGCGAGCTCCCGCCAGAACGGCGTCTTCTGGGCGCGCGCCTTGGCATGGGCCTTGTTGAGGCCGTCGTCGCCCTCGATGCGGATCACAGCCGTGAGCGCCTCGTCCTTGGTGCCCTTACGGTTGCAGATGATGTGTTCGGCGGCGAGGATCTCGGCGCCGGTGATCGGCGCCCGCTTGGCTTTGACCAGGCACTGCAGTGTGCGCCGTGCTAGAACGACGCCGCGCCGCTTGACCAGCGCACGGATCAAACCGACGGCGGCCGTGTCGCCTTCCGCGACCGCCGATGACGGCGAGATCAGGCGGATGCGAACGCCGGCACGCTTGCAGACGTTGTCGACGTCCTGGGCGTCCGGATCGCCGGCGGCAAGCAACGCACGGTAAATGTCGAAAGGCGAGATGACGATGCGGTCTGTATTGTGTCCGACAAAGGCGCGGGCGCGCTCGTCAAGCGTGCCGGCGGCGACGATCAGGATCAGGATTTCCGGAATGCGGAGGGTCGCGGCCGTGATCGCCGTATGCTGCCCGTCGATCACGTGCAGGGTCGCAGGTCCGGTCTGTACCACGATCGGCGGCTTGTAGCGGTTCCAGCGGAATGTCTCGATCGTCTTGCGGATCAGCCGGATCGATCGCTCCGACAGATCGCGCTGATAGGTGCCGTCGACCATCAGGCTGGTCGGCGCCACCCATTTCGGAATCGGCCGCGCGCCAAACCCGGTCGCCGGCGTGAGGTCCGGGAATGACATCGGTTTGATGGCGCGGAGGCCCATCAGTGCGCCCTCGCCTCTTTAAGGAGTTGCTCGGCGCGGGCGGACTCGGCTTCACGCTTCAGACGCGCACAGCCGTCGAGGACGCATTCAGGCTTGCCGCAGGTCTCGAAGCACTCCAACGGGAAAGCCTCTTTTCCGAAGATCTCCTTGAAGCGATCGTCGCTCATCGCCGGGTCTCCTCCGACGCTGCGCGCTCGTTGCGGAGCGCCAGCCAGGCGTCACCCCGCAGCAACGGCAGCGCGGCGCCGATCACCGACAACCAGGGCGACGTTGCCTCGCGCTCGCCGCCGCGAAAGGCCTTGATCGCCGTGATCATCACCATGGCGGCATGGGTGGTGCGAGGCCCGTCGGCGGGCCGTGTGTCCGCGCGGTGGACTTCGTCGGAGAGGGTTGCGAAGTTGCCGCCGGCGAATGGCGCGTCCGAGTTCGGCCGCGTGATGACTTCCTCGACCAGGACGATCAGGTTCGACAGTGTCGACGACCATGTCCTCATGAGCGGTGCGCTCCGGTTGGGCTGAGTTCGCGGGATTCGTGCTGCACGAGCTCGACAAGCGCGGCCATCACCTGGTGCCATCGCTCGCCGCGGGCGTCGGTTTCGAGCGACTCAGGGATCCTGCGCCGCGCCGTCTGCATCATGGCAACCGTGAGCAGCTGCACCGGCACGAGAAACGTGCTGGTCTCAACGGACTGGATCACCAGCAGATCGAGGAACAAGCGATCGGCATTGTCGGCGAGCTGCGCCGCCGTATGTCGACCGTCGAGATAGGCGGTGGCGAAAGCGACCGCATGGCCTGCGATCAGGTTGGCTTGTTCGATGCGGGTCAGGTGCTGATTCACGCCTTCCTCCGCGCCAAGGTGAGATCGACGACCGTCCCCGACAGGGATGCGGAACGGCCGCCGATCTCGTTCCGTCGGAGGGCGCCGCCGGAATTGCCGACCAGCGGAGGTCGCCTTGCGATGTCCTCGAGCTGGTCTTGGGAATAGTGCCGGCGAAGGTCGGTGCAGAGATGCGGGCCATCGCCGAAGGGGAATGCGTGGGGATCGGCCTTCACGTTGCGGGGCCGGCTGATCAGGACGGCGCACACAAGACCCAGCGCCGTAAACAGGCTGAGACTGATTGCGATGAACTGAAGCGCGCTCATGGGGCTGTCCTCGCTGATTGATGGATGTGCGAACCGGGACGGGACACGGAGGGGCCCTGGCTAAGGGAGGCACGCGCCCCGCCCGGTTCTGCCGCCGGCACTGCCTTCGGCGGGTTCTGATGATGGCTGATGCGGTCGCGAGACATCGCGGATGATCCAGAATTCGAGACAAAGAGGCTCACGCTCGGAAATGACCGGGCGCGGGTTAGATCGATGTACGCAATGCAACTGGGAACTGGGGGGCGCCCGCGCGTTGACGCGGCGCCAGGGATTAAGCCGTGGTCTCCTTCACCTTGGAGACCTTGCGGAGAATTTCGTGCGCAAAACCGATGTCGGTTTCTCTCTCTTCGATCAGCCGGAAGCCCGCAGCAAAATAAGCTGGCTCGCCAATCGCAGAAGTTGAAGGATTCACGATCTCATAAAGCCGAATGCTTTCTGGACCGTGATGATCGGCCGGTAAAACACTGCGGACGGTGTAGATGCATCCTTTTTTAGGGCGCACGTGACGTCCGCAGATCCATCGATCGCTATCGACGATGCAGACCACCTTCTGTCCAAGACGAAAGCTCATGCCGCCCTCCGATAGGATCGAGCGACGGCGGGGCATTTAGCGCGTTGACGCGCCCTTCCCGACGGAGCTGTCGCGTACAAACAGCCGCCCCGTGTATTTGACCCGGGCTGATGGATGCCAAGGCCGTCGCTCGAACTCTGTTGAATCAGCGAGAAGGAATGCTTGGCCGAGAGGGCTCGTTGCGCGGTCCGCCGGAAGGCTGCACGGTGCGCGGCTTCGCGGCCTTCACCAGAACGAGCTGCTCCATGTCGAAGGTCTGAGGCTCCGGCGGTTTTCCGTCCTTGTCGCACTTGTCCGGCTGGATGCTCCAGCGAACGCAGCCGTTCAGATATTCGTGCTTCGATGTCGCGATGCCGGTAAATCCGGTGATCGTGTCCTTGAGCTTGTCGCCGAGCTTGTAGCTCATTCGTCTCTCCCTTGAGTGTTGAACTGGTTGCGCAGGACAGATTTGAACTGTCGACCTTCAGGTTATGAGCCTGACGAGCTACCGGACTGCTCCACCGCGCATTAATTGCGAGGCCCGCGCCTGATCCGGTGATCAGGAACCGTGTCTTTCGCGGGCCTCTTCCAAGTGCCGAATATCCATCGGCGGGAATTGAAGTGCGGGGCTCATCACCCCGCACGCAGATCGCTGCGCGGCGATCACGCCTACTCACAACCCAACCGACCGGAAAGGACCGGAGTCTTACGGGCGCCTTTGGCCACCCAGCCGATCGGACTTGCCTCTGGTTGCTTTCGCTATGGCATTCAGTTGAAATTGTAGGCGAGCCGCCATCGGCCTCTTTTCGGATACCGCGATCGCGCCAGCCGCCGGCATTCACCGTGCCGGCGTAAGGCGGGGATAGAGCCCCGCCGCGACCCGAAAGGAGGTGAAGACGCCATGCGAAAGCATGGTGGTTCGTCAAAACACGTCTACGTCCGCCGGTATGCTCAGTGGCGCCGGGGAGAACGCACCCGAGTAGGTGACTACTCGCGTGGGAACAACCCGAAGTCACGGAGTAAACCGGACGAACGACAGCTAGACCTGTTCGACCACGAATGACGGGCGTCGCAACCCCGTCAAACCGATGGCGGCTCACCATCAGGTCATTCGAGACGAGAGAGTATGTCGGCGACCACGACGCTGACGGCGGTGCCGGTTGCCCTGCTCTTTCCTGAAAGCCAGCGTTTCGCTGTTCGCTCATCGACACCGGTGCGGTCGGCCAGGAACTGTTCTGTCTTCCGACGCGCGGCGAACCGCGCGAGATCGCGGAAGGAAATTCTATCGGCGCCGATCCGCATTTTTTTGGTGACAGATTTGTCACCGCGGAAATTTGACGATCGCACGCGCCGCGCTGTTGATTCGCGCCCCATGACACACTCCCAACGCAACCAAATACTGTCGATCGAACTCGAAGCGCGAACGCGAAACGCTGCGCTTTATCTAATCCTTCCAAACGCAACGGTTGAAATTCAACGAAAGGACTCGGATGCCGTGAATCGCACTGCGGAATCGATTGTTTCCAATTGCGACCAAAGAATTGTGGGAAGATCGCGAAGGTTGTGGTTCGATAGCCGGACAAGCAAAAGCAAGAAAGTTCCGGGGGTTGAGTATGGGTACGGTGGTGCGCTTTCCCGTGCGGCGTCATGCGCGGGCCTCTTCGGTAGCTGCAAGCACGAAAGCGCCCATCGGCACTTCACCGCCCGAAAGCTCGCTGAGACGCTTGGCGGCTCGCAGCGAAGCTTCCTTGCGGCCGGCGAGTATATTGCGCATGTGCGAGTCCGAACAGCGCGCCGCTTCCGCCAATTCCTTGACGGTTTTGCCGTTTCGCTCGGCCCATTGGGCCATCGGATGCGAATCATTCATGGATGAGAGTATTTCCCGGAGAAATGATTCGCGTCAACAAGGAATATTTCTGCCGGAAACAGCCGCCGGACTGACCGCCGACCTAAAATGCCCCATGGCAAAGTGGCTGAGCGACGACGAACCGGAAATCTTTTTAGGTCAGTGGCTCGATTTCTTCGAGACGGATGTGACTGTCGCTGCGAAGGCCGCTGGATGTTCCCAGAGCTATGTTTCGAACATCATTGCTAACCGCAAACCTAATGTGAACGTCCTGTATTTGTTGCGTATTTCGGAAATGCTTGGCGTGACCGTGAATGACTTCTATCGGCCGCTGCCGAAGAAATCAGAGCTGGCGGCACTTAAGGATCTGTCGCCAAAAGCCCAGGCGTCGATCCTCGAAAAGCAGCGCAAGCGCGCCTGATCATATCCGCATAAAACTGCCGAATAGTTCGACTTCGGCCGTCGCCATTTCTCACAGAAATGTTTTTATTGACGTCGCAGAATTTCTGTGGGAAATGTTTCCCGTGAAACATCGGGAAGCGAAATGCGCTCAAGGTTTCGACAGATCCCAATTCCAGGAATAGCGGTAGCCGTCTTCCATGATGAGCTTCCGAAAGCCGTGAGCCTTGGCGGCGGCGATGATATCGGGGATCAGCTTGCCTTCCTCTTGCAGCTTGAACATCAGCGGCCGCGAGAAGCCGATGTACTTGACCCGCAATGTCGTATCCTTGGAGCCTTCGGCCCTGACCGTCGCGTCCATGTTGTTGCGCAGGAAATTGTTCTCCAGCGTCTTGGCATAGGATCGCCGGCCGGCGGTATCATTGACCAGGGCCAGTGCGTCCCTCTCCCGTTCGCGCGCCCTGATCTTGTCGGCGACTTTCGATTCAGCATCAGCCAACGCAGGCCCGATCGCATCGAGTTGAGTTGCCAGCGCCTTTGCATCGGCGAATTCCTGCATGCCAGACTTGATACTGGTCAGATTGACTCGCGCATTGGCCCAGTCGGCATAGGGAATCGGGTCCCCGGTCGGCTTCGCCTTCCATTTACTCCAGCGCGCGACAAGCACGCGCGCGGCTGTGACTTTAGCTGCGGGTGTCGCGTCGTATCCCTTCGGGACGACGCTGAATGCATGCGGGATTTGCGGCATCGGCGGAATTTGTTCGGTAACTGGCATTTCGGACGGCGATGCTTTAGCCGCCGGAGAGACCTGCGGCATTTCCGTCTTCGAGGGAAGGTGTGTGAGGCCATAGGCCAGCGGCAGGACGACCGCAGCGGCGACGCCAAACACCGTCACTGTCTCCAGTTTTCTCACCATCCCCAACCCTTTGGCATTTCTCGGATTAGCGCTCCCGTAGCCCTGCGGGAGCGCTCTCCCCTGCTGATACCACAACGCGATTTTGTCGGACTTTGCCTCTCCCCTCAACCCAGTGAGTAACAACCATGCGTAAACTGTCTCAGGCCACAGCGACCATCATCCCCTTCGATCGTGCCGCGCGCCCGCGTGAACGCCGGACGCTCAAATCGTTCGCCGGCAGCCTGACGTGCCTGGTGCTGGTCAGGCATGCCGAGACCGCGATGGCGCTGCTGGTCTCAGACGATAACGATCCGATCGGGGCCGTCTGGGTGCCGAAGGCCATGCTGTCGATCGACAGGGCCGATCGCGGCAGGTTCCTGGTCGCGACGATGTCGCAGGATTTTGCACGGCAGAAACGCCTGTCGATCCCCTTCATCAATCCCGACAAGCTGCTGCCCGAAGAAGCCGCCCAGCTCGCGGATGCCAACTGCACGGCCGCCCGCAACCGCAATCGCCTGCGCGGCCATCGCAAGCCCATGTCCTGGAACGGCGGAAGGAACGTATTCGCATGAGCGCAGGATGGAGTCGGTACAGCGCCGGGGGATTCGAGCTCGAAGCTGGCTCGCTCCGGCTCGCCATTACAGACCAGAGCGATCGCAATTGCGGTTGGGTTTGGCACGTTTCCGTCGATGGCATCAACGGCGGCGACACCATCGAACAACGCGGGCACTACGTTTCGGCAGACAGCGCGAAGCTCGCTTGCGAAGAGTGGGTGCGCGAGTTTTGCAGGCAAGCCGTCGCGGCATTCGTGACGCCGCCGATGCGCGGCGGCCCCACAGAGCAATTTCCAAACGCGCCCTACTGCAAACCCGATCAATCCTGCTGCGATTTTTGCTGCGGGAATTAAGGACACTCGTCATGAGCGCATGCCTGAGATTGGTCACTTCGCCAACGGTCGACCGCGCCGAGACCGTCAAGACCATGGCGTCAGATCTTCTGCGGTTCGATTCCTTCCGGACCGAAAGCGACGCGATCCGTTCTTTGTTCGGACACTACCCGATGTTCGCGATCGCAGCACTGGTCGACGACGCCCGGCAGGTGGCGATGCAGGAGACCGTCGCGATGGAAATGTCGAGATGATAGTCCGCGCTACTCTCCTTCATGTCGAAGCATTGCTGTTCGTCGCGATCGTGATAGTCGCGGCCATTGTCGTCAACGGCGCTGCATTGCTGCAGGCCGCGCCATGAGAACCCGGCACGCGCCCGCGTTCGTCGCCAAGGTCCTCGATGCGCTCCCGGCGGACGGCGCGCCGATTTCTTCGCGCGGCGTGTTCGTCGCGATCGGCGAGATCTCCACGCCGAGCTATGTGCGGATCGTGCTGAGCGCGCTCGTCACCGCTGGCCGGGTCATCGCCACCGGCCCGGCCGGCCAGCGCGTTTATCGCCGGATTCAGATCCTTGCGGAGGCGGCCGAATGAGCAAGATCGAATGGACGCAGAAGACATGGAATCCGATCGTCGGCTGCTCGATCAAGTCGCCGGGCTGCATCAACTGCTATGCGCAGAAAGAGGCCTACCGGTTCGGCTTCAATCCGCAACTGCCACGCTACAACGGCCTCACCAAGATGGTGAACGGCAAGGCCGTGTGGACCGGCGTGCTGCGCCTGGACGGCCTGATCCACGACGAATATCCGGAGACCGCGCGGTGAGCCGCCCCGCCCTCGTTCCCGCCGGTCTCTGGCCGCCCCGGATGGGTGCAGAACTCTCAGCCGGCTATTGCGGGGAAGCATCCGCTGAGGTTTTCTTGCGCGAAGTCCGGGCCGGGCGATATCCGGCTCCGGTCGTCAAGTGCGGACGGCGGCAGATATGGTCGAGGGAGGATCTGGATCGGGCGATCGCGCCGCGCGGCGACGCCGCAATGCTGGCGGACGTCGCCGAGGATCTGTGACTGTGGAAAAGCCCCTTCCGCGCTTTGTCATCGACAAGACGGTCGGCACCGAGACCCGCTTCTACTGGACGCTCCCGACCTACTACCGCAAGCTCGGCTGTCTGATCCACAAGCAGAACGACACCGCGCTCGGCACCAACTATGAGCAGGCCTGCATCCGCGCCGGCACGCTCAACGCCCTGTTCGACGAATGGGACCGCGCGCGGCTCGGCGAGAAGCCCGCCGCGCCGATCGAGGGCAAGCCCGGCAGCGTCGACTGGCTGTTCCGCATGTACAAGGCAAGCCTGGACTGGAAGGAGCGCGTCTCGAAGCGCACCGCACCCGACCACGAGCTGACGATCCGGACGCTGTGCGATATCCGCGGGAAGTCGGGAATCCGCATCGGCAATCGCATGATCTCGGCGATCAGCCCGACGGCGGCCGACAAGCTTTACGAGAAGGTGCGCACCACGCCGGTCCGCAAGGGCAAGGCCGAACGGCCGCGCACCGCCGAGAAGGTCGTCGCGATCTGCCGGCATGCCTGGAAGGTCGTGCACCGCCTGCACCCCGAATTCTTCCGCAAGGACGTCCCCAACCCCTGGGAAGGCGTCGCGATGAAGTATCGCCAGAAAACGGTCAAGGCGGCCGTCACCCGCGATGACGTCTACGCGTTCGCCTGGGGCGCCGTGAACAAGGGTTTCCCGGAAGCCGGCGCTGCGGCCGTGATCTGCTTTGAATGGCTACAGCGCCCGGAGAACGTGCTGGCAGGCTATGTGAGCTGGAAGGATTACCGCGGCAAGACGGCGCCGACGATGATCCGCATCGAACACCACAAGACCGGCGCCATGGTGCTGCACCCCCTCGAGGAGACCGTCGAGGATGCCGCCGGCGCCATACGCACGCTGTTCTACGAGGAAGCCGAGGACATCCTCGCCAAGGTGCCGAAGCTTGGCCACGGCATCGTCATGCGGGAAACGACGTCAGGCCCCGTCAAGTGGGATCCGTTCAGCATGGGGCGCCTGGTGCGAGGCCTGCGCGAGGAGCTGGGCCTACCGCCGACGTTCACGCTCGACGCCTGCCGGCACGGCGGCATGACCGAGCTCGAGGAAGCGGAGCTCACCGACGGCCAGGGCCGCGCCCTCTCCGCCCATCGCAGCAAGGCCTACGAGGGTTACGCCAAGCGCACAGCGAAGCGGGCCATGGCGGCCACTCGCAAGCGTCACGCGTACCGCATCACGGTCGCCGCAGAGGGCGCCAAAAATTCTGAAACTCCGGGAAAGCCCGGTAAAACGGGGCACAATTTGCCAGCAAAAAGCGGGTATTTTCAGAAATAGGAAGCCGCCGTCTCATAAATCAGTCTGCTTTGCAGACCGTTGCGTAACCACTCCGCCACGTGGCCCCTTGAATCCGGATCAATATAGAGCATCCGCCGGTTAGGCAACCTGCTCGTGCCGGTCACTCCCATGTTCCGAGATTTCGACACACCGATTTCGGAATCAGCCGATCATCCGCGTTTGCGCCGCCGATAGTCCCTTCGTGGCTTGGGTCGTGGAGCGAGCTCGGGTCGCGTTGCCTGCACATCGCGATATTTCGCCAGCATCCGGTCGAAGCTCGCCAGCAGTGTCGCCTCAATCTCCGGGCGATGTTCGAGGCTCGCAAGCATCATCGCCGCAGCCTCGATGGTGGCGAGCCCATCCCGCCGCGGCTCTTTGCGCAACTTGCCGTAACGCGAGGCCTGGCGCGGTCCGAGGATGACACGCTGGCACTTCAGCATCCATGCATTGCGCCACCACAAAGCCTTGGCCTGGCTCCAGGTGCCGTCCAGCAGCACGATGCCTTCGATATCCTCTAGGATAGCACGTTGATGATCTTCAATCTCGCCCTTGCGATTGATCGCGACGATCGTGCGATCGGTTTCGAGATCCTCGACCTTGGCCGAACCGAGATAAAGCACTGCCCAGCGTGACGGATCATGGACCGGTCGGCCTAACGCCTTGGACAAGCCCGGCCAGGACAATCCGATCTTCAGCACCGCATTCTCGACCTGCAGCGCCGTCAGCCGGGCGGTCCCGAGCGCTCGGTCCTGCTCCTGCGGATGCTGAAGGATCAGCAGCGCCGTCTTTGTCTTGATGGGTTCGACGCTATCGCAAACGCAAAATACTTGAGGCTTCCCGCATTTCGGGCAATCCGGAATGGCTTCGGCGTCATTTGTCTCGAAGGCGCTGGGCATGGCCCGCTATACGCCGGGCAGGCCGCCCCAGCAAGGAAGCCAGCACCTTTCCAGCTTATTCGGCGGGAGCGGCGACGGGCGCGGCCTCCCCTCGCCTGCGCAGCCGATCGATCAGAAGATAGATCACCGGGGTCGTGTAGAGCGTCAGGATCTGCGAAACGAACAGACCGCCGATAATGGTAATACCGAGTGGACGCCGCAGTTCGGTACCGGGTCCGGTCGCGATCACCAGCGGGATGCCCGCGAACAGCGCGGCCATCGTGGTCATAAGGATCGGCCGGAAACGCGCGCTGCAAGCCTCAAAGATCGCATCCGCGGACGACAATCCGCGTTGCCGCTCGGCATCGAGCGCAAAATCTACGATCATGATGCCGTTCTTTTTGACGATGCCGATAAGGAGGATGATTCCGACGAAGGCAATGATCGTCAGCGGCGTATTGGTGATCTGCAGAGCCAGCAGCGCCCCAAGTCCGGCCGGTGGCAAAGTCGAGATGATCGTCAGCGGGTGCGCCAGGCTCTCGTAGAGAACGCCGAGCACGATATACATGGCGATGAGCGCGCCGAGGATCAGCAGGGGCTGCCGTCCCGAGGTTTTGCGAAAATCGGCAGCAGACCCCTCAAAACTTCCGCGAATGCCTTCCGGCATGTGCAGTCCGTCAACCGCACGCTGAATGTTGGTTGTCGCTTCCTGAAGCTCGACGTTCGGCAACGTATTGAAAGATACGGTGGTCGAGGGGAACGACTGCGAGTGATAGACCGCAAGCGCCGAAAGATCGCGACGATAGTGCACGATCGCGGACAGCGGCACTTGCACGCCATTGGCACCGGCCACGAAGATGCGTTCAAGGTTGGACGGATCCTGCTGGAACTGCGGATCGATTTCCAGAATGACCTGATACTGATTGCGCTGGGTATAGACGGTCGAAATCTGCCGCTGTGAGAATGCGTTGTTGAGGGCGTTGTCGATGTCCTGAACCCGAACGCCGAGACTCGCGGCTTTCTGCCGGTCAATCGAGAGCGTGAGTTGCAGGCCGCCGGGATCGCGGTCGCTGGATACGTCCGTGATCCCTTCGACCGTTTCCATGCGCTTGGCAACGATCGGCGCCCACTTCTGCAGGAGATCGAGGTCCGTGCTGGTGAGCGTATACTGATAGTTGGAGTCGCTCTGGCGGCCGCCCGCCCGCACATCCTGCGCGGCAAACATGAACAGCCTGATGCCCGGCACGGCACCGAGATTCCGGCGCAATCGATCGATCACTTGCTGGGTGTTGAGCCCGCCCCGCTCTGCCGGCGGCTTCAGCGTGATGTACATGAATCCGCGATTTGAGCCTCCGCGCGTGGTGCTGCCGCCGACGGAAGAACCAATGCCCTGCACAGCAGGATCGGCCATCACGATATCGGCCAAACGCTGCTGAAGCCCCAGCATGGATTGAAAGGAGACATCGGCCGATGCCCGTGTTGAACCGATGACAAAACCGCTGTCGTCTATCGGGAAATAGCCCTTCGGCGTCTTGATATAGAGAGCCACGGTAAGTGCGATGGTGGCAAAGAACACCAGCAGCGTCAGGATAGGGAAGCGAAGCACTATGTGCAGCGTCCGCTCGTAGAATGCCACCACGCGCGACAGTGACCCCTCAACCAGACGATCGAACCGGGTCGCGTTGGGCGAGGTCGCATGCTTGATGTAGTGCGCGCAGATCATCGGCGTGATCGTCAACGACACGATGGTCGAGACCACGATGGCAAACGTCAGCGTCAGCGAGAATTCCCGCAATAGTCGACCGACGATGCCATCCATGAAAATCAAGGGCGTGAAGGCGGCGACCAGCGACAGGCTGATCGAAACAACCGTGAAACCGATCTGTCTGGCACCCTCGAGCGCGGCGCGATACGGCGGCAAGCCATGCTCGAGGTTGCGGTACATGTTCTCGATCATGACGATGGCATCGTCGACTACGAACCCGACCGAAATGGCGAGCGCCATCAATGACAGGTTGTCGATGGAGAATCCCGCCAGCCACATCCCCGCACACGTGCCGGCGAGCGCCAACGGGACCGACACGCCTGCTGCAACCGTCGGCGTCATCCGGCGCAAGAATCCATAGACCACGACCATGACGAGAAATGCAGTCGCCAACAGCGTCCATTGCATGTCATCGACGCTGGCGCGGATCGTGCCGGTGCGGTCCACAAGGGTGGAAACCTCGACACCGGCCGGAATCCACTGCTTCAGTTCCGGGATCATGGCCTTGACCCGGTCGACCGTATCGATGACGTTGGCGTCGCCCTGCTTGGTAATCTGGATCAGAACAGCCGGCTGCTTGTTGAACCATGCAATCGAGCGGCTGTTGCGTGTCGCATCCTGGATATCGGCCACATCCGCAAGCCGGACAAAGTTTCCCGCCGAACTCTTGATGACAATGTCGCGAAACTCGGCGGCAGTTCGCATCTGCCTGTTGGTCGATAATGTTTCGCTCAGGCGGTCGCCATTGAAGATGCCGACCGGACCCAGCGGGTTCGCATTCACGATGGCTGTTCGGACGTCGTCGGTCGCAATCCCCGCATTCGACAGCGCCACCGGATTGAGTGCGATCCGCACCGCCGGTTGATCGGCGCCGCTCACCGAAACCTCGCCGACGCCGGGGACCTGCGAGATGCGCTGAACAATTACGGTGTCAGCGACGTCATAGATCGCACTGGTCGTCAGCGTTTTTGACGTCAGCGCTAGAACGAAAACAGGTGCTGCGGCGGGGTTGGCTTTGCGGAATTTGGGCAACGTCGGCAGATCGCTCGGCAGGTCGGCGAGTGAGGCGTTGATCGCAGCCTGTACGTCTCGCGCCGCGCGGTCGATGTCGCGGCCGATGGCGAACTGCAACTGGATGCTGGTAGCACCGAGCGTGCTCGTCGAGGTGATCTGATCGATGCCGGCAATCTGACCGAGCCGTCGCTCGAGCGGCGCGGCAACTGTCGAGGCCATCACCGAGGGATCGGCGCCGGGCCGGCTCGCCGAGACCCGGATCATCGGGAAATCGACATTCGGGACCGAAGCGACTGGAAGGAATTCGTAGGCGACCACCCCGACCAGAAACAGACCGATCGCCAACAGCGTCGTGCCCACCGGCCGCCGGATGAATGGCTCGGAAATCGAGGCCATTTACTGCATCCCCTCGGTGGCCCCCGCGACCGGCGGCGGCTCCGGTCCACCCGTCGGCACGGCCTGCTCGATCCGGCGATTGAGGCGATCCAGCGCCAGGTAGATTACGGGCGTCGTATAAAGCGTCAGCAATTGGCTGAGCAGCAAGCCGCCGATGATCGAAATGCCGAGCGGAAACCGCAGTTCCGCCCCGGTGCCGCTCTCAATCGCCAGCGGCAGCGCGCCGAACAGCGCTGCCAGCGTCGTCATCATGATCGGCCGGAAGCGGAGCAGACACGCCTGCACGATCGCCTCTGGCGCGGTCATGCCTTGATGACGCTCGGCCTCCAGCGCGAAATCGATCATCATGATCGCGTTCTTCTTCACGATACCCATAAGAAGAATGATGCCGATCAAGCCGATCACGGACAAATCCTGACCACACAATATCAAGGCGAGGATCGCACCGACGCCGGCCGAAGGCAGCGTCGAGAGAATCGTGATCGGGTGAATGTAGCTCTCGTAGAGCACGCCGAGCACGATGTAGATCGTCACCAGCGCCGCAAGGATCAGCCAAGGCTGTCCGGCAAGCGACTTTGAAAACTCCGCCGCATCGCCCGAAAAGGCGCCGACGATGCTCGTGGGCATGCCGATCCGGGTCTCGATGGTCTTCACCCGCTCGACGGCATCACCCAGCGCCTGCCCGGGCGCGAGATTGAAGCTGAGCGACACCGCCGGGAACTGGGCCTGATGCGAGATCGCGAGCGGTGCGGTCGTCCGGGTTAAGGTCGCAACGGCGGACAATGGCACCTGGGCATCGGCCAATCCCGGGAGATAGAGCTTGGACAGAATAGACGGATCACGCTGGTATCGCGGCAATGCCTCCAGCACCACGCGATACTGATTGGCCTGCCCGTAGATCGTCGAAATCTGCCGCTGGGCGAAGGCATCGTTCAAGGTATCGTTGACGCCCTGAATGCTGACGCCAAGCTGACCGGCGCGTGCGCGATCGACGTTCAGCGCGGCACGCAAGCCGCCCTCCTGCGCCTCCGACGACACATCCTGGAACAGCGGATCGCGGCGCAATTCGGCAACCAGCTTGCCCGCCCATTGCGATACCTGGGCAGCATCGGTTCCTGTGAGGGTATACTGATATTGCGACCGGCTTGATTGCGTGCTGATCTGAATATCCTGCACCGGCTGAAAATAGACCGTCATGCCGGGGATCGAGGCGACGCGCTGCTTCAGGCGCACGATAACGGCAGCGACATCGTCACGCCGATCGTTACGCGGCTTCAGTGTCATCACCAGACGGCCGACATTCGTCGTGGGATTTACCGAGCCGGAACCAATCACGGACACCACGCCGGTCACGTCCGGATCGGCCTTGATGGCCGCAGCGACTTCGCTCTGGCGGCTTTGCATTTCGGCAAATGACACATCCGGCCCGGCTTCCGTAACCGCCGTGACCGAGGCCGTATCCTGCAAAGGCAAAAATCCTTTCGGCGCGATCACATAGAGAGCCAATGTCGCGGCGATGGTTGCGAAGGTCACGACCAATGTTGCGCGCTGGTGCCGCAGCACCCACAGCAGCGTGCGATGATAGAATTCGACCATGCGGTCGATCCCGCGGCTGATCGCCGCCAGCCCCGGTATCGCGAATTCCTCACCGGAATGTTTCAGCAGCCGCGAACACATCATCGGTGTCAGCGTCAACGATACGATCGCCGATGTTATGACGGCGATCGTCAACGTCAGCGCGAACTCGCGGAACATTCGTCCCACCAGCCCGGACATGAACAACAGCGGAATGAACACCGCGATCAGCGAAACCGTCAGCGAGATCACGGTGAAGCCGATCTCACTGGCACCGCGAAGCGCGGCCTGCATGACGGTCTCGCCATCCTCCATGTGCCGGACGATGTTTTCGATCATCACGATGGCGTCGTCGACCACGAATCCGGTTCCGATCGTCAGCGCCATCAGCGAGAGGTTGTCGAGGCTGAAACCAGCGAAATACATGATGCCGAAACTGGTGATCAGCGACAGCGGCAACGCCACACCGGCAATCAGCGTCGCCCGAAGCGAGCGCAGGAACAGCAGCACGACCAGCGTGACCAGCACGACGCTGAGGATCAGCGTGAACTGGACATCGTGAACCGACGCCCGGATCGTCACGGTGCGATCGCTAACCACCGTCAGCTTGACGCCGGCCGGGATTGCACGCTGGGCTTTTGGGATCTCCGCTTGAATCTGGCGGACGACGTCGATGACATTCGCACCCGGCTGGCGCTGGATGTCGATGATGACCGCCGGCGTCCCCTGATACCAGCCGCCTGTGCGGTCATTTTCCAAACCATCGACGATCTGCGCCACATCGCCGATGGTGACGGGGGCGCCATTACGATAAGCGATGATGATCGGCTTGTAGGCATCCGCTGCGGCGACCTGATCGTTGGCGGCGATGGTGTAGGCCTGCTGCGCGCCGTCCAGAGACCCCTTCGGTCCCGAAACGTTGGCGCCGGCAATCGCCGCGCGCAAATCCTCCATGGAAATGCCGTAGGCGGCCAACCGCGCGAGGTCGGCCTGGATACGTACCGCGGGTTTCAGCCCACCAAGTATCGAAACGCGCCCGACACCGGAAATCTGGCTGAGACGCTGAGCCAGGATGGTGTCGGCCAGATCGCTCATTGAGCGCAGGGACACTGTGTCCGAGGTCAGCGCGAGCGTCATCACAGGCGCGTCGGCGGGATTCACCTTGGCATAGGTCGGCGGATACGGCAGGTTTTTCGGCAGTATCCCGGCGGCAGCGTTGATGGCCGCCTGCACATCCTGCGTTGCGCCATCGATGTCGCGATTCAAGTCGAACTGCAGCGAAATCTGGCTGACACCGAACGAACTCGTCGATGTCATCGACGACAGCGACGGGATCTGGCCAAGCTGGCGCTCCAGCGGCGCTGTCAGAAGGGATGCAACGACATCGGGGCTCGCGCCCGGCAACTGCGTTGTCACCTGCACCGTGGGAAAGTCGACCTGCGGCAACGCCGAGACCGGCAGCGCCCAATAACCCAAGGCGCCACCAATCAAGAGCGCAATCCCGAGCAGGGACGTTGCGATGGGACGACGGATAAACGGCTCGGAAACGCCCATATCTACCAGCTCGTCTGTCAGCTCGCTCTAGCGGCGCTCAGCGCCATGATGTCCGCATCACGGTTGAGCTTTTGCATTGCCGCCCGATTGCCCGTTCCCTTGCGCCCCGCTGCCTGATTGCTTTTGACGTCCCTCGCCCCGCTTGCCGCGGTGTTCCCCGTTGCTATTGCCTTGATCGCCGCGCTTGCTCCGGCGCCTGTGCGGCGCAATGTCGGCCGCCGGTGCCTGCTCGTTCTGGCTGATGGTCACCTTGGCGCCATCGGACAGATTGGCAAACCCCGTGGTCACTACCCGATCTGTTGGGCCGATACCCTTGGCGATCACCGCATCCTTTTCATCCTGCTGGGTCACCGTCACCGGCTTCGCGGTCACGGTGTTGTCGCTGCCTATCACGTAGCTGAACGTGCCGAGCGGACCGCGCTGCACGGCCGACGTTGGAATCACGGTCGCTTGCGACAGGGTTTCCACCTTGAGGCGCACATTCACGAACTGACCGGGCCAGAGCTGAAAATGTCCGTTCTGAAATTCGGCCTTCAGCTTCAGCGTGCCGGTGGTTGGGTCGACCTGGTTATCAATGCCGGTCAGTTTGCCGGCATCGACGACCGTCGTTCCGTCGTTGCCGAAGACATCGACTTCCAGCGTCCCTTTGGCCACCGCGGCATTGACGCGCGTGATCTGTTGCTGCGGGAGGCTGAATTGCACGGCAATCGGTTGCAGTTGCGTGATGATGACAAGACCGGTCGCGTCGGAGGCATGGATGATGTTGCCCTGATCGACCTGTCGCAGACCCACGCGACCGGAAATCGGTGCGACGATCTTGGTGTAGCCGAGCGTCGCCTTCGCGTTATCGATCGCAGCCTGATCGGCCTTGATGAGCGCTTCCTGCTGCGCCACGACGGCGCGCTGCGTATCGGCCTGCTGTTTCGATCCTGCGTTGGACGCGGCCAGTTGCTGATAGCGCGTCAAATCGAGGCGCATGTTGGCCAGTTGCGCTTCGTCCTGAGCTTTCTTCGCGACCGCCTGATCATATTGTGCCTGATAGATCACAGGGTCGATTTCGGCGAGCACGTCATCCTTCTTGACGTCCTGTCCTTCAGTGAAATTGATGACGATCAACTTACCATCGACCTGCGAGCGCACGGTCACCGTGTTCAAGGCACGAACGGTTCCGACACCATCGAGATAGACCGGCATGTCCTGAATGCGCGGTGTCGCCGCAAGCACGGGAACCGCGAGATCGGGCCGCGCTCGACTGGCATCATGCTTTTTTTGCTGGAATGCAGTCCACCCGAGGTAGGCAAGCCCGCCAACGATCAGGAGCGTGATCGCGATCGACACGGTTCGTCGACGCGCGCGGCCAGCTACTTTGGCTACTCCCTCGCCGGCGGCTTTCGCCTTTTCGCCCAGGTCCGGTTTAAAGAGCATTGGCCGGCCTCTCCATCCTCGGTTCCCAGCCGCCGCCCAGCGCCTGATATAGGCTCACGATCGCCTGCAGCCGCGCAAGCTGTGCCTGCGACAGCGAATCTTCCGCCTGAAACAGCGTCAGTTGCGTATTTAGCACGGTTACGATGTCGGCAGTGCCTGCCCGAAGCTGCTGCTCGGAGAGTTCAAACGCCCGCCGCGATGCGGCTAGGACCTCCCGCTGAAGCCGCAGCCGTTCGGTGGTCTGCCGAATCGCAATCAACGCATTGTCGACGTCGGCGAAAGCCGAAACCACGGTCTTGCGGTAGGTTTGGAGCATTTCGTCTTGCTGGGCCTTCGTATACCTGAAATTGCCGAGAATTCGGCCGCCGTCGAAGATCGGTTGCGTCAACCCGCCGACGAGACTGAAGAAGGCAGCGTGCGGCTGGAACAGCGAGACCAAAGCAGCGCTTTGATAGCCGCCCTGTCCGGTCAATTGGATACTCGGGAAGAATTGTGCTCGCGCACTGCCGACATTAGCAGTCGCGGATGCGAGTTGCGCTTCCTGGCGACGGATGTCCGGCCGCTGAGTCAGCAATTCCGACGGCAGGCCCGGCGTCACCCGCGGGGCCGCGATTTGATTGAGCGAACCACCCTTGACCTTCACGCTCTCGGGTGGCCGTGCCACGAGCGTTGCCAATGCATTGATGTTCTGCGCCAGAGTCTGACGAAGCGGCGGAACGGCCGCGCGCTGATTGGCCAGCACGCTTTCCTGCTGCGCGACGTCGAGATCGGTGCCCGTGCCGGCCTGCAGGCGTTGCTTGATGGCCTCAAGGATACGAACAGCGCTGGCGATGTTCCGGTTGGCCGTCCGAATGCGGTCTTGTGCGGCCAAAACCTGGAAGTAGGCATTGGCGACGCTGGTCAGCGTCGTCAGGGCAACCACATCCCGGTCAAAGCGGTTCGCAGTCGCTGTTTCCTCCGCTGCCTGCGCGGCGTCGCGATTCTTGCCCCAGAAATCGAGTTCATAACTGGCGCTGAGAGAGGCCGAGTAGTTGACGACCTCACGTCCGCCGTTGTTCAGACCGCTGGAGCTCGATCCCGACGTCCGGGAGTAGGTTTCCTGTCCGCCAGCATTCGCGCTGGGCAACAATGCGGCTCCAGCGATCCGGGCTTGCTGATCGGCCTGGATGATCCGCGCGGTCGCCGCTGCAATATCCAGATTGACCGTCTGGGCTTCTTCCATCAGGCCCGTCAGCTCGCGCGAGTGGAAGCCGCGCCACCAGTCAAGTGTTGGCGGTGCACCGGTCGTGGTCAGGCGCGCCGCTTTATAGCCTGTCGGGATGTCCAACGCCGGATCGGGTAGATCCCTGGTCAAAATGCAACCGGCCGACGTAGCGATGACCGCCAGCACCGGAAGACATCTGGCGCCGCGCCACACCCATTGCGCCAGCCCTTGCGTGGCGAGCACCGTATTCGGAGAGGAACTGCTCACGCCAGTCCCCCGAAGGACGGCAGGAACGAGCGCAGATGTCCGCGCGAAGCTGCCACGCCCGAGAGCCGACGAATTCCGATTATATTAAATGGCGCGGCCAGGGTGATGCTTCCTTAGGAACCACCCTATTCTAGCGGCCCGATCGGACGCCGGACAGTCCCGACCTTTCCGAGAAGCATGGATATGTTCAATTGGCCACAGCTCTCTACCGCCTCTGAATTTGCAGAATTCGCCCATTTCTAACGAGCTTTCTTGGTGACGAGACCGAAAGCGAATTCATAATCTTACGAAGATTTCATGTGGTTTCACGGCACTTCAACATCCACCGACAATCGAGAGGTCGAATCCGATTCGGTTTCATGGAAAGGAAGCGTTATCAGTGCGGAACTCACCGGTCATCATCGAAGCTTTGCAACGGCGGAGTCGTCATCTCAACACACGTACGCCGAATCGGCACCATCGCCTGTCGCATGAATTTCACGGTGACGGCGAACGATAGTGACGTCGATTTGACGGCAAGATGTTGATCGCTCACCGCCCCAACTCCAATCGGTCTTCGCGATAGCAAACTCCTCGCCGCAATCGTCGGTCAGGTGCTGCATTGTGCCCCGCACAAAACCCGCCGATCCGCGCTTGGCGATCAACGACGATGCTGCCTATACTGGTGTGGGGCGATTTTTGGGTGGGCACATTTCACGTTCTACAAAAGGCGCTCCGGTCCGGTGAAAATTGGATCGGAAGTAGATCCACAAGCCGGATTTCAACAGGACCGAAATCGCAGCGGCTTTTGATGGATGCGCCATGTCTGACCCCATCACGATAACCCCTGAAAATGTGGATACCGCGCTGTCGGATTTGCCTCGCATGGTGCGGCTGGCCCTCGGATTCGGATCGCGGCTCCGGCGTGGCACCCTGGACGTCACCCTCCCCGATGGCCGTGCGATCCGGCTCGGCGGCGCTGAGCCGGGCCCGGCGGCGGCGATGACGATCACAAGCTACGGCTTCGCTTCCCGGTTGCTCAACGGGGGCGATATCGGAATTGCCGAGGCCTACCTCAATGGCGAGTGGGATACGCCTGATCTCACCGAGTTCCTATACCTGTTCTGCGTCAATCACGACCTGATCCAGGCGATGCTTGCCGACAATCCCCTGATGCGGCTCGCCCAGATGGTGAGGCATTGGTTCAATCGCAACACCCGACAGCGAGCCCGGCGCAACATCTATGCGCATTACGATATCGGCAACGCCTTCTATTCGGCGTGGCTCGATCCCAGCATGACTTACTCGTCCGCCTTGTTCGAGGACCACACCCCGGACCTCACCGCAGCACAGCACAACAAATATCGCCGACTGGCAGAGGCGATTGACCTGCAATCCGGCCAAACGCTGCTTGAAATCGGTTGCGGTTGGGGTGGCTTCGCGGAGTATGCCGCCAAAACCTACGATGCCCATGTGGTAGGGTTGACCATCAGTCAGCAGCAATGTGATTTCGCACGGCAACGGATTGAAGCCGCGGGTCTCAGTGACAAGGTGGACATCCGCTTTCAGGATTATCGTGACGAGCGCGGTCAGTATGATCGCATCGTTTCGATCGAGATGATCGAAGCCGTCGGCGAGCAATTCTGGCCAAAATATTTTTCACAGCTTCGCGACCGGCTGCTGCCCGGCGGCCTTGCTGGAATTCAGGCCATCACGATTCAGGACCGATTTTTTCAGACCTATCGCCGCGAGGTGGACTTCATTCAACGCTACGTCTTTCCCGGTGGAATGCTCCCCTCGCCGCAAATCCTGAAGTCGCTCGGGGAGCGGTTCGGTGTTCCTGTCATCCGCGAGCATATCTTCGGGCAAGATTATGCCAAGACGCTTGCCACCTGGCGAAGCAATTTCCGCGCGGCATGGCCGGATCTCACTCCGATGGGATTCGACGATCGGTTCAGGCGACTGTGGGAGTATTATCTCGCCTATTGCGAAGCCGGCTTCCGCTCCGGAAATATCGACGTCCGGCAAGTCGTTTTCGCGAAGGGTACCTAACCGGCGGCAGCGACCACCGCCGGCGGCGGACAAGCCTCGCTGACTTGTGCCGTGTTCCCCTGTCTACTAGGGTTGTGGACGGAACCCGCAACACTGACAAGATTTGCCTCTCATGAAAATCAACAACAACGTCGTCGAAGCAATCGGCAACACGCCGCTTATCAAGCTGACCCACGCCTCTGAGGCGACGGGGTGCACCATTCTCGGCAAGGCCGAGTTCATGAATCCCGGACAGTCGGTGAAGGATCGCGCGGGCAAATGGATGATCCTTGAGGCCGAGAAGCGCGGCGAACTCAAACCGGGTGGGCTGGTGGTGGAATCGACCGCCGGCAATACGGGCATCGGTCTTGCCGTCGTGGCAAGCGCGCGCGGCTATCGCACGCTCATCGTGATCCCGGACACGCAGAGCCAGGAAAAGAAGGACATGCTGCGGCTGTGCGGCGCCGAGCTCGTCGAAGTGCCTGTGCTGCCCTTTGCCAATCCAAACAATTATCAGCATATCGGACGGCGGCTGGCCGACCAGCTTCGCAAGACTGAATCGAACGGCGTTCTGTTCGCCGACCAGTGGAACAATCTCGATAACGCCAAAGCGCATTACGAATCCACGGGCCCGGAGATCTGGGAGCAGACCGGGGGCAAGGTCGATGGCTTCATCTGCTCGGTCGGCACCGGCGGCACGCTCGCCGGCACCACAAGGTATCTGAAGGAGAAGAACAAGAACATCACGACAGCCTGCGCCGACCCCCACGGGGCTGCGATGTACGAGCTGTTCAAGCACGGTCAGGCCAAATCGACGCCGGGTGGCTCGATCACCGAGGGCATCGGGCTCGGCCGCGTCACGCCAGTCATTGAAACTGCAAAAGTCGACGACGCCTTTCTGATTCCGGACGAGGAAGCCGTGAAAGTGATTTACGATCTGCTCGAACACGAGGGGCTTTGTCTCGGCGGTTCGACGGGCATCAACGTTGCCGGCGCCATCCGGCTCGCAAAGCAACTCGGCCCTGGCCACACCATCGTGACGATCCTGTGTGACTCCGGTAACCGCTATCAGTCAAAGCTGTTCAACCCGGACTTCATGCGCTCGAAGAATCTTCCGGTCCCGGCTTGGCTGGAGAAGCGAAGCAACATCTCCATTCCGTTCGAGAAGACCTGACCTGGACATCCGCTGCGGGCGCTTCGCCGGACGGCATATCGCCTAGTGCCGCAGGATCTGGCTCAGGAACAGCTTTGTTCGCTCGTGTTTCGGCGCGGCGAAGAAATTGCTCGGCGTATCGGACTCGATGATCTGGCCGGCATCCATGAACACGATGCGGTTTGCGACTTCCCGCGCGAACCCCATTTCGTGGGTCACGACCAGCATGGTCATGCCCTCGTTGGCGAGATCGACCATGGTGTCCAGCACTTCCTTGACCATCTCCGGATCGAGCGCCGAGGTCGGTTCGTCGAACAGCATGACTTTCGGATTCATGGTGAGGGCGCGCGCAATGGCGACGCGTTGCTGCTGACCGCCTGACATCTGCCCGGGATACTTGTTGGCTTGATGTGGAATCTTGACGCGCTCGAGAAACTTCATCGCCGCAGCTTCGGCGTCCTTTTTCGGGATGTTGCGGACCCAGATCGGCGCCAGCGTGCAGTTCTCGAGAACCGTCAGATGCGGGAACAGATTGAAGCTCTGGAACACCATGCCGACCTCGCGCCGCACCTCGTCGATGCGCCGCAAATTCGGACCCAGTTCGATGCCGTCGACGACGATCCGGCCTTCCTGAAATTCCTCGAGCGCATTGATGCAGCGGATCAGCGTCGATTTTCCGGAACCGGACGGCCCGCAAATCACGATGCGTTCGCCGCGTGAGACATCGAGGTCGATGTCACGCAATACGTGAAAATTCCCGTACCACTTGTTGAGGCCGGCGATGGAAACGATAGCAGTCGGGTCTGTCATGATGCTTGATCTCAGCTCCGCCGGTGCGCGTTCAGCCGGTGTTCGACGAATAGTGAATATCGGGACATGCTGAAGCAGAACACGAAGTAGATAATGCCGGTGAATGCAAATCCCGTGAACAGCGTGGTTGGGGTCGCCCAGGTCGGATCCGCGAACGCCGCCCGCAACTGGCCGAGCAGATCGAAGATCGAGACGATCAGAACCAGCGTGGTGTCCTTGAACAGCGCGATGAAGCTGTTGACGAGGCTCGGAATGACATGCCGCAAGGCTTGCGGCATCACCACCAGCGAAGTGGATTTCCAGTAGGATAACCCCAGCGCCTTCGCCGCTTCGCTTTGGCCGCGCGGAATGGCCTGCAATCCGCCCCGAATAACCTCGGCGTTATAGGCGCCTGTAAACAGTGCGACGCCGATCAGCACCCGGATCAAACCATCCACGGTGAAATTGCCCGGCAGGAACAGCGGCAGCATGTAGGTTGCGAAGAACAGCACCGTGATCAACGGCACGCCACGCCAGAATTCGATGAAGGCCACCGAAAACACCCGGATCAACGGAATGCTGGCACGCCGTCCCAACGCCAACGCCATGCCGACCGGCATCGACGCGACGATACCCGTGACCGACACCACCAGCGTAACCAGAAAGCCACCCCACGAGCGGGTGCTGACGATCGGCAAACCACCACGATCGAGGTGCAGCAGTGCCATCACGATCCCGATGCCGACGAAGATCGCAACGCTGATCATCAAGGCGCGCCAGCCGGTGCGGAAGGCCCCGTTCAGGAAGAACAACACCAGCGACACGATCCCTGTCGTACAGGCAAAGTCGAGCCAGAGCGGCTGGCCGGAAGCCTGGATTTGCGCCTGCAGCCAGACCAGCGGCTGCAGTAGGAATGACAAGCCCGTTCCGAGCAAGGCGAGAAGCTTTCCGAGCAGTACGAATACGATGCCGATCCCTGCGATACCACCGCCGAGATTGGCCAATCCGCGGCCGGCGTCGCCGACGCTGTCGGCCAGTCCGGTCAGGAAGTCTGTAATCCAGCTCACGCCAAAGCCGTCGAGCCCACCCCCGTGCAGCAGAAAGAACGCAACGACCGGAAATGCCAGAAAGAAAAGCCCAGCGTTCAATGTCTTGGCCGGAATCCGCGGAATCAGGAGCGGCAGCAGCAGCGCTGCGGCCAGCGCAAATGTCAGATTGACCCGCCAGCGCTCGGGCTCGGGATAGAAGCCGTAAATAAGCTGCGTGAACTTTGCCTGTATGAAAGGCCAACACGCGCCGACAGGATGCCCTGCGTTTTCGGCGAGACACGCCGCCCGATCGCGCCCTTCCCAGATCGCATCGATCAGCAGAAACCGGACCAGGGGAACGATAACGAACCAGAGCAGCAGTACGCACACAATCGTCAGCAGTGCGTTGCCAGGCGTATTGAACAAACGGGTGCGCAGAAATCCGATGAAACCTGTGGTTCGGACCGGGGCCGGGCGCTCCGGAACAAGATTGGTGCGAACAAAGGAGGACGCGGCCGGATCGTTCATGCGCCCATACTCCGGCTGATGCGCCATCCGTAGAAGCTCATGATCGCACTCGTCACCAGCGAGATCAAAAGATACACGCCCATCGTGATGGCGATGACTTCGATCGCCTGCCCGGTCTGGCTCAGCGTGGTGCCCGCGAAAACCGAGAACAGGTCGGGATATCCGATGGCGACTGCCAGCGACGAGTTCTTCGTCAGATTGAGATACTGGTTGGTGAGCGGCGGCAGAATGACGCGCATGGCCTGAGGGACGACGATCAGGCGCAACGTTGCACCGCGCGACAAGCCAAGCGAAGCCCCCGCCTCCATCTGCCCCTTATGCACCGCCAGGACGCCACCACGCACAACCTCCGCGATGAAGGCCGCGGTGTAGGTCGACAACGCGATGACCAGCGCCACCAGCTCGGGGATAAGGCGCGAACCGCCGGCGAAGTTGAACCCCCGAAGCACCGGCCGTTCGAATGTCAGGGGAACGCCGAACGCGAGCGCCGCAATCAACGGCAAGCCGATCAGCAGACCGAGCACGTACGGCCAGATAGTGATAACCCGTCCACTGCCAAACAATTGGCGGCGAGCGTAGTAGCGCAGCGCCAACGAACCCACGATTGCCACCGCAAGCGCGATCAAGAACGCTGGCAACCCGTCATGGGGAATCGGCTGTGGAACCACCAAGCCACGATTGTTCAGAAAAAAACTGCCGAAGACTGATACGCTTTGTCTTGGGCTCGGCAGCGCGCTCAATACCGCCAGATACCAGAACAGGATCTGAAACAGCAGCGGCAGATTGCGGATCAGCTCGACATATCCGCCTGCAACCCGCGACACCAGCCAATTCGGCGATAATCGGCCGAGACCGACAAGGAAGCCAATGATGGTTGCGAAGAAAATGCCGACAATCGCCACCACCAGCGTGTTGAGAAGACCGACCAGAAATACGCGTGTGTAGGTGTCAGTCTCGGAATACGGAATCAGATTCTGGCTGACCCCGAATCCGGCGGTTCCCGACATGAATCCGAAGCCGGACGCGATGTGCTGCGTCTCGAGGTTGCCGCGGGCGTTGCCCACGATCTCATAGCTGATCCAGGCCAGGGCTGCGACGAACAGAACCTGCAGCGCGAGGCCGCCCCAGCCTGCCCGCCCGCCGAGCGCGCGCCGCAGCTTGAACCAAAACTGCGGCGGCGGTTTTCGGGGCTCGACGGCCATCGCCGTATCAGGCGTTAGCGTTAGCGGATCGGCGGCGCGTACTGAATGCCGCCCTTGTTCCAGAGTTTGTTCAGGCCTCGCGCGATCCCGAGCTTCGAGCCGGCGCCAACGTTGCGGTCGAAGGACTCGCCGTAGTTGCCGACGGCCTTGACGATGCGCACGACCCAATCCTTCGTGACGCCGAGTTGTTCGCCGAAATTGCCGTCAGTGCCGAGCACACGCTTCAAATCGGGCTTGTCGGCCGTCTTGACCATTTCGTCGACGTTCTTCTGGGTGATACCGAATTCTTCGGCGTCCATCATCGCAAACAGAGTCCACTTGACGAGATCGAACCACTGATCGTCGCCGTGGCGCACCATCGGCCCAAGCGGCTCCTTCGAAATCACCTCCGGCAAGACCACATGGTCGGCCGGATTGGCGAGCTTGAGACGCTCGGCATAGAGCTGCGATACGTCCGACGTGAACACGTCACAGCGCCCTGATTCATAGGCCTTCACCGTTTCGTCGGCGGAGCTGAATGCGATGACCTCGTACTTCATCTTGTTGCTCTTGAAGTAGTCGGCGAGATTCTGTTCGGTCGTGGTACCGGTCTGAACGCAGACAGACGCGCCGTTCAATTCCAGCGCCGAATTGACCTTCAGCGACTTTTTGACCAGAAAACCCTGGCCGTCATAATAGGTGACGCCAGTGAAATTCGCGCCGAGCGAGGTATCGCGAGAGAGCGTCCAAGTCGTATTGCGCGACAGCACGTCGATCTCGCTGGACTGCAGTGCGATGAAGCGGTCCTTCGCCGAGAGCGGAACAAACTTCACCTTGGTCGGATCATTGAAGATGACCGCCGCAAGGGCGCGGCAGACATCCACGTCGATTCCGGTCCAGTTGCCCTTGTCGTCGGGCGCCGAGAACCCAGGCAATCCCTGACTGACGCCACAAGAGAGCATGCCTCGCGCCTTAACCGTTTCAAGCGTGGTCTTTCCCTTTGCAGCATCCTGCGCCGAGGCGGATTGCAATGAGAGACCGGCGGCGAGAGCGAAAGTAACAGCAAGTACGCGTTTCATGACAATGCCTTTCAAGGACATCCAGGTTTGGTTTACACCGTTGCCGTTCAGACGCTCGGTTGAGACCTCCGATTGATCCCTGCCTTCCCAAAAACCGGCCGAACGATGGTCAACGTCGATCGGCCGGGGGAAGAGCGGGTCGAAGTTCGCGGCAGGCCCCTCAACATGCAGCGACTAGACAGTTGGTTTCCATCACAGAACGACTGGCGAGCCGGGTCAAGGGGTTGACGAGCCTCTTCCCCCTCCTGTTACAACGAAATCACTCCGGAGTTCACGTCCGGCAGGTTTTGGGGTAACCGCAGCAGCGGCAGAATGCCCCTTTTTGTGCAACGGCGAACAGATGACTTCTTCACACACCGACGGGCAGATGCAATCGCTTCAAGCGGAGACCCGACTGGTTGTCTCCGGGCGGGACACCGCGGCACAAAAAGGTTTCGTCAACCCACCCGTCGTCCACGGCTCGACCGTTCTCTACCCGACCGCCGATGACCTGCACGCTCATCGCGGGGAATTCCAATATGGACGGCACGGCACACCCACCACGCGCGCCTTGCAGGATGCGTTGATGGCATTGGAAGGTCCGCAATGCGCCGGCGTCGGACTCGTTCCGTCCGGACTGTCGGCGATCTCCACCGCACTCCTGTCTGTGCTGAAGGCCGGCGACCATGTCCTGGTCTGCGATAACGTCTATCGGCCGACGCGGAATTTCTGCAACGGCCTTCTGGCGCGCTACGGTATCGAGACAACGTATTTCGACCCGCTGATCGGCGCCGATATTGCGAGGCTCTTCCGACCCAATACGCGGGTCGTGATGGTCGAGGCGCCGGGGTCTCAATCGTTCGAGATGCCTGACGTGCCTGCGGTCGCGGCTGTCGCACATGCGCACGGCGCGCTGGTCATCGACGACAATACATGGGCGACGCCCCTGTTCCGCCGCGCACTCGAGCAGGGTGTGGATATCAGCATTCAGGCCGCCACCAAATACATCGGTGGCCACTCCGACATCATGTTCGGAACCATATCGGCCAACGCCAAGGCGTGGCCTGCACTTGCCGAAACCATCCGGCTGCTTGGCGTCTGCGCCGGGCCCGACGATGTCTTTCTTGCATTGCGAGGTTTGCGGACGCTCGCAGTCAGGCTTGCTCATCACCAGCAATCCGCGATCGACATGGCGCAATGGCTCGCGGCGCGGCCGGAGGTCGCGAAGGTTCTGCATCCCGCACTGGCCAGCGACCCGGGTCACGCCATCTGGAAGCGCGACTTCACCGGCGCGTCGGGACTGTTCAGCATCGTCCTCAAGCCTGCGCCACAGGCGGCTGTCGACGCTTTGCTCGACACGGTGAAACTGTTCGGCATGGGCTATTCCTGGGGCGGGTTCGAAAGCCTCGTCATTCCCTACGATTGCACCGACTACCGTTCGGCAACAGCTTGGGCACCAGGCGGACCCACTCTGCGTCTGCACATCGGGCTCGAAAGCCTCAGTGATCTGAAAGCTGACCTCGACCGCGGTTTCGCAGCCTTCAACGCGGCTCGTTCCGTCTAGGTCAGTTGGCCACGTCGCCGAGTTCGAATTCGCGGCCTTTTCGAGCGGCTAACCCAATAAAAAGATTGATCTTTCGTCGTTTGCCGATAGCGTTAGCGTTCGACTCAAATTCATCTTCGAGCAATTATGGGAAGCATCGTACTTCTGGACCTGATGGGCGGCGTCGCCTTGTTGCTGTGGGGCCTGCATATGGTCCACAGCGGAATTTTGCGCGCCTTCGGTCCAGATCTGCGCCGGTTTCTGAGCAAGGCTCTCCACAACCGGTTTGCCGCATTCGGCGCCGGCCTCGGGCTAACGGCGCTGCTTCAGAGCAGCACGGCGACCGGCCTGATTACGAGCTCCTTCGCAGCCGAAGGGTTGGTCAGCCTGGTTCCCGCCCTTGCCATCATGCTCGGGGCGAACGTCGGAACGACCCTGATCGTTCAGGTCCTGTCATTCAATATTTCCGCGGTCGCGCCGATCTTCTTTATCATCGGATTGACGGCATTTCGCGCCGGAGCGCGTTCACGCATCAAGGATATCGGCCGGGTCTTCATCGGACTCGGTCTGATGCTGCTTGCGCTGCACATCCTGCTCAACACGCTTGCGCCTGCCGAGAATGCTCCGGGCATGCGCATGCTGATGGGCACGATCACCTCCGATCCAGTTCTCTGTATCGTCCTCGGCGCCATCGTTACCTGGGCCGTTCATTCCAGCGTTGCGACGGTTCTCCTGATCATGTCGCTGGCCTACTCCCAGTTCATCGAATTGCCTGCGGCTTTCGCCCTCGTGCTGGGCGCGAACGTCGGTAGCGCCATCAACCCGATCGTGGAAGGCGCGCGCCGTGACGATCCCGCGAGCTACCGGCTCCCGGTCGGCAACCTGCTGAACCGACTGGTCGGCGTCCTGTTGATCGCACCGTTCCTGCATCCGGCCGCGACCATGTTCGAGAGCTGGCAGCCCGATCTCGCCAAGGCAACGGCCGGGTTCCACATCGCATTCAACATCGTCACCGCGATCCTCTTTATCGGCCTGCTGGATGGAGTCGCCCGGCTGCTCGAACGGTTTCTGCCCAAGAAGGTGCTGGAGGCTGATCCATCCCGCCCGCGCTATCTGGACACCAACGCGCTCGAGACCCCATCGCTCGCGCTCGCTGATGCGGCGCGCGAAACGTTGCACATGGGCGATCTCGTCGAGACCATGCTCCGCAATGTGATGGCGGCGATGATGACCAACGACCGCTCGCTGGTCGACAAGGTTTCGCGCATGGACAACAGCGTCGATGCGCTCGACGAGGCAATCAAACTCTACGTCACGAAGCTGACCCGCGGCAGTCTCGACGAGCGCGAAGGTCATCGCGCGATGGAGATCATCGCCTTCGCGATCAATCTCGAACATATGGGCGACATCATCGACAAGAACCTGAGCGAGCTCGCGACCAAGAAGATCAAGCGGCGCTTCCAGTTCTCGCCGGAAGGCGCCACCGAGCTGTCGACGTTCCACAAACGCACGGTAGATTCTCTGCGGATCGCCTTCGGCGTCTTCATGTCCGGCGACGTCAACGAAGCGCGGCGGCTGCTCGCGGAAAAGGTGTCCCTGCGCAATCTGGAGCTGGCGGCAACCGAGCGACATCTCGAGCGGCTGCGCGAGGGGCGTCCCGAGACGATCGAGACCACATCATTGCATCTCGACGTCCTGCGCGATCTGCGGCGAATTCATTCGCACATCTGTTCGGTGGCCTATCCGGTTCTCGACGCGGCCGGCGAGTTGCCGGCCCTGCGTCAGAACGAAACTGACCTGATCGGAATCTCCGCGTCGGCACACCCGTCCACGCGATAGCGGGATCAAGTCACCTCAGGTCGAGGATTGGCGCCCGTTGAGCAAGATAAAATAGACGTTCCGCACATAGACAACGAGACCGAGACTCTGTCCGGCGATGAACACCGGGTCACGCCGATATAGCGCATAGGCCAGCAGAAGCGTGCCGCCGCCGATCGAGAAGAACCAGAATGCAACCGGGACCACGCTTTTCCGCGCCCGCTCGGATGCGATCCATTGCACGACGAACCGCATGGTGAAGAACGCCTGCGCGACAAAACCGAGCGCGACCCAGCCGTCGAACCTCGTCACGAACACATCATGCAGATAGTTCGCCAGTGTGCTGATGATGTCAGTCATGACGGAGTACCTCGGTTACAACCGGCGTCGATTTCTTGCGACGGATCAACCACCACACACCGCCCAAATCCATGATTCCAATCCATAGCCGATCGAAAAAGCCGTAGTTCGATACACCGGAATGCCGCGGCCGGTCCGCCACATCCACATAGGCGATCTCATAGCCTTCCCGCCGCACGAGTGCCGGAAGAAAACGGTGCAGACCATCGAAATATGGCAAAGACAGGAACACCTCGCGCGGAAAAGCCTTCAGCCCGCAGCCGGTATCGCGTGTGCCATCGCTCAGCACCCAGCTCCGTACCTTGTTGGCGGTTCGCGACTGGAATTTCTTGAAGCCGGTATCCTTGCGGCCGACGCGCTGACCGGCAACAAGGCCGACACGGCCGCCGCCATTTTCAATCGCCACAATCAGGTTCGGCAGAAACGCCGGATTGTTCTGGCCATCACCATCAAGCGTCGCAACGATCGTGCCGCGTGCTGCACGCACTCCCGTTCGCACCGCGGCCGATTGTCCCGATGACTTTTCGTGTTGGATCTGGCGCAGATCGCTGCGCTTGGCCATGATCGCTGACAACCGATCGGCGGTCGCATCGGTCGAACCGTCGTTGACGTAAATGATCTCGTAAACCCATCGGCCGTCGAGCGCCGCGGCGATTTCGTCAATAAGCGGGCCAACGTTGTCCGCCTCGTTGCGCACGGGCACAACAATGGAAACCGTCGGCGCCGCTGCGCTGGTGGTTGACATATCGTCGTTCATGGTCCGATGAATCCGCTGGTCGGAACCGCGCCCGGCTGGCTTCGCGGCGTCCGCTTCTTATGGCGCAAGCGCCTCTCGGGCAACCCTTTTGAGCTGTTCCGCCGACGGGCCTACCAGCGGCTTGACCGCTCCCCGGCCATCAATCGAAAAGCACAAATGCCGTGCTGCAAACCAGTAGCGCACAAACATGGCCCCCACCACTCCGAGTATTCCGCCCGCCACCACATCGCTCGGGTGATGCGCCAGCAGGATCAGCCGGGTCGCAATAATCACCAGAGCGTAGATCAGCATGACGATCCGCGTTCGCGGCCAAAGAGCGGCGACCGCAAAAGCCAGCGCAAAACTGGTAATGGCGTGGCCGGACGGAAAGCTTGCATAGGCTGGCGTCCACGCGAAGTGTGAAAAGTTGAAAGCGTTGGCCTCGCCACCGACGAACGGCCTGCCGCGGCCGACAATGCCCTTGATAAGGTCACCGGCAAGCACCGGGATTGCAACCGCGAGGAACAGGAACTGAATCCGGGTCCCTGTTGCAATCAGGATCACCCGTGATGCGCCCCTGAACCGCGGCGAGATCGCCGCAAAGACGGCTAGAACCATTGCGAGCAAACCCAGAACGTATTCGGACTTGCCAAAGTCGGTAAGGATCCGCAACGGCCAAAGATCGGCGCTGCCTCGCGGCGGCATCAACCCGATTTCACGCGCATCCAGCCCGTACATCAGTACGACAACAACCACACCACCGATCGCCGCGATCAGCAGCCAGTGAAATGCCAGCTTTCGCGCCGCCTCCACTCGCCGCGAATGCGACGGCGACCGAACCAACCGCACGAGCGACTGCCCCGCGAACGACAGGACCGACGACGCGTACGCGAACGATTGTCCCACGCCGCCCGCCGCGGGCACCCTAGTACGTCCCTTCGGAGCGGAAGATGGCGATCGAGATCCATTTGCCTTGCGAGAAATTATAGCCGTCGATGCGTGTCGCGACGTTGTAGCGCAATCCGATCGCCTCGGCGCGCTGGGCAAAGGCCCGCTCCGAACGGGATTCTACGAGCGCAAAGCGGCAGCTTCCGTGACTGAGAAAATCTGCGGCGCCGGAGCCGTCGGTCAGCAAGGTCGATGTGCCCGTCATGAAGACCAGACTGGGTTCATGGTAACCCGCCGCCGCAGCCTTTGGACCAACGCACACCACGTTTCGCAGCGCGCGCGCGACTTCCGGGCTGGGAAACAACGGCGTCAGCGCCGAGACGATGATGCCGTAGACGGCAAGGCTCAGAAACATTGCCGCCGCGACCGCATTCAGAAACGACTGCTCCGCGCGATTGTCGTCATAAAGCCACCATGCGAACAACCCAAAGATCAAGGCGACCGCAGCGAACGGCCAGGCCAGGAAAACCGGCTGCCGCGTCAAGGTAATGGTGGCGATCACGGCGAGGATCAAAGTGAGCGCCGGAATGGCGAACCACCAAGCCGCTCCCCTCCTCAACCATGAGATGGATAGCATCCGCCGCTCAATGGCCATGACGGACAAGATAGCGATGGCCGGATAGAGCGGCAGCACATAGTGCGGCAGCTTGGTCAGCACCAGTTCGAACACGATCCATGACGGGATGAGCCACGCGAGCAGAAACTGCACGGCCGGCTCGCGACGCGCGCGCCAGATCGCCGGCGCAGCCAATCCCGCCAGCGGCGCACCGGGCCAGAACGTGATCCAGAACAGCAGCAGGTAGGTGCCGGGTGGTGCGCCGTGCGACTCTTGAGCAGCGAGCTTGCTCAGCATGTCGCCACCGATGGAGTCGGCAAAAAACGTATCGCCGGCGCGCAGGAAGATCGCGACGAACCACGGCAGCACGAGCACCAGCATCCACATCAGCCCCCAGATGGGCCGCAGGCGCCACAACCAGGCTGCCGAGCGATCGAAAATGGCGACGGTTATGATCGTCAATCCCACGAACATCAGGATCAACGGACCCTTGAGCAGGATTCCCCCGGCCAGCGCCGTCCAGAAAATTGCCGGATGTATCCAGGACGGATGCTCGGGATCTTCGCCGCGCTGCCATGACAGGTATATCCGCGCGAGCGCCCCCATCGCGGCGGCGACAGTCAGCAGCAGCATGGCGTCGGTTTTGGCAAGTCGCGCTTCAACGCCGAGCAAGACCGAACTGCACATGATCAGTCCAGCGAGGACCGCGCTGCGTCGCGTCACGAAGGCAAGCGCGGCCCAATAAGTCAGAAGCACCGCGCCGATTGCGCCAATCAGTGACGGCACACGATAGAGCCAGATGCGGATTTGCGCGCGTGGAAGCCCGAGAGCGCGCGCCGTCTCAACCGACGCAGCCTGCAGCCAATAGATGCCGACCGGCTTCTTGTAGCGCACTTCATCCTGAAAGCGGATGTCCACAAAGTCGCCGGTCTCGACCATCTGTTTGGTGGCCTGAGCGAAGCGCGCCTCGTCGCGATCGATGGGCGGAATGTTGAAAAAGCCGGGCAGGAAGAACAGCAGACCGACGACAGCCAGAAAGAACACCGGTCGGATGCGGCCAGCGGTGACGAAATCGATCACAGCCGCAAGCCCGCGTCCGGGATTCACCGGGGTTTTCGGTTCACGAACTTGTCCAAATCGGGGACGGAAAAGGGTCTCAGCCATGGCGGTTCCGCATACGCTGAAACCAACGCAGCGACAACCGCTTAGCCGGTCACTATTGAATTCTGACCGTGACTGTGTCCGCGCTGCCAGTGGCGTCCATCACGGTCAGCCGGACGAAGCCGGGTCCCGGCGGTTCGATCATCCGCTGCCGCCGGGTACCGATCTCGCCAACCGCTCTCCCGTTGACGAGCATCGTCATCGGGAGGACGCCGCCGGCAACCTTCACCGGCAGGGCCGAAAACGTCAGCCCGTCCGCGCTCCGGGAGGCGACCCGCGACCCATCCAGCGGGAACTGGATATGGAGTGCGTGTTCATCACCTGTACGGATCAATTCACCTGCCGGGCGAAACCTCCGTAGCGGCAGCGGCAGTTTGGCGTTGCTTGCAATCAGGGTTCCGCGGGGAGCCTTTGGCAGCGGCGCCGGTATTTTGCCGGTACGCGCAAACGCATCGAACAACACCGGCGCGGCCGCGACGCGCCCAATCAGCCCGGGGACCGGCGCACCATCCGGGCGGCCGACCCAAACCCCGATCGTCATGCGACCATCAAAGCCGACGGACCATGCATCGCGATAGCCATAGCTGGTGCCGGTCTTGAAGGCGATCCGGTTCCGGACCGCGTTTTCCGGTGGCGGCGACCCCAAAAGGACATGGCCGACTTGCCATGCCGCGACTGAATCCAACAGGCGGAGCGGTTCGCGGACCGCATCGCCGTCGCGCTCGATTTCACGTAACGGTGCCACGCTACCTAAGCGAGGAATCCCGGAATACGCCTGTACAAGATCATGGAGGGTTACCCCGACACCACCAAGGCCCATGGCAAGGCCGGGGACCTCATCCTTCGGCAGCACCAGATCGGTGCCGGCTTGCCTCAACCGCGACGACAAGCGGCTGGCGCCGACGCGATCTAGCAGTTCGATGGCAGGGACGTTGAGCGACAGTTGCAGGGCGCGGCGAACTGGCACCGTGCCCTGGAACGTCATGTCAAAATTTTCCGGCGCGTAACTGCCGAAGCGGACCGGACGATCATCGATCAGGCTGTCCGGATGAACGAAGCCGTCTTCGAAAGCCAGCCCATAGATGAACGGTTTGAGCGTCGAGCCCGGCGAACGCACCGCCTGCGTCATATCCACCTGCCCGGCGCGCCGTTCATCAAAATAGTCTGCCGACCCCACATGGGCGAGCACATCGCCCGTGGCATTGTCGACTGCGACGATGCCGATCGAGATGTCTGGTCCGAGCGCCGCTGCGCGGTCGTGAGCCAGCGCCTCAAGCGTCCGCTGCAATCCGGACTCGAGGGTCAGCCTGATGACGCTCGAGTCCCTGACCGTCGCCAGCGCCTGATCGGCTGAATGCGGCGCCAGCATCGGGAATGGCTTGCGCATGCGCAGGACCGGCACAGCCTTGGCCTGCATCGCATCTTCCGCCGAGATGCGCCGTTCCTCGACCATGCGTTCCAGCACCCGATCCCGCGCGGCGCGCGCCGCGGCCGGATGCCGGTCAAGGCGTCGATGCTCCGGCGATTGCGGCAAGGCAACCAGCAGCGCTGCCTGCGCGAGCGACAGCCGCTTCGGCTCCTTGCCGAAATAAGCCAGTGATGCTGCGCGAATGCCCTCGAGATTACCGCCGAACGGCGCCAGCGTCAGATAGAGATTGAGGATTTCATCCTTGGAAAGTTGGTGCTCCAACTGGAACGCGCGTACCACCTGATGCAGCTTGGCGTAGATCGAGCGTCGGCGGCGAGGCTCCATCAGCCTGGCAAGCTGCATGGTGATCGTTGATCCGCCCGAGACGATGTGGCCGCTTGTCACAAGTTGCAGCGCAGCCCGCCCGAGCGCGAACGGATCAACGCCGGAATGCGAGTAGAAGCGCTGGTCTTCATATCCCAGCAGCAGGTTGAGATAGCCGGGATCGACGTCGGTCTTGGCATCGACCGGCAGCCGCCAGCGACCGTCCGCCATGGCAAACGCACGCAGCAATTTGCCGTTGCGGTCGACCACCGTCGTCGAGACCTCATGCGCTTTCGCGAGCGGTAGCGGGCCAAGCGAGACAACCCAGCCAGCGATAGCGATAGCCGTCAGCACGGCGATGACGCCCATAGTCGCCGCCGCCAGTTTCACCCGCCGCCAGCGGCGGCGCGGCGGAACCGCGGCGGCTATGTTGTCGGACATTGTCATTTCGCGGGACGCACCTCCACACGACCGGTGCTCGTGCGGCCGTAACGCGAGGGATTATACATGTCTTCCACATAGGCTTGCGGTAACACGTATTTGCCCGGCGACACCGCGCGCACCACGTAGGCAACCGTGAACACCGCCTTGTCCTTGGCCGAACGATCGATGGCCGCGGTGAAACGATCGTCGCGGAATTCCGTGTTGACGGGTTCCTGTCCGTCCTCGATCCAGTCGAGCGTTCCGGTATCGCCGGACGAGACCAGATGCGGGTTGTCGATCTCGAAACCTGCCGGAAGATAGTCGGCCACCATGATGTGTCCGTATTCCGGCTTGGCCTCGGTGATCCGAAGCACAACGGCGAACCTGTCGTTTTGCTTGGCTTGGGTGGGGTCCGCCGGCGTCCCATCGAGGGTGAAATAGTTCCGCTCGATCTTGAAGCCGTTCGACGCCGCGGGCTCCGGCGTCACCGGCGCGCCGGCCACCGAAATCACGGCCTGCACGGGAGCATCGCCGGTATTGGTGATCTTGATCGGCTTGCTGGCCATCTCGGCCGCCTTATAGCTGCGATAGAGCGCGGTCTTGACCGGCGTACCATCGACATCGAGCGACATGGTTTCCTTGGCCAGCGCCCGCGCCGCCAGAACCAGCCACGCGTTCTCCTGCGTCGAAGTATACGGCGTCAGCCCCCGCGCCGCTTCGACGCGCAGGACCGCCTGCGTCACCGTCGCGCGCGATGCATTGCCCTCGCCCGCCAGCGACACCAGCGCCGCGGCGTCGCGCAAGGCCGAGCCGTAGTCGGTCCGGCCGAACTCGATAACCGGCTTTGGCGCCAGACCGTCAACCGCCGCCGTATAGACATGTTCCGCACGCGTGCGATCGCCGACCAGCGCAAGAGCCGCAGCAAGCTGTGCTTTGGCAATGGGCGTCGCCAGATTGTTCAGCTTGATATCGGCAAGATAACGCAGGTCACCGATCGGCGCGGCACCGTTCTTGGCGAGAACATAAAGTCCGTAAGCCAGATCACGGCCGCCGTCCTTTTCCGGCTCGGGGGCATTCACCACCGAATTGCGGATGCGGTCGAGCGCGCTCTTGAACAGCGGATCGGGAACCGCAAATCCCTTCTCGCGGGCACGAGTCAGGAAGTCCGTCACATAGGCGTCGAGCCACGCATCGTCGCCACCCGCCGACCACAGACCGAACGAACCGTTCGAGCCCTGCCGTGCCAACAGCCGATCGATCGAGTTCTTGATGCGATCGTCAACGCTCGTGTCCATCGCCAGATGCGCGCCGGCTGCGAGATCGTTGACATAGAGCAGCGGCATCGCCCGGCTGGTGATCTGCTCGGAGCAGCCAAAGGGATAGCGATCGAGTGCCTTCAGGATGGTTGCGGCATCCAGCGCCGTCGACAAGCCGACCGACATCGAGACTCCCCCCGTACCGGGCACGAGATCGGCGAACATGTCGGAGGTCAGCGTCAGGCTCTCGCCCTTGGCCATGGTGCGAACCGAGCGGCGAGCCAGGATCTGGGTCGCCGGTTTGACATCGAGATCGTAATGCCGCGTCAGCGTGAGACCGTTCGGCCCCTTGATGTCGACATCGAGTTGCGCGGTGCCGGCGCCGCCGCTCGCATTCAGCGCGAGCGCCTTCGACGTGCGCTGCTTGGCTGCGAGCGTGACCGTGGTCGCAGGATTGCCGATGACTTTCACAGGTCCCGCTGTCGTCACGTTGATCGTGTAGTCGCCGGGTGCACCCTCGACGTTGTCGAGGTCGAAGCTCAGGGTGCCCTGATCGCCGGTCAGCAGGAAGCGCGGCAGGGTCGCCGTCAGCACGACCGGATCGCGCACGGTGACATCAACGGTCGCGCGGCCGAGCTTGGTCGCACTCCAGGCGACTGCCATCACGCGCGCAGTGCCCGCGAAATCCGGAATATCGAAGTTGATCTCGGCGGTACCGTCAGCGGCAACCGTGACGATGCCTGAATAGAGCGCGAGCGGCTTTTGCGTCGGCGGGCTGCCTTGCAGTTCTGCACCAGCCGCATCGCCACCGGTCCTGAGTTGGCCACGCGTCCCCTGCATGCCGTCGATCAGTTGTCCGTAGAGGTCGCGGATTTCAGAGGTCATGCGCCGCTGCCCGAGATAATAATCATCCGGCGCCGGCGGCTTGTAGTTAGTAAGGTTGAGGATGCCGACATCGACGGCGGCAACCACGATCTTGGCATCCTCGCCGGGGCTCAGACCGCCGATCTTCACCGGCAGCTTCATCGTCGTCGAAGGCCGCACCAGCGCGGGCGGTGACAGGCTGACCGACAGCGTGCGCGCGCTCTTGTCGATGCCGAACCACTTCAAGCCGATGGCGCGGCCGGGCATACGCTGCGCGGCAACGTCGAGCGGACGCCGCAGCGTCGCCACGACGTAGGCGCCCGTCCCCCAATCCTTGCCGATCGGAATCTTGACCTGCGAGGTGCCTTCCTTGACGTCAGTGGTCTGGGTGGTCAGCAAGCGGTCACCGAGTACGTTGATCGTCAGCTTGCCTGCTATCCGCGCGTTGACAGACACGATCATGGTATCGCCCGACTGGTAGTCCGGCTTGTCGATCGAGGTTTCGAGCAGGTCGGGCGTGTCGGCACTGCCGTCCGAGTACCAGCCGACATCGAACTGGACCGAGGTCAGCGGCCCGTTGGGATCGGATGATTTGACGTCGAGCCGGTAGCGTCCAGGTTCCGGAGAGAACTCAAGCCGAGCAGGCTTGTCGGCGGCAACCACGAGATCGCCGTCGGCAACCCGTTTGGTCGATTTCACCGGCTCGTATTCCCAGAACGAATTCTGTCGGTACCACTGATAGCGGCTCTCAAGTTTCAGCAGTTCGTAACGCAGGCCATCGCGTGCGAGCGAGGTTCCGTCGGGCGCCACGAAGGCTACGTCGAATGTCGCCTTGTCACCCTCCGCGACATTCTTGTCGCTGAACAACGGCTTTACGCCGATCATGGCATTGGCCGGCGCTACCGGAAGCACCAGCTTCCGCTCGACGGCACGGCCGCCGGCTTCGGCCATGCGGATGAAGATCTGCGCCTCCTGCGGCCGGGTCGATGACGGAGGTTTCGCCAGGCTGACGGGGAACGTGGCGACGCCATCGGTATCGGCTTCGGGGAGGTTCTCGATCGGGGTGCGCTCGTTGCTCTCGGTCTCTTCGTCAGCGACGCCGAACTGATAGCCGGCATAACCGGAGCGGCTGGCCGCAGGAGCCACCAGCATGTCGCCCTCAAGCTGAAGGCCGGAGGCCGGCGCGCCATAGAGGAAATGGCCGTCGACCTTAAGTTCTACTGGAGCTTCAGCCGAGATCAGCTTCGCCTTGCTGCTCAAATCGAATTCGATACGGTCCGGCACATAGTCTTCCACCATGAAGGTGGTCTCGCCGACCGACGGCCCCTTGGGATCGGTGAAGGCGCGGACCCGCCACGTGCCGGTCGGCACCGCCGAGTTGAGCGGCATTGCGAGACTGCGTCCACCTGCCCCCTGATCGGCCAGCACGGCGCGGCGGAATTCGACGCCGTCGGGACGCTCGACCACCAGCGTCAACGGCCCGCCGGTGACGGCATTGCCCTGCCCGTCGCGTAACAGTGCCGTCAGGTAGACCGTTTCTCCGGACCGATGGACGCCACGTTCGGCGTAAACGAACGCGTCGGCCCCTGTGGGCACGGCGCGCCCAGAAACGCCGCGATCCGTCAAATCGAATGCACTCGTCTTCAGGCTGAGGAAGGCATAGTCGGCCTTGTCGGTGCTGACCGTCAGCAGGGCCGGCGACAATCCGCCCTCGCCCCGTGCCAAGCCTGCCTCGAACAGGACGTGGCCGGACTCGTCGGTCTTTTTGGTGGCAAGGATTTCGTTGTTGCGGGCGATCAGGCGAACCTCCGCCTTGCCGACCGCATCGGTGGTCGCCAATGAATTGACGAACACGTGGATGCCGTCGTTGCCCGAATAAGCAGTCAGGCCGAGGTCGGAGACGATGAACCACTGGGTGGCCAGCGATCCGGACTCCTCGTCATTCGCCGACCCGGGCCCTTTGGCAGCGGCCGTCATCACATAGACGCCAGGCTGCAGGTTGCCGAGCGCCTCGTCGATCGGGAACGCCGTGGTCACATCGGCATTCAGCGTGGAAGCTGTTGCGATCTCGCCGGACCAGACCTTGACGCCACGCTCGTTGCCGAGATCGGACAACTGATAGCCATTGAGCGTCTTCTGAAAATCACTGTCGATCACCGTGTTGATCAGATTGCGGTCACCGATCCGGAACACTTTGACCGTCACGGCTTGAGTATTCACGCTGACCAGCGGAATGCCGCGCTGGCCGGTGCGCGGCAACACGTAAGCGCGCCCGGTGAAGCGGACGAACGGCTTGCGATCCCGAACGTAGATATTGAATTCAGCCGATTTCGGCAGGCTTTCCTTGACGGTCGACGGCAGGCCGGCACGCAGGTTGATGTTGTAGCGCTCACCGTGCTTGAGACCTTCGACGCAGAGCTGCTTGTCTTCCGACGACAACGCAGGCCGGTCGGTGCCAGCGAGCGCCACGAACGGCGAGAAGTCGGTTCGCTTGGCCAACTCTTCGGAGAACTGGAAGCAGGCGCGCGGCGAAGCCGAATCCGAGTCGATGGTGTAATCGAGCAACCGAAAACCGTGATCGTCGCGCATCTTTTCGTACTGCGCACGGACATCGGCCACCTCGCGCAGATCGAGGGACAGCCGCAGCGTATCGAGCGCGGGGCGCCACAGCTTGCGCTGCTGGAAGGCGTGGCCCAGCACCGCCAATGCGTCGGCCTCTTCGCCGGGAGTGTTGGCGCGCTGATAGGCGATGTAGGCGGCGATGGAGGCGCGCTCCAGCAGGAAGGTTTGCTCTTGGCTCGTGGTCGGCTTGATCTGGAAGATCGTTCGCGCAAGACGCAGCCAGTTGCCGCTGTCATCGGGTGCGACGGTGGCGATCTGGCCGAGGATCTGAAGCCCGCTGCGGAAGTCGGACCGCTTGAAGGCGGTGTCCGCGTCGCTTCGCAACGTCGGCGCCGATTTGGTGATGGTGCCGGCTTCGCTCTTGATCTGGGCTTCGAGCTTGATGGCCGCATCGGCCAGGTCGTCGCGCTTGAAGGCCTTATCCGCCGCCTGTGCCGAAACGAAGCTCATCGCGAGCGCCGCACAGAGGATAACGGCGCGAACCAACCCGATCATGAAAAGCTCCCTGCGCGGACGACCGCCGCTTTGATGGCTAGAAAGGCGCGGAAAGGTGTCGGTCTCATGACCTTCCCAGGGGTGCTGGCGATCCGGAATGACGGCCGCACGCGACAATCCGAATCGATCCGGCCTCCCGCCGGGTGGCGGAAGGAGCGTCATTTGTCTGGGGCAAACCTCTTGGGGCAAACCCAAGGCAGCGGCGCTTTCCCCGGTTCGTCGTCCGATCGGCGTAAATGGTTCGGTTCAGGGCTTGGCGAGCAAGCGGATTTTTCATATTGCGAGGGTAGGATGGCCTACGCGGCCTTCCAGATCGCTAGGTACACGGTCCCGTAGCTCAACTGGATAGAGTAGCGGATTTCTACTCCGCGGGTTGCAGGTTCGAATCCTGCCGGGATCGCCACCACGGACGCTTCGTGCCTGATCGAAGCTTCCGGTCACCCGATCTGGTCAGTGGTCCAATCGATGCCGACTCACCGCAATGGCCAAAGCTGAGGACATCGCACTGCCGACTCGGCTCGGACTGTAGCCGAATCGCAAGGACTCAGGTCACCATTGCCGCGTATGGCTGCAAACAAGGTAACGGCAGTACACAGGGCTGGGACTCTCCTGGTTTCGCCTTTAGAGCCACTCCTTCGGAGTGGCTCTTTCTTTATTGCGGTCGTTATCCCGTCACTACGCGGCTGCTCGGCGGCCTGCACTCAGTCCTTGCCCGACACCGTCGCCGGCAGGTTGTTTTTCAGAACGCAGCGCGCGTACTCAGCAAGCTTCGTACCGTGCTCGATGGTCGATTCATCCAGCCCGATATTGTCGGCGACGATGTCCTGGATGTGATTGCGATCGCCGATCTTGCGCTTCTCGGTCTTGAGCGTTCTTGCTGCTCCAGCGATCGTCGACCGGCTGCTTGCAATCATGGAGCGCGCAACTTCGGCAGGCGGCACTCCCCAATCGATCTCATACGTCCGTTTCAAATTGGTCTGGTGGGCATTGCGCGCTTTCTCGCGGTGAGCTTTTTTGACGGCCCCTCGCAGATAGGCCTGCAACTCGTTGATGGATCGAAGGCATGCCGAGTGCGCCGGCGGTATCGGATGTTTCGATGTCAATTCCGGAAACTTGTCAGCCTTGTATTCGCACGGGCATGCGAAAGCCTCGGCCGAAGGCAACACGAATAACGTGCTCAGGCACACCGCATAAGCCGCAGCAAAGCGTCGATCGCCAAATCGCATAAGTACGCTCCATCAGCAATTGTTCGAGACGCATTTGCTCCTCGCCGGAGAATTTCCGCTGGCGGCTTTCATTCCAGTTGACGATGACCGTCCTCCCGTACAATTGCCGCGGCGCAACAAAAGCGGCTGGCCGAACACGGAAACAAGCACGGCGGATGCGGCGACAAAGCCTCGAAACATCGATCCGTTAAATTAAAAATTAAAAACAGCCGATCAAACCGCAAACCTGCCCCTGCAGGCAAGCCACCGTCTCGCGAACTCACAGGTCAAAATCCGAATGGCGACGGCCGGGCTAAGGTATGGAACCATTTCCGGGCATTGCCGTTTGGTTGGCCATGACCAATCCTTGGCCCTCCGAGCCGAACAGCCGTGGCGTTATTCCCGCGCGGCCGCTCCGTGGCCAGCTTCTGCTTGTCGGCAGCGCAGCCATTCTGGTGATCGGCGGGATTTTCCTCTGGCGGATAGGTGTCCACGATACGCCTGCTCCCCCGCCTGTCAGGACGGCCGCGGTGGCTGTGCCGGCGAAAAACCCCCAACTTGAGGAATTGCTCAAGGCAACGCGGGCACTGAACACCACCCAGCAGCAGGCGATCGATCAGTTGCAGGTACTGCAGGATACGGTCGCGTCCCAGGCGGCTGCGCTCAAGACCTCATCCGAACAGGTCACCGAACTGAACGACAAGCTGGAAGCACTGCGCCAGTCGTTCGCCAGCGTACAAACGGCCGCGGACCAGGAAGCAAAACCGGCGGCGCGCGAAGTCAAACGATCGCCGCCACGTCAACGGCATAGGCCGCGCCGGACCTCCTCGAAGCGCCACGGTGTGCGCACCCACCATTGACGCGCGGCACGAGGAGCAGCACGAAAAACGGACGTTTTCCCCGCGACATCGGAAGCGACAAGGGATACAAGCGCGCGGCGGCGCCTTGAGGGACGCCGGCGTGATGGAGCTGTCAAACTCCGCGATTAAAATGACAATGAAGGATAGGCTTCGATAGATGAGTGGATTCAAGGAACCGGGCTTCGCTGACCGTCAGAAAGCGGCGTTGGAAGCGCGGAAGAACATGCTGAACAGGTTTCGCGCCCAGCCGGGTGCCGACGATCCCGCTGTGATGCAGCGGCGGGCCGAACGCGAGGCTCAAGCCGCGGCGCGCGAACAAGCGCGACAGGCTCGTGAAGCCGAGAAGGCGGCTCAAAAGGCCCGCGAAGCCGAGGCGGCAGCGGCAGCAGCCGCACAGCTCGCGCGTGAAAAAGAAGAAGCGGCCGCCGCGGAAGCCGCGCTCGAAGCTGAACGCAAGGCCGCACGCGATGCCCGCTATGCCGCGCGGAAGAGCAGAAAGAAGAGATAATCAAAATGTTGGTGGCAGGCGCAATCTGACCGCCTGCCGCCAATGAGCGCCGCGCCTACTTGCTCATCTTGTCCATCTTGTCGTGCTTCTTCATGCCGCTCTTGGACATGGTATCCTTCGACATCTTATCTTTGGACATGGAGCCGTGCTTCATGCCGTCCTTGGACATGCTCTCCTTTTTCATTCCATCGCTCTTGCTCATGTTGTCCATGGCGAACGCGGCCGGCGCCAGCATCAAGCCCGCGGAGACAACCGCGGCGAGGAGTCCGAGAGAAATCGGCTTGCGCATCATATTTGATCCTTTCCTGTCGTGGCGAATACCGCCCGATTGCCTGTACGGCACAGGACCACTGGTTGTTACGCGCGCAGCCTGACTATCGTGACTTGATTTTCCGCCCGCTCGCTGCGGCGAAGCCAGTGAGCTCGCAACGGACAGCCACATGATCGCAGAAGGAGACGCCTCCGGCGTGGAGGGTCCTTACGTGGCGGCGGCCTGCTCGATTTCGGCGAGTTCTTGACCTTCCTGGACGATATCGCCGATTTTGCATGTGATGGATTTCAGGACGCCGGCGTAGGGGGCGCGCAGGGTCTGCTCCATCTTCATCACTTCCAGGGTGAGGATCGGCGCGCCCTTCTCGAG
>JAFKKH010000006.1 GCA_017305665.1 Hyphomicrobiales bacterium
CTCCCCCGCCGAACTCGACGCCGTCGTCGCCCACGAGCGCGCCCACCTGCGGCAGAAGCACCATCTGCTCCTCGACGCGTTCCGCTCCTGGAAGCGCTCGCTGCCGTGGTTCCCGATCGCGACCCGGGCGCAGGACGCGGTGGCGCTGCTCCTGGAGATGCGCGCCGACGACACGGCGCGGCGCACCTTCACTGACCTCGCGCGCAACCTCATCGCCAAGCAAGCCACCGAGGAAGGTCACGCGGCAATTCGGCGGCTGCAAATGTCCGCCGACAATATCGCCGACAGTTACGCCCGGTCGATCCGGCGCATCACCGAAGCGGGCCTGACCATGCCGCAAACCCGCCCCCACCGCAAGGACCGCCTTTGCCGCAGCGCGACAAATAGACCCCGGACCCGACATGAATCGACTTTCATCAACGCAAACCGTGCGATCGTGAATGTCTTGTGTTAGCTTCGCCCACCGCATGCTTGCCTGGGAGAGTTATCAAATGTTGACCCGACGCGTGCTGTTGGGCGCCGGTGTCGCGGTGAGCTTCCTGCTCCCCGACCGTGCCGCGCTGTCCGCCCCGCGCTCCACTGCCCACCGCCCCGTCGCCCGCGCCCCCAAGCCGCTGGTCATGCTCGACCCCGGCCATGGCGGCAAGGACCCCGGCGCGATCGGCGTCTCCGGCACCTACGAGAAGCACATCGCCCTGGCCACCGCGCAGGAGTTGCGCCGCATGCTGGCCCTGGCCGGCCGCTACCGGGTGGAGCTCACCCGCACGCGCGACATCTTCATCCCGCTGCAGGAGCGTGTGGCGATCGCCCAGCGCAAGGGCGCTTCCCTGTTCGTCTCCATGCACGCCGACGCCCTGTCCGACCACAGCGTGCGCGGCGCCAGCGTCTACACTTTGTCCGACACCGCCTCGGACTCCCAGACCGCCGCCCTGGCGCAGCGCGAGAACGCCGCCGACCGCTTCGGCGGCCCGCAATTCCGCAACACCTCGCCCGAGGTCGCCCGCATCCTGGCCAGCCTGGTCCGCCAGGAAACCCGGATCGGCTCGGCCCGCATGGCGCATGGCGTGGTCGGCGCGCTGCGCGGGGATGTGCCGCTGCTGGCCAACCCCGCCCGCCACGCCGGCTTCGTGGTGCTGAAGGCCGCCGACATCCCCAGCGTGCTGGTGGAGATGGGCTTCATGTCCAACAAGGCCGACGAGGCGGCACTGCGCCGGCCCGCCCACCGCATGAAGGTCGCGGCAGCCATGAAACAGGCGGTGGACGCCTATTTCCGCCACGCTTGACCCCCATATCGGTGCGGCAGGGCGCTTCGACAGCCCGTCCATTTGGTGTATCTGACCGCCCATGAACGAACCCACACCCCCCGGCACGCTGACTGCGGGCGAGCGTCTGGCGCCCTCCGGCCGGGACCGTGCCGCCCCCCGAGCCGCCGACCGCCCGCCCCGCCGCGGCGGCCGCCCGCCGAAGCCGCCGCGCCGCCGGACGGGCTGGTTCGGCCGGCTGATGGGGCTGCTCGGCGGGCTGTTCATGCTGGCCGTGCTCGGCGGCGGGCTGGTTGGTTATGTCGCATACCTGAAGTTCAGCGCCGGCCTGCCCGACTATGACAGCCTGCTAAACTACCAGCCCCGCATGATGAGCCGCGTCTACGCCGGGGACTCGCGTTTGCTGGCCGAATTGGCCACCGAACGGCGTATTTTCGTGCCTGCATCGGCGATTCCGGACATCGTAAAGCACGCTTTCATCTCCGCCGAGGACCAGAATTTCCTCACCCACCCCGGCGTGGACCCGATCGCCATCCTGCGCGCGGGCATCACCGATCCGTCGAACTATCGCGCCTCGCGCCATCTC
>JAFKKH010000025.1 GCA_017305665.1 Hyphomicrobiales bacterium
GGATCCAGCAGCAGGTCGACCCGCTCGCGCGCCAGCATCTTGCCCCGCGCCACGTGCCGCTTCCGCGACGCCTCCCCGCCCCCGCCCGCAACCCCCGCAAGCCTGTCGCGCAACTCATCAACAAGCGCCCGCATCGCCTCCGCATTGCGCAAAAACTCAGGCGACGTGACATCAACTCCAGAACGAAGTGGCATGACAGTCCAGGCTGGTTGGCGAGCACGGAGAACCCGGCTCATGGTCTCGGCTTAGGGTGCCCCGCCATCGCGGGCAAGGTCAACCTTCGTTCAGCGACAGCCACGCGTCGCGTGCGGACATGACCGTTCATCCGGTCACTCCGGATCACGAACGGCAACGGGGTACGGATTCAATAAGGACAGCTAGTGCGTCCAGGGCTCGCTGCGACGAAACGCAAAGTTGTCAGCGTAGGCGACCTGCCTCACCGTCTTCACCTTCGGTTCGTCCACCTGATAGGCGATGCCTTCACGCTCGCAATAGGCGATCGCATCTTCCTTGGTCTCAAAGCGCAGGGTGAGCTGCTGCTTCATGTCGCCCGAACTGGTCCAACCCATCAGGGGCTCGATGATCCGCGCCTGCTCGGGCTCGTAGTCGAGCTGCCATTCCCGGGTCTTGGCTGCCCCCGACTGCATGGCGTTTTTGGCGGGCTTGAAGATTCGTGCTGTCATGAATTGTTGTGACCTGCTGCTATGCGATCTCGTGCCAATCTGGTGAAATCGGGCGCCACCGGATAGATTCGCCTGTCAGGAATTTGATCAGCGAATCCGCCGGCAGGCGGCTTTATTTCCCGATTTGGGTATAATCTTTATGTCGCGGCATGACAATCTAGTGGTCCGATTCTAACATTCGCATCCCGTTTCAGTGAACCCTTCTTGCGAAAGTCAGAACCGAAGGACCACTAGTAAATATAAGTTTCTAGTGGCGTTTTGAATTCGACATTCCCCTCCGGGACGCGCGGCCAGGTGGGTCGCGAATGTCAAGTTCACTCTACTGGGCAAGCATCAGGCATTCTCGAGATTCAGCCAGTCACGAAACGAGCCCCATGGAAATTCACGCAATCCTTCCCCCCAAAGGCCGCGATCTCAGGCTGGATTTCTTTCGCGGCATCGCCAACTGGGCGATCTTCCTGGACCATATTCCCGACAACGCCGTGAACTGGATCACGACCCGAAATTGGGGCTTCAGCGATGCCGCCGACCTGTTCGTCTTCATTTCCGGATACACGGCTTCCTTCGTCTACGCCAAGATGATGCTGGATCGCGGCTTTATCGTCGGCGCCACCCGGCTGACCAAGCGGGTCTGGCAGCTCTATGTCGCCCACATCATCCTGTTCGTGATCTACATCGTTGCGATCGGCTATGTCGCCCAGCGTTACAACGATCCCGACATCATCAACGAGTTCAACGTCGCCGGACTCGTGGACAATCCGATCGAGACCTTGCGCCACGGGCTTTTGCTCAGCTTCAAGCCGCTCAATCTCGACGTGCTGCCGCTTTACATTGTGCTGATGGCGTTTTTCCCGCCGGTGCTGTGGATGATGCTGCGCAAGCCGGACCTGACGATGCTCGGGTCGCTCGCGCTTTACTTCGCCGCCCGCCAGTTCGGCTGGAATCTGCACGGCTACCCGGCCGGCGAATGGTACTTCAATCCGTTCTGCTGGCAGTTGCTGTTCATGTTCGGCGCCTGGTTCGCGCTTGGCGGCGCACGGGAGTCGCGCTCGATTATCAACTCGCCGTGGCTGTTATACCTCGGCTTCGCCTACCTGGTCTTTGCGCTGGTCATGACCATGGCCGGCCGGTTCGACGCATTCGGCGACCTGTTTCCAAGGTGGCTGTACGACGCCTTCAATCCCAACGACAAGACCAACCTCGCCCCGTATCGCGTGCTTCACTTCGTCATCATCGCGTTTTTCGTCACGCGTTTTGTGCCTAGGGACTGGAGCTTGCTGGAATCGAAACTGCTCGAACCCATCATCAAATGCGGCCAGCAGTCGCTCGCAGTGTTCTGCGTCGGCGTGTTCCTGTCCTTCGTCGGCCACTTCACCTTGATGATGAGTTCGGGATCGTTCCTCTCGCAGCTTTTCGTCAGCATCGCGGGCATCGCGATCATGACGACCGTCGCTTACTACATCTCGTGGTCGAAAAAGCAGGACAAGCCACTGCCGAAGCCAACGGCGACCTCCACCCCGACCAAGGCCGCCCCGCCAAAGGCCGCCGAATAATCCGCCGTCACCTCACAGCCGATCGTCAAGCCGGCCTGAGGTTCGACATCACGACGGCACCGACGTCGGTATAGACGCCGACCAGTGGTCCGACGATCCTGTGCAGTCCATTCTTGGACACCAGCGTGTCGTGCAGCACGAGATGGTCGATGCCGGTGGTCAGGAAGCAGCGCATGGCATCGCGCGGCGTCTCCACGATCGGCTCACCCTTGATGTTGAAGGACGTGTTGATCAGCACGGGCACGCCGGTCAGCGCCTCGAACTCTTTCAGCAGCCGATAGAGCGTCGGATTGGTGCTTTCGCGCACGGTCTGCACCCGCGCCGTACCATCCACATGAACGATCGCCGGGATCCTGTCGCGCCACTCCGGGCGAACCGGCTTGGCCATCAGCATGAAAGGCGAATCCCCCCTGCCCTCGAAGACCTCGTCGGCCCGCTCCTCAAGCACGATCGGCGCAAACGGACGGAACGGCTGGCGATGCTTGACCCGGCTGTTGAGGATGTCCTTCATGTCGGGTTTTCGCGGATCGGCAATCAGGCTGCGATTACCGAGCGCCCGCGGACCGAATTCGGAACGGCCCTGAAACCAGCCGATGACCTTCTGGTCGGCCAGCAGTTTTGCGGTCTCGGCATAGATATTTGAGCTCTTCACCGCCGTGGTCTGGACCTTGACCATCGAACGCTGGGTGGCGGTGCGGACGTCCTCATCGGAATAGCTGCGGCCGACATAGGCGTGCTCCATCACGAAACCCCGCTGCTGCTTCAGCACCTCGAGCCAGCCGTAATAGGCGCAGCCGATGGCAATGCCATCGTCGCCCGCCGCCGGTTGAATCCAGACGTTTTCGAATCCTGCCTCGCGCGCGATGCGTCCGTTGGCCACGCAATTCAGCGCCACGCCGCCGGCGATGCAGAGGTTCTTGGCGCCGGTGGTTTCGCGAAGCCAGGCGGCGCGGGCCAGCAGCACCTTTTCGGTGTCGTCCTGGACCCGCCAGGCCAGATCCTCCCAATGCCGCATGGAAGGACTGGTATCCCACTTCTCACCGGTATCGGCGATGTAAGGCCGGTTGAGTTCGGCGGTCCAGCGCGGGACCGTGAGATGATTGTCGGTAATGTCCATCAGCGACTTGATCTGCCCGTGGCGTCCGTACGGCGCGAGCCCCATCAGTTCGCCGCACTTGTTCCAGTCGCCGAACACATAGGTCGAGGCGCGGCTATAGAGCGCACCGAGACCGGGCATGTTGTAGAATTCGTCGCTGAAGAAGCCGCGATCCGGCTCCATCCAGATCTTCTTCAAGCATTCGAGCGTCTTGCCGCTGAAGCGATAGTAGCTCTCGGATTCCCGCGCCAGAGGCGACGCAGTATCGCCGTCCGGATAGGGTTCAGTGACGTCCGAGCGATAACTGCCGACGCCGTCGACGATCATGATCGCGCCATCCTCGAACGGGCTGACGGCGAAGGCGCTGTAAGCGTGCGCCAGATGATGGGAGATCGAAACGACCTTGCTGGATTGCGAGCGAAAATAAGGATGCACGGTCGCGTCCAGCCGCTCCTCGGCGGTCAGGAACCCCGGCATGTCCTGATAGATCAACCGGTCTTCCATCTCCGGAACGGGCAGGATGTAGCAGTTGTGAACCACCAGATCGACATCGTCGAGCGTGATGCCTTCGGCATCGAGACAGTAGTCGATGACCTCCTTGTAAAATCCGCTGGCATGCTTGTCGCGCGTGATCCGTTCCTTGGCGATGGCGAACGCGACGGCGCCGTCCCGGAGCAGACACGCGCTCACATCATGATCGTAGGTATTGAGACCGAGAACATAGCTGTGCTGCTTGGACATGAACCTCTGCGAATGCATCTGGAGGGTTGTTGGAAGGACCGCTTATCTTGGGAACCGGATGATCCTTATGGCGAGGGTTGGGTTAACGGCACTCGATGGATGGACACCTTGCCGCTATGCGTCGCACACCTGAGAGATTAAGTTCACCGCCGCTGGAACGGCAAATGCCGCAGAAGCAAAACATGACCGTTTGCAACCGGAGCGATATGCCCAACGTCCACGGCAACGCGCGGTTTCCTCTCATCATTCTAAACTTCCACCATAAGATTTGAACCCGAACGCGTTGCCCGCCGACAGTTGACCGAGCGTGAAGCCTGACCGTAGCCTTGGCCGACTGCACGTTCAAATTCTTGAATCTGTTATTGCCGTAGCAAGTATCCAAAACAGACCAAGCACCGAAGTGGACTGCCTTATATTCGCGACAATGCTCGTCCCGATATTGGGCTCTGCTCCAAGATGGCACTAACCAGAAATGGGAGATTCTCCTGATGGCTCAGAGTAGTTCGAATGCGCGGCGCAGCGTCATCACCCGCGTCCTGGCGGCGATGGCGATGGTCTGCGTGTATTTTATCGGCGTCGCCAGCGTGTCGTCGGTTCTGATCGCCGGATCCACGACGTCGGCGGAAGCCCGCGGCCGTGGCCGTGGTCGCGGCGGTGGTCGTGGCTGGGGTCGCGGACGCGGTCGTGGCTGGCATCGCGGTCGTGGTCGCGGCTGGGGCATCGTCGCTCCCGGCTGCTACTACAGCCCGCGCTGGGGTCGCGTGATCTGCCCATACTGATCGCGTCGTCTCTTTCACGAATATTGAAGGGTGCGTTGGTCTCGCCGGCGCACCCTTTTCGTCAGATGCAAAACGCTTTCAAGGCGACGCAGATTTCAAGTTAAATCCGATGCATCCCGGAAACCATTTCGCAGGACGACTCGGATAATCAGCCGCCACCCGAACCTCATGTTCAAGGCGGCGCGAATGCCGGAGTGGTTGCATCTGCTGGGAATCGGAATCGTCCTGGCAGGTTGCGGGTGGATCGGCTTTGTCCCTGCCAATTATCAGTGGTTCTGGACGCCACACGGCGATGATCTTGCCGTCATCATCATCGGACCGCGCAGACTCGCCGATGGCGATGCACGTGGCGCTCCGCCGCACGGCGCGTGAACTGGCTTGATCGACAAATTTCTCGGGAAGAAGCGTCAAGACGACGCAGCAGATTTATCGGATATGGTCGGGGCAGCTGGATTCGAACCAACGACCTGCAGTACCCAAAACTGCCGCGCTACCAGGCTGCGCTATACCCCGATCTGTAGGCAAGCGATGTGGTTACACGCTTCCGCCTGCCCCAGCAAGCCGCGCCCCGGGTTCAATGACCGTTGAAGAGTGGGTGCGCGACCCGGTCACCGGGGGCGATGCCGTATTTCTTCGCGGTTCCCGCGATGACCTCGAGCACGCCCTTGGCCAGACCGCGCGAAGGAATGATCCGGGTCGAGAGCGGCTCGGTGTTCTCTGCGATCCGCATGATGCGGCCGTCCGGGCCGATGAAGATCATGTCGAGCGAGATATAGGTATTCTTCATCCACATCGAGACCTGCTGGGCCGGCGAAAAGTCGAACAGCATGCCCTGCCCGTCCGGTAAATGCTTCCGATACATCAGCCCGGTGGTCTTCTCCTCCTCGGTCGTCGCCATCTCGACCGAAAACACCTTCACGCCGGATTTGGTCGCAATTTCCAGCGGCTGGAATTCGGCGGCGCGGACGCTCATTCCGCCCGGCGCAATCACACCGATCCATGAAACCAGCGCGAGCCACAGAGCGGCACGTAACGCCGCGAGACTTGCTTTTCGAAGAGACATTCCAATCACCTGCCGGAGACGAGGGCATCTGCCAATAGACCGGCCCGCCGGCCGCGGTACATAGCGGACCGGGGCTCAACCCGCAAAACACGATTTCCGGAAAGGTCAGGTTCTGGAGACGCCAAGCCGAACAACGACGGCGAACGCGCGGCAATGAGGCACGGGCAAGTCGCCAAGACGCGACCGAATAAATCGCCCGAGCCCAATCAGTGCGAGGACAGTCCCGGCGTGCCGTTCTCCGGCTGAATTTCGGCGGCCATCATGCCCTTGGAGCCCGGCCCATAGCGGACCAGCACGTACTGACCGGGACGAAGCTCCGTCATACCGAAGCGGCGTAGCGTTTCCATATGGACGAAAATATCCGGCGTACCCTCGCCGCACGTCAAAAACCCGAATCCGCGCAAGCGGTTGAACCACTTGACCTGGGCCCGCTCGAGTCCGCTGGTCGGCGTAACGCTGACATGGGTCCGCGGCGGCAGCATCTGTGCAGGATGGATCGCGGTGGATTCATCCATCGAGACGACCCGGAAGGCCTGATAGCCCTTGGCGCGCTGCACGCACTCACACACTACGCGCGCACCTTCATAGGCGGTCTGATGACCGTCGCGGCGGAGAACCGTCACGTGCAGGAGCACGTCGGGCCAGCCATTGTCGGGAATGATGAAACCGTAGCCCTTTGACGCGTCAAACCATTTGATGACGCCACTGATCTCGACAAGGTTCGCCGCAGCGTCATCCAGTCCCGCAAACGGATCAATCCCGGACTCGCGATCCACCGCGCCGGAAAAATCCTTCGGACCAAGCTTGCTTGCTCCAGCCCCGCTTCCCGCCGGACCGCCAAATTTCTTGGACTCGAAACCGTCCGACCCCATGACCCCGGACCCCACTCATCACCACGGCCTATCGTCTCTGCGACAGGACCATTCACGGGCTCATCGATGACAGTTCATGACGCCGCCGCGCGAATCTCACGAATCAAAAGATAACACTCTCGACTGCACGGCAAAGATAAAAAACAAATTTACCGCGAGCTATGAACAGCCTTGCACCCACCGGATCACTTTCTGTTCAATTACCGACGAACGGCCCGAGAGTCTCGCCGATATCATGCCGGATCACGAGATCGGCGATATCGTCCTGTTCGGTAGGCTCGTTGTTGATGATCACGAGCTTCGCACCGCAATTCCGGGCCATCACCGGGAACCCGGCGGCGGGCCAGACCACGAGAGACGATCCGATGGCGAGAAACAGATCGCAATGCTGCGCAAGTTCGGTCGCCTGCCGCATCGCACCCTCCGGCATCGATTGACCGAACGAGATCGTCGCGGTCTTCACCGGCTGATCGCATTCGAGACAAGATGGCGCGACGCCGGATTCATCGAACTGCTTCTTCGCCCAGACAAGATCGTAGGACCGGTCGCATCCGATGCAGCGTGCATAGGTGGTGTTGCCGTGAAGTTCGACGACGTGATCGGCGGCAAACCCTGAATCCTGATGCAGATTGTCAATGTTCTGGGTGATGACGGCCGGAATTTTGCCCACCTTGTAGAGCGCGGCAAGCGCCCGATGGCCTCGCCCCGGTTTCGCGGCCGCGAAAACCGGCTCCATGGCTAGACGGCGCCGCCATGACTCATCGCGCGCATCCTGGCTGGCGACAAACTCATCGTACGGGATCGGCCGGTTGCGCGTCCAGAGGCCGCCGGGCGACCGAAAATCCGGGATGCCACACTCCGTGGAAATGCCGGCACCGGTAAACGGCACGATGGTAGCCGCCGCTGCGATCATGTCGCCAAGCTGTTCCACTCCCGTGCGGAGATCCATTGCGATCATGCGAACTGTCCCGATTGATCGCATGACGTTACCGGCTGACCGATGATCTGCGCAAGACGCGCGGCGCAAACGACAGACCGCGTTCGACTGGTACGCAGGAGCCGGCCGCGACTGGAACACAACTCCCGGATTCGCTCGGACGCTTTTTCCGACTGCAAGATGGCGCCATTGCCGGCAACAACGCGCGAGATCTTATCCACTGCGAAGCGTGAATGGCTCCTCCGCAGCGCGATCGATTGACGAACGTTTCGTGCTTTGTTGAAATCGTATTCGGTTCTGCAAGCGAATGCAGCGACGCCTCGCGAAAAACTTGATGTCACGCGTGGTCGAGTTGTTCAGAACCCAGGCGCAAATGCCGGAGGATACCGCGATGCCCCCCGAACAACGGCAGACACGGCCAGAAGACAGGCTGGCAAGGGAGCGAGCCGACATCGCGCGCCGCGTCGCCAATTTCAGGGCGCATCAGGCCAAGCTCGAACAGGAACGCGACGCCTACTACAAGTCGGTTCGCGCAAAAATCAGCAGAACGCTCGGCGCATCGCGGACGACAGAAACGTCCAAGTAGCGGATAGCTTCGAGCGAAGAAGAACTCTCCGGGCAGGTTTGGAATCGATACGGTCTGGAATTGAAAAGTCCCGGAGAGGAACCCCGGGACTTTCGATAACGTCAGATCATGCGTTTCGCACTACCAGTGATGACGCCAGTGACGATGGTGCCAATGCCGGTACCGATACGGCCCGCCGTAGTAGGCGTACGGTCCGCCGTAATAGGCCGGTCCATAGTACGGCCGGTAATAGCGCGGGCCACCATAGTAGCCGTAAGGTCCGTAATAGGAGCTCGCGGCGGCACCCGCGGCGAGTGCACCCACGGCAAGACCGATGCCAAGACCCGGGCCGATTCCGCGGGCCTGAGCCGGCGCAGGTGCGGCTACCACGGCCGCGCCCATGGCCGCGACGGTCGCAAGCGTGATTGCTGTCTTTTTCATGTGTCTGTCCTCTCACGAAGCATCGCCTAGTTAACGCGGGTGATTTTGTTTGGTTGCAAAAAATGTCGCAGGTCGGTTCCATTCCGGCGGAATGTCCTTGCGTCGATCATAGGATTAATCATCAAATTTCTTTTGCGCCGCCCGGAACGATATTCAGGCAACCGAATTGATGATTCGAGCGAGCAGCATCGCTCAAGTCCCCGAGTTGAAAGCCCCGTCTCTCCCCCCGGCGGGGCTTTCCTTTTGTAGGTTTGCATGTCGCCTGCCAAAGAGAGTTTGGGTTAGCGCGCAAACAGGGAAATCAGGAACGCCAGCACAAGACCACCGACGAGCCCGGCGATGAAGATCACCTTCCGGCTTGTCGTTCTCAGAATGATCTCGCCACCGCGCGCCTTGTCGGCCTTCGCGTACCATGCGGGTTAAATGTCGCGCATGGGCATCGTTCCGCGGTTTCGCGGTTAAATCGGATCAGGCGCAACTATCCACTTGTCGCCTGCCCTTGCGCGCGCTTTGCTGCTATCCGACATCCGCCACCGGCGCCAACCGCCAAACTCAAATCCCGGATCACAGGGAGACAACGAACATGCGATACCTCCACACCATGCTGCGCGTGCGCAATCTGGATGCCGCGCTGAAATTCTATCAGGACGCGCTGGGCTTGAAGGAGGTCCGCCGCGTCGACAACGACAAGGCGAAATTCACGCTGCTGTTTCTGTGCGCGCCCGAAGACGAAGGTCTGCTCAAGCAGTCCAAGGGGCGCGGCGCGCCGCTGGTCGAACTCACCTACAACTGGGACGAGGAAAAATACGGCGAGGATCGCTATTTCGGCCACCTCGCCTACGAGGTCGACGATATCTATGCGACCTGCGACCGGCTGATGAAGCTCGGTATCACCATCAACCGCCCGCCACGCGACGGCCAGATGGCGTTCGTCCGCTCACCCGACCTCCACTCGATCGAGCTTTTGCAGAAGGGCGATCCCAAACCGCCGGCCGAGCCGTGGAGCTCGATGCCGAACACCGGCCACTGGTGAGGTACAATTTCTTTGTGCATCGTCATCATCCGGCTTACCGGCTGGTGACGATGGCCGGACAGCCTTTCCCCTCCGGCACCAGCGAATCCGACTGGCGTCAGACGCGGACGCGCGACGCCGATGATGTCAACGCCGAGGTGCGCGAGGCGATCGCGCGCGACGGCTATTCGCTATTCCAGATCGGCCTGTCGCTGTCCGATCTGCCGAAGCCCTGAGCGGCGGCGTCCTGAACGACGACAGGAACGATCGCAGACGGCCAGCGTTCTCTTTTCGAAGGTGGATTTCGAGGAGGCGAGGATGGGACGCGGACTTCTACTATGGTTGCTGGGCGTACCGATACCGGTGATCATCCTGCTGTGGCTATTTTTCGGCCACTGACTATCGGTGACACACATCAATCAGGCCTCGCTTCGGCGGGGCTTTTTTGCAAGCGTCGACCATTCAATCCGCACCTATGTGACGCCGCCCCTATCCGCTTCCGCCGTTCCGCGATACATCCTCTCTCAACCAAGACCAGGGATCGGAGACTGCAGCGTGAGCAATGAGCAACCTTTTCAGATCTGGGGCCGCGCCAATTCGGTGAACGTGCAAAAAGTGCTGTGGTGCTGCCGCGAGCTCGACCTGCGCTATGAACGGATCAATGCCGGCATGCAATTCGGCCGCAACCACGACGCCGATTATCTCGCGATGAACCCGAACGGGCGTATTCCGACGCTGGTCGATGGCGACTTCGTGCTCTGGGAAAGCAACTCGATCATGCGCTATCTCGTGCTCGAATACGGCGCCGGATCGCCGCTCTATCCAGCCGCGCCAAAACGGCGTGCCGCGATCGATCGCTGGCTGGACTGGACGCTCTCGACCGTGCAGCCGGTCGACCGTCCGGTGTTCTGGGGACTGGTGCGGACGCCGGCCGATCAGCGCGACATGAAAGCCTTGCAGCAGGCGGCCGATGCGGCGGGCGAGGTGTACGGGATGCTCGATGCCCACCTCGCGCGCCGGCGTTTCGTCGAGGGCGAGCAGTTTACGCTCGCCGATCTCGCGCTCGGCACATTCACGCGGCGCTGGCTCGGCGTCGAAGGCGTGACCAAGCCGAAGCAGCCCAATATCGAACGCTGGTTCGCGCAACTGGGAACGCGGCCGGGATTCCAGGAATTCGTGGCGCCGCCGATGAGCTGACCCGCCCTATACGACCCGGCACATCAACGCCTGGCTCCGACGCCGACATCGATGCTGCCGCCGACGCGGACACAACTTGACGAACCCTCGACCCTGACAAAGCCTGGCCCGAATTCCGGACAGGATTTTTGCGCGGCCGGCTTGATCTTTTTCGCCGGCAGTTCGGTCTTGATATTACGGTCTGAGGCGTGCCAGTCGCGGGTTTGCGCCGACGCGGACGCACCGGCGACGGACAGACTGATCAGCATTCCACACAACAGTCGTCGCGCGATCATGGTTGAAGCTCCATAGACGATCGGACCTCAGCCGCCTATGAGCCTCTTTTGCATCGTTTTCCGGACCAGCGCGAGACCCCTTGCATGCCGAGGCCAGACCTTCGCGCAGCGGCGCCCGGAAGGGAGAATGCTTGCCCCTCCGGGCAAACGCCACTATACGTTCCGCCGCTGACGCCGGTGCGGCTCGCTTCGCCCGGAGTTCCGTCTGATCAAATCCACATAAGATTTTGATTTGACGGATTTTATTTGCAGCAGACCCGAGACTGAAACGACAGCGCGAGTCGCGCGCTGAAAAGTTCAGCTCCCTTCGTCTATCGGTTAGGACGCCACCCTTTCACGGTGGAGAGAGCGGTTCGATTCCGCTAGGGAGCGCCAACAAATTCAACGACTTAGCAACTCGCCCGGACGTCATGTCCAACAGATGTCCAATAAGCGAGCGTTTTCGGCGGTAGACACCCCTACTCTTCCGTAGGCAAGGCCACGCCGTTCTCTTTCGCCATGGCGAACACCTGCGCCTTCACGCGCTCGACGCTCTCCGCCAACTGACTAACGTCCACCACTAACGACATCAGAACGCGAGTGGTGAAATCGGGCTCGGCCTCTACGATCTTTTTCGACACTTCGTCTCTCCTTCGGCCACCATGACCATGGCAAAAGCGTAGCCAAACAATCGTTGGTGGCAATCGGGAATAGGTTCAATTGATTTCTACCGAAGTATATCGTAAGTTACTGATATTGCAGGGGTTCGTTGACAAACTGCAGCGACGTAGTAAAGTCGTACAAAGAAAAACCCCGGCGTCACCGGGGCTTTCTCTGCGGCATCGCCGCGTCTCTTCGCCATCAACCCGCCGCGTTAAGGAGACCACGGCAGGAATGTTGGGATGGACGCAACGGCTCTTACGCCCATCCCCACCGCGGTCCGTCTCGCTAAAGCAGACCGCAGCGATCTCTTATTCAACAAGCTCAACCCGACGTGCGACCGGCCTGCCGTCTCGTTCGCCGACTTCGTACCGAACCGGATCAGCATCGAACGGGATGTAGGTGCCCGCGCAGCCGCGAAAGTGAATGAAGACGTCTGGTCCGCCGTCGTCCGGGGTAATGAAACCCCAACCTTTCTCGCGCTGCCAGAATTTGATCGTACCGGTCTGCATCACGCCGGCTCCTTCGATGACCAGTCGAGCATGGCGAGCGCGCCCTTGGCGTCGACTCCGGCATCCTTCGCCATGGCGAGGCCCTGAATAAGCGTGGCAAAGGCGCGGGCCGATCCGCCGGCGTCGAATGCCTGCGACGGTCCCATGGTGTCGATCGTCACAGCGTCGCCCAGCTTTTCGCTGGCTTCCTCGGCCAGCAGTTCCGCCAAGGGCTGCAACGTCCATTGCGCCAGGTGCCGCTGTGCTTCGCGCGTCTGCGGTCCTGTAGCCGCACTGGCGAACAGGCTCGGCAGGACACCATAGGCGGCGAAGATCGAAGCCTGTGCCGCTTCCAGGGTTTCCTTGGCCAGCGACTTTTCAAGGTCTGGTGTCAGGTCCGATGGGCGCCAGTCGGCTTGCGGTGCCGGTCCGCCCGCGGCAGTGACCGTAACGCTTTCGCGTAACAGCACGCGACCCCGACGCCCAATGAACGACGATGCGATAGTGGTGTTATCGACCTCGGGATTTTCCGGCATCGGCACGACCTGCGAACCGAGCGGCGCGTTCTGGAACACTTCGCCCAAGGCGGATTCGACCGCATGAAGCATCCCGGCCGAAAGGCTGGCGGTGCGGAGCGGTGACACGCCGAGCCATGGCGCCGCCGGATCGGCATTGATCCGAACGTGCAGGACTTCGCCAGCGAGCGCCGTCATGCTGCGGCCGCCACCGGCTTCCGGAATGGAAAGGCGGTACGCGATCGGCTCGCTGTTCCGGGTGCGCGTGTCCCAATCGCTTGCTGGCACCAAGGCGTCGCCGTCGATCAGCGCCACGAATTCACCGCGCAACGCCAGCGAGCGACCAAGCATCGCCATCGTTCGACGGTCCAGAAGGTCGGTCCCGTCGACTTGGGCCAAGGCGAAGCCGTTTTGCCAAAGCCCGACACAAGACGACACCGTTCCGGTCAATTCGCCAAGGCCAGTGCGGCCCTGAATGTAGCTTTCCCGAAAGCGCATTACTTCCGCAGTGAACCCTGTGCCGGCGCTTCTCTTCTCGACAGCAGGCGCGGTGCGGCGAAAAAGATCGAGGATCCCCATAATCAAACCTTCCTGTACGCGCGCAGCAAGTCGGCAGCGCCGCTGTTCTGCATCGCTTGCGCCATCCACGATTCCGATCGGCGCGTGGCAATCGAAATAGAACCGGCCGAAAGCGATTCCGAAGTGGCGCCCGGCGTGCCGGTCTTTGCGGAGAGATAGCCAGCGAGACGTTTGACCGCTTCCCAAACAATGTCGGGAACGGTCGGCGCAGGCGAACCGCCGCCAACTGTTCCGACGAAGCGATAAGGACCACAGCCGGTCAGCACGTAACCGCCGAGCGGCGATGCATCAGGCGTGCAATCGTCCCAGCCCGCACCGTTCCAGATTTCGACGGTGGAAATGGTCGCCGGTTTCAACGGCGGCACCCATTCGCCCGGTCCCTCGACAATCCATGTGACGTCGCGCGAGGTGTAACGCGAAGCGATGTAGGATTCGACGCGCTGCCACGCGATATCGTTGAGCAAGCTCCCCGTATAGGTCGCCGTGGTCGGATACGAGGAAGGCGCGGCTTCGGCTTGTTTGATGATTTCCATGTCACCTCCAGCGCAGCGCGGCAGGCATCGCGCGCTTGATCGTCTGGTCGCTATCCGGCGGGACCAGAATTCCGTTTTTCCAAACCCAACCGGCAGCCTTCTTTTCCTCGTCGGTCTTGGGTTCGTCGTCAGACTTGTCCGATGAAATGTCGGTCTCTTTGTAAGCCGGCCGCGTCACGATCGAGAGTTCGTAAAGCAGGGCTTGGAAGATCGTTCGAATCCGCGCGTTGAACATGCCGCGCGCCGGATCGTGACCTTCGTCCGTGTAGATTTCCGGTTTCGCTACGCGGCGCGGCGGAGGCAGCCGAAAGCCGGGCGAGATGCCATAGGCCAAACCGGAATCGATTTGAGCAAGCACGTCCTGGCCGTAACTCGTTTCCGCAATCTCTGGCGAAATGTCCGCTTCGAACGTCAGAGCTTCGGCGGTATCGGTCAGCCGCAATGAATTGGTCAGCTTGGACGCAAGCGGACGATTGAAGTCGTGACCGACAAGCAGATGAATTTCCTTGTCCGGTGCGTTGACGCGAAACGCGAACGCCTTCGGCGCAAACTCTTCCTTTTGCGGACGGCCACCCTTGCGACCGCCATCCGAAAGAACAGCGCGCTTTTTGTAGGGGAAGCGACCCCGGAGCCGGCGCCGCCCTTTTGAGGCGGCGCGCAACTCTAGTTCGCCGATACCGATGGCGAATTCATCCATTACTGGATGCCGGTCAGAATCTGAAGCTGTTCCGCACGCGACACCGTTACATCCATGGTTGCCAGTGCAGTCAGCCGCAGACCACCCGATGCCGCGTCGCTGTAGATATCGCGGATCAGATCGATAGCGCCCCAGGTGCCGACGAAGATCGGCGCAACACCGCCGACGGTCGTGGTCAGCAGCGCCTTGGACGCCAGCGGCGAACCGCTGGGGGCAGCGAGCGCGTTGCTGGAAAGCACGACGTTGCCGACGTTGGAGACCAGCTTATCCCACTGCGAAATCGCGGTGCCGGTGAACACGTCATCGTCCATGTCGTCATACAGTTCCGGCCGCAGCAGCAGATTGATCGAACCGGGACCAGTCGCAGCGTTCGCGACCATGAAGCGGGTCACCGCCGCACGGAACGCAGCCCAGCTTGCAGCCGCACCGATCGCAGTCGACGTGATGCCATACGGACTCGGCGAACCCGATTTCATCACGCCCGTCGGCTCGCCCGACGAACCGGAGCCCTGAAACACCGCCTTGTCCATGCCGACCGCCAAGCAGCCATTCATGTCGCGGCGGACAGCCTGCTCGAGCGCATCGCCGCTCTGCTTGAGTGCCTTGCGGGTGATCTTCATCTGGATGCCGTAAGTGTTATCCGGCGCCAGCGAGCGGTTGGCGGTCGAATACGCGGTCGGCCCAGCAACGGCGCCGGTCTCAGACGAAGCCCAACCACCGGTAACGGCCGAGTTGGTGATCGGATATTCGTTGGTGCCCTGCGCGATGTTCACGAAGGAGGCGCCCATCTTGCTCGCAACCGAATCCGCAAAGATGCGGTCGATGATCGGTGCGGTGCTGACCGGATCGGGCGTGCCCGATGCAATGGTTTCGCCGGCACGAATTTCCAGCGCTGCATACGGAATCGGGATGCCGCGGTAACCACCCTGCGAACGCAGTTCCTCGATGACTTCGGCGGTCGCGCCGTCGATCTTCGCACCTTCGTCCAGATGCAGAGCGACCTGGCGCAACTCGAATTTACCGATCAGGTCGGCAAATTCCTTGTCGGAACGGCCTTCCAACTCGGCGCCGGCTTCCTTGCGTTCAGTGTCCTCGACAATGAGGGCCGCGCGATACTTCGACTCGTTGGACCGATATTCCAGGTCCATCGAATCCATCGAACGCTGTTCGTCTTCGGTCAGATCGGACTTGCCAACAAGACCGGCAAGGGCTTCGCGGATTTGCGACTGACGTCGCTGGATCGTTACACTGGTAAGCATAGAGACTCCTTCGGTTGGGGTTTCGCCATCGTGGCGAGCAAATCGCGCCACGCGGCGCGAGCTGGTGAGAGTTCGTTTCCGAACCCGCATTCCTTTTTGGTCTCTGCCGAATGGCACGCCTTACAAAGCGTGAGCAGATTCCCAAGGTCGTAAGCCAATTCCGGCGCATCCTTCACGCGCTTGACGTGATGAACTTCAAGCGGACCGGGCGCGCCACAGTGCCGGCATTTGAATCCGTCGCGGCGCTTCGCTGCCAGTCGCACAGATTTCCAGCGTACCGATCGAATAACCTTCGCCGAGTGCGCGTCGTATTCCTGGCGCTTCACAGCCAAACCGGCGCCCTCGCTTTACGAGCAGGCTGCGCCAGCATCCGCGCGCCTTGCGCGACGGCAAGCACGCTGGCAGACGCGGCATCGATGCGCCCCAGGCTGCGGGCCTTCGCTAATTTGATATTGTTCGCGGGATCGCGGAGACACACGGCGTCGGCAAATGCCGATCGCAGCAGCAGCGATGGCGATGCCTTCACCTTGCCGTCAAAGCACGCGCGACGAAAACGGTCGCAATCTTCGTTGCCATCTTTGAAGCCGAAACCGCGCCACACGATCGGAACGCGAATGCCGGCGGCGTCGATCGCCTGTCCGAGTTCGGCTTGCTTGTAGCGGTCCATGCAAAGCGCGGCGATGCGTTCACCTTCGACATGGCGCATGACTTCCGACAGCCAAGGCGCGACGGGAACGGTCTGCGCTCCAAGCGTGGACAATTCGCCACGGCTCGCCATGTCGTTGTAGCGCGCGCCAACACCGTCAGCCGCGCCGCGGTCGGTCAGATTCGGGAATGATGGAAACCAGCCAAGGCATTCGAGCCGGCCGGTCGAAGGCCAGAAGAACGCCGCAGCGGTCATGGACGCCGAACCGCCAAGGTCGATTCCGATGACGCATTGCCCGTCGCGCGGCGGTAGTTCGTCCATCTCGCAACTCAGCCATTCGTCGACCGTCAGCAATAGGTCGCGCGTCTCGCCGGAAATGCGTTCGTTTCGATTGTAAAGCCGGAACGTCGTCAGCGAATTGCCACCGCGGGCAATCGCGCGGCGCGCTTGCGCCTGCAACCATTCGATATTCGAACCGATGCCGCACAACGCGCCCGGATTTGCGATCAGCAGAGAGTCCAGATCGTCAGCCGGCAGTCCCGGCGCCGGCCGATGCTCTTGCCGATAGACGCCTTCCTGTTCCTCATCCAGCCATTTGCTGAACGGGTGCGCGTCGTCAGGTGCGCTCGTCGAAATAATCAGGGCGCGACCGCCACGCTTGCCACTGCCGGACAGCAGCGCGTGTTCCAGTTCGTCGCCCTTGTCGCGCGCCCAATGGCCGCGTTCGTCCAAGATCGTGAGTGTAGGTGCGCCACCGAGCGCGGATTTGCCGTCAGCCGCGAGGCAGCGCAGCAGATGCACGCCGTTGGTGTCCTCGTATTCGATTTCCAGTCGGGGCGCGCGGCGGAACGTCAGCCGCTTCTGCACGTCCTCGGGCAGGTAGCGCGAATAGCCGGCAACGAAATTCCAGACCAGCCGCGCCTGGTCGCGCGTGCGGGCGCCAACCGGAATTTCCCGGTTTGGCTGCGTGTCGCCGATCTCGCCGAGCAGTTCGCCAAGGGCGAGGCCAGACGAAAGAGCGGTCTTCGCGTTACCGCGGCCGATCGACAGCGCGGCGACCGAAACGCCGGACGCCAATGCGCCAGTTACGAATTGCTTTTGGAACGGAGCGACCTTGAGCGACTTGCCGGCTAACGGTCCCTCGGGGATTTTCAGCGTTTGAAGGAAGCGAATGGCCTTCTTGGCGTTCAAGCGGCACCGCCAAGGCTGCGAGCGCGAGAGGAAAAGTCCCCCCCTCCGACGTTCCCCCCTAAATCAAATCGGGGTATTGGGACCATTCCGCTCACTTGCGCGCCTGGATGACGTAGGCAGTGCCAGCGGGATCGATCGACGTTGATATGATCGTGTAGGTCACGCCATTGACGACGAGGCGATCGCTTGTGCTTGGCTCAATGTCGATAGATGACGTGAGCACGAACGCTTTGCGGTCGGTCTGCAGGATCAGCGTGCCGTCGACGTCGTGCGCGCTGTAATCATCGACCCAGCCGGTGCAGTCGTGGTCAACCCATGTGGTCGTCGGGTTGAACGGGTCATCATCGGACTCGAGATGCTGGACCGTCAGTGCGTAGGGCAGATCGGCAGCGACCAGTGCGTCGGTCAGGCGGGTGGCAAGCGTGCCATCGGTAAGAATAGACATATGACCATTATCCTACTACAGGACTATCATCCTGTCAATAGGACTGCGGTCTACCGCCGCCGTATTCGGCTGCAATTATGGGTTTGCACTGTAGCGTAGCCGTAGCAAAAGCGTAGCAAGCTACACATTGCTACACGCCCACAAGCGTAGCGTAGTGTAGCACCACCCTATAGGGGTGCTACACTGCTACGGGGCCAAGCTCAGTTGGTGGTGGAAACAGGTTGACCAACGGCGTCAGCGCCCGTGCTGGTCGAACGGCGATCATGCCATCCAAAGCATGGATGCAGCCCTTACGCGCCAGCCCATCGTGGATGCGGCTATACGTGGCCCGCGGGTTCGCGTCGTCGTCCTTGATGACGCCTTCACGGTGCAGTCTCTCGCGCCAAGCGTCAGCCGATGCCCTGCCGCCGGAACCGTTTTCCCGAATGACGTTCTCGAGCGCGCGCATGGCGTTCGTTTCGCGGTCGGTCAGTTTCTTACGCGCCTTCGCCTCTTTTACCGCAGGCGTCTTGGAGAGAATGAACGCCGTGACGGGGTCGCCATCTTCGTCGCGCCCAAGGTGGACAACCTGACCAGCAAACGAGACCAGTTCGCCCTCCTCCTGATCGTTCGCCTTGGTGACGGTCGCGGTCTTGACCGCATCGCCGGTAATCTGCACTGCCAGGTCAACGTCACCTTCGCGGGCATTGCTGCCGCGCTCGCCGCGGGTCGTATCTTTGCCGGTATGACCGATGCCGGCGATATGGACGTTTAACCGTTCATGAATCAGCCGCAGATGTGCCGCCGCTTGGTTCTGATCCTTCGCGGCGTTCTCGTCGCCACCGCCGGCCGCAATTCCCTTATTGTAGGTATCGAGCACAATCAGGCCAACGGGAACGCCGAATGCCTTGGCCGCGCGCTCCACGATGGAAACAATCAAATCCACGCATTGCGGATTGAGCAGGTCGACCAATTTCGGAACAACGGCGATCGGCAACCCATGCAGGTCGTCGCGCATCTTATATGCCGCAAGGCGGCGCTTTGCCTGCCCGGACCGCTCAAACGCGAAATAGACGACGCCGCAGCATGTCTTAATCCGATGCCCACGCCAGTCGATGCCAGCAGCCGCATGAACGGCGATATCCGTTATCAACGCCGATTTAAGTGAACCGGGTTCGCCGAACCACGTTGAATTCTCGCCCAACGCCATGACGCCTTTATGCAGCCAGACCTTGGGCGCCGACGTCGCGCAGTCATCGAATAGCGTAAATGGCGTGGACAGAGTTGCCCCGGCCTTTGCGGCGATTTCGGCAACGGCAGCACCAAACATGTCATCGACCGTCATCGCCGGGTATTTGATACCGTCCTTTAGGCCGTTGTGGATGGCCTTGAGGTTGTTGGCGCTGTCGTCCCACCCGGCGTCCTCGCACGCCGCTTTCAGTTCATCGTGCGCGACATCGTACCCGAGTTCGCCGTTGCCGACGTAGCGCCCGACTCGCAGGGCGATATCGAATATCCCGTTATTGACGCCACCAAGCTCCAGCTTGAGGATGTCCGCGCACGCCTGTTTTAATACCCGATCGGCGTGCAGACCTTCCGCAGGTCGAAAGTCTCTTGGCGCTTCGCGCGCCGTGCCGACACGCTCCAAATGTTCATCACGCTTCCGCCATGCCGGCCGCAGGATATCACCATCGCAAAGCATCTCGTTGCCAAGCCATTCATACGGACCAGCCTTCTTACCGGGTTGTTTCTTCGGATTGGTGAAGATGCTCGGCGGGCACATCGCGTTGGCGTTGCCTACCAGCAGATCGCCCCAACCGGTTTCCTTCATTCTCAGAGACTTCAATCCGGTGGCGTCGTTCAGACGAAACCATATGTGAGTGCCGCCCGATGGCGTCGCAACGTGAGCCGCTGGCAGGGCGAAGCCCGTAAGTTCCTGAAACCACGCTTTCGCGATCTCTTGCTTGCCGGCCTCGATGTCCATGACCGCCAAGCGCGATGCGCCGGGGTGCAGACCGATGTTATTACCGCTCGCGATCCAAACCGGCCAGACTGTCGGGTCCGACGTATGACGGTTCTGCCACTCGTCGCCGATCGGGTTCTTATCGCCTTTATGTACCTCGTGCAGAGCGAGTTGATTGTGTTCGGCAAAGTCGAGAAAGCCACTTGATATTGTGGTCATCATGTAATAGGATACTCTCCGTTGATTGAGTGCATTGAGCCCCGCCGGCCAGGGCGGGGTTTTTCTTTGTCAGACGGGAAGCGGCTGATACGCCGCAGTCGGCGGAATGAGTCCGCGAGCGTGTTTCAATCGATCGATGTTGGCCCGCACTCGATCGAAGCCGTCCTGCCACTGAGGAATTGACGACAGCTTGCCCGCTGGGAATTTCGCGGCGTGATCGATCAATTCGGCTTCCAAGGCTTTGATGTGATCGTCGAGAATCTTCCTCATGCCGCGGCCTGCGTCCGCTTCGCCAACCACTGGCGTGCCGCTTCCTCTGAAATGCGAACGTGCCTGCCGATCTTGAACGTCTCCGGCGCGTCGTTCTGTTTCTGCAACAAATAAAATCCACCGCGGCTAATGCGGTGTGCTTCGCAAAATTCCTGAATCGTCAGACTTCCCAAGGTAGTTCTCCTTTCATGACGCAAAAATTCCCGCCGTTGCCTTTCCCAAGGCGCGAGCGGGGTGCGGTGCCGTCTTGGCGCCGACTTCGATTTTCGAGTGTGCGAACCTTACTACGTTCAGGGGCGTTTGTCAACAACCCGTTGATTTTACTGATGTTTTGTCAACCTATAATTACAAGGTGACAAGTAACCGCTTGATCCAGTTGATGCTTATGAAAAACGCGGTGCGTTCGCGCGAATGGCGTCGGCGACGAACGACGGCGCGAGGTGCGCGTAGTGCTGCTCCGTTATGCGCGTGGTCGTATGCCCAAGCTGGCGGGCCACGATCTGAAGCGACACGCCGCGCATGACAGCGTGCGACGCCCAAGAATGCCGCAGGGCATGGAAGTTAATCGCCGGCTCGATCTTGGCAGTCTTGCACGCATTTTTCAGCGGATCCTTTTGGTGATCCCGCTGCCATGGTGCACCGTTCTCCTTGACGAGCAGCGTGTCCGCTGGCGATCGATCCTTCGCGATCTGGCCGATATAGGCGGCACCTTCGGGCGTCAAAACGACATGCCGCGGTTTGCCGCTCTTGCTTTCGCGAATATGCAGCGTGCCACTGTCGGCATTAAAATCTTCAACACGCAAAGCGATCAGTTCGCCGTAGCGGCATCCCGTCTCCAGCGCCACGCGCACAAGGGCCTGTAGCGTCGGCGAGCAGGCTTCCAATAGACGCTGAATTTCATCCATCGAAAGGTAGCGAATGCGGGCAGTGTCGACGCTCTCAAATGGCGTCACACGGCGCCAAGCGGCATCCGATGGCACCTTGCCATCGCGCCACGCCATGTTGAGCGCGGCTTTAAGCGTCGTCAGAATTCGGTTTGCCGTCGACTTGCGGCGCCGGTCGCTCTCAGGATGCGTCTGACTCTTGAATCGCTGGCGTCGGCCTGCCTTTGTACGGATGCGCGCGGGCGCCTTCGCCACGTCGGCGTGCCATCGTTCGATCTGCTCCTTGGTTAGCTTGGCGACTTCGATGTTGCCGAAAGCGGGCAGGATAAAAGCCTCGGCGGCGTAACGCCCTTCCCGGCCGGATTTCGTCTTGGTCTCGAGGTATTCTAGATAGGTCACCATGGCATCCGCCACGTTCAGCGGTTTGGCGACTCCTGCCTCGCTATGCGCGTAGTCCACCATACGCTTGCGAGCGAGCGTCTGCGCCTGTTTCCAATCGAGGAGGACGACGCCATCGGCGTCGCCGAAATCATCGGCGGTGGCGAGCGTTTCGGTTTTATAGGACTGATCGCCACTGTAGAGCCGCAGCACCCACTTTCCAGCGCCCGATATTGGGCGCCGATAGCCGATGTGCAGACCAGGCTCTAACGCCCGCCAATAGGGCTTTCCTCGCGCTTTCAGCCGCGATCGCGCGGTGCGCGTGTCCAATATGCTGTCTCGGATTGTGCGTGCCATGGGTGGAGAATGACACGGTGTCCAACAGATGTCCAATATCCATGGATAGACGCCCGTTTACGACCATATGCGCAAGTGACGTAAGATATTGAGAAATATCACTTGGAGGTTTCGCCAGTGGACGCCCCTAGACGAATTTAACACCCTTTCACGGTGGAGAGAGCGATTCCGCTAGGGAGCGCCACTGCCGATAAATTTTCCAATAATTTCAGCTCACTAGCGTCCGAATTGGCCCTATACGCTGATCGGCATTATGCCAACAAAAGGCTATTGCGGAAAACGACGCGGGGCCAACATCGCGCGCGCTGCGCGTGGCGTGGGGACGGCTGGATGCCGTCAGGGCCCTGCTTGGCTTTGCTGCAACTCTCGCATATCTGTGGACCCTATAATGAAGATTACTGAGCAAAGCCGACGTTGCCAAACCCGGCGGCTGGTTGAATTGGGGCTGAAGGGTAAGAAGTGAACAATCGCCGCATCAGCATTGCAGCGCTGGCTGCGGTGGTTGCTGTGTTCGCGTTGGGGACCGCCAATGCAGGCGTAATCGACGACGCGAAAGAGTCAGTCCGGCATCACCTCATAATTCCGAGCTCTGCAAAATTCGATAACCTGCACCAACGGGGCGATTACATTTGCGGCACCGTCACCGCCAAAACCACTGAAGGTGAGTACGCGACCCCGAAGGTCATGATCTACAATACGAAGACGCAGCTTTCGACGATCGTGGATGGATCAGAAATTTCCAAGTTGATGACCGACACGATGAAGCGGGATCTTGATCATGCGTGTTCTTGACCGGTTGGCGTCAGGATGATCGTCGCCTGCTACGACAGCGGAAATGCGGTTTCGATAACTGCGCGGCCCTCGTCGTTCGATCCTCGATGATCGAGGCGCAGTCCAAAAGCGAAAACCCGGCAAGTCCACGACCTGCCGGGCGTTTCGCAAATATGCGTGGGTTCAGATGGCGATGGCCACGGCTCCCAGGATAACTTCGAGTACGGTCCCACCGACGAGCTGTCCAAACGAATTGCCGGCACCGGCAGTGGTCCCGTTCTGGGGTGGATTGGGTCCAGTACTGGGGAGGTGCATCATCCCGCCTGAAACGGCATCGAGTTGATCTTCGGATAGAAACTTAATCTCGTTGATCTGCGTATTCATGTTTATCTCCATGTTCAAACGACGCACTTCGCGCCGTCTAGCGAGCATGGACAGCACCGGCCCATATTGATGTGAGATAGATCACCAAGATAATTTTTGGGATCGCTCCTGCTAACTTTCTTAGCGTGGTCATCTGTGAAGCTGCCTGCTTCAGGCCGCGCGGCCTCAAGCCAACACCCTCCTCGTCTTCACCCTATGCCGCCCTCCTGTCGCCCGAATCGGAATCGCTCATTGCGTGGCCGAAAACTCACACTTCGGCATCGTCCTTGGCGGCTCGGCGATCCCAAGACACTCTCAGCCGGGCCGTCTTTTCGCATATTCTGCCAATTGCGGCGTTACCGCTTCAGTCCATTCCGCTAGAGTTGGGGTTGAAGAAACAAAGATGACCGATCTGCGCGAAGAACGAGTTTTCTGGCGCGAAAGCTTCTACGGCGAAAGGTTCGATTTTAGATCAAGAATTATGTTCTGGCGTTTCGACGCCTGTCTGTTTGTGAATTGCACACTTCTGATGGATGATGAAACCGACCAACTTGCCTTCACTGGCTGCATTTTCAAAGATTGCAACGTTGATCGTATCGACGCGGATGAATCCCGCGGGATTGTCTCACGTGATAACTTTTTCGATCGGCCCATCGCAGAGAGGAAGGCTGATTTTGAGCGACGCCTAACCGAGGCCCTGAGTCGTCGTCGAACTTGACGTGTCCTGTCACAGCCTTAAGCCGCTCACCTCAGCACCCGCCGAAATGGGTTGGTCAGAGAGCATAGCCTACGCCGCCATCCGCTCGCCCGACTTCGGATTCTCGCGGTATCACCTCTCCCAATCGACGGCCGGCGGACGTACGACGTTTTCCCGGAAGTCTCCCCTCCGAAGCTGCCATGCGCCGCACCCATCATTAACCTTCAATTAACCAGAATCCGGCGAGCCTGACCGGAACCTGCCTCGCTTGCTCGCCGTCATTCGTATGCGGCGGATGAGCGAGTGTTGGCTCTCTCGTTCTTTTTCGCGGCTTAGAATGCGCCGCCGCGGGCGTGAGGAGGTTTTGATGGCAGACAACGACAGCACGATCGCGTGGCACCGCGCCCAGTTGAAGAAGCATCGCGAAGCCCTGCGCGATATCGAGGTCCGCCGCTTCCGCTTCGGCGAGGCCGCAGGATCGAAGGCTCGCGCCGAGATCCGGCATATCGCTGCGGAACTGCGGCGCAAGATCACGGCCTCGGAGCGTGTCATCGGCGCCTACGAGAAGCGCACCCGCCGTCCGCTCGCGACTGACTATCGCAGCCTTGCCAGCGTTTGCTGGGGCAACTGGGACAGTGCGCCCTGCAACGGGGCCACGGCCCGCGGCTGATCGCCGGCGACACCACCTCGAATTGATATGACTCGCCGAACGACAAAGTGATATCTTGCGCGGCGTGTTACGTGGCGTTGCGAACGGCGCGTGGTTCCGTTCCGTACGGTATCGGCCGACCGCTGCCCTTGATCCGAATCAGGCATACTTCTTGCTGGCCTTCGCGGCGATTCCTTTTGTTGCGCAGTTGCGCGTAAGCATTTGAGACCCTTTAATATTCGGCTCCCATGAATCTCCTCGAAACCCTCCCGACGGTTATCGGCGCAGCGGCGATTGCGCCCGCGCTGCTGCTGCTGTGGCTGGTGATCGCAGCCGACGAACGGCCGGGCCCGCCCGCCATGGTCTGGGCGGCTTTCGTGCTGGGCGCCGCCAGCGTGTCGCTGCTGGGACTGGCTCGCCTGCCATTCGCATCGATGGCGAGTGTGACCGAGCCGCCGTGGCTCGCTTTGCTTCTGCGGTCGGTATTCGGCATCGCGGCGCCTGAGGAACTGGTGAAGATCGCGGCCATCGCCGCGATAGCCTCGATGCGCCGCAAGCCCGCCGATCCCATGGACACTGTCGTATATGGCGCCGCAGCCGGGCTCGGCTTCGCAGCTTATGAAAACCTCGCCTACCTGATGCAGCACGCCGATATCTGGCGTTCGCTCGCCGTGCTGCGCAGCGTACTCACTGTTCCCTTCCATGGCGCACTCGGCGTCATCGCCGGCGCCTATATCGCGATTGCGCGATCCGGCACTGCGCTCGGTGCGCATCGCCACGCCCGCGACTGGGCTCGCATCCGCAACCGGATAGCGATCTTCGCCGTGCCGATCGCAGTCCATGCGAGTTTCGACACGCCGCTGCTTGCGCTTCAGCAGAGTCCGGACCTGAGCGGGTTTGATGCGTTCGTGCTGGAGGCGGCCACGATGCTGGTCGGGTTCGGCACCATTTTGTTTGCCGCCTATCTCGTGCGCCGCGTCGGCGCGCATCATGCGCCCCGCAGCGAGACTTCGCGCGAGCGCATCCGCAACCTGCGCAGCATGTGGGCGCTGCTGCTTGCCGGCGGCGGTGCGAGTTTTCTCGGCACCGCTTTCATCCTCTCCTCGATCCATCGCTGGATGACCAATACGGACAAGCACGTCGCGACCTATCTGGCGCCGGTCGGGATTGTCGCGATCGTCATCGGGATGGGGCTGTTGATCATGACATCGGCGGTCTACGTGCTGGGCCGCAACCGCCTGCAGATGAGCAGTGCTGAACTGCCGGCGAGCCCCAACTGAGCGCAACCAGGTCCGGTTGGTCGGAGCCTGTCGCCGCGGATAGCGGTAATTAACGGCCGGTTAGCTTCAAACGATTAGATTTACTTGAAATTTGATCGTCTACGAATCTTTCCAAACCGCTCCTGGCTCCGAGCGTCCACAACCGACAAGACCAGCCCGCTGCTGGCCCCGCTCTGCCAGACAACCCAAAAGCAGAGCCGATGCCCCGCTGGACCCAATCCCTTGCCGTTCGAATTTTTGCGATCGTCGGTGTGCTCACCGCGGTCTCGACCGTGCTGGCGATACTCGTCATCTATTCGAACATCGCCGGCCGGACCCGGACCGAGCAACTCGATGTCGCCCGCATGAATACCGCGCGGGTCGAGAAGCTCAACGCTCTGGTTTACGCGGTGGTGATGGAATCGCGCGGGGTCTACATGTCGGACAAACCTGACGTGCTGGAAAAATACGCCAAGGGCATGGAGAAGTTTCTCGGCGAGATGGCCCACGTCGTGAACGACTGGGAAGCCACGGTCACCGATTCCGATCGCGCGGCATTCGCCGTCTTCAAGACGAATTTCCACCAGTTCGATACCCTGCGGCGCGAACTTGCCAATGCCGGCCGGGCCAAGGGCATGATGGCCGCGCGCGAAATCGGCGACAACGACGCCAACCGTTCCACACGCAAGAAATTCAACGCATCGATCGACAACCTGGCCAAGATCTATCGCGACCACGCCAACCAGCTTTATCGGAATATCGACAGCGCCAACCGTCGTAACCTGATGACAGTGGGTGGTGCGCTGCTCGTGGTACTGACGACCACGATCCTGGGCTTCCTGTTCATTTCGCGGTCGATCACCCGCCCGGTCGGCGCCATGACGCAAGCGATGCAACAGCTTGCCGACGGTGATCTCGATGCACGGGTGCCGAACGGCACCGGTCACGACGAGATCAGCCGCATGGCCGACGCGTTGGGTGTGTTCAAGACCAATATGATCGAGCGACAGCGGCTTGAGGTCCTCGCCAAAGACGACGCCGCGGCGCGCTCGGCCTTCGACCAGCGGCTGGATACCTTGCTCGACGGCTTCAAGAGCTCGGCGCAGAACGTGCTCGACACCAGCGCCGATCACATGGCGAAGCTTCGTGACGGCTCGCAAGCGCTGGCGGGATTGGCCGAATCCGCCTCAGAGAAGGCATCCTCGACCACCAGCGCCACGGAAACCACCGCCCATAACGTGCAAACGGTTGCCCAAGCCGCCGAAGCCCTGCTCACCTCCACCGAGGAAATCCATACGCAAGTGTCGAACGCCGCCGAGATCGTCGCGCAAACCGCATCGAGCACCGAGACGTCTGCGCAGGAAATCGCCTCCCTCGCCGCCGCCGGTCAGAAAATCGGCGACATTGTCGGCTTGATCCAGACCATCGCGGCGCAAACCAACATGCTGGCGCTGAACGCGACCATCGAAGCTGCCCGCGCCGGTGATGCCGGGCGGGGTTTCGCTGTCGTGGCGCAGGAGGTCAAGCAACTGGCGGCGCAGACTTCCAACGCGACCGAGGAGATCAGCAAGCAAGTCGCCGAAATTCAGAACTCGACCGCTGGCGCCGTCACATCGGTCCGCAACATCGCGGAGCGGATGCACGACGTCGACGAACTGACGAAAAGCATTTCCGACCTCGTGGCTCGTCAGAGCGTTGCAACGCGCGAGATATCCGCGCATGCCCAGGCGTCAGCGAGCGGCACCGAGGCTCTTACCAGCAACGTCGCCGGCGTCCACCGCGTCGTCAGCGAGACCACGGCCAATGCCAGCGAGGTACTGGCCACATCGGAAGATCTATTCCGATCGAACACCCGGCTGGCCGACGATCTCAACGGCTTCCTGCACACGCTACGCACCGGATTGCTGGATCGTCACGCCCGTTCTGGTGCTGCCGACATGCCCGCGGCCAAGGCGTCCTGACGGCCTCCGCCGCGATAACTCGCCGAGAGGTCATGCGCTTTCGCAACGGCACCGGTGCGCGAGGCCTCTTGCCACGCCCGTAGCTCCGGGAGTTAGACTGTCTCCCCGCCTTCGGGCAACGGCCGCCGACCAGGAGACCAGCCATGACCCTGCCGTCCCAGGATATCGAGCGCCTCCAATCGAAAATGAGCGCCGCGGTCCGCGAGCACTGGAAGGCCTTTCTGTTCGAAGGCATCCTGTTGGTGGTCCTCGGGCTCGCCGCAATGATCGTGCCGCCGCTGGCGAGCCTCGCGGTTACGATTTTTCTCGGCTGGATGTTTCTTGTCTGTGGCGTCGTCGGGCTCATCGTGACGTTCTGGGCGCGGCAGATGCCGGGCTTCTGGTGGTCGCTGATCTCGGCCGCGCTGGCATTGCTGGCCGGCATGGTGCTGCTGTTTCGGCCGGTCCAGGGCACCCTGACGCTGACCATCGTGGTCGGCGCCTATTTTCTGGCCGAGGGCGTCGCCACCATCATGTATGCGCTGGAGCATCGCCGCGAACTGTCGCAGCGCTGGGGCTGGATGCTGACCGCGGGCTTGATGGACATTATCGTCGCCGGCATCATCATTGCCGGGCTGCCGGGCTCGGCGCTATGGGCGATCGGGCTTCTGGTCGGCATCAACCTGATGTTCGGTGGCGCCACGCTGATCGCCATGGCGCTCGCAGCAAGAAACCCCAAATAGGTTGCCCGAGCAGGTACCCAAGCAGGATACGTTAGCAGCCGCGGCAAATGCTCTTGATCTTGCGATCGAGCGCGGCCTCCGCAGGGTCGACGCCGAGCGGCTTGCTGGACTGCTCATCCGGAACGTCGCTACGGCGCGGCTGACGGTGACCGATCGGCGCGCTGTTGGTGTATCGCGAGGAATTGGCCGCGCCCGAATCCGACGATCCGCTTTTCGTTCCGGATTGCGCCATCGCGACCGGTGCACCGATCAGAGCCAGGAATGCCACGGCGGTGATGATCTTGCCCATCTCGCTCCTCCAATTCCGTTCAGAGACGTCTTTCATTCGAGAACGTTCCGGAATGTCCGGCGTTCCAGTTCTGCGTCAAGCCGATGAACTACGGCAGCGGGGGATAAAGATGAACCTCGCCGCAGTAGTCGACGATACGATAACGCGATTCCTGCTGTTGTTCACGTTCCCGAGACAAATTGGCGCGCGACAGATAATCCGGCCCCACTGGGGCTTTGCCGTGGCCACCCGGGATGTCGAGCACGTAATCCGGCTGACACAATCCGGACACACGTCCGCGCAGCGCGCGCATCAGGGCCTGCCCCTCATCCAGCGTAGTCCGCAAATGCGCGGTACCCGGCGCCAGATCGCCGTGATGAAGATAGTACGGCTTGATGCGGCATTCGACGAAGCCACGCATCAACGCCTCCAGCGTCGCGGCATCGTCATTGACGCCACGCAGCAGCACCGACTGGCTGACCATTGGAATTCCAGTGTCGGCAATCCGCGCACAGGCTGCCCTCGCGGCAGGCGTCAGTTCGCGCGGATGATTGGCATGCACCGCGAGCCACGTGGTCGCATCCGGTACCTTCAGGGCGTCCACCATATCCGCGCTGATGCGCGAGGGATCCGCGACCGGCACGCGCGTATGAATGCGAACGATCTTGACGTGATCGATCGCCGCGAGATCGGCCATGATCTCGGCGAGCCGCCGCGGCGACAGCATCAAGGGATCGCCGCCGGTCAGGATCACCTCCCAGATCTCGGGGTGCGAGCGGATGTAGTCGAGCGCGGCTGTGATCGCCGGCTTCGACAGTGCGGTGTCCTTACCGGGCCCGACCATCTCGCGGCGGAAGCAGAACCGGCAGTAGACGGCGCAAACGTGAACGAGCTTGAGCAGCACCCTGTCGGGATAGCGATGCACGATCCCGTCCACCGGCGAATGCGCGTGGTCGCCGATCGGATCGGCGCGCTCGCCGGGTTGCGCGATCAATTCTTCGGCGCTTGGAATGTATTGCCGTGCGATCGGATCGTTCGGGTCGTTCCGATCGATCAGGTCGGTCACGTCAGGCGTCACCGCGACAGCATAACGCGCGGCGACGCGGGTGAGATCGGCGAGAGCAGACGCCGGCGCCAGACCATGCGCGATCAACTCTTCCGGCTGCCGCAGCGTCGCAACGGCTGTTCTGTTCGCCTGTCCGCTCATACGTCCTCCGCAGGCGGCGTCCATACCACCTGATCGATCCGCGACGCGCCGCTCGCCAGCATCACCAGCCGGTCGAACCCCAGCGCCACCCCGCTTGCTTCCGGCATCGCGCCGACCGCCGCAAGGAAATCCTCATCGAGCGGATAACGTTCACCGTAGCGGCTCTGTTTCTCATCCATCGCCCGCGCAAAACGGATGCGCTGTTCGGCGGCGTCGGTCAACTCGCCAAACCCGTTCGCAAGCTCGACCCCGCAAGCGTAGACTTCGAAGCGCTCGGCAACCCGGCTGTCGGCCGAATTGAGCCGCGCCAGCGCGGCCTCCGGCGCCGGGTATTCGTACAACACCGTCAGCCGCCCGTTACCAAGTTGCGGCTCGACGTGCTCGACCAGCACCTTGCTGAAAATATCCGACCAGGTGTCGTCGTCCGTGACTCGCACCCGCTCCTTCGCGGCCGCGGCAAGCGCCGTGCGATCGCCCTCGCCGGCCACGATGGTCTTTAGCAGATCGATCCCGGCGTAGCGGTCGAACGCAGCCGCAACCGTCAGCAGTTCCGGCTCGGCGAAGGGATCGGCGTGGCGGCTGCGAAACGAGAACGAGCTGAGGCCGGTCGCCTGTGCCGCGTGTGCGATCACCACCACGCAATCGGCCATGATGGCGTCGTAGGATGCGCCCGCGCGATACCACTCCAGCATGGTGAACTCGGGCAGATGCAGGTCGCCGCGCTCGCGATCCCTGAACACCCGTGCGAATTCGACCACCTTGGGCTCACCGGCCGCCAGCAGCTTCTTGCAGGCGAATTCCGGGGAGGTGCGCATGTAGCGCGTGGCGCGGTCCCCGGCCGGGGTAGTCAACGAGGTCCGCGGCGCATGGAGATGGGTCTCGTTGCCGGGCGATACCTGCAGAATGCCGGTTTCCACCTCGACAAAGCCCTGTTCGTCGAACCAGGCCCGCAAACTCCGGATAACCGCGTTCCGCGCCTGCAGGAACGGCCTCCGGTCGGCGTGCCGAGCCCGGTCCCACCAGGGTGAAATCCGATCCATCCGCTCCTCAGTAAATGGCCGCATTGGGCCGCAAAACGCTGGCGTTGGCGCGCCAAATCAGTATGTTGCAGCCCGAAATCGCCGCTTCGGCCCTGGGATGTCCCCGGCCCCTACCCCGAACTTTAGGAAACACAGCTTTGAGAGTCATCGCCAGTTCTATTCGCAAAGGGAACGTCATCGAGCAAGACGGCAAGCTCTATGTCGTCCTGTCGGCGGAAAACATCCATCCGGGCAAGGGAACGCCGGTCAGCCAGATCGAAATGCGGCGGATCAGCGACGGTGTGAAGATTTCGGAACGCTACAAGACCACCGACCAGGTCGAGCGCGCCACCATCGAGGACCACAACTTCACCTACCTCTATGAAGATGGCGACGGGTTCCACTTCATGAATGCCGAGACCTACGATCAGGTCCAGGTGCCGAAGGACATCATCGGCAACGCAGCGCCTTACCTGCAGGAAAACATGGTGGTGAAGCTGTCGCTGCACGAGATGGTGCCGGTGTCGATCACGCTGCCGCAGCGTGTCACCCTCGAGGTCGTCGAAACCGAACCCGTGACCAAGGGACAGACGGCCTCCTCGTCCTACAAGCCCGCGATGCTCTCGAATGGCATCCGCACCGGCGTGCCGCCGCACGTCTCCACCGGAACCCGGATCGTGGTGATGACGGAAGACGGTTCCTACGTCGAACGCGCCAAGGATTGACGCCAACAACGACGCCGGAAGCGGGGCTACGCATGTGAAACTGACGATTCGCGGCAGCAGTCCCCTCCGGTTCGTCAGACGCGCGGCAGCGGTGTGCCTGATGCTCGCGGCCGCGACCGGCGGTGCTGCGGCGGACGAATTCAAGACTCCGGGTATTTCGGTCGCCCGGGTCGAATGGCGGACTGTTCTCGACCAGATCAAGTCCGAAATCCGGGCATGGCCGAATATCGCCGACCGCTTCACCTTCAACACACGACGCCTGTTGCCGCCATCGGATCCGCGCACCATGCCGGCACTGATGCAGCTCAATGCGGTCACGCTGCCGATCTTTACGAGCATCAACCAGAGTCCGGTGCCGGTGCTGCTGCCGTTCGACACCGGCATGTATCTCAGCGCGCACGAATCCGGCACGCCTGACAGTCTGAAGCTCTCGCATTACCAGGCGGGCTTTCAGCCGGCCGAGGTTTTTAGCGCGGGTCAGTCCGGCTACGATGCAGAATTCGCGCTGGCGCCCGGCGCCAGCGATATGCCCCAACTGACCTACACCAAACCGGTCGAAGTCCAGATCACCGGCTCGATCCTGACCTATGACATCGATGATCCCACGAACGGCAAAGGCGAGCCGGTAAGAGCACTGGCGGCACAGTTCCCCGACCTTCACCGCACCATCCGTGAGGGGTACGTTCGCTACGCCTTCACACGCTTCGGTGTCCCTTACGTGGTTTCGATCCAGTGCCTCGACAGCGTGCCCCGCGCCAAGCGGCTCGCCTGCCGCGAAGCATCCGTTGTGGCTGAGCGGTTTCTGAAGGCGCTGCGCGTGGCCGGCGGACGGCCGTCGCGGGCTCGCATGAACATCGCGCCCGATGTCGTAGTGCGTCCGGAAAAACCGGCGCCCGATTTCACTTACCGGCCGCCGGGCGACATCATCGCGAACAGCGGCTATCGCGGTCAGGGTGGCCGGCCCGACTGGACGGTCTATTCCCAGATCCGCTTTCCGCTCGAGCAGGCGCCGGCCTACGCGAACTCGCAATCGTTCCTGAACTGGGGTGACTGCTTTCATCGCGGCCGCATCCCGCCGCCCCACGCCAAGGGCGCGGCCTATCATTGCAAGTCCAGCAACAAGCCACTGGTGTTCGACGAGTCCGCGACCGAAAACTATTCCTATCCCTGGCAGGACAATTTTTGCGAGGCACGCGACTTCAACGTCGGACAATGCCCTGCCGGATCGGGCCATCAGGGCCAGGACATCCGGCCAGCGACCTGCACGCTTCGCAATGAAGGCGCCGACCGCTGCATCCCCAACCGTTATGCGGTCGTTGCCGTGCGCGACGGCGTGATCATTCGCTCGCCAAAGCAGCAGGCGGTTACGTTGCTCGTGAACACCCGCAACGAGCACATCCGCTTTCGCTACATGCACATGAATCCGGCGCAACTGGACGAAGACGGCATCCTCAACGACCGCCGCGTCAGCGAGGGTGAGAAGATCGGCCTGGTCTCGAACTACATGGACTATCCCGGCGGCACCACGGCGCACCTGCACTTCGACGTGCAGGTGTTCACGCGCGACGGCTGGCTGTGGGTCAATCCCTACGTCACCCTGATCTCGGCCTATGAACGCCTGATCGGCGGGCGCGGCCGCGAGGTCACGTCAGAGCCAGCGGCCGCACAGCCCAAGCCGCAACCGCAGGATCCGACCCACCCGGAGAAACCTGCCGAAGGCGGCGGCGGCGAGAACGACGACTAAGCCCGCCTTCGCGACGTTCAGGAGGCTGCGGCCTGCGATTTCTTTTGTCGCGCCTGCGGCGTCCAGCGATAGGCGACGCCGAACCTGTTCCAGACGTTGATGACGGCGACCGCCGAGCTCAGATAGGCGAGTTCGCTCTCGGAGAATTCCGCCCGCGCGCCGTTATAGACATCGTCATCGACGCCGTGTCCGAGCGTCGTCAGCGATTCAGTCCAGGCCAGAGCGGCGCGTTCGCGATCCGAGAAGACCGGCGCCTCGCGCCACACGGCCAGTAGGTTCAGCTTGTCGGCGGGAACGCCGAGCGTCTCCGCCGTGAGGATATGATACTGCACGCAGAACGCGCAGCCGTTGATCTGCGACGCGCGGATCTTGATCAATTCCAGCAACGACTTGTCGAGACCGGCCTTCGCCGCGATTTGCGACAGCGCCTGCACGGCGGCGTTGACCTCGGGCACGACGCCCTTGAAGTCCTGCCACTCGAGCCGTGCACCCTGATATTTCGACATCGCCAAACGCTCCAATTCTTATTATATAAGACGTCTGATATATTATAAGAGGTCTTATATGCGGCGCAAGACGAGCAGGCAGATGGAACCCGCATCACGCCGCAAGAAGCCGGCGCGTCGCAAAACGCCAAAACGGCGTCCTGCAAAAAATCCGGCGACGATCCGTCCAGCCGTCCCGCCGCCGCCCGGCCATGGCAAGCGCGGCGAAAGCGGTTACCTTGCCTATCTGCTGCGGCAAGCCCAGGCGGCAACGCGCCTGACCATGGAGCGCGCGCTCGGCGAACTCGGTGTCACGCCGCCGCAGTTCGTGGTGCTGACCATGCTGAAGGCCTATCCCGGATTGTCCGGCGCGGATCTCGCGCGCGTTGCGCTGCTGACGCCGCAAACGGTCGGCGTGATCATCCGCAACCTCGAACGCGATGGCGCAATCCGGAAAGCACCTCACCCGGTGCACGGCCGCGTATTGCAATGGAGCCTCACCCGCCGCGGGGCGACGCTGCTCGGCAAATGCCGCCGCCGCGCGATGGCGGTGGAACGCCGGCTCGGCGCCAGCCTGACCCCGCGCGCCGCCACGACCATCCGCCGCTGGCTCGCCCGGATTGCGCTGGAACTGGGCGACGCGAGCTAAGGCCCCAGCGCCGCTGACGGGTTCCCGCGACGCAATGGCCTTTGCCGCCGGACACGCCCCTCCGTTAAGCTAACGGCATGACGCACTTCGATTCCCGAACCCGCATCAGCCGCCGCCATACGCTGCATTTGCTCGGCGCTGCGGCCATTCTGGCACCCTTCCCGTCGCTTGCCGCAGCTCCGGCCGGCTTCGATCAATGGCGCGACAAGTTCCGCGCCCGTGCGATGGCGAAAGGCATCTCCGAAAAGACCTGGACCCGCTGCATGGGCCGGGTCGAGCCGGACATGAGCGTGTTCAAGCAACTGCGCAGCCAGCCGGAGTTTCACGAAAAGCTCTGGCAATACATCAACCGCCGCGTCTCTGACTGGCGGATCATCGCGGGCAAGGAAGCGCTACGAAAGAACCAGGCGGTGTTCGCGCGGATCGAGCGCGATTTCGGCGTCGAGCGCGGCACACTGCTGGCGTTGTGGGGTGTGGAGTCCGCGTTCGGCGATCCGCTGGTGCAGAAGAACCACATGCGTCCGGTGTTTCCTTCGCTCGCCGCGCTCGCCTGGCACGAGCCGCGCCGACGCAGCTACTGGGAAGCCGAGCTGATCAACGCGCTGCGCATCGTCGACAAGGGCTGGAGCACGCCCGAGGAAATGCGCGGCTCATGGGCCGGCGCCATGGGGCACACCCAATGGATGCCCGAGGTGTGGCTGCATGTCGGCATGGACTATGATGGCGACGGCCGGGTGTCGCCATTCGGAAAACCTGACGACGCGCTGGGTTCGACCGCGCGCTACCTGATTAACCGCGGAAAATATCATCGCGGCGAGCATTGGGGTTACGAGGTGCGCGCACCCAATGGCAACACCGGCGGCAGCCGCAGCTATGCCGCATGGGCGAGCGCCGGCGTGCATCGCGCCGACGGCAAGCCGTTTCCGCAGCCGAATGCCTCGGCAAAGCTCTGGATTCCGGAACCTGGTGGCCCCGCATTCCTGCTGGGCCCGAATTTCTACGCCGTGCGCAGCTACAACCCATCGATGAACTACGCGCTGGCGATCTGCCATCTCGGCGACCGGATTCTTGGGGGCCCGCCCTTCCTGCAACCCTTCCCCGGATCGGAGCGCGCGCTCACGCTCGCCGAGGTGAAGGAGGTGCAGACGCGCCTGACCAAGGCTGGCTTCGACACCGGCGGCACCGATGGCCGCGTGGGCAACGACACCATGAAGGCGGTGAAGGGTTTTCAGGCGCGCGTCGGATTGCAGCCGGACGGCTATGCGGGCCTGAAGGTGTTGGCGAAGCTGAGAGAGCGATCGTAGCGCCTCGCGAGAACCAACATCTAGCGAATGGTCGCCGGCCCCGGGTCGGGCGCTGCGACGTCCATCACGCGCAACTGCACGCGCTCGGAACCTTGCCAACGATCCACGGCGAGCGATCCCGCAACGTGCACGACCTGTCCGCGCATCTGCGCGAGCGCGTGACCGAGCGGCTGGCCGATGGCGCGGAATGCGATGCCGTTGACGATGGCGCCATCGCCGGACTTGAAGCGCAACCGCAGGTGCGCCTGCCCAACCTCGTCGGCATAGACGAGCTGATGCGACGGCAGCGCCACCACGGGCTCCGGGTTGCCGGCGCCGAACGGTCCGGCGCGATTGAGCGTCGCCACGAACTCCGGCGTCACCGCGCGCGCGCTGACCGCGCCATCGACGAAAAGCTCCCGCACATGACGTGACTGCGCAACATCGGCGGCCAGCATGTTTTCCATGTAGGCCCGGAATTCCGCCAACCGCTCCTTGCGCAAGGTGACGCCCGCCGCCATGGCATGACCGCCGCCCTTCATCAGCACGCCATCGGTCACGGCTTGCCGCACCGCCTTGCCGAGATCGACCCCGCCGATGGAGCGGCCGGAACCGGTGCCGATGCCGCCGGGTTCAAGCGCAACCACGAAGGCGGGCCGAGAAAATTTGTCCTTCAACCGCGACGCGACGAGGCCGACGACGCCGGGATGCCATCCTTCCGACGCGGTGACGATGACGGAGCCCTTATCCTCGAGGCCAAGCGAGGCCAGCGCCTCGGCCTCCGCCTGCGCTTCGGCGGCCTGCTCGATGACGCGACGCTCGGCGTTGAGCCGATCGAGCTCGGCGGCGATCCGCGCGGCCTCGGAGACATCGCCCTCCAGCAAGAGCCGCACGCCGAGATCGGCACGCCCGATCCGGCCGCCGGCGTTGATGCGCGGCCCCAGCATGAAGCCGAGGTGCCAGGCTTCCGGCGGGCCGTTCAGCCGCGCGACATCCATCAGCGCGGTGTGACCGATGTGATCGCGGCGGCGCAGCGCGATCAGTCCCTTGGCCACGAAGGCGCGGTTAAGGCCGGTCAGCGGCGCGACATCGGCGACGGTGCCGAGCGCAACGTGATGCAGCATGCCGAGAAGATCGGGCTCCGGCCGTTCGCCGGTCCAGAAGCCGCGCTGGCGCAATTCGCGGTTCAGGGCGACCAGCGTCACCAGCACGAGGCCGACCGCGGCGAGGTGTCCGAGCCCGGAGAGATCGTCGGGGCGGTTCGGATTCACCAGCGCTTCGACATCAGGCAGATCGTCGCCGCACTGGTGATGATCGATCACCACGACCGACATCCCCTGCCGCTTCGCGACCGCCAGCGGCTCGAGGCTGGTGGTGCCGCAATCCACCGTCACCAGCAGCGTTGCGCCCTTGGCAGCGAGCGCATTGATGGCATCGACGTTCGGACCGTAACCTTCAAAGATGCGGTCGGGAATATGGATCAGCGGATCGAGCTCACAATGGCGCAGATGCCAGGCGAGCAGCGCCGCCGAGGTCGCACCGTCAACGTCGTAGTCACCGAAGATCGCGACCTTTTCGCCGCGTGTGGCCGCGTCGGCAAGCCGCTTCGCAGCCGCCTCCATCTGCGTCACGGTAAAGGGATCGGGCATCATCCGGCGGATGGTTGGATCCAGAAAGTCCGGCACCGCGTCGATGTCGATGCCGCGGCCGGCAATCACCCGCGCCAGCATCTCCGGCAATTGATGGCGCTGCGCGATCGCGAGCGCCCGCGCCGCGCCGCGCGCATCGAGTCGATCACGCCACAACCGGCCGGTCGCGGAATGCGAGACACCGAGAAAGGCAGGAAGCGTTTCGGCCGGCAATGCGGAGGCGGGCAAGGTCATGGTGCGGAGATAAGCATGAAGCTCGCTTCGGGCAAACAGCTCCGAAGGCAAGCCGCAGCGTCCGCATCATTCCGAGAGCCGCCATCCATGACGGCAACTTCGAATGACAGCAGCAGCCTCAGCAGCCCAGCCGGTCGGCGATCTCACCGAAATCGGCGCCCATGACATCCCACTCAACGTCGGCCTTGAAATCCTTTTTCTGCAGCGGGCCGTATTCGGTCGGGCGTGGCACAAAGCCGGTCTTGAGGCCAAAACTGCGCGCGGCCCGCAGGTCGTCGTTATGCGCGGCGACCAGCATTACCCCTTCCGGCGGCAGGTTGAGAAGTCGCGCGGCACCGAGATAGGCTTCACGATCCGGCTTGTAATGCTCGAACAGCTCGGCGCTCATCACCAGATCCCATGGCAGGCCGGCATTCTTCGCCATCCGCGTCAGCAGGCCGACGTTGCCGTTCGACAGGGTGCCAATGATGAACTTCGTCTTCAACCGCGTCAGGCCGGCGACGACATCCGGCCACGGCTTCAGCCGGTGCCAACCCTTCGTCATGTAGTCGAGATCGTCATCGTTCAGCCCCTTGATGCCGAACTGCGCCACCAGCTTTTCCAGCGACGCGCGGTGCAGCATATCGAGCATCTTGAAACCGGCGGCCGGATTCTTGCGCACCTCGTCCATCGACGGCTTATAGGCCTGCCGCCACGCGTCGACCAATCCAGCCCAATCTCCGCTCACGCCACGCTTGGCCGACCATGCGGTGAAATCCGCAATCAGACTGGAACGCCAGTCGACGACCGTGCCGAACACGTCAAATACCAGGGCTTTTACATTCGAAAGATCGGGCATGCGCAACTCCATGGAACGTCGTTCGGCGATACGTCAGATCATCCTGCGATACTGGATGAACCCGAGATTGTCAGCGACCTTGTCGTAGAGCAAGCGCGCCTGCGCATTGGTCTCGTGCGTCAGCCAATAGACGCGGTTGGCGCCCGCGAGGCGCGCTTTCTCGCACACCGCCTCGATCAGCACGCGACCGGCGCCGAGTCCACGCGCGCCATCAGCCACGAACAGGTCCTCAAGGTAACAGTACCAGTTCGGCGCCCAGGTCGAACGATGAAAGAGATAGTGAGCGAATCCGGTGAGCTTGTCGTCCGCATAGGCGCCGAGGATGAAGATCGGCTCGGCCGGATCGTGCAGCCGCTGCCAGGTGACATCGCTGACGTTGTGCGGCAGCACGGTCTTGTAGAACGTCAGATAGCCGTCCCAGAGCGGATCCCACGCCGCGCGCTCGTCCTCACCGACAGGCCTGACGACGAGTTCGCGGGGCTCGGGCATGGCTCAATCCAGATGGAATTTGTCCAGTTGCCGGTGCTCAGCCTGAATCCGCCGCACGGTGCCGGTCACCGAACGCATCACCACCGTCTCGGTCTCGATCACATCCTTGCGGAACAGGACACCGGACAACAACGATCCGGTCGTCACGCCGGTGGCGGCGAACAGGCAGTCGCCCCGCACCATGTCGTCGATCTCGTATTTCTTCTTGGCGTCCTTGATGCCCATCTTCAGAGTGCGCTCGCGCAGCGCTTCACTGTCGATGATCAACCGGGTCTGCATCTGGCCGCCGATGCAGCGCAACGCCGCCGCCGACAGCACGCCTTCCGGTGCGCCGCCGCTGCCGAAATAGATGTCGATGCCGGTGCGCGGCTCCGCCGTGTGGATGACGCCGGCGACGTCACCGTCGCTGATCAGGCTGACGGCGGCACCGAGCTTGCGGATCGCGGCAATCTTCGTCGCGTGCCGGGGCCGGTCGAGCAGGATGGCGGTGATCTCCGAGGGTTTGACGCCCTTGGCCTTGGCGAGATTGATGATGTTCTCTTCGACCGGCGCGTCGAGATCGACGGTTCCCTTCGGATAGCCCGGGCCGATCGCGATCTTCTCCATGTAGCAATCCGGCGCGTGCAGCAGCGTTCCGCCGTCGGCCATCGCGATGGTGGCGATGGCGCCGGGCATGTTCTTGGCGCACAGGACCGTTCCCTCGAGCGGATCGACCGCGATATCGACCTTCGGCCCCTGCTTGCTGCCGACCTGCTCGCCGATGAACAGCATCGGCGCTTCGTCGATCTCGCCCTCGCCGATCACAACGGTGCCGTCGATCGGCAGCTTGTTGAGCTCGCGTCGCATGGCATCGACCGCCGCCTGGTCGGAGGCCTTCTCCATTCCACGCCCGCGCAGACGCGCCGCCGATACGGCCGCCCGTTCAGTCACGCGCACGATTTCGAGCGTCAGGATGCGCTCAAGCAACTGTTGCGGCGGAACGGAAATATCCATCGACATCGTCTCAACTCCTCAAGAACATGGCGGGCGGGCCAACGCGTCCGCGCGCGGTTTCGTTCAATTCTTCTCGATGCGGATGACCTGCGGTCGTCCGGTGATCACCTTGTCCGCCTGCACTGCATGCAGCGCCCGACGGACCGCGTCCTCGCTGGTCGCGTAGGTAATCAGAATCACCGGGACCGGCGAAGCCGATTTCCCGGTATCTGCCATGTCGATCTTGCCATTGGGATGACGCTGAACGATCGATTCAATGGAAATCTTCTGTTCTGCGAGCCGGGTCGCAATGGTCGCCGCGGTGCCGGCGAGATCGCGCGCCATCAGGCGGATGTAGTAACCACCCTCGTGACGCTCCATCGGCGCCTTTTTCGTCGCGCGCAGTCGCGCCGCAGGCCGTCCGAACGGCAGCGAGCGGATGCCACGCGCGACATCGGCGATATCGGCGACAACCGCAGATGCGGTGGCCGCACCGCCGGCGCCGGGACCGACCAGCGTGATCGGCGGAATGCCCTCGCCGTCGATCGTCACCGCGTTGGTGACGCCCATCACCTGCGCGATCGACGACGTTTTGGGCACCATGGTCGGATGCACGCGCTGTTCGATGCCCTTCGCGGTCCGCACGGCGACGCCGAGCAGTTTGACGCGATAGCCGAGCTCTTCGGCGGCGCGCAGATCCTCCGGCGCAATCGATGAGATGCCTTCGACATAGACGGCGTTCTGCGCCACGCGCGTGCCGAAGGCGAGGCTCGCCAGGATCGAAAGTTTCTGCGCGGTATCATGACCGTCGACATCGAACGACGGATTGGCTTCGGCATAGCCGAGGCGCTGTGCATCCTTCAAACACTCCGCAAACGACAGACCCTCCTGTTCCATACGGGTCAGGATGTAATTGCAGGTGCCGTTGAGAATGCCGTAGACGCGATTGATCGTGGTGCCCGCAAGCCCTTCGCGCAGCGTCTTGACGACGGGGATGGCGGCACCGACAGCAGCTTCGTAGTTCAGTGCACCGCCATGCTGTTCGGCGAGACCGGCCAACCGCAAGCCATGTTTGGCGATCAGCGCCTTGTTCGCCGTCACCACCGACTTGCCCGATTTCAACGCAGCTTCGATCGCGGACAGCGCCGGATCGCCGACGCCGCCCATCAATTCGACGAAGCAATCGATGTCGGGATCGTTCGCGAGCGCCAACGGATTTTTGGCCCAGGTCACGCCGCGCAGATCGAGGCCGCGCTTCTTGATCTTGGAACGCGCGGTGACGGCGACGACACGAACGCCGCGACCGCAACGCGCCGACAGCGTCCTGCTCTGCTGCTCGATGAGACGGACGACCTCGGCTCCCACAGTGCCGAGCCCCGCGATGCCCACTTTCAGTGGTGCGACCATATCAGAAAAACCTGCTGGAAGACTGATGTTGCAAGGCATGATCCGGCCCGAAGGCCGGATGCCGTTCTGACGTTGCCTATCGCCGATTGGCGAGAGGAACCACGTTGTGCAACGTTTCGATGCCGCTTTCAAGGAAGTGGCGCACGCCGCGGGCGGCCTGACGGATTCTCTGCTCGTTTTCCACCATGGCGATGCGAACATAGCCCTCGCCATGCTCGCCGAAACCGACACCCGGCGAGACCACAACGCCCGATTTCTCGACCATCAAGGTAGCGAACTGCATGCTGCCGATCTCGCGGAACTTTTCCGGCAGCGGCGCCCATGCGAACATCGAGGCCTGCGGCGGCGGAATCACCCATCCGGCGCGGCCGAAGGATTCCACCAGCGTATCGCGCCGCTTGCGATAGGTGTCGCGCATCTCGCGGATGCAATCGTCGGGACCGTTCAGCGCCGCGGTCGCGGCCACCTGCACCGGCGTGAACGCGCCGTAGTCGAGATAGGATTTGACCCGCGCCAGCGCCGCGATGATGCGTTCGTTGCCGACAGCGAAACCCATGCGCCATCCGGCCATGGAGAACGTCTTCGACATCGAGGTGAATTCGACGGTGACATCGATCGCGCCCGGCACCTGCAGCACCGACGGCGGCGGATTGCCGTCGAAATAGACTTCGGAATAGGCGAGATCGGACAGGATGAAGATCTCGTGCTTCTTCGCGAAGGCCACGAGATCCTTGTAGAAGTCGAGGCTCGCGACCTGCGCCGTCGGGTTCGACGGATAGCAGACGATCAGAGCGATCGGCTTCGGAATGGAATGGATGATCGCGCGTTCGCAGGAGGCGAAGAAATCCGGCGTCGGCTCTGATGGCACCGAGCGGATCACGCCGCCCGCCATCAGGAAGCCGAAGGCATGGATCGGATAGCTCGGGTTCGGGCATATCACGACATCGCCCGGCGCGGTGATCGCCTGCGCGACGTTGGCAAAACCTTCCTTGGAGCCGAGCGTGGCGACGATCTGCGTCTCCGGGTTGAGCTTCACCCCGAAGCGCCGGGCATAATAACCAGCCTGCGCCTTGCGCAAGCCGGTGATGCCGCGCGACGCCGAGTACCGGTCGGTCTTAGGCTTGCCCAGGGTTTCCTTGAGCTTCTCGATCACATGAGGCGGCGTCGGCAGATCCGGGTTGCCCATGCCGAGGTCGATGATATCGGCTCCGGCGTTCCGTGCGGCCGCCTTGGCGCGATTGACTTGTTCGAACACGTAAGGCGGCAGACGGCGGATACGATAAAATTCTTCCATGGGTCCTGGCTCCGGGCCGGATTTTGACGGGTTGAGGGGCACATTGCCTCGATGAAGCCAGCGCGACTTCACCAAAATAATGCGTAGATTCAAAAGCTTAATATAGATTCAAACACGAATGCTCCGGCGGTTTCAGCCGATCTGGCGCAACCTTGGGCTTGAATCATGCCCTTTTTAGCACGGACGCCCTGCTCCGCCAGCAATTCGCGTGTTTTTGGCGCGGATTAGCGCGAACGAGGTTCTATCGCGCGGTCGTCGGCTGGGCCTGGTGATCGCGGGCCGCGATCAGTTCCTTTTCGACTTTGGCCTGCTCGGCAGGATCCATGGCCGCCTCTTCCCTCGGCGCGGGCAGGTCATGCACCGCCGGATAGGCTGACGCCTCGGCAGGCCGCTCTGGCGCATCCGATGGCGTGCCGAACGACAAGTCCGCGATCGAGGTCGAGCAGCCGGCAAGCAACAGCGACAGCGTAACGACCGCGGCGGCTCCCACCACCACGTTACGCACACGTCCCTGTAATGCACTGGTTGCCGATACTGCCACGTCGCCTCGTCCGAACTTGCGGCACGATGATGCTTCTTTCATCGGACCGGGCCGCACCGTTTAAAGCTATTATCGTTCCAAACCATTAAGGCTGCCATCGCGAGAAAACATTAAGACGGCGCCACTACAAGCGACCTATCGGGGCTCAAGTATGACCTTACCAAGGTGTTTTACCGCACCGCAACACATGGAAACCGACAGCGCTCACGGAATTATGCCATGATGGGTGCCCCCTGTGGCAACGTGCGTCACGGGATTTTCGAAAGAAGCTCTTAAGTATACGGCCATGAGTGAACTTCCGATCCAGACCAAACCCACCGCCCAGTTCAATCCGGAAACGTTCGCGATGAACTTTGCGCGCGCGATGGAAAACAGCGGCCGGGCGCTGGCCGCCTATCTCAAGCCGCGTGAAAATGCCGAGCCGCACGACAAGCCGCCGAATGAGCTCTCCGAACTGATCAAGACGTTCAGCGCAGTCGCCGAATACTGGCTGTCGGACCAGACGCGCGCCACTGAATTGCAGGCAAAGCTCGGCAAAGCCTATCTCGACCTGTGGGGCAACGCTGCGCGCCGTCTTTCCGGTGAAACGACCGAGCCGACAATCGCTCCGGCGCCGCGCGACAAGCGCTTTGCAGATCCCGAATGGAAGACCAATCAATTCTTCGACTTCTTCATGCAGGCCTACCTGCTGACGACGAAGTGGGCGAACGAACTGGTGCGCGACGCCGAAGGTCTCGATCCGCACACCCGCAAGAAGGCGGAATTCTACGTCACGCAGATCACCAATGCGATCGCGCCCTCGAATTTCGTGATGACCAATCCGGAGGTGCTGCGGGAAACGCTGTCGTCCAATGCCGATAATCTCGCGCGCGGCATGAAGATGCTGGCGGAAGACATCGAGGCCGGCAACGGCGTGCTGCGCATCCGCCAGTCCGACTCTGCCAACCTTGCGGTCGGCGTCAACATGGCGACGACGCCCGGCAAGGTGATCTACCAGAACGACCTGATGCAGTTGATCCAGTATTCGCCGACCACGGAGAATGTGCTGCGCACGCCGCTCCTGATCGTGCCGCCGTGGATCAACAAGTTCTACATCCTCGATCTGAAACCGGAGAAATCCTACATCAAGTGGTGCGTCGATCAGGGCATCACCGTGTTCGTGATCTCCTGGGTCAACCCCGACAAGCGGCTCGGGGAAAAGACGTTCGATGATTACATGAAGGAAGGCCCGCTGGCCGCGATGGACGCCATCGAGAAGGCCACCGGCGAAATGAAGGTGCACACCGCCGGTTATTGCGTCGGCGGAACCCTGCTCGCGACTACGCTTGCGTGGCTCGCCGAAAAGCGCCGCGTGCGCGTAACGTCGGCGACGTTCTTCGCAGCACAGGTCGACTTCACCCACGCCGGCGATCTCCTGGTGTTCGTCGACGAGGACCAGATTTCCACACTCGAACGCGACATGAACCAAGCCGGCGTACTTGAAGGCAGCAAGATGGCAATGGCCTTCAACATGCTGCGCTCCAACGACCTGATCTGGTCCTACGTCGTCAACAACTACCTCAAGGGCAAGATGCCGCCCGCGTTCGATCTGCTGCACTGGAATTCGGACGCGACGCGGATGCCCGCTGCCAACCATTCCTACTACCTGCGCAACTGCTATCTGGAAAACCGCCTCTCGACCGGCTCGATGGTACTCGACAACACCCTGCTCGACCTCTCGAAGGTGAAGGTTCCGATCTATAATCTCGCCACCCGCGAGGATCACATCGCACCGGCGGAATCGGTGCTGTACGGATCGCAGTTCTTCGGCGGTCCGGTGCGCTATGTGCTGTCCGGATCGGGCCACATCGCCGGCGTGGTCAATCCACCGTCGCTCGGCAAGTATCAATACTGGACCAACGACAACATCCGCGACACCACGCTCGCCGACTGGATGAAGGGCGCGCAGGAGCACAAGGGCTCGTGGTGGCCGGACTGGCATACCTGGCTAAAGGACATCGACGCCGAGGAAGTCCCGGCCCGCGAGGTCGGCAGCGCCGCGCTGCCGCCGCTCGAGGACGCGCCAGGCAGTTACGTCCGCATTCGCGCGTAGCCGGCTGCGGTAATCGTCGTCGAGCTTCGGCAGGCGAAGCGGGCAAGTTGGATTTCCCGTTGCAAATCTTCGTCACCGCATTGGCGGCGTCATGGCGACCGTCTATGCTTCGCTCCTGCCGCACGTCCCTGCGGGGACGGCCATGCCAATCTCGACGGAGGGGCTCTCATGACGCGCGAATTGTTCTGGCTGACCTGCACCGTGATCCTGACCGGACTGTTGTGGGTGCCCTACGTGCTCAACCGCTGTCAGGTCCGCGGCCTCGGTGGCGCGATGGCCAATCCGTCGCGGGGCGACAAGCCGCACGCGGAATGGGCCAACCGGCTGATGTTCGCGCATGACAACGCGGTCGAAAATCTCGTGATCTTCGCGCCGCTGGTGCTGATCCTGAATGCGATCGACTACTCCAGCAAATGGACGGTGCTCGCTTGCGTGGTCTACTTCTGGGCGCGCGTCGCACACCTGATCGTCTACACCATGGGACTGCCGGTGTTCCGAACGCTGGCTTTCACGGTTGGCTTCCTCGCGCAGGCCGTGCTGGCGCTGGCGATCTTCCACGTGTTTTGAAGCGCAGTCGTAGATGCCCGGGCTAGAGCCCGGGCATGACGGTACACAACTAGTCCAGCCCGGTATCCGGCAGCCCGAGCATCAACCGCATGTTCTGCACAGCCGCGCCCGATGCGCCCTTGCCGAGATTGTCCAGCCGCGCGACCAGTACGGTCTGCCGATGCTTGTCGCTGGCGAAGACATAGAGCTCGAGCTTGTTACTGCCGTTCAACGCCTCTGGCTCAAGCCTCCCGCTCTTCACCACCGCACCGTCGAGCGGCATCACCGACACATAGGTGCTGCCGGCGTAACGCTTGGCCAGCGCGGCATGAAGCGCAGCACCGTCGGGCTTGCCCGGCAGCGTGTCGAGATGCAGCGGCACCGACACCAGCATGCCCTGCCGGTAGTCGCCGACCGACGGCACGAAGATCGGCCGCCGCGCGAGGCCCGCATACTTCTGCGTCTCGGGCAGATGCTTGTGCTCAAAGCCGAGGCCGTAAAGCTCGAACGACGGCGCGGTGCCATTCTCGAAGCTCTCGATCATCGACTTGCCGCCGCCGGAATAGCCGCTCACCGCATTGATGGTGACGGGATAGTCCTGCGGGACCAGTCCGGCATCGACCAGCGGTCGCAGCAGCGCGATCGATCCGGTCGGATAGCAACCAGGATTCGCAACCTTCAGCGCGGCGCGGATTTTGTCCGCCTGATCGGCGGCGAGCTCCGGAAAGCCGTAGGTCCAGTCCGGCGCAACGCGAAACGCCGTCGAGGCATCCAGCACTTTCGGTGCGTCCGCGCCCATGCCGTCTATCAATGCAACGGTTTCCTTCGCGGCATCGTCGGGCAAGCAGAGGATCACGAGATCGACCTCGGCCATCAGCGCCTTCTTGGCCACCGGATCCTTGCGCTTGTCATCAGCGAGACCCTTCACGGCGACGTCGTCCTGCCGGTCAAGCCGTTCGCGGATCTCGAGCCCGGTAGTGCCGGACGCACCATCGACAAACACCGTCGGCTTCGCGGCGGTCTTGCCGACCGGAGCCTGCGCTTTGGATTTTGTGTCAGCGACAGTCATGACGTTGTCCTTGCTTCCGCGGGGTTGCCCCCGGAGGTTTGCGACTTGTAGTCCAACTCCGGCCGTTGCGCGACCATCAGTTGCCCGATCGTCTGCGCGGCCGGATCAGCTTGCCGCGCCATGGCATTGGCGATCGCCGCAAAGTCGGCTTCCGACTTGTGCTGGTTGAGCTTGAAGCTGCCTTCGATGTCTTGCACCGTCATGACAAGACCCACGATCGCCTTCTTCATCGCGTCAAGCCTGCCCGCGGTCATCTTGGATGATTTCCATGGCGGCTTCGGCGCAAGCCGGTTCTCGAATTTGGCGCTGAGGTCATCGACATGCGCGCCGAGCTCGACCTCCGTCATGGTCCGCACCGATCCCGTCAGGTGCACGGCTTGATAGAGCCAGGTCGGCACCTGATCCGGCGACACGTACCAGTCGGGTGAGACATAGGCGTCCGCGCCCATCACCGCCATCAGCCACGATGCGCGACCGTCGGCCAGTTTCGCCAGCGGGTTGTGACGCGCGACATGGAACGCCAGCCGCGGCGTGCCGTCCGCGGCATGATCGATCACGAACGGCAGCGCCGAGGCGATCGGCTTGCTGCCATCCCACGCGCAGACCGTGCCGAAACCGCGCGTCTCGGCGAACGCAAGGCTCGCGGCGCGGTCGGACTTGAACAGAGGCGGCGTATACATCGCAAACTCCTGAAACGTGAAAGGAGCCGTCAGATCGTACCGCGATTTTTTGGAAAAAGCGCCGCGGGAGCGATCCGGCGGCAGGGGCTGTTATCTCAAGCGCGAACAACCGCCCATACCGCGAAAGCGCGGCGGCGGCGGGCAACGGTGATGGTCGCGGTCTTGATCATGCGCGCGATATAGGGCCGCCGGTTCCGCGCGTCAACATCAAACAAAGAGGCCGCCCACAGGCGGCCCCTCATGACAGCAAGATGAACTGCGATCAGATGGTCGGATTCCAGGCCGCCGGGATCAGCCGATAGCCGGTGCCGTTCTTCTCCACATGGCCGATCGACGGGAACTGGAAGTGGAAGCCGACCACTGTCGCCTTCTCCGCAGCCGCCATGTCGAGGAATTTGTGCCGGGTCTTGGCGGCGAGGTCGGGTTCGGCGTCATACATCACGTGCCAGTCCGGATTGATCAGGAAGAATTCCGGAATGTTGGTCACGTCTGACTGGATCAGGATTTTCGAATTGCCCGACGTCAGCCAGAACGAGGTATGGCCGGGCGTATGACCGGGCGTCCCGATCGAGTGGATGCCGGGAACGACTTCCTTATCCCAGTCGTAGCGCGTGATCTTCGACTCGATTCCCGCGAACGCCTTCTTCACCACGGCGAAGTAGTTCTTCATCATCGGATTGGAGTCGGCCTTGGCCGCGTTCTCCGCGTTGGTCCAGAAATTCCAGTCCACCGCCGGCGCCATGATCTCGGCGTTGGGAAATGCCATGCTGCCGTCAGCGGCGCGGATACCATTGATGTGGTCCGGATGCAGATGCGACAGCAACACGATGTCGACCGATTTCGGGTCCACGCCGGAAGCGACGAGGTTCTGCAGCGTATTGCCGACAGCGCCCTTGGTTGGTCCCTGATTGGCGATGCCGTTGCCGGTATCGATCAGCACGAGTTTGGAGCCGGTGTTGATGAGTTGCGGATTGAACGGCACCGTCACCATGCCGTCGGGCATGTAAGCGGCAGCGGCAGCCTCGCGCGCTTTTTCCTTCGGCACGTTGCGCACGAAGGTATCCGGCATCGGGAAGCTGCGGGCGCCGTCGTTGATCGATGTGCACTCGAAGCTGCCGACCTTGTAGCGATAGATTCCCGCAACCTGCTTGTTGGTGGCAGGTGCTTCCGCCCTGGCAGCGCCGTTGAAAAGCGGAGCGGTCGCGATCGCCGCGGCTCCAGCCAAAACGTGACGTCGTGAGATGTCCATGGTGAGTCCTCCTTGATAAAGCGTTTGCCGTTCTGCGGATCGGCCGCTTCGTCTTCGTTATCGGCGGCTATTTTTAACAGCGTTTTGATCGCGAGGCGATCACAACGACACGACCGATCATGGTTGCGCATTGTGCGGCTGCAGCGAAGAACCCCAGTTGCGATAGCTTATTCCGTGTTCGTCTGCGCGCTGAACCGCTTTAAACCACGCGCCAGATCCATTCGATGATCTGCGAGATCACGTCACCGAATAACAACAACACGCCCGACCAGATCAGCGCTGAAATCCAGTTCGCAATCTGAAATCGCCAGTGCGGCATTTCGAAAATGCCGGCGGCAAGTGGCACCGTGGCGCGCAGCGGTCCGAAGAACCGCCCGATATAGATCGAGGGAACGCCCCACTTTTGCACGAAGGTTTCGCCACGCGGCAGCAGGTCGGGATAGCGCGACAACGGCCATATCTCGGCGACACGGTCCTTGAACTTGAAGCCGAACCAGTAGGACAGCCAGTCGCCGAGCGCCGCACCGATGCCGCCCGCGATCCAGACCGGCCAGAAACTCGCGTCGCTTGCGCCGAGCAGCGCGCCGATCGCGATCAGGATGCTCCAGGCCGGGATCAGCAGCGAGATGAAAGCCAGCGACTCGCCGAAGGCGAGCAGGAACACGACGGGAGCGGCCCAGACTTGATGATCGCGCACGAAGTCGATCAGGTCGCGTGCGAAGCCTTCCATTCCACCTCTCGCCGGACTCTCGCAAACGGCGCCGCGTTGAACCTTTTCCGCCGGCCAGGAGACCCACGCCGACAGGTAAGCCGGCCCGTCCGGCGACTTCAAGTCACAAGACGCGGACCGTGCGAAGACCCACTTCACACCACGGTTTGCCGATCCAGCCAAGAGACCAGGGGGACATGAGATGATCGGATCATTGATGATGTGCGTGAGTGTCGTCATCCTGCTGGCGGGCATGCTCGCCGGCATCGTCATGGGCGCTCAGCAGAACTTCGTGCTGGCGCCGGCCCATGCCCACCTTAACCTGGTCGGCGGCGTACTACTGTTCCTGTTCGGCCTGTATTACCGGGTCATTCCGGCCGCGGGTCGCATGACGCTGGCCCGCATCCAGGGCTGGCTGCACATCGTCGGCGCTGTGCTGTTTCCTGCTGGCATCGCCCTGGTACTGCTCAACGGTCCGGCCTACACTGCCGCGCCTATCGTCGGCTCGCTGATCGTCATCGCCGCCATGGCGCTGTTCGTGATTGTGGTCTTCCGCACCCGCGCGGCCTGATCATCCTTCCCGACAACGGCCGGGCACCCTTTGCGGAACGGGTCGTCCGGTCACATTTCCAGCCCCATCCATGGCATAGTCAGGGCAATCGATTCGCTCGCGCGGAATCCTGCGCGCAATGTTTGAAGAGCTATGTCCAAATCACTGAAATCGAACGCTAAAACGAAATCATCTGACGACCTGTTTGCATCCCCCGAGGCGAAGGGCCGAGCGCCGGCCCGCGCCGCCAGCCGCGCCTCGGGCGCCGAGGCCGACTACACCGCCGCCGACATCGAGGTGCTGGAGGGCCTGGAGCCGGTCCGCCGCCGACCCGGCATGTACATCGGCGGCACGGACGAGAAGGCGCTGCATCACCTGTTCGCAGAAGTGATCGACAACTGTATGGACGAGGCGCTGGCCGGGCACGCCACCTTCATCAACGTCGAACTGACCGCCGACGGCTTCCTGACCGTGACCGACAACGGGCGCGGCATCCCGGTCGATCCGCATCCGAAATTCCCGAAGAAGTCGGCGCTCGAAGTCATCATGTGCACGCTGCATTCGGGCGGCAAGTTCGACTCCAAGGTTTACGAAACCTCCGGCGGCCTGCACGGCGTCGGCGTGTCCGTGGTGAATGCCCTCTCCTCGCGGCTCGAAGTGGAAGTCGCGCGCAGCCAGAAGCTCTACAAGATGACGTTCGAGCGCGGCCACCCCAAGGGCAAGCTCGAGGACCTCGGCAAGATCAACAATCGCCGCGGCACCACCATCCGCTTTAAGCCGGACACCGACATCTTCGGCGCCAAGGCCGCGTTCAAGCCGCAGCGCCTGTTCAAGATGACGCGGTCAAAAGCCTATCTGTTCGGCGGCGTCGAAATCCGCTGGCATTGCGCGCCCGAACTGCTCAAGGGGCTCGAGGATGTGCCGCCGGAAGCAACCTTCCACTTTCCCGGCGGATTGAAGGACTATCTTGGGGCTGCGATCCACACCGATACGCTGGTGCATCCCGACATCTTCTCCGGAAAGTCCGGACGCAACGGCGCCCATGGCGCGTGCGAATGGGCGGTGGCATGGACCGCCGATGCCGACGGTTTTCTGTCGTCCTACTGCAACACGGTGCCGACGCCCGACGGCGGCACCCACGAGTCCGGCATGCGCAGCGCACTGCTGCGCGGCCTGAAGGATCACGCCGAGCGCGTCGGCCAGGGCAAGCGAGCTGCGCCGATCACCTCGGAAGATGTGATGGTCGGCGCCGCTGTTATGCTGTCCGTGTTCGTGCGCGAACCGGAATTCCAGGGCCAGACCAAGGACCGCCTCGCCACCGCCGAAGCGCAGAAGATCGTCGAGCAGGCCATCAAGGACCCGTTCGACCATTGGCTGTCCGGCAACCCGGTGCAGGCCAACAAACTGCTCGATTTCGTCATCGAACGCGCCGACGAACGGCTGCGCCGCAGGGCCGAAAAGGAAACCTCGCGCAAGAGCGCGGTCAAGAAACTGCGCCTGCCCGGCAAGCTCGCGGACTGCACCAACAGCGCGACCGATGGTTCCGAACTGTTCATCGTCGAGGGTGACTCGGCCGGCGGCAGCGCCAAGCAGGCGCGCGACCGCAAGACCCAGGCCGTGCTGCCCTTGCGCGGCAAGATCCTCAACGTCGCCTCCGCAACCAAGGACAAGCTCGTTGCGAACGCCCAGCTCGCTGACTTGATCCAGGCGCTCGGCTGCGGCACCGGCACCAACTATCGCGAAGAGGACCTGCGCTATTCGCGGGTCATCATCATGACCGACGCCGACGTCGACGGCGCGCACATCGCCTCGCTGCTGATCACGTTCTTCTATCGCCAGATGCAGAAACTGATCGACGAGGGACATCTCTACCTCGCGGTGCCGCCGCTCTATCGCCTGACCCACGGCAGCAAGACGGTTTACGCCCGCGACGACGCGCACAAGGAGCAACTGCTCAAGAGTGAATTCAACGCCAACGCCAAGGTCGATGTCGGCCGCTTCAAAGGCCTCGGCGAGATGATGCCGGCGCAGCTCAAGGAAACCACCATGGATCCGACGAAGCGCACCATGCTGCGCGTGGTGCTGCTGCCCGAGGAACGCGAAGGCACCGCCGACAGCGTCGAACGGCTCATGGGCACCAAGGCCGAGGCGCGCTTCGCGTTCATCTCCGACAAGGCCGAATTCGCCAGCGAGGATTTGCTGGACGTGTGACCCAAGCCGCGGCGCTTCGTCGGCGGTGAAAAATATCCGGAGCACCGCCCGACCATGAGAACAGCTCTCCTCGTCCTCGGTCTGCTCGCACTTCTGACCGGCCTTGTCTGGATCGGTCAGGGCACCGGCGTGTTCCCCTATCCCGCCTCGAGCTTCATGATCCGGCAGACGCCATGGGTGTATTACGGCGGCGCGCTGGCGATTGCCGGGGTATTGGTGCTCCTGCTGTCGCGGCGCATGTAATCCTGACAAATTTTGACACTGGCGCCCCGACCCGATCCATCAACAATATCGGGCATTAACAAGAACAATGGGAGGCCTGCCATGGAACGCTATTACCTCGTCGCCATCGTCACGCTGGTCGGCGGACTGGTCGTGTTCGGAATGGCGCTCACCGTGTCGCGGCTTCACGCCAAGACTGGAATCCTAGCGCCTGTGATGACCGGCGATCCACGGCTCGAACGCGCCTTCCGTGCGCACCTGAACACGGTCGAGTGGATTCCGGTCTTTCTACCGGCGATGTGGCTGTTCGCGATTTACTGGAGCCCTACCTGGGCCGCTGCGCTCGGCGCGCTCTGGCTGCTCGGGCGCATCATCTACTTCGTCGGTTATATTTCGGACCCCGCCAAACGGTTTCCAGGCTTCTTCATCCAGTCCACCGCGGCCTTCGTACTGTTGCTCGGCGCGCTCGGGCGCATAATCTATCTCGCCGTCTGATGGCCGGCACGGACCCACCGTGCATTCCCTATCTGCAACCACATAATCCTGGAATGGACAGAACCATGACTCATGCCTTCGATCTCTCGGGGAAAGTCGCCATCGTCACCGGCGGCAACGGCGGCATCGGGCTCGGCATGGCGCGCGGAATGGCCGAAGCCGGCGCCGCCGTCGCCGTGGTCGGCCGCAACGCCGAAAAGTCGCGGGCCGCGGTCGACGACCTGACCAAACGCGGCGCGAAGGCGATCGCCATTGCCTGCGATGTCACCGACGCCAACGCCGTGACCAGCATGGTCGCGCAGACGACGAAGGCATTCGGGCGTGTCGACATCCTCGTTAACAATGCCGGCATGAGCATCCGCAAGCCGCCGCATGTGTTGAGTCTGGCGGAATGGGAGACGGTGATGACAACCAACCTCACCAGCGCCTTCCTGTGCTCGCAGGCGGCTTACCTGGCCATGAAGGCGGCAGGCGGCGGCAAGGTCATCAACATCGGCTCGATGCTGTCGATCTTCGGCACCAGTTTTGCGCCGGTCTATGCGGCGAGCAAAGGCGGCATCGTGCAGTTCACGAAGTCCTGCGCGGTGGCGTGGGCGCCCGACAACATCCAGGTCAACGCCATCCTGCCCGGCTGGATCGACACCGAGTTGACCAAGGCAGCGCGTGCGCAGGTCGATGGCCTGCACGACAAGGTGCTGGCGCGTACACCGGCCGCACGCTGGGGCCACATCGACGATTTCGCCGGCATCGCCGCGTTCCTCGCCTCGCCCGCATCGGACTTCGTCACAGGCACGGCGATTCCGGTCGACGGCGGATTTTCGATCATGGGGTAACGCTGGATGCGCCGGGTCATCTGCGCAAAGACGCGCTTTGCGCTTTCAGTTTGTGGACGGGGACGCCTCCGGCGACTGCACATGCTCCGGTCGCACGCCGACCGCGATGAAGCGCGCAGTCAACCCCTGCAGGAACGGCACCGCGCTGACAAGGCGGATCGGCCACGGCGGTCGCAGCGGCGCATTGCCGGGCTTCAGCGCGGCGCGGACAATATTGTTCTGCACGAACACCTGCATGGCTTGCGTCATCCGCATCGGAAATTCGCGGCGGCGCTGCACCGCTGAAAGATCATCCTCGCTGACCGGACCGTGCGCTAGTTTTGCCGCCAGCAGATTGGCCGCAGCGACGGCATCCTGCACCGCGATGTTGACCCCGACGCCGCCGACCGGCGACATCGCGTGCGCGGCGTCGCCGATGCATAACAAGCCCGGCCGCATCCACTGCTTGAGCCGGTTGACCGCGACCGTGAGCAGCTTCACGTCGTCCCAGCTTTTCACGTCCGCGATGCCGGACCGCAGCGTCGGCGCCAAGGCGACGACGTCGGCGCGGAAAGCGTCGAGCCCCCGCGCCTTGATCTCATCGTAGTGTCCCTTGACGATGACGTAAGCGCATTGCCAATAGGTGCCGCGATCGAGCGTCACCATCATGCGGCCGCTCTCGATGCGGGCAAACACGCTTTCGGTCTCGGCGCCCTTGCCGACCCGAAACCAGAGCACGTCCATCGGAGCACCGATCTCCTCAACGTCGAGTCCTGCACTCGGGCGGACAACGGAATGCCGCCCGTCGCAGGCGACCGTGAGATCCGCCGTGATGTCGAGCGCGCCCTGCGCATCCTCGGCCTGAACGCCCACAATCTTGTCGCCGGATTGGATCAGTCCCGTCGCCTCGGTGCTCATCATCACCTTGAGGTTCGGAAAGCGATGTCCCTTGTCGCGCAAAAAATTGAGAAAATCCCACTGCGGCATGAAGGCGATGAAGGGATATTTGGCGCCGGTCCGGCTGACATCGGCGATCCGCAGTGGTGTCTTGCCGAAATAGCCGTCGAGTTTTTGCAGTTCATCGTGTGGAATTTTGAGGAAGTCGCCGATCAGGCCGAGTTCGTCCATCACCTGCATGGTCGAGGGATGCACGGTGTCGCCGCGAAAGTCGCGAAAAAAGTCGGCATGTTTTTCAAGAACGATCGTATCGATCCCGGCGCGTCCCAGCAGATAGCCGAGCATCATGCCGGCGGGCCCACCGCCGACGACACAGCAGCGGGTCGATATCGAGCGACTGTCGGGCCGCGGTTCGCGCGAACTGCCTGCGTCCATCCGCGAAGTCCTTCGGAGGCTAGTGTGGTGGTTCAGAAGTCCGCTGCATTATCGCAGCGAGTCAGTGAAGCGGACTTCTGAACCTAAACCACACTAGAATTATAAACTTGCCAGTGTCCCTTTGATTCCGAAGTTCGCATCAAAGGTTGTCGCAAGGACATGCGAACTTCGGAATCGGGACACTAGCGCCGGAAACTCTTGATCTCCGATACGCTTCCATCCCGGTAAGTCAACTCGACCGACACCGACTTGGTTGCGGGCGGCAACTTCAAATAGGGCAGCGCGTCGTGCGGAATGGCGCTGGGGTCGCGCGGGTCGCAGGCCGGCATCTTGAGCACCTGATCCGGCACCGACGAGTCGATACCGATCCTCGCTTCGCGGATGGCGCAGCGATACGACATCAGATGGGTGTAGTAGACTAGAAGCCCGTTGAACTGGCGAAACGACAGCCAGCTCGTCGCGGTCATGTCGAGGATCTTCCGTTGATCGCGGATCAGCGCGGCTTCCGGATCGAAGCGGATCGGGAACGGCCCCCGCGGCTCGCCGTTGGCATCGACGTAGCGGATCTGGATCGTCGCCGCCGGTGCATCGGCGGCCAATTCGATGGCGGGATTGGGTATTCGCTTGCGGGTGCGCGGATCGAGCGTATCCAGAAAACCGGTTTCCCTGAATGGACCGCTGTCGCCCATGCGCCAGGAAATCCCGAGCGCGGGATCGGCGATCGAAAACACCACGGTCCATCCGCCATTGTGGCGTGAGAAATTCGCGATCGGCGCATTGACCGCTTCGTTCGACGGCGGCTTCAGCGGCGCAACCGGCGGCAGTGCCGCGACCTTCTGTTCTGGCACCGTAGATGCCGCCTGCTGCTGACCTTTGGCCATGCCGTTCAAGAACACGTCGTCGACCATCTGGTCGAAATAGACCGGCACCTGCTTGTGGCGCACCGTTTGCGCCATTTCGCTCACCGTGCGGCGGGTGCGCTGCGCCACCTGCACCATGTTCTCGCCGGGCTGCAACAGTTCCTTCGCGAAGATGCGGGTGAACACCGAATTCGGGTTGCTGTCGTCGTTCGACAGGCGATCGAGCGCGGTCTGCCGTGGCCCGGCAGAGAATACCGAGAAAACACCTTCGGGTAGTTGCGTCATCGGCGCGAGACCTGCGCCGCCCGCGACAGCGCGGGTACCCTTGCGCTCGAACGGATTGTTGCGGCAGGCGTCGAACACCAGGATCGAGGTGCGCGCCTTCTTGTTCTGCAACCGCTCGACGATGCGGTCGGCGAGGATCGACGCGTCGCGAACCAACTCTTCCTGCCCTTCGGTCGCCGCGGGCACGTCGGTCGGCAGCAGATAGTTCTGACCGGCGATCTCAAAGCCGTGACCGGCATAGAAGAAGAACGCCGTGTCGCCCGGTTCGATCTGCTGATCGAACGCAAGCAGCGTCTGACTGAAAGCCTGACGGGTCTGGTTCTCGGCAACCATGACGCTGAAGCCGAGTTGCCGCAGCGTGTCGCCCATGGTGCGGGCGTCGTTGACGGCCTTCTGAAGTTTCGGGACGTTCCTGTAGTCGTTGTTGCCGATCACCAGCGCGATACGCTTGGCGGCCTGTGCCGGGCTGGCGAGCATCAGAAGCGCGGACGCAATACCCAACAGCGCCGCGCGCCCGACCGAAATGCCCCTCATTCCAACTTTCCCATATCCCATGTTTCGGCGGTCAACGTGCGCAATCGGACTATGCCATAGTCGGTAAAATGCGTAGCGTGGTTCATCCCGGATGTCGGCTGTTCCTCCCCCCACGGAGGCCCTGAATCCCGCCCAAATTATCCAAAAACATTAAGGTTTTTCGGCATTTCGGCCGTTTCCTGCATTGACTTTGGCTGGTTCACCCCTATGTTCCGGCCAACGCGGCCCGGACCCGAACACGATTCCCCGGCGAGCCGCCCGTCAGCGTAAGTCAGAGCCCCCTTCGCTTTTCAAAGCACGCCGTTAAGGGGTTGAGCGCGACAGCCTTTTACCTTCGATGCCGAACGGCGGTTTCGACCAGAGGCTCAATGTCTTTTTCCCATCTCGGTTTGTCCGACAAGGTGCTCGCCGCTGTTGCGGCCGCAGGTTACACCGCCCCTACCCCCATTCAGGATCAGGCTATCCCGCACGTTCTGGCCCGCCGCGATGTTCTCGGCATCGCCCAGACCGGCACCGGCAAGACCGCCGCCTTCGTCCTGCCCATGCTCACATTGCTCGAAAAGGGCCGCGCACGCGCCCGCATGCCACGCACGCTGATCCTCGAGCCGACCCGCGAACTCGCTGCTCAGGTCAAGGAACAGTTCGACAAATATGGTGTTGGCCAGAAGCTCAACGTGGCGCTGCTGATCGGCGGCGTCTCGTTCGGCGACCAGGACATGAAGCTGACACGCGGCGTCGACGTGCTGATCGCAACACCAGGCCGCCTGCTCGATCACACCGAACGCGGCGGACTGCTCCTCACCGGCGTCGAATTGCTGGTGATCGACGAAGCCGACCGCATGCTGGACATGGGCTTCATTCCCGACATCGAACGCATCTGCAAGCTGGTACCATTCACCCGGCAGACCCTGTTCTTCACCGCGACTATGCCGCCGGAAATTCGTCGCGTTACTGACCAGTTCCTGCACAATCCGGAGAAGGTCGAAGTCTCGCGGCCGGCGACCACCGCCGCCACCGTCACCCAGGGCCAGGTCAGTTGCGGACGTGAGCCGCACGACAAACGCGAGATGCTGCGCCATCTGCTCCGCGACGCCAAGGATCTCAAGAACGCGATCATCTTCTGCAATCGCAAGCGCGATGTGGCGATCGTCTACAAGTCGCTTCAGAAGCACGGCTTCGCCGTCTGCGCCCTGCACGGCGACATGGATCAGAGCGCGCGCATGGCCGCGCTCGACCAGTTCCGCAAAGGCGAACTGCCTCTGTTGGTCGCCTCCGACGTCGCCGCGCGCGGCCTCGACATTCCCGAAGTCAGCCACGTTTTCAATTTCGACGTGCCGCATCATCCGGATGATTACGTACATCGCATCGGCCGCACAGGCCGCGCCGGACGCACCGGCACCGCGATCACCATCGTCTGCCCCGCCGATTTCAAATCCCTCGCCGCAATCGAAAAGCTGACCGGCCAGGCCATTCCGAAGACCGATCTTCCCGGCTACGAAGCGCCCGCCGATGGTGTCGATGCGGAATCCGCCGACGCAGCATCGGCCGAGCGGCCATCGCGATCGCGTCACGGTCGCGACGGCAAGCGTGATGGGCGGAGACCGCGCCGCGAACCTCGCCGCTCCGGCGGCGATCGCCAGCGCCACGATGCGCCGGCAGCCGGCGCCCCGGTAGCAGCAGCGCCGCAGCAGCCACCGTCAATCGGACGCGCGCCCGCACCACGCCATGAGGCCATCTCCGAGCCGGGCGATCATTCCCACCTACCGGCTTTCCTGCTGCGCCCGATCCGCGCCCGCGTCTGACCACGCGAGCGCCGGTCACCTGCCCGGTTCACCCAATTAGAACCGTTTACCCCGCGTAAACTCTCTGCCGTTAGCCTGAAAGCAATATTCAAGGCTGAGATTATGCCGTTTGGGGCGATGACCTGTATGGGTCGTCGGCGGGGACGCAAAAGTGATTGGGCTGGACGAACATGAACGCACCATGGCGTTCGCGGAGGTGGCGCTCGGCCAAATCCGGTCGTTGCGGCAGACCGCGATTCCGCGCAACTACGAAATCTGGTACGTCTACGCCACCGGCTACAACTCGTCCCTCAACAAGATCATCAACGAGACGCTGGCGCGCAACGGCAAGCTGACCGAAGCCGATCTCGAACAGATCTACGAAACCTATCTCTCCCAGATCAGGACCACCGACCGCATCGACAAGGTCGGCGCACGCGTCATCAACGAGATCGACGACGTGATGACCCTGATCACCGACGCCCTCGGTATGACCACCACCTTCGGCGACAGCCTGGCGGGTGCGACGGAGAGGCTGAACGCGGCCGATAACCGCGAGCAGGTCAAGGCGGTGATCGAAACGTTGGTGAAATCCACCCGCGAGATGCAGGAAACCAACAAGGCGCTGGAAGATCGTCTCGCGATCTCCAAGGTCGAGATCAACAACCTGCAGCAGAGTCTCGAAGCGATCCGCGCCGAAAGCCTGACCGATCCACTCACCGGACTCGGTAACCGGAAATATTTCGACCGCGCCGTCGAGGATGCCGTGGCGCTGGCGATCAAGGAAGGCGGCCCGCTGTCGCTCCTGATGTTTGACATCGATCATTTCAAGTCGTTCAACGACAACTACGGCCATCTCACCGGCGATCAGGTGCTGCGGCTGGTGGCGATGTCGCTCAAGCAGACGATCAAGGGTCAGGACATCACCGCGCGCTATGGCGGTGAGGAATTCGCGGTGGTGTTGCCGAACACCGCCATGCGTCAGGCGCTGACGGTCGCCGATCACATCCGCCGCGCCGTGATGGCCAAGGAATTGAAGAAGAAGTCGACCGGCGAAATTCTCGGCCGTGTCACCATTTCGGTCGGCGTGTCGATCCTACGTCCCGGCGATACCACAGACTCGCTGATCGAGCGTGCCGACGCCTGCCTCTATGCAGCCAAGCGCAACGGCCGCAACCGCGTGATCTGCGAGGCCGATCCGGAATATTCAGCCGAAGTGCAGATTCAGGTGGCCTGACGCGTCCGACGCTTTGACGCCGCGCGCTTCCCAACTGCTTTCTTCGTTGCTTTCCTTGGTGCAACCTTCTTGATCGCACGCTCCTTCGCCACGCGCGAGTTCGCCTTGCGTGGGGTCTTCGGCCTCTTCTTGAGCTTGGCACGCTGAGCCGCCGCCAGCGCGTCGCGTGCCCAAACGGCTAGCTCCTCCGGATCGTCATACAGCCGCTCCGGCACATGCCAGTACGACATCACCGTGACCGCCTTCTTGCTGGTCTCGTACTGAAAGGGTTTTGCGCCTTCGGCCTCGAACTGTGGAATGGTCAACTCGTCGGCGCGGAAGATCAGGCCTGCACGTAGCGCCATGGCGAAATTGACGCCATCGACGGAAATGCCGAAGCCGGAAAACATTTTTCGCAACGTGACGGGGCCGAAGCTTGCGAAGAGGTCGAGAAGGAATTCGCGGTCCATCACGCGGACCTGCCTGCGCCTAGCCGTCGATCTTCGCGGGCGTGAGCTGCACGGATTCACCGCAGCCGCACGCCGAGACCTGGTTCGGATTGTTGAAAATGAACTGGGCCTGCATCTTGTCGGCCTTGTAGTCCATCTCGGTGCCGAGCAGGAACAGCACGGCCTTGGGATCGACCAGAACCTTGACGCCCTTGTCCTCGACGACCTCGTCGGTCGGCTTGACGTCGTGGGCGTATTCGACGGTGTAGGACTGGCCGGCGCAGCCGCCGTTCTTGATGCCGACGCGCAAACCCACGATCTCCGAATCCGCTCGCGCCGAGAGTTCCTTCACGCGCGCGGCGGCCGCCTCGGTGAGGCGCATGACCTGCGGGCGGGGCCGCGGCTTCGGCTTGGAGACGTCAGCGGTGGTCATTTCAGTTGATCTCCTGTCGCTGTGCGGTCGCGACGCACCATCATGCCGTTAAAATAACAACGAATCTCTTGCTGTGAAGGGCTTACGCCCTGAATTCCGTTAGAACCTCTCCTGAGGCCTCGCGGCCCGGCCCTCGAATCATGCGTCGTCAGTAAATGGCCCAGACTCCCGGCGTCACCAGTTCCAGCAGGTGGTTGTCGGGATCGCGGAAATAGATGCTGCGGCCGCCGCGCGGCCAATCCGTCCGGCCCTCGATCGCAACACCCCGCTCCGTCAGGCGCGTCTCCCAGGCCGCAAGGTCACCAGCGGCAATAGAAAATGCCACATGGATCGGTCCGTTCCCATCGTGCGGCGGGATGGTACCGCCCGGCAGATGCACGGTCTCCAGCGTGGAGCCGCGGTGAAACAGCAACAATACGCTGCGGCCACCAACATCGAATGCGAGAAACCGCTGGTCGCCGGTCAGCCGCGAGAGCTCGAGCACGTCCTCGTAGAAAGCGCAGGCGCGTTCGAGGTCGTCGACGTAAAGCGCGGTCTCGATAACGCCGGACAGCTTCGGCAAAATCAGATCACCACATGTTGAGGACGAGGCGCGCCTCGTCGCTCATCCGATCCGGCGTCCAGGCCGGATCCCAGACGATGTTGACGTTGACCACACCGACACCCGGCACGCTCGCCACGGCGTTTTCCACCATGGTCGGCAACTCCGCCGCGGCAGGACAGTTCGGCGTCGTCAGCGTCATCTCGACGTCGACGCCGCGATCGTCCTTGATGTCGACCTTGTAGATCAGCCCGAGTTCGTAGATATCGGCCGGGATTTCCGGATCGAACACGGTTTTCAGCGCGGCCACGATATCCGTGCCCATCCGCTCGGTCTCTTCCGGCGGCAGCGCCGAACTGGTCTGAACGTTTGCGACCTTGGGTTCGGCGGCGTCGGCCGCCTTGGCTTCAGCAGCATTACTCATGCGAACAAATCCCGTGCCTTGATCAGTGCCTGCGCCAGGTGGTCGACTTCCTCGCGCGTATTATACATGCCGAACGACGCCCGGCAGGTCGCAGTGACGTTGAACCGCTCTAAAAGCGGCATCACGCAATGGGTTCCGGCGCGCACCGCGATGCCGGAACGATCGATCACGGTGGCAACGTCGTGGGGATGCGCCCCCTTCATCTCGAACGAGATCACCGGCCCCTTGTCGCGCGCCGTGCCGATCACCCGCAGCGAATTGATCTCGCGCAGCCGCTGTTGCGCATAGACCAGAAGCTCGTGCTCGTGCGCCGCAATCCGCGCCTTGCCGATCGAATTGACATAATCGATGGCGGCGCCAAGACCGATCGCCTCGACGATCGCCGGCGTGCCCGCCTCGAACTTGTGCGGCGAATCGCCATAGGTGACCCAGTCCTTGGCCACCTCGCGGATCATCTCGCCGCCGCCGTTATACGGCCGCATCGATTCCAGAAGCGTGTGCTTCGCATAGAGCACACCGATCCCGGTCGGACCGTAGAGCTTGTGTCCGGTGAAAACGTAGAAATCGCAATCGATGTCCTGCACGTTGATGGCGAGATGCACCGCCGCCTGGCTGCCGTCGACCAGAACCGGGATACCGCGCGCATGCGCGAGCTTCACCACATCCTTGACCGGCACCACGGTGCCGAGCGCGTTCGACATCTGCGTCATGGCGACGAGCTTGGTCTTCGGCGTCAGCAGTTTCTCGAATTCGTCGATCAGGAAATTGCCTTCATCGTCCACCGGCGCCCACTTGATGACCGCGCCGTGGCGCTCGCGCAGGAAATGCCAGGGCACGATGTTGGAGTGGTGCTCCATGATCGAGAGGACGATCTCGTCGCCCGCCTTGATGTTCGGTTCGCCCCAGGACGACGCCACGAGGTTGATCGCCTCGGTGGCGTTGCGCGTGAAGACGATTTCTTCATTGCGTTTCGCATTGAGGAATTTCGCGACCTTGGCGCGGCCGCCCTCGTAAGCCTCGGTCGCGGCATTGGCGAGATAGTGCAGCCCGCGATGAACGTTGGCGTATTCGGTCTTGTAGGCCTCGGCCATGCGGTCGAGCACGGCGGTCGGCTTCTGCGCCGACGCGGCGTTGTCGAGATAGACCAGCGGTTTGCCGTAGACCTGCATCGCCAGCGCCGGGAAATCCTCCCGCACGCGCATCACGTCATAGGAACCGTTGGCGACCGCCGGATGGGTCATTTTCTTCTCTTCCTGTCATCCTTCGAGGCTCGCTTGCGCTCACTCCTCAGGATGACGCTATCAACCTGTTCTCCGTCATCCTGAGAGATGCCCGGCCAAAAGCCGGGCCGCAAAGGATGACGGCAACCGTTAGCCCCGTGCCGCCAGCCAGCGCTCGGCGATTGCCACGACCGCATCGCGCAAGCCGTCGTCGGCGATGGACTCGATCGCCTCACCGACAAACGCCTGGATCAGCAGCGCCTGCGCTTCCTTCTCGGAAAGCCCCCGGGCACGCAGATAAAACAGAAGGCTCTCGTCGAGCGCGCCGATGGCCGCACCGTGGCCGCAGGTGACGTCGTCGGCGAAAATCTCGAGCTCGGGCTTGTTGTCGGCTTCCGCGTCGTCGGACAGCAGCAGCGCCCGCGTCATCATCTTGCCGTCGGTCTTTTGCGCATCGGGCCGCACGATGATCTTGCCCTGGAACACCGAGTGCGCGCGGTCATCGACCACCGCGCGGAACACCTCGCGGCTCGTGCAGTTCGGAACGGCGTGATCGACCACCAGCGTCGTGTCGCCATGCTGCGACTCTTTCAGCAAGTTGACGCCATTGACGGAGAGATCGCTGCCCTCGCCGGCCAGCGTGATAAAGCCCTGATAACGGCTGACACGGCCGCCGCTGGTCAGGCCCAAGAAGTTGACCTTTGACTTGGCGCCGACCGTCACAAGACCTGAAGAAATGTTGACCGCGTCGGTGGCATCATCCATCAGGCGGATATGAGCGACATCGGCCTCATCACCGATGGAGACGATCACCGCGTCGTTGACCTGGTAAGATTTCGCGCCGGACACGGCGGCAAAGCTTTCGACCAGCGTCACGCGCGCGCCCTTGCCGACCTGCACGCGCGAACGGGTGAAGACCGAAGCCGACGATGCCGTGGCAACGTGAACGATCTGAACCGGCTTGGTCAACGCAACGCCATCGTCGACCGAGACGATCACGCCATCGGTCGCCATCGCCGCGTTGAGCGATACCATGACATCATCTGTCGCCGCCGCAGGCAGATCAGCGCCGGCATCAAGTGTTTCGCGTAAGGACTGGACGCGAAGTCCCTTGTCCAGCCCGCCGAGATCGGACAGCTTCGGCGCGAACGTGCCATCGACCAGCACCAGCCGGCAGGCATTCTCAACAGCCGCAGCCTTCACCGCATCAACGGCCTTCGCCAGCGCCGACTGATCGGGGACCGCAGCGAGCGGCAACACCTCGCGCATCAAGACGCGCAGGTCGGTATATTTCCAGTCCTCGATCCGGCGCGTCGGCAACCCCGCGCGCTCATAGGATTCGAACGCCTTCCGGCGCGCATCCGCCACCTTCCCGGCGCCGGGCAAGCGAGAACGCGCCATGGCGAATGTTTCGCTCACCGCGCGGCCGGTCTCCGTCTTTGCCAATGCAACATTCATGATCAAATCCGTCTGCGATTACGCCGCGTCCTCGAACTGGGCGTAGCCGGATGCTTCGAGCTCCAGCGCCAGATCCTTGCCGCCGCTCTTCACCACGCGCCCCTTCGACATCACGTGAACCACGTCCGGCACGATGTAGTTGAGCAGCCGCTGATAGTGCGTGATGACGACCATGGCACGATCCTTCGAGCGCAGCGCATTGACGCCGTCAGCCGCGATCCGCAGCGCGTCGATGTCGAGACCGGAATCCATCTCGTCGAGGATGCACAGACTCGGCTCAAACAGCGCCATCTGCAGCACCTCGTTGCGCTTCTTCTCGCCGCCGGAAAAGCCGACGTTGACGCCGCGCTTCAGCATGTCCTGCGGGATGTTAAGCGACTTTGCGACATCGCGGACTTTCTTGAGAAAATCCGGCGTCGAAAATTCGCTCTCGCCGCGCGCCTTGCGCTGGGCATTCAGCGCCGTGCGCAGAAAATTCATGGTGGCGACACCGGGAATTTCCACCGGATACTGGAAGGCGAGGAACACGCCCTTGGCGGCGCGCTCGTCCGGCGCCATCCCGAGCAGATCTTCGCCCTTGAACAGGATTTCGCCGCCGGTCACCTCGTACCCCGGCTTGCCGGCGATGACATGACTGAGCGTCGACTTGCCGGAGCCGTTCGGCCCCATGATGGCGTGGACTTCGCCCTCGTTCACGGTCAGCGATAGTCCGTGAAGGATTTCGCGATCGTCGACACGAACCTGCAAATTTTTGACTTCGAGCAGTGCCATTATTTCAATCCGCCAATTTCGTTACGCATTAACCGTTGGCGCCCCATCGCCAATGCCATTCACCGTCTGTCTTGCGCTTGCATATCATCACGAAGATTGCGACCGCGATCGCATCAAACGCGAAAAGCACCACAAGCGCCCAATCATGTTTCTCCGTCAGCCGCAGAGTCCCATTGAACGCGATCATCACCAGCACGAAAACGGCGACGGCGCACCAGCCCTGCCAGGTTACCGGCGTTGCCCCATAGCCATATCGCTTTGGTCTGAACCAGTATCGCGTCACCCGAACGTTCTCACGTTAACCGACTGAACCTTCCAGCGAGATCGAGATCAGCTTTTGCGCCTCGACCGCGAATTCCATCGGCAATTGCTGCAGCACGTCTTTCACAAAGCCGTTGACCACGAGGCCGACAGCCTCTTCCTGGCTCAATCCGCGCTGCACGCAGTAGAACAGCACGTCTTCGGAAATCTTCGAGGTCGTCGCCTCATGCTCGAACAGCGCTGAAGTGTTCTTGGCCTCGATGTAGGGCACGGTGTGTGCGCCGCACTTGTCGCCGATCAGAAGCGAGTCGCAGGCGGTGAAGTTGCGCGCATTGCTCGCCTTGCGGTGGGCGGTAACGAGGCCGCGATAGGTGTTCTGCGACTTACCGGCCGCGATACCCTTGGAGATGATCCGGCTGGTCGTGTTCTTGCCGAGGTGCAGCATTTTTGTGCCGCTATCGACCTGCTGGAAGCCGTTCGAAATCGCGATCGAATAGAACTCGCCGCGTGAGTCATCGCCGCGCAAAATGCAACTCGGATATTTCCAGGTGATGGCGGAGCCGGTCTCGACCTGGGTCCAGGAAATCTTCGAACGGGCGCCACGGCAGTCGCCGCGCTTAGTGACGAAATTGTAGATGCCGCCCTTGCCCTCGGAGTTGCCGGGGTACCAGTTCTGCACCGTCGAATACTTGATCTCGGCGTCGTCGAGCGCGATCAGTTCGACGACCGCGGCATGCAACTGGTTCTCGTCGCGCTGCGGCGCGGTGCAGCCTTCGAGGTAACTCACATAGGAGCCCTTGTCGGCGATGATCAGCGTGCGTTCGAACTGGCCGGTATTGCGCTCGTTGATGCGGAAGTAGGTCGACAACTCCATCGGGCAGCGCACGCCCGGCGGCACGTAGACGAACGAACCGTCGGAGAACACCGCCGAGTTCAGCGTCGCGAAAAAGTTGTCGGAAGTCGGCACCACGCTACCGAGATACTTTTTGACGAGTTCGGGATGCTCGCGGATCGCTTCCGAGATCGGCATGAAGATCACGCCGGCCTGCTTGAGCTCTTTCTGGAAGGTGGTCGCGACCGACACCGAGTCGAACACCGCATCGACCGCGATCCTGCGCTCGCCCGAACCGTTTTCAGAATCCGAACGCACGACGCCTTCGAGCGCCTCGACCTCGCGCAAGGGAATACCGAGTTTCTCGTAAGTCTTCAGGATCTCGGGATCGACCTCATCGAGCGAGGCGATTTCCTTCTTTTTCTTGGGCGCGGAATAATAATAAAGATCCTGATAGTCGATCTTGGGATAGTCGACGCGCGCCCAGGTCGGCTCCTGCATGGTCAGCCAACGGCGATAGGCATCGAGCCGCCATTCCAGCATCCAGGCCGGCTCGTTCTTCTTCGCGGAAATGAATCGGACCGTATCTTCCGAAAGCCCCCGGGGGGCCTTCTCGGATTCGATGATGGTCTCGAACCCATAACGATACTGATCGACGTCGATCTGCCTGACGCGATCGACCGTCTCCTGTACGGCTGGCATTTTAGTCCTCCGCTCGCGGTTTCAAGGACCGCGGTGGATCAAAGTGTCAGTGCTTGCGGTGTTCCGATGAAACAGTCTTAGAACCGTTCAAGCACTGTTTCGTGCCCTCTAAGTAGTGCACCTGCGAGCTTTCGCCAAGCCTTTAGAGCTCGATCGACGTCTTCTTCGGTGGTCTCCCAGCCCAGCGAAAAGCGGATAGCACTTTTGGCGATATCCGGCCCGTAGCCCATCGCCTCCAGCACATGCGAAGGTTGTATCTTACCAGAGGAACACGCAGAACCTGAGGAAACGGCGATCCCTTCGAGGTCGAAGCCGATGATGGCAGTCTCCGCCTTGAGGCCGGGCACACCGAACAGGGTCGTATTCGGCAGACGGGCAACCTCCGCCGAAAAAATCACGCCACGTCCCGCGTTGCCTTGGGTTTGCCGCAAGCCTTGTTCGAGCCGGTTCCGGAGGGCCTCCACCCGGGGCATGTCCTCATCACGGGCGGCGATCGCCGCGGTTACCGCCGCGCCAAAGCCCGCGATCGCCGGCACATTCTCGGTACCTGCGCGGCGTCCCCGTTCCTGCCCGCCGCCCCGGATTAAAGCCGCAGGAGACGTCAAATCCGCCGCCAAGATCAGCGCGCCTATGCCCGTCGGCCCACCAATCTTGTGCGCGGAAACCGAGACAAGATCGGCGCTCAATCCCTTGATTGTAAAATCGATTTTGCCAAATGCCTGAACTGCATCGACATGCAGCAAGCCTCCCGCCACGTGAACCAGATCGGCAATGGCTGCAATGGGTTGGATCGCTCCGGTCTCATTGTTGGCGAGCATGACCGACACCAGCGCCGGCGGCTCATTGGCGAGCATCGCGCGCAGCGCCTCGAGATTCACCAGCCCGGACCGATGCACCGGCAGGATCGCGGTGCGATCCGGCATGAACCGGCCGCCGGCCAGCACCGACGCGTGCTCAACCGCCGAAACGACAAGACGTTCAATCGTTTGTCCGGATCGGCTGAGAGTGCCTGGTGCGAGCGCCAAGGCGTTTGCCTCGGTCCCGCCGGAGGTGAAGATCACATTGCGGGATTCGCCCCCGATGGCAGCGGCGACCACTGCCCGGGCATCCTCGACCAGCCCTCGCGCCCGCCGCCCTTCGGCATGGACCGACGAGGGATTGCCGCCGGCATTCCAGGCGGCCGCCATCGCCTCCCGCACCTCGCGGCGAAGCGGCGTGGTCGCATTCCAGTCGAGATAGACGCGTTTCTCCATGGCGTTGTCCTTATACGCCGTTCCCGGTCGTCGTGGGCACCGCCGGCGCAAGATGCTTGCTTTTTGCCCCTCGCCCTATGTTAGAACGCGGCCTCACGTTCACCACGCCGCTCGCATACAGCCGTGCGGCCCATCGTCGGTTCGTCCGCGGCGCTCCGATCCGCCCGCACGAAGACCGACGATCTGCCAAGGATTTCCGATGCCTGAAGTCATTTTCACCGGTCCCGCCGGCCGCCTTGAAGGCCGCTACCACCCGGCGAAGCAGAAGAACGCGCCGATCGCGATGGTGTTGCATCCCCATCCGCAGTTCCGCGGCAGCATGAATCACCCGATCGTCTATCAGGTCTATTACGCATTCGTGGCGCGCGGCTTTTCGGTCCTGCGCTTCAACTTCCGCGGCGTCGGCCGCAGCCAGGGCTCATTCGACCACGGCACCGGTGAATTGTCCGACGCGGCCTCCGCACTCGACTGGGCCCAGACCATCAATCCGGAAGCTCGCGCCTGCTGGGTGGCCGGATTCTCCTTCGGCGCCTGGATCGGGATGCAGCTCCTGATGCGCCGCCCCGAAGTGGAAGGCTTCATTTCGATCGCACCGGAGCCCAACCGCTACGACTTCTCGTTCCTGGCGCCCTGCCCGTCATCGGGCCTGATCGTTCATGGCGAAAAGGACATCGTCGCGCCGGCGAAGGACGTCAACACGCTGGTTGAGAAGCTGAAGACCCAGAAGGGTATCGTAATCGATCAGCAGACCATCCCCGGCGCCAACCACTTCTTCGAGGATCGCATGGAGCCGCTGATGGAAACCATCACCGGCTATCTCGACATGCGGCTCGCCAACATCCGTTGATCGATCGCGGCCGTCTTACGGCCGCGCAATCACCCCGCCGGTCATAGGCATCGGAACGCCCGTGGTGGCAGGGTAGCTCAACGGCAGGCCTTTCAGGCCCCGCGCCGCCAGAAAGCCAAAGGCCTGCGCCTCCATGGCGTCCGCGGACCAGCCCAGCACGTCGGCCGGTTCGACCGTCGCCGGGGCAACCTTGTCGCGCAGCATCCGCAGCATGGTCAGGTTGCGCGTCCCTCCACCGACGACGATCCAGCTTTGCGGCGGTTTCGGCAACTGCGGGATGATTGCGGCGATCGCCGCGGCCGTAAAGGCGGTCAAGGTTGCGGCACCGTCGGCGGGCGGCATGTCGCGCAGCTTGAGAGACGCAAAATCATTGCGGTCGAGCGACTTTGGCGGTGGGAGCGCAAAAAACGGATGCTCCAGGCCACGCGTGATCCAGTCCGCATCGGGAGTGCCCTGCGCCGCCAGACGCCCCTCGCAGTCGAACGGCTGGCCCATTACGCGGAACATGAAGTCGTCGAGCAGCGCATTGCCCGGTCCGGTATCACAGGCGATCAGGGTGTCGTTGCCGTCGATATAAGTGATGTTGGAGACGCCGCCGATGTTGACCACGCAGATCGGCCCGTCGCGGCCAAGCGACTGCGCCAGCGCACGGTGATAGACCGGCACGAACGGTGCGCCCTGCCCGCCGGCGGCGACATCGGCCGCGCGGAAATCATGCATCACCGGAACGTGGATCACCTTCGCCAGTGCCGCCGCGTCGCCGATCTGTACCGTCAGCCGCTGCGCCGGGCGATGCAGCACGGTCTGGCCGTGAAAGCCGACGATGTCGATGTCCTCGCGCGCGATGCGATGCTGCGCGGTGAAGGCGGCGACGGCTTCGGCATGCGCCGCCGTGACGGCACGCTCCGCCTCGCCGATCACGCCCGGCCGCGCGTCGCGCCGCGGCAGGTTCACCGCCTCGGCAAGCGCCTCGCGCAGCAGGCCACGCTCGTGTTCCGTATAGGGCCGGTAGCCGGACGGCCCAAACGCCGCGACCCGCTTGCCGTCGGTTTCGATCAGGGCGACATCGACCCCGTCGAGCGAGGTGCCGCTCATCAGACCGATCGCCGTCATCATCATAGGTGCGGGCCCTTCGTGGCTGCCAACAGAGGTCCAGCTTGTGCCAAACGCGCACATCTTATAATGGCACACAGCGGAACTCGTCGGCAGTGTCCGGCTACCATGTGCCGGAATTGAATTGCGATAGAGTCAAATAAGAATGATCAGAGTCAGATAGTCATGGTCGCCTTTAAGTCCGATTTTCTCAAAATTCTCCAGGAACGGGGCTTCATTCACCAGTGCTCCGATTTCGAGGGGCTGGATGCGCTGGCCGCCAAGGGCCTGGCGACGGCTTACGTCGGCTATGACTGCACCGCGCCCTCGCTGCACATCGGTCACCTGCTCTCGATCATGATGATGCACTGGCTACAGCAGACCGGAAACAAGCCGATCGCGCTGATGGGCGGCGGTACCACGCGCGTCGGCGATCCGTCGGGCCGCGACGAAACGCGCAAGATCCTGAGCTATGAGCAGATCGATGCCAACAAAGAATCGATCAAGGGAACATTTTCGAAATTTCTCACCTTCGGTGATGGCAAGAACGGCGCCGTGATGGCGGACAACGCCGAATGGCTCACCAAGCTCAACTACATCGAGATGTTGCGCGACGTCGGCCGGCATTTCTCCATCAACCGCATGCTCACGATGGACAGCGTGAAGATGCGGCTCGAGCGCGAGCAGGAACTCTCGTTCATCGAATTCAACTACATGATCCTGCAGTCCTACGATTTTGTGGAGCTGGCGCGCCGCTATGGCTGCAACTTGCAGATGGGCGGTTCGGATCAGTGGGGCAATATCGTCAACGGAGTCGATCTCGGCCGCCGCATGGGCACGCATCAACTCTATGCGCTGACCTGCCCGCTGCTCACGACGTCATCGGGCGCCAAGATGGGCAAGACCGCAGCGGGCGCGGTGTGGCTCAATGCCGGCATGCTGCCGGTCTACGATTATTGGCAGTTCTGGCGCAACACCGAGGACGGCGACGTCACACGCTTCCTCAAGCTGTTCACGCTCCTGCCGATGGGCGAGATCACGAAGTTGGCTGACTTGCAGGGCGCCGAGATCAACGAAGCCAAGAAGGTGCTGGCGACCGAGGCGACCGCGCTGCTGCACGGTCGCGCCGAAGCCGAGAAGGCGGCCGACACCGCTCGCACGACCTTCGAGCAAGGCGCCATCGCCGAGAGCCTTCCGACCCTGGACATTCCGCAGAGCGAATTTTCCGCCGGCGCCAGCGTGCTGTCGCTGTTCGTCAAGGCAGGTCTCGTCGCGTCGAACGGCGAAGCGCGCCGTCAGATCAAGGGCGGCGGCCTGCGGGTCAACGATGTCACCGTCTCCGACGAGAAGATGATTCTGACGCCCGCCGACCTCACGCCCGAAGGCGTCATCAAGCTCTCCTTCGGCAAGAAGCGCCACGTGCTGCTGCGACCTGCATAGCCGCATTCCCAAATGGCGGCTGCTCATGACAGCCGAATTGGGCTCCATGATCGTGTCATGCATTTTGACCGGATCGATCGCCCGACAGACCAACGCAGCGCACAGCGCACCGCACTCGCCATTCTCGGCGTCTGCTTCGTGCTGTCCGTGCTCGGCCGTGGTCTCGGCGAAACATTCACGGTGTTCCTGCTGCCGATCTCGCAATCGTTCGGCTGGGACCGTGCCGATGTGGTGTCGATCTATTCGCTCACCTCGCTGTGCGGCGGCCTCGCTGCGCCGCTGATCGGCCGACTGTTCGACCGCTCGGGCCCCCGCATCGTCTACACGCTCGGTATGCTACTGCTGGGCGGCGCATTCCTCGCCACCTCCTACGCGCAGCACCTGTGGCAGTTCCGACTGACGATCGGACTGTGCGTCGGCTTCGGCATCGCCTGCATCGGCATCGTCCCGAACTCGATCCTGCTCGGACGCTGGTTCACCAAGCGGCTACCGACGGCCATGTCGGTCGTCTATTCGGCCACCGGCGCCGGTGTCCTCCTGCTGCTTCCGGCCGCGCAAATCCTGATCGACCGTTTTGGCTGGCGGGGCGCTTATGAATGGTTCGGCATCGCCATGCTGGCCCTCTTGCTGCCGCTGCTGATCTTGCCCTGGACGCTGTTCGCCAAGGGCTCTGGCCACATGGAGAAAGCTGCGACGGCCGATCTCGCCGACGAAGGCTGGACATTGCTCAGCGCCATGCGGCATCACGCGTTCTGGGCACTGTTTGCGACGTTCTTCTTCACGGCGATCGGGATGTACGCCATTTCGCCCGAAATCGTGGCCTATCTGATCGACGTCGGGTTTCCGCCCTTGCAAGCGGCGACCGCGTGGGGCTTCAGCGGCGTCGTTTTGCTGTTTGGCATGCTCGGTGTGAGCTGGCTCGATGGCGTGATCGGCCGCCGACCCTCCGTATTGTTCAGCTACGCGCTGTCAATCGTCGGCATCATCATGCTGTGGTTGCTGCGGTGGTATCCGAACTATTTTCTGCTGACCGGATTCGTCGTCTGCTTCGGCAGCATGGTCGGATCGCGCGGGCCGCTGATCACTTCAACCGCCATGAAGATCTTCCGGGGCGAGCGCGTCGGCACCATCTACGGCACGATCACGATCGGGAGCGGACTGGGATCTGCACTCGGCTCGTGGTGCGGAGGTCTGATCCACGACTGGACCCACAGCTACAATCCGCTGCTCGCCTTCGCCTTGATCGCCGTCATATTGGGAATGATCCCGTTTCTCGTCGTACCGGCTCTCAGGGAGTGAGCGATCAGTTTCCGGTCGACGACGGATACTCGATCTGATTGGCCGGCTTGCCGGTCTGGAATTCGAAGATCTTGCGCAGCACGCCGGGCGCCATGGCCGAAATCGGGTTGACGCGCAGTTGCGGCTGGCCGGGCGTTCCCACCACTTCATACGTCACGCCGATCAATCCCTCGTTGCTGCCGCCGCCGAGGAACAGGCCAACAATCGGAATTTGTCCGAAGATGTTGTTGAGGCCGTACATCGGCACGAACGTGCCGCTCATACGCACCTGATTGCCGGGGAAGTCGATATGTCCCTCGATGGTCGCGCCGATCATCGGCCCCTTGACGACGCCGTCACGAACCGTGAGCTGCCCGTTCTGCCGGCTGAACTCGGCACGCAGACGCGAGAACGAAATGCCGTTCTGCACGTTCTGCGGGCCGCCGGCCGCAGCCCGGTCCAGCGCCGTCTCCCCCTTGATGGTGAAATCGCGAACGTTGATCAGGCCCTGCTTGGCACGCTGATCCGTTGAAGGCGGGTCCATCGCCAGCGCGAGTTGGCCGCCGAACATTTTTCCGTAGGTGTCGGTGAAGCGGAAGAATGCGCCGGCGTCATTGGTTTCGACCAGAATGATATCCCGTCCTCCCGGACGCCCGCGCAGTTCGCCGGTCAGCGAGGTATCGCGCCCGATCTTCCCGCTCATGGTGAAGCTGCGGATCGAGCCGTTGCGCCGGGACATCTTCACATCCGCGCTGCGCACGGCTTCACCGTAAAAGCCGGCAACGGCGCCAAGTTTCATGTCGACGTCGACGTCGATGCTCTTGGCCTTGCCCTTGGCCTCAGTCTGCTTGCCCGAGATCGCCGATTTGATGAAGCCGCGGCCGTCGAAGACATCACCGCGCATCACGATCTTCAATACACCGTCCGCATTTCGCTCGGCCTTCAGCGAAGCCTTGTCGCCCTCCGAGGGCGCATAGACCGGGAAGCTGGCATTCAGCAGTTCGCCGTTCTGATCGATTTCCAGCGAACCCTTGATCGTGACGCCGCCGCCATCAATGACGATATCCTCAAGACGCGTCGATTGCGGCTTCTGCACCACGTTGAACGCCGCATGGCCGGATTTGCCCGGCAATTTGACCCAGCCGGGCAGAAGGTTATCGAGCTTTAGTGACGTGAGGTCGGCGTCGATGCCGATCTTGCTGTCCTTGTCGCCGATTTTGCCGGTGACCTTAACCGGTATCGCGCCGGTCGCTCCTGACCCAAGATCCAGCCCGAGCCTGGCGCGGCTCGCATCGTCCAGTGTCGCTTGCAACTTGATGTCCGCGTCGCCATCCGCCGGCTTGCGGTAGTCCAGCGACGCCGGCTGTCCGTTGATCTTGACGTCGCCCTTGACCTGATAGCCCTGATTGTTGGCAACGATCTTGAGCGTGGTTGCCTCGAGCTTCTGGTTCATCACCAGCTTGTCGGCGGAAAAGCCGGCAATATCGGCGGTGACGGAATAGGTGGTATCTTCCTTGGTCAGTTCGCGCTGGATCGGCAGGCCGAGCATCACCTGTGCCGAGACGGTTCCCTTGCTGGAATTGGGATCGATCAGATTGCCGGCGACGTCACTCAATCGATTGGACGACAGGATTTCGGCGGCTGCGGGCACCGGACCATCGATTCTGAACTTTACCCGGGCCGGCGCCGGCTTGGGTGCCATGTCCGGCACCTCGAAGACGATATCGGACAGCGTGAGCTTGCGGCCCGTCGGGGTATCCGCCATGGCCTGTCCGATCGTCACCGTCGCTGTCCTGCCGGTGACGTGCGCGCGAAGATCCGCATCGTGAATCGACGGCATTTCGTCGACCGGATGCAGCGTCACGTTGTTGGCCATGATGTCGACGGAGAGACCATCATCGGGGATCGGCGGCCCGCGCCGCGACAGGTTATGAATGGGTGAATTGACGCCGATCTCGATACGCTGCAGGGAGCCACTCTCGATCCGCTCCATCACCCATTCGCGCACCTCGGGCACGATCAGGATCGGCCACATGCTCTTCAGTGCAGCCGCCGACATCGGCGTGCCCGCAAAGCCGAGCTTCAAGCGGGGCTCGCCGGAATAATCGATGCTGCCGGTACCAGCGACGCCGATTTCGCCGTTGCTGATATCGGCTTGAGTCAGCACCACCTGCTTGTGTTCGGTATCGAAGCGGACTCCGATCGCAATGCGGTTGAAGATCAGGGGCTTTTCACCATCGGAGCCGGCAAGAACGATGGTGCCGCCACTCAATCCCATCCGCCAATCGGGAATGCGGCCGTTCGGCGGCTCGAGGTGAGCCAGAAGCGTAATCCGGTTGTGGCCGGAGATAATCTTGAACGGCGCGACCAGAACACGACGGCCGGCATCCCATTCCACGTTCATTTCGATCTGATCGATCGACATAGGATAGTCGGGCGTGTCGCTGTCGATGATCGTGCCCTTGCCCGCGAAGAGACTGCCGCGGAAATAGGTCGGCAAGCCGTCACGGCCGATTTCCCCTTTCAGTTCGCCGCTCAAGGGCATGTCGGCGCTGTAAGTCAGGTTCTTGACGCGTAGCGCGAGCAGGATGTTCTTCGCCGGGATCTTGTTGGCGCGGAGATCGACCGTGCGGACGCCGTCAGCAGGCGGCCCGACCATGACGCGGAGCGACCAGGCATTGTCGCCCTCTTCGCCGACGCTGAATACGGCCCCGCCTCCGCTCGCGCGGCGAAGACTGAGGCTGATGTTGTCGAAGCTCCAATGATTACCGCGCTGCTGATCCTCGACCACCAGCTTGCCGTTCTTCAAACCGATCTCGTTGAGATTCTGACCGTCGAGCCCCGTCAGGCTAAGGCTGTCGAGCCAACTCAGCCCTGCCAACAAACCGTTGACGCTGGAACGATCTGGGGAAGTCGTGGGCGGCGGCGACGCTTGGGGGCTGTGCCCGGCGGCTTGCTGCGATCGAGTAGGCTGCGGATCGCCGATGGGGAGCAGCGGAGGCGCGGCCGGGGGATCCGATGCGACGCCGGTGGCGAGCGGTCTGGCATTGTCGCCGGCCGAAACGATCACCTGCCCGTCGGGCGTAATCCGGACCGAGAGTTCGGCGTCGACCAGATTGAGGCTTTCGGCGCGCAAACGCCCCGTCAGCAACGCCATGCCGGACAGCTTGACCTCGGCTTTCGGCGCGCTCGCGATAATCGCATGGTCGCGATCGCGGACGACGACATCACGAATGCGGACCGCGATACGGATACGGCCAGCACGCTCGATCTGCGTACCGCCGATCTCCACCGTGTTGTCGTGGCCGATGTTTTCCTCGATGGCTTCGGCAAGCCACGGTGTCACCATATCGAGATTGACGGGACCGGCGCCGAGGCGCCACCAGAGCGCACCAAACCCGGCGGCAAATACCGCCATGAGGACGACCGCGGTGATGACGAGGCGCTTGATCCAGCGCTCTCCCGCCAGCCAGTTTCTGAACCGGCTGAACCGATCGCCGAACCTGTGGAGTCGCGAATCCGACCGCGACAAGAGCCGGCGTGTGCGACGACGGACGACCTCGTCGTGCTCTTCGTCCCAGTCGGTATGGTCCCATTGCGAGACCGCGTTGCCGCCGCGCGGATCGGAAGGTGGTGTCGGCGTCTTCCTTGCCATCGTCTCTCGGTACCGGCCTGGACCTGACCAGTCACCGCCATCAGTTTGCGGGTCGACCCGAGACGACCGCCTCTGTGACGGCATCGCTGCCAATCCACGATCTAGCTTATTACGCGTCATCCGGCCCTTGATGCCTATCGAGCAGAAAATGGGACGGATCGTTCGTCGAATCTCTTGTAGACCATACCCCGCGATCGCCAGAAATGCATGACGGCGACGGCGTGGCCGAACCGCTGCGATACCGCCGGCGCACGATCGGATACTGACCGGCTGAAAGCGACGAAAGGAAGGCGTATGTCCAAGAAAATGCGCAAGAAATCCTCCAAACCGAACACCGGCAAAGTTACCCGCGAAAAACCGCAGGGACCGAAGAAGCTGTCACGGAAAACGAACCGGGCTGCCTCGTCCTCGGCCGGCAAATCGTCTAAGACCCGCGTATCGGCGCCGCGCCCCGAATCGTCGCGCAGAGACGCGCAGAAGCCGTTAAAGACCGCGCCCTCAAAGACCGCTCCCTCACACAACGCCGGGCCCGCCGAAGGCGCCCGAGCGCCGGCTTTCGACCTGCCCCGGGACGGCGGCACGCGGGTGTCGCTCAACGACTTTGCCGGACAGAAGCTCGTGATCTTTTTCTATCCGCGTGCCGACACGCCCGGCTGCACCCGCGAGGCGATCGATTTCACCCGACTCACGAGCGCGTTCGCGGCCTGCGGAACAGCGGTGCTTGGGGTGTCTGCCGACCCCGTCAAGGCGCAAGAGTCTTTTCGCACCAAGCACAAGCTGTCCGTCCCTCTGATGTCAGATGAGGCGCACGGGATGCTGGAAGCCTATGGCGCGTGGGGCGAAAAATCCATGTACGGCAGGACCTTCCTTGGCATTCTTCGCACCACCGTGCTGGTGGACAGGAATGGGCGGATCGCGAAGGTCTGGCGCAAGGTCAAGGTCGACGGCCATGCCGACGAGGTGCTGGCAGCCGCACAGAGCCTCTAAGAAGCGCACACCATTTTCCGAAAATTAACCATGAACGGTTCAAATCAGCATCGAAGTTGAGCCGACTGGAACCTGTTTCAGGCCCGGCCCGGGAGTGCCGATGTCGTACCGTTCCAGTCAGTATGCCGAGTATCCGCAGCATCACGCGCACGATCACGGACGCCCCCCTTCGCGTCGCCCGGTTTCATCCCAGACACCGCCTCGCGCGAAAGAGTCACAGCGCAGCTACACCATTGCCCATGCCGGCAGGCAGGTCCGCTTTGGGCCTGTGGTGTTCTGGATCGCAGTCGGAACGGTCTCGCTGCTCGGGATCTGGTCGGCGGCGACTGCGACCTATTTCGCTTTCCGAGATGACGTGCTGACGCGGCTCATCGCGCGCCAAGCCGACATGCAGTACGCCTATGAGGACCGCATTGCGGAATTGCGCGCACGGATCGATCGGACCACCAGCCGGCAGTTGCTTGATCAGGAACAGTTCGACAAGAAGCTCGGCGATATCATGCGCCGCCAGGCAGTGCTCGAATCGCGCGCCGCCGCCTTGAGCGCACTGCCCGACACCGCAACGACGGGCTCGATCAAGGGATCGTCGCGACGAGGCGGTAACGCATCCGATGCAGGCGCGTCAGGTTCTGCAAAACCCTCCCCGATCAACGACACCACCACTTTCGTGGCGCCGCCAGACCGCGAAGCGCGGCTCGACTCCCGCCGCGCCAATCCTTCGAAGGCCGCAGGCGTCGGCAGTGAATTAACTCACCTCGAAGCCTCGCTCAACCGGATCGAAGGCCGTCAGATGGCTGAACTGAATTCGGTCGAAGATCATATGGAATCCCGGATACGCCGGATGCGCGGGGTATTTTCCGATCTCGGACTCAACGCGGCGAAGATGAAAGCGGCCACACCGCACGCAGCCATGGGCGGACCCTACGTACCGGTGAAGTTGCACACCAATGCCAGTCCGTTCGAGCGGCAGCTTTATCGTGTCAATCTGACTCGCGCACAGATCAATCAGCTAAGCCACACTCTCACCGTGGTTCCCTATCGCAAACCAGTCGGCGGCGAGGTCGAATTCACATCAGGCTTTGGCGTCCGCGTCGATCCTTTCGTGGGCCGGCCTGCGATGCATACAGGCCTCGATTTCCGCGCCTCCACCGGCGATCCGGTACACGCGACCGCAGACGGAAAGGTCGTCTCCGCCGGCTGGGCCGGCGGTTATGGACGGATGGTCGAAATCGACCATGGCAACGGCCTGTCCACGCGCTATGGGCATCTCTCTGCAATCAATGTGAAGGTCGGCCAGTCCGTCAAGATCGGACAGGTGGTTGGCGAAGTCGGATCGACCGGACGTTCAACCGGCCCTCACCTACACTACGAAACGCGGGTCGACGGCGAAGCCGTCGACCCCCAGAAATTCCTGCGTGCGGGTGCCCGGTTGAGCGCGGGCTAGACTCTTCGAGGTCAGTGCCCCACTTCGCCGGTGATCACGTCGCCGAACAGTCGCCACGCCTCACCGTCGAACTTCATGAGTTGCATCTGTTCGATCGGGAAGAAGTCCGTCGGTGACGTGTTGACCTTGATGCCCGGCAGCATCATGTCAGTCGTGAAATCCTTCAGGTTCGCAGCCTGCTTCATCACATTCGCGCGCGTCAGGTCGTCGCCGCATTGCTTCAGCACCTGCACCATCGTCTGTGCCTGGACGTAACCGTACACGTTATTGGCGTTCGCCTTGTCGCCATCGGGATAGTATTTGTCCATGAACTCCCGCCACGTCTTGACGCCTGCATCGTCCTTCCAGGCAGGATCGGTCGGATCCTTGAGATAGGCAGTGGAGATGATGCCTTTCGCATACTGAAGTCCCGCGGGTTTCAGGACGGCGGCGACCGACGTCGCAGTGTTGGCAAGGAAGAATTTCGGCTTCCAGCCGAGCTCGCCGACCTTCCGGATCGCCTGCGCCGATCCCTTCGGCGCCGCCCAAGAGAAGAAGATGTCGGCGCCGGAATTGTGCAACGCGACGATCTGGGAATCGATCGTAGGATCGGACACCTCGTACGACTTGTCGGCGATGATCATGCTGACCTTGTCGCCCAGGCCGTCGCGTAGCCCCTTGACCTGATCCTTGCCGGCGTCGTCGTTCTGCCAGAACACCGCGATCTTGCTGTTCGGGAAATGCTCGAGGATATATTTCGCGTAGATGCGGCCTTCGCTCTGATAGTTGGGCTGGAAACCCATGGTCCATGGAAAGTGTTTTGGATCGCCCCACTTGGTCGCACCCGACGCCACAAAGAGCTGCGGTACTTTCTTGACGTTCATGTATTTCTGAATGGCCGCATTCGACGGCGTTCCGAGCGGCTGAAAGATCAGCAGAACCTCATCGCTCTCCACCAGTTTCCGCGCCTGCTCGATCGCCTTGGGCGGACTGTAGGCGTCGTCATAACTGATGAATTTGATCTTGCGGCCGTTGATGCCGCCCTCGGCATTGATCTTGTTGAAATAGGCGGCCTCCGATTTGCCGATCACGCCATAGGAGGACGCAGGCCCGCTGTAAGGCATGATGTTGCCGATCTTGATTTCGGTATCGCTGGCGCCGGGGTCGTATTTTTTCTCTGCGTGCGCGGCTGAGGCCATCATGGCCACCGCTATGGCAAGGCTGATCGGGGTTAGACGGGTCGCAGACACCGGCATCGTTCTCTCCCTTGTTTATTGTTCCTTGCGTCAAGTGTTGCAGCACACGCCGATCCACGCAAGCGCGCGCAATTTCCACGCTGCGGAACAAGCGGTGTCGATGCGATGTCTGTTCTGATTGACGAAACGCACGAAGCCCCGTGCGCGAAGTTGTCAGCTCTTGTCGGCTTTGCGGCGCGAGACGATCTCGATCATCTTCGCCTCATCGTCGTCGGGCGCGTAAGCCACGGCCTTGTCGTAGGCCTCGATGGCAGCGCGTGCCATCGGAACATCGGCCAGCAGCTTTTCGGCGAGCGAAACGGCATATAGCACATCCTTGCGGCGAAGCGTCGACGTGAAGGATGCTCCGGAAAAATCGCGCGCGACCATCCGTTTCGAATGGCGGATCACCTGCGGACTCGCCACCGCCCCGGTCGCCAGCGCTTCAGCGACCATCGTCATGTTAAGTCCGGCCTGCTCGGCAACCGCCAGTCCTTCGGCGAGACTCGCGATCTGCTGGGCGCCCATCAGATTGTTGATCAGCTTGAAGATCGTACCGTTGCCGATCGCACCGAAATGGCGGACGGCACTGCCGATGGGCGTCAGGAACGGTTCAGCTCGTTTCAAGTCGGCGCTGTCCGCGCCGACGAGCAGCGTCAGTTTTCCCTCCGCCGCCGCTTGCGGCAAACCCGTGACCGGGCAATCGAGGTAGACGAGACCGCGCTCCCGCAATTCGCGCGCCATGTCGAGCGCATGCTGATACGAGACCGTCGAACACTCGATCGCCAGTGTTTTCGCCTGCGCGGCCTCGGCCGCGCCATCGTTGCCCAGCCAAACGTCATGGGATGCTTCGTCATCGGCAACCATCGTGACGATGGCGTCGGCGCCGAATGCGGCGTCGGCGGGCGAGTTGGCCCAGCGAGCGCCGCGCCCAACCAGTACATCGGCCTTGGCCTTGCTGCGATTCCAGACTGCGACATCGAAGCCCGCATCCAGATAGCGTCCCGCCATGCCTTGGCCCATACGTCCAAGACCGATAAAACCGATACTCGCCATGTGCTAATCCAGGTCTAGTCCACATCTTCGATGGCACCCGGCGTGGTGCCGAAGGCCTTCTGTGCCAGCGTCGCCGCCATGAACTCGTCGAGATCGCCGTCGAGCACACCCGAAGTGTCCGACGTCTGCACGCCGGTACGGAGATCCTTCACCATCTGATAGGGCTGCAGAACGTATGATCTGATCTGATGGCCCCAGCCGATATCAGTCTTCGCGGCCTGATCGGCGGCAGCTTGCTCTTCACGTTTTTTCAGCTCGATCTCGTACAGGCGTGCGCGCAACATGTCCCATGCCTGCGCGCGGTTCTTGTGCTGCGAACGCCCGGCCTGACATACCACCGCGACGCCGGTCGGGATATGCGTGAGGCGCACGGCAGACTCGGTCTTGTTGACATGCTGACCGCCGGCGCCACCCGAACGCATGGTGTCGGTGCGTACGTCGGATTCCTTGATGTCGATCTTGATCGAGTCGTCGACCACCGGAAAGATCGCCACGCTGGAAAACGACGTATGACGTCGTGCGTTGGAATCGAACGGCGAAATTCTCACAAGCCGATGCACGCCCGCCTCGGTCTTGAGCCAGCCATAGGCGTTGTGGCCGCTGACCTGAATGGTCGCGGACTTGATACCGGCTTCTTCGCCGGGCGTTTCTTCCAGATATTCGATCTTGAAGCCGCGCTTCTCCGCCCAGCGCGTATACATGCGCAACAGCATCTGCGCCCAATCCTGGCTCTCGGTGCCACCCGCTCCGGCATGGACTTCAAGATAAGTGTTGAAGCGATCCGCCTCTCCGGAAAGCAGCGCTTCGAGTTCGCGGCGCGCGACTTCCTTCTTGAGAGCCTTCAAGGCGGTCTCGGCCTCGCCGACCACAGCCTGATCGTTCTCGGCTTCGCCAAGCTCGATCATTCCGATCTGGTCTTCGAGCTCGCCTTCCACCTTGCCGATGCCGCTGAGTGAATCCTCCAGCGAGGTTCGCTCCTGCATCAGCTTCTGGGCTTTCTGGGGATCGTTCCAGAGATCGGGATCTTCGGCGAGCTTGTTCAGCTCCGCGAGACGTGCAGTCGAAGCATCGACGTCAAAGATGCCTCCTCAGCAGCCCGACTGACTGCTTGATCTCTTCAACAAGTCTTTCGATTTCAGCGCGCATGGATTCTCTGGTGTGCGGCTCATGCCGTCGTTTTGCGATGGCAGGTGATGTAGCCGCGACAGCCGCAAAGCGCAATCGCGTTAGAGCATGATGGCGAAAAGTGGAAACCGGTTTTCGGACAAGATCGTGCTCGATCAAAACCTTAGTAGAGGCCGCCGGTCCCCGGCCGGAACAGGCTGCGATCGGCATCGGGCGGCGGCGGCATCCGGCCATCGACGTCGGCGACCCCAATCACGGAATAATTGTCGGGCGGCGCCGTGCCAGGTTTGAAGGCCTCGAGGATCGTGCCTGACGTCTGGCCGGGTGCTGCACGCATGCCGGTCTTGGAGTCGACGCGGACCAGCTTGATGCCGGCCGGAATACGGAATTGCGCCGCGGGCTTGCCGGCGACTGCGAGATTCATGAAATTACGAGCAATCGGTGCTGCGAGATGTCCGCCGGTCGCGGTACGGCCGAGGTTACGCGGCTTGTCGTAGCCGACATAGACGCCAATCACGAGATCCGGCGTGAATCCAACGAACCAGGCATCCTTCTGATCGTTGGTGGTGCCGGTCTTGCCCGCCATTGGCCGCCCGAAGCCTGAGAATGCCGACGCGGCGGTGCCGTGCTGGACCACGCCTTCCATCATCGACGTGATCTGATAGGCCGTCATCGAATCCAGTACCTGCTCGCGATGGTCCACCAGTTGCGGTTCGGGCTGGTTCTTCCAGCCGCCCGGCGCGTCGCATCCCCGGCACTCGCGCTGGTCGTGCTTGTAGATGGTGTGGCCGTAGCGGTCCTGAATGCGATCGATCAAGGTCGGCTTCACCCTCCGACCGCCGTTGGCAAACATCGAATAGGCCGTGACCATGCGCAGCACCGTCGTTTCACCCGCCCCGAGCGCGTAGGACAGATAATTCGGCAATTCGTCATAGACGCCGAAGCGCTTGGCATATTCGCCGATCAGCGGCATGCCGATATCCTGCGCGAGCCGCACCGTCACCGTATTGAGCGAGCGCTTGAGCGCATTGCGCAGCGTCGTCGGCCCGTAATATTTTTCCTTGGAGTAGTTTTCCGGACGCCAGACGCCGACGCCCTGCCCCTGATCGATCTCGATCGGCGCATCGACGACCACCGTCGACGGCGTGTAGCCGTTGTCGAGCGCCGATGAATAGACGATCGGCTTGAACGACGAACCCGGCTGCCGATACGCCTGCGTCGCGCGATTGAACTGGCTCTGATCGAACGAAAAGCCACCGACCATGGCAAGCACGCGGCCGGTCCACGGATCCATCGCAACCATCGCGCCGGAGACTTCGGGCAGTTGCCGCAATCGATACTGACCTTCCTCAGGCTTGCCGTCCTTGCCAATCAACGGATCGGCATAAATCACGTCGCCCGGCGACAGCACCTGCGAGACTTTCGTCGGCGTGCGGCCGCGCGTCGGCCCCGATGCCGCCTTGGCCCATTTCACGCCCTCGAGCGTGATCAGCCCCGTCTGCCGCTCCTTGCTAACGGCCCCGCCGAGTTCGCGGCCGGGCTGGAAGCCGATGCGCGCGGACTGGTCATTGGACTCCAGCACCACCGCCATCCGCCACGGCGAAATGTCGGATAGCGATTTGACGTCGGCGAGTTTCACGCCCCAGTCGCCCGAGATATCGAGCTTACTTATCGCGCCGCGCCAGCCCTGTGCCTCGTCGTAATGGACGAGGCCGTTGGCCATGGTCTTGCGCGCTATTCCCTGCAGCTTCGGATCGAGCGAGGTGCGGACCGACAGGCCCCCCTCGTAGAGCTTCTTCTCACCATAGCGCTCGAACAGGTCGCGCCGGACTTCCTCGGCAAAATATTCGCCGGCGAACGTATGAGCGCCATTGGCGCGATTGGTGACGATCAGCGGATCCTTACGCGCCTTCTCGGCGTCGGCCTGGGTGATCCAGCCGTTCTCCAACAGACGATCGATGACGTAGTTGCGGCGCTCGATCGCGCGGTCGTGGTTCTTGACCGGATGCAGGGTCGACGGCGCCTTCGGCAGCGCCGCCAGATAGGCTGCTTCCGCTACCGTCAGTTCATTGACCGACTTGTCGAAGTACACCAGCGACGCCGCCGCGATGCCGTAGGCGCCGAGGCCAAGATAGATCTCGTTGAGATACAGTTCGAGAATCTTGTCCTTGGAATAGGCGCGCTCAATGCGCATCGCCAGCAACGCTTCCTTGATCTTGCGGGTGAAGGACACCTCGTTGGTCAGGAGGAAGTTCTTGGCGACCTGCTGGGTGATGGTGGAGGCGCCCTGCGGCCGCTTGTTGGAGCCGAGATTCTGGACATAAAGGAGCGCGGCGCGCAGCATGCCTGAATAGTCGATGCCGCCGTGTTCATAAAAATTCTTGTCCTCGGCGGCGAGGAACGCGTTGATGACGAGCTTCGGGACGGCCTGGATCGGCAGATAGAGCCGGCGTTCCTTGGAATACTCGCCGAGCAGGGACCCGTCCGACGCATGGACACGGGTCATCACAGGCGGCTCGTAATTCTGAAGCTGCGTATAGTCGGGCAGATCCTTGGAAAAATGCCAGATCAGCCCCGCCGCCGCGGCGACGCCGACCAGAAACACGATGGTTCCCGCGGCAAACAGAAAGCCCATGAACCGCAGCAGCAAACGCATTATCGAGTATCCGTTTCATTCCCTGCGCTGCGGAAGGTCATCCGCAGGCCGTGCCGTTCCACCGAAGCATCCGCCGGGCGGAACCCGGGGTCTGGCTGATTCTGCGAACCCTGCGACAACTTTTCTATAGAGCGGGCGCTGTGGCCAAACTAGGGCTTCCGCCTATCGGCTCAGTCTTTTTCAGCCTCACTCAATCGGACGGCGCGGCCGAAACCACCCGCTTCGCCAGGAACGTCTCAACCGCCTCCGCGACCGAACCGACGGTCCGCGACCGCCAGCCCTCCGACGTCAGGTGCTGAAGATCGGCTTTGTTCGAGACGTAGCCGAGTTCGACCAGCACCGAGGGCACGTCCGGCGCCTTCAAAACCCTAAACCCCGCGGACTTCAGGGGTCGCTTATGCATCCGCGTCGTCGTTTTCATCTCGTTCATCAACAACCGGGCGAAGCGGTTTGAAAATGTCCGGGTTTCCCGCTGCGCGAGGTCGATCAGGATATCCGCGACCGCCGGCGGTTCTTCCGTCAGGTTCACGCCACCGATCGCGTCCGCCTTGTTTTCCGACTCCGCCAGCTTTTCGGCTTCGGCGTCCGACGCTTTGTCCGACAGCGTATAGATCGTGGCGCCCTGTGCATCACCCTCGCGACGCGGCAAGGCATCCGCATGGATCGACACGAACAACGCGGCACCGTTGGTTCGGGCGACGTGAACCCGGTCGGCAAGCGGAATGAAAGTATCATCCGTTCGCGTCATGACGACGCGATACCGGCCGTCCTTCTCGATGCGGTCGCGCAATGCCAGCGCGAAAGCCAGCACCAGACTCTTTTCCGTCTCGCCGGTCGAAGCCTGGGTACCGTTGTCGATTCCGCCATGGCCGGGATCGATCACGACGGTGGGTCGCGCATCCGGCGACGACAACGCGGGGCCGGATGCATCGGCGACGGCAGGGCCTGAATCGACCGCCGGCCGCAGTTCGGGCTTGTTCGACGCCGCCACCAGGCGGCCGAAGGTGGCACGGTCGGTCGCTTCCAGTTCGATCACCAGACGTGGCGGCTGCCCGTTCGCCGCATCGAGAACATAGGCTTTTTCGACCTTCGCGGGGCCCGTGAGATCGAACACGATCCGCGAGCCGCCCGGCATGACCAGACCGTAGCGGAATGCCTTGATGAGCCCTCGCCCCGCTGCGCCGGCGTTGGAAGGCAGATGGAATGTCACTTGCGGAATGTCGACGACAACCCGATCGGGATTGGCCAACGGGAATGCATGAATCTCGATTTTCTTGTCGAGATCGAGAATGAAACGGGTCTGTTTGGCATCACCCGCCAGCCGCACGTCGGAGGCGATTGGCAAATCATCCACAACCGATGGGCGAGCGGTTTCGCTCTCCGCGGCGGCGGCTGACACCGCTCCGGGAAAGAACAGTGCTGCGGCACACAGCCATGCAGCCCCAAGCAAAACGACGTGATTTGCGCGGCCCGCCAACGAATCCAAGCCTCCGAGCAACCCTCTTACCGCAATAGGACCGCAGGGTTAACCGGACCTTAAGTCGTTGCAGCCGAATAAGGACGGGTGTTGCCGGCTGGCGACGCTCCCTTGCATGCGCCGGCCAATCCACGTATGTAAGTGACTGCTGACGGTTAAACTCCCGGTTGTGTCGCGTTCAGCCTCCCGGTGCAGCGCAGGGCTTCAAGCAGATCGAAGTCCGGCGTTTTTCCGATCCCTCCACAGCCAGCGCAGCGCGCGGCTGATCGGAGTGGCGGTTCAGGCCCGAGCGGCGTCCGGTCCCAGGTCAAGGTTCTTCGCCAGGGGCGGTTTCGGACACTTCATGACCGACGTCGCGGCCCTGGCCGCGAGAATTGTGACAGCCAGCGAGCGCCTCGGCGCCGCGCTGGTCCCGTCAGCAACGAAGGCGGCGCTTCTGCCGCCAAACCTGTTCAGACGGGCCGACGCTTGATGCGCCAGACTGTGAAGCCGACCGATCTCCTCGCAAACATCGCGCCGATGCGAAGCGAAAGCTTCGCGCGCCGCGTTGCGCCGGGAGCAGGTTCGGCAGGGCGCCCCGGGTTGCGTTTCGGCCTTCCCCTCACCCCCGAATCAGGTGGACCGTCGCGTCATCCGGCCGCGCGACACGCGCGCGCCGTCCTGCGCGTCCTCCGCCGCCAAGAGCTCCAAAATGCCCAACAAAATGTTGATCGATGCCACCCACCCGGAGGAGACCCGGGTGGTCGTGGTCCGCGGCAACCGCGTCGAGGAATTTGATTTCGAGTCCGCCCAGCGCAAGCAACTGCGCGGCAACATCTATCTCGCCAAGGTCACGCGCGTCGAACCGTCGCTGCAAGCCGCATTCATCGAATATGGCGGAAACCGCCACGGCTTCCTCGCCTTCAGCGAAATCCATCCCGACTACTACCAAATTCCGGTCGCCGACCGTCAGGCCCTGATCGAGGCCGACGAACGCGCCCATCGCGAGGCCGAGGAGGAGTCGGAAAACCGCTCCAGCCGCCGTCGTTCGCGGCATCGCAATTCCCGCCGGCGCGGGCATGGCGATCGTGTCCGCAGTGCGGTCGTTGAGGATCCGAGCCAGGAAGCGCAGCCGCACCACACCCTCGACGGTGACGATCATTCACACGACGATCACGCCCATGGCGAATATGGCCACACCGATGCTCACGATCCGGATCACCATGGTGCCGACCCCGATCATCACCACGACGGCGACCACGAGCATATTCATGCCTATGCCAACGACGCGGATGTTCACGAGCACGCAGACGCTGCCGATCATGCCGATCACGAACGCACCGAGCATGAAGACGCTCAGCACCACGGCGTAGCGGAAGGCGTCTCATTCTCGAGTCCGGCGGAAGCCGCGGTCGCGGAAGCCATCGCAATCCCGGAAGTGGCCGAACCGGAAACCGTGTCCGACCCGGAGCACGTGGGCGAAGCCCATGATGAGCAGGCCTCCGGCAGCAGCGCCGCTTATACCGACGATGCGGCCGATGCGGGTCAGGCCGATAGCTCCCATGGCGACGAATCTTTCGCATCCGCCGAGGACAACCATCACGCCGAGGGCGAGGATGACGACGGCGAGGATACCGAGGAAGAGGAGCAGGTCGAATCCGTCGGCGGCGACGACGCGCTCGAGGAAGTGCCCGAGCGCGCCTACCGGCCGCGCCGCCAGTACAAGATTCAGGAGGTCATCAAGCGCCGGCAGGTGATGCTGGTGCAGGTGGTCAAGGAGGAGCGCGGCAACAAGGGCGCAGCACTGACGACCTATCTGTCGCTCGCCGGCCGCTATGCCGTGCTGATGCCAAACACCGCACGCGGCGGTGGCATCAGCCGCAAGATCACGTCGGCGCAGGACCGTTCGCGACTCAAGGAAGTGGTGCAGGATCTCGACGTGCCCGAGGGCATGGGGATCATCCTGCGCACCGCCGGTGCCTCGCGCACCAAGCCCGAGATCAAGCGCGACTTCGAGTACCTGATCCGCATGTGGGAAACCGTGCGCGACATGACGCTGCGCTCGCAGGCCCCGACCCTCGTCTACGAGGAAGGCTCGCTGATCAAGCGGTCGCTGCGCGATCTCTACAACAAGGAAATCGACGAGGTCATGGTCGCCGGCGAAGCCGGATACCATGAGGCGCGCGACTTCATGAAGATGCTGATGCCGTCCAACGTGAGGGCAGTGAAGCAGTATCGCGACGGCCAGCCGCTGTTCTCGCGCATGGGCGTCGAAAGCCAGCTCGATGCGATGTTCTCGCCGACCGTGCAACTGCGCTCCGGCGGCTACCTTGTCATCAATCAGACCGAGGCGCTGGTCTCCATCGACGTCAACTCGGGCCGCTCGACCCGCGAGCACCATATCGAGGACACAGCGCTCAAGACCAATCTCGAGGCGGCCGAGGAGGTCGCCCGGCAGTTGCGGCTGCGCGATCTCGCCGGCCTGATCGTCATCGACTTCATCGACATGGACGAGAAGCGCAACAATCGTGCGGTAGAGCGCAAGCTCAGCGATTGCCTGCGTCATGACCGCGCGCGCATCCAGGTCGGACGCATCTCGCACTTCGGCCTGCTGGAAATGTCACGCCAGCGCATCCGTGCCAGCGTGCTGGAAAGCTCCACGGAGCCCTGTCCGCATTGCGGCGGCACCGGTCACGTCCGTTCGGTCTCCTCGGTTGCCCTGCAACTGCTGCGCGGCCTTGAGGAAATCCTGATGAAGGGCGCAACGCACAACCTCGTGGTGCGCACGCGCACCGAGGTTGCACTGTACGTGCTCAACCACAAGCGCGGCCATCTGCGCGATCTCGAGAACGGCTTCAAGGTGACCCTCGCTGTGATCGCCGACCCGACGGTCAACGGCCAGCAGTCCTACATCATCGACCGCGGCGAGCAGGTGCATACGCTGGAGGCCGCCAAGGCATTGCTGGCGGCACAGCTTGCCGCGTCGCCGCCGCAGATCGAAGAGGCCTATGACGACGAAGAACCCTTCGAGGTCGAGGCCGAGGTCGAAACCGACGAGACCGAAGGCCTCGCCGGCGAACAGGCTGCTGGCGAAGGCGGCGAATCTGACGGTGATGGCCGCAAACGCAAGCGCCGCAGGCGCCGCCGTGGACGGTCCGGGGAAGCCCGTGACGGGATGGCCGCGCGGGATGACGATGGCAACGACAGCAGCCAGGCCGATGATGCCGCTGACGCTGTCGGCACGACCGACGACACGGATGCGTCCAGCGAGGCCGGCGATCAGGACGCTGACGCGCGGGCCGACGAGTCAGCGGACGGCGAACGGCGGCCGCGCCGCCGCGGACGCCGTGGCGGACGCCGCCGGCGCGGCAATGGTGGCGAAGCCGGGCTTGCCGGATCGATCGCTGATGAACTCGGTCCGACTTCGGAGCCCGAAATTGCTGAGGCGGTCGCAGACTTCGATTCCGCGCCTCCGCTGTCCGAACAGCCGACGCAAATCAGCGACGATGAACCGCCGCCGCAGGCCGAACAGTCGCCGGCTCCCCAGCCGGAGGCTCACGCTCTATCAATCCAGACCCAGGACGACACGACGGTTGAGCCCGAAAAGGCGCCCCGCCGCCGCTCGACTGTTCGCGAGAAGGTCAGCTTCGCACCGCAGCCCGAGCCTGCGCCCGTCGCAGAGATCCAGCCAGAGTCGCCTGCAGCTGCGCAGCCCGATCAGCCGGCGTCGGACGCGGCCGAAGCGCAGCAACCGCGCCGCGCGGGATGGTGGTCACGCCGGTTCGGCAACGGCACCTGATCGGTTTCCGCAACATGCAAAACGCCCGGCTTGCGCCGGGCGTTTTCGTTTGTCGTTACGGCTCTTAAGCCGCACAACTCAGAAATGACTGTACGACAACCGCGGAAGCACGATCTCCCTGCCCTCCGCATCCGACCATCGCGGCGACGCATGACCATCGACAATCCTGCCGATCGGCGTCACCGCGACGCCGGCTTCGCCAGCCGCTTTCACGAAAGCATCAAGCCGTTCGTCCGGAATCGTGCACAGGATCTCATAATCGTCGCCGCCGCTCACAGCGATCTCAAAAGCGCTCCTCCCCCGCGCAATTAACCCGCGCGCAGCATCCGAGAACGGAACGGCGCCGGCATCGATCGCGGCCGAGACGCCCGATGCGGCACATAACTTTGCGAGATCGCCGGCGAGACCGTCCGACACATCCATCGCTGCGCGCGCATACTTTTGAACCGCGGTCGCGAGCCCAACACGCGGCTGCGGCACCCGATAGCGGCCGATCAACGCCTCGCGCGCTGCGTCATCGGCCGTCATCTTGCCGCTGAGGAACGCAAGCCCCAGCGCCGCGTCTCCGATGGTGCCTGACACGACAATGCGATCGCCCGGCCGCGCAGACGTGCGTTTGACCAGACCGCCCGGCGGCACGCGGCCAAACGCCGTGATGGAAATTGTCAATGGCCCAGGCGTCGAGACCGTGTCCCCGCCGAGCAGCGGACAGTGAAACATGGCCGCATCGCCGCCGAGCCCTTGTGCGAACGGCGCGAGCCATTGTTCATTGACCTCACGCAAGGCCAGCGTCAGCACGAAGCCGGCCGGCGTCGCGCCCTTGGCGGCGAGATCGGAGAGATTGACCCGTAGCGCTTTCTTCGCGATCGTATCCGGCGGATCGCCAATCAGATAATGCACGCCCTCGACGATCGCGTCGGTCGTGACCACGAGGTCGTCGCCGCCGCCCTTCAAGAAAGCCGCATCGTCGGTCAGCCCTAGCGCGCCGGGATCGGTCGCGAGCGGCTTGAAATAGCGGGCAATCAGATCGTCTTCACCGGAAGGCATTGATTGCTCTCCGCGACATCGCGACCAACTTCAGGAATCCTTATTCCGGGGCTCCCTGAGCGCGACCCGGAATGACAATACCTGAAATGCTTCCATCATTGTTACCGCGTAAATTCATCGGCGCGAAAGCGCCGTGCGATCTGGTCGAGCACCGCATTGACCATACCGGTCTCGTCCTTCTCGACGAAGGCGTGCGCCACATCGACGTATTCCGACACCACGACCCGCGCCGGGATATCCTTGCGGCGCTCTAGTTCGTAAGCCCCCGCTCGCAGCACCGCACGCAGAATCGCATCGATCCGTTTCAACGGCCAGCCCTGCGAGAGCGCTTCATCGATCAGCGGATCGAGCCGGACCTGATCGCGAACCACGCCGGCCACCACGTCGCGGAAGAAGGCGGCTTCAGCCGGCAAATACTTGTCGCCCTCGACCTCGCCGCCGAGCCAGTGACTTTCAAACTCCGCGAAGATATCGTTGATCCCCGCGCCGCCGATATCCATCTGATACAGCGCCTGTACCGCGGCGAGCCGCGCCGCGCCGCGTTTGTTGGCCTTCCTGTCGACGCTCTGTTTGATATCCGCCATCGCGTCTTAAACCTTCGCCAGCCGGCGCTTAATCCGCAGCATCGCCAGCGCCGCCCGCGCCGCGTCACCGCCCTTGTTCAATTCGTCGGCTTTTGCCCGCGCCCAGGCCTGCGCATCGGTGTTGACGGTCAGGATGCCGTTACCGAGGGGAATGCGCCGATCGATGGAAAGGTCCATCAGGCCGCGGGAGGATTCCATCGACACGATCTCGAAATGAAAGGTCTCGCCGCGCACCACGCAGCCGAGCGCGATGGCGGCATCGTATGGCTTGCCGTTCCGTTCGGCCGCATCGAGCGCAATCGCGATGGCCGCCGGGATCTCCAGCGCGCCGGGAACAGTGATGACATCGTGGCTGACGCCGACCTGCTTCAGTTCGGCGACCGCACCCTGCAACAGCGCATCCTGGATGTCGTCATAGAACCGCGCCTCGACGATCAGAGCGCGAGCGCCTGAAATGTCGGTCTGATCCTTGAGTGCTGCACGCCGTGCGTCTGCCATTTAGCTGCCAATTGTAAAATAGTTGCGAGTTGTGTTGCTTTTAGGCGTAGCGGCGTTCGAAGCCAAGCGCGGAGTCGCAACAAATGGCCGTCATTCCTGGGTACGCGCCATTGGAGCCGTCATCCTTCGAGACGCGCGACGGCACACCTCAGGATGACGCTCCCATTTCAGACAGCCGCGCTGCGTAGCGCGCCATCAGGTCGACCTCGATGTTGACCTCGCTACCGGCGCGCCACTCACTTAGCGTCGTCACGCTCAGCGTGTGCGGAATGATCAGCACCGAGAATGCCACGTCCTGAACGGTGTTCACCGTGAGTGACACGCCGTCCAGCGTCACCGATCCCTTGGGCGCAGTGAACCGCGCGAGCTCCCGTGTGGTGCGCAGCTCGAAACGTGCCATATCGGGCAGATCGTCGCGCATAACGATAGTGGCGATGCCATCGGCATGCCCGGCGACGATGTGCCCGCCGAGTTCATCGCCGATCTTCAGCGCGCGTTCGAGGTTGAGCCGCGTCCCCGCCCCCCAATGCCTGGCCGTGGTCATGCCTAGCGTCTCGGCCGCGGCATCGACATCGAACCAGGTCCGCCCACCGGCGACGCCCGACGCCACCACGGTCAGGCAGACGCCGTTGCAGGCGATCGACGCACCGTCGGCGATGGTCTTTTGATCGTAGCGGCAGAGGATGCGGAGCCGATGCAATTGGCCCTGCGCGGTCGGCTTGACGCTTTCGATTTCGCCGACGTCGGTAACAATACCTGTGAACATTAAGCTCGCCCGTAGATGGTCAGAACGTCATTCTGCAGCGTCTCGCTAGCACGAACCTTGAAGCGCGGCGAGCCGGTGATGGACGAGAGTGGCAATGCATCCAGCGCAGGAATGCCGTCATCGCCGATCTGCTCCGGACCGCGCAGCAGCCAGACCTCATCGACAAGGTCGGCCGCGACGAACGACGCCGCGACGTGCGCGCCGCCCTCGACCATCAGACGAGTAACGCCCTTCTCCGACAGGGCATGAAGCACCGCATTAAGATCGAGCCCGCCACCCGTCTTCGCCGCATCCGTTCGAAGCACCTGCGCACCGGCCGCGCCGAGCTTCATGGCGGCGGGCGCTTCGGCGATGCTGGAAGTCATGACCCATAACGGAGTTTCGCGCGCGGAGTGAACCAGTTTGCTGCTGCCGGGAATGCGAAGTGCCCGATCCAATACCACCCGCACCGGCGAGCGCGCTTCCATGCCCGGCAAGCGGCAGTCGAGCCGCGGATCGTCAGCCAGCACGGTGCCGATCCCGACCAGAATAGCGTCGCATTGCGCGCGCAGCAGATGCACGCGGGCTTTCGCCGCCTCGCCCGTAATCGCGACCGGCCTGCCGCCGGCCGCGCCGATCTTCTCGTCCGAGGACACCGCGAGCTTGAGAACGACATGCGGGCGCTTGTCCCTGACACGACGGAAATGCCCGGCGTGATCATGGGCCGCCTCGGCCGCGCCAAGCCCGACCTCGACCACAATCCCGGCCGCCCGCAGTCGCGCGTGGCCCTGCCCCGCCACCTCGGGATTGGGGTCCTCGATGGCGGATACCACGCGCACGATCCCAGCCGCAATCACGGCATCGGCGCAGGGTGGCGAGCGTCCGAAATGCGAGCACGGCTCCAGCGTTACATAAAGCGTCGCGCCACGCGCCGCCCCGCCGGCCCGCCTGAGCGCCTCAACCTCGGCATGCGGACGCCCGCCAGGCTGGGTCCAGCCGCGACCGACGATGACGCCGTCCTTGACGATGACGGCGCCAACGGACGGATTGGGCCACGTGCGTCCGAAGCCGCGGCGGCCCAGCGCCAGCGCCAGTTGCATGAACCGCGCATCGGCGGCCTTGGCCTTTGTAAGCCGCTCCCTGAACTGATCTTCGAGGAGACGAAAGGTCATCGGCTATTTGCGCAGCGGCACCGGCCGCGCATCGTCCTCGCCGGAGAGCTCGCCGAGCACCGTCTCGAAATCCCTGGCTTCGCGGAAATTGCGATAGACCGACGCGAAACGAACGTAGGCGACGTCGTCGAGTCGACGCAGATGCTCCATCACGATCTCGCCGATGGTTTCCGACGAAATTTCCGACTCCCCCGCGCTCTCGAGCTCACGGACGATGGCCGATACCGTCTTCTCGACGCGCTCGGCTTCGACCGGGCGCTTGCGCAGCGAAATCTGCACCGAGCGCATCAGCTTGTCGCGATCGAACGGCACGCGGCGGCCGTTGCGCTTGATGACGGTGAGTTCGCGCAACTGCACGCGCTCGAAGGTCGTGAAGCGGAAGTTGCAGGCCATGCAGACGCGCCGCCGCCGGATCACGGCCGAATCTTCCGTCGGCCGGGAGTCCTTCACCTGGGTATCCAGACTGTTGCAGCTCGGGCAGCGCATCCGCGTGAGACCTCTACGCTTACTGGTAGATCGGGAAGCGGTCGGTGAGCGCCTTGACGCGCTCCTTGATCGCGGCTTCCACCAACGGCGCCTTGCCGTCGTCGGACTGCGCGATGGCGTTCAGCACTTCCGCAATCATGCCGCCGACCTGCTTGAATTCGGCGACGCCGAAACCGCGCGTGGTCGCCGCTGGTGTGCCGAGCCGCAGGCCTGACGTCACGAACGGCTTTTCGGGATCGAACGGAATGCCGTTCTTGTTGCAGGTAATGGCGGCGCGTACCAGCGCCTTCTCCGACACGTTGCCTTTCAGCCCCTTCGGCCGCAGGTCCACCAGCATCAGGTGGTTGTCGGTGCCGCCGGACACGATATCGAAGCCGTGGCCGCGCAGGCTCTCGGCCAGCGCCTTGGCGTTCTCGACAATGTTCTTCGCATAGATCTTGAAGTCGGGACGCAGCGCCTCGCCGAACGCCACCGCCTTGGCTGCGATCACGTGCATTAGCGGCCCGCCCTGCAGGCCCGGGAAGATCGCCGAGTTGATTTTCTTGGCGATCGCCTCGTCGTTGGTGAGGATCAGACCGCCGCGCGGGCCGCGCAGCGACTTGTGGGTGGTGGTGGTGGTCACGTGCGCATGGGGCACTGGCGAAGCGTGGGCGCCGCCCGCGACGAGACCGGCAAAGTGCGCCATGTCCACCAGAAGATAAGCGCCGACACTATCAGCGATCTCGCGGAAACGTTTGAAGTCCCACGGACGCGAATAGGCCGAGCCGCCGGCGATTATCAGCTTCGGCTTCACCTGCTCCGCCTGCTTCGCCACCGCGTCCATATCGATAAGCTGATCCTCGCGCCGCACCGTGTAATGCGACGGCTGGAACCACTTGCCGGACATATTGACTGGAGAACCGTGTGTCAGATGTCCGCCGGCGGCGAGATCGAGGCCCATGAAGGTATCGCCCGGCTGCAGCAGAGCCAGAAACACCGCCTGGTTCATCTGGCTGCCGGAGTTCGGCTGGACGTTGGCGAACTGCGCGCCGAATAACTTTTTGGCGCGCTCGATCGCCAGCGTCTCGGCGACGTCGACCCACTCGCAACCGCCGTAGTAGCGCGCCCCGGGATAACCCTCGGCGTACTTGTTGGTCATCACCGAGCCCTGGGCCTCCAGCACCGCACGGCTGACGATGTTTTCCGAGGCGATCAGCTCGATCTCATGGCGCTGGCGACCGAGTTCGCCCTTGATCGCGTTGGCGATCTCGGGATCAGCCTCGGCAAGGGTGGCCGTGAAGAAGCTATCGGGCGCAGAAGCGGTTTTGGCAATCGAGCTCATGAACGGAATATCCTTGTCGGCGCAACCCGTTAGGACGGGTGCGGCGAACGGTTGGGGCGGTTCGAAGCGGCGCGAGCGAGATAGCATATCGGCCCGAAATGGCCAAGGTGTTGCGGCTACGGGTCCACATTTGGGCAATATATGGTGGGATAGCCGAGTTTTACGCCCGCTCAGCGGACATCGCTCTACTTAGCGAGGTAGCGCCGCACCGCGGCCAGCGACGGCCCGACATTGGAAATCGCTTCCAGCAGCGTGTCACGGGACACGTTCAGCCGGTTCGCCCAGAGGTCGGTCTGGGCGTCGTTACTGGTATCCACCGCAATCGCCGGCTTCTGATAGGTGGATACGACTGATGCAACTGTGACGAGCTGGATCATGGCGGAAGTCTATCACGCCAGCAGAAACCGGCCATGATGCCTCGCCCGCAGAGTTAAGATCGGGTTTCCTGTCCCGCCCCATTTCTGTCCAAATCTCACCGTCGCGACAGCAACATACGATATGAAATTTCGGCAAGGTCACTGGTACGCGGAACACCGATCCGGACATTGCATTATCGCGGCGTCGTTCAACCACCGAGGACACTGCAATGAAGAAAACCATTCTCGCCGTTTGCTGTGCAACGCTGATGGGACTCGGAACCGCCGCGGCGCAGACCTCAACCGCACCGGCTCAGGACACCACGTCAAAGAGTACGTCCATGTCCAAGGACGGTATGGCGAAAGGCAAGATGGCCAAGGCCAAGACGGTGAAGCATAAGACCGTCGGCATGTCGAAGAGCTCGAAGATGAAGAGCAACAGTATGAAAAAGGACAACATGTCGAAGTGAACCACTTCGCATGGATGTCGCAGAAGCCGCGTGGCCTGACGGGCGCGCGGCTTTTGAATGAATGCTGGCTCCGCATCGCCAGTCACTTTGGCGTGCTGCCCACGGGATTACCACAATCGTGGTTAGTGTGGTGGCTCAGAAGTTCGCTTGAAACACGAGCATGATGATCGCGTCAAAGAGGCGGCGGCATGCGAGCCTTGTTTTCCGGCGTTTTGGTGGTTTTGGGATTAGCGCCTTTGGCAGCGCCCCTGCTCGCTCGCGACAACGGGCGCTACGCGAATTCACCGCTGCATGAATGGTTCGATAGCCTGCGCTCGGCCCGAGGGCCGTGCTGCTCCGACGCCGATGGCACCGCCGTCAGCGGAGCCGACTGGGATTCGAAGGATGGCCACTACCGCGTGTACCTTGGCGGCGAATGGATCGACGTGCCAGACGAAGCCGTCATCAAAGCGCCGAATCTTGCCGGGCGCACGATGGTATGGCCGATGTACCAGGACGGAAAACGACCGTTGATCCGCTGCTTCATTCCTGGTCCGATGATCTGAGGAGACCTATCAGGCACCAGCCTCAGTTCGACTATCTACAGCGTGACCTGGGCGTGGTTGCATTCCTTGCAGGTAAATTTCACACGTGTCGCGCCCTTTGGCGCCTTTACCTTGTTCTCCGCGCCGCACTTTCCACACTTGGTCACAATGCGGGTATCGCCCTGTTTCACGGCAATCCCCTTGCGCTCCATCGCCTCGCGCATCAGCCGTTCGGCCTCCTCGCGCATCGCCTGCTTATCCACCATAATCGCCTGCCCTACTCGGATTCTGGCTCCTTTTCTAACCTGAAATTGTTGCGGTCGCCATCGCGCCTGCGCATGGGAGGGCAAGACTCTTGCTTCTTGTCGGGTGCAGCAAGGCGCATCGGAAGCGCGATCTGAAGACCAAAAATCGCCGTGATGGAGCGCCGGAAGACATCGCCACTGAAATCAAGGTGCGCTTCTCCGGCGCTCCGTCACCCTTCATCGATCGAAGGGTGAAAACTCAAAGCACAACCCGGCGCGATCGCACGCGGGACTGCGAACGCTTGGCCGTAGAAATGTAAATCGAAATTCAGCGTCGCCGTGGACGACGCCTCAAAGCCCGGTGTAGCCGGCTTTGACCGGGTCGATGCTGCCATCGAGTTCGCGCAAGTATGTCAGGCCGCAGACCGCGAGGCGCTGCGGGTCGGTCTCACCGGCCTCGATCAGCATCTTGATGTAATCCGTCACCTTGCTACGCGCTTCCGCGCTCGCCGCAGCACTGCGGTTCAGCAGAAGATCGTAAGTCATCATAATTCGGTCGATGGCGGCGTCCATAAACGTCCTCGTGTTGCGGTCAGCTGTCGACCTGGAATCGTGCGATCGCCTTGTTGGCGAGCTTGATGCGGTTTTTCTCGCCGCCGTGAAACATGCGAACGATGATCTCGAGCAACCGGTCATTGGTCGCGATACTGTCGCTGATGACACCACTTCGCCGCAGGTAATTCGCGGCGATGGCGTAGGCCTCGCCCACGGTCTCGAAATTGATGACCTGCAAATCGCGTTCGACCAGCATGGATTGTCGGTTCTCCGGTGCGGACCTAGAACGGCGAACGGTGCGAGACGTTCCCACGGCCGGGAACAAAATTTGTGGAACAAACGCAAAGCGCACCGGCACGAGATGAATCGGGCCGATGCGCCTGAAGGCAGGAATGTCGTGTCAACGGTATCCAGGAAGACGGGCTGCCGATCTTGCGCCGGCTTGGGCCCTGTCCCGGAGAAAACTCAGAGCCTATAGAGAATCTGGTCGGTCCAGAAACGCTCGAGGCGATGCAGCGACTTGTTCAGCGTCGCGAATTCCTCGTTGGAGATGCCGCCGACCTGTTCGACGGTCTTGACGTGCTTCTGATAGAGCGCATCGACGATGCGGCGGATTTCCTGGCCCTGCGCGGTGAGACGAATGCGAACCGAGCGGCGATCGACACGCGAGCGCTGATGATCGAGGAAGCCGAGTTCAACGAGCTTCTTCAGGTTGTAGGAAACGTTGGAGCCGAGATAGTAGCCGCGGGTGCGCAGCTCGCCAGCCGTCAGTTCCTTGTCGCCGATGTTGTAGAGCAGAAGCGCCTGCACCGAGTTGATGTCGGCGCGGCCGCGGCGATCGAACTCATCCTTGATGACGTCGAGCAGGCGGCGATGCAGCCGCTCCACCAAGGTCAAGGCTTCAAGGTAGAGCGGCTGGACCGGCGGCTGACCGGCAACCTGTTCGACGGGCTCGTGAGCCTTCGCAACGGCTTTCATCATGACATTCCCCTGTTGTCGTTTTTATCGACTTATTCGACGAAACTTGTGTCCCGCCTGATAGCGAGACCTTAGGGGAGGCGTTTGAAGATCAGCTTAAATAAGACAATAAAGAGATCATGAATTTAAGACAGTGAATCACGGATTAAGCCCGTCAAACAAGGGCTTTTTGCAACCTTTCATTGACGCTGCGCTGCACCTGTTCACGCTTCGTCTGTCCCTCCTGTCGCATTCGGAAACAGCCTCGTTCAAATTCGAAACATTCGGTCAACAGAGATGACCGGAGCGTTAGGGTGAGCGAATTCTTACCGCGAAAAATTTTCGGAAAATCTTATGGGACACAGACATTTTCAGGCGACACCGCGAGTTCGCCCCTCCCAGTAGGGTGCGCGCAGCACCTTACGGTCGATTTTCCCGAGCCCCGTCACCGGAATCGCATCGACGAAATCGATCGATTTCGGCGACCACGGCGCGCCGCGCTTCTCCTTGACGTGTGCCTGCAATTCGGCGGCGCTGTTGTTGGCGCCGGACTTGAGCACGACAAAGGCTTTCACCGCCTCGCCCCACTTGTCGTCGGGAATACCGATCACCGCGGCCGATGCGACAGCGTGATGCGCCATCAGGGCATCCTCCACCTCACGCGGATAGATGTTGAATCCGCCAGAGATAATCATGTCCTTGGTGCGGTCCACGATATAGAGATAGCCATCGGCGTCACTCACCGCGACGTCGCCGGTATGCAGCCAACCGCCGCGCAACGTCTCAGCCGTCGCTTCCGGACGCTTCCAGTATCCATCCATCACCTGCGGACCGCGCACGCAGATCTCGCCGGGTTCGCCGACCGCAACTTCCTTCAGGTCGCTGTCGAGCAGTTTTACCTCGACGAGCGGATTGGGCCGACCGCACGACCCGAGCCGCCGCGGATTGCCGAGATCATGATCGATCTTGCGCAATGACGTGATGCATTGCGGCGCCTCGGTCTGGCCGTAGAGCTGCACGAAGACGGGGCCGAAAATGCCCATGGCCTCGCGCAGCCGGTCCGGAGACATCGGCGCCGCCCCATAGACGATCATCTCGAGCGAACGCAAATCGTAACGCGAATGCACCGCAGCCGCATCGATCAGCGCATAGATCAGGGTCGGCACCAGAAAGAGCGTGTTGATCTTCTCTTCGGCAATGACACGGCAATACGACTCGATCTCAAAACCCTGCACCAGCCGCGTGAAGCCACCGCGCATCATGATCGGATACATGTTGACGCCGGCGGCATGACTGATCGGCGTCGCCGCCAGGTAGCGGATATCGGCCGGCCAATCCCAGTCCGAGTAAACCGCCAGCGCCGTTGCGACCATCGAGCGATGCGGGAGAATGACGCCCTTCGACCGGCCAGTTGTGCCGCCGGTGTAGGCGAGCCAGACGATCTCTTCGGCTTCGCTCTCGTCCACCAGGGGCGCAGCGGCCGCCTCGCCAAACTTGGCGCGAACATCGACCGCACCCTCCACCAATCCAAACGACAAGAGATGTTTCAATGAGGGAGTGCGTGCCTTGATCGCAAGACCGCGTGCGGCGAATTTTCCAGTCTCGACGATCAGCGCATCGATCTCGGCATCCGCAACGATAAAGGCATGATCGTCTTCGGCTGCCAGCGGATGGAGCGGCGTGTAACGCAATCCCATCACGGTCGCGGCGCAGATCGCAGCCCAGCTCTCGGCGCGGTTGCCCGAGAGAATCGACAACGCATCGCCTTTTTTCAGGCCGACCGACCGAAAAACCGAAATGAACCTGCCGATCGCGTCGCCGAGTTCACGATAGCTCCACCGGACCGTATCGTCGGCGATCGCCGGCCGGTCGCCATATCGCGCTATGGAACTGATGATGAGACCGCCGACAGTCCCTCCGGAATAAAGTCCGCTCACGTTCCCCCCCCTGCATCACGAGGCCTTCTTGCCGAGGCTCACGCTTTCAAAGTCCACGCGGTTCGAAATCTATGGCGGTCGCTCACGCGCGGCCATCCAGGCCAGCGCCAGGTACACCACGAGCATCGCGGTCTCGAATCCGACAATCACGAGGTTGCCGCCATAGATCGCCGGGAACATCAGTTCGACGACCGCCATGGACACCACGGCCGTCAACCAAACCACGGCGCCCCACGGCGTCGCGAGCCACAAGCCCACAGCAGCCACAAGCTCGATCACGGCGAAATAAACGGTCGCCGTTTGCCAGGCCATGGCCTGATTCTCAAACGCCTGATCCTCGCTGCCGATGAAGCCGGTGAGTTGGGCCCAGTGATAGAGCCCCTTGGCGATCGACAGCACCGCCATGATACGCAGGAACAGGACCAGTCGCCTGGTCCAGACGTTTTCATCAGGCCGTGTCCGCGCGGATGAGATCGCGTCCACCGACATGGCGGTGTCTCGTGGCGCCTGATCGCGCGATGAGGTTTCGGACATCAGTCTATCTGCTCGCAACCGGAACGGCGGTGAATGAACTCCAATTCATGGCCCTTTGGGACCGCAAAATCAATTGCATAGGAATGATGCATGTGCGCGGTGACGCGGCCCTTTCCCGGTGCTAGAATTGGAACACATCAAATCCCTTCCGGTCTTTGCAAAACTGTCTGATCTTCGGGAGTATCGGTCACATGGCGATCAAATTCGGGCGTCCCATCGAAATGCGGGATGGACCCCGCCGCGAGCCCGCCGTCTCCGCCCCTCCCCTCGACCTGGTGACCCGGCCACGCCGCAACCGAAAGGCGGAATGGGCCCGCCGGCTGGTGCGCGAAAACGTGCTGACCACCAACGACCTGATCTGGCCGCTGTTCGTGGTGGAAGGCCGCAACAAACGTACCCCCGTGACATCGATGCCCGGCGTCGATCGCCTCACGGTCGACCAATGCGTGCGCGACGCCGAGCGTGCGATGAAGCTCGACATTCCCTGCATCGCCCTGTTCCCCTACACCGACCCGTCCCTGCGCGACGAGATCGGTAGCGAGGCGCTGAATGCGGACAATCTCGTGTGCCAGGCCGTGCGTGCTATCAAGAAGGAGTTTCCAGATCTCGGCGTGCTCTGCGACGTTGCGCTCGACCCCTTTACCAGCCACGGCCACGACGGGCTGATCGAGGACGGCAAGATCCTTAACGATGAAACCGTCGGCGTGCTGGTCCGGCAGGCGCTGGTGCAGGCCGAGGCCGGATGCGACATCATCGCGCCGTCCGACATGATGGACGGCCGCGTCGGCGCCATCCGGGAAGCGCTGGACGATGCCGGCTTCCTTGATGTGCAGATCATGGCCTATGCGGCGAAATACGCCTCCGCATTCTATGGCCCGTTCCGCGACGCCATTGGCTCAGCCAAGACCCTGACCGGCGACAAGCGCACCTATCAGATGGACAGTGCCAACTCCGACGAAGCGCTGCGCGAAGTCGAACTCGACATCGCCGAAGGCGCTGACATGGTGATGGTGAAGCCGGGCATGCCCTATCTCGACGTGGTGCGCCGGGTGAAGGACAGTTTTGGGATGCCGACCTTCGCCTATCAGGTGTCTGGCGAATACGCGATGATCGCCGGCGCCGCGGGCAACGGCTGGATCGACGGCGAACGGCGTGCTGACTTATTTCGCGGCAACGGCGGCAGAAAAGCTCAAGCGGCAAGCCTGAAACTCCGCTGGGAGCTTACGCGCTTTCATTGCCGTTCCGTAACGGAATGCGGGACTTGCAACCCCGGCATCACGTCGCCATGTCGATGGTGGCGCGCCCATGCGCCATGGAGGAACGGCTATGACCGACAGCGGTTCAGGCAAGATGCATGACGGCGGCTCCGCCGAGTTCCGGCCCCACGCGTTCGATCCCTGGATGCAACCAGAGCTGTTCCGCGGCGTTCTGACACGGCGCTTCTTTGCGTTCTTGATCGACCTCGTGGTGCTGTCGATTCCAGTGATCCTCGCGGTCATCTTCATCGCCGTGTTCGGCGTGGTTACGCTCGGACTGGGCTGGGCGCTGTTCTGGCTGGTGTCGCCCGCATCCGTGATCTGGGCACTCGTCTATTACGGCGCGTCGCTGGGCGGACCGCACTCGGCGACCATCGGCATGCGGATCATGGATCTCGAAATGCGAACCTGGTACGGCGCACCGAGCTATTTCGTGCTGGGGGCGATGCACGCCGTGCTGTTCTGGGTTTCGGTGTCGATCTTCACACCGCTCATTCTGCTGATCGGCCTATTCAATGGGCGCCGCAGGCTGCTGCATGATATGCTGCTGGGAACCGTGATCATCACCAATTCGATTCGCGCACCGGTCGCGCAACCCTCGCGGACCTATTGATATCGGCGGTCTCTGGATTGACGGTCGGCCTTGAGGGCGCGATGCTCGCTCTAAACTGCTTCGGAGACTGACAAGGCCGCCGTGACCCAGCATTCGCGCGATACCCCGCAATTCTATCTGACGGCGCCATCGCCGTGCCCCTATCTGCCCGATCGCAGCGAGCGCAAGGTTTTCACCCATCTCGTCGGCGACAAGGCCGGCGATCTCAACGACCTCCTGACCCATGGCGGCTTCCGCCGCAGTCAGTCGATCGCCTATCGCCCGGCCTGCGACCAGTGCCGCGCGTGTGTTTCGGTGCGGGTGGTCGCCAACGAATTCCGCCCCTCGCGCAATTTCCGTAAGGTCCTCGCACGCAACGCCGATATCGTCGGCGAGTTGCGCAGCGCGGTTCCGACCTCCGAGCAGTATTCGATCTTCCGTGCCTATCTCGATCAGCGTCATCGTCACGGCGGCATGGCCGACATGACCGTGCTCGACTACGCGATGATGGTCGAGGACAGTCACGTCGAAACCCGCATTATCGAATATCGCCGGCGCAATCCCGATACCGGCATTACCGGGCGGGGCGGCGATCTCGTGGCCGTGGCGCTCACCGACGTGCTGAGCGACGGGCTATCCATGGTCTATTCCTTTTTCGAGCCGGCCGAAGAAAACCGCTCGCTCGGCACCTTCATGATCCTTGACCACATCACACGCGCACGGCGGCTTGGCCTGCCTTACGTCTATCTCGGCTACTGGATCGATGGCTCGCGCAAGATGGACTACAAGGGACGCTTCCTTCCGCAGCAGCGCCTTGCGCCGTCCGGCTGGTTGCGCGTGGACGCGAGAGGCGAGACGTTGAGCGAGCCGCAGGATTAGGCGCGCGACTGGTTTCTGTCTAACCCGCGATCGTGTCGAACAGCAGCTTGACGTTCAGGATCACGATGAGGCCCGCGATCAGCCAGGCCGCCGCCGCCCACATTGGGGAGATCGCGAATTCGCCCATCTTGCGCCGGTCCGAGACGAACCGCACCAGCGGGATCACGGCGAACGGCAACTGCATCGACAGGATCACCTGACTGAGCACCAGCAACTGCCCGGTGCCACGTTCGCCATAAAGCGCGGTGACGAAAATCACCGGCACGATAGCAATGCCGCGGGTGACGAGCCGGCGCGCCCACACCGGCATCCGCAAGCGCAGAAAGCCTTCCATCACGATCTGGCCCGCGAGCGTCGCCGTGACGGTGGAGTTGATACCGGATGCCAATAGCGCAATCGCGAACAGTGTCGACGCGATCCCGAGACCCAACAACGGCGACAGCAGTTTGAACGCATCGCCGATCTCGGCGACGTCGGTGTGGCCGCTCTTGTGGAACGTCGCAGCCGCCACGATCAGGATCGCAGCATTGACGAACAGCGCGAGCATCAGCGCCAGCGTGCTGTCGGCCGTCGCCCATTTGATGGCGTCCTTCCGCCCCTCGCCGGTGCGCGGATAGGCCCGGGTCTGCACGATCGACGAATGCAGATAGAGGTTATGCGGCATGACCGTCGCGCCGATGATGCCGATGGCGATGTAGAGCATCTCCGGATTGGTGACGATCTCGCGCGAGGGCACGAAGCCGCGCAGAACCTCCGCAACCGGCGGTGCAGCGGCGATGATCTGGATCGCAAAGCAGACCGCAATCACGATCAGCAACGCGACCACGAAGGCCTCGAGAAAGCGAAAGCCCCTGTTCATCAGCAAGAGCAGCAGGAAGGCATCGAGCGCCGCGATCAGCGCGCCGCCGATCAGGGGAATGCCGAACAGCAGCTGCAGCGCGATTGCCGTGCCGATCACTTCCGCCAGATCGCAGGCGATGATCGCCGCTTCGCAGGCGAGCCACAGCATGAAATTGACCGGCCGCGAAAAGCTGTCCCGGCAGGCCTGCGCGAGATCGCGGTCGGTGGCGATGCCAAGCCGTGCGGCCAGCGCCTGCAGCAGGATCGCCATGACGTTCGAAAGCAGGATGACCGAAAGCAGCGTGTAGCCGAACCGCGAACCGCCGGCGATGTCGGTCGCCCAGTTGCCGGGGTCCATGTACCCCACGGAAACCATGTAGCCAGGCCCTGCGAAGGCCAGCAGACGGCGCAGCCAATGCCCGGTCGCAGGCACCCGCACGGTCGCATGGACCTCCTGGAGGCTCGGGCGCGCAGCCTCCTGCACCCGCCAGCCGTTCGCGAAAACGGGGCCTTCAGGAGCTTTCAGGGCTGATTCAGCCGGCAAACCAGGTGTCTTTGCATCCATTCGCTGAATGATGGACTAGTTTTCTCTTTATTGCAACTCATTTGCAACTGCATCTAGAGTATTCGCAGATTGCCGCCAAGATGATTTCGCATCCACCGGGTCCTCCCCGATCCAATCCGGAAGCGGGTGGTTCGTCCGTCCAACAGCGATCAGTGTCGCGATCAACCTGAAGACAAGGGATCGCACCATGCCCGCCGCCCCGACATCACGCCTGCCCTCGACGTTCAACCGGCTTGCCTGGTCCAATCTCGCCGCGCAGTCCGCCGAACAAGTGGCGCTGGCCGCCGCGCCGATCGTCGCCGTGCTCATGCTGGGTGTTGGCGAAGGCGAGACGGGCATCCTGCAGACCGCACTGACGCTGCCATTCATGCTGTTCGCGATCCCTGCCGGGCTCCTTGCCGATCGCATCTCGCGGCGCTGGCTGATGGCGGGCTCGGAGGCACTGCGGGCCGCGGCACTGCTCGCGATCCTGACCCTGATATGGTTCAAGCTCCTGACGCTGCCCCTGCTCGCCGTGCTCGGCTTCGTGGCTGTATGCGGCACAGTGGCCTATAGCGTCGCAGCGCCGTCGCTGGTGCCCTCGCTGGTCTCGTCGACACTGCTGCCGGCGGCCAATGCGCGCATCGAACTGGCGCGCACGGTCGCGTTCGCCAGCGGACCGGCGCTCGGCGGCGTGCTGGTCGGGTGGGTCGGCGCGGCACCGGCTTTTGGTTTCGCCGCAGCGCTCTCGATGATCGCAGTCGTGCTGCTGGGAGGAATCTATGAGCCGCAGCGGCCGGCTGTGCCGGTCCGGCATCCGGTTCAGGAGATCCGGGAAGGCGCGGCCTTTGTTTTCCATCACGCCCTGCTGCGGCCGGTGTTCGTCACGCAGTTCATCTTCAACACCGGCTCGTTTCTGATCCTTGCGATCATCGTGCCTTATGCGGTGCGCCGTCTCGGCCTGTCCGCGTCGGGGGTCGGCACGACGCTCGCAATGTACGGCGTCGGCATGGTGGTCGGCGCCCTGCTCGCAACGCGCGTGATGAAGCGCCTGCAATTCGGCACCGTGATCGCGCTCGGCCCCGTCACAGGTTTCGTCGCGGCGATCGTGATGGCGCTCACAACGATCATTCCGACGCCGCTGCTCGCAGGCCTGAGCTTCTTCCTGCTCGGCGTAGGCCCCATCCTTTGGGTAATCAGCACCACGACATTGCGCCAGTCGGTGACCCCGCCGCGGCTGCTCGGCCGTGTCTCGGCGATCAACATCATGAGTTATGGCGCGCGGCCGCTCGGCGCGGCGCTCGGCGCACTGGTCGGCGGCCTCTACGGCGCCGAAGTCTGCCTCTATCTCGCGGTCGCGATCTTCGGCGCGCAGGCGCTGGTGATCCTGGTATCCCCGGCGGTGTCGCTGAGCCGCCAGCCCGACATGGTGGACGACGGTATCGTCGCACAAAAGTGCTGAGGCGAACCCAAGGCAAAATTGGGGCGGCTTGTGGCAGGTCGATCCGGCCTCCCAACGCCTGAAAAAATCCGGACAGATCTCCCCACCCCCTGTTGCGGCCTACTTTATATGATATACGTCATCCTATAAGCACATGAGGGATACCGTGACCGACCAGACCGTTTCCCAGCTTGCCAACGGCGAAGCTGCTTCCACCTCACGCCGCGTCGCGATCCTCGCCGCGCTGGCCTCGTCCGGCACCCTCGCCACCAACATCCTGCTGCCATCGCTGCCGCAGATGGCCACCTCCTTGCGCGTCACAACCGCCGAGGTCACGGCGTCGATCACGGTCTTCCTGATCGTGTTCGCGATCGGCCAGCTCGCGGTCGGCCCGCTGTCGGATCGGTACGGTCGGCGCGGCCCCGTGCTGGCAGGCTTTGTCATCTTCATCACCGGTAGCGTCTGGTGTGGTCTCGCGCCCGACCTGTCGCATCTGTTGGCGGGCCGCATGGTACAGGCCGCCGGCGCGTGCGCGACGTCGGTGCTGTCGCGCGCCATCGCCCGCGATCTCTACACCGGCACGGCGCTGGCACGCGTGATGTCGCTGATCACCATCGCGATGGCCGCCGCGCCCGGATTTTCACCGCTGCTCGGCGGCGCACTCGACCGCCTGTTCGGCTGGCGCTCGGAATTCGTCTTTGTCGGCCTGTTCGCCGCGATCGCGGCCGCGGCCTACGGAACGATCCTCGGCGAAACCCATCGTGCGGCGCGCATCCCACTCAACCCTGTCGCCATCACACGAACCTATCTCGGCCTGTCGACCGACCGCCGCTTCCTGATCCCGGCCGCGACCGTGGCGCTGATCATGGGCGGACTGTTTGCGCTGTTCTCCGCCTCCCCGCGCATTCTGATCGAAGCGCTGCACTTCGCACCGCTCCAACTCGGCCTGTTCTTCGCCGGCACCGTGATGGTGGTGTTCGCGGCGGGAATGCTGGCGACCAAGCTGGCGCCCCGTCTGGGGCTCGACCGCTCGATTCAGATCGGGCTTACGCTCGCAACAGCCGGCAGCGCGGCGTTGTTGCTGGTCGCAGCCTTTGACGGACGCTTCCTGCCGTTCCTCGGCAGCGTTTGCGTCTTTCTGCTCGGGATGGGCATCGTCAATCCGCTCGGCACCGCGCAGGCGCTATCGCCGTTCGGCGAGAAGGCCGGCGCGGCATCCGCCCTGCTCGGCTTCTGGCAGATGATGGGCGCGGCCATCGGCGTGTGGCTTGCGACCGCAGTCTCGCGCGAGGCAATGACCGCGCTCGGCCTCGTATTGATGCTGGCCTCGCTGCTCGCGCTCGTGCTTTACACGATGCGAGCGCGGGCCCCTTAACGCTTGATAACCTCGCCGTCTTCCTTGGTGAAGGACGCGATGGGGCGATCCAGCAGATCGAGTACCAACTCCGACGGGCGGCAGATCCGCGTGCCCTTCGCCGTCTCGACGATCGGGCGCTGGATCAGGATCGGATGCGCCAGAATGGCATCCAGTAGTTCGTCATCGGTGCGCGCGGGATCGCCGAGCCCAAGCTCGGCAAAAGGCGTACCCTTCTCCCGCAACAGGCCTCGGATCGAAACACCCATGGCATCGGCGAGCGCGCGCAGCCGGGCACGATCCGGCGGATGCTTGAGATATTCGACGATCACCGGCTCCTCGCCGCTCTGCCGGATCATCGCCAGCGTGTTGCGGGAGGTGCCGCAGGACGGATTGTGATAGATCGTGACGGTCACTGTTGCCGAGCGGAATTACGTGACTGGATACCGGTAGATTCCATTTTCTATGAATTCCTGTTAGCGTTTGGGTAGAGTAACATAGCCTCTAAGTCGCGGCACCAATCGTGGGCTTAATACCGATGGACGGAATATACTCCATTACATTCAGGGGTAGCTCAGATTGGGGAATTGGAATCCTGCTCCTTCGTGCTGGCGAAATCGTTGGGGCGGACTCTGGCGGCGTTCGATACGACGGAAATTATACGCTCAACGGCGATAGCTTGGCGGTAGCGCTTGAGTTGACGGTCCCCCCGGGGAGTGCCCTTGTTCAAGGCGTACCAGCGCGGTCCCGGGAATATAAAATACCGGTGAAAATTCAGCTATCCAGCGGCGCGATGATGCGTGGCGAACCTATCTTGATCCAGATGCCACCAGGCCCGGTCAACGTTATATTCAAGTATTTGCGCGACCTTGGAAAGTTTGGTGTCTGATAGAAGGCAATCCCCATGCAACGTGTGCGGTCGAGATACCGACCACGATATCGTTTGGCAGGATAATACAGCGAAAGAAATTCCTGACGGATCAGCAACAGGCGTCAAAACGCTGGCGCTCCGCTGTCGTGGCTGCGGCGATTGTTCGCTTTGTGAAGAAGAATGGTACCACGATGGTCTTCCCTATGAAGGTAACGAAAGCACCATAACCTCCACGAGATTCAAGCCACCTCGACTGTGGCGACGTACACCCGATTGGCTAGAGCGGATCGAAAGCACAGATCCGGAGTTATTTGATATTCTCGTAGAGATCTATTCCGCCGCTAATCCCCAGCAAGTGCGACTACTCTCTGTCGGAGTTCGAACGGCGCTAGATCATTTAATGATCAAGATGCTTGGTGGTGATTTCGGTTCGTTTGAGCAGAAACTCGACGAGATGGTTACAACGGGCCATCTGACGTCATCTCAACGCGACGATTTAGCCATTGTCGTCGATGCGGGGTCAGCATCAAGCCATCGAGGATTCAAGCCGCCAAGAGAATTGCTCGAAGGAATGCTAATGGTCATGGAAGGGCTAGTAAGAGACTATTACGTCACTGGCCCAATGTTGAAGACTGCAAAGGCAAGCATTCCGCCGAAACCACCTCGACAAAGGCGCTCTTCATAACGCAAACCTTCGGTTAGCGAAGAGCCAATTTTCCACTGTATATTCTCGAGATGGCGATCTTGCTTATCCTTCGTCAGATATTAGCGCCGGTGTCCGCGCTCGGGATCACGACCGAGCCCGGGAACAGCTTTCGCACCAGCATGTAGAACACCGGCGTGAAGATCAGGCCGAACAGGGTGACGCCAAGCATTCCGAAGAACACGGCGACGCCGACCGCCTGTCGCATCTCGGAGCCCGAGCCGATCGAGAGCACCAGCGGCAGCACACCGAGAATGAACGCGAACGACGTCATCAGGATCGGCCGGAGGCGCAGCCGGCAGGCCTCGACCACGGCCTCGAGCGTGCCGCGGCCTTCCCGTTCGATATCGCGGGCGAATTCGACAATCAGGATGGCATTCTTCGCCGCCAATCCCACCAGCACCACGAAGCCGATCTGAGTCAGGATATTGACGTCCTGTCCCATGATGCGGACGCCGAGCGTCGCGGCCAGCAAGCACATCGGCACGATCAGGATGACCGAGAACGGCAGCGTCCAGCTTCCGTATTGCGCGGCCAGCACCAGGAACACGAACAGCACGCAGATCGGAAAGACATAGAGCCCCGCATTGCCGCCAGTCGCCTGCTGGTAGGACAAGTCGGTCCACTCATACGAAAACCCACTCGGCAAGGTCTCGTCGGCGAGCTTCTTCATGATCGCCAGCGCCGTTGCCGAACTGGTCCCCGGCAGCGTGTCGCCCTGGACCTCCGACGCCGGATAGAGATTATAGCGCGCCACGCGATCCGGCCCCGCGATGTCGCGGAAATCCACCACGGTGCCGAGCTGCACCATGTCGCCCGCGCTGTTGCGGGTCTTCAGCCGCGCGAGATCGGAGGTCTCCTTCCGGAACGGCAGATCGGCCTGCGCAGTTACGTGAAAGGTGCGGCCGAACAGATTGAAGTCGTTGACGTAGGTCGATCCGAAATAGGTCTGGATCGCCTCGGTGATGTTCTGGATGGGAACGCCGAGCATCTGGGCCTTCTGGCGATCGATGTCGACGAAGACCTGCGGGGTATCAGCCGTGTAAGGCGAGAACACCGCGGTCAGCCCCGGCTGCTTGCGTGCCGCGGCGACCAGTTCATCGGTCGCGGCCGCGAGCAGCGTCGGTCCCCGTCCCTGCCGGTCCTCAATGCGCATCGCAAAGCCGCCACCGGTGCCGATGCCGGGTACCGCAGGCGGCGGAATCACGATCACGAAAGCGCCTTCGATCGCCGATAGCCGCTTGCGCAATTCGGCCGTGATGACATTAGCCGTCAGTCCCTTCTTCGCACGCACTTCGGGATCGTCGAACACCGGGAACATCGCCGCTGCATTGCTTGCCTGCGTGCGTGTCGCACCTGACAGGCCTGCAAACGCAGGAACGCGCACGATACCCGGTACGCCCAGCGCGATATTCTCGATTTCCTTCACGACCTCGGTCGTGCGCGCGAGCGAGGCCGCACCGGGCAATTGCGCCACCACGATGACGTAGCCGCGATCCTGTGCCGGGATGAAGCCCTGCGGCGTGGTGACCAGCAGCCAGCCGGCGCTGCCGATCAGCGCGACATAGAGCAGCAACATCACAACCGAATGCCGGATGACGAAATCCGCTGCCCGGCCATAACCATGGGACAGGCGGTCGAAGCCGCGATTGAACGCCGCGGTCGCCGCCGCCCAGCCGCGCGCGATCACATTCCAGGCCGCGGGCGGTTTCTTCTCATGATGCGGTTGCAGGATCAGCGACGCCAATGCCGGCGACAGCGTCAGCGAGCAGAAGCAGGAGATCGCGGTTGCCACAGCAATGGTCACGGCGAATTGCTGGAAGAATTGTCCGGAGATACCGCCGAGAAACGCCGTCGGCACAAACACGGCGCACAGCACCAGCGCGATCGACACCAGCGCACCGCCCACCTCCTCCATGGTACGCAGCGCCGCGTCGCGCCGGGTCATTCCGGCGGACAGATGCCGCTCCACGTTCTCGACCACAACAATGGCGTCGTCGACCACGATGCCGACCGCGAGCACGAGGCCGAACAGCGTCAAGTTGTTGATGGAGAAGCCGAGCGCCGCCATGACCGCAAAGGTGCCGACCAGCGAAACCGGAATCGCGATGATCGGAATGATCGCCGGCCGCCAGCCCTGCAGGAACACCAGCACGACGATCACGACCAGGACCATCGCCTCGTAGATGGTCTTGATCAGCTCGTGAATGGATTGCGCAATGAATTCAGTTGGATTGTAGCCGATGTTGTAGTCGATTCCAGGTGGAAAGCTCTTTTTCAGCTCCGCCATCTTGTCGGAGATATTCTTCGCGGTCGCCAGCGCGTTCGATCCCGGACGCTGCGTGACCAGCATCGCCACAGCCGACTTGCGCAGCAGGAAGCTGTTGGTGGTGTAACCGAGCGCACCGAGTTCGATACGGGCGACATCGCGCAACCGCACGGTGCGGCCGTCAGCGCCGGATTTCAAAATGATGTTCTCGAATTGCGACGGATCCTTCAACCGGCCGGTGAAGGCGAGATTGGGCTGGAACGCGCGGTCGGCAATCGGCGGCGCGGCAATCTGGCCGCCGGCGATCTGCACGTTCTGGGCGCGGATCGCGGCCAGCACGTCGCCCGCGGTCATGCCGAGCGCTGCGATCTTGTCGGGATCGAGCCACAGCCGCATCGAATAGTCGCGCGCGCCGAAGATGGTGATGTCACCGATGCCGTCCAGCCGCAGCAACTGGTCGCGCACCTGGAGCAGCGCGTAGTTCGAGATATAGAGCTGGTCGTAGGAGTTGTCCGGCGACAGCATGAACACCACGAGCAGGATGTCGGGACTGTTCTTGCGGGTGACGACGCCGTTGCGCTGCACCTCCTCCGGCAATCGCGGCTGGGCGATGGCAACGCGGTTCTGGACCAGCACCTGTGCCTTGTCGAGATCGGTACCGAGCTTGAAGGTGACGGTGATGTTGAGCTGGCCGTCGGAGGTGGCCTGGCTGTACATGTACAGCATGTCCTCGACGCCGTTGATCTCCTGTTCGATCGGCGCGGCGACGGTGTCGGAAACGGTCTGCGCGGACGCGCCGGGATACTGCGTGGTGACGACCACGGTCGGCGGCGCGACCTGCGGATATTCTGAGACCGGCAGCGTCGGATAGGCGATCGCGCCGACGATCAGCAGAACGATGGACAGCACCATCGCCAGGATGGGCCGATTGATGGAGAGACGGCCGAGGTTCATGGCTTGGCGCCACCGTTTGCTTTCGCCTCTTGCGGCGCCACCTTGGCGCCGATCCGCGCCCGCTGCAGGCCGTCCACGATCACCCGGTCGTCGGCTTTCAATCCTTCCTTGACGACCCGCAGTCCATCGTCGAGCGGGCCGAGCGTCACCGCGCGGGCCTCGACGACGTTGTCGGCGTTGACGACGAAGACGATCTTACGTGACTGATCGCTGGCGACGGCCACATCCGGGATCAGCAACGCCGCATAGGGGGCGCTGGCGATCACGCGAACCCGCGCAAACTGGCCCGGCAGGATCGACAGATCGTGGTTGTCCACAATCGCGCGCTCGCGCAACGTGCCGGTGCCGACATCGAAGCGGTTATCCAGAAAATCCATCTTGCCGTCGTGCGACGGCTTGGTCTCACCGGTCAGCGTGATCTGCACCGGGTTGGGCGTGTCGCGCGAGCTCGGCCGCTTGCCTTCGAACCAGAGCCGGCTGTTGCGCTGATAGATCCTCTCGTCCACGTCGAAGTAGACGTGGATCGGATCCAGCGACACGATCGAGGTCAGAAGCGTCGCGCCGCTTTCGCTGCCCTGCACGAGGTTGCCGACGCTCACCAGATGGCGGCTGACGCGGCCGGTGATCGGCGCGACCACTTTGGTGAATTCCACATTGAGCTGGGCCTGCTTGAGCACACCGTCGGCCTGCAGCCTCGCGGCCTCCGCACCGGCCAGCGCCTGATTGCGCTGATCGACGATGTTCTCCGAAATCGCCTGGGTCTTGATCAGGGTGGTCGCGCGCTCGAGTTCTTTCTGTGCCAGGTCGACCTTGGCCTTGGCATCGTCGAGTTGCCCCTGTGCCTGCTCGGCGGCGGCCTCATACTGACGCGGGTCGATGGTGTAGAGCAGATCGCCTGCCTTGACGATGGCGCCGTCCTTGAAATCGACGCTTCTGACAAAGCCGGTGACGCGGGCGCGCACGTCCACCTGCTCCACGGCGTTGAAGCGGCCGGTGAACTCGTCCCAGTCCGTGACGGTGCGCTGGGTCGGATGCGCGACCGTCACAGGCAAGGCCGGCGGCGCCGCGGCCTGCTTCGACTTCTCGTCGCAACCGGCAAGCAGCAGCGCAGCACCCAACACAGCGAGCGGCGTCCATCGCCGCGATTTCGATATAAAATGTCGTGAATGGAGGTTCGAAACTTGCAGTGTGTTCAACGCACGCCCCTTTGCGATCCACAACGCTTGAAACGGATCATGGTCCGATTGAGCCAGCGATCAAGCGAAAATATCCGGCGGTTCGATCGGGCTCGCGCCCGATCCTGATCCTGATCGATGTGATGCGGCAAGGAGTTCGCCCGGATGTGGATCGAATTGTTGTCGATGGGAATGACGAGCTAGTGACGCGCCTTCGCATGCGCAAGACACGCCACTCTTCGACCAACGACTATTTTTTGAAATGCGGATAGGCCGAAACCAGTACCGCTTTTTCGAGGTTCGCCAAGAAGCTGTTGCGACGTCTCACGAACTTCGGAAAAGCGGATACTAGATCGCGCGGCCGAACTTGTTCGACTTCGGCAGGCCATGCGCGAGGCGCCCGGCATCAGCGCGATTGCCGCGCCAGTCGGACAATTCCTTCCAGCTCAGGCCCTGCTCACGGCCCGCGGAATCCTTCCACGTCAATCCGGCCTTCGAATCGAACACCGCGACATCCGACAGGCCCGCACCCTTGTATTTTTGCAGGCGCACGCCGCGGCCCCGCGCCATCTCCGGCACCTGATCCAGCGGGAAGATCACCATCTTGTGGTTAGTGCCGATGACCGCGACCTGATCGCCGGCAATGGTTGTTATCGCCTTGGCCTCGTTCGGCATCTCGACGTTCAGCACCTGCTTGCCCTTGCGCGTGGTACCGACACAATCGTCTTCCTTGACGACGAACCCCTGCCCCTCGTGGCTCGCGACCAGGAACTTGCGGCCGCCAGTGTTGACGAACAGCGAGACGATCGCGGTCTCCTGCTCCATGTCGATGAAGAGCCGGATCGGCTCGCCGTGACCACGTCCGCCCGGCAATTTTGCGACATCGAGAGAATAGAATTTCCCGTTGGTGGCAAACAGCAGAAGTTTTGACGTGGTCTCCGCGAAGAACGCGAAGCCGAGTTTGTCATCGGTCTTGAACGACAGGTTGGACAGGTCCTCAACATGGCCTTTCAGCGTGCGCACCCAGCCCTTGTCGGACACAACGACGGTGACCGGCTCGCGCTCCACCAGCGACTCCTCGAGCGCGGCGAGATCGTGCTCCGGCGCATCGGCAAAGACGGTGCGGCGCTTGCCGAGCGGGGTCTTGGGCCCGAACATGTCGCGCACGGTGCGCACCTGTTCGCCGACCTTGGCCCACTGCTCGGCTTCCGAGCCGAGGATCTTGTTGATGCCCTTGAGCTCGTTCCGAAGATTTTTGTCCTCGGTGCGGATTTCCATTTCCTCAAGCTTGCGCAAAGACCGCAGCCGCATGTTGAGGATGGCGTCGGCCTGAACTTCGGTCAGCTTGAACGCCTTCATCAAGGCCGGCTTCGGCTCATCCTCGGTGCGGATGATCTTGATGACCTTATCGATGTTCAGGTACGCGATCAGGTAGCCACCGAGCACCTCGAGGCGATGCTCGATCTGCGCTTTGCGGTGAGCGGAGCGGCGCAGCAACACATCGCGCAGATGATCGAGCCATTCGCGCAAGCACTCGGCGAGTCCCACGACCTTCGGGATCTTGCCCTTGATGAGCACGTTGAGGTTGAGCGAAATCCGGCTCTCAAGCTCGGTCAGCTTGAACAGCGATTCCATCACCAGTTCCGGGTCGACGTTGCGCGACTTCGGCTCGATGACGATGCGGATGTCCTCGGCGGACTCGTCCCTGATGTCGCCGAGCAGCGGCAGCTTCTTCTCGTTGAGAAATTCGGCGATCTTTTCGATCAACCGCGATTTCTGCACCAGCCAAGGGATTTCGGTGACGACGATCACCCAGGTGCCGCGCGCGCCCTCCTCTTGATGCCACTTGGCGCGGGTGCGGAACGCACCACGCCCGGTCATGTAGGCCTCGGCGATGCTTTCCTTGGAATCGATGATGATGCCGCCGGTCGGGAAGTCCGGACCCTTGACCCACTTCAGCAGCGATTTGGATTTCGCATCGGGCTTGTCGATCAGATGCAGCGCGGCGTCGCAAAGCTCTGCAGCGTTGTGTGGCGGGATGGCGGTCGCCATGCCGACCGCAATGCCCTGCGAGCCGTTGGCGAGCAGATTGGGGAAGCCGCCCGGCAGCACCACCGGCTCTTTGGTCTGGCCGTCGTAGTTGGGGCGGAACTCGACCGCATCCTCATCGATGCCTTCGAGCAGAAGCCGCGCCACATCGGTCATGCGCGCTTCGGTGTAGCGGTAGGCGGCGGGGTTATCGCCGTCGATGTTGCCGAAATTGCCCTGACCGTCGACCAGCGGATAGCGCGAGGCGAAATCCTGCGCGAGCCGCACCATGGCGTCGTAGATCGCCTGGTCGCCATGGGGATGGAACGAGCCCATCACGTCGCCGACGATCTTGGCCGACTTCTTGAAGGCCGTGCCGGGATCGAGCCGCAGCAGCCGCATGCCGTAGAGGATGCGCCGATGCACGGGCTTAAGGCCGTCGCGGGCGTCCGGCAGCGCGCGGTGCATAATGGTGGACAGCGCATAGGCGAGATAGCGCTCTTCCAGCGCCTCGCGCAGTTGCACTTCGTGGATTTCAGCCGGCTCGGGCGGAATCAGTCGTTTTCCCATGATCCGGGATTAGACCCTGCCGATTCGGACGGCAAGACCGTTAAAACATGCTGCAAATCACTTGCCCCGGCCCTTGCGGATATGCCGCTTGCGACGTTCACAGCACTAAACGCCAGGGATATCCGGGGGATCGAACCAGTTGGTGAGCGACAGCCCGCCATCGACGACGATGGCAGCGCCGGTCACATAGGCCGAGACGCGGTTCGAGAGCACCGCAAGCGCCATCGGCGCGAGGTCTTCGCTGCGGCCGAGGCGGCCGAGCGGAATATGCCGCGCCAGCGCCGGGTCAGCGACAAAGCCGCCGGCAGCGATCGCGCCGGGCACCAGCGCGTTGACACGGATGCCAAAGCGACCCAGCGTCTTGGCAAGCTCTTTCACCATCATCGCCAGCGCCGCTTTCGAGGTGCTGTAGTGCGGCAGGTTGCGCGGCGTATCGGCATGCAGCGACGTCAGCATCAGAAACGAGCCCGGCTGTTTCGCAAACATTAGGTCGCGCGCGATCTCGCGGCTCAGATAGAAGCCGGCATCGACGTTGACGGCGCGCATGCGTTCCCACGTGTCGTCCGTGACCGCCAGCGCGTGATCGGCTTCGCGACGCGGCGGCGAAGCGCTGTGAACGAAATGCGTGATACGGCCGACCGCGGTCTTCGCACGCGAGAGCAGATCGGCGCATCCGTCACGGCTTGCGAGGTCACCTACCCACGACGTGGCAAAATCCGGCCTCGGCGATCCGGCAATCGCCGAGGCGACGATGTCGTCACGGATGTCCGCGAAAATCGTCCGCACGCCTTCGCCTACCAGCGCCTGCGCGATGGCACGGCCGATGCCGTTGCCGGCGCCCGTCACCAGCGCTGCGTCGGTGTCGGGATCGAACAGGTGGTTCAGCAGGCTCATGCTCCATTGCCTCCGATCAAATTGACTACTGAACCGCGCGGCCTCGTCACCGCGTTGATGAATCCAGCCCGTGCATCGGAATGGCGCTGCCCGCGCGGTTCCAGTACATGGCGCAGCAGGAAGCGCCCGGTCAGTTCAAAACCGTCCAGCAGGTCCTGCTCGGAGAACCCGTCTTCGCCGCCGTCATCCTCGCGCAAAAACGATGGTAGCCGCAGCAACCGGTCGCGCCACGGCTCGCCGGCCTGCCGGGAAACCGCCCCGCCCGATTTCGGCGAGACGTAGATCAGCTCAGTAGTGGCGCCGGTCGCAGCACAGGTTGAAAGATCGAGGCCGAACCCGAGTTCGGTCAGCATCGCGAGCTCGAACCGGATCAGATGGATCGCCGCCGCACCCGCATAGTCGAAATCATCCAGCGTCTGCTCCAGCATCTCAAAGATGTCTTCGTGCGGATCGCGCTCCGGCAGCAGCCGCGCCAGCGCTGCGAGGTGCGTCACCCCATAGGCCGCGTGCGACACGCCGAGCAGCGTGGCCGCGCGCATCCGCGTACCCTCCAGCGCATAGGTTCCGAGATGCTCGTCGAGCCGCGCCCGCCACAGCGCACTGACCGAATTGCCCGGCTGCAATAGCGGTCGCATCCGCGATCCGGCCCCGCCACGCACGAGGCCAAGATGGCGGCCATGACCGCGCGTCAGCAGTTCGACGATGGCGCTGGTCTCGCCATGCCGCCGCACCCCGAGCACGATGCCTTCGTCGGTCCACTCCATGACGGCAGCCTACAATATTCCGCTGGACCTCGCAGCCGCACGATCACACGGACTGCGAATTGAACCAGCCTTTCGCGTCACCCGTGAACGAGAAATAGATTCCCGCCGCTGCCAGGCCGGTCGAGAGCACGTCGAGCGCCGTCGCCAGCGTCAGTTCACCGGAGCTGAGCGCATCGAGCAGCGAGAGGGTCGACAACCCCAGGGCCGACACCAGACCCCATCGAGCCCAGTTCTTCCGGTGCCGCGCAGCCAGCCAGACCAGAAACAGGAGGAATGCCAACAGGATCACAGCAACCATATTGACGTTCGCCGCGGCCGCTTCCCCGATATCCGTCGGCGCACGATCGAGCAGAGCCATCGACAGCGAGTCGATCAGCAACCATAGATAAAGCAGCACCTCGAACCGCAGCACGTTTCCCGGAATCGTCATCGCGTTTGCCGACCTACTCCTTGGGAAATTCCAGTCCCATTTCGCGATAGCGGTTCGGATCGTCACCCCAATTCTCGCGCACCTTCACGAACAGGAACAAGTGCACGGGAACGCCGACGATCTCCGCGATCTCCTTGCGGGAGTCGGCACCGATCGCCTTGATGGTGGCGCCGCCCTTGCCGAGCACGATCTTGCGCTGGCTTTCCCGCTCCACAAAGATCGTCTGCTCGATGCGGACCGATTTGTCGTTGCGCTCGGTCCAGGTGTCGGTTTCAACGGTGGACTGATACGGCAGTTCCTGATGCAGATGGCGGTAGATCTTCTCGCGGGTGATCTCGGCCGCGAGATGACGCAGCGGCGCATCCGACATCTGGTCTTCCGGATAATGAAACGGTCCCTCCGGCACGCGCTCAGCCAGCGCGCCGCGCAGGTCGTCGACGCCATCGCCAGACAATGCCGAAACCATGAAGGTATTCTCGAACGGCAGCCGCTCGTTGGCCGTCTTGGCCAACGCCAGCAGCTTTTCGCGCAGAACGAGATCGATCTTGTTCAGGACCAGAATCTTGGGATGGCGCACGTCGGCGAGCCTGGTCAGGATCGCGTCAGCCTCGTCGTCGATGCCGGCACGCGCGTCGAGCAGCACACAGACGAGGTCGGCGTCGTGCGCTCCACTCCATGCGGTCGAAACCATGGCGCGATCGAGCCGCCGCTTCGGCGCAAAGATGCCGGGGGTGTCGACCAGGATGATCTGCGCGTTGTTTTCGATGACGATGCCGCGGATCAGGGCGCGCGTGGTCTGCACCTTGCGCGAGACGATGGTGACCTTGGAGCCGACCAGCGCGTTGACCAACGTGGACTTGCCGACGTTCGGCGCGCCGATCAGCGCGACGAAGCCGCATCGTGTGGCCGTGGCCGCACCGGTCTCGGTCACTTCACACCTTCGCGGGCGATCATGGCGGATGCGGCCGCCTTCTCCGCCGCACGCTTGCTGCCGCCAACACCTTCGGACACGTCGAGGCCCGGCAACTCAACGGCCACCCGGAAGCGCGGATCGTGGTGCGGTCCGGTGCGTTCCACCTCACGGTAGACCGGCGTCGGCAGCCCCTTGCCCTGCGCCCACTCCTGCAACACCGTTTTGGGATCGCGGAGCGGCCGCACCGGCTTGCGCATCCGCTCGGTCCAGTTGCGCTCGACAAACGCGGCCGCGGCCGCGTAACCGCCATCGAGATAAACCGCGCCGATCACGGCTTCACAGATGTCGCCAAGCACCGACGAGCGCAGTCGCGCGCCCGCACCGGCGCCAACCGCACCGAGCTTGATCCCCTCGAGAAGATCGAGGGATTTGGCAATATCGATGCAGGTTTCCTTGCGCACGAGATCGGCAAGCCGCTTCGACAACTCGCCTTCGTCGGCTTTTGGAAAGGCACGATAGAGCATATCGGAAACCACGAGACCCAGCACGTGATCACCGAGGAATTCGAGGCGCTGGTAACTGTCGCCGCGGCCACGCGAGGATTTGAGCGCCGAGACATGAGTAAACGCCGTCGTCAGCAGCGACATATCGGCGAACTTGTGCCCCAGCCGCTGCTCGATGCCGGCCATGATCGCCTTGGCGCTGGTCCGGGCACGCTTTTTCTTCGGCGCAGCCGCAACCGGCGCCGCATCGGATGACACGGGTGCGTCGTCGGGGCTCGAAGCAGACTTGATGTCCACCGATTCGTCGATCATCGCACGAAAGAGAATATGCGATTCCAGCGCACCGCAGTGGGCCAGCGCCAGAATTGCCAGGCGTGTTCGCCTTCCGAGATCGAGAAGAAGATCATCTGGGCCCGGCCGATGAGGTTCTCGAACGGCACATAGCCAACGGCCGAGAGCACGCGGCTATCGGTCGAGTTGTCGCGGTTGTCGCCCATCATGAAGAAGTGGCCGGGCGGCACTGTGTAGACGTTGGTGTTGTCGTAGAAGCCGTTGTCCACGCAATCGAGGGTTTTGTAGGACACCCCATTCGGCAGCGTTTCCCGCCACTGCTTGACCCGCGCCGTCGCATCGGAGCCGCACGGATCCTCACCGACGAAATCCGGCAACCTCTCGCGCTGCACGGGCTTGTCGTTGATGTAGAGCAGACCTTCCTTCATCTGGATACGGTCGCCCGGCAGCCCGATCACCCGCTTGATGTAGTCGGTGGTGTCGTCCTTGGGCAGACGGAACACGACGACGTCGCCGCGGTTCGGTTCGGAGCCGAAAATGCGCCCCGAGAACAGCGGCGGCGAGAACGGGATCGAATAGTGGGTGTAGCCGTAGGAGTATTTCGAGACGAACAGGTAGTCGCCGACCAGCAGCGTCGCCTTCATCGATCCCGAGGGGATATTGAAGGGCTGGAACAGGAAGGTCCGGATCACCAGGGCGATGATGAGAGCGTGGATGACAACGCGGATCGTTTCGCCGACGCTGCTTTCAGTCTTGGTCCCGGATGTCGCGCTCATAGCTTTCCCATATCCATCGCCGCCGCCCAAAGCGATGGCAGAGCATCTTATGGCAAAGCTTGGCTTCGCCAAAAACGCTAATTATTCCGGTGTTTAGAACGAAATCGCACGCAACCGCTGACGGTTCCTGCCGACGCCGCTCCCGTGTCCCGATTCTCAAGAAGCACCCTGCGGCGTTTTAGACCGTTGTTCGCGGGGGTGCAATCAAGCGCGCCACAAAAACTTGCCAATCACTTGATACATAAGTGTTTTTTAGTTTGATTGCGAAGGCCGGCAGCCCGCATACCAAGCTGCTCAAGGTGTACCGGGAACAACCGCCGAAATGATGACGAAGGCCTGCGCCAGCGGCCAGTCGTCGGTGATGCTGAGGTCGATCCGTGCCGTGTGCCCTTCCGGCGTCAGCACCTCCAGCCGCTTCAATGCGCCGCCGGTCAGCGTCATCGAGGGCCGCCCGCCCGGCAGGTTGACGACGCCCATGTCCCGCCACCAGACGCCACGCCGGATGCCGGTGCCGAGCGCCTTGGAGCAGGCCTCCTTGGCAGCGAAGCGCTTCGCATAGGTCGCCACCACCATCTTCTCGCTCTTGGCCCGCCGCTCGGCCTTCGCCCGCTCCACGTCGGTGAAGATGCGATCGATGAACCGGTCGCCATGGCGCTCGATCACCTTGGCGACGCGGCGGATGTCGATCAGGTCGGAGCCGATGCCGATGATCATGCCGTACGGGCCCTCAAAGCGGCGCGGCCGCGCTCCATGGCGGCGCGCATGGCGCGAGCGGTTTCCGCGATGCCGACAAACAAGGCCTCGCCGATCATGAAGTAGCCGATGTTGAGTTCGACGATCTCGGGCAACGCAGCGATGGTTTCCGCCGTCGCATAATCGAGCCCATGACCGGCGTGAACCTCGAGTCCCGCGGACTTCGCCAACGCGACCCCCGCAACGATGCGGCGCCACTCGGCGTCCGCTTTCTCCCTGTGTCCATCCACCACGGCATCGCACCAGGCGCCCGTGTGAATCTCGATCACCGGTGCGCGCAGCTTCGCCGCCGTCTCGATCTGACGTTCGTCGGCTGAGATGAACAGCGACACGCGGATGCCGGCATCGTTCAGTTTGGCGATAAAGGGTGCCAGCGCATTGTGCTGGCCGACCACGTCGAGACCACCCTCGGTGGTCAGTTCCTCACGCCGCTCAGGAACGAGACAGACGGCGTGGGGCTTGGTCGCCAAGGCGATGCGCTGCATCTCGGCCGTCGCTGCCATCTCGAAATTCAGCGGTTTTGAAATTTCGGCCTTCAACCGCGCCATGTCGGCGTCGCGGATATGACGGCGGTCCTCGCGCAGATGCGCGGTGATGCCATCGGCACCCGCCTCGATCGCCGCCAGCGCGGCACGAACCGGATCCGGCCGATCGCCACCGCGCGCGTTACGCAAGGTCGCGACGTGATCGACATTAATTCCAAGACGGATCGCAGGGGAATTGGCCATTGAAGACTCTTGTTTAGCTCAGCATATCAACGATGAAAGCGCACTTCCTCGTCCTTCGGGAGAGGAGCAGCGATGCGTGGCAGGCAATTTTCGGGGCGTCCCATCATCCATTGACCCGCTCGACGCGCGCCACGACGTCCTTGGCACGCAACTGGGCGATGATGGCGCTGAGATGCTTGAGATCGTAGACCTCGAGATCGATGGTCATTTCGGTGAAGTCGGGCGAACGCCTGGTCATGCTGATGTTGTCGATATTGCCGTCGTGCTCGGCAATCACGGTCGCTACCTGCGCGAGACTGCCGGGCTCGTTGACATTGTCCAACACGATGCGCGCCGGAAACCGCTGCGGCGTGGTCTCGTCGACATCCCAGCGCACGTCGAGCCAGCGTTCGGGCTCTTCCTCGAAATCCTTCAGCGCCGGCGACTGGATCGGATAGATGGTGATGCCCTCGCCCGGCGTGACGATTCCGACAATCCGGTCGCCTGGAACGGCGCCGCCATTCGGCGCGAACTTGACCGGCAGGTCGGAATTGAGGCCGCCGATCGGGATCGCCGACGGGCTGCGCGAGCCGTCCGGCGGCGATTTGAGCTTGAGCTTGACCGCAAGACTCTTCCTGCCGGTGAAGCGGCCCGCCCGCTCCTCCTTGTAGTCCGGGTACATCGCGCGCGCGACATCCGAAGCGCGCATCTCGCCGCGCCCCACCGAAGCCATCACGTCGTCAATGGACGACCGGGCAAGCCGCGGCAGCGCACCTGTCAGCTTGTCGTCGGCGTATTCGATCTTGGCGCGGAGGAACAGACGCTCCACGATCCGCCGGCCGAGGCTCGCATACTGGTCGCGAACCGCGGCGCGGGTCGCCCGCCGGATCGCCGCCCGCGCCTTGCCGGTGACGGCCAGCGACTCCCAGGCCGAGGGCGGCGCGGACTGGGCCTGCGAGGTCAAGACCTCGACCTCGTCGCCGTTCTGCAGTTCGGACGACAACGGGGCGAACTTGCCGTTGATCTTGCAGCCGACCGCGCTGTTGCCGACGTCGGTATGCACGGCATAGGCGAAATCGATCACATTGGCGTGGCGCGGCAGCGCGATCAGCTTGCCCTTTGGAGTGAAGCAGAACACCTGGTCGTGGAACAGTTCGAGCTTGGTATGCTCGAGGAATTCCTCGGGGTTCGCGCTTTCCGACAAGATCTCGATGGTGTGGCGCAGCCAGGCAAAGGCATTGGATTCGCGATTGAGCAACTCGGTCGGCGAGCCGACGCCGTCCTTGTAGAAGGCGTGCGCGGCGATGCCGAACTCGGCGATCCGATCCATCTCCTCGGTGCGGAGCTGCAATTCGACGCGCTGATTGCCCGGCCCGATCACGGTGGTGTGGATCGAGCGATAGTCGTTCTGCTTCGGCGTCGAGATGTAGTCCTTGAAGCGGCCGGGCACCACCGGCCACGTGGTGTGAACCACGCCGAGCGCACGATAGCAGGCCTCGACGTCGGTCATCACCACGCGAAATCCGAAGATGTCAGACAACTGCTCGAAGCCGACCGACTTGCGCTCCATCTTGGTCCAGATCGAAAACGGCTGCTTGCGGCGGCCATAGACGCGGGCGACGATGCCGTGCTGCCGCAGACTGGTCGACAACTGGTTCTCGATCTCGCCGATCAGATTGCGATTGCGCTCGGTCAGCGAATCCAGCCGCTGCATCACCACCGCATGGGCTTCGGGATCGAGCGTCCGGAACGCCAGATCCTCCAGCTCCTCACGCATTTCCTGCATACCCATCCGGCCGGCCAGCGGCGCATAGATGTCGAGCGTCTCTTCGGCGATGCGCTGGCGTGACGCCGGCGGCACGAATTCCAGCGTGCGCATGTTATGCAGCCGGTCGGCCAGCTTGATCAGCAGCACGCGGACGTCGTCGGCGATCGCCAGCAGAAGCTTGCGCAGGTTCTCCGCCTGCTTGGCCTCGCGCGAAACCAGCTCCAGGCGCTTCAGCTTGGTCAGGCCCTCGACCAGCGCGCCGATCTCGTGGCCGAAGATGGTGTCGATTTCGGTGCGGGTGGCCTCGGTATCCTCGATGGTGTCGTGCAGCAACGCTGCGACGATGGTCGCATCATCGAGCTTGAGGCCGGTCAGGATGGCCGCAACCTCCAGTGGATGGGAAAAATAGGGGTCGCCCGAGGCGCGCGTCTGTTCGCCATGGGCCTTCATGGCGTAGACATAGGCCCGGTTCAGCAGGTCCTCGTCAGTGTCCGGGTTGTAAGAACGGACACGCTCGACCAGATCGTACTGGCGCATCATGCGTGGGCGCGGCGCCCTCGCCGGCACGGCCGGCGCCGGAGCCGCCGCAACCGCACCGGTCGCGGCCTGCATCTGCCGTCGCCTCCGTGGCCAATTCGCCATCGAATCAATGCCTTCCTGCGTAAAACCGATCCACGCACTCTTTAATATCTATCCTAGAACGTCCCGACCGAAAGTCGAATTCGATCTGAAATGGCAACAGAATTTGGTTATCGGGACGGTAGCTGTCCCCGTGAGCACCGATCAGCGCCGTGCGCCAACATTAATTTCCGTCCATGAATTTTTGCCCACCAAATGCAAAAAAGCCCGGACCAGGGTCCGGGCTTTCAAAACCATCGAAGGTGACCGACGGTCACTCGTCCTCTTCGGGCTGCTCCTCGGGCGGCGCGAGCCCCTCAAGCCCCTTCAGCAGCTCTTCCTCGGTCATGCGCTCGACGGCGACCTCGGTGTCGTCGGCATCGACGCTGGCACCGGCCGAACCGATCAGCGGGACAGTGTCGGGTTCGGGCTCATCGACCTCGACGAACTTCTGCAGAGAATGGACCAGTTCTTCCTTGAGATCTTCCGGAGAAACGGTCTGATCGGCGATCTCGCGCAGCGAAACCACCGGATTCTTGTCGTTGTCGCGATCAATCGTAAGTTGCGACCCCTGCGAAATCATCCGTGCGCGATGCGCAGCCAAAAGGACCAGGTCGAACCTGTTATCAACCTTGTCAATGCAATCTTCTACGGTGACGCGCGCCATGGCCTGTCGCTCCGTTAAGTGGGACCGAAATTGTTGGTTATACCCGCTAGGTATAGTGGCTTTGCCGGTTTCGCAACAGGGAATTTCGCATTTGGCTCGGCGGACGGTCTCTGCTAACCCCATGGAGGGGCCAGAAGGCCGGAGTGTCCGGAAGCGGAATAAATGCCGACCGGACAAGAAATCGCTTCATTGCTTCGTCAAAAGTATACGGCCACCGCCCTTACCTCACCTCGTCGCGGCGGTGTCTGTTTCGGTCCGACCCGCAAGACGCGAACCTTCACATTATTGGAAAGCGCGGCCATCCCAGGCTGTGCCGATAAACCGCCAACCACGATCACGAGAAAAACTGGATGTCAGCTGCTTCCAACAGAATCGCGCTCTTTATCGATGGCGCTAATCTTTACGCTACCGCCAAGACGCTCGGTTTCGACATCGACTACAAGCGCCTGCTGAAGGAGTTCCAGTCGCGGGGCACCCTCGTTCGCGCCTTCTACTACACGGCGATCATCGAGGATCAGGAATACTCCTCGATACGGCCGCTGATCGATTGGCTCGACTACAACGGCTACACGGTCGTTACGAAAGCCACCAAGGAATTCATCGACGCATCCGGACGCCGCAAGGTGAAGGGCAACATGGACATCGAGCTCGCCGTCGATGCCATGGAGTTGGCCGAGCACGTCGATCAGATCGTGCTGTTTTCGGGCGACGGAGACTTCCGTTCGCTGGTCGAAGCCGTGCAGCGCCGTGGCGTCCGCGTCACCGTGGTGTCCACCATTTCCAGCCAGCCGCCGATGATCGCCGACGAACTGCGCCGTCAGGCGGATGTCTTCACCGACCTTGTCGAGCTGCAGCCGAAGCTCGGCCGCGATCCATCGGAACGCCCTGCGCCGCGCGAGCCGCGCCACCACGCGCCGCAATTCCTGCAGCGGGCAACCACCATGGCGCCACGAGGCGATGACGACTTCGACGACTGAGCCGCGGTCGCGCGTCAAACCAGCAATGTCCGGCGCCGGTGATCCGGTCGCAGAGCCCGGACGCGATTGTCCGCTCTGCCCGCGGCTGGTCGACTTTCGCCTGTCGATACGAGCGCGCGAACCCGGCTGGTTCAATGCACCAGTCGCCTCGTTCGGTGATCGCGATGCGGCCCTGCTGATCGTCGGACTCGCGCCGGGATTGCAGGGCGCCAACCGTACCGGACGGCCCTTCACCGGCGACTATGCCGGCGACCTGCTCTACGCCACACTCATCAAATACGGCTTTGCCAAGGGGCACTACCAGGCCCGCCCCGACGACAGCCTCGCTTTGGTCGATTGCCGCATCAGCAACGCCGTGCGTTGTGTGCCGCCGCAGAACAAGCCGTTGCCGGTCGAGATCAACACTTGCCGACAGTTTCTTGGAATGACGCTCGCCGATATGCCGCGGCTGCGCGCGATCGTCGCGCTCGGCCGCATCGCCCACGATTCCGTGGTGAAGGCCCTCGGCCTCCGCGCCAAGGAAGCGCCCTTCGCGCATGGCGCCGTGCATCGCGCGGGCGCGGTCGGCCTGTACGACAGCTACCACTGTTCGCGCTACAACACGAACACTCGCGTTCTGACGCCCGAGATGTTCGAGAACGTATTTGCGCAGGTCCGCGAAGACCTGAAGCAACGCTGAGACTCTACTTCGATCCGGTGAAGCGGATGCCCGCCATCTCGCCGTTGCGCCAGATCCGCTCGCACTCGCGCGGTGGAGAATTCGGCACGAGAGCGACGCCAAAACGCTTTGGCAGGGTCAAGCCGGACGCGACGACCAAGCGCGCGCCCTCGCTCGAAATGTCCATAACCTGGCATTCCGACCTGCCCTCGACGGAATCGAGCACAAGCCAAGCTCGTTGATGCCGGCGCCGCATGCGCCGAATGGCACGCTTCTGTTTGATCCGCATAGCCAAAACAAATCACCTCTAACCTGAAATTGCCTTGCGCCGATCGTTCAAAATTTAACGATCGGATGAAATCCAAACGTAGGGGCAAAAACTGCTACTTCGAAACGGGATTCTCCTTCAACCACGCCAGCACATCGCCCGCATTCCGGTCCGGCGGAAACACCGGGTAGAATACATGGCTGATCCTGCCATCGTCGATGATCAACGCCAGCCGCTTGATGAGGGTCAACCCGGCCACCTCCATCGTCGGCAGATCGAGCGCGCGGGTCAGCGCGAGCTTCTCATCCGACAGTACCGCGAACGGCAGATGCAGACGCGCCGCCATTTCGCTTTGATAGTCATGGCTCTGGGTCGACAACCCAAATACGTGCTGCGCTCCGGCCAACTTGAGTTCTGCGAACAGGTCGCGGAACGAACAGGTTTGCGGCGTGCAGCCTCGGGCGCCCGGAATCATATCCCAATCATCGACCAGACTGATCTTGCCCGGCTCGCCCGTCCGCGGATAGGCGAACACCACCGTCCGGCCTTTCAGCGCAGCCAGCTGCACCGAAACATTGTCGGTCGCGAGCAGATCGATGGGCGGGATCGTCATCCCCGGCAGATGCCGCGTACCGCCGTCATCGGCCGGGGCCGGAATCTTGCTCCAGTCCACTTCGTGCAAATTCTTCTGGTTCATATGACGACCCTCAGTCTCCATCGATCATGGCGAACGAAGCGCGCGTTATCCCCTCGCCCGCAACAGACGGCCTTTTTCCCGGCCCCAGTCGCGTTTCTTGACGGTCTCGCGCTTGTCATGCAGCTTCTTGCCCTTGGCTACCGCGAGCAAAAGTTTCGCCCGGCCGCGTTCGTTGAAGTAGAGCTTCAAGGGGATCAGCGTCATACCTTCGCGATCCACCGCCCCCATCAGCCGATTGATCTGCTTGCGGTGCAGCAGGAGCTTACGCGGACGCTTCGGCTCGTGATTGAAGCGGTTCGCCTGCAGATATTCGGGGATGTTGGCGTTGATCAGCCAGATCTCACCGTTCTTGGAGTCGGCGTAGGATTCTGCGATCGTGGACTTGCCGTTGCGGGCAGACTTGACCTCGGTGCCGGTCAGCGCAATGCCGGCTTCGACGGTGTCCTCGATCGCATAGTTGAACCGGGCCTTTCTGTTTTCAGCGACCACCTTGATGGTGCGCTCGTTCTTTTCGGCCATATCCGTGAAACCTCCGGGCGCTGTCGAACGACAACGCCCGATCCTTCTAATCTAACACACAGGCGTTAGGCGTTGGTCTTACGCCTTCGCTTTCAGGAGATCGCGGATCTCACTGAGCAATTCTTCTTCTCGGGTAGGCTTCGGCGGTTCGGCGGGCGCGGCCTCTTCCTTGCGCTTCAGCTTGCCCATGAGCTGAACCACGACAAACAGAACGAAGGCGACAATAAGGAAGTTCAGCGTGAGGGTGAGAAAATTGCCCCATGCCAGCACGGCGCCCTGCTTCTTGGCGTCGACGAGGTTCGCAGCCGTGACCGACTTTGCAAGTGGCGTGAAATAGTTCGAGAAGTCGAGTCCTCCGGTGATCGCACCGACGATCGGCATGATGATGTCCGACACCATCGAGGTCACGATCGCGCCGAACGCCGCACCGATGATGACCGCGACAGCGAGATCGACCACATTGCCTTTCAGGGCAAACTTCTTGAATTCCTCAAGCATTTGGCAAACTCCCCTTTTTTAAAGCAGTCAGTTGAGAAGACCCGCATGTACCATGGCGTCGCGAATGATTTTTCCGGTCGGAGCCGTCACCGGCATGAGCGGCAGGCGCACCGTCTCATCGATCCGGCCGAGCAGCTTGAGCCCGTGCTTGGCACCGGCGAGACCCGGCTCCTTGAAGATCGCATCGTGCAGCGGCACCAGCCGGTCCTGGATCTTGAGACCCGTTGCGTAGTCGCCCTTCAGCACCGCCGTCATGAGATCGGCGCAGAGTTTCGGTGCGACATTCGCGACGACGGAGATACAGCCGTGCCCGCCCGCGGCCATGTAGGCGAGCGCCGTCATGTCCTCGCCCGAGAGTTGGATGAAATCCGGTCCCATCGCGTGGCGCTGCTGCGAGACCCGCGCCAGGTTGGCGGTGGCGTCCTTGACGCCCGCGATATTTTTCAGTTCGAATAGCCGCGTCATGGTCTCGACGGAGAGATCGACGACCGAGCGCGGCGGAATGTTGTAGATGATGATGGGAATGCCGATCGCATCGTTCACCGCCTTGAAGTGCTGATACATGCCCTCCTGCGTCGGCTTGTTGTAATACGGCGTCACCACGAGCACCGCGTCGGCTCCCGCCTTCTCCGCGTGCTTGGCAAGATCGACCGCCTCGCGGGTGGAGTTCGATCCTGCTCCAGCGATCACAGGCACGCGGCCCTTGGCTTCGTCGATGCACCACTCGACGACCTTGCGGTGTTCGTCGTGGCTAAGCGTCGGGCTCTCACCCGTCGTGCCAACCGGCACCAACCCGTGACTGCCTTCATCGATCTGCCAGCTCACCAGCTTGCGAAGGGCGGCTTCATCGACGGACCCGTTTTTGAACGGCGTCACCAGGGCGGTGTAGGATCCCCGGAACTTCGTCTTGCCTGCCATGACCTGTCTCCGAACGGTTTTCTGCGGAACACGCTAACCGGCTCCGGTCCGCTGAATTGCCAATTGCACCAGTCATATCGGGTCTGACGCTGCGGCGAAAGGTCCGCTCCTGCGGCACCAGCCGCGATTTTGCCGCCGTTGGGGCGCACACATCGGCCGTGCGCAGGATTTTAGTATTTTGTCCACATATTCAATGAAATAGATATGAGGCCTGAGCGCCTGCATGATTCGCCGCGAAGGATTGCCGTGACATTGCTTGTGCCCGCATCATGGTTGAGAACGACCGCCTTCGGCGCAAGCCTCGTGCTGGCGGCCGGGCTCTGGGCGGGGACTGCCGACGCGCGAAAAGCAGCCAAGGTTCCCGTGCCGAAGCCGCGCCCGATCTCGCGCCATGTCGTGCCGAAAACCGCGGCCGCCGAGCATGGCAAGACCTCCACTCCGGACAGGACAAGCGCGGCGCCTGCCATTCAGCCCGCCACACGCCAGCATGCCGCGCTTCCTCCGCCGCCGAAACGCAGGGCCGTTCCGGAAGCCGCCGTGGCAGCAACAACGTCGACGTCGCGCGCCGATCTCGATGCGCTCAAGAACGTCATCGATCTGATCCGCAAGCACAAGCCATCCGACGCGACGCAGGTCGAGGCCAGCATTACCGATCCGGTCGCGCGCAAACTCGCAGAGTGGATCATCCTGCGCAGCGATGACAACGGCGCGTCGGTCGAACGCTACCGCGCTTTCATCGCCGCCAACCCGAGCTGGCCATCGCAGACCTTCCTGCGCCGGCGCGCCGAGGCATCGCTATGGGACGACCACCGCGACGATGCCACCGTGCTGGCGTGGTTCAACAACGAGCGGCCGCTGTCGGCCAAGGGACGTTTCGCGCTGGCGCGCACCCTGCTCGCGCGCGGCGATCGCACCAGGGCCGAGCAACTGGTCCGGGAAGCCTGGCGCACCGACTCCATGACGGAAGCGCTCGAGGAGAAGGCGTTGGAAGTCTTCGGCCCGCTGGTCACGCCGGGCGACCAGAAGGCGCGGATGGATTACCTGCTCTATGGCCGAGATCACGACGCGGCACTGCGCGCCGCGAAACGCCTCGGCAGCGCCCAGCTCGCGCTTGCCAAAGCGCGCATCGCCGCTGATCGCAAGTCGTCAAGCCTGCGCTCACTACTGGAGAAGGTGCCGCGCGAGCTGCACAGCGATCCCGGTTACATCTTCGCCCGCATTCAACTGCTGCGCCGCGAGGAGAAATTCGCCGACGCCGCGCGGCTGATGCTGAGCGCACCGCGCGATCCCAACCGGCTTTACAATGTCGACGAATGGTGGATCGAGCGGCGGTTGCTCGCACGCAAGATGATCGACATCGGCGAGTATCGCACTGCGTATCTGATCGCGCGCGACGCCGCACTTCCCACGCGTGACATCTACAAGACCGAGCAGGAATTCACCGCCGGCTGGATCGCCCTGCGGTTTCTGAAGGACCCCAACACGGCGGCCCGGCATTTTGCCCGCATCGGCGTCGGCAGCGTCAACCCGACCGCGCTGGCGAGGGCCGGCTACTGGCAGGGCCGTGCGGCCGAGGCCGCGGGACGCATCCAGGACGCCCGTCAGGCCTATGCCGCAGCGGCCGAACATTCCACCAGCTATTATGGTCAGCTCGCACGCGCCAAACTGGGCTTGCCGCAAATCGCGTTGCGCGGCGTTCCGGGCAGTCGGTCGCGCGGCGTCGAACGGCTCGAAATCGTGCGAGCCGTGCAGCTTCTATACGCCCTCGACGACGGCGACCTTGCGGTCCCGATCTTTGCCGATGTCGGCGAGAACGGCGATCCCGACGCGGTACTCGGCCTTGGCGAACTGGCGTCACGGCACGGCGACGCGCGGGGCATGTTGCTGGCCGGCAAGGCTGCGCTCAACCGCGGGCTGCCGTTCGATTTCTACGCCTATCCCGTTAACGGTATTCCGCCCTTCAAATCGATCGGCCCGGACGTCGAGCGCAGCATCGTCTACGCGATCGCCCGGCAGGAAAGCGCCTTCAATCCGTCGGTCGTGTCGCCCGCTCATGCCTACGGGCTGATGCAGGTGACACCCGATGCCGGACGCTACGTCTGCAGGAAATACGGCGCGAAATTCGATCTTAATCGCCTGAAAAGCGAGCCCGCCTACAACGCAGCGCTTGGCGCAGCCGAGCTCGGCGGCCTGATCGAGGACTATCGCGGCTCCTACATCATGACGTTCGCGGCTTATAACGCCGGGCGCGGCAGCGTCAGGAAATGGGTCGAGCGCTACGGCGATCCGCGCGACCCCAAGGTCGATGCGGTCGACTGGGTCGAACTGATTCCATTCTCGGAGACCCGCAACTACGTGCAGCGGATCATGGAGAATCTGCAGGTCTATCGCGCCCGCTTCGGCGGCGGATCGCGGCTGCAGATCGAAGCCGACCTGCATCGCGGCTCGGTGGTGGAATAGCCGGCAGCCTCAGACCCCGGGGTGCGCTACCCAGCGCGACCAGATCGCGCGCCCGGCCTATCGGCGAAACCGTCTGCGGCGGACGTCAGGATAAGGCACGCGATCGTCCTCCTGCGGACGATAGAACGGATTGGCATCGCACCAGGCGAGACGGCCGGAAGCCGATGCCTTGCATTGCTCATAGGTGTCGAAGCTGCAATCTCCGACGGCGCTCATGTAGTAATCGCCCTTGATGCAGAATGGATAATCCCGAGCTTCCGCGGATGACGATGCCAGTCCGGTAAACGCGATCATCGTTCCGATGGAAATCGCCGCCAAAAATCCACGAGTCGTCATCTTCGTTCGCATCTTCTTATGACCTCAGAACTTCTCTGCCGCGGCTTATAGTTTGAAAAGCCTTGGATCGACACCCTACCCGTCTGCATCGCGGCCATCTCCGTGGAGATACTTGGGGAGGTCTGATGCACACGATCCGGGCGGCGCAAGCAACCAGCATGTGCCCACACCTGCAAATCTTCGGCGTCTCGCGATTCTCGCAAACGCCCGGCGCGCGTATCCTCCAGCTCGTCTTGCAGTACGAGCAGCTTCCGATCAGCCACAAACAAAGAAAAACCTCCGGCAGTTTCCTGCCGGAGGTTCTTAGATTGCCGTCAGGCGACTGGGATTACCAGTTGCGCTGAGCGCGGAACAGCACCTGCCAGGTGTTCTGATCCTTGGCTTCGTAGAGACCAGCCGGCTTGCCAACCACACCACCAGCAGCGAACAGACCGTCATACTTCTGGTCGAGCATGGTGTAGACAGCGTCAGCCGAGAAGGTCAGGTTCTTGACCGGAGTCCAGCGGGTGATCAAGCCGACCTGCCCGATGTTGTAGTCCGGGTTGCAACCCGCGACGCCGCCGCAGATGTAGTTCTTGGCGTTGCCGCTGAAGCTGATAGCCGCATAGGCACCGTAGATCGCGGTGTTCCAGTTCGGGTTCCAGTTGTGGGTGAACGCACCGCGCATACCCCAGGTCGTGACCAGCTCCTGCGAGCTGCCCGGAATGAAGACCGAGTCAGGCGCAAAGCCGATTCCGACGCTGCCGAGTGCACCAGGAAGGCTCGAGTTACCATAAATGGTCGCCGAACCAGCCGCACTGGCCAGATCCTGGATGTTGTAGCGGGTCGCACCATTGGTGTAGACGCCCTGCACGTTGAGGGTGTCACCCGGACCTGTCGGGATATTCTTGATCGACAGGGCGAGTGCACCGGCCCAACCCCACTTGTCGCCGGGGCCAGCGAGCGGGTTCACGCCGAGACCGTTCACACCGTAGTAAGCAGCGTTGTTGTCATGCGCTGCGAACGACGCCTGGAACAGACCCCAAGCCTGATCGACACGGAGCATACCAACAATGTCCGGAGCCACAGTGCCAGCATAGTCGCTCGAACCGTAACCGCCACCGATACCAGCCGCGATGTTGTTCACACCCGCCTGATAATACTGGGTCGGATCCTGCGCCGAAATCGACGCCGACACGCCGTTGCCGAATTCAGCGGTATACGTGAACTGGTTCACACCAGTGACCGTGCCGCCGCCGCCGACGAGACCGTCGAAGGTGTTACCCGGATAGGCCGTCCAGGGAGCGCTGAACTGCGAGACGGCTTTACCCATCGTGAAGCCAGCGAACTGGATGAACGCGTAGTAGACACCGAGCGAGCCGCCGGCGACCTTGTCGCCCGTAGCATCATACGCCGTGGTGCCCAAGCCGCTGCCCGTGGCGCCGTAGCCGCCCGAGGTCCAGGTGAAGGTCGCATCGAAGTAGGTGCGAACCACGCCGTACTCGGTCGCGGTGCGGGTATCGATGTTGAGGTCTTCACGCGAACGCCAGGTGTAGCCGTTCGAGAGACGGTTCTTCGCACCCGCAACGCCGTTGGTGTTGCCGGTGTAAACCGAGTTGGTACCAGCAGCAACGTCGACGCGCAGATAGCCGCCGAGCTTGATGCAGGTATCGGTGCCCGGGATATAGTAGAAGCCCGCGCCATACAGCGAGCAGATCTTCACGTACTCGACGGCCTTGGCCTTGAGCGGAAGATCGGCTGCCTGAGCCCCGCCAACAGCGAGGAGACCCGCCGCCGAGCCGAGGATAAGGCTCTTCATCATCTTCATGTAAAACCTCCAAGTTGCTTATAGGGAAGGTTCCGGTTCCGCTGGGTGCGAGCACCCGAAGAAAAGTTCCCTTAGTCCCTGACTAAACCGCTAAGCCGTTCGCGCTTTTCGGACACTCCCGCTCAACGCGAGGGACTTAAGCGAACCACCTAAAACGGGACGACCTCGGGATGCCCCCCTCCGTCGCACGCTCACTGTTACTGAACAGTCCTGCACAAGCAACAAAGGAACGCCTCAGAATGGTACGAGTCTGGCCGTTTTTGGCCGGGTGTTGCACAAATAGCACGCAACTGTGATCACTTCACATTTGTAAGCGACTGTTATTTATATCGTTTTTCGATCGGTTCCATTCGGGCAAGCTGACGGCGGGCCGCTGGGTCGGAGCCGTGCCCGACAGGTTAATCGGCGAATCTGAGGGCGAATCAACGGGCCGCTGACTGCCGCTGATTCTGTACGTTCCGCCCCCGGAACGACGCCAAGATCGCAGGATCACTGTCGGTTTGTTTGCTCAAAAACGTGGCCTGCCCTCGCCTCGCAGGCGCAATTGGAACGCGGGCGTAACCGCGACGTCAATACACGGAACTGACATGATCTAAAGGACGGCGATGTGCCGATTGACCGGACATACGGGCGTTCGATGCGCCGACCATTCCTCTCAAGACAACGGATGATCCCGCATGTTTGCAATCCGGTGCTTGCGGCTTGCGATCGTGTCGGGCATATCGGGCGCCAACGGAGCTGTGGCCGAGTGGCTGAAGGCGGCGGTTTGCTAAACCGTTATAGGGTTGTAAAGCCCTATCGAGGGTTCGAATCCCTCCGGCTCCGCCATCCTGCTTCGCGCCCATGGTTCCAGGCACTTCGTGACGGAGGCTGGCGCGGGAATCACGTCCCGCACATGTCCGGCAAATCCGCAGTCGGATCAGTGTACGGTCATCCAGGCACGGGCATCACGCTGCGCCGTGGCGATCTCGACTTCCGTCATCTGTTCCGCAACTTCGCGACGCATGGCGATCGCATCGGGCCGCCCCTTGAGCGCCGCCAGATTGAACCACTTATGTGCGGCCACCAGATCGACCAGACCGGCACGACCGCTTGCCCAATACAGGCCACGCTCGAACAGCACGTCCTGAATGGCGCTTTCGCTGACCGGCACTGCCGAATCGAAATCAATCAGCCCCTGAAACATCTGCCTGTTCCTTTTATCGTTAGCCGCCCTGCTCCGAGCGCGGCTCCGTCCACCTGTTTGTCGCCCCGCTGGTCCCGACCGCCGTTTGCCGGCGTGCCGTCCAGACGCACGGATCATGGCCGATAAAATTTGAAGAGCAGTTTAAGCATCGCGATGAATCGAATCTGAACGCATCGCGCACGACATCATCGCCGAATTGCAAAAGTCCTTATTCCATGGGGCTTTTCGCGCAGGCGTGAATTTCGGTTTACCTTCGCATTTGGCAAACCGATAACCATTGCAACAACGCGCGTGCACGAGTGCCGATAGCCACGCGGCAAGCGACCAAGTCGCGATCCCGCACGAACGTCAGCGCGACGCTCGGGTCAATTCAAGTGCGATGGGAGAAAACAGTGAGGGGAAAATAAAAGCGCCGGGGCTTAAGCCACACCGGTGGCAAGGACGAGGGCGTCGGTGAACACGTCAGGATCAACTCTCACCTCGGCCGAAGCCGCCAGTGACATTGCGGATATTGAGATCCGCACCGAACGAAGACCGCCAATGAACCTCATCGCGCTCTTCTGCCGGACCGGTTGTCGCGGGAAATCCCGAAACCGACGATCCGACCGTTTGACCTGATGTCTCGCCGACACCCTCTTTCGTCGACCAGAGCCTGGATGGGAAATCCGTTTCTGAGAAACAAACTCTCGCCGGCTCTTGTGACGTCGCCGGCATCAAGCTGCCGGCAATTCCATAAGGCGAACCTTACTTCTTCTTCTTGGCGACCTTGCGGGTCTTCTTCGCAGTCTTCTTCACTGCGCTCTTCGCCTTCTTGGCTTTCGCCTTCTTCGCCTTCTTCGCTTTCTTGGCCATATTGCCCTCCTGAGTTAGTGAGATGGCTTTTAGTCGGTGCGTGCACTCGGGAATCGAAATGCACTTCATTCCGAATACACCAACACATTGAAAAAAACAGTGTCCCGCTTAAGGAAGTGTTGACGGAGCGACCTCAGCGCATCAGCAGCGCGCGTCGTGACGACACGACGATGCATCGAGGACGCGATGCAAATAACCCGCGAAAATTCTACGTCGACATTTGTCAAGCTTGCAGGAAATGGCTGTGCCACAGCAATATCCTGCATTCAGCGAACGAACGATCGACAATGGATATTCATCGCGCCGAGTCGCGGCGACAGATGAAAACCGTCATGCGCGGACTCTGAGTCGCGTTTTTTGGCAATAAAAAAATTTTCGGGAAAACTTTGGACGCCGCTCGTTCGACGCTCACGGGCGGGCATCTTTTTGCGAATCGCGAAACGCGATTCGCAATCTGCTGTGTGCGTTGTGATCCGTCATCGTGAGTGCTGACGATCCCGTTACGCGCAACCAGACGACCTCAATCCTCGACGCGCGGACGATCCAATCTCATGAACGATGCCGTTCGGAGAGTGCCGGCGACGTCAGAGACCGAGCTTGGCCTTGAGCAGATCGTTCACCGCTTGCGGGTTGGCCTTGCCGCCTGACGCCTTCATCACCTGACCGACGAACCAGCCGATCATCTGCGGCTTGGCACGCGCCTGCGCGACCTTGTCGGGATTGGCAGCGACGATGTCATCGACCGCCTTCTCGATCGCGCCCATGTCGGTGACCTGCTTCATACCGCGGGTCTCGACCAATTCCCGCGGGTCACCGCCTTCGGTCCAGACGATTTCGAACAGCTCCTTGGCGATCTTGCCCGAGATGGTGCCCTCGCCGATCAGATCGACGATGGCAGCGAGTTGGGCTGAAGACACGGGAGACGTCGCGATATCCCGGCTTTCCTTGTTGAGCCGTCCAAACAGCTCGTTGATGACCCAATTGGCGGCCAGCTTGCCGTCGCGTCCTGCATTGGCGAGACCTGTCAGCACCGCCTCGTAGAAGTTGGCGCTCTCGTGCTCGCTGACCAGCACAGCGGCATCATACGGCGTTAAGCCGAGGTCGGCGATGAAGCGCGCTTTCTTCTGGTCCGGCAGTTCCGGCAGATCGGCTTTCAGCGCATCGACAAACGCTTGCGGAAACTCCAGCGGCAAAAGGTCGGGATCGGGGAAATAGCGGTAGTCGTGCGCCTCTTCCTTGGAGCGCATCGAGCGGGTTTCGCCCCTGTCCGGATCGAACAGCCGGGTTTCCTGATCGATGCTGCCGCCGTCCTCGATGATCTCGATCTGGCGTCGTGCCTCGTAGTCGATCGCCTGACCGATGAAGCGGATCGAATTGACGTTCTTGATCTCGCAACGGGTGCCGAACGCCTCTCCAGGCCGGCGCACGGAGACGTTGACGTCGGCACGCAGGTTGCCCTTCTCCATGTCGCCATCGCAGGTTCCGAGATAGCGCAGGATCGACCGCAGTTTGGTCACATACGCCTTGGCCTGGTCCGCCGAGCGCATATCGGGCCTGGAGACAATTTCCATCAGCGCAACGCCTGAGCGGTTGAGGTCGATCGCGCTCATGTCGGCGTGCTGATCGTGCACGGACTTGCCGGCGTCCTGCTCCAGATGCAGCCGCTCGATACCGACTGCGACGCTTTCGCCGTCGGCGAGATCGATCACGACCTCACCCTCGCCGACGATCGGCGACTTGTACTGACTGATCTGATAGCCCTGCGGCAGATCGGGATAGAAATAATTCTTGCGATCGAACACCGAGCGCAGGTTGATCTGCGCATTCAAGCCGAGGCCGGTGCGTACCGCCTGCCGAACGCATTCCTCGTTGATGACCGGCAGCATGCCCGGCATCGCCGCATCGACCAGCGAGACATGGCTATTGGGATCGCCACCGAACGCGGTCGAGGCTCCCGAAAACAGTTTTGCGTTGGACGTGACCTGGGCATGGACTTCCAGCCCGATCACGATTTCCCAATCGCCGGTGGCGCCCTTGATAAGTTTCGACGGTTTGACAGGTGCGTTCATGAGCGGGCTTTTACCCCGGGCCTTGCAGCGGGAAAACCCCCGTCCGCATCAATTGAATTGCCGTTCCGATCACATACTGCCCGCAAATGCGCGGAAGACCGGAGACGCTCGGAGCGCATCGCGACCGGCCGCGATCACCTCGTCCACCTGCTGGGGTGGCAGATGGAAACGGGTCGGAACGGCATCCAGGCGGGCGGCACGTGCGGGATCGAGCTGATCGAAGCCGAGCCGACCGACGAACAGTTTCAGGTCATGGCAGTTCCAACCGCGCGGCGCGCCATAACGCGCGCGATCTGCCGCCGACAGACCGCAGCGCCAACGGATCAACGACGACTGCCAGTCAGCCATGGTCCGTTCGAACGCGGTGTAGCCGGCGCCGACACTGGCATCGATCGCGGTATCCGCCGCCGCCTTGACCAGTTCGACGCCACTTGGCCCCTCGACGGTGTTGATCCAGTTGCCGGACAGGCCAGTCTTGGCATCGACCACCAGAAACAGCCCGCGCCGCAGTTTGACCGCCTGCTGCGGCGACAGCGGACCGTACGGCGTATCCGCCGACAGCCGCGCGATGGTGAAGCCGGACAGGCCGTAGTTGTCGACGAGACCGCCATCGAGCAGCTTGATGTAGGGGATCTCGCCGTCGTGATACCGGCTGACCGCCTTCGCGAACGCGCTCAGCATCGGCGGCGCGTCGCGGTTGTCGCGCGCTTTCACGATCCAGGCCGGCAGCGGATCGTTGCAGCGGCGCGGATAGGTCTGGATCACCACCGGCGCGAACGCGACCGGGACGGCCGCCGACGCTGCGACCGCGTTCGCGATCGGATAGCTCGACAGGTCGCTGCACATGGCGCGGAACGCCGTCGCGCCGAACACGAACGGTGTGCGGTTGTAGATGTCGGAGGCGTTGATCCAGACCCGCGGCCGCGCTGCTTTGCGAAGGTCAGCGAAGGTCGCGCCGTGAAACAGATTGACGTCAAGCCAGCGCGGCAGGCCACGGGAGTCGTTGATGCCGCCGGCGAACGCCTTGCCGAGCGTGGCGAGGTTGAGATCGGTCTGAAGCCCCTCCTCGGCGTTGCGCAGGAGGAATTTTTCGCGGAAGTCGGCCAGCGCCGCGCGCTTGCGCAATCCGTAATAGGCCGCCGTCACCGATCCGCCGGACACCCCGGAAATGAAATCGATGCGATCGATCATGGATGCGCTACCGCCGCGCACCGGCGTCTGCGCCATCCCCTCGAGCACGCCGAAGGAAAACGCCGCCGCGCGCGTACCGCCACCCGAGAACGACAACCCGACGAGATCATCGTCGCTGGCGGGCCGCTCGTCGAAGTTCTCGCGAGACTGACCAGCGAGGCCAGCGCTGCCGCCGGGCTGATTGACCGGCGCATTCTGGATCGATGCGCAACCGAGCAGCACCGCGCACAGTCCGACGATGGGAAACGCTGAACGCATGAATCTACAAACGATCAAATCGGCCGCTCGATTATCGCCCGCGAACCGGTCAATAGCCAATCAAACCGCCTTACCGCGATGTCGCACGGACATCATGGTTAATGCGTGGCGGTCGGTCGTGTCCTATCCGTGTCCAAGCAATGCCGCGACGATCCGCTCCCACTCCGCCGCGAGCGCGTCCGTCGCAACCGATTGGCCCGCGCGACGGTACCAGTAGGCCGCGTTGCCAAGATCGCCTTCGACGCGATGCAGATAGGCGTGGACCCACGACGCATCAGAGCCGACGTCATCCTGCGCGATGGCATGCGCCTTGTCCCAAGCGCCCTTCGCCGCCCACCACAGAGCCGTTAGCGGCGCTGATATATCCTGCGGCGGAGCCGCGTCCGCCAGGCTGGCCGTGAAGGCCGCCGCTGTCACCACCACCGCTCCGGCGTGAAGCGTCCCGCGGCCTGTTCGATCACCTCGCCAAGCGAAACCAATGTCTCCTCGTCGAACGGCCGGCCGATCAGTTGCAGGCCAAGCGGCAACCCTTGTGCGTCCTTGCCCGCGGGCACCGCGATCCCCGGCAGGCCGGCCATGTTCACCGTCACCGTGAAGATGTCGTTGAGATACATCTCGATCGGATCGGCTCCGGTCTTCTCGCCGATGCCGAACGCAGCCGACGGCGTTGCCGGCGTCAGGATCGCGTCGACGCCCGCCGCGTAGCAATCCTCGAAATCCTTCTTGATCAGCGTGCGGACCTTCTGCGCACGGAGATAATAGGCGTCGTAATAACCGGCCGACAGCACATAGGTGCCGATCATGACACGGCGGCGCACTTCCGCGCCAAACCCCTTGGCGCGAGTGTTCTCATACATCTCGGCAATGTTGCGGCCATCGACGCGAGCGCCGTAGCGAACACCGTCATAGCGCGCGAGGTTCGAGGAGGCTTCCGCCGGCGCAACGATGTAATAGGCCGGCAACGCGTATTTGGTGTGCGGCAGCGACACCTCCACCAGCTCCGCGCCCGCCGCCTTGAGCCAGTCCGCGCCTTGCGTCCACAGTTTCTCGATCTCGGCGGGCATGCCGTCGAGCCGATACTCCTTCGGGATGCCGATCTTCATGCCCTTCACGGATTTGCCGACCGCCGCTTCGTAGTCCGGCACCGGACGATCGACCGACGTCGTATCCTTCGGATCGTGACCGGCCATCGAGCGCATCAGGATCGCGGCATCGCGCACGGTGCGTGCGATCGGCCCGGCCTGATCGAGGGATGAGGCAAACGCCACGATGCCCCAGCGCGAGCAGCGGCCATAGGTCGGCTTGATACCGACCGTGCCGGTGAACGCCGCCGGCTGGCGGATCGAGCCGCCGGTGTCGGTCGCCGTCGCGCCAAGGCATAGGCTCGCCGCCACCGCCGAGGCCGAACCGCCCGACGAACCGCCGGGCACCAGCTTCGCATCGGAGCTGGCACGCCGCCATGGATTTACCACCGGACCGAAGCATGAGGTCTCGTTCGACGATCCCATCGCGAATTCGTCGTTGTTGAGCTTGCCCAGCATCACAGCACCGTCGCGCCAGAGCTGCGACGTCACCGTCGATTCATAGGGCGGCTTGAAATCGCCGAGGATGCGCGAGCACGCCGTGGTTCGCGTGCCTTCCGTCGCAAACAGATCCTTGATGCCGAGCGGCAGGCCGTTGAGCGGTCCGCTCTCGCCTTTCGCAATCCGTGCATCGGCGGCACGCGCCATCTTCCGCGCTTGATCCGGCGTCTCCAGCACATAGGCATTGAGCGCGCGGGCCTGCTCCATCGCCGCGAGATGGGCGTCGGTCAGATCGAGCGACGTGAAGGATTTTTTCGCGAGACCATCGCGGGCCTCAGCGAGCGTGAGCGAAGTCAGGTCCGTCATTTATTAACCGGGCTGCAGAAGAACGGAGACAGGGTCTTGTCGTTTTTGGGATCGTTGACGCGGGCCTGATCGGCGGCCTGGAGCTTGTCGAGAACGGCATCCATCGCCTTGTCCGGATCGGCATTCTTGCCCTGACGCTCCATCGCGTCGAGGTACTCCATGTAGGCCTGATAGGCCTTTTCATCGTCGCACAGCAGACACATCGATTCGAACCTGGTTATTCGACGACCTTGGGCACCAGAAAGAAGTGATCCTCAGTGACCGGTGCATTGGCGACCACCTTGTCCGCGATCTCACCGTCATTGACGACATCGCGACGCTTCTTCATCTCCATCGGCGTCACCGACGTCATGGGCTCGACGCCATCGACGTTCACTTCCTGCAACTGCTCGACAAACGCCAGGATCGCATTCAGCTCGCCCTGAAGCGCGGGAACCTCGGCGTCCTCGACCGCGATACGCGCTAGATGCGCGATACGGCGAACAGTGGTGGCATCGACAGACATATATAAGGCCTCGCAGGCGTCCATTGTAAGGCGTGTGACCTTACAAGCCTCACGCCCTATAGCAGACCCCGCTTTTGCACCGCAACCGCGGGTCAGCCGGCCATCTGGCTCAACCGGCGCAGTGCCGCTCCTGCGAGCGCCTGCGTCAGCTCGGTCGCGGGCATCTCGTGCGTCAACGCAACTGACTGCCCAGCCCACAGATTGGTGAAATCGGCGTTGCCGGTCTTTTCCGCAGCCGCCTTGAGCGGACCGAACGCCGCGGAGGCGTGCGGGAATCCGGGTGTGTCGGCTGTGACCGGCCCAAGCTCGCGCATCGCCCGGTTGACGATGCCGCGCGCCGCCCGCCCCGTCATCACGTTGGTGATGGCGGTCATGCCGTCCTGAGCCTGCGCGAGATTCTTGCGGATGATCGGGCTGACCCGCGATTCCGGGCAGCGCAGGTAGGCGGTGCCGATCTGCACGCCAGCCGCGCCGAGCGCGAAGGCGGCGGCGATGCCGCGCCCGTCGGCGATACCGCCTGCCGCGATCACCGGCACCCGCACCGCATCCACCATTTGCGGCACCAGCGCGAACGTCCCCGGCTGGGTTGCGATATCATCGGTGAAGAACATGCTGCGATGGCCGCCCGCCTCCGCGCCCTGCGCGATGATGGCGTCGACGCCGCGCTCCTCGAGCCAAACCGCCTCCTTCACGATGGTGGCCGAGGCGATGACGATACAGCCCGCCGCCTTGACCCGCGCCAGCAGCTTGTCGTCCGGCAGACCGAAGTGGAAGCTGACGATCTCCGGCTTCAATGTTTCGACCACTTCGCACATCGCTGCGTCGAATGGCGCGCGGGCGGCGCTCGGCAGCGGCATCGCCGGATCGAGGCCCTGCTCCTTATAATAAGGTGCAAGCCGCGTGCGCCACGCGGCTTCCCGCGCCGGATCGAGCGCGGTCGGCGTATGCGCGAAGAAGTTCATCGAGACCGGCGCTGAAACCTGCTGGCGAAAGATATTGACCTGATCGCGCGCCTTGTCCGCCGACAGCATGGCGCACGGCAGCGAACCCAGCGCGCCGGCTTTCGCGGCCGCGATCGCCAGTTCCTGGTCCATGGCTCCGGCCATCGGCGCCTGGACGATGGGAAATTCGGTGCCGAAGAGGTCAATCAGTCTGCGGTCGGGCCACATGGTCTGCTCGCTTGCGTCTGGAACCTGACGGCGGAAGCCGCCGAACGTCGGTCCGCCTTAGCACACCGGCCCGCGCCGGGGCTATCCGTGGCGCTGCTTTGCCACGCTCATCAGACGCATGATATGCGGAGCCATGCCCGCTCCCGTCCTCCCATTGATTGAAGCCGCGACCCACTGGCCCCCACGCGGCGCGCTGATCGGCCTCGACCTCGGCACCAAGACGATTGGCGTCGCGGTGTCGGATCCGGATCGCCGCCTCGCAACCGGCGTGGAAACGATCCAGCGCAAGACTTTTACGTCCGATGCGACACGGCTGCTTGCGATCGCGGGCGAACGCAAAGCCGTCGGATTCATCCTCGGACTGCCCATCAATATGGACGGGACCGAAGGGCCGCGTGCGCAATCGACACGCGCCTTCGCACGCAATCTGGCGAAACTCACCGATCATCCCATCGGTCTGTGGGACGAACGGCTGTCGACGGTCGCCGTCGAGCGCGAACTGATCGGAACGGACATGAGCCGTGCCCGGCGCGCGAAGGTCATCGACGAACACGCCGCCATCTTCATTCTGCAGGGTGCCCTCGACCGGCTCGCCACGCTGAACCGATCCTCCGGAGCCGACTGACCATGCTGACGATTTTCGCCGCACTGGTGCCGGTATTCCTGCTGATCGTGCTCGGCTTCGCACTGCGCCGGCTGATGTTGAAGCAGGACGCCGCCTGGACCGGGCTGGAGCAGCTCGTTTACTACGTGCTGTTTCCGGCGCTTCTGGTCGACTCGCTGGCGCGCGCCGATCTGGCTTCGGTGCCGATCGCCGGCGTTGGTGGCGCGCTGGCGCTGTCAGTCCTGATCATGTCGGCGCTATGCCTTGCGCTGCGACCGCTGCTGGCGAGCCGGCTCGGCATCGATAACCGCTCCTTCACGTCGGTCTTCCAGGGCGCGAACCGTTGGCAGACCTTTGTGGCACTGTCCGTCGCCGATGCCATGTGGGGCAACCGCGGCATCACGCTGGCTTCCGTCGCCATGGTCGCGATGATCCCGATGCTCAACACGTTCTGCGTCGCGGTGCTGGCGCGCTATGCCTCGCCGCAGCGGCTATCGTGGCCGGCGGTATTTCTGGCCATCGCAAAAAATCCTCTCATCATCGCTTGTATCATCGGCCTCGTCATCAACGTCACGCATCTGCCCTACCCCTCGCCAGTCCATGCCTTCATGGACTCGCTCGGCCGCTGCTCGCTGGCAACCGGACTGTTGGTGGTCGGCGCCGGCCTGCATTTCGAGGGGCTGCGGCAGTCCGGCAGCGCGGCACTCTTGACGGTCATTCTGAAGCTCGCGGTGATGCCGCTCATCGCCATCACGCTTGGCATCTATTTTGGTTTGACCGGTACCAGCCTCGCCGTGGTTGCCTGCTGTTCGTCGGTCCCCTGTGCCTCGAACAGCTACATTCTGGCGCGGCAGATGGGGGGCGATGCGCCGCTGATGGCGCAGATCGTCACGCTGCAGACCATCATCGCGATCTTCACCATGCCGGTGTTCATCGCGTCGGTGCAGTGACTGCTAGGTGTGGTTCGCGAGCCAGATGGTCTGCAGCGTCGCCGCGAAATTGTTGAGGCCGTGCAGGATCACGGTCAGCCAGATCGACCCGCTGCGATAGCGCAGGTATCCAAACAACAGTCCGATCGAAAATATCTCGCCGAAGAAGAACCAGTCGTATTGCAGGTGCATCGCGGTCCATACCAGCGATGACAGTACGATGGCACCCGCGGGGCGCAGGAACGACTCCGACCATCCACGATAGAGGAATCCGCGGGTCAGAAATTCCTCGGTGATCGGCGCCACCACGCAGAACGAAACGACTAGCAGCCACAGCGCGCCTTCGGCCTGCGCGGACTTCAGCACGTCCACCATGAAGCCCGCCGAACTCTCGCGTCCCGTCGCATAGGACACGCCCTCCCATCCCAGGACGAGCACCACCAGACCAATGATCCCGAACAGCAGATACCACCACGAGGTCCAGCGCAGCGCGAGGTAGTCGGCGAACGGCACGCGCGACAGCCGGATCGCGATCCACAGCGCGAGCAACGCCGCCGGCAATCCCATCACGACCGACAGCGAGATGGTGAGACCGCCGCCCGCCAGCGCCTTGGCCTGATCGAAGCTGAACGGCGCACGATCGGTGATCAGCAAATACACCAGCACCGAGAGTTGCCCGGCGAACATCGCAGCGAACACCACCAGGCCCCAGAGGCTGGTGCCGATGAATTTCCAGACCTGCGGTGGTTGCTCCACGAGAGACACCGGCGGCGGTACAGGATTGCTTTCAAGCGCGCTCATGGCGGCACTCTGGTCGGCATTCCTTACCAAACCGTGCGGCTCATGGCAGCGCCCGTTCAAGCAGGCGGCGGCTATCGTCGAACGATAGCTCCGCCGTCCCGTACATGCGTCCATGGGCACCGCCGAGCCGTGTCGCAGCGAACAGCGCCGCCTGTTCCGGCGCGGTCCGGTTGAGCGCGGCGGCCGCGGCTAACTGCGCCAGCGTCTCCACCGCCTGCCGCGCGACGCGCTCACCATCGGGACGGCGGAACGTTTTGGCGAGAAACGCCACCGCTTCCGCTGCGCCCGGCAATCCGTTGGTATCCGCCACAAGCTCCTCGAGCACGGCCGTGGCGGCCTCGGCCTCGCGCCCGAGCGCGCGCAGCACGTCGAGGCACATCACGTTGCCGGAACCTTCCCAGATCGCGTTGACGGGCGCCTCGCGATAGTGCCGCGCCAGGATACCCTCCTCGACGTAGCCGTTGCCGCCGAGACACTCCATCGCTTCGTAGATGAAGCCCGGCGCGCTCTTGCAGGTCCAGTATTTCACCGCCGGCGTCAGAAGCCGCATCCAGGCGGCGGCCTTGGCGTCCACCGGCGCTTCGTCGAAAGCGCGACACAGCCGCATCACGAGCGCAACCGACGCCTCCACATGCAACGCCATGTCCGACAGCACCGCCTGCATCAGCGGCTGGTCGGCGAGATGTTTCTGGAACACGCTGCGATGCCGCGCGTGATGCAACGCATGCGCCAGCCCCGAGCGCATCAGGCCGACAGAAGCAATGGCGCAATCCTGTCGCGTCAACTGCACCATCTGGATGATGGTGCGGATGCCCTTGCCCTCCTCGCCGACGCGCTCTGCATAAGCGCCGGTGAACTCGACCTCGGACGAGGCATTGGAACGGTTGCCGAGTTTATCCTTCAGCCGCTGGAAATGGATTTCATTGGCCGAGCGATCCGGTTTGAAGCGCGGCATGAAAAAACAGGTCAGCCCGCCCTCGGCCTGCGCCAGCACCAGGAATGCGTCGCACATCGGCGCCGACATGAACCATTTGTGGCCGGTGATGCGATAAGCGTCGCCGTCGCGCTCGGCGCGGGTCTGGTTGGCGCGCACATCGGTACCGCCCTGCTTTTCGGTCATGCCCATGCCGAGCGTCATGCCGCGCTTGCTCCACCACGGCACGAATGACGGATCGTAGCTGCGCGTGGCGATCACGGGCATCGCCTTCGCCAGCACGGCAGGTTCGGCGGCCAGCGCCGCCACCGACGCCCGGGTCATGGTGATCGGACAGAGGTGCCCGGTCTCGACCTGCGATGCCATGTAGAATTTTGCCGCGCGAACGACCTCGGCGGCGCCACCCGCCGGCTTGCCTTCGGCGGTCCATGTCGAGTTGTGGATGCCCGCGTGGGCGCTGTGCGCCATCAATTCGTGATAGGCGGGGTGAAACTCCACTTCATCACGCCGGACGCCCCGCGCATCGAACAGCCGCAGCTTTGGCGGATTCTCGTTGGCAAGACGGCCTCGCGCCGCCATGGCCGCCGATCCCCAGTGCCGCCCGAATTCGGACAGTTCGTCTGTTGCCGCGCGACCACCGTTTGCGGCCACGGCCTCTACCAGCGGGCGATCGAGGGTGAACAGGTCGACATCCTCGAATGGCGGCGACTGGTTGAATACCTCGTGGGTCCTGAAAGCGGCCTGTGTCATGAAGCATCTCCGCGGGAGCTGACGAACGCGACTATACAACAAGAGCCGCGACGCGACGGCGGCGGTTCGTGGCAAATCCGACGGTGGCGGCGGAAATGCGCTCCAAATGTTCCACGCCGCATTTACCCTGACCCGGCTTCACCGGGGGATAACTCCCCGGACCACTATTCGCCCTTGCCCCTTCGGCGTTCTCTGCCTATAGCTCTGGCTTTAATGACATCGCCAACGAAATCGAGCTTTGTCCTCGGACACCGGCATTTGCTGGGCATCGAGGGCCTTTCCGCCGCCGACATCACCGGCCTCCTCGACCTTTCCGAAGAATACGTCGAACTGAACCGCCAGATCGACAAGAAGCGCACCTCGTTGCGCGGTCGCACCCAGATCAACCTGTTCTTCGAAGCTTCGACGCGCACCCAGTCCTCGTTCGAGATCGCCGGCAAACGGCTCGGCGCCGACGTCATGAACATGTCAGTGTCGTCGATGTCCACCCGCAAGGGCGAGACGCTGGTCGATACCGCGATGACGCTGAATGCGATGCATCCGGACATTCTGGTGGTGCGCCATCACGCCTCCGGTGCCGTGGAGTTGCTGGCGCGCAAGGTGGACGGCTCCGTCATCAATGCCGGCGACGGCGCGCACGAGCACCCGACCCAGGCGCTGCTCGACGCGCTGACCATCCGCCGCAACAAGGGGCGGCTCGAAGGGCTTCTGGTCGCGATCTGCGGCGACGTGCTGCATTCGCGGGTCGCGCGCTCCAACATCATCCTGCTCAATACCATGGGCGCACGGGTCCGCGTCGTCGCGCCCTCGACCCTGCTGCCGCCGGGCATCGAGCGCATGGGCGTCGAGGTGGCGCGCGACATGCGCGAAGGACTGGATGGCGCCGATATCGTCATGATGCTGCGGCTGCAGCGCGAGCGGATGAACGGGTCGTTCGTGCCGTCGAGCTCGGAGTATTTCCACTACTATGGTCTCGATCAGAAGAAGCTCGCCTACGCAAAGCCCGATGCGCTGGTGATGCATCCGGGGCCAATGAATCGCGGCGTCGAGATCGACTCCATCGTTGCCGACGGCGCGCAGTCGCTGATCCGCGAGCAGGTCGAAATGGGAGTGGCGGTGCGCATGGCGGTGCTGGAAGCACTGGCCCGCAACCTGCCAAACGCGTGACACACATGCTGAGTGACCGCCGCCCCGTCCTGCTCGCCAACGCCCGGCTCGTCGATCCCTCCCGCGACCTCGATACCATCGGCGACGTGTTGATCGCCGACGGCGTGATCCGCGACTCCCGGCGCGGCATCGGCGCGGCCGGAGTCCCCGAAGGCACCGACATCGTCAACTGCGCCGGCAAGGTCGTCGCGCCCGGTCTGATCGACATGCGCGCCTTCGTCGGCGAGCCCGGCGCGGGCCACCGCGAAACCTTTGCCTCCGCAAGCCGCGCCGCAGCAGCCGGCGGCATCACCACCATCATCTGCCAGCCCGACACCTCACCGGCGATCGACAACTCCGCCACCGTCGATTTCGTGCTGCGCCGCGCCCGCGATACGGCCATCGTCAACATCCATCCGATGGCTGCGCTGACCAAGGAACTTGCCGGCACGGAAATGACCGAGATCGGCCTGCTGAAAGCAGCCGGTGCGGTTGCCTTCACCGACGGCGCGCGCAGCGTGATGAACGCACAGGTGATGCGCCGCGCTCTCACCTACGCCCGCGATTTCGACGCGCTCATTGTCCACCACACCGAAGACCCCAATCTGGTCGGCGAAGGCGTGATGAACGAAGGCGAGTTTTCCGCCCGCCTCGGCCTGATGGGCATTCCGGCCGCCGCCGAAGCGGTGGTGCTGGAGCGCGACATGCGGCTCGTGGCACTGACGGGCGGCCGCTATCACGCCGCCTCGCTGACATCGGCGGAATCGCTCGACATCCTCAAGCGCGCCCGCGACGCCGGACTCCATGTCACCGCCTCGGCATCGATCAATCACCTGACGCTGAACGAGAACGACATCGGCCCGTACCGCACGTTCCTGAAACTGGCACCGCCCCTGCGCAGCGAGGACGACCGCCGCGCGCTGGTCGAAGCACTGGCGTCGGGACTGATCGACGTGGTGATGTCCGATCACAATCCGCAGGACGTGGAGACCAAGCGGCTGCCCTTCGCGGAAGCGGCCGCGGGCGCCGTCGGACTCGAGACCATGCTGCCAGCGGCGCTGCGGCTCGTGCACAACGGCGAGCTGGATTTCAAGACGCTGATCCGGACGATGTCGACGCGGCCCGCGGAACTACTGGGCCTTCCAGGCGGTACGCTGCGCCCCGGCGCTCCTGCCGACGTGATCGTGATCGATCCGGATATGCCGTGGATACTCGATCCAGCCGATCTCAAATCGCAATGCAAGAATACGCCGTTCGACGAAGCGCGATTTTCCGGCCGCGTCCTCCGCACCATCGTCAGTGGACGGACGGTCTACGAACACGTTTGATGTCGTCGGGATTGGGAGTTAGCGGCTGAAAAGCTGTCCGAGGGCGTCCATCGACGTACCAAGGACGATCGCGGCCACATACAGGCCGAAACAGACCATCTCGAATCTTTTTCGCATCGGACGCATGATGCTCTCCATTTGCCGATGTCACGGTGCCGATTCATGGTTAATATTTGATTGACGACGATCCGGAGCCTGACGATGCCCCCTGCCGCCATTGCCATACTCGCCCTCGCCATCGGCTATCTGTTCGGCTCCATTCCCTTTGGCATGATCCTGACGCGGATGGCCGGAACGCAGGATCTGCGCTCGATCGGTTCCGGCAGCATCGGCACCACCAACGTGCTGCGCACCGGACGCAAGGATCTGGCCGCCGCGACGCTGATCGGTGACATGCTGAAAGGCACCGTCGCCGTGCTGATCACAGGATTAGCGTGGGGACCGAGTGCTGCGATGCTGGCTGCCTTGGGCGCTTTCATCGGACACCTCTTCCCGGTGTGGCTGAAATTCCGCGGCGGCAAGGGTGTCGCCACCTACATCGGCGTGCTGCTCGGGCTGTTCTGGCCGGCGGCGCTGATCTTCTGTGCGATCTGGCTGATCGTCGCATTGACCACGCGCTATTCATCGCTGTCGGCGTTGATTGCGAGTCTTGTCGCGCCGCTGGTTCTGTGGTGGCTCGGCCAACCGCAGCTCGCGACGCTGTTCGCGGTGCTGACGCTGCTGTTATGGTTCGCGCACCGCGAAAACATCCGCCGCCTTGTCGGAGGCCGCGAAAGCAAGATCGGCGCGAAGGCGTAAGCTGACGGCTAACGGGTAATGCTGCTCACGTCGCCGTGGACATCAAGCGTCACGGTGAAGCCGAATACCTTGAACTGGCCGCCGCGGGCATCGATCACATCGGGATTATCGACCGGCGACCATTTCATGCCACCGCTCGCCATCTCGATTTCGCCAGGCTGCAATTCACGAATATTGCTGGTCATGCCGGTTCTCCAGATCAAGCCGGGCTGATGCTGCTGCACTTGCCGTTGATGTCGAACGTCATCGTCACGCCCCAGACGGTCAGGTAACCGCCGCGCGCGTCGATCACGTCCTTGCTCACATAGTTGTGGTCCCATTTCATGCCGCCGCTGACGGCGTGAATCTCTTTGTCGCTCAGTGCACGAATATCCGTGTTCATCGGGGTCTCCTGTCAGAGTGAACATATCGCGCCGATAGTGCCGAGCCGATCCGGCGCGGTCCGTGACCCGCATCACGCGCTCACGCCACCAAACCGGTTGTGACCCGCGCCGACTTGCGCGACACTTCCATCGGGGTGGGGCATGGACGTCCGAAGTTCAGGCACTTTGCGGCTGACCGACACGCAGCGGATCGACTGGCTGCGGCTGATCCGCAGCGACAATGTCGGACCGCGCACCTTCCGGACCTTGGTCAATCATTTCGGTGGCGCGCGGGAAGCATTGACCCGCCTGCCCGAGCTGGCGCGGCGCGGTGGCGCCGCGCGTCCGGGCCGGATTTATAGTGAAGCCGATGCCGAGAACGAATTAGCGGCAGCGCTCCGCATCGGCGCCAGTCTGCTGGCGCCGGGCGAAGCAGGTTATCCGCCCCGCCTCGCCACCATCGACGACGCCCCGCCCCTGCTCGGCGTCCGCGGCAAGTTCGATGTCATGATGCGTCCCATGATCGCGATCGTCGGTTCGCGCAACGCCTCCGGTGCAGGGCACAAGTTCGCGCAGACGCTGGCCCGCGATCTCGGCGAGGCCGGCTTTGTCGTGGTGTCAGGCCTTGCGCGCGGCATCGACCAAGCGGCGCATCGGGCGAGTCTGGCAAGCAGCACGGTCGCGGTGCTGGCCGGCGGCCACGACCGCATCTATCCCGCCGAACACGAAGACCTGCTGGCGGCAATGCTGGAGACCGGCGGCGCCATTTCCGAAATGCCGATGGGGCATGTGCCCCGCGCCCGGGATTTTCCGCGTCGTAATCGTCTGATTTCCGGTGTCGCGCTCGGCGTCGTCGTGGTCGAGGCCGCGCATCGTTCCGGTTCGCTGATCACCGCGCGCATCGCCGCCGAACAGGGCCGCGAGGTGTTTGCCGTTCCGGGTTCGCCGCTCGATCCACGTGCCGCCGGCACCAACGATCTCATCAAACAAGGCGCGACGCTGACGACGGACGCCGCCGACGTCATCAATGCGGTACGCCCCATCATGGGGCGACCGGTCGAGCTACCCATCGAGGAACCCGACGACATCATGCCGGATGCCGGCGAGCCCGATGCCGGAGATCGCACGCGTATTGTCAGTCTGCTCGGCCCGACTCCGATCGGCCTCGACGATTTGATCCGGATGGCGAACGCGCCACCATCGATCGTGCGAACCGTCCTGCTCGAACTCGAGCTTGCCGGCCGGCTCGAACGCCACGGCGGCGGGCTCGTGTCGCTGGTCTAGTGTGGCGGTTTCGCTTCAGATCGGCGGCTTCGTTAAAGGATCCTCATCGATAGATCGGTGCACCCGCAGGCGACGCGGTCGAACCGCCGTCCACGAAAATTTCCTGACCCTGCACGTGCGCCGCGTCGTCGGACGCCAGGAACAGCACGGTCTTCGCAACATGTTCGGGCTCGCCGATGCGACCGAGCGGCGTGGTCCGGCCGATACGCTGCTCGAACGCCTTTTCAGCGTCAGGAGTCGCGATGGCTGCACCCCAGATTGGCGTGCGGATCGCGCCGGGCGCGACCACATTGATGCGAATTCCGCGCGGCGATAGTTCGCTCGCCATTACGCGCGCCATGGCGCGGACGCCGGCCTTGGTGGCGGCGTAGGCCGCGTAACCGGGATTGCCGAGCACGCTGATGACCGAACCGTTGAGAATGATCGACCCGCCGTCGTTCATCTGCGCAGCCGCGGCCTGCACCGTGAAGAAGACCGCCGTGAGATTGGTCCGGATCACGGTTTCAAAAGCTTCAAGCGTGGTGCCGCCGACCGGGGTGCCGCCAGCGATGCCGGCATTGGCGAACAGGATGTCGAGCTTGCCGAATTTTTTCACAACTTTTGCAACTGCGCCCTCGAGCGCGGCCACGTCGGTGGCATCGGCATTGATGCCGATGGCGTTGGGGCCGAGCTCGGTCACCGCAGCGTCAAGCCGGGCCTGATCGCGTCCGGTGATGGCGACGCGGGCGCCCTCCGCGACGAACAGTTTTGCGGTCGCAAGGCCGATGCCGCTGTTGCCGCCGGTAATGAATGCCGTCTTGTTCGCCAGACGCCCGCTCATGTGATGTTCTCCCGTATGGTTGCATGATGAAACTTGATTGCCATCTAGGGCGAATGGTTTCATAATGCAACCACACAAGGGCGTGAGCAGGCCCGGATCGGCGCCACCGGTGATGGAGGGTGCGATGGTGAAACGGACGAGTTTTGAAAAGGCGGAATGCCCGATCGCGCGGTCGCTCGAGGCAATCGGTGACTGGTGGTCGCTGCTCATCATTCGCGACGCCTTCCTGGGCAAGCGGCGCTTCAGCGAGTTCGAGAAGAGTCTCGGAATTGCCAAGAATATTTTGACTGCGCGGCTGCGGTCGCTGGTGGATCACGGCATCCTGCAATCGGTCCCCGCCTCCGACGGCGCCGCCCATATGGAGTATGTGCTGACTCCCAAGGGCCACGGCGTATTTCCGGTCCTGGTGGCGCTGCGGCAGTGGACTGAGGAATTCGGAGGCCGCAAGGTATCGACCGTGCTGGTGGATCGCAAAAGCGACAGGCCTGTACGGAAGCTCGAACTGCGCGCCCAGGACAAGCGTCTGCTGGATTATCGCGACACCCTCGTGCGGCCGCGGGCGTGAATCGGCGGACCTTTGGATCGTCAGGCTGAATTGTGTCTTCCGCCGAGACGGACGATCTCCTCGGCTTCCATTTGCGCCATATCGAGCAGGAAACCCAGAGTATCCAGTCTGTGCCGGCGCGCGATGTGGCCGAGGTCGGAAACCGTCGTCACGATATAACGTGCGGCCTCCTCAGGTCCGCCATCGCCGACGGGTTCGCTACTGGAAGGTAGGCTCCGGCCTGGCTGGCCCATTATGCGCAACTCCCCGTCGGACATGTTCATAACGATGCATCTCTAAAATAATACACGTTTTACGTGCACAACCATAGATAGATATAAACTATGACACAATCAAATGATCGACGGCCGGAACAGGAGTCCATTTGACTTAACGGCCCGCTGCACCCATGTTCGCCCCGAAACGGCCGACGCGACTCTCGCGGAACCGGCCTTCCAATTTTCCCATAAGTTACTGGAATGACATGAATATCGTCATTGTAGAGTCGCCTGCCAAGGCCAAGACGATCAACAAGTATCTCGGCTCCTCCTACGAGGTGCTGGCCTCTTTCGGACATGTCCGCGACCTCCCCGCCAAGAACGGATCGGTCGACCCGGACGCGAATTTCCAGATGATCTGGGAAGTCGATCCCAAGTCCGCTGGTCGACTTAACGACATCGCCAAGTCCCTCAAGGGCGCTGACAAGCTGATCCTCGCCACCGACCCCGATCGCGAGGGCGAAGCGATCTCCTGGCACGTGCTCGAGGTGCTGAAGCAGAAGCGTGCGTTGAAGGACCAGAAGATCGAACGCGTGGTCTTCAACGCCATCACCAAGCAGGCCATCACCGATGCGATGAAGAGCCCGCGCCAGATCGATGGCGCGCTGGTCGACGCCTACATGGCGCGCCGCGCGCTGGACTATCTGGTCGGCTTTACCCTCTCCCCGGTGCTCTGGCGCAAACTGCCCGGCGCGCGCTCGGCGGGCCGCGTGCAATCGGTGGCCCTGCGGCTAGTCTGCGACCGCGAACTCGAGATCGAGAAGTTCGTTCCGCGCGAGTACTGGTCGCTTGTTGCCACCCTCGTGACGCCGCGCGGCGAAACCTTCGAGGCCCGCCTCGTCGGCGCGGACGGCAAGAAAATCCAGCGGCTCGACATCGGATCGGGCGCAGAAGCCGAGGATTTCAAGAAGGCGCTGGAAACCGCCGGCTACACCGTCACCACCGTTGAGGCAAAGCCGGCGCGCCGCAACCCGCAGGCTCCCTTCACCACCTCGACGCTGCAGCAGGAAGCAAGCCGCAAGCTCGGCTTCGCGCCGGCGCATACCATGCGGATCGCGCAGCGGCTGTATGAGGGCATCGACATCGGCGGCGAGACCACCGGCCTCATCACCTATATGCGAACCGACGGCGTGCAGATCGACGGCTCGGCAATCACCCAGGCGCGCAAGGTGATCAGCGAAGACTATGGCAATGCCTACGTGCCGGACTCGCCGCGGCAGTACCAGACCAAGGCCAAGAATGCGCAGGAAGCGCACGAAGCGATCCGTCCGACCGATCTGTCGCGCCGTCCTGCCGACATGCGACGCCGGCTCGATAGCGATCAGGCCAGACTCTATGAGCTGATCTGGATCCGCACCATCGCCAGCCAGATGGAGTCCGCGGAACTGGAGCGCACCACGGTCGACATCACCGCCAAGGCCGGATCGCGCGTGCTGGAGCTGCGCGCCAGCGGCCAGGTGATCAAGTTCGACGGCTTCCTCGCGCTCTATCAGGAAGGCCGCGACGACGAAGAGGATGAGGACAGCCGCCGCCTCCCCGGCATGAGCGAAGGCGAAGCGCTGAAGCGCGACCACCTCAACGTCAGCCAGCACTTCACCGAACCGCCGCCGCGTTTCTCGGAAGCCTCGCTGGTCAAGCGCATGGAAGAACTCGGCATCGGCCGTCCCTCGACCTATGCCTCGATCCTGCAGGTGCTCAAGGATCGCGGCTATGTGAAGCTTGAGAAGAAGCGGCTCTATGGCGAGGACAAGGGCCGCGTCGTCGTCGCGTTCCTGGAAAACTTCTTCGCGCGTTACGTCGAATACGACTTCACCGCCAACCTCGAGGAGCAGCTCGACCGCATCTCCAATAACGAGGTGTCGTGGCAACAGGTTCTGAAGGATTTCTGGAACGACTTCATCGGGGCAGTAAACGACATCAAGGATGTCCGTGTCTCCGAAGTGCTCGATGTGCTCGACAATATGCTCGGGCCGCACATCTACACGCCGCGCGAGGACGGCGGCGATCCGCGTCAATGTCCGACCTGCGGCACCGGCCGGCTCAATCTCAAGGCGGGAAAGTTCGGCGCGTTCGTCGGCTGCTCCAACTATCCGGAGTGCCGCTACACCCGTCCCCTCGCCGCCGATGGCGATGCCGGCGGCGACCGCATTCTCGGCAAGGATCCCGAATCCGGCCTCGACGTAGCCGTGAAGTCCGGCCGCTTCGGGCCCTACATCCAGCTCGGCGAGCAGAAGGACTATGCCGAAGGCGAGAAGCCGAAACGCGCCGGCATTCCGAAGAACTCCTCGCCGGCCGATATGGAACTCGACCTTGCATTGAAGCTACTGTCGCTGCCGCGCGAAATTGGTAAGCACCCGGAGACCGGCGAGCCGATCACCGCCGGCATCGGCCGCTTTGGCCCGTTCGTGCGGCACGAGAAAACCTATGCGAGCCTCGAGGCCGGCGACGAGGTGTTCGACATCGGGCTCAATCGCGCCGTGACGCTGATCGCCGAGAAAATCGCAAAGGGCCCGAGCCGGCGCTTCGGCGCCGATCCGGGCAAGCCGCTTGGCGACCACCCGACGCTTGGCGGCATCGTGGTCAAGAATGGGCGATACGGCGCCTATGTCTCCGCCAGCGGCATCAATGCCACCATTCCGAGCGACAAGACGCCGGAAACGATCACGCTGCCGGAAGCCATCGCGCTGATCGACGAGCGCGCGGCCAAGGGCGGTGGCAAGGCGAAACGCGTCGCCAAGAAGGCGAAGCCTGCCAAGGCCGAAAAGGAAGAGGCTGCGCCGAAATCTGCAAAGCCGGCGAAGAAAGCCGCTGCGAAAAAGGCCGCTCCCAAGCCGAAGTCGGCTGCGGTGAGCAAGGCGCGCGGAACGGTGGCTGCGGCAAAGCCGCCAACCAAGGCTGCGAAAGCGCCCGCAAAGAAGAGTGCTGGCAAGAACGGCTGATGTGAGCAAACCGCGCGACAGGCATTTTCCGGACCGCGAAACCATCGTCGCATTCATTCGCGCGCATTCGGGCAAGGTCGGTACCAAAGAGATCGCCCGCGAGTTCGGTCTCAAGAATGCCGACCGCGTCGAACTGAAGCGCATTCTGCGCGACCTCGCAGACGACGGCACCATCACCAAGCGCGGCCGGAAGGTCCACGAACAGGAAACATTGCCGCCGACGCTGATGGCCGACATCACCGGACGCGACGCCGATGGTGAACTAATCGCAACGCCCACGGAGTGGGACGAAGAATCCGGGCCAGCGCCAAAGATCCGCATCCACGTGCCGCGACGCGCCCGGCCCGGCGCCGCGGCAGGCGTCGGCGATCGCGCGCTGTTGCGGATCGAGGCGATGGAGCCCGGCGATACCGCGCCCTATCGTGCCCGTGTCATCAAGGTCATCGATCGCACCCGCTCGCGCATCCTCGGCATTTATCGCGCCTTGCCGCAGGGCGGCGGCCGTCTGGTGCCGGTCGACAAGAAGCAGGCAGGCCGGGAACTCAACATTGCCAAGGCCGACAGCGCGGGTGCGGAAGATGGCGATCTTGTCAGCGTCGACCTGATCCGCACCCGTGGCTATGGCCTCGCGTCGGGCAAGGTCAAGGAACGGCTCGGCTCGCTCGCGACCGAGAAGGCGGTCAGCCTGATCGCGATCCACGCTCACGACATCCCGCAAGTCTTCTCACCGGCTGCGTTGCGCGAGGCCGAAGCGGCAAAGCCCGCGACGCTACAAGGCCGCGAGGACTGGCGCGAACTGCCGCTCGTCACCATCGATCCGCCCGACGCCAAGGATCACGACGACGCGGTGCATGCCGCGCCCGATGACGATCCGAACAACACGGGCGGCGTTATCGTCACCGTCGCGATCGCCGACGTCGCCTACTATGTGCGGCCGGGATCGGCGCTGGACCACGACGCGCTGGAGCGCGGCAACTCGGTGTATTTCCCCGACCGCGTGGTGCCGATGTTGCCGGAGCGCATCTCGAACAATCTGTGCTCGCTGGTGCCGGGCGAGCCACGCGGTGCGCTGGCTGTGCGCATGGTCATCGGCCCCGATGGCCGCAAGCGCTCGCATACGTTTCATCGTATCCTGATGCGCTCGGCTGCGAAGCTGAACTACGCGCAGGCGCAGGCCGCCATCGATGGCCGCCCCGACGACACCACTGGCCCCCTGCTCGATCCTATCCTGAAGCCGCTCTATGCGGCCTATGCGCTGGTCAAGCGCGCACGCGACGAACGCGATCCACTTGATCTGGATTTGCCCGAGCGCAAATTACTCCTGAAAAAGGATGGTACGGTCGACCGTGTGATCATACCGGAACGGCTCGACGCTCACCGGCTGATCGAGGAGTTCATGATCCTCGCCAACGTTGCCGCGGCCGAGGCGCTGGAGAAAAAGAGCCTGCCGTTGATCTACCGCGTGCATGACGAGCCGACCGTGGAGAAAATCCACAATCTTCAGGAATTCCTGAAAACGCTCGACATGTCGTTCTCAAAAAGCGGCCCGCTGCGGCCGGAGCAATTCAACCGCGTGCTCGACCAGGTGAAGGGCCACGACGCCGAGCCGATGGTCAACGAGGTGGTGCTGCGCGCGCAGGCGCAGGCCGAATATTCCGCGGAGAATTACGGTCACTTCGGGTTGAACCTTCGCCGCTACGCGCATTTCACCTCACCGATCAGGAGATATGCGGATCTGATCGTGCATCGCGCACTGATCCGCGCGTTGGGTCTCGGCGACGGCGCTTTGCCCGACAGCGAAACGCCGGAAACGCTTGGCGAAATCGCGGCACAAATTTCCGTGACGGAACGCCGCGCCATGAAGGCCGAGCGCGAAACCTCCGATCGCCTGATCGCGCATTTCCTCGCCGACCGCATCGGCGACGTCTTTCAGGGCCGGATCTCCGGCGTCACCCGTGCCGGTCTGTTCGTCAAACTCAGCGATACCGGCGCTGACGGCCTGGTCCCGATCCGCACCATCGGCAGTGAGTATTTCAACTATGACGAGACCCGCCATGCGTTGATCGGTTCGCGCAGCGGTGCCATGCATCGGCTGGGTGACGTGGTCGAGGTTCGTCTGGTAGAAGCTGCCCCTGTCGCCGGCGCGCTGCGGTTCGAACTGCTGTCCGAAGGTCATACGGGACGGAACAGCCGACGACCGCGCAGCGCGAGCGACAGAACGGAATCGCGTGGTCCGCGGGCCGGACGGGTTCCGAAATCCTTCGAGGCCAAAGCAGGCCGTACATCGCGTAAAGCCAGGCGCAAGCCCGGCAAGAGCAAGGCCGGCAAAGCAAAACGAGGCAAACGATGACTGCGCAGATCGATACCGCCAGCACCGCGACCAAGGTCTGGACCCGCGAGAGTGTGCAGGTTGAGAAGCGCGATGCGTGGACTGCGATGAAGCGTGGCTTTCGTGGCCGCTGCCCGCGCTGCGGCGAAGGCAAGCTGTTCCGCGCCTTTCTTAAAGTCGCCAACAACTGCTCCGAATGTGGGCTCGACTTCACGCCGCACCGCGCCGACGATCTTCCCGCTTATCTCGTGATCGTCATCGTCGGCCATATCGTGGTGCCCTTGGCACTCATGATCGAGACCAACTACTCGCCGCCGGTAGCCTTGCAGCTTGCGATCTACCTGCCGGTGACACTGCTGTCGTCATTGCTGCTGTTGCAACCGGTCAAGGGCGCCGTGGTGGGTTTCCAGTGGGCGCTCCGGATGCACGGATTCGACGAGAACAATCCCGAGCCCTGACGATCCATGAACTGTCATGTACGGACTGGACCCGTGCATCCATCTGTTCTCGAAAACCGATGGATCGCCGGATCAAATCCGATACGACCAAGAAAATATCAAAGCAACAACGGGAACGAAATGACTGAGACGGTGCAACAACCCCTGCAAGAAGCCAGCCATCACCCCTACCGCCGTCCCAGGGACGCCGCGACCCTCATTCTGATCGACCGCAGCGCATCGACGCCGAAGGTGCTGGTCGGCAAGCGCCACGACAACGTGGTGTTCATGCCGGGCAAGTTCGTATTCCCCGGTGGCAGCGTCGATAAGGCTGACAACCGCGTGCCAGTCGCGGCGCCGATCCCGCGGGAGCTGGAAGCCAACCTGCTCAAGGGCAGTCCGAAGACCGAGCTCGCGCGCGCCCGCTCGCTGGCGATCGCCGCCATCCGCGAGGCCTGCGAGGAAACCGGCCTGTGCCTCGGGCGGAAGACCGACGGCGCCGTCGCAAAACTGAACGGCGTGTGGCAGCCCTTCGCGGATGCCGGTCTGCTGCCTGATCCATCGGGCCTTTACCTGATTGCGCGCGCCATCACGCCGCCCGGCCGCGTGCGACGCTTCGATACTCGCTTCTTCACCGCCGATGCGTCCACAATTGCCCATCGCGTCGAGGGCGTCATCCACGCCGATGCCGAGCTGGTCGAACTGGTCTGGGTCGAGATCGGCTCGCAACCGCTTGCCGACCTGCATCCGATGACCAAGAACGTGCTGGGCGAGCTAGAAAAACGCCTCGCGGCCGGACCGCTGCGCCATGATGCCGATGTGCCGTTCTTCCATTTCTACGACGGCAAGATGCAGAAGGACATCTTGCCGGGGGTGGCATAAGCGGATTCCGGGTTCGCGTCTGCGACGTGCCTCGGAATGACTGAAACAAAATCGCTCCCCTCGCCCTCAAAATCGCAACGATCTTCTCCGCCCCACCTCATGGCGCGGAGCCGTCAGTCGTCCTATCTGTTGAGATAACGACATCACATCCGAGATCGGGGCAATGGCAGCAGCGGCACGGCAACTCAAACTGGGCGCATTCATGCGGCCGGTCTCGATCCACACCGGCGCGTGGCGCTATCCGGGGGCGTGGCCCGACGCCAATTTCAACTTTGCTCACCTTAAGAGCCTGATCCGGAAGCTCGAAGCCGGCAAGTTTGACGCCTTCTTCATGGCCGACCATCTTGCGGTGCTGAACATGCCGGTGAATGCGCTGAAGCGCAGCCACACCGTGACCTCATTCGAACCGTTCACGCTGCTGTCGGCACTATCGCAGGCCACCGACCGCATTGGCCTCGTCGCGACCGGCTCAACGACATTCGACGAGCCCTATCATGTGGCGCGCCGCTTCGCTTCGCTCGATCATATCTCGGGTGGGCGCGCGGGCTGGAATATCGTCACTACCTCGAACCCCGACGCCGCGTTGAACTTCGGCCTCGACGATCACATGGAGCATGACGAGCGTTATCGCCGCGCCCGTGAATTCTACGACGTGGTCACGGGCCTGTGGGATTCCTTCGCCGACGATGCTTTCGTTCGCGATGTCGACAGCGGCATCTACGTCGATCCGGCGCGGATGCACGTGCTCGGTCACAAAGGCAAATATCTCAGCGTGCGCGGCCCGCTCAACATCGCCCGCCCGGTGCAAGGCTGGCCGGTCATCGTGCAGGCCGGCGCGTCAGAAGCCGGCAGGCAACTCGCCGCTGAAACCGCCGAAGCGGTGTTCACCGGCGGCGGCAGTCTCGCCGACGGGCAAAAGCTCTACGCCGACATCAAGGGCCGCATGGAAAAGATCGGCCGCGACCCCGAGCACCTGAAGATCCTGCCCGGTGCCTTCGTGGTCGTGGGCGACAGCGACGACGAAGCGAAGGAGAAGCTCGCGCTGCTCGACAGTCGCGTGCACTATGACAGCGCCATCGCCTCGCTCTCGGTGATCCTCGGCACCGATGCATCGAAGTTCGATCCTGACGGTCTCCTGCCCGAGATCCCCGAAACCAACGCCAGCCAAAGCGGTCGGCAGCGGCTGGTCGATGCCGCGACGCGTGACAAGCTGACGGTGCGTCAACTCGCGCAACGGGTCGGCGGGTTTGGCGGGCTGAAATTCGTCGGCACGGCCAAAACCATCGCCGACCGGATGGAGGAGTGGCTGACGACGCGCGGCTCCGACGGCTTCAACATCATGTTCCCGTTCCTGCCGGCCGGGCTTGACGATGTCGTCGACAAGGTCGTGCCGGAACTGCAACGGCGCGGCATTTTCCGCACTGAATACGAGGGAGCCACGCTTCGGGAGAATCTGGGCTTGCCGAGGCCAAAAAACCGGTTTTTCGAGAGCTAGAGGGCCTATTTCAGACCTGAAGTCCGGCGGAAAACCTTGACTTTGGGCGTTTCGCGGCTAGTTTGCCGGCCAAACGCGGGCCTGATGCTGGGCCGGCTTTCGATTCCAGACATCAGAGGGTTTGCACATGGCCAAGGCGGTCACCATCAAGGTCAAGCTGGTTTCCAGCGCTGACACCGGCTTCTACTACGTCGCCAAGAAGAATTCGCGCACCATGACCGACAAAATGGTCAAGAAGAAGTACGATCCGGTCGCGCGCAAGCACGTCGAATTCCGCGAGTCGAAGATCAAGTAAGATCGCGTCGTCGGTAACGGATTTTTGCGGGGCCTTCGGGCCCCGCTTTTATTTTGCCATGACCAGTGGCGGCGCCGAGGGGCGGATCAAGGCGAATGCGATCTGGATCATGCCCGCAGTCAGCCCCACCGCCACGCCGATCCGCCAGGCCAGGTTGTAGGAGCCCATGGTGTCGTACAGCACGCCTCCCCCGTAAGCGCCGAGGAAACTGCCGATCTGATGGCTCATGAAGGCAAGGCCCTGGATCATCGCCTGCCATTTCAGCCCGAACATTTCCGCCACCGCGCCCGCCACAAGCGGGCTGACACCGAGCCACAGGAATCCCATGATTGCCGCGAACAGCAGCGTGGTCTCCGGCGTCGGCGGCAGGATGAAATACCACGCAAGCGCGATTGATCGCGTGACGTACATCCCGCCAAGCAGCGCGAGCTTGTTCCAGCGCTGGCCTGCCCAGCCGAAAAACAAACTGCCCAGCACGTTGAAACCGCCGATGACACCGAGCGCTTCCGCACTCAGCATCGGATTCATGCCGCAGATCGCGAGATACGACGGCAGATGCGTGGTGAGAAAGACGAGTTGCATTCCGCAGACGAAGTACGCACACGTCATCACGATGAACGAGGGATTGGTGAACGCAGCCTTCACCGCAACGCTCGCCGACGTGTTTCCGATCTCGTCGTCAGCCGGTTTGGGTAACGGTATCCTGTCGACCCTGCCGGCGAACCATGCGGCCGGCAGCAGCAGAAGTGACAGGATCGCGAAGCCGCCAACCCCGATGCGCCAACCATAACCTTCACTGAGGATCTGGCCGAGCGGCGCCGCCATCAATGCGCCGAGCGACCCGACCGCCGACACCATACCGAGCACCGTGCTGCGCACCGCCACCGGCACCGCGCGCGTCGTCACCGACATCGCAATGGCGGCAGCCGTGCAGGCCAGCGACGTTCCGATCAGCACGCCTGCCCCGATCATGATGCTGAACAGGCCGTGCGCCGTCGCCATCAGCACGAGCCCTGCGATGTACAGCAGAGCACCTGCAATCATGACCGGCCGAAAGCCGTAGCGCGTGGTGAAGGCGCCGGCGAACGGCTGCAGAAATCCCCATGCCAGGTTTTGCACGGCGATCGCCAGGGTGAAATCGGACACCGAGATCGCGACATCGTGCGTGAGCGGCTGCAGGAAGATACCGAGACTCTGGCGCAGACCCATGCTGAGGCTCAGCATCAGCGATGCGCCAATCAGGATCGGAAGCGTCGGCCGGAGGGTTCGCAGCAAGGCCATGGCCTTTATCCCTTCTTCTTGATGTCTTCCGGATCGGATCCTGGCCAGACTCGCAGCCGGCCTTGATTACACAGACCTGTGTAATTAACATGTGCCATGCCGCCGAAGTCAAGCGGCAATGCCCAGAGCCGATATCATGACAGCCTCCCCCGAAAAGCAGGACATGAAGGAGCGGATTCTCGAGACCGCCGACCGGCTGTTTTACCTGCAGGGCATCCGGGCTGTGGGCGTCGATACGATCGCGGCCGAAATCGGTATCAGCAAGCGCACGCTCTACAACCATTTTCCCTCAAAGGACGCCTTGATCGCCGCTTACCTACAGCGCCGTTTCAAGATGCCGCCGCTGTCCGACAAGACGCCGGCCGCACAGATTCTCGGCACCTTCGATTCACTGGAACGACGCTTCGGCAGCGCCGGCTTTCGCGGCTGTCCCTTCGTCAACGCCGTGGCCGAACTTGGCGCCGGGGACCGCGCCGTCCGCAAGATCGCGGTGGCTTTCAAGGAAAGCCGGCGCATCTGGTTTCGCGATCTGTTGACGCAGCTCGGCGTCGTCGATGCCGACGGACTCGCGACGCAACTGGCGCTTCTGGTGGACGGTTCCATTGCGCAGAATTTGGTCCGCGACGATCCCTCGATGGCGCGCGCGGCGAAGACGGCGGCTCGCGTCCTGTTGGCCAATGCGGGAATTACAGAGGATCCGTCAGCCGAACCAGATAAACCGCAACGCCGTACGTCGCCAGTTCGGTCGGCAAAATCAAAATCGCGTTGAAAAGCGACTACGCTGCGGCCGCAACAACGCGATTGCGACCGTCGTGCTTGGCGCGATAGAGCGCGGTATCGGCGCGCTTGAGAACGTCGGCGACCGGTTCGCCCTTCCGCTCGAGAATCGACAGACCGATCGAGATCGTCACATCGATCCGCTCCGAACCCTTGTGAACCGCGAAGGGTTCGCCCGCGATCGAGCGGCGCAGCCGCTCGGCCACCATGCCGGCAACATGCAGATCGGTTTCCGGCATCACGATCACGAATTCCTCGCCGCCGTAGCGGCACGCAAGATCGATACCGCGGATCGATTTGCGAATACGGGTGGCGAATTCACGCAGGACATCGTCGCCGGCATCATGACCGTGGCCGTCATTGATCGACTTGAAGTAGTCGATATCGAGCATCATCAGCGCCAGTGGCTTCCCGCGAAGCGAGGCCTGCTCGGCCAGCGTGGTCAGATGGCTTTCCATGTAACGTCGGTTGTGCAATCCGGTGAGGCCGTCGGTGATCGCCATTTCGATCGAGTTCTGCACGTTATCGCGCAGATGATCGGTATAGCGGCGGCGGCGGATTTGGGTGCGTGCCCGCGCCAGCAGCTCGTTCTTGTCGACCGGACGCAGCAGGTAATCGTTGACGCCGATCTCGAGGCCGCGCAACAGCCGTGCATTGCTGTCGGCATCGGCAATGGCGAGGATCGGCACATGCCGCGTGCGTTCCAACGAGCGCGCCTGGCTGCACAGCCGCAACCCGTCGAAATTCTCAAGTCCGAGCGAAACGATCAGCAGATCGTAATTGCCTTCCGCAGCATGGAACAGCGCCTCGGCCGGATTGGGTTCGACATCGATGGTATGTTCGGCACTCAGCATCTGCCCCAGCCGCTCGTAGGACGATGGCCGGTCGTCGACCAGCAGGATACGGCCGCCCCTGCCGGCATCGGCGACCGCATCGCGCTCCGGCGCCTGCATGCCGATCTCAAGCGAGGTGATGGCGCGCATGCGCAATTCGTCGGTCATCATCTTGAGTCGGGTCAGCGAACGAACCCGCGCAATCAGCACGACATCCGAGACGGGCTTGGTCAGGAAATCGTCGGCGCCCGCTTCGAGTCCGCGCACACGGTCCGCGGGGCTGTCCAGCGCCGTCACCATCACAACCGGAATGAAGTGCGTCGCGGGATTGGCCTTGAGCCGGCGGCAAACCTCAAAGCCGTCCATGTCCGGCATCATGACGTCGAGGAGAATAATGTCGCACTCGGCCCGCGTGCAGATGTCCAGCGCCTGCGCGCCGTTCGCCGCCGTCATGACATCGAAATATTCCGCCGACAGCCGAGCTTCCAGCAGTTTCACATTGGCGGGGACATCATCGACAACCAGAACACGCGCGGACATCGCCGACCCCCTAACCTACGAACCGACGGACGGTTTCGATGAATTTGCCGACCGAAATCGGCTTGGACAGATAAGCCTCGCAACCGCCCTCGCGAATGCGTTCTTCATCGCCCTTCATCGCAAACGCCGTCACCGCGACCACGGGAATTGCACGCAGTTCGGGATCGTCCTTGATCCAACGCGTGACTTCGAGACCGGACACCTGCGGCAACTGGATGTCCATCAGAACAAGATCGGGCCGAAGCTTGCGGACAAGATCGAGGGCCTCGAAGCCGTTGCTGGTTCCCGAGGTCTGATATCCGTGGGCCTCCAACAGATCGCGGAAGAGCTTCATGTTAAGCTCGTTGTCTTCCACGATCAGGACGGTCTTGACCACCCCGGTTCTCCCTCTGCCTCTGCGGGCTGCCCGCCGCGCCGGCGAGCCAAATATGCGAGGACACCGCACAACTTGTTGGCGATGTCGAATAAGATTAGCGCCAGAATTCGCTCAAAAGCCGTTAATGTGACACCCCGTTTTCCTGCGATCCCGTTTGTTGGTTGCTTGAACTGGTTTCCGGGACTCAGGCACCATATTGGCAGATTAGAAGTGAGAAGTTACGGAAAGGCAAATTCGGCCGATGAAAAAGCGAATGCAAAATCCTCGCGAAGTGGCTGAAATCGTTGCAATTCAAGCGCTCTCTTTCGTCGCAGGCGACGCCGAGCGGCTGGGCCGTTTCCTGGCCGAAACCGGAATCGGCCCGGAGACCCTGCGCGCCTCCGCGAGCGATCCCCAATTCCTCGCTGGCGTGCTCGATTTCGTGCTGCGCGATGACGCGACCGTGAAGGCCTTCTCCGAGCAATCGCAGCATCACCCGACCACCATCATGGCGGCTCGGGAAGCACTGGGTGATCCGCATTGGGAGCGCGAGGTTCCGTGACGGACGGCCCGCCAGACGGTCCACGCTGCTTCTGCCGGGACTGTCTCGGTGATCTCAGCCTTTCGGCGCTCCGTTGCGGAGCATGCGGCTCTCCCCGGCTCGTTCGCCACCACGCGTTGCCAGCGCTGACGCTGGCGCATATCGACTGCGACGCGTTCTATGCCACCGTCGAGAAACGCGACAATCCTGACATCGCCGACAAGCCGGTCATCATCGGCGGCGGCAAACGCGGCGTGGTCTCGGCTGCCTGCTACATCGCCCGGACCTATGGCGTGCGCTCGGCCATGCCGATGTTCAAGGCGCTCGCGCTCTGTCCATCCGCGACCGTTATCGGGCCGGACATGGCGAAGTATGTCCGGGTCGGTCGCGAGGTGCGTCACGCCATGCAGGCGCTGACGCCACTGGTGGAGCCGCTGTCGATCGACGAGGCCTTCCTCGATCTTGGCGGCACCCAGCGCGTCCATGGCATGATCCCAGCCAAGGTGCTGGCGAAGTTCGCAGCCGACGTCGAACGCAACATCGGCATCACGGTGTCGGTCGGACTGTCCTGCAACAAGTTCCTGGCCAAGATCGCCTCGGACCTCGACAAGCCACGCGGCTTCGCAACCCTGGACCAGGACGATGCGCGTGCGATGCTGGCGGACAAGCCGGTCGGTTTCATTTTCGGCGTCGGACCCGCCACCCAGGAGCGGCTGTCGCAGCGTGGCTTCCGGACCATCGCCGACCTGCAGCGGGCCGATGAAATCGAGATGATGAAGCAATTCCCGACCGAAGGACGTCGGCTCTGGCGGCTTGCGCGCGGCATCGACGACCGGAAAGTGATCGCCGACCGTGGCGCCAAGACCATCTCCAGCGAAACCACCTTCGAGACCGACATCCGCGATTTCGCCACCCTCGAACGCATCCTGTGGCGGCTGTCGGAAAAAGTGTCCTCGCGGCTAAAAACCGGTGAGCTGGCCGGTTCCACGATCACGCTGAAACTGAAGACCGCCGACTTCCGCCAGCGCACCCGCTCGCAATCGGTCCACGTTCCGACGCAGCTTGCGTCGAAGATTTTCGCCACATCCCGCGAGATGCTCGCGAAGGAGATCGACGGCACGGCCTTCCGTCTGATGGGGACCGGCGTCAGCGCGTTGAAGCCGGGATCATCGGCCGACGACACCGATATGCTGGATCGCCGCTCAGCCCATGCCGAGCGCGCGATGGACGATCTGCGCAAGAAGTTCGGCAGCGCGGCGGTGATCAGGGGGATCGCCTACGACGGTCCCGAGAAGCCGCGTCAATAAAGGAAGCCAACCGGCTCGCGGAGCTGGCTTATCCGCGTCACCTCACTTGCAGGGCTTGTCACTTGCAAGACTTGTCACTTGCAAGGCTTGGCGTCCTTCTGGTCCTTGACGTCGAATTTATCCATCGTGCCCGCGATCACGAAGTCATTGTAGTCGAGCGTCAACGCGCGCGAGACGCCGTCCTCAAACAGCTCGAACGACATGGCGTAAACCGGCGTCTGTTCACCGCTATTGGCTTTGACGTCGCGATCGTAGTAGCTGACGGTGACGGGCCAACGCGTCAGCTTCTTCATCTGATCGCTGGTGGTCGATGGATCCGGCGTCGAGCCCGGCGTGCCGCCCGTAATCGGCTTTCCGATCACCGACAGCGTATTGTAGACCTTCTCGCCGTTGTCGGAGCCGTCATAGACGGTCAATTCGAGCAGCGACTTGCCTTGCTTCGCGGCCGCGATGATGCGCTTGATCTGTTCGGTCGGGAACACGGTATCGCCATCAAGAACGAAGGTCTTTGCGACCGGCTTCTTCAGCTTCACGGTGATCTTGCCGCCGCTCCGTTCGGCGATGCCGTCGACCTGGCTCTGAACGCTGTCGTTCATCCGGGTGGCGATCTTGAAGCGGTAGCTCTTGCCGTCCGCATCCTCCCAGCTGGTGGATTGCAGATCGCTCAGCGTGGTTTCGCCTTCCCCGCCGGCCATCTCCGAAACCTGTCTGAAGTCCGAGGTGTAACCCTCGCAGGTATTTCCGGAAAACTTGTAGAGGATGCGCCCGCGAGCGCTGTCCATCGAGGTGCCGCGGGACTTCACGAGACTCAGATCGTAAAGCGCCTGATGGGCAAGAAACGGAACAGCAGCGGCGTGCGCCGTGGCCCCAAATGCGAGCGGACATGCGGTTGCCGCGGCCAATGTCAAAAAGCGAAATCGTGAAGGCGAATAATGAAAAGAAGCGCGCATGCCATCTCTCGGTGAGGGTCGACTCAAAGCATAGTCAGCGCCCTATTGCGCCGCAACTAGGGCCGCACGATTTGAAAACGTAAAATTGATGGCCGATCCAAACCGTTCCGGATATCGCACAGAAATCATTACGGAATATCTGGGCGCTCCTTCCGTCGCTTGCATGTGCTCCGGCGATGGGCGAAATAGAACAGCCTCACCACGCATTTCAGGCGAACCATCTTTCATCGGGGACTTACATGGCAGGAACGATCGAGCAGAACTTGGCTACGCAGGGCATCACCCTGCATGAACCGGCCTCGCCCATCGCGAACTACGTCGGGTTCGTCCGCACCGGCAATCTGCTCTTCGTCTCCGGACAGGTCTGCGTCAATCCCGAGGGCAAGCTGATCGCCAAGGGCAAGCTCGGCGCCGGCGTCTCCGTCGAACAGGGCAACGCCGCGGCGCGAGGCTGCGCCATCAACCTGCTCGCGCAGATCAAGGCCGCGCTCGGCGATCTCGACAAGGTCGTGCGCGTCGTCCGGCTCGGCGGCTTCGTCAACTCCACGCCGGATTTTGTCGACGGACCAAAGGTGTTGAACGGTGCTTCCGATCTGATGGTTGCGGCGTTCGGCGACAAGGGCCGCCATGCCCGCACCACGGTCGGCGTCGCCTCCCTGCCGGCCGATGCTGCCGTGGAAGTCGAAGGCCTGTTCGAGGTCGCCTGACGTCCATGGGCGCACCCGACTGGTTGACCGCACGACCGATTGCGCATCGCGGCCTGCACGACAAGGCGCGCGGAATCGTCGAGAACATGCCGGGGGCCATCCAGGCCGCCGTCGCGGCGAATTTCAGCATCGAGGTGGATATCCAGCTCACCGCCGACGGCGAAGCCATGGTTCATCACGACGACGAACTCGGCCGGCTGACGGAAGGTTCGGGCGCCCTGTTGACCAAGACGGCCGCTGAACTCCGGCAGGTCACCTTCAAGAACACGACCGAAAAGATGATGTCGCTCGCCGACCTCTGCGCGCTGGTCGCCGGCCGCGTGCCGCTGGTGATCGAGGTCAAAACCCATTTCGATGGCGACCGCCGGCTGGTGACCCGCATGGCGGAGGTATTGTCGGCCTACGACGGCCCGGCAGCCGGCATGTCGTTCGATCCGGATCAGGTGATGGCGCTACGCGATCTGCTGCCGTCCCGGCCACGCGGTATTGTCGCGCAACGTCACTACACCGAGGCAGAGTGGCCCAAGACCACGGCGGCGCAGCGCCGTGAGATGACCCATTTGCGGCACCTGCCGCGGACCCGCCCCCATTTCGTATCCTATCGCGTCAACGATCTTCCTGCGATCGCGCCGTGGATCGCCAAAAACCTGTTCGGCTGCAACCTGTTGAGCTGGACTGTGCGCACGCCGGAGCAACGCGCGAGATCCGAAAAATATGCCGAGCAAATGACCTTCGAGGGGTTCCGCCCGGGCCTTGACGCCTAAGGCTTCGTGCCCACTTTTAGTCGAGGTCAATGAAATCATCCGAAATATCGCTCGAAGCTGTCGGATCCATCAGCCAGATTTCGGCTGAGGATTGGGATGCCTGCGCCAATCCGGCAATCGAACCTGCCGGATCAATGACAAATGCAAAGGACGGCTACAACCCCTTTGTTTCGCACGCCTTTTTCGCCGCACTCGAAGCATCGAATTCGGCATGTCCGCGAACCGGATGGGGACCGCGCCATCTGATCGCGCGCCGCGATGGCGCGATCGCCGGCATCGTGCCGTGCTATCTGAAATCCCATTCGCAGGGTGAGTATGTGTTCGATCGCGGCTGGGCCGATGCCTACGAGCGCGCCGGCGGCCATTACTATCCCAAGCTCCAGGCGTCTGTTCCGTTTACGCCCGCCACCGGTCCGCGGCTGCTGATTCGTCCTGGCGAGGATGATGAACGTGTCGGCAGCGCGCTGGCGGGCGGTTTGATCGGCCTCTGCGATGCGATGCAGACTTCATCTGTCCATGTGACCTTTGCCCGCGAACGCGAATGGGCGTTTCTGGCCAAGAACGGATTCCTTCAGCGTACCGACCAGCAGTTTCACTGGCGAAACGAAGGCTATTCGACATTCGAGGATTTTCTCGGCACCCTCGCCTCGCGCTACCGCAAAGTGATCCGCCGCGAACGTCGCGATGCGCTGGCCAACGGCATCACCATTCATGCCCTCACCGGCAGCGAACTCACCGAAGAGGTCTGGGACGCCTTCTTCAAATTCTACATGGAGACGGGATCGCGCAAGTGGGGCCGCCCCTATCTGACCCGCTCGTTCTATTCCTTGATCGGCGAAAGCATGAGCAAGGACGTCGTGCTGATCATGGCCCGTCGCAACGATCGCTGGATCGCCGGCGCCATCAATTTTCTCGGCTCGGACACGCTGTTCGGACGGCACTGGGGTGCCATCGAACATCATCCCTTCCTGCATTTCGAGGTTTGCTACTATCAGGCGATCGACTACGCGATCCGCCACGGCCTGAAAACGGTCGAGGCCGGTGCACAGGGCGAGCACAAGATCGCGCGCGGTTATCTGCCGCAAACCACCTACTCCGCGCACTACATCGCCGATTCCGGATTCCGTCACGCAGTACGTGACTATCTGAAGCGCGAACGGCAGTATGTCGCCGAAGCGGCTCGCGAGCTCACCGACGCCGGGCCGTTTCGCAAGACCGCCGATGACGCCCCCTAGTCTTTCGGCACAGGCAATTCGAGGGAGTAACGATGGCCGCCTACGACACCAACAATATCTTCGCAAAAATCCTGCGCGGCGAATTGCCCTGCCACAAGGTGTACGAGGACGACCATGTCTTCGCCTTTCTTGACATCATGCCGCGCTCGCCGGGGCACACGCTGATCATTCCCAAGGCGGCTGCGCGCAACATTCTCGACATCTCCGCCGAGGACTACGCACACGTGGCGCGCGGCACCCACAAAATCGCCGGCGTAGCCATGAAGGCCTTCAAGGCCGACGGCATCACCGTGCAGCAGTTCAACGAGCCCGCTGGCGGCCAGGTGGTGTTTCACCTGCACATGCACGTGATGCCGCGCAAGGACGGCGTCGCATTGCTGCCGCCGGCAAGCCGCAAGGAAGATCCAAAGGTGCTCGAAGAGCACGCGCGCCTGCTGATCGCGGCACTGGCGAGCGCGTAGCCCGTTCAACCGGTCTCGAAATCGCCGTCCTGCGGCGGCGCCAGCGGCGTGAACTCGCAGCGGTCCGGCTTGACGTCGAGCAGCGGCGTCTCGTCGAGACAATCCAGCCCGCGCACCAGCACTGTCGATCCCTCGATGCCGACCAGCTTGACCATCGATGTGCCGAGCGGATTGGGCCGCACCGGCGAGCGTAGCGAGAAGGTGCCGCGCGTCGTGCCGTCGTTCTTCGGGCTTTGCAGCACGAGGTCGCGGCGGGAGAGATGCAGCCAGTAGATCACTTCGAGATTGGAATAGAGATCGAGCCCCTTCAGGGCGGGCTTCCACGGATCGAAAATCTCGAGACGGCAGACCGGGCCGTCGTGACGCCCCTGGCGCGGGGTCTTCAGCCGCGACGTCCACGGCGTCCGGATGCGGCCGATGAACACCAATCCGGCATCCTTTGCCAAGGGCTTTTCGACAGCCACCTCGCCTGCACGTATCTCGCTCTCACGAACCATTGTCGTCCGCTCCCAACGTTATTCCATCACGATCAAAGCCACCACTCGCCGACCAGCATAACGATCTCGCCGCAGATCACCCCTATCAAGATCGACTTCCGGCTGGCAACAAACGCCACGAATCCAGCCGCCACCGCACCGTAACGCAAAGCGCCCGGCACCGCCGCCAGCGCGCCGGGCGGAAAGACGAGAATCTGCGCAATCACCCCAGCAAGAATCGCGGTCGCAACCGCCCTCACCCAGACGAGCAACTCCGATCCCTCGTCGATGCCGCCGCTGAACCACAGCCCGAGCATCCGCCAGATTTCGTTCGGCAGAAACCCCGCGAGCACGAGCAGCAGCAGGGCATGCCAGTCACCGATGAAATCGCTCACGCGGTGCGCCTCCGCCACCAGTGGACGCCGAAGGCGATCGTTCCGGCCGACAGGCCACTGATCAGGATATCGACGCCGGTATGCAGCATGGCGACCGGCGGATAGAGCGCGAGACCAAGCACAAGCGCCAGCACGTCAACCAGATGCTTCGCATTGCGCGCTGTCGAAAGCAGGAATGCCAATGGCGTCAGCAGCAGGATCGCGGCCGCGAGCGCCGGCGGCAGGTTGGCCGCCAGCGTGTATCCGACAGTCGTTGCCGTCAGGCACACCAGCACGAGACCACAGCCGAGACCGGTGGTGAAGACCACGCGCCGCTCGCGCGGGACCATCGGCAGCAGGCGATAGCACTCGACCCACAGGGTGACCGCGATGAAGTGAGCAGGAAGGATCAGGTGGCGGCGCTTGATGGTCGGCGTTCGCAGCAGCGGCAGGACCGATACCACCATGGGAAACAACCGGATCGCGCTGACGGTGACCGCGATCGCGGCCTGCACCGCCGTTGCGCCCGAGCCAAGCATGGAAATCAGAATGATCTGCGCGGGACCGGCCCAGACCAGTGCGGTACTTGTCAGAACCCAGCCGAGGCTGAAACGGGAATCATGCGCCAGCGCGCCGATCCCGAGATAGGTCGCGAACAGGACCAGCGCCAGCACCGTGGAGCCAACCGAGCGCATCCCCCACGCGAAGGCACGCGGATGGCTCTGCCACTTTGGGGAGTCAAGCGCGGGAAACAACATGATATCCGCTGCAATGGGCTGATGGATTGTGCGGAAAAGCCGCATTTGGACGCGCGGTCATATCATTGTCAGTAATATTGGCGACCAGCAAATCGGGACGGCAGACATGCAACGGCGCGCCGCAAGTCATTTGTCTTGAGCTGCACGAGAATTCGTGGAGCGATTCCGCAGCACCAGACACGCCCCGCCCGCGCGGCGGATACGGTTGCAGAGGTCATCGGCCGCCGCTCGCGTCTCCGCCCCGATCCGCACCTGATAGAATGTCCGCGTGCCGCGACTGCGCCAGATCGAGCCCAGCAAGCTCGGATCGTGTTCGCCGATCACCGCGCTCAGCCGCTTCATGGCACGCGCATAAGCTGCGAGTGCGCGGTTGCGATTGAAACCCGCCGCGAGTTGCACGCCCCATGGTCGGTCGGCGCCAAGCTTCACACGCTGCTCCAGTTCGCTGACGAACGGATTCGGCGCGCGCTTCAACAGCGCCATCAGTTCGCGACAACTCGATGCCGGCGCATGCGCGATCGGCTTGCCGTTCCTGCCGGCGGCAGCCCAGTCGTCGATCGACGTCCCCGTGATCGCGAGAACATAGTCACGCGTTTCCGCCGGCATCGATCCCTTTTTATCGAGCCAATCCTGCACCCGGCGCGGGCCTGCATTATAGGCGGCCGCCGCCAATCCGAGATTGCCGAACTGCTCACGCAGCTCGCTCAGGAACTCGGCCGACTTCGGTAATGCCTGAACCGGATCGAACGGATCGAGCAGCCGCCGCTCATCCGCCGTTCCCGGCATGAACTGCGCAATGCCCTGCGCCCGCTGGCCGTTGCGCGTCAACGGACCGACCGCATCGGACTGAAACCGGCTCTCCTGCCAGATCACACGCGCGAAAAATTCCAGCGGGAGGTTCTCTGCCTTCGCTGCGGATTCGACCATCAGGCAGATCGCCTCGCGCGTATCTTGACGCATCGGTTCGGCGGGCACCGCCTCAGCCGTCGTTTCCGCCCCGACCTGTGCGACGCCCGAGCTGGGCACAAACACCGGCATCAAGACCAACGCACACCGCGCGACAACAATCAGGCGTGATGTCATATCAGTTGTCCGCGGGCGGCGCTTGACAGGTGGAACCGATCATCTAGCTATCAAGGAATGATGGCGCACATATGGGAGCGTGACCCATGACCGCACCGGCCGACGACCACCTCGGTTTCGCATCGGACGATGATGCACCGATCCCCTATATGGCGCGTACGCGCGAATACTATCTGGCGATCGGCTACGACACACCGTACCGCTGGGCGCATTATACCAGTGCGCCATTCCAGCCTCTGAAGAAGCCGCTGGCGCAATCCCGCGTCGCCATCATTACAACGGCGGCGCCCTTCGATCCGGCCAAGGGCGATCAAGGCCCCGGCGCGAAATACAATGGCGGGGCAAAATTCTATCAGGTCTATGACGGCGACACGTCGAAGACCCACGACCTCCGCATCTCCCATATCGCCTACGATCGCGTGCACACCACCGCTGAAGACAGCGGCACCTGGTTTCCGCTGCCGCAATTGAACCGCCTTGCTGCGGCCAAGCGCATTGGCGAAGTGGCACCGCGCTTCTTCGGCGCGCCGACCAACCGCAGCCAGCGCGTCACCCTCGAGACCGACGCGCCCGAGGTCCTGGCACGCTGCCGCGCCGACAACGTCGATGCCGCCGTGCTGGTGCCGAACTGCCCGGTCTGCCATCAGACGGTCAGCCTCGTTGCGCGGCATCTGGAAGCCAACGGCATTTCGACGGTCGTGATGGGATGCGCGAAAGACATCGTCGAGCACGCGGCCGTGCCGCGCTTCCTGTTCAGCGATTTTCCACTGGGCAACTCGGCCGGCAAGCCGCACGACGCAGAGTCCCAGACCTTCACGCTGGAGCTCGCACTAAAGGTGCTGGAGTCCGCGCCCGGCCCGCAGACCACCGTGCAATCGCCGCTGCGCTGGAGCACGGACGCTTCCTGGAAACGCGACTACAACAACGTCGCCCAGATGGCCCCGGAGGAGCTTGCACGCCGACGCCGCGAGTTCGACGCCCAGAAGGCGATTGCGCGCGGACTTCGCGACAGCGCAGCCTGAACGGCGGCCAACGGGTAATCGGAGGAAATCACGCATCCTCCGGAAGGGACCAATTTACGTTAACTTCGCTTAGCACCCACGGCCATCTTCCATCCCTGGGGAACCCCGATACAGTCCGCCCCTCAACACGGGGCATGGACCATGATCGAACGCCGCGAGCACGCGCGCGACAAGGTGATTTACGGAGGCCTTGCCAGTCTGGACGACGGCAAGACCACGAAGGACTGCGTGGTCCGCAATCTCTCCGCGCGCGGCGCCCAGATCGAATTCGACAAGGCCAGGCTCTCGCCGGGCGAAAGGATGGCGCTGACCGTTGCCCGCAAGGGCCGCTCGTTTCTCGCCCGGATCGTCTGGTGGCGGGACAATCTGGTCGGAATCGCCTTCAACGATGAAACTATCGTTCGCGCTCCGGCATCCGACCTCGAGGAGCGGCTGCGCATCAGCGAAAAGAAGAAGCGACAGCTCCAGCGGCGGATCAACGAGCTTCTCGGCAACTGACCCGATTTAAACAGACCAAACAAAAACGGCCGGAATCAAATTCCGGCCGTTTGATTTGATCGCGCCGCTCAGACCTTGACGAGTGGTCCCTTCGAGGCGGGCCCCTTTGGACCACCGCCTGGCTTCGGCGGTTTGCGCGGCGAGGTCCGTTTCCGAGTCCCCGGCAGCTTCTCTGGCTTGGGCGTGACCGGCCCCTCCAGGAACTCGAAGCCGATCTTTTCGAGATCGACGCCTGCGACCCCCTCGTCCTTCACCAGAACGACGCGGACATGGCCGCCGCTCTTGAGCTTGCCGAACAGCACCTCGTCCGCCAGCGGCTTCTTGATGTGCTCCTGGATGATCCGTGCCATCGGCCGCGCACCCATCTGCTCGTCGTAGCCATGCTGGACCAGCCAGGCCTTGGCGGGCTCGGACAGTTCGATGGTCACGTCGCGGTCGGCCAGTTGCGCCTCGAGCTGAAGCACGAACTTCTCGACCACGCGCCCGATCACATCGCTGTTCAGGTGCGCGAACGAGACGATGGCATCGAGCCGGTTGCGGAATTCGGGCGCGAACTGGCGATTGATCGCCTCGTGATCGTCCCCTTCCCGCTTGCTGCGCGTGAAGCCGAACGCCTGACGCGCCAAATCCGCTGCGCCTGCGTTGGTGGTCATGATCAGGATCACGTTGCGGAAGTTGACCTGCTTGCCGTTGTGATCGGTGAGCCGGCCATGATCCATGATCTGCAACAACACGTTGTAGAGATCGGGATGCGCCTTCTCGATTTCGTCGAGCAGCACCACGCAATGCGGATGCTGATCGACGCCGTCGGTCAGGAGACCGCCTTGATCGAAGCCGACATAACCGGGAGGCGCGCCGATCAGCCGCGACACCGTATGCCGCTCCATGTATTCGGACATATCGAAGCGCAGCAGCTCGACGCCGAGCGACGCCGCGAGCTGCTTCGCCACCTCGGTCTTGCCGACGCCGGTCGGCCCTGAGAACAGGTACGAGCCGATCGGCTTCTCCGGCTCGCGCAGGCCGGCACGAGCCAGCTTGATCGACGCCGTCAGGGCCTCGATCGCACGATCCTGTCCAAACACGACGCGCTTCAATGTCTGCTCGAGATGCTTCAGCACCTCGGCATCATCCTTCGAGACGCTCTTTGGCGGTATCCGCGCCATCGTCGCGATCGTGGTCTCGATTTCCTTGATGCCGATGGTCTTCTTGCGCTTGTTCTCGGCAACCAGCATCTGCGCTGCGCCGGACTCGTCGATCACATCGATCGCCTTGTCAGGCAGTTTGCGGTCATGGATGTAGCGCGACGAGAGCTGAACCGCCGCCTCGATGGCGTCGTTGGTATATTTCAGCTTGTGATAATCCTCGAAGTACGGCTTGAGGCCCTTGAGGATCGCGATGGCGTCATCGACAGTCGGCTCGTTGACGTCGATCTTCTGGAAGCGCCGCACCAGCGCGCGGTCCTTCTCGAAATGCTGCCGGTACTCCTTGTAGGTGGTCGAGCCCATGCAGCGGATCGTGCCCGACGCGAGCGCAGGCTTCAGCAGGTTGGACGCATCCATCGCGCCACCGGAGGTCGCACCGGCGCCGATCACCGTATGGATTTCGTCGATGAACAGGATTGCGCTCGGATGCGCTTCGAGCTCCTTGAGCACCTGCTTCAGCCGCTCCTCGAAGTCGCCGCGATAGCGCGTGCCCGCCAGCAGCGTACCCATGTCGAGCGAGAACACGGTGGCCGCGCTCAGCACTTCCGGCACTTCGCTGTCGACGATGCGCTTCGCCAGCCCTTCCGCGATCGCGGTCTTGCCGACACCGGCCTCACCGACGAACAACGGATTGTTCTTCTGGCGGCGGCACAGCACCTGGATCGCCCTGCTGATCTCGGCATTGCGCCCGATCACCGGATCGATCTTCCCGTCGCGCGCCTTCTTGTTCAGGTTGACGCAGTACGTCTCCAGCGCGTCGCCCTTCTTCTTGGCGTCGTCGCCGTTCTTCGATTCCGTTTCTTCGTCCACGCCGCGCACCGGCCGCGCTTCCGAAACGCCGGGGCGCTTGGCGATGCCGTGGCTGATGTAGTTCACCGCGTCATAGCGGGTCATGTCCTGCTCCTGCAGGAAGTACGCCGCGTGGCTTTCGCGCTCAGCGAAGATCGCGATCAGCACATTGGCGCCCGTCACCTCCTCGCGGCCGGACGATTGCACGTGAATCACCGCGCGCTGGATCACGCGCTGGAATCCGGCGGTCGGCTTGGCGTCATCTGCGCCATCCGTCACCAGATTTTCGAATTCGGTTTCGAGATAGTTGACCAGACTGCCACGCAGCTTGTCGAGATCGACACTGCAAGCCCGCATCACCGCGGCCGCGTCGGAATCGTCGATCAACGACAGCAACAGATGCTCGAGCGTGGCGTATTGATGATGCCGCTCATTCGCGATCGCGAGCGCTCGGTGCAGAGATTGTTCCAGGCTTTGAGAAAAAGTTGGCATTCCGCGTCCTCTAGTGTCCCGAACTCGAAGTTCGCCTTTTTCGCAGCGCCTTCCGTAGCGAACTTCGGGTTCGAAAGGACACTAGCAAACTTACGATTCTAGTGTGGTTTGGTTCGGAAGTTCGCTTGAAGGATCCGCTGAGAAAACGAAGCGAACTTCCGAACCACCACACTAGGGCCCCATGGCCATCATGATCGCCGTCGCCGCGTCAGGCAACAACAACCTTTGTCATATAGTTACGTAGAATTGCGCCGGAAGACCGGTTCCTGTGCAGAATCGCGTCGCGCTGTCGGCGAACACGATCTGGAATCGTTCTGAGGACAACGAGAGCCGCAGTTTGCCCGGAAGCAACTCGTTGACGCAAAGTCCGTTCGAAATCAGCCAAAACCGGCGCTATTGCTTTTCCATCACACACTGCAACGGATGCTGGTGCTTGCGCGCAAAATCCATCACCTGCGTCACCTTGGTCTCGGCGATCTCGTAGGTGAACACACCGCATTCGCCGATACCGTGATGGTGAACATGAAGCATGATCTTGGTCGCGGCCTCGACATCCTTCTGGAAGAACTTTTCGAGGACGTGAACCACGAACTCCATCGGCGTGTAGTCGTCGTTCAGAATGAGAACGCGATAGAGGTTCGGACGCTTCGCCTTCGGCTTGACCTTGGTGATGACCGAAGCCGCCGGACCGCCCGGCGTACCGGAGCGCCCTTCGTCGTTACCGGCCATTTCTGTTGCGGGAGCAAGACGGGAATCCGCCGCGGCGGTAATGCAAGTTCCGGATGGCTGAATGGCAGGCAACTTTGACATGGCTCAGGCGTTCGAAATCCCCTGCACACGCAGGACGTCATCTCCGGCAAGTTGTTGGGGGCGATGGTTCCGGGTCGGCCATGCCCCAAACTGACTGGTCCGGATGCCACAGAATATGGGTCGGTATTTGACCGGCCGCAAGATCGTAAATTTTTTCCGAATCAGCGGCTGGCGATCAGGCCTGGTTAACCGCGCCTTCCCCGGCCGGACGAATCCCCGAGATCCGAATTTAGACGTCGTTGACTCCGGTGGCAGCCTTTTGGCACGTCCCCTCAATTTGTGCGGCTATTTACCTGCTTTCTCAGGACAGCTTTACCACCTGTTTAGCGCTGCGGCTCGAAATGCCGGCCGAAACCAACTGATTGGTGACAGCCATGTCTGGTACCTCAACGTCCGGCACGTCAATTCGCGAACAGGTTAGCAATTCGGTTGCCCGCTTCGGCCGGGACCGTGGAGGAAGCATCGCCCCGATTTTCGCGATCGCGCTCCTGCCCATGCTCGGCTTCGTTGGTGCAGCGGTCGATTACACGCGGGCGAATGCCGCGCGCTCATCCATGCAGGCCGCGATGGATTCGGCCGCGCTGATGGTGTCCAAGGATGCCAACGCCGCGAACCCGCCGATGACGGCGAGCGAGATCACCGCGGCAGCTCAGAAATACTTCAATGCACTGTACCACAACACAGATGCCCAGAACGTTGAGATCGGCGCGGTTTACACCCCCTACAGCAATGGCGTGCCGGCGACCGTCCATCTGACGGGATCTGGCGCCGTGAAGACCGACTTCATGAGGGTCGCAGGCTTTCCCGAACTCGACTTCAAGACAGCGTCCACGGCAACCTGGGGCAACACCAAGCTCCGCGTGGCGATGGCGCTGGACGTCACGGGGTCGATGAGCAGTGCCGGCAAGCTCGACGCCATGAAGAAGGCCGCCAAGGGCCTGATCGACACGCTCAAGGCTTCGGCCAATGCCACCGGCGATGTCTATATCTCGATCGTCCCGTTCAACACGATGGTCAATGTCGGCAATAGCAACAGCACCGCAGCCTGGCTGGACTGGGAGAATGGTAGCGCTGGCACCAACTTTAGCAGGTACAGCAATTTCGGTAGTTGCAGTAAATCATCGCTCTCTACAAAAAGCGCCTGCACGGCCGCCGGCAAGAAATGGACGGCCAGCAACGTCAGCAAATGGAGTGGCTGTGTGACTGACCGCACGCAGTCCTATGACACGACCAAGGATGCGCCGGATTCCGGTACGCCGGGCACGCTTTATCTCGCGCAGAACTATACGCAAAGTGTGTCTTCCGGAATGTGTCCATCGTCTCTTCTTCCGATGACCTCAGCTTTTGATTCCAAGGAATCTGACTCTTCGACGGACGATACGACGCTGAAGGGCAAGATCAACAATCTCACCGCCACTGGCGCCACCAATCAGGCTATCGCCATGCAAATGGCGTGGATGATGCTCCAGCCAACGGCGCCGTTCATCACGCCTGCCAAGGATTCGAAATACAAGTACACCGACGCCATCATCCTGCTGTCGGACGGTTTGAACACTCAGGATCGGTGGTACGGCAACGGCTCCGACTGGTCGTCACAGGTCGACACGCGACAGGCTCAACTCTGCAATAACATCAAGGACCCCACCAACGGCACGACCCAGATCTACACCATTCAGGTCAACACCGATGGCGACCCCATCTCGACAGTCCTGAAGAACTGCGCAACGGACGGCAACTTCTTCCCGACGTCGTCGGCAAGCGGCATCGCCAGCGCATTCGGTCAGATCGGAGCGTCTCTCGCCAAGCTGCGTATCGCGCAGTAGCGCTCGACACCTCGACAAAAGCCCGGCCCGCAGGCCGGGCTTTTTCATGTGTGAGGTCGGCTGATCCGGGCAAGCGTCCGACGGGGCTCGCGAACGGCGCTCAACCCACGCGGCAAGATTGGCCAGGAGCCCGACCAACAAGTCCACTTCGCTGCACCGCAAAAGACCTAGCGCCTTTGAGGTGCAAAAAATCCGCGATTCGACGCGAATCTGTCAGGTTCCATCAACAGTTGCTTAACCTTTTGGAAACTCCGGCCACATACCCTGATTTCTCGCATCGCAAGCGTTCCGGTGGAAATCCTAAAAACACCGTGGGACCAGTCTCTTAGCCAGAATGGCAACCTGACCTGCCACCTCGTTGAGAGCCCGGCCCGTGCTGAATGCGCGAATCGGAAAACTTCAGCGGCCGCGGGCACAATTTTGCCTCACGGACCGGTGACTAAAGTGGGAATGGGACGGGGAAGTTCATGCTTCGCACAACCTTAGCTTCCTCGCGCGTCATGCGCGTCGGTGCACTCGGACTGGCAACGCTCGTCGCCGTCATCTTTACGACTGACCACGCCGACGCGCGCCGTAGCCGCCACCGTCACCACCATCGTCATCACCATGAGGCGCGGCACAGCTACAACCCGCCCTTTGCCTCGATCATCGTCGATGCGAATTCCGGCGCGACGCTCGAGTCAACCAATCCCGACAGCCTTCGTCATCCGGCCTCGCTGACCAAGATGATGACGCTCTACCTGCTGTTCGAGCGCCTCGATGCCGGCAAGATCAGCCTCGACACCGAGATGCATGTATCGCAGCACGCTGCGGAGCAAGATCCGACAAAGCTCGGTCTGCGGTCGGGACAGACCATCCGCGTCGAAGACGCCATCAAGGGACTGGTCACGAAATCCGCCAATGATGCCGCCGTGGTCATCGCCGAAGCGCTCGGCGGCGACGAGGACGACTTCGCCAAGATGATGACGCGCAAGGCGCGCGCGCTCGGCATGACCCGCACCGTCTACCGCAATGCGTCCGGACTTCCGAACGACGATCAGGTCACTACCGCGCGGGATCAGGCAACGCTCGGCCGCGCGCTGCAGGACCGCTTTCCGCGCTACTATCGCTACTTCGCGACAACATCGTTCGTCTTCCGCGGCCGCACCATCCGCGGCCACAACCATCTGCTCGGCAGCGTCGATGGCGTTGACGGCATCAAGACCGGATATATCCGGGCGTCCGGCTTCAACCTCGTCACCAACCTGAAGCGCGGCAACCGCCATCTGGTCGGCGTTGTGATTGGAGGCCGCAGCAGCGGTTCGCGCGACGCGACCATGCGCAACCTGCTGGCCGAGAACCTCAACAAGGCTGCGACACGGCGCACCGTCGCTGCCATCACCGAACGCAATCCGGCCGAAGCCAACGCTCAGGTGGCGGAAGATCAGGCGCGTTCGCGGCCGGAACGCGCAGTCCAGGTTAATGGCGCCGTTCAGGTCGCCTCCGCAACGCCCGAACCCGTGGTGCTGCCGCCCGAGCGTCCCGCGCATCTCGCCCGCTCGCTGATCGCGGCTTCGGCCGCAGCACTGCCGCCCAAACAGGCCAAGCCGGAGCCTGCTCCGCTCACGAGTGGCGTGATCGACACCCAGGCAATTTCCGCTATTCCGGGATCTTCGGAACCGATGAAGCCCGTGCGGGTGAAAACGGTACAGGTCCGGGTTGGATCGACCAGACTCGCCTCGGCCGGACAATCGATGCCGCCTGTGACTAGCCGCAACGCATCCGCCCGCGACGAGGCGCCGGAAACATCCGGTTCGGTCGTTGCGCGAGCGAACATGCCACCTCAGCCGGCCAACTTCGGCACCGGCCATGGCATTCTGGGCGTGTTGCCGGCTTCGAGCATTCCTTCATCGACGCCGCAGACGGTGGCCTCCGCCGAACCGGCTTCCCGAGCTCAGCCGCAAGCGGTCCAACAGAACGGCGCGGTGAAGCCGGTGGCGATACATACGGGCTGGATCATTCAAGTCGGCGCGCTCGAAACCGAGAATGAGGCGCGCGAACGCCTCGATGCGGCGCGCGGTCGCGCCCACGGCATGCTGGGCAAGGCCGATCCGTTCACCGAGCCCGTCTCCAAGGGCGACAAGAAGCTGTATCGCGCCCGCTTTGCCGGTCTCGATCGCGATCAGGCGGAGGCCGTATGCCGCAGGCTGAAGCGCTCCGACATGTCCTGCATCACGATCCGGAACTGATCGCACCCTCCTTCGGAGGTTCAAGTGGCCGGGTTCAAGCCCGGCCATTTGTTTTTCTGACGCAGCAGTGTCGGCCCAAAATTCAGGATTTGAAAACCACTCGTCAAGAATTGGCGGATAAAACTTGGGACGGTGATCGACCACGCCGGACAACGGCGGGCGATAACGGGGCATCAAGCAGACAGACAGAGGCAACTCGCGGTGTAGCGTTTGGTGGCGTTGGAGTTAGCCGCGATGAGTGCGAAGAAGAGTGTCCTTGGCCTCGTTTACACGGGCCGCCAGGTACGTCGACCCCCCTTGGTCGGGATGCAGTTTCTTCATGAGCCCGCGATGCGCACGCCCGATCTCGTCCTTGCCCGCCCCCGGCTGCAAGCCAAGGATCTGGTAGGCCTCCTCGTTCGTCATTTTGCCACTCGCCGCCGCGTGGCCTCGCCCCCCTGCCGCACCTCCCTGCGCGTTCTGACGCCAGGCGGGAAACCTGCCGTCCAGATAGCTTTCAAGTAACGCGCAGCTTTCCGCATCGAAGCGCGCCATCATCGCCGCCAATTGCGGCAGATCGAAATCGCCGAGCGAGCGGCCAGCGTCTGGCCCCGCAACGATCCGTCCGCTGAGAGCGCCGCTGTCGTGATCCAGCGTCATGTCGAGGAAGTGCGAGCGCACCCGCGACGTTTGTCCCGCCGAGCGCTGTGATCGCCTCCCGAACATCCCGCCGAGATTTCCGCCGACGGTCGCGCCGAACGGCGACCAGCCCAAAAGTCCGGCGCCGAAAATGCCGAGCGGCAGCGCAACGGCCAGTTCGCCCTTGATGCCGGTGAACGCAGCAACCGCGAGCGCCAGAATGCCGCCCGCGATCTTGACGGCGCGCGCCAACATGGCTGGATTCGCCGCCCGGAACATCTGAAGCAGCGAATACAGGACAACAACGGCCACAAGGCCTGCGATCAGCGTCGGCATAGCGGATAGATAGTATGTTGCCGCAACTGGCGGAAGCGGTTGTTCACAACGTCGCAGACTCCCCTTATCCGGCGGAGCATGGCCTGCAGCGTGGCCGTTATTTCATCTGCTCCAGAAGTTGCGTCGCCCCCGCCGTCGTCGACGACAGCCGCCGCAGCGCTTCGCGGCCACCCGCGGCATAGGCGGCGGCGGCACGCAGCAGTTCGCGCAGTTGGGCCGCGGCGCCCGGATCGAACCGGCACCAGGCGCCACCGGTCAGCCGCGCGATCTCGCGAAAGGCCTGTTCGGCGTCCGCATCATGCCCTTCCTGAAACATGAAGACGGGGACCTTGAGCAAGCCCAGTTCGCCGGCTTTCGCGCAGAGGTCATCGACCGATTCTTCCATGGCGTCGCCGACAAACACCACGGCTTTGATGCCTGCGGCGACGGCTTCGCGACGCGCGTCCGAAAGGACCTTGCCGATCTGGGTGTGGCCACCGCGGCAATCGATCGCGCTCATCAGTTTGGCGAGTTTCGCGCTGTCCGATATCCAGCCGCTCGCGCGGCATTCGCTTTGTCCGCGATAGTAGACGAGGCGGATATCGAGACGGCCGACGCCGGCGGCTTCGCGGAACATGTCCGCCTGCAGTGCGCACGCCATGTCCCAGGTCTGCTGTCGGCTCATGGTGGCATCGAGCGCGAAGACCAGCCTGCCGTTGGCGCCCGATGCGTGCGGCGACATCGCGCGTGCCCTGGCGACGAACGCAGCGATATCCGCAGAAGTCGACGGTTTCGCATCGGGTACGGACGACGTCTTGTGATCGGCTGGCGTACTGACGGGAGCCTTCGGCGGCGTTGGATCGCGGGGCATAGCAACTCGCAAAGTGATCCCGGAGACGAGTAATTCAAAGACAATGGGAGCCGGTTGCCGTTGCTGCAACCCGCTCCCATCAAACCACTAACTCGTCAAATCGGGACGACCGTCAGTTCTCGGCCGGCGCATACAGCGCAACAGGTCCGGGCTTGGGGACGTTCGGCACCTTCGTCGGGACCGGCGCAAGCTTGCTCTTGTCGTCGAGGAATTTGTCGAGCTGCTCCTGAATGTCCACTTTGACGTCTTCCGGACCGCGGTCGCTCATCTCGGTGTGCTGGTACTTCGTCTGCACGACAGTGATGCCCGACTCCTCGCACTGCTGTTCATCCGGCACCACACCCGGATCGGTCTTGAAGCGAGGATCCTTGGAACGGAACGACAGGATCTTGAAGCGCCCGTCGGTGATGAACGGCACGCGCAGGTTATCGAGTGTGACGACCCGTCTCACTTCGTCAGGATGCACCTTCGCGAAATACATCGCGATGTCGCCGCCGTTGGAATGACCGACCATCGTCAGGTGATCATAGTCGGCGTGCGGCTGCACCGATTTCATCTTGCTGATCGCGAACAGGATGTTGGCGACGCCGCGCTGATAGACCGGCAAGCGGCCGACATAGGGCTCGCCAACCTTGGTCACGAGGGGCGCGTCGGTCGAAAGATCGTGCTGGATGCTGATCGCCATGTAGCCACGTGCGGCAAACGTGTTCGCGAGAAACGAATACTCGGTGTATTTGACGGTGTTTCCGTGATTGAGGATCGCGACAGGCAGGGTCAGCATGCCTGCATTCGCCTGCATCTCCTTGTCACGACGGATCGCGATATCCACGGCGACAGGACGATTGCGCGTCGCATCGTAGAACGTCATCGTCTCGTGATGGATCGCCCATTTACTCGCGGTGAAGTACGCGACGACTGCGAGGACGCAAATCGACACGAAAACCGTCAAGCCACGTTTCATTCCGCGTTTCATTATCTTCCCTATGGGCCGCTGGAATCGGCATCTGCCGGCCCAGCTTCGAGGACTCTTCCGGTCCCTTGTTGAGAATATATGTCACACGCATGTGACATAAAGGTCAAAAGTTGTGTGTTTGCCGCTACTTGATTGTGCAGCGCACTCTATTCGCAAGCGGCACGCCAGCAACTGTGCGGCCAGAATGACCCGCCAAAACAGCTAAGATATTGATATAACAGCGAATAAGTCTGTCTCTTAAGTCGTCACCGGTGCCGGCTCCCTGCCCCGGTCAAAGGCAGCCCGGAGGATCCGCGACAATCAGGCGCCCAGGATATCGTGGACCTCGAGCGGCTTGTCGACTTGCGTGAACCACTCGGCGCGATTTGCCGCGCGGCGGCGGCCCCGCTCGTCCAGCGGAAGTTTGAGCTGACGCAGCAGGCCCGTGACCTCCTCGCGCGCGGTCAGATGTCCCAGGCTCGGTCGGGTGCCGAGGGTCACCTCGTCCAGATCGTCGAGCGCCGTCAGGCCGCGTGGAAAGAATTCGCGATACACGACGCGTTCGGCGAAGCCGTCGATCGCGCGAAAGCCGAGTTGAAGCGAAAGCTGCCGCAGGCCGGTCGCGACCAGTTGGGTATTGCGTGATCCCATCGTCGAGAGCCGATTGCGGACGACGATCCAGTCAAGCGTGGCGCCATCGAGTTGCCGGCGCTTGCGGCGGGAATCCCTGACCATCTCCGCGTAGTGGCTTTCGCCGGTCACGGCATAGGTCGCCGCATCGACGGTGCCCAGCACATCGAAATCGAGAAAGCTGTCGTTGATCGGCGTCACCAGCGTATCCGCCATCGAGTGCGCCAGCCGCATCAGATAGCTGTCGGAGCCCGGCGTATCGATGACGATGAAGTCGAACGTCCGCTCGACCGCACTCACAGCATCCAAAAACTGTTCGAGCTCGACGGACTCGTTCTCTGCGATCTGCATGCTCTCGCCAAGCCTGACGCAGACATGGTGCGGAAGCTCGAGATCGCGACCGGTCCGCCGCGCCCAGGCCTGCCGGTTGGCAATGTAACGGGTGAAGCTTTGCTGACGGGAGTCGAGGTCGATGGTCGCGACACGCTGGCCGGCCTTCAGCAGCGCGACAGCGATATGCAGCGCGGTGGTGGATTTGCCGGAGCCGCCCTTCTCGTTGCCCAGCACGATCACATGCGCCGAGCCTGCCTGCCCCTGATTGACTTGCATCAGCATATTTTACCTCTAATGCCATCTTCAAATCGCGTGTCAAAGGGGTCAAGCGAAATGCATGCTCTGCGTCGGCAGGGCCACGTGAATTCGGTTTAATCATGAATCTGCGCGTTGGCTTCAGACGGGCTTCGCAAAGCGAGGCGCGACAACCGATCATTGCCCGGCGGATTGGCGCAGAAGGATCGGCTTTGATAAGAATAACGCCCCATCCCGATGTCGAAGACAACACGTCTCCGGCCTATTGAACGAGTATCGATGTCCCGCTTGCCCGCCGTTGCCCGCACCCTTCCCGCTCTGCGCCGCGCGCTCGATGCGTTGCGGACGCGACGGGCCACCATCGCGCTGGTCCCGACCATGGGCGCCCTTCACGACGGACATCTCGCGCTGGTGCGGCAAGCCCGGCGGCGCGCATCGAAGGTCGTCGTGTCGATCTTCGTCAATCCTACGCAATTCGCGCCGCATGAGGATTTTGGCTCATATCCGCGAACCTGGAAAGCCGACATGGAGAAGCTCGCGGCGGAGCGCGCCGACCTGGTCTGGAATCCCGGCGTCGACATCATGTATCCGCCGAACTTCGCAACCCGGATCCTGCCGGAGGGTCCCGCGACCGCGAATCTCGAAGATCGTTTCCGCCCGCATTTCTTCGGCGGCGTTGCCACTGTCGTCGGCAAGCTGTTCACGCAGTGCCGGCCCGACATCGCCGTGTTCGGTCAGAAAGACTATCAGCAGCTCAAGGTCGTGACCCGGATGGCCGCCGATCTCGATCTCGGCGTGAAAGTCATCGGCGTGCCGACCGTGCGCGAACGCGACGGGCTCGCGATGTCGTCGCGCAACGTCTATCTCTCATCCGACCAGCGCGCTGTCGCGCCGATCCTCCACCGCACCATGAAGGACGCCGCCAAGCGCCTGCGCAACGGCGACGACCTCAAGACCGTCATGGCGGATGGCGCAAGGACGATCGAGCATGCCGGCTTTGCGCTGGACTATTTTGAAGCGCGCCATGCCGAAACACTGGCGCCGATCCCGTCGATCACGGACGGACCGATCCGGCTCCTGGTTGCCGCAAAGATCGGAACCACGCGGCTGATCGACAATATCGGCGTTTGACGGGCCCCCGCCCGCGGCCTTCTACAGCAATCCCAGATCGCGCAGTTCACGCCGCAGCGGCTCGGGCATCGCCGCAACGCTCGCGGCATTGCTGCCGAGGTCGGGCGGTGCATCGGCGGCTGTCAGGTAGCGCCAACCCTGAAACGGACGCATCGGACGTGGCCGCACCGGGATCACCTTGGGCTGCATGACCAGACGGCATCGGCCGATACCGTCGCGATCGCGGAACGGCTCGACGCCGATCAGTTTTTCCCGCGCGGCGATCTCACCCCTGATGACCCAGTAGAGCGAGCCGCCTGCGAGCAGCTCTTCGTCCCGCTTCGGCGTCATGCGGGTGATATGGATGTGATGACGCGGCAAGCCATTCCGCTTGGCCTGCTTCATGCGCTCGGCGATCCAGCCCTTGAGCTCCTTCACGGAGTCACAGCCGACTGCGAGCTTGACGAGATTGAGATGCATGTTCAGCGCGTGCTTTCGGAAGAGCCGGTCAGTTCTGTGTGCTCGCTGAAGGTGGCTCGGGCGCGATACGGACGGGAGCCGCCACATGCGGCTTGGGGGCAGGTTTCCTGGCCGGTGCCGCGCGATGCTGAGACGGCGCCGGACGCGGTGTCGGAACCGCCTGCGCGGCGGCCGGCGCCGGCTGCGGTGCCGCGGCATTTGCTGCGGGCTCAGGCGTCATGATGTTGACCGGCGGGATGGAGGCGGAGGTCGGAAATTCGGCATTCGTCGGCTTACCGGTCGGCACCGACGCCGGCATTGCCGCCATGCCGGGCACCGTGGAGGCAGCCGCCGCTGCTGCTGCCGCCGGCGCCGTCGTGCTCCACGCGGTCGCGTAACGCGAGACCCGTTCCTCGTAGATCCGCTCCTGCATGTTCGCCGCAACCTGATTGTGATCGGTCAGCGACTGAAACGCGGCGCAGTCCGTCGGCGTGCAGCGGTCGCGCGCAACCAGCACATAGGCGACCAGACCATAGCGATCGCGCTCGACCGCGCGCCGCAGTGCCTGCAACTCCGGCGACATGACCCGATTGGCGGCAGCGACATCGCCGAACGACCTCAGCCGGTCGACTTCAGACGCCGCGTAGGATACGGCCGCAGCCGTGGTATCCGGCGTTCCGAACAGCGCCTTCTCGCAGGCCTCCTCGACCGCATCGCCGGCAAGATCGTCGATGCAGGACAATGCTGGCATCGCGACATGGATCGGCGCGGCGCGACCCGCAGCACCCGAGACCGCACCGCCCGGACCGAAACCACGAATGGTGGCAGCGACCGCAACGGCGATCGCAAGCAGCGTGATGACCGTCAGGGCACCGTTCGCGACCGACTTCTCGGCGCGAAGCAGGGTCAACAATACGATCAGCCCGAAGAAGCCCGCCGCGGCCAGCGTGAGCCACATCGGGAAGGTCGGTGAGCGCCAGAGGTGATCGAGCGAAGTTGCCCAGTCCCAGTTCATGCGCGATGTCCCTCATGCCGAACGGCGATGCCAGCATAGAACGCATTCGGCGAATGTGAATGCAGAATCCCCGGTCCCTGAATGATCGGGGATTGCGGCAAAACGGGTCCAGCCTTGTCGGCCGTCCACGGCTTTAACGCAGGGATCGCTCGATCGTGCGGAGAATTACGTTCAGCCAGTGGCGAGTTGGCTTTCCTTCGCGACACGCTCGAAAGCTTCGGTCGCACTCTTGATCCGGTACTGACAATCATCGCCATCGAAGGGAAGCAGGCGGACAACCTCGTAGGTGCCGCTCGCAGCCGGGCGGGCCACGTTGCTCGCGGTGAAATAGACTGTCTCTCCAACGAGATATTTGTGCTTCAACGCCCTCTCCATCACGCAACAGGACGGCCGGTCTGCCCGCGGTCCCCGCAGTAAATCCGGCCAAAAACGTCCGCATTCTATATCACGTGAGTCAGCCTTTTGGCCAGTCATAAGACGGCATGGCAAATACCAAAATTTTGCAGGCTTTTCAGTAATATAAATGCATTTTCGTGCCTTCGCGAGGGAACCCGACGAGAGATGTCCGCGGGCGGCATCCGGGCGCGGGGGAACCGTGCGGATTTACCTTCGCCGGGAACCCGTTCGCAGCGGGGTCAGGCCGTGTGAGGGAGGCTCCCGTGGGGGCTCGCAGAGTCCACCGCGGTTGGCAGTTGTTGCGCCAGAATTTTCGAAAGCTGGTCGACGGGAATGTTGAACCGCGCGGCCAGTTCCTTGACCTTCTCGCTGCCGAGGACCTGCTGCAGTTCATCGGCCGTGATCGGGATGTTCTGTCCGTTGCCGATCCACGATTTGACCTGATCGCCGAAGCCCGCCTGCTGGAGTTTGGCAACGATGGCCGAAAGGCCACCTTGATTGCCATTTCCGAGAACTTCACCCAGCACCGCCGGGATCACTGCGGATTCTAGCTGACCCTCGACGCCTTTGGCTGCGGGTGAACTCAACAAATTCGTCAAGGTATCAAGGATTCCCATCGCGACGCCCTTTCAGCTTTGCGAACTGGCCGCAAACCTGCGCGGGCTTTCGCAACTCCGTCAAGTCACGGCGTCGCGAGATCGAATCTGCCGGGCGAAATTCGCAGCGTTCAATCGGCCTCGAATTTCTCGATCACGATCGTTTCGGCCAGCCCTTCCCTGGTCCACTGCGCGAAGGCAGGCAGCGCCATCATGGCATCCATGTAGGTTCGGACCGGCGGCGTCACGTCGATGGCGTAAGTCCGGAAGCGATGGACCACCGGCGCGTACATGGCATCCGCCCCGCTGAATGCTCCGAACAGAAACGGTCCGGCCTTTCCGTACCGGTCGCGGCAATCGGTCCACAGTTCCTGAATGCGGGCGATGTCGGCCCGCGCTTGGTCGGACAGCACCTTCGCAGCAATCGGACGATGCAGGTTCATCCCGCACTCGTTACGCAGCGCTGCAAAACCCGAATGCATCTCGGCCGAGACCGATCGCGCGTGGGCCCGGCTGGCTGCATCGGCCGGCCACAAGTGCGCATCCGGAAAACGCTCGGCGGCGTATTCGATGATCGCAAGCGAGTCCCAGACGGTCACATCGCCATCGATCAGCGCCGGGACCTTGCCCGAACGCGTCACATCCAGAATGCGCTTCTTGTCGGTGTCGCCGGTGTAGAGCGGAATGAATCTCTCCTCGAACGCGATGCCGCTGGCTTTCAAAGCGACCCAGGGCCGCATCGACCACGACGAATAGTTCTTGTTTCCGATTACGAGCGTCAGCGTCATCTCACCTCACTTCTGCCGAGCCGCATCGGTGGCAGTATTGGTCAAGGCTCGGGGCAACCTCTCTCATCCGCCGACGAAATCGCTCGGCGTAAAGCTGAGATCGAGAACCTTCCATTCGTTGTATTTGTCGGCCGGCAGCATTGTGTACGGCTGACACGCGACCAGCGCATCGATGGCTCCCTTCATCAGGGCCGGTCCCTTGGCCGACGCGCTGGCTTCGATCAAGGCAGGCGGCGCCGCGACCCTCCCGTCGGTGGTGAAGGGCACACGCAGCACGATACGAATGTTGTCTCCGGGGGAAACGGATGGCGGCATTTTCGAGCAACTCTTGAGATGATGCCGGAATTCAGCGGTGTCCATCACCGAGATATCGGCCTTGGTGGTTTCGGCGGCACCCTCGCCATCGCCGATCCCCGCCGGCGGAAGACCGAGCATGACCCCATACTTGACGCTGATATCGGGCTCCGGCGCCTTGTAGGATGGCGGCGGCGCGGGTTGGGGGGCAGGCTGCGGCTGGAGAGCCGCCTGTTGCGACACGGGTGGCGCCTTGGCGTCCGGCGCTTGCGTTGGCGAAGGCGAGGATTGTGCCGGTTGAGCCTCGGGCTGCGCGGGTTGAGGCGGAGCCGCGGCCATCTTCGTCTCCGCCGGAGGTTTGTCATCCGGAATGTCGAACGCGTCGGTTTGCGGCTTTTGCGGCGGCTCCGGAGACGCCTCCTTCTCCTTGGCTGGAGACGGGACCTCAGCCGGCGACACGATATCGACCGTGATCGGCTCCGGCGACACATAGTCGAAGGGATGGACCTCGGCCAGCACCAGACTGGCCGCCAAGACCATGTGACCGGCAAACGAGGCAACCGCCGAACGCACGAACACCTGCGATTCCATGTTTTCCCGGCTCTTCCGGTCCGTCACGCCAACCTGCCCCATCATAGCGGCCAGCATCGTTTCCGTATGCAGCTATTTTGCACTCAGGTTTCGCGACCGGGGCGCCCTCTTGCAGCGCCACTCTCGTTGCGTCATGGCATGCCCCCATGACGACACAAGATTCGCAGCTAGCCCCCACCCTCGAAGAGAACATCCTCAAGGTCCTGATGCGCGACAGCGCCAGGACGCTGAGTGCGCCGGAACTCGCCCAGGCGATCGCCACAGGAGCCGACTGGCACGGTCTGCTGATGCCGATCCGGCGCGCAGCCGTGGCGCTCGCGCAGGCCGGGCGTCTGGTGATCTATCGCAAGGGCAAGCCGGCGGACCCTCTCGACTTCCGTGGCGTGTACCGGCTCGGCTTGCCGCGACAGGATTAGATCCTGAGCGACGCTATCGCGGCCGGGGTCCCGGAAACAGCGCGTCGCTTCGCCCCGCCAGCCAATAGACCAGCAGGCCAGCCCATTCGTGAACCGCGGTGTCGGCACAGGCGAGGCCCGTCGTCAGCCTGTCGAACGGCGTCCATGCATCGATCCAGCCCCGCGTGCGCCAGTCGACCGGATAGGCTTCGACATCAAAGCCGGCTTTGCGGAATACGCCGATCGATCGCGGCATGTGATAGGCCGAAGTCACCAGCAGCCAACGCTCGCCAGGTTTCGGGGCGATCAGTTGGCGGCTGAAGCGCGCGTTTTCAGCAGTGGTCCGCGACTCGGTCTCGAGAACGATCCGGTCGGGCGCGATGCCAAGACGCTCGAACAGCGCCCCGGCAATTGGCGCTTCGCGGGCGGAGCCGTCGATCAGATGCCCGCTTCCGCCACTATAGACGACGCGTGCCTTTGGAAAGCGCCGCGCGAGTTCGAGCCCGCCAATGACCCGCTCCGCGGCGCCATCGACCTCCACGTCATGTCGCGCGACGGAGAGCGGAGGCTGGATCGATCCGCCAAGGATGATGATCCCGTCCGGCTCGTGGCCATCGAAATGCCACGCCGGAAATCGCTCAGACAACGTCAGCAACAGCACGTTGCTGAGCGGCGAATAGCCGAAGATCAGGAGCGCCGCGATTCCAGCCGTCAGCAAGCCGGCCCCGGTGCGCCGCCAGCGCATCGCCATCAGGCAAAGGCCAAGGCCGCACAAGACCGCGATCGCATTGGACGGAAACGCGATGAAGCCCAGGATTTTGGACAGCAGGAAGAACATGCAGCGACCCGCGAACGACTATTGGCCCTGCATGCGCGATCTCCGGATCAAGATCAATGGCTGGATCATCTCCGAAGCCGCCTCATCGCGGACGTGCTAATCCCACTTCGGGCCAAGTCCGAAATCGGTCAGGCGCCCTTTCGCACTACCCATTGCCGAGATTTGGGTCATCTCGTCGTCGGTCAGCGCGAAGTCGAAAATGTCGATGTTCTCCGACAGGCGTTCGATGCGTGCGGTCCGCGGGATCGCGGCTACATTTTGCTGGACAAGCCAGCGCAACGACACCTGCGCCGGCGTCTTGCCGTACGCAGCACCGATCCGCGTCAGCGTATCGTCATTCTTGATCCGGCCCTTGGCAACTGGACTGTAGGCGACCAGCGCCATGTCGTGATGCCGGCATGCCTCCAGGACCCTGGCCTGATCGAGATACGGATGATACTCGACCTGATCGCAAGCCAGCGGCTCCGGACAAAGCGCGACCGCCTGCTCGATCAGCGCCACCGTGAAGTTCGAGATCCCGATGTGGCGCGCCATGCCAAGCCGCCTGACGTTTGCCAGCGCGCCAAGCGTCTCGGCCAGCGGAATGCGCGGATTGGGCCAGTGCAGCAGGACCAGGTCGATCTGTGCGAGCCGCAGTTGCTTGAGGCTCTCCTTGACGGAACGCTCGAGATCGTTGGGCGCGAAATGCGTGGTCCACACCTTGGTCGTGACGAACACCTCGTCCCGGCCGACACCGGACGCGCGCAGGCCTTCGCCGACCTCACGCTCGTTGTCGTACATCTGAGCGGTATCGATGTGGCGATAGCCGAGCCTGATCGCCTGCTCGACGAGGCGCGTGCAGGTTCGGCCGCGAAGCTCCCAGGTGCCAAGCCCAATGGCTGGAATGCGCGCGCCATTGGCTTCAATGAACCGCATCGCAACCTCCTCCGGCAGTGCCGTCGAGGATAGACCGAATTGGCGCGGAGGCTATGCCATTCGGAGCGAGGCGGCCAACCGCCCGACCAAGGGATGCTCAGCCCGCGACGGAATCGCCCAGCGCAGCGAACACCGTATCGGGAGCATGGGCGATGACAGCCAGAAGCGCCCGCGCCGGTCCGCGCGGCATCCGCTTGCCCTGCTCCCAGTTACGGATCGTTTCGACGGGAACGCCGAGCCGCGCCGCGAACTCGATCTGGGTCAGCCGCGCCCGCTGGCGCAAATCCCTGACCTCAGGCGCAATGGCTGCAGCAGATTGGGCGGATGGATTTGCAGCCGGCATGGACGGCGCGAGCGGAAACTCCCGTCCATCCCGGATTTCGACGATCCGTCCGTCCGCTTTCAGGCGCAAACGCTGCATGCCCACCTCCGACTCAACGGGAATGGTCCGCGATGCGCGTTAAAGCGCGGTGAACGGCAACTCCATTGTGTCGAATAGGGCATACCAGCCGCCCCGATAACCGTGTAGACGGGTCAGACAGCTTTGATCCGGAACAGCGTTATGATCGCGTTGAGGGTTGCACTACTTGTCTTGATGGCCTGGACCACCGCGGCATGGGCCGCCTCCGATTGTCCACGCAAGGGCACTCTCGGCACCTCGCGCATCCTCGAAGTCGATCCCGCCAAATACCCCCGCGTCGGCCTGAAGAGCTTTCCGCAGACCCTGCCGCTGGACGACAAGGAAGTGGTGCTGACCTTCGACGACGGCCCTGCGGCGACGACGCCGCGGATTCTGGCGGCGCTCGCGCGCGAATGCGTCCTCGCGACTTTTTTCCAAGTCGGCAAGGGATCGCAAGCCCTGCCCGGCATCGTCAAGAAAGTGGCGGCCGGCGGCCATACGCTTGGACACCACACCTGGTCGCACCCGCACCTCAATGCAATGAGCTTTGAGGCGGCCAAGGAGGAAATCGACCGCGGCATCGCGGCCGATGAACTTGCGCTTCACGGCAAGGCGACGAGCGTTCCCAGCACGCCTTTTTTCCGCTTTCCATTCTTCGAATCGACGCCAGAATTGCTCGACATGCTGCAGGCCCGCGGGATCGTGGTGTTCGGCGCCGATTTCTGGGCCAGCGACTGGTTGCCGATGACCCCGCAACACGAACTCAAGCTCATCGTCAGCCGGCTGAAGGTCGCGCGGAAGGGGATCATCCTGTTCCACGACCCGCGCGCGCAGACAGCGGCGATGCTGCCCGATTTCCTGAAGTATCTTCGCGTCAACGGCTATCACGTGGTGCATGTCGTGCCGAAGCCGAAAAGCGCGGATAAGCACGCAACCGCCGACGGCGCCCCGAACACCCACTAATTGCCCATCCCGCAAATGATGGTTAAGGCGGTGTTCATCGCCTCGCTTGTAATTTCGGGCGTAAATATACGGGTGACGGTATCTGGGAATGCCGACGACATTGAATGGAATTTTGGCGCGATCGCGGCGGATTTTTTGCCTCGGCCTGCTCGCTAGCACTCTGGGAGTCACAGCACTCCCCGCCTGGGCCGGTGACTGCCCCGGCAATCCCGATGCCATCGGAACCTCGCGAACGCTGGTCGTGGACCCCCGCGAGCATCCGCGGATCGGAACCATGCAATATCCGGAAACCTTGCCGCTCAAGGACCATGAGGTGGTGCTGACCTTCGACGATGGTCCGTTGCCGCCCCACAGCCTGCAGATTCTCGACATCCTGGCGCATGAGTGCGTGAAGGCGACCTTCTTCACCATCGGGCGGATGGCCCACGACTATCCGCAAGACTTGCGCCGCGTACTCGCGGCCGGCCATTCCATCGGTACCCACTCCCAGAACCATCCGCTCAGCATGAACCGGATGCCGATCGAGCGCGCCCGGCAGGAGATCGACGAGGGCATCGCCTCGGCGGCCGCGGCGCTCGGAGACCCCGCGGCAGTCGCGCCGTTCATGCGCATTCCCGGCTTGCTGCGGGCCAAGGACGTCGAGGACTATCTCGCATCGAAAGGCATCCAGGTCTGGAGCGCGGACTTTCCGGCAGACGACTGGCGGCACATTTCGGCCGATCGCGTCTACCAGCTCGCGATCAGCCGGATCGAGGCCAAGGGCAAGGGCATCTTGCTGTTGCATGACATCCAGGCGCGGACGGTCGCAGCATTGCCGAGAATTCTCCGCACGCTGAAGGAGCGCGGCTACCACATCGTCCATGTGGTCCCGGCGACGCCGACGTTGCCCAAGACGCCGACCGACCCGCGCGACTGGCAGTTGCATCCGACCTCCGAGACAGTGGCGATCTCGCACTGGCCCAAGGTGCCGAGCTTTAGCTTTGCGAGTACCGACACCCTTCCCGCCCCGGCGGTCTCGGCCTCCGATCTGGATGACGGCAAGCTCATGCTGCTGCCCGAAACCTTCGACCGGTCGCGTCGCTTCGTGCGCGGCGCCGTACCACTGCCGGAAGACGCGCCGTGGCCGCGCCAGTCGCCTGTGATGGCGATAAGCGCCGCGACCACCCTTCCAGTGCCCGCGCAGAGCCTGTTTGCGATCCCGGAAAAATCTGCCGCGAAGCTCAACGCCGTCGTTCAGCTGCCCCACCATGCCGCGCGAGCTGTCGCGCCGGATCGCGGCGAGGACGCAATTGCGCACCTGATTTCGCTGGATGCAAGCGCGGCTAAACGCACGATCCCCGGCAGCGCGCCAGTGACGCAGTCCGGGCTTCACTAGCTATAAATTGCAGATCGCCAAAAGTGATCGTCAATGACGCGTCACAAGCGTCAGCTTCCCGTGACGATCTTCGACAGGCACAGCAGCACGATCAGCACGAGGAACAAGAGGTCGATGTAGGACTTCATTTCGCCGGCACGGCGAAGTTCCGACACCTCGTTGACAATCTGGCGGCGCGCGGCGGATTCAGCACCAACGGCTCCGGCAAGACGACGCGCCTCGATTTCGAGCCGTTCGATGCGCTGAAAGAAATAGAATGTCCGCAGCGCCGACACCGTCCGCATGGCGGTATAGACCAGCACGAGCACCGCGACGATGACGCGCTGGTCGTATTTGCCCAGAAAGTTGAGGCTGAAATAGACCATCGCCAGAAACATGAAGTTGGAGACGAATCGATACGCGTAGCTCAGGAATTTCATCCGTCGACTCCGGATCCGGTGTTTGTGCGCAATATGCCTGAACGAACGCCGACAGTGTTCTGACTGACGCTCGCATGCCTGCCACAGTTTCGACTGAGCTGGAGCGGCTTCTAACGCTCTTCGTGGCGTCCGTGAAGCAGCTTTCGTGGCCCCTGACGTGTTCGTTCGGCGATTGCAGGAACGAACTTAATGGCCTCTGGCTCGGCGCAGCAACCGTCCGGCGCCGATCAATCCCGATGGTGTTTAATACTTAGAGTCCGATCGAATTTGCCGTCCGGCGGGTAACGGATCGGTCATGCTGAGTGTCTTGTCAGCGGCTGCGACCGACGCATCGGCAGGCCCACCACGAGCCCGAGCCCGAGCCTGGCGCGTCCACCCGTCCGATACTGAATCCCGTTGGTTGCTGAGGTGGTGCGCTCGGAGGGACTCGAACCCCCACGATGTTACTCACTGCCACCTCAAGGCAGCGCGTCTACCAATTCCGCCACGAGCGCTGAAAGACCGGACCGGGCTTGCACCCCGACCGCGTCGACGGCGCCGATGTAACAAAACAATGATGAGGGGACAAGGCCCCGCGCGACGTTCTTCCCGCCCGAAAACACTCGGAGCCGGAACCAAAATCGCACGGAAATCAGGTGTTTCGGCTGTCTCGCCTCTTTGCAGGCGAATCGGGCAAGCGCGCCCTGCCCTATGGGCTTCCGGTTCGGCGACGACGCCCTATCTGTGATCCGGTGTCCGCGGCAGCATCTGTTTGACTTCGACGGCGATGCGGTTGCGGTTGACCATCACCACGCCGCTGGCGACCGGCAGATTGTTGGCGAGGATCTTGACCTCGTCCTGCTCGGTGGCATCAAGCTCGATGATGGCGCCGCGGCTGAGCCGCATGACCTGATGAACGGGCATCGACGTGGTCCCGAGAACCACCATGAGATCGACAGATACTTTATCGAGCGTCGCCACGACTACAGACTCACAGAACCTGCAAAATTGCTACGGTTCCAGATCACCATGTTATAGTTAGCCAATGGTTAACGGCCGAGAAACCCTTGATTTACACGCCTTCGGAGCACCGGCCGACAATGCTGTCGACTGGCAGATTGCCGACCGGCCCGTGGCCTATCCAGAGGCCGTGGCCACCATGGAAACCCGAGTGGCGGCAATCGCGGCCGGCGACGCGCCCGAACTGGTCTGGTTGCTCGAGCACCCACCGCTCTACACCTCGGGCACCAGTGGCAAGAGCAGCGATCTGCTCGACAGCCGCTTCCCCCTGTTCGCGACCGGTCGCGGCGGCCAGGTCACCTACCACGGGCCCGGGCAGCGCGTGGCCTATGTGATGCTCGACCTCAAGCGCCGCCGTCCGGATGTCCGGGCGTTCGTCGCGGGCCTCGAGGAATGGATCATCCGTACATTGGCCACCTTCAACGTGAAGGGCGAGCGGCGGGAAGATCGCGTCGGCGTCTGGGTCAAACGGCCGGACAAGGGCCCCGGACATGAGGACAAGATCGCGGCCATCGGCGTCCGGCTGCGGCGCTGGGTGTCCTTCCATGGCATTTCGCTGAACGTCGAACCCGACCTCAGCCACTTCGACGCCATCGTGCCCTGCGGGGTCACGGACCCGCGCTATGGCGTCACCAGCCTGGTCGACCTCGGCTTGCCCGTCACCATGGCGGACGTCGATGTCGCCCTTCGACAGGCGTTCGAGGAGGTGTTCGGCCCCTCGGAATTACGCCTGCCAGAGACGGCGACGATGGCCTGACGATCAAGCCGCGGCGCTTTGCGGCGCGACCGCCAGCTTGTTCGCGATGTAGCGCCGTTCCTGGCTCAGGCCGCCGAACCCGTAGGCGTCGCCCTTCACCTCGTCGACATGCAGATAGCTCTCGGTGTGCAGCGGTCCGAGCAACTCGCCCATGCGCTTGAACATAGCCGCGAGATAGGCCGCCTTTTCATCCTTGGTATTGGTGCCTTCGGTGACGTGAACGTCGAGCCAGAAGCTCGCCAAATTCTGTTCGGCGAGCGACTTGCCGCCAGCGAACCAGTCCGCGGCATCGGCCGACTTCACGATAATGGCAGTCACCTTGGGGTCCTTGTGCAGGATCTTGGCGGTGAGCTCGCTGACGGCGGCGGCGATGTCCGATTTCAGCGACGGTGACTGGCGGGACGTGGAATAGGTGACGGTGATGAGGGGCATTTTGATCTCCTGCGTTTGTTGCGCCCGACCGGAGCGCCTGAACAGGAAGCTAGCCTCGACTTATGATATTGGTATCTTATCTAATATTATATCAATCATAAAGTATTGTGATGATGACATGACCACGCTCGATATTGCGACGGTGCAGGCCTTTCTGCTCGTGGCCGACCTGCAGAGTTTTACCCGCGCGGCCGAGGTCATGGGCACGACACAGGCTGCCGTCAGCATGAAGTTGCAGCGCCTTGAAGCCATACTCGACAAACGCCTGGTCGAGCGTTCGCCCCGCGCCGTCAAGCTGACGGCCGATGGCGCCGTCTTTCGCGACAACGCACGCGTCCTGATGGAGGCTCACGATCGCGCGCTCGGCGGGCTGCACGTCACGCGGCAGCAGTTGACGCTCGGCATCAGCGATCACGTTGCCGGCCCGGAACTGGTGCCGCTACTGGAGCGGCTTCACGCCACCTCCTCGGCCCTGTCGCTTGCCGTGACCATCGGATTTTCGCGGGCACTGCTCGATGCCTTCGATGCCGGCCGGCTCGATGCCGTGATGGTGCGTCAGGAGGCCGGCCGTCGCGGCGGCGAGAAACTGGCCGACGATGCCTTCGGCTGGTTTGCCGCGCCCCAGTTTCAGTGGCAGCGCGGCGAGCCCCTACCCCTTGCAACACTTGCTCCGCCCTGCGGCGTGCGGGCCCTCGCTGTGCGTGCGCTGGACAAGGCAGCGCATAAATGGGCCGAAACCTTTGTCGGCGGCGGTGTCAGTGCCGTCGTCGCTGCGGCGCTGGCGGGCCTTGCCGTCGCACCTCTCGCCGCGCGGCTAGCCCCGACCGGACTGATTGATGTCGGATCTTCACTCGGATTGCCGCGGCTCCCCACATCGAAAGTAATTCTGCATTCGCGGGTCAGCGATCCCGCAAAACTCACGGCATTGCGCACGCTGGCAGCCACCTTCCGCAAGGTCGCCACGACGGCTTGAAGCCCTACGCGGTCGGCAATTGCGAAAAGCGCTCGCCCGGCCGGATCATCTTTTCGGCGTTTGCCATGACAGGTTGATCTTCAATACCATCCACGCGGGCGGACTCCGGGCCCTGCCGGCAACGCGCCATCATCTCGGCAATGACATCGGCCGGCCCGACGAACAGCGCCTCGACGCTTCCGTCGCGGCGGTTACGCACCCAGCCGGCCAAGCCGAGCCGGATCGCCTCGCGCGTGGTCCAGTAGCGAAAGCCGACGCCCTGGACGCGGCCGCGGATCATGACGTGACGAACGACGTCGCTCATCTTGTGTTCCGGGTCGAATAGAACCGCGATACTAGCGCTTGACGCCGAGGAAGTCCGCGCTGCGCTGTTTCACCAACGCATCACGGGTGACGCGGTTCATCACATCCGCCGGCGCAACGCCTTTCAACTGCTTCGGTCCCGCGCCCTCGCGGACGGCCTTCAGCGTCTCGTAAACGGCCTGCGTCGCCGCCGCGATCGGCGCGTGGCCCTGAATCGCGATCCTAACCCGCTGACGGTCAAGGAAATCCCAGTCGGTCATGTCTTCGGTCGGATTGCCCAGCACGATCGGCAGCGTCGTCGCGGCTGCGAGGGCTTCGAGATCGCGCCGCGTCTTGACGCCGGTGAACATCAGCGCATCGACGCCAACAGCCTCGTAGGCTTTTGCGCGTCCGGTGGCGTCCTCAACCGACGTGATCGACGCCGCGCCGGTACGTCCGACGATGACAAGCGACGGATCGCGACGCGCATCGAGCGCGGCCTTCATCTTGCCGATCCCCTCCTCGAGCGAAATCAGTTGCGCCTTCCCCTCCCCAAAGGCCTGCGGCAGCAGCGTGTCCTCTATGGTGAGGCCCGCCGTGCCGGCCGCCTCCAATTCCTCCACCGTGCGGCGAACGTTGAGGGCGTTGCCATAGCCGTGGTCGGCATCAACCAGGAACGGCAGCGCGCTCGCACGCGACATCCGGCGTATCTGATCGGCGAACTCCGTCAGCGTGATCAGCGCGACGTCGGGATCGCCGAGCACCGCGAGCGATGCCACCGATCCGCCCAGCATACCGACCTCGAACCCGAGATCTTCCGCGATCCGCATCGAGATCGCGTCGTAGACCGACGCCGGGCGAACACATCGCGATCCCGCAAGGATCGCACGAAAGGCTTCGCGGCGCTTGCTGAACGTCATCGCATGCTCACGCGAATTCGAGGATCAGGGCATCGACCGCCAGCGTCGCTCCAGCGGTCGCGGCGATCTTCTTGATCACCCCGTCACGCTCGGCCCGCAGCACGTTCTGCATCTTCATGGCCTCGATCACAGCCAGCGTTTCGCCGGCCTTGACCTCCTGCCCCTCGGTCACAGCGATCGAGACCACGAGGCCCGGCATCGGGCACAACAGCTTCTTGCCGGTATCAGCCGCGGTCGCCACCGGCATCAGCCGCGCTGATGTCGCCTCCGCTTCGGTGAATACGTTGATCGCAACTTCAAATCCCTGATGCGCGAGCTTGATACCGTTTGGAACAGGCCGCACCTGCATCACGACAGGAAGGCCGTTGATAGTCCCCTGCCAGACAGGCTCGCCCGGCACCCAGCGCGACAGCAATCGATGCGCATTGCCGACGGCGCCGTCTGCGCCGACGAAACGAACCGTAATGGCGTCGCCATCGCGCGCGACGTCGAGCAGTATCTCGTCGCGGTCGAGCCACACTGCACGGCGGCCTTCGCGCGTCACCGCACGGCCGGTCATCTGGCCCGAGATCTGCCGCTTGCGCTCGCCGAGCACGTGATCGATCGCGGCCGCCACCGCGGCGAGCCGACGCGCGACCTCGCCTTCCGGCACGCGCGCGGAAAACCCTTTTGGAAATTCCTCCGCGATGAATCCGGTCGAAAGGTTGCCGGCGCGCCAGCGCGGATGATGCATCAGCGCTGACAGGAACGGAATGTTGTGCCTGATGCCGTCGACATAGAACGCGTCGAGCGCCTGCGCCTGCGCCTCGATGGCGGCGCCGCGCGACGGGGCATGGGTCACGAGCTTTGCGATCATCGGATCGTAGAAGATCGAAATCTCGCCGCCCTCGTACACACCAGTGTCGTTGCGCACCGTGATGCCGTCCTGGCTCAACTCGGCCGGCGGACGGTATTTGACGAGACGCCCGACCGACGGCAGGAAGTTGCGGAACGGATCTTCGGCATAGACGCGGGATTCCACCGCCCATCCCGTCAGCGTCACATCCTTCTGCGCGATCGCAAGCTTCTCGCCGGCCGCAACGCGGATCATCTGCTCGACGAGATCGATGCCGGTGATCAGTTCGGTGACGGGATGCTCGACCTGCAGGCGGGTGTTCATTTCGAGGAAGTAAAAACTTTTATCCTGACCGGCGACGAACTCGACGGTGCCCGCGGAGTCGTAATTCACCGCCTTGGCCAGCGCGACCGCCTGCTCGCCCATCTTGCGGCGCGTGGTCTCGTCGAGCAGCGGCGACGGCGCCTCCTCGATGACCTTCTGGTTGCGGCGCTGGATCGAGCATTCGCGCTCGCCGAGATAGATGACGTTGCCGTGCTTATCGCCCAGCACCTGGATTTCGATGTGGCGGGGATCGACGATGAACTTTTCGATGAAGACGCGATCGTCGCCGAACGACGCCTTGGCTTCGGCCTTCGCGAGGTTGAAGCCTTCCGCGACCTCGGACGTCGCGTGGGCGATGCGCATGCCCTTGCCGCCGCCGCCAGCCGATGCCTTGATCATCACGGGATAGCCGATCTCGTCGGCGATCTTCACCGCATGCTTGTCATCCTCGATGACCCCGAGATAACCCGGCACCGTCGAGACCTTGGCCTTGGCCGCCGCCTTCTTGGATTCGATCTTGTCGCCCATCGCGGCGATCGCACCGGGGTTGGGTCCGATGAAAACGATGCCAGCGTCCGCAAGCGCACGCGGAAACGCCTCGCGCTCGGACAGGAACCCGTAGCCGGGATGCACGGCCTGCGCGCCGGTCTTGCGGCACGCTTCCACGATCTTGTCGATCAAGAGATAACTTTCGGCCGCGGCCGGCGGGCCGATGAAAACGGCGTCATCCGCCATCTCGACATGAAGCGCGTCACGGTCGGCTTCGGAATAGACGGCGACAGTTTCGATACCCATGCGCCGGGCTGTCTTGATGACCCGGCAGGCGATCTCGCCACGATTGGCGATCAGAATACGTTTGAACATGCGCTTGTTTACTTGCAACCTTGAGGCGGGGTCCAGTGTTCCGGACGGTGTGCACAATCTGGCACGCGAATGCGGCTGTAACAATTCCGTCGTACAGAAAAACTAAACAGGGGCAAAGGCTTTTTCAGCCGGAACGACCCTTGAAGGAGGTTTTGATGCGCCGCGCAATCTTATCGATATCCATAAGCTTGGCGGTATTGTCCGCTTCCGCCGCGAGCGCCCAGAACGACAAACCTCACAACCTTATCCTCTTTGTTCCGGACGGGCTGCGCGCCCTGATCGTCAAGCCCGAGACCGCTCCGGCGATGGCAGACGTGCGCGACAAGGGCGTCAACTTCGCGAACTCGCACTCGATGTTCCCGACATTTACAATGGCCAACAGTTCGGCGATGGCGACCGGGCATTATCTCGGCGACAGCGGTACATTCAGCAATACCATCTTCACCGGATACACCGTCGCGCCGGCGGGCGATACGGTCACGCCCTTCGTCGAAAACGACCTCGTGCTGGGCGACATCGACGAGCACTTCGCCGGCAACTACCTCAACGAGGAGGTTCTGCTGCAACTGGCCCGCGCCAAGGGCTACAGCACCGCTGCAATCGGCAAGGTCGGACCGACATTACTGTTCGATCACACCGACCGCGCCGACCGGCCCGGCCAGCATTCGATCGTGATCGACGACGCCACCGGAGGCAAAAAAGGCGTTCCGCTGTCACAGGACATGCAGGATGCCATAAAGGCCGCCGGCCTGCCGCTGACGACACCATCGCGCGGCGACAACGGAAAGACGGGAAATTCCACGACACCGGGCACCATCGTCGCCAACATCGCGCAACAGGCCTATTTCGCCGATGTCGCGGCCAAGGTCGTGTTGCCAATGTTCAAGGCGCGCAACAAGCCGTTCGTGCTGGTGTTCTGGTCTCGCGATCCCGACGGTTCACAACACAATCAAGGCGACAGCCTGAACACCGTCACACCGGGCATCAACGGACCGACATCCCTCGCCGGCATCAAGAACGCCGACAACAACCTCGCGCAACTCCGCAAGGCTCTCGACGACCTCGGGCTTTCCGCTTCCACCAATATCATCATTTCGGCGGACCACGGTTTCTCGACGATCTCGAAGGAAAGCAAGACCAGCCCGACAACCAAAGTGAGCTACCCGAATACGCCCGCAGGCTTTCTCCCGATGGGGTTTGTGGCGATCGATCTCTCCAAGGCGCTTCATTTGCCGTTGTTCGATCCGAACAACAAGAATACCCCCGTCGCTGACGATGCGTATCCGAAGGCCGGAAACGGTTTGATCGGAAAGAACCCCACGAAACCGGATGTCGTGGTCGCCACCAACGGCGGATCCGATCTGATCTATGTGCCGAGCAACGACCGAAAGATCGTCGCCCGCGTCGTGACGGCACTGCTTGACCAGGATTACGTTAGCGGACTCTTCGTGAACGACGACCTCGGCCGGTTCCCGGGCACGCTGCCGATGTCCCTGATCGGCCTGCGAGGATCGGCACGAACCCCTCACCCCTCGATCGTGGTCAACTTTCGCTCCTACGTCGCCGGCTGCAATGAGCCGACGGTCTGCTCAGTCGAGGTCGCGGACACGGTACTGCGGCAGGGTCAGGGGATGCACGGCAGTTTCGGCCGCGGCGATACCAAAAACTTCATGGCCGCGATCGGACCCGATTTCAAAACCGGATATGTCGATCACTTGCCGGTCAGCAACGCCGATGTCGGGATGACGGCTGCGAAGCTGCTGGGTCTCTCCCGGAAATCCAACGGCAAGCTGGTCGGACGCGTGATGACGGAAACAATGCCCAACGGTGCGACCCCGCGAAGCTATAAAGGTAGCGTAACCTCGCGACCTGACGCCCAGGGCCTGCGTACCGTGCTGAATTTCCAGCGCGTGCTGAACCAGCGCTATTTCGACGCTGCGGGCTTTGCGGGCCGCACCGTCGGACTGGAGACCGAACCCCGCAAACAAAAAACGGCGGGGAAATAACCCCACCGTTCCGTAACCATTCGGGCGGCTCGGCTCACATGCCGATGTCGAACACATTCGGAAGATGCACCAGCGGCAGGGTCGCCATGCCGATCAGGCTCGCAACCAGCGCCATCAGGGCATGATTGCTGCGGCGCTTGCCGCGCATCTGGCTCGCGACCCATTCCAGCACTTCGATATTGACGCCGATCGCCTTGGTCGGCGCCCAGCTCTCGATAGCGGTGTCCGGCGACAGCGCGACGCTGCGCGAGGGCACCGGAAGGCCCGACGCCGACGCGGCATGATGCACGATCGCCTTGGCGAAGAGGTCGTCGAACAGTCCGGCGTCGCTCCGTTCGGCGGCAGCATCGTTGATCGCGAACAGAGCTTCCGCTTCCGCGCGGCTCACTGGCTGATTATCCACGGCGGCCGCGGTCAAAAGACGCGCGCACCAGGCAGCATCGGTGGAGTCGAGCGCGCGGGAAAAATGGACACGGCCCCGTGCAGTCGGTCCTTCCCCGGTGATGACCCCATCCCGAACGACGGCAAGGGCCTGCGCCACCGCCACGCGATCTGTGATCTCGGAAGGTTGAAGGATGGTCGGTTCGGCAAAGGCTAAGGCGGCAGACATTGCAATTCTCTTCTTTTTCGGTCCCAGCAATTCCATGCGGGCGTAAACGGTTGGTTAAAGAATCAACAAGCGGATCGCGTCTTTTTTAATCGCTTGCGGACGACCTTAATCACGTACCGGTTTGGTCGCTGTGACCTGCATCACGGTTCATCGCAGGGCGATCCGGCAACCGCGGGGCCGGTTCGGGGCGACTTCGCGGCGGCGAATTAAAACGAGGCAATCTTTCTGCCTCCGCGCCGCGGAGCAAAACACGATGCCAGCAGTTCAATCAGAAGAAGAAAATTCTCTCCTTTTCCGCCAAACGGTTCCCATCCGCGGCCGCCAGTCCTATACTGACTGAAGTGAGACAAAATCTCCTGTAATTTGAATGACATGAGGTCACACCATGGCACTTACGATTAACGCTGAAGCCCCCGATTTCGAAGCCGAAAGCACCGAAGGCCACATCAGTTTCCATAAATGGCTCGGCGATAGCTGGGGCCTGTTTTTTTCCCACCCGAAGGATTTCACCCCGGTCTGCACCACGGAACTCGGTGCCGTGGCCCGGCTCAAGCCCGAATTCGACAAGCGCGGCGTCAAGCTGATCGGCATCAGCGTCGATCCCACCGACAAACATCACCTGTGGGCCAAGGACATCGAGGAGACGCAGGGCGTCGCTCCGAACTATCCGCTGATCGCCGACGTCGATTTCAAGATTGCCAAGCTCTACGGCATGCTGCCCGAAAGCACGTCGGGTGACGTCAACGCGCGGACGCCGGCCGACAACCAGACCGTTCGCAATATCTTTGTCATCGGACCCGACAAGAAGCTCAAGCTAATATTGATCTATCCGATGAGCACCGGCCGCAACTGGCAGGAAGTGCTGCGCGCCATCGACTCGCTGCAACTCACCGCCAAGCACGGCGTTTCGACCCCGTCCGACTGGAAGCAAGGCGACGACGTGTTTTTCTCGGCCGCCGTTCCGGAGGAAGAAGCCCGCAAGAAATTCCCGAAGGGCTGGAAGTCGCCGAAGCCTTACTTCCGCATCGTCGAGCAGCCGAAGTAATTCGAGTTCCAGCGGAATGCATCAAAGGGGACGCCGAGGCGTCCCCTTTTGTTTTGCCTGGCCCTCGGATCCTTGCAATGACATTGGCGATCGAGAGATAGAACAGCCGTCGGGCCTCTCATGACTCGCATGACCACCTCCCCCGTCATCGTCTGGTTTCGCGACGACTTGCGGCTATCGGATCATCCAGCGCTGCATGCAGCAGTTGCGACCGGCGCGCCGGTGATCTGCCTCTATGTGCTCGACGAGGAAAGTCCCGCATTGAACCTGCCGCAGGCGCGGCCGCTCGGCGGCGCGGCGCGCTGGTGGCTCGCGCAATCGCTGCGCGCGCTCGACGGCGATTTGCGCAAGCGCGGCGCGCAACTCGTCCTTCGTCGGGGCCCGGCCGCAAAAGCGATTGCTGGCATTGCGCGGGATACACAGGCTACGGCGGTCTACTGGAACGACGTCGCACAGGCGCCGCATCGCACGATCGCCAAGGAGCTCGAAGCCTCGCTAAAAGAGAGCGCCATCGCTGCCGGCGTATCCGACGGCGATCTGCTGGCGACCCCGGCCGCGATCCGCAACAAGGACGGCCGAGGCTTGCGCGTGTTCACGCCGTTCTGGAAGCGCGTGCTCGCGCTCGGTGATCCACAAAAGCCCCTGCCCACGCCGCGCTCACTGAATGGCTATCTCAATCTCGACAGCGACACGGTTGAGGACTGGCGGCTCGAACCGTCAAAACCGGACTGGGCCGGCGGGCTTCGCGACACCTGGTCGCCCGGCGAAGCATCCGCGCAAAAGCAGCTCAAGGCCTTTTTGAGAGAGACGGTTGCGGGCTACGCGACCGAGCGCGACCGTCCCGACCGCGACGGCACCTCCCGTCTCTCCCCGCATCTGCGGTTCGGTGAAATCAGCCCGCGGCAGGTCTGGCACACCGCTCGCTTCGCCGCCGCCGAACACCCAAAACTGTCTCGCGGCATCGAGAAGTTCCTGAGCGAGCTTGGCTGGCGCGAGTTCTGCCGCCATCTGCTGTTCGACGTGCCCGATCTCGCCGAGCGCAATCTGCAGGACTCGTTCGATCACTTTCCGTGGCGGCGCAACGCCAAGGCACTCCATGCATGGCAGCGCGGCCGCACCGGATACCCCATCGTCGATGCCGGCATGCGCGAGCTCTGGCACACCGGCGTCATGCACAACCGCGTGCGCATGGTGGTCGCATCGTTTCTGGCCAAGCACCTGCTGATCGACTGGCGCGAGGGCGAGCAGTGGTTCTGGGATACACTCGTCGATGCCGATCCCGGCAACAACCCGGCCAACTGGCAATGGGTCGCCGGCTGCGGCGCCGACGCCGCGCCTTACTTCCGCATCTTCAATCCCGTCCTGCAGGGCGAAAAATTCGATCCCAAGGGGGACTACGTGCGGCACTGGGTGCCGGAGCTCGCCGACCTTCCCGCCAAGCTGATCCATCAGCCCTGGACCGCGACGCCGCTCGAACTTGCCGGCGCCAACGTCACGCTCGGCAAGACCTATCCGGAGCCGATCGTGGATCACAAGGCTGCCCGCGAACGCGCATTGGACGCCTACAGAAAGACACGCGCAGACTAGCTCGCGGCCGGCCTGCTGCGATTGACCAACAGCACAGCGGCCGCGCATGCGGCCATGCCGAAGATCGACAGCGCGTCGAGCTTCTCGCCGAACAGGATGAAAGCCATAACCGCCGTCACGGCCGGCACCAG
>JAFKKH010000026.1:0-100000 GCA_017305665.1 Hyphomicrobiales bacterium
CCGGAGCGGTTCGATCCCAACGTCGTCGACCGGAAGGCGCTCGAAGCCGCCGTCAACGCGTTGTCCGACACATGGAAACCGCGGCGGCGCGCCACACGAACAAAATAGGCGTCAAGCACCATTCAAAAGGGCCGCAGAGCTCCGCTTACAGTGCATCTCGCCGCCCCGGAGATAAACCCATTCACCGGCACTCAATACGATCGAAGAATCTGCGAGGCCAAGCGATATACGTCCTTCCAGACAGTGCAGCATGATATTGCCCGGCACTTGGTGCGGCGCAATTTTTGCTTCAGCCAAGACGACCAATCGAACTACTTCGAAATGTTCAGATTTGATGATCGCCGCCGTCTTGGCACCTTTTAATTTGTTTCCCAACGGCCGTAGATCGACAATCTCCCCTGGTCTTGCGTGCTGCAATGCCATGTAATGCTTCCTTGATGCGTCTGATGTTCTCAGACGGAATTGCAAAGAATCGCGAAATTAGTGGTATCCCACACACATCACGTAGTCTCGCAACAATTGTTCTTCGTATTGCACGTCTTCGAGTAGGACTTGCAATGCATCTCTCGCGTTAAGGACGCCAACAGGCCTCGTATCCTGATCCACAACTGGGATGTTCTTCAGACCACGTTCCTTGATGATCGACCAGATATCATTCACCCAGTCTTCGGGATGGCAAGACATGACCTCTCGTGTCATAACTTGGGCGGCTGCCATGGTACAGCTGCCGCCCGTGCAATGACTGATGCGGCCGACGATATCCGTTCTGGTAATGACGCCAACCATCTTCCGGCTTTCGTCGCAAACAACCACGAGATTCAGCTTCGGACCGCTCAGCAATTTCGCCGCGTCGATCAGCAACGCGCCGGCCGGGATCGTGACCAATCTCCCCTGCGCCGTTGGCATTATTCTTTCGACTTTCAGCACGCGATTCACTCCTCGATTTCTTCCGGTTTCTTCCGGCTTCTTTCGCTTCTCCAGAACGGTTAGAGAGGCGCTGATTTTCCGAATGCGATGGACAGCGCCGCTAGGATGCCGACGATCGGCAGACCGACGCAGAGGAAGCGCATTGCGAGCAGCGCCCAAAGTTTGGCTTCGCCATGGACGTAATCCTCGATCACGACCTGAAGGCCAAGTGCCATATGCCAAAATAGCCCCAGCAATAGCAGGATCATCAGCACCGTTGTGACCGGTGCGCCTGCCCAGGCAATGAACGCTTGGTAATCGCTACCGCTGTGCGCAATAAGCGAGGCGGCAAACCAAACTGTAAGGGGCACGAGCGCAATTGCCGTTATCCGCTCCGCCCACCAATGCGTGAATCCTGCCTTGGCAGAACCGAGTCCGGAGGCGCGACTAAGCGGAGATAGAAATCGATATCTGTCCATCAGACAACCCTCCCGATCGTCAGACTCAGAAACCATGTCGCTAATGTCAGCAGGACACTCGCGGCGACTACAGCCCACCCAGAGGAATAAATCTGGCGCAGTTCGAAGCCGCGAACGCTATCCCAGACCAAATGGCGAATGCCCCCGCAAAGGTGCAGGAAGAACGCGAAGGTAGCGATCAACAATAGAATTTGTACCGGCCATGCTCCGATCACGCCTTGGAACCAGGAATAGGCTCGTGGTCCTCGTGCTGCTGCAACCAGCCAACCGACTAGGCCGATCGCACATACGCTAAGCGCGACGCCGGTGATGCGGTTTGCGATTGAAAGGACCGACGTTAGTTGAGGCCGATAGATTTGGATGTTCGGCGAAAGTGGCCGGGGGCGCGTGCTTGAGATGCGGTCCATTCTGCCATGATCTCCTAACCGTGTCGTTTAGCGACCAACTTCTTAATCTCCGCGATGGCCTTTCCTGGATTGAGGCCTTTTGGGCACGTCCGGGTACAATTGAGAATGGTATGGCAGCGATAAAGTCGGAACGGGTCTTCCAGCTTGTCGAGGCGATCTCCGGCCGCTTCGTCGCGGCTATCCGTCAGCCAACGCCAAGCTTGCAGGAGCGCAGCAGGACCGAGAAAGCGATCCCCGTTCCACCAGTGGCTTGGACAGCCGGACGTGCAGCAAAAGCAGAGGATACATTCATAGTATCCATCAAGCGCCGCTCTATCTTCGGGTGCCTGAAGCCGCTCGCGCTCTGGCGCAGCCGTCTTTGACTGTAGCCAAGGCTCCACCATCTCATATTGCGCAAAGACGTGCGTGAGATCTGGCACAAGGTCTTTGATAATCCTCATATTTGCCAGAGGATAGATTCTCGCTGGCGTCTGCGTTTCTTCTATGAATCTTGTGCAGGCCAGCCAATTTCCGCCATCGATGTTCATGGCGCAGGAGCCGCAGACGCCTTCTCTGCAGGAACGACGGAAAGTCAGCGTCGGATCGACACGACTCTTGATCCAAATCAGCGCATCGAGAACCATCGGGCCACAATCATCAAGATCGACCTCGAACGTGTCGAGGCGAGGATTTTTCTTCTGATCGGGATCGTAGCGGTAAATGTCGAACGCTTTTATGCGGGTCGCATTCGCCGGAGCAGGCCAATTTCGCCCCCTTTCTACACTCGAACCCGGCGATACGCCGAAATTGCGCGGAATAGGAAAGCGCTTGAAAAGGGTACGCCGTGGCACTTGATCAGAAGATTCAATGATAAGGGCGTCCGTCTTTACCATCGCGCCTCGTGCCTCCCATCTAGATTGCGAACATGCCGGTCGCGAGGTCTAATCCTTGTGTGCTCACATATACCAGTGATGCGGATCAGTACGACGAGACCGCGACCCCGATACACTACTCCGCTGGGCTCTTTTGCCAAGGCTAGTCGGCTGGTGCAGCACCTTCCGACCTAACGGGCGGTGAATTAGGCTTGTCCACCAGTGATTTCGCAGATCACAACGCGAATGCTCGACAGCAGCGGTAAAGGGGACGGACGTCGATTAGGCAACACTGGCAGCTTAGCGTTCGTCCTGATGATACACGGCACCGACGGATTTGCTAATCTGTACTTCACAGTCGCTATATCGTGAACTCTTTCTCACGCGGCTACCACACGCAGCGCACCTACGTCACTTCTTCCCCAGCGCGTAGGCGATCACCTCATCACCAATCGGTGCTCTATGGTGATGGCCGCCTGCGACGATCACCAGGTGCTACCTGCCATTCTCTTTACAGGTCATGGGCGTCACCTGCCCGCCGGCCGGCCGACGCCGATTGTCTATCCACCTGGCCGTCATGTCCGAACGACTTGCAGCGCTCGCCGATTTTGACGTCGATCTCGATGAGGCGCGCATCGAGCGTGAATCTGGCCCTGTGCGAAAAAGACCTAGATGAGGTACGACGGCAGCTTCCATGTAGCGTGATCTGCTCCCTGAAACATCCCCGATTTTAAGTTAGGATTCTGTTCTCTGAGGTGCTCCTCGCATGCTTTGTATCGCGTCTCGTCACGCGGCACTCTGTCGCTCTGTTGCAACCCACTTCAGAATGGTCTGCACAGCCGTCAATCCAGGATCATCCGCCTTGCGGATGACCGTGAGCATCTGGAACCATAGATCATCGTCGGCGCTATCGATGAATGCGCGGATTGCTCCAGCCACAAATTCCGCGGTCGCCATTGATGCGTCGGCTGCGCGCATCTCGATGGCGATCGCCAGGTCGGGATCCAGCGTATCTAGCACTTGCGCGGTAAGCTCCGGCCGATCCAGTTGAGCAATGAGCGTTCCGAGCATCTGCGTTCCTTCCCGATACGGGCGACCATATTGCGAGCAATCCTGCTCATGTCCGCCGAACAGTAATTTATGTGAACATCATGACAACCACCATCCCGATGACGATCAGGACGAGGCCGCCAATCAGCATCGGCAGGAGCGTGGTCGGTGAAGCTGTCTCCGTGTCGTGCTCCTCGCGACGCAGGTTCTGTTTGTCGCCGTTGTCGTCAGCCATTGTGTACTCTTTTCGCGTCGCCTTGGGTTCCGATGTCACCCGTCATGGGGCTCAGGCGGTGCAGCAATGCGTTGAACTTGTTCCATCGCCCCTGATTCTCCTTGCGCAACAAGGTGCAGGCGCGTGCTGCGAGGCGGCATGCTGCTTCGGACTGCCCTGCGGTAGCCAGGGCATGAAGGCTCGTGCGCAGGATCTCGCAAAGCTCATCGTCTATCGATGAGGGAGCATTCTCGGCTTCCGTTCGGCTATCATGGCTCACCATCCCCCTCCATCGGAGATGCCGAGGTGGCGTTTCGCCTCGGTGCTCATCATCTCCGGGGTCCATGGTGGTTCATAGGTGAGCTTCACCTCGACAAATTCAATGCCATTGACCGACCATGCTGCGTCCCGCGCGCCATCCTTGAGATAGCTCGTTGCAGGGCAGCCGCGTGTCGTCGTTGTCATGGTGATATTGGCGACGCCGCCATCTTCGATCGCGACATCGTAGACCAGGCCAAGGTCGACAATATTGTAGCCAAGCTCTGGATCGATCACGAGCCGCAGCGCTTCCTTGACGGCTGCGACGATGGCTTGCTCTTCCGTCGAGCCCACCTCGCCGGTGTTCCTGACGGGTTCGAGAACGATCAGAGCGCCCGACATGAAATGCTCCATGATGACGCCGAGCAGCGCCGGCTTCAGATGCTGCCAGTCGCCGCCGCCTTTCGTAATAGTGATGGTGTCGGCCCCAAAGGATAGCGCCGTAACGCCGTCAACATTGAACAGCTTGACGGCAAGCGGGGACTGGGCAGCCGCATTCCGATCGGAGATTTGCAGCGTTCCGTGCGCCATGACCTGGCGACCAGGCAGGAATTTGAGGCTCGCCGGATCTGGTGTCGCTTCGGTCTGAATGAACATATTGCTGGCTCCCGAGAGGGCGTTGAAGGTCAGGCGGCGGCAGGTGGTGGCGCGCCGCGAGACCCCCCGATACGCACAAGGATCTTGTAGGTGGTGCCGTCGGGCTCAAAGCCTCCGGTCCACGTGTGCCCGCGCTTGGCGAGTTCTGGAAGCAGAAATATTGGCTCGCGGCAAAGAAGCGCCGACAGCACCTCGCCGGGCGCCATCTCCTCCGTCGCCGCCAGTATCCTGACCATCGGCTCCGGCGGGTCGAGGTCACGGTTGTCCATATGCCGGAGCGGTTCCGGCCACGCGCCATCGTCCCGAATTCCTGGTGCGCCCGTTTCAGGTTGTGTACGTGCCGCGGCCGATGGCGAGAACAGAACTTCCCAATCTCCATCGCCCAGTTCTCGCATCTTGTGCTCGAACCCTTTGGAGCTGAGAACACTCAGCAAGGGCACAGGCTTGAATGTCGCAAGCAGACGCAGCCCTTCGCCGGGTTTGAGTGCATTCACAGCATCCATGATCTCGCCGAACGGCTCACCGCCGGCACGCAGGGTCGGACGTACGTCGACCTCAACAAAAGATGTCGTCATGATTGCCTCCTTGACTTAGTCATGTTGCACCGAGCAGCGCAGCAATAGCGGCACGCGTACGCCTGGCGGCAGGCGTAGAGTGGCGCTGACATCGAGCAACTGACGGATTCGCACCAATTGAACGATGATGCCGAGGCTTGCGATGAGCATCAGGCCGGCGCAGATCTGGAACACCACCGGCATTTCCAGCAACAATGCAGCGGTCGCTGCCCACACGGCGACGAAATAGAGCAGGAACCATCCGATCGCTCGGCGTTCGACTGTGAGGTCCTGCACACGCGGCGTTGCCATCTTACCGAGGACCGGTCCGTAACATTCCAGCCATGTCAGGAAGGCCGCGATTTTATAAAGTTTGGCCAACGCCAACCCGGACAACCAGCCGAACGCGACCAAAAAAACGACGGCAGCGACGTGCTGTGCCAGGATGCCGAGACCGGCAAGCACAACGATCAAGATCACGCTCGCGGCGAGACTGGCGATCGCAAAAGCCGCCATCCGGCTGTTCAATTCGATCATACGGCGTTTTCGCGCGCGATAGAGGTGCAGGATGTCAGCGCCGTAGAGAAGAAGCGCGCACAGGCCAAGCAATCCGGCGGCGAACAAGACCAGGGTCACGCTTGCCGCGAGACAGATCGCCGTCACGCCGCCGACGATGGCAACTGCAAGCGCCGCCGTCCCGCAATAAAAGCCCGTACGCGAACGCGGCCCACCGAGTTCGGGGGCGAGCATGAACATCGCGAGAAGGCGATAGGTCACCCCCATGGCGGTAAACGTCAGCCAGCCGCCGAGACCGGCGATTGCGTGGAGCGGCACGCCGCTGGCGACAACGTCGACAAGATGCGGGTTGTCGGTGACCCCGCCGAGCACCAGGGTAAAAATGATCCCGAATGTGACGGTCGCGGCAATGCTGCAAAGACCGACGGCGACGAAGCGGGCGGGCAGCGGCAATGGGCGGGCGACCCAAAGCGTGCGCCCCAGATTCCACAAGACAAGGCCAAAGCCGATGGCCAGCAGGGCGGCAGCCATCGGGAAGAAGGCAAACGGGATGGAGACGATACCGTCCATCTGCAGGAAACCGAGAAGCAGCGTCGCAAGTCCTGCGACAAGGCATGCGAGCGTCGGCAGCGGCAGCGAGTCGCTGTAGAGGGGCCGCGCCACCAACACCGGGACGAACTGGAACAGCGCGCCACACATGAGCAGGCTGAGCCAGCCCAACGCGACCAGATGCACGAGCACGAGTGTCTCGGCGGATTCGACCGGTGCGCCCGGATAGCCGTATCCGAGCGCCATCAACAGCTCTGCGGCGACAAGCGCGATTAGTGCAGCCGCGAAGTAAGACATTGTCCAGCGGGAGAGCCTTGCGCCGAGCACGTTTCCATTCCTTCCGAGCAGGAGCGATGCCGGCCTTGGAACCTGCCGACACCGCTTCCGGCAAACTCAAGCCCCTTTCAGTAGGCGTCCGATCTCGACCCGCCAGACCTGTGGACCCTGTTCCAGATAGGTCCAGGAGAACTGTTGCGGATGCTCGGCCTCAAGCTGGTAGTAGAGCGGCTTCGGGTCGTGATCATTGACAAGGACGAACGAACCGCCAGGTGCGAGCTGGCCCACAAGCTCAAAGATTTTCGCGTGCCGCTGCGCTGGTACGAGGCTTCGAACATCGATTTCGCTGGTGGCCGAAGCCGATTGTGTCTGAATCAATGTAGCTGCTCCTTTGATCGCATCAGCGCCATCGGCCGGAACGGAACCGCGACTGGAGCCGGTCCATGACCATCATAAAGCGGCGCGCTAGGGTATACGTTTGCGCCTAAAACATATATTGTCAATATATCTTTTACGAGCCTATTTGAGACCGCGGCTGCCCGGGATCCGGGCATTCTTGCAAAAGATATCTTCTGGATCATCTTTGCAGCATTTGGATTCGTCGGAGCGCAGGAAACAAGCGAATGCGATTGACCAATTTCTCCGACTACGCGCTGCGTGTGCTGATGTATGCGGCGACACATAAGGATCGGCTGATCACGATTGAGGAAACGGCAGAGGTCTATGACATTTCTCGTACTCACCTGATGAAGGTGGCAAATCAACTCACCCGAGCGGGATACCTGAAGGCAGTGCGCGGGCGGTCAGGTGGACTCGCGCTCGCCAAGCGCCCTGAACGCATCAACCTCGGCGATGTCCTGCGCATAACAGAGCCGGATTTCGCGCTAGTCGAATGCTTCACCAAGGATAATCGCTGTGTGATAACGCCACGTTGCCGGTTACGGGGCGTGCTGCATGAAGCTCTGGCGGCGTTCACCGGAACGCTCGACCGCTACACGCTCGCCGACCTCATTCTCCGTCCGAAAGACTTCGGTCTCCAACCGGCTACCTGAGATCGACCGAACTCGCCTTACGACAAGTTCGATAAGACTTGACGGTCCGCACCTCGACCATCGGTTTTGCAGCTCGCGACACAACACCCGCGCGCAATGATGACTTTCCTCCAGGCGTCGTGCTGCGTCGATTCGGGAAACAAGTCTTCTGCAACCGAGACGAATTTGCTCTTGCGTCTGCTGCTAAAAGATATATTCTAAATGTATCTTATAGGAGGCGACTATGCTGCTTGAGATTGAAGCGGTGGCGGAAAAAGCGCTCGACGGCGCGACGTTGAGCCGCGAGACGGCATCACCACAGAGCGCACCGAGCGAAAGCTCACGCAAAAGAGCAACGCCTTCTTCTTCCCGAATGGCGGTTCCAGAGCTGACATTTTTCATTGTGGCGGCGTTTCGACGTCACCCGCATATCAACAATGTCCTGACGCACATCTCCGGCGGTAGTTGGAGCCGTATCGAAGAGGCGCTGCAGGTGATCGTCGATCCCGATGCGAGCGGTCGCGATCTCTCCCCGCTAGTGCGCAACATCATCGACCTGATATGCGCGGATCGCGGTGTAACAGGCCGAATTGTCAAACCCTACTATCGGGAGTTGTTGGTTCGGGCGCTGGGCGAGTCTGTGGCCAGACGCCTGATCACTCACGTCACCTGCCTCTTCGTCGAAAGCGAAGCCATGCCGTGCCAGATCGGGCCGCCGCGCCCTGCAATCGCGGCCACATCTTCGAGCACAGGGGTGGGTGGATGACTCCGATTTCCGCCGCAACGGAACGTGTCATCGACGTCAAGGACATCGATCCGCGGCATCGCCACACGATCATTCAGCAATTGTTCGCCCATCTCGCGCCGGGAGCAAGCCTTCAACTCGTCGTAGATCACGATCCAAAGCCGTTGCACTTCCAGCTTGAGGCGAAACACGGCGCGCACTGTCAATGGACCTATCTGGAACAAGGTCCGGACATCTGGCGGGTGCGCCTGCAACTGCTAACGAGCCCGGGAGACTGAGAATGCCAGGATTTCTCACGAGACAATCGAGCATCTCATCACGGACCGGCATTGTAGCGAACGATCCACATGGGACCGTGCTGGCCTCGACGCGCGCAGAGCGTCTTAAGATGCTGTTTGCCGCTGCCAGCCTGGGGATCGGGGAATGCCCGTCATGGACGATCCAGGCTCTCGAAGCCGAGGAGAGAGCGGATCGGGAACTGTACGCCGAGGAAAGGAGCAGATCATGTTGAGCAATTCTCACGATTTCGTCCGCCCGAAGGACGACGCCGAACGCGTCTATCTCGAATCGCTGGTTCGCGAGGACTACGACCAATGCCACCTCGGCGAAACGTTCGATGACATGAAGCGACGCATCCCGTTCTCGAAGGAGGACCGGGGACTGTACCGGGACTGGCTCGCCGTCGCTGCGACGCGCGACGCGGCGCTTACCGCAGAACGCCTGCCGTTGATCGCCGCCGAATGACTGGAACGGTGCTCAGCAATCGGCTGCCGCCGGTGGAGGATGCGTCCGACCATGAGCCTGCGGGTGCGGCGATCCATGAAGGTGGTCCAGCGCGGCGCGCGCGCATCACGCGCGAGATCATGGAGAGGACTGGCATCGATGAAGCGATGATCGAACGTCTCGTGCGAAGGTTCTACCGGCGGGTTCAGGCAGATCCGCTGCTTGGACCTGTCTTCGCCCCGCGAATTGCCGACTGGGAACAGCATATCGTCAAGCTCTGCGCATTCTGGTCTTCGGTTGCGTTGATGTCCGGCCGATACCATGGCCAGCCGATGCAAGTGCACGTCGATCTTCCTGTCGTCGCCACTCATTTCGATCGCTGGATCGCTTTGTTCGAAAATGCCGCTAACGAGATTTGCCCGCCAACCGCTGCACAACACTTCATCGAGCGAGCGCGGCGCATCGCCGATAGCATCGAACTGGCCATGGCGGGTCGCAACGGAAAAATCCAGAGCCCGCGCTTCTCTACTTCCGGACGCGGCGGCAACCCTGCCAGTTCGACATAGAGGTACCCCAACATCCGATCGGCTTACTCAATCCGGAGACATTCCATGACCACACTCTATCCCAAGCCTACACGCGAATTGGCCGAACTGCGGAGAAGCCTGGGACCTGGCACCGAGGCCGCATTCCAAGCCTTCAGTGAATCGGTATTTTCGGAAGGGACGCTTTCGAGCAAGACCAAGCAGTTGATCGCGGTGGCCGTCGCGCACGTTACGCAATGTCCATATTGCATCACCGGGCACACCAAGGCAGCCCAACGCGCGGGAGCGACGGCACAGGAATTGATGGAAGCGGTCTGGGTCGCGGTAGAGATGAGAGCCGGCGCTGCATTCGCGCATTCCACGCTTATGCTGGATACGCTCGATCAAACAAAGACCTGAAGCAACACCGGTCAAGCGCCTTGAAGGAGGCATCCATGAAACGCGTAGCCGTGGTGAAGGGATCGCCGAGCTCGGTCATTCAAAATCTGTTCCGGGAACTGGCAGAGCGTTGGCAATCCGATATTCGCATCGCTGGCGTCGTCGAGGAGCCGCACGGCCTTGCGGACCGGAAATGCAATGCCGGGTATTTGCGTAGCATCGCCAGCGGCACCCTCTATCCGATCTTCCAAGACCTTGGCCCCGGCGCCGAAGCTTGTCATTTGGAGGGCGCCGGCGCCATCTCGGCAACCGAAGCCATAGAACAGGATATCGCCGCCGGCTGCGATCTCGTCATGTTGAGCAAGTTCGGCAAGCTTGAAGCATCGCGAGAAGGTCTCAGCGGCGCGTTTGCTGCGGCCATCGATGCCGGATTGCCAGTTCTCACCTCCGTGTCACCCGCATTCGAGCAGGCGTGGGAGATATTTGCCGCACCGCTGTTCCACGTCCTGCCGGCTGACTCGAATGAGATCGAAGCATGGCGCCGAGCCATATTCGACGGTACTGCCGTTGGCAGACCTTTGCAGACGTGACCGATCCGATCGCCTTGCGATCGAACTTCGGGTCACCGTCCGATTCCGGGTATCGAGCAAGACAGTGCTACTCACGTACATCGTGGTCAGGCATTGTCGATCGTCTACTGCACGAGGGGCGTTTGCGTGCCGTCGAGATCTACCCCTAAGAGTTTCGCCTGGCCGGCGAGCACCCTGACATATTGTCGAAGAGCTTTTTCCTCAACGTTTGCACGCAGTCGCTCGGCGATCTGTCCGCTGACGGTTTCGAAGGGTAATTTCTTGCCTGGGATGCTTCGATCGACGGCTACGATATGGAACCCGTAGCGGGTCTTGATCAGGTCGCGGAGAACGCCTGACGCACCAAACTTGAAAAGAGCCTGTTCAAATTCCGGCACGGTGTCGCCGCGGCCGATCTGCCCCAAATTGCCGCCCTGTTGCCCTGATGGGCAGTTCGAAAGCTCACGCGCCAGAGCGTCAAAGCGGTCGGGCTCGCGTAGCAATTGGTTCAGCGTGTCCTCGGCACGGGCTCGAATTTCGGGAATGCGTACCTGTGGAGTGACCTGAAACAGAATATGACGGGCATGGACGAGATCGCCGCTCTGAAACTCTCGTGGGTGCCCGTTATAGTAGCGGCGGCATTCCTCCTCGGTGGGTGAAGGCGTCGTAACCTCGCGCTCCAGCAGTGCTTCGATCGCCGCATCGATCTTCGTTTCTTCACTTGCGGTCTCGGCCAGCAGGTCGACGGCAATCGCTCGTTGCCGCAGAAGCTCGCGCGCTGCGGCAAGCTCGCTGGAACTATCCGGTTCGACCGGGACCTCGACGCCATTGACGGATACTGTCACGAGCGGACGGGCTCCTTCGCCCTCGTCTTCGGCGTGCGCACGATCTGGTACGGCCGGAACAGATAGGCCAGCGCGCCGCCGCCGCTCCAGATATGGATCATGCGCGTGAACGGAGAAACGAGGAACAGCGTGAAGCCCAGGAGGATATGCAGCTTGTAGGTCAGGGGCACGTCGACCATCAGGGCTGCTGCACCGCCATCCAGAGTTACGACGCCCTTGACGTAGCTCGTCAGCGTCTCGAACAACCCGCCATCCATGTGGTAGGCGGAGAGCGGCACGGTGAGCAGACCAAGGGCAAGTTGCAGCCACAACATCAGTGTGATTGCGATATCCCATTTGCGGCTATTGAGCCGTATTCGCGGATCGGCGAGTCGACGATAAATGAGGATCGAGAGTCCAAAGATGGCGACTGCACCGGCGATACCGCCCACCACCATGGCGAGAAGCTGGTGTGCGACCGGATCAAGTGCCCAGTCAACGGCCCAGTGCGGCGCAAGAAATCCGGCGAAATGGCCGAGAATGACGACGATCACGCCGTAGTGAAACAGGTTAGAACCGAGCCGGAGCTGGCCCTTGCGCAGCATTTGCGAGGAATCGCTTTTCCAAGTGTATGGTTCGCGGTCGAAGCGGATCAGGCTGCCGATCAGCAGGACAACGAGACAGATATAGGGATAGACGCCGAACAGCAGCGTGTTGACATAAGTGTTGGACAGCATTGCCAAGTCCTCCTCTATGCAACTGGCGCGCCGGTTACTGGATCGGTAGGTGCGGGGACCCCGCCGAAAGCGGGTTGCTCGGCCCATTCACGGTCGAGCGTTTCCATACGCTCCTTTACGGGGGGAACCTTATCGACTTCGATCGGACTTTCTCCTGCAATGACAAGCAAAGCCTGCAACACGGCCGCATAGCCGCTGCGGCGCGCCACGAGCGAGCGGCCAATCGTTGTCAATATCTGAGTGCAGTCCACCAGCATGTCGCGCGCCTCCGCGAGTTTGCGGCAGCTCAGATATTCAAGGACGACGGGAAGATAATCCGGGAGCTCACGTGCGCTGAGTTCGAACCCTGCGTGCTCGTAAAGCTGCTTGAGTTCGACCATGGCCTCGCCGCGGTCGCGACTCTCGCCATGGAGATGTTCGAACAAATGCAGAGAGAGTGCGCGGCCACGGTCGAAAAGATCGACATAACGCTCTTCAACAGTGAGCAGATCGCCTTCCCCGAGTTCGCCGACTAACGCGAGGAGATCTTCGCGGCGGGCTGGATCAAGCAATGGCGCCGTGCTGATGACATCCGCGATCTCCGGCAGGGCTTGTCGCATCTCTTCCGACGGATACGAAAGCAGGGCGCTCAAAGCTTTGAACAACAACATTATCGCCTCCTCACGTATCGAGTGGCCGCACGGGGTTAAGCTTACGCCGCCCCATCTTGCCGCCGAACAGCGTCGAGTGCGGTGGCCCGAAGTCGCAGCCGTTCCCGAACGTGAAGCCGCAGGAGCCCTTCAGCCCATAGGCGTCTTCAGCATCCTCCCGGTGGCTGGTCGGGATGACGAAACGATCCTCGTAATTGGCGATGGCAAGATAGCGGTGCATTTCCTCCACCTGAGCGATGGTAATTCCCGCCTGATCGAGGACCGACTGACCGCCACCCTCGCCAAGCTGGCGCCTGCGGAAATAGATTCGCATCGCCAGCATGCGCTCGAGCGCCGTGACGACCGGCTCTTCGGCACCCGCCGTGAGCAGATTAGCGAGATAGCGGACGGGAATGCGCAACGAGCGGACATCGGGAATCTCTCCGTTCGTGTCGATCGCGCCCGCATTGGCATGCGACTGGATCGGCGACAGCGGTGGAACGTACCAGACCATCGGCAGCGTGCGATATTCGGGGTGAAGCGGGAACGCGATCTTCCAGTCGACGGCCATCTTGTAGGCCGGCGAGCGCTTCGCGGCCGCGATCCAGTTGTCGGCGATACCATCGGCACGCGCCTGCGCTTCGACCCCTGGGTCGTTCGGGTCGAGGAACAGCTTGAGCTGGGCTTCATACAGGTCCTGCTCGTCTTCGACGGAGGCGGCTTCCTGGATGCCGTCGGCGTCGTAGAGCAGCACGCCCAAATAGCGGATGCGGCCGACGCAGGTTTCCGAGCATACGGTCGGTTGCCCAGCTTCGATGCGCGGATAGCAGAAGATGCATTTCTCGGCCTTGCCGGAGGTCCAGTTGTAATAAATCTTTTTGTACGGGCAGCCCGACACGCACATGCGCCAACCACGGCACTTGTCCTGATCGATCAGGACGATGCCGTCTTCCTCGCGCTTGTAGATCGAACCCGACGGGCAGGACGCGACGCAGCTCGGATTGAGGCAGTGCTCGCACAGCCGTGGTAGATACATCATGAAGGTGTTTTCGAACTGGCCGTAAATGTCCTTCTGCACGGCCTCAAAATTATAATCCTTGGAGCGCTTGTCGAACTCGCCACCGAGGATTTCCTCCCAGTTCGGCCCCCACTCGATCTTCTCCATCGGTTTGCCTGTGACAAGCGACAGCGGGCGCGCCACGGGCGCCGTCGGCAGTTCGGGCGCCTTTTGCAGATGTTCGTAGTCGTATGTGAACGGTTCATAATAATCGTCGATCTCGGGCAGATGCGGATTGGCGAAGATCTTGGCGAGAATCGAAAGCCGTCCGCCTTGCTTGGGCACGATCTTGCCGCTCTTCTTGCGCTTCCAGCCGCCTTGCCAGCGTTCCTGGTTCTCCCAATCCTTGGGGTAGCCGATGCCGGGCTTCGTCTCGACATTGTTGAACCAGGCATATTCCATGCCCTGACGTGAGGTCCACACCTGCTTGCAGGTAACGGAGCAGGTGTGACACCCGATACATTTGTCGAGGTTCATCACCATCGCGATCTGGGCGCGGATTTTCATGACGCAGTCTCCTCGACGGCACGATCGACGGGGTTGGAGTGATCGAGCCAGTCGATCTTGTTGAGCTTGCGCACGATGACGAATTCGTCGCGGTTCGAGCCGACCGTGCCGTAGTAGTTGAAGCCATAGGAAAGCTGCGCGTAGCCGCCGACCATATGCGTCGGCTTGAGCAGCGTTCGCGTCACGGAATTGTGGATGCCACCGCGTAGACCCGTGACCTGCGACCCCGGCACGTTCACGATCTTTTCCTGCGCATGGTACATCATGCACATGCCCTCATGGACGCGTTGGCTGACCACTGCGCGCGCCGCGATGGCGCCGTTCAGGTTGAACAGCTCGATCCAGTCGTTGTCGACGATGCTGGCCTGTTTTGCATCGGTCTCAGACAGCCACACGATTGGCCCACCGCGTGACAAAGTCAGCATCAGCAGGTTGTCGGTATAGGTGGAATGGATGCCCCATTTCTGGTGCGGCGTGATGAAGTTCAGCACGATTTCCGCTTCGCCGTTGCTGCGCTTGCCGAGCATTTCGGACACCGTACGGGTATCCACCGGCGGGCGGTACACCGCGAAGCTCTCGCCGAAATCGCGAAACCAACGATGGTCCTGATAGAATTGCTGGCGGCCAGTGATGGTGCGCCAGGGGATCAGCTCGTTCACATTCGTGTAGCCTGCCGTGTAAGAGACGTGCTCACTCTCGATCCCGGACCAGGTCGGCGAGGAGATGATCTTGCGCGGCTGAGCCTGGATATCGCGAAAGCGGATTTTCTCGTCTTCGCGCATCCTGGCCAGATGGGTGTGATCACGCCCCGTTATTTTGCCTAGCGCCTCCCACGCCTTGACTGCGACTTCGCCATTGGTTTCGGGCGCGAGATACATGATGGTTTCGGCGGCATCGATATCGCTCTCGATGCGCGGGCGGCCATCGGTCGGGCCGCCGTCATTCACACGGTAGTTCAGGTTGCCGAGACCCTTAACCTCCTGCTCTGTATTCCAACCGATGCCCTTGCCGCCATTGCCGAGCTTGTCGGCCAATGGCCCAAGCGACGTGAAGCGGCGATAGGTGTTTGGATAGTCTCGTTCGACCACCGTGATTTGTGGCGCGGTGACGCCCGGAATGAGATCGCATTCACCCTTCTTCCAGTCCTGGACCTCAAGGGGCTGTGCAAGCTCGCCGGGCGTGTCGTGTTGAATCGGCGTGAGCACAACGTCGCGCTCGACGCCGAGATGTCCCTCGGCCAGTTCGGAGAACCGCTTGGCGATGGTCTTGTAAGTCTCCCAGTCGCTGCGTGATTCCCAGACCGGATCCACCGCCGTCGACAGCGGATGGATAAACGGGTGCATATCGGACGTGTTGAGATCGTTCTTCTCGTACCAGGTGGCAGTCGGCAGCACGACGTCGGAATACAGGCAACTCGTCGACATTCGGAAGTCGAGCGTGACGACGAGGTCGAGCTTGCCTTCCGGCGCGGGATCACGCCAAGCAACCTCTTCGGGCTTGAGGCCATCCATCTCGCCGAGGTCTTTGCCTTGCAAGCCATGCCGCGTGCCAAGGAAATGCCGCAGGAAATATTCATGCCCCTTGCCGGAGGAGCCGAATAGGTTCGAGCGCCAGATGAACAGGTTGCGCGGAAAATTGACCGGATTGTCCGGGTCCTCGCAGGCCATCTGCAGGCTCCCCGATTTAAGTCCGGCGACGACGTGATCCTTGACCGCCGCACCAGCCTTATCGGCCTCGGCCGCCAGCGTCAGCGGATTGACCGCAAGCTGCGGCGCGGACGGCAGCCAACCCATGCGTTCCGCTCGCACGTTGAGATCGATCATGCTGCCACGATAGGGAGCGGGGTCGGCGAGCGGCGACAGCAGTTCGGTGACGTCAAGCTTCTCGTAGCGCCATTGGTCGCTGTGCGCATAAAAGAACGACGTGCCGTTCATCTGGCGCGGCGGGCGCACCCAATCGAGCGCAAAGGCCAGCATCGTCCAGCCGGTCTGCGGCCTCAGCTTCTCCTGCCCGACATAGTGTGCCCAACCACCGCCCGAGACACCGACGGTGCCACACATCATCAGAACATTGATGATGCTGCGATAACCCATATCCTGATGATACCAATGGTTCATGCCGGCACCGATAATCACCATCGAGCGGCCGTTCGTCTTCTCGGCGTTATCGGCAAAGCCGCGTGCCACGGCGATCGCCTTGTCTGCGGTGACGCCCGTTATCGATTCCTGCCAGGCCGGCGTATATGGGACGTCTTCCTCGAAGGAGGTCGCGCAGGCGCCGCCGAGTCCCCGGTCGAGCCCATAATTGGCGCAGAGCAGGTCGAACACCGTTGCGATACGCGCTTCTCCGTCCGCGAGCACGACACGGCGCACCGGCACGTTGCGCAACAGCACATCACCGCCTTGGTCGTTCTCGGGGAAATGGTCGTGCGGTTTGCCGCCAAAATAAGGGAACGCCACCGGCACGACGTCATCGCGACGATCGATGAGGCTCAGCGCAAGCCGGATATCCTTCCTGGTTTCCCCGTCCTTCGATTCGAGATTCCAGCGTCCGGTCGCGCCGTCTTCGCCCGGCCAGCGATAGCCGCTCGATCCCTGTGGAATAACGAGCTCGCCGGTCTCTTCCGCGATTGCCACCGTCTTCCAATCCGCACGGTCGGCCTTCGGCACACCGATGAGATCACTCTGGCGCACGTAGCGATCGGGGACCCACCGTTCGCCATCCTGGCGCAGCCGAACGAGCATCGGCATGTCGGTGTAGCGGCGCGTATAATCTTGAAAATAGGGAACCTGGCGGTCGAGGAAGAACTCCTTGAGGATGACATGGCCCATCGCCATCGCGAGCGCCGCATCAGTGCCCTGCTTGGGGTGAAGCCAGAGGTCGGAAAGTTTGGCAACTTCCGCATAGTCAGGCGTGATCGCCACGACCTTTGTTCCGTTATAGCGCGCCTCGACGAAGAAATGCGCGTCGGGCGTGCGCGTCTGCGGCACGTTCGAGCCCCAGGCAATGATGTAGCCGGAATTGTACCAGTCGGCCGATTCCGGCACGTCGGTCTGTTCACCCCACGTCTGCGGGCTCGACGGCGGCAGGTCGCAATACCAGTCGTAGAAGGATAAGAGCGTGCCGCCGATCAGGCTGAGATAGCGCGAGCCGGATGCATAGGAGACCATCGACATGGCCGGGATCGGCGAAAAGCCAACGACACGGTCCGGTCCCCATTTCTTGATGGTATGGACGTTCGAAGCGGCGATGATCTCGCTTACTTCATCCCAGGTAGAACGAATAAATCCACCACGGCCGCGCATCGACTTGTAGGACTTTGCAGTTTCTGCATTCCCGGTGATCGACGCCCACGCTTCGACGGGTTGCAGTGTCCTACGTGCTTCGCGCCACGCCTTGATCAAGCGACCGCGCACCAAAGGATATTTGATGCGGCTGGCGCTATAGAGATACCAGCTGTAGGACGCGCCGCGCGAGCAGCCACGTGGTTCATGGTTGGGCATGCCGGGGCGCGTGCGCGGATAGTCGGTCTGTTGGGTTTCCCAGGTAACGACCCCGCTCTTGACGTAGATCTTCCAGGAGCACGAACCCGTGCAGTTCACGCCATGCGTCGAGCGGACGATTTTGTCGTGCTGCCAGCGCTGCCGGTAGCCCTCTTCCCACATACGGTCTTCATCGCGCAGTTCGCCATGGCCTTCGGCAAAGCTTTCGCGCTTTCGGGAAAGGTAGGTGAGGCGCTCCAGGAAATGGCTCATTCTTGTTTCCCTTTCCGATCAAGTGCGCGACGAGGATTGCGTTGGCGGCGCGCCCGTATGCTCGCCCATGACCGGCGCACGCCGCACCTCCGTCATGAAATTCAGCACCAACGATACTGCGACAATGCCGTAGAGCAACATAAAGCAGCTCGAATTAATACCGAGGCGATCCAGGATCGCGCCGAACATGATCGGCAGCAGGAAGCCACCAAGGCCACCCACCATCCCAACAATCCCGGAAACGGCGCCCATGGAGTCGGGGAAATCATCGCCGACATATTTGAATGTCGACGCCATACCGCAGGCGAAGGCGATGCCCAGCACGAACAACAAGGCGGCGAAGAGCCAGACCGGAAGTGAGATCCCGAAATGGGCCGGGCCATCGACGGTGTGAATGATCAATTCCGTTTTCGGGTACGAGAGGAGAAACAGGCAGCCCCATGCAACCCACAACACCCACCAGGTGACCGCATGCGCACCAAAGCGGTCCGACAGCCAGCCGCCGAGTGCGCGAAAGGCTCCAGCAGGAAGCGCAAAGCATGCCGCCAATAGCGACGCCTGTGCGATCGATAGCCCATATTCTGTCTTGAAATACTGTGGCATCCAGATCGACAGAGCGGTAAAGCCCCCAAAAACGATCGAATAGTACTGGCAGTATTTCCATACCCGCGGCTCACGCAGCACGGCGAGTTGCGCAAGCAACGACGGCGACGCGGCGACCCTCGCGGGGTCTGGCGCAGAAAATATCCAGAAGATGGCCGCCGTGACGATGAGCGCTGCGGCGTAGACCTTCGGCACCATCTGCCAGCCATAAGCGTCGATCAACCATGGCGCGACGAACATGTTGAGCGCGGCGCCGATGGTACCTGCCCCAAAGAAGCCCATCGCAAATCCGCGCCGCTCCTTCGCAAAGAACCGCGCAACGTACGGCGTACCTACCGAGAACGAGGCGCCTACAAGGCCAAGCGCCAGACCGAGCAATAAGAACTGCCACAGTTCCTTAGCATAGGCCGAAGTCCATACCGGTACCGCGCAGCCCACTAGCAACGCCAGCATGATGCGGCGGCCGCCAAGGCGATCTGTCCAGACGCCGAGCGGAAGCCGCAATAACGCGCCGGTCAGCACCGGTGTTGCCGTGAGCAGGCCAAACTCGACGGAATTCAGACCCAGTTGCGCGCGGATGGGAATGCCCGTCACGCCGAACATCATCCAGACCGCAAAACAGATCGTGAATGCCCAAGTCGTAGCAAAGAGAACAGTTAGGTTTCGACGTCCTGACATCCACACCCCGTTAAAGGCTCGGCTAGTTTGCGACCACAAAAAGTCGGGGGACGATCGTTCCGAGACTGGAGCTTATCAAAACTAGCAGCTTTGTTGAAGCGACGATTTGCGCTGGAGCAAACGCCGACCGCAATCGATCGCATGCCCGGTGGGCGTACAGTCAGTTCAGCGGGGCGGCATTTTTAGAAAGAGCCACAACGTGAGCTGAGCCGTACCAAGCAAGCGCCGTGTCATCGATCTCCTCCACCTCGCTCTTCCGATAATTCGTCCCCGGCGATTTGCGCTGGAGCAAGCGGGCTCGATCTATGCGCGTAAAATCGCTAAGCTCGCATGATGACTGCGCCCTATCATTTGACCCGTCGCGACGTTGCCGGACTTGATCTCTTTCGTGGCTTGCCCGCGGCAGCCCTCGACGAGGTACTGGTAAAGACCCAGTGCCGCGTCCTTGCCCGGGATTGTCGTGTATTCAACCAAGGCGATGGCCATATCCGCGCGCACGCCCTGCTCAAGGGCAGTGTCAGGATCTCCCAATCCGGACGCGACGGGAAACAGATCGTCGTGCGATTCATTGCGGCGAGCGAAATGTTCGGAGCGATGGCGTTGTTCACTGATCGCCGCTATCTGGCTGACGCGGAGACTCTGACCGAAGTGGTTGAGGTGAGCTGGAGCGAGCCCGATCTTCTGAACCTGATGACGCGCTATCCCCAGGTCGCGATCAATGCGCTTAAGGTCGTCGGGAGAAGAATTCAGGAAGCGCAGTACCGCGTCCGCGAGCTATCGACCCAACCTGTGGATCGGCGTGTGGCGCACACCCTTCTGCGGTTGGCCAAGCAGGCTGGTCGACGAGCGCATGACGGGGTGACCATTCCCTTCCCGCTACGAAGAAAGGATATTGGCGATATCTGCGGAACAACGCTCTACTCGGTAAGTCGGGTGCTGACGGTTTGGGAGCGGCAAGGATTTCTTGTTTCACAAGACCAGCAACTGACGATCACCAAGCTTTCTGCCATAGAGCGTATCGCGGATGACGAGCACACTAGTCCTGTATAGGCTGATTGTCCCTTTCGCGCCGCCTTGTGTCAGCGAGATGTGCACCATCGCCTTTTGCACGATATAAATCACAGCTGTGCCACAACTATTGTCGTCCTCCTCCGCGCTCATGCGATCTCGCTGTTATACGGCCTGCAATATTGCCCCCTATTGCAGCATCTGCAAATGTTACTCGGATGGCGCCATGCTGGAGCGGCTGTTGCCGTGCTTCTCCTCGCGCTTCCGATCATAGCCCACGCCGAAGCCAACGCTGATTGGATTTTGCTGGGCCTATTCGGCACGTTGAGTGCCGTTCCAGCATTGGACGCCGCGGTGGCGCTGGTTAATCAGGGCGTTACGCAGCGCTTCGTTGCCACGCAGTTGTCCGGCATGGAGCTTCGCGACGGAGTCCTTAAATCCTTGCGGACTCTCGTGATCGTGCCCGCGCTGTTGACTATGCGCGAAGCGCTCGATCAATTGATTGGACGATTGGAGATTCACTATCTCGCCAGCCAAGTTGGCGATGTCCAATTCGCTTTGTTATCGGAATGGATCGGTGCTCCGAGCGAAACCGCCGAAAGCGATGAGGAGTTGCGCCGGGCAGCCGCGGACGGCATTGCGCGTCTGAATCGTCGGCAAGGCCCGCGCCTGTAGCCGAATGTTTCCTACTGTTGCACCGCCGGCGCGTATGTGAGCCAACATCGATGGATCGGATGGGAACGCAAGCGTGGCAAGTTGCACGAACTGAATCGACTACTGCGGGGTGCTTCCGACACTACGTTTCTAACGACTGACGGTCACCCGCTGCACGTTCCGCAGAACGTTCTGCTACGTCTCACGCTTGATGCCGACACCCTGCTTCCGCGCGACACCATCATACGGCTTATCGGGAAGATGGCGCATCCTCTCAACCAGCCGCGCCTCGATAAAGCCACCAATCGGGTCGTGAAAGGGCATGCTGCGTCTCAGCCTCGGGTCATGGCAGCGCTTCCAACGGGCGCGGGGGTCTCTGTGTGCGTGCGTTTGCGAGCCTGAGCGGCATTGATCCGTACGCAGCCGCCATCTGCATAAGAAAATCCGATTTCGAAGCCTATCTCCGTGGCGAAGAGCCAACGGTCATCATCATGTTGATCAGGACGAGTTTTCATATGTGGAGCAGATAGACGCTTTCGTTCGCTTATCCGAGATACGCGTACATAAGCATCCGGTTGCCCGCCTGTTGACGCAGATCAACGCCCTGGCGGATCGCTTTTCTATTTTGATGTTCACGCATGCCGTGGAGAAGAAGCATGGAAATGCAACGCAGCGATGGACATAAAGAAAGATACGATCGGACGACGATTTGGCTACACTGGGCAACAGTCTGCTTGATCGCTGTTTTGTGGGTGATTGGTCAGACCGCCGACTGGGCGCCGCGCGGCCCGTTTCGCACCGGCGTATGGTCGGTGCATGTGGTGCTCGGATTTATCATAGGCTTCGTGCTTCTGACGCGGGTCGCATGGCGCGCGCATTTTGGGCGTGTCCTGCCGCCGCTTGATACGGGCACCGTTCACGCGGTTGCAAAGGCGACGCACTACCTGCTCTATAGTCTGCTTGCCGCCGTCGTCCTACTTGGCCTGGTTGACGCATCGTATCGCGGCTTCAATCTTTTCGGGATGTGGTCTGTGCCGCAGTTCGGCACGGGTGATGCTGCGACTCGGCGCAGTATCAATGAATGGCATGAGCTCGCGGCCAATTTGACCGTCTTGGTCGCTCTCGTGCACGCCGCGGCAGCCCTCGTACATCAATACGTGTGGAGGGATCACCTGCTTGAGCGTATGATGCCGTGATTGTTTGCGGACTCATGGTTCCTCCCACGTGGCATCGCCTGCCGGCCTCCTAACACGAGCGAACGCTCCGTCAGCACGTGAAGCCACCAGGACAAGACGCCAGCGGTCATGGAGCCAGCAAAACCGAAGCCGTCGCGTCCGCAGGATGCGCGTAGGATCGTTGACTGGTGCACAATGCAGAGGGTCAGCGGGAAATTAACAGACCTCCAGCAGTCGATGACCCTGACCGCCCTCGGACCGTTCATCGGCGTCAGCATGGTCCGGAGCGGTACGGTTCCGACGTGGATCATGGGGGGCAACCATACCAAACACCGTTACCTGTTCAGGAAGTCGGAGGTCACGGACTGGCTGAACGGCTTGATCGGGCCGGCTCCCTGATCGACCACCCTCCGTACAGCACGGTGCCAATCGCGGACGCTCCTCTTCGCTGCGGTATCGCCATAAGAGTGCTGATCGAAGCGAACTTGGCGGAGAAGATCTCCGTAGTTGCGATCCTCGGCGATAAGAGGAACCTCGCCGGCGCACTGCTCTCGGTCCGGGCGGTTGCGGAGTATCGCAGAAAGATCGGGCCAGAGGCCGCACAGGATCCGGTTCAGCGCTACTTTCGGTTCGAAGCACCATCCCAGGAGGCGCTTCGAATGCCCTTCTGTAGCTCTCCCTTTGCCTTGGCCCAAGCTGCCAACACGACGCCTTCGGGCCAACGACCGTGGCCGTCGTTACGAACCCGGATCATGGGCGTCTGATAGACAGTCATTCTAGCCGAGAAGGGTTATCACAACGCCCGGATCGGCCTCGAGATGCCATCCTACTATCTGAGCGCTCACAATTACCTCAAGATCGTTACAGCACTGTCTGACGCGAAGATCAGCGATGCGACCTACCTGATCGAACGCTTGAAGTTCGTCAAATCCCCGGCCGAGCTCGCCCATGTCTGAAAGGCCGCAGAGATCGCCGATATCGGGATGGACACCATTGCCGCCGCCCTGAAACTCGGTGCCACCGAACGGGAAGTCGCCGCAGCTGCCCACGGTGCCATGATGGCGGCCGGCGGCGACGCGGCTGCGAGCCCAATGAATTTCGTCTCGGGTGAGCGCACCTGCTATGCCCACAGCCTCCCCTCGGACCGCGTTCTCAAGCAGGGCGATTTCATGCACATCGAATTCGGCGGTCAGTACAAGCGCTACTGCTCGACGATCGCCCGCCACTTCAACATGGGCGCCCCCTCGAAGCGAGCGCTTGAGATTCACAAGGCGGCTCACGACGCGTCGGTCGCCGCCATGAGGAAAGTGAAGCCTGGCGTCCGTGGCTGGAAGCCGTCTCGGTCTTGCGTGAAGCCGGCTTCGAGCAGTTCAATTTGCACACGACAGGCTACGGTATCGCGCCCGGTTTCCCACCGGCGTGGGGCGAGAACTTCAACATGTTCTATGGCAGCGAAGATATCATCGAAGAGAACATGGTGCTGTCGATCGAGCCGCCGGTGTTCATTCACGCCGAGCGCATCGGCGGCCGTTTGATCGACTGCGTCATCCTCAAAAAAGACGGGGTCGAGGTCCTCTCCCACTTTCCTTCAGACCTTCAAGTTATCCAGTCCTGACGTTTCAAGAGACCGCGCCCGCTCTCGCAATCTGCCATCAGGACGCAGGGCCGTCGAATAAACGGTGGCCCTACGCACGAGCTCTGCGCTCAACCTAGAAACAGCAGAAGGTCGTCTCCAGGCGATCGTACCCGGCATGCCACCCCTACCGATTGAGCTAAAGCCGGCAAGCGTCAACTGTGACATTGAAAATATTTTACTGACCACCGGGGAACGGGTTCAAAACAATGTATTCAGATTACCGGGCTCCGCACCACCGTCAGCCGGATCGATCATGCGTCCACGGAGCCGGCGCAACGTTGACTTAACCTCACGCAAGTCGAATCCGCGAGCCTGCAGGTCGGCCAAGGCACGGCCAACCAGATTCCAGTCGCTTCGCGACATCGATGACGACGACGGCGACGTTACCAGAGCAACCACCAGCGCCATGCCAATTTCAGCCGTTGACGGTGCGCAACGCTGATCGAGTCTGCTTCGGTAGTGCGCTGTCCGAAGACGCGTTTTCGCCCGGCCGATCGCCGGATCCTGTCGCCGACGAGGCTTGATGAACCTGGTTGACGGGCGATCCGGATTCCGGAAGTGCTCGGCGACCCGGGTCTCATCGATCTGATCGACGATCAGGTCAACGTCATCTGATTTCACTGACTTCGTCACAATTGCTCTCCTGTCCGTCGGAATCTGGATTCCAACGCAGCAAGTAGCAAGTCCAACACTAACCACCGGGAATTCGCGGTGACATCGGCCTGAAGGCAGCAGGCCACCACCGGGCTATGACGATATGAATGGATTGGAGTCTTTGGCCATAATTCAGCGTCACCGGACTGTCTGCCGGAGACCGATCGTCAATGCCAATATCCGGATCGGCGTGATGACGTATACCGCCGCATTTTAAGCACAGCGCACACGATCGGGTCGTCCGTATCGGTGAGATCGAGTTCGACTAGACCACCGGTGTCAGGCACGGGCAACTGCGACTCCCGCCATGCGACGACAGCTTCTCGCCAGGCTTTTCGAATCCGGACCGCTTCTGCTGGGCTGATTATCCGTTTTGACGGCCGCACCACCGGATTCTTGACCGAATGATCGACCGGCATCGCTGTCACGGAAGGCTCAGAAGAGATTTCAGTGGCTCCGGACTCTAACTGTTGATCGGAGGGCTGATGATCGACAGAAGGATGACTATCAATCGGAAGAATGGAGACAGCAGGTACTGCTTGATATCTTGCAGCTTCTGAGACAACGTCTGCGACGTAGTCGAACAGACGGTAAGCCGTTGATCTAGCTACTAAACCCGAAGAGTCTAGAGTCCTGACGACGTCGGCCTTGGCCGCGATCACCTCGTCGATCGTCGCGCCGGTCGCCAGACGGCGTTCGATCTCCTCGGCGATCAGCCCGCGGTTTTTGTCGCGCACACTCCACCGCGACCGCGTGCCGGCGGCGCGCTGCCTCTTCTTCTTGATCTCGTCCTTGATCTCCTTCGGCCAGCTGTAGTCAAATGGGTCATCGCGCTCCGCCATGAGATTGCGCTCACGGTCGCGACCGCGGTCGCAGAACTGGCCGATCGCGGTCGGCGTGTCCTTCAGTTCTTCCACGAGTTCTCGTTGTGCATGAAGTACCGATCGCACGGCCGCCGTGTCGCCGTGCAGGTGAATCAGGCGCCGGGTGATCACGCCCGTCACCGGGTGGTAGAGCCAGCTGACAAAACCCGCGTGGGTCTTGATTGCCTTTACGAAGGTGGGATCCTGGGTGCGCTGCGCCGCGCGGATCATGATTCCGCGTGCTTCGAGGCCGTCAGTCCAGATCGCGTTGGAAAGTTTGACCTCCGCAGGCGATGACGCGGTGCGAGCCGCCTTCACCTTCTTGGCCCTGGTCTTCATTTCGCGAAGGTCTGGCGTGATGGTCGGCAAGAAGCGACGCCAGTCATCCATTGTCGGGAAGAATTCATCCTGCGCTGCTACCGACCACTTTGGCGAGAGCGGGTTCTTCATCTTGCCAACGTTCGTGTGACCCGGGTCGGCGCCGATATCGATCAAATGATTGACGATCGCGCGCTGGATCATGCAATGCAGATTGAACTGCTTGTCCTTGTTCTTCCCTTTCTCGCGAATGACGCGCGCTCCGGGCGGCAGCAGCCATATGAGATGCGGATTCTCGACGCCGCCCATGGTCTTATGACCACGATAAGCGGCCAGGTTCGGCATAAACTCCGGCGGCAAGAAGCGGCGCAGGTCGGCAAGCAGTGAGTCTAGATCGACCCACCAGCCGTCCAGGTCGCCGACGAATAGGCATCGGCGCATCCCATCGACATACAGATACTCCATATCCCTGACGCTCGTCGGGGTCTGCGATGTCAGGTTCTGCGAGTACACAGTAGTCTTGTCGTGACCATAGTCGGTGCCATGCTTCGACAGCGCGCTATTGAAGAGCTCGAACGAGGTGATATTGAGCGCGGTCCGAAACGCCGTCGACAGACTGCCGTCGGCGCGGCGGAATTCCTCGATGAATTTCTCGGTCGGCCGACCGGCTGCCAGCCAGTTTGTGTGCTCGTACCGACGCCGGCGTCGGGCGTTGTACGACATCGTGCGCGCGCCCGACAGCATTTCGCGCAATTCTGGATCCTTGATGAAGAGGGTCCAGTCATCGGGCGGCGCCTTGTAAGCCGGCCGGGGCGGTGTCGGCAGCCCACGCTTATGCGCGCTCTCGCAGGCGTTCACGTATTTCCGCTCGCGCTCTGCATCCTTTTTGGCTCTGCGCGTGGCGAAATACTCTTTGATTTTGCCGTTGCGCGCCTTCGATCGCTCGAAGCTCTTGGCCGTGGCCACCGCACAATCCTCCTGCCACTTCTTCCATCCGAGTGCGGTGGCTTCAGTGATGCGAGGCGCGATCGGCCTCACAGGCCCCTTCACGACGACGGAGCGACCGCCTCGGATCAGAGTAATGGTTGGCGTGTGCTTGTAACACTTGATCCTCGGCGCCGGCGTGGTGCCTGGGGGCGGCATCGGAAGGTCGAAAGGTATGTCAGCAGCTGTGATCCCGGCATAGCGCGCAAGGACTGCATGCGAGCTCTCAACGGGCTCTGCAGCAACAATGGTTTTAGCGGTTGGCGAAATCGAAAACATCTCGGATCCTGCTGATCCGCTAATCCTTGAGCTGGCGCCGGAAAGCGTCAAGCTCGATCGCGAAAAAAGTCGTGAAAAAACAACGACTAAGTTGCCATCATTGGTGAGGATGACTTTGTCCGATAACCCAACTTATCAGGACAAAGTCCTTGGGAAGCTAAGTCGAGTTAGCTTCCCACCGACGCGCGGAAAATAGGTTCGACCCCGCACCTATTCCGATACTTCGAGATTCCGATGATCAAAGAGTCGAAATGTTCAGCGTCACCCGAAGCCATCATCGTCAGCGCGGCAAAAAATCAAACCATTGAAAAGAATCATCTTTTTAAGATCGACATTTCGAGAGTCGAAATATCAGCCATCATCAAAAATAGGTTCGGGTTCGAGCCTATCTCTTCTTTCTTGGCCATTCAGCGCCGCTTGCATCGTCAGTGAAATCGCTTGGGTCGTGTTCAAATCCCGGTGGCGGCTGCGGTGGCTTCCAGCCTGGCGGGCGCTCGGGCGGACGCGGCATCCCTCGGCGCGGCGCCGGCGCCGGTGCGCCGCCGATGACCTTGGACCAAAGTTGATTGAAGGAATCCGGCGTCCCGAGCGGCGGTGCCGTCGGAGCCTCAGTCACCAGCCGCCGACCACCATGATCAAGGATTGGCTCGACTGCCTGCTGGTTCACCAACGCGATCATCGATCGCTCGACGAGCAGCGATCTCGTGATGCCGTTGTCGCCTGCGAGCCTGGTTAGCTCACCCATCAAGTCTGGATGAACCCTGATCACGAGCCGTTCAGTCCGAAGCGTCGCCGGATCCTGCCGCGGCCGGCCGCCGACGTTTTCGCGGGGTTTCCTTGTCGCCTTCTTAACCATGGGCAGCCTTAGTGTTTGCTTTTTAGGGCTTTCTGTTGCACCAATAACCATCAATGATGGCATCTTGGCACACCGGCAGTACCATGGATTTCAAGGATTCGAAAGCGGCTGATCTGGAAGCCTATTGGCTCCAGACCGTCCTCGATGACCGTGCTGAATCTGCTCCGCCACCGGCGCCCGTCGATCCGGAGGCCGGCGATGAGCAATGATTTTGAAGATGCCGATTTCCCGCTGCCAGTCGCACTGCTGATGCAGGATCGCTGGGATGACGCTTATTCGTATCTGCTGAATGAGACCAAGCTAACGCTGGCCGGCCGCCTCCTCGCGATGCCGGACGACGTTCCCTTCGATCCCACGACGGCCGCTCGCGCGGTGCTCCAAAAAGCAATCCTGTCGTTGATCGAGTCCTTGGCTGGGCACGGCGAGCGCGAGAGCGGCCTGCTGTCGTTGGCATGGCGCATGCTGACGGTCGATCCGCAAAAGCCGGATACGTTCGTTGCCGTGATGCCGCCACTGGCGTTCATGGCAAAGCATTATTTCACCGAAGTCACCGACACGAAGCTGCTCGCGGAGATCGAAGCCACGAAGCTACGCGAGCAGATCGATGCGCGCTTGCGCGTCTGGTGGCGTGCCGCGGATGGCAAATACAAAGACTCCCATGTCTCGATGTTTCGCATCGCCGCCGTCGACACGCGCCCGTCGGCGATCGGTATCGACGATCCAGATGTCGCCACTGACAGCCCGCAGCAGCCGGAGGTGAAGGGTCCAAGCGTCGTCGTCATGAAGAAGCCCGGCGCCGTGACGAAGGGTCTGCCGAACGACTGGAAGGACATGATCGGCCAGGCGATCCAATTGGTCGTCTGCGCCGACGCCGCAGCCGTGAGGCGCGATCTCTACGCCGAGTATCCGCACGCCACCCAGGCTATTGACCTGCTGACCCGCGACATGCGCGATGGTCAGCCCGTGCGACTGCGGCCGGCGTTGCTTGTCGGCCCGCCAGGCAGCGGCAAGTCGCGTCTCGTGCGTCGATTAGGCGAGATCCTCGGTCTCTATACGTACCGTTACGATGCCGCCGTCGTCGCGGACAACATGTTCGGTGGACTTTCGAAGGGGTGGGGGAGTGCGCATCCGTCGGTGCCCGCGCGCGCAGTTCAAACGTCGATGCAGGCCAATCCAATCGTCATGGTCGACGAGGTCGAGAAGGCCGCCGACAGCACGCACAACGGCAACCTTTGGCATTCCATGGTTCCGTTCCTTGAACGCGAGACCTCGGCGCGCTACCGCGATGGCGGCATCGATGCTGAGCTCGATCTCTCGCACGTCAATCACGTCGCCACCGCCAACGCCGTCGACCGTTTGCCGTCGCCATTACGTGATCGCTATCGCATGATCCGCGTGCCGTCTCCGACGCTGGCGCACCTGCCGGCGCTGGCCGTCCAGGTCATGCGTGATCTTGCACGCGATGACGATGCGCGTGCGCACGACGATCCACTCGCCGAAGATGAACTCGACATCATCGGCCGGGCATGGGCTAGGGAGCGATTCTCCATGCGCAAGCTGCAGCGCCTGGTCGCCGCAACGCTCGATGCGCGCGATGCCTGCGCTCCGCGTCACTGAGGTAGTTGTATATGCACAGCGTTAAACAACTCAAATCCGATTTCGAAAGCCACCTCCGCGGCGAAGGTCCGTCGGCGGTCGAGCTCGCGCCGGCGCCGCTGCTCGATGAGTGGAATGTCGTCGTTTCAGACTACTGCGGTGACTATCAGTTGTATCTCTCTGGCAATGTCTCGGGGCATCCATCGGTCGAGGATGGCCATTGTTCTACGTCGGCTGTCGTCTGGCTCGATTCAAAAGAGCGCTGGGCCCGCACGACGTCGCGCGTGTACCGACTCGGCAAGCGCGCGGAGACGGCAGAATGAGCCGCGAGTACATCTGGCTGAAGTGGCGCACGCTCAAGGAGGTCGCCTCCGACGATCCGCGCGTGCTCGCAGCCCTGCGGAAGTACCACGCCGACACCGTCATGATGGGCGCTGCGACGCAGGAGGACACGCCGGCGCAGAAGGAAGCACTGTGCGAGATGATCGACGTGATCGCCGAGAACGGCGGTGCGATCATCAACGCCTGGACCATGCAGCCGATGACGGCGGAGCAGGCGAAGAAGTACGTGAAGGAGTCGACATGATGAGGCGCCGAGATCTCCTGCGCGGCGTCTCGATGACCGCGCTGACGGCAGTCTGGTCACGCGTGGCGCGTGCCGCCGGGATCGCTCGAGTGCCGGCGAAGCCGCCTGCTCCGATTCCGCCGCGATATTTCACAGCTGGTGACCATATCGATCGCATGTGGCGTGACGTGTATCGGCGCAAGATTGACAGTGGTCATTTCATGAGGACGGTCTTCAACAGCTACCTAAAGGAATTGCGCAAACTCAATCGCGGCGAGGTCGATGAAGTCAGCGCGGCGGCGCGAATGCTGGCGCTGCATTCCGAGGCCCTGCGTTATCCGGCGCCTCCGAGAGAGATTTCGCCGTTGCCGGCGGACCAAGTCGGCGTCGCCGAGGTGATGGCGCTGCTGCGTCGCGCAATTGCCGGCGAGGTTCGCATCGTCGTCGCGCAGCCGTGGTCCGACGTTTGCCACACCCACGGGGATTTCTCGATCGACGGATGGCGGCTGACGGGATTCAGGCGAAACTACGGGATCAAATACATCGAGAGCGCGACGTCACCCGACGGCCGTCGCGGCAGTCACGACTCGTGGTCAGCGCGAGAAGGGAACCCCGTCGCTCTGCTCACCGACGACGAGCAGGATGCGCTCGATGATTTGTTGGAGAAGGTGCCATGAGAATCATCATGCACGCCGTCTTGTCCACTGCGCACAGCTGTCCGCAGCCCGGCGCGCGCCTGCTGATCGCGATGCCGACGCCTGACACCAATCCGCATGCCGTCGGCCGCATAGTCACGGCGGAAGAGCGACCAGGCCGGTGGGCGATGCCGACGTTTACGCTGACCGTCGCCGTCGAGAACGCCGACGATACAGCGGCGCGCGATGAATTTCCGCATGCGGCCGTGCTCGACTGCTATCCTTCTCCGCAAGAAGCCGAGCGATGGCACGCGATCGACGAGCGGCATGTGAAGCTGCATGGATATGGCAGGAATCACTGGTCATGAGTGAAGCCATCGAACGCCTGCTTGAGCGCCTGCAGACCGGCTGGACGCCCGTCGCCAGCGAGATCGACCGCGACATCGTGCAGGCCGATGCGCTCAAGTGGGAATGGAGCCACGACGGTCGATCGATCTTATCCAGGTCGGTCGATCAACGCCCGCAGATCCATGGCGACATCCTTTACGTCAGCGAGCGACTCGACTTCGCGCTGACGACCGAGGCGATGTTGTGGCTGATCGAAACCAGGACGACGATCCCTTGCGTTGTATGCGGCCGAGAACTCGACGATGAATCCTCCGGCAACAATCAGCCGGTCGCCGGCCTGGCATTCCAGTGCGGCGGGCACTGGCCATCGTCCGTTTTCGATCGTGGAGATGGCACTTTTCTTGAAATCAATGTCTGCGAGCCGTGCCTTCGGACGGCGACTGCGCAGCGTCGTGTGCTGCATGGTGACCGCGAGCATCGGCGTGCTCGCGCCACGTATAAAATATGGGACCGGGCGGGGCCCGGCGATGAGATCGTGGGCGACGACGTCTGGATCCTGCAGCGCGATGCCGACGAGAGCGACGAGGACTATGCGGAGCGCGCAGCGATGCTCGGCTGCGATTCCGAAGGACGCCTGACGATACGGCGACATTGATTTGCTGATTTATTTGCTGATCTCGATTTCGAAATTCAGTCACGCTGCCAATAACCTGATCGCAAGCAGCGGATAATTCTGCCGATGTTCGTTGCCGATACCACCGACTTTTCGCGGTCAACTTCACTGAAAAGGAAGCTATCTCGAGTTAGCTTCCCATCACATACAAGGAGACCAGTCCATGCGTTGCCTTCTGATCCTCGCCGCTCTCGTCGTCACCACCGCCGGCGCCCATGCCGAGCAATGCCGCTTCGGCAGCAATCGGCCGGCGATCGACACCATGGAGCGCCACATCACACCAGGCGGCACCACGATCGGGTGCGAGATGAAGACCGTGACGATGCAGTCGCCGTCGGGCCGCCAGCACGACGTCAAGGTCTGGACGTTCCAGAAGACCAAGTGATGTTGCTTGAAGTATTCGAGACATCACGACGTCAGGTTGAACGATTTGAGACCTGGTTGAACGATTTGAGACCGCTTTCGTTCGTCAACAAAATAGTTGTTGCGGCTTGCTGAGGTCGCGCTGATGATTCCGATCGGTGGTGAGGTTCAATTCCTCCTCGCTGGCCGAGATCAGGGGAGCAATGAGGTTCAAATCCTCCCCATGCCAGGCGTCCCGACGCCGAAGCATGGTTCACAGCCGACACGGTGGTCGGGGCCACTCGCAGCGTCGCTCCGTATGGAGGAGCGACGCTGCGTTTCACATCGGATGAGGCATCATGACTAACAACCTATACGACAGCAGTTCTCTGACGCCGACGCCCGAGCGCGAAGAGGCGATGACGTCGACGATTGAGATACCTGACCCGACTAATGGTCGGCCAGGCGATTGTGCTCCACCGCCTTTGCGTTCGATCCTGCCGACCCTGCGCGAGATGGAAGGATACATCGAGGCGTCGCATGCGAGGAATCGGATCGAAGAGCGCGTTGCGCTCTTCGGAATGACTGGCGTCATCATCGTGCTCGACGGCGATCTTCAGAACGGTTGGTGTCACTTCGTCGGCCGCAACGGACTCGTCTACACCGGTCCGATGTCCGACATGCCGACAGGGCAACTCAATCACATCATCGTGGTCGCGCGCGATCTCTACGAGTCCCTGTTCGAAATTCAACGGGAGATATCCTGATGCCCATCACTCGCCGTCAGATCCTCGCTGGTGCCGCCGTCACCACAGCTATCGCGGCCATGCCGGCAGTGGCGATCGCTAACGCCTCAGCACCTGCGCCAGAAATGATGCATTCGAATATCTTCCTTTTCACCGGATCCGATTACCGGACTACCGCTCCCATTCGAGAAATTGAACTGGGGGAAGATCGGAGATTTCATGGCCGTTGCTCCGGCTCCGGGACGGGTTGCAAAGGGAAAGCTCGTCGCATGCGAGCAAAGAGCCGATGGTGCATTCGAATTAGACTTCGAAATCGTTCCAGAATCGCAGCTTACGAACAGCGATAAGGTATGGCTTTTCGCTCAGCATTCGTACGCAGTGGAGGAGGATCCAGCATTTGCTGCGACTCTCCCAGTGGCAAAAATGAAGATGGATGCGTGGAGAGCAGAACGCATCCGGCGTGCAAAGATGGCAGCGAATCCGGTCTGATGCCCACCGCATCACCGTCACGACATCAATGGGTCATGCGCTTCGATCGCATCAAGTGCCGTGATTGCGGTGTCGGCAAAGAAGACGAGCGCAAGCGGTGCACCGGGGCCCGGAGGATCCGGCCGCTGGCCGGAATACGACAGCAGGCCGTGAAGCAGCAACCAGAGGATCGGGTGTGATGGACGCAGTGAAAGTCGGCAATGATAACTCCAAGTCCGTTCCTGAGGCGCCAGTCCTTCCGCCTGGATGGTGGTTCGAGCGGATGTTGTTCAAGAGTCCCGACGACGGGATCGAGAAGGAAGGGTTCTTAATCAAGGTTCCTGAGATGGATCCGAAAGAGAGAACGTCCTTGTTGGCGTCGATGTTCAGTGGCGCTCATTGATCAATCCTGATCACCAAGAGAAGCAACAAACTTTTCCTATGCGTATCGATGACCTGCCACACTTCAAGTGGCGGCGAGAAGCATAAAACCCAGATGTACGTTTACGGGGGCACAGTCCGATCCCTGCCCCCGCAATCTTACATCACGCCACCGCCTGACTTCACGCCGCGGTTGAGTTTCAACACTTCGGACGAAAATCGATCGTAAGTGTTGAAACTTCTCAGCTGCGGAAATCGGGCCAGCAGCCGTCCTCTTCATGCCGGCCGGTGCGGTGCTGGCAGCCGTCGTCGAGCAGCTTCTGACCCACCGCCTTCCATGTCACCTCGCCGCCGTAGAGCCTGACCGCGTCAAGGCGCTGGATCTCGACGATGCGCATGCAGCGCAGGCACTCGACGCGCAGGAGCTCGCTCTTGATGTCCTTCAGCGATCGCGCCGGCGACGGCCGCGGGGTGGCGGCACGCGGATCTGACAGCACTGAATCCCACCAGCATTCCTCGTCGGTCCTGGTCGGCGGCGCATTGGCGCGCAGGCGCCTGGCGGTCTCCTCGGCGCGGGCCTGTTTTTCGGTCGGAAAGCGCCAGTCGGCGCAGCGGCGAGAGGCCATGTGCTCGGCTCCAAATTTGGCAGCAGCCTGTTGCACAATTAGAACATAACGAGAACATTAGAGTCGAGTCGGAACCTGGCCAGCGCGGCCAAATCAGAGCCGAGCGAATTGCAGGTACAAAAGCGGGTACAGAGGAAGTTTTGGCGAGGAGCCCGCTGCGAGTAGATCTTGTAAGTAGCTTATGTTGCAGGGATTTCTTGGTAGCGAGGGAGGGACTCGAACCCCCGACCCCAGGATTATGATTCCCGTGCTCTAACCAACTGAGCTACCTCGCCACGGCGTTCATGTCGGCCGAAGCCATGAACGCGCGGCATATAAAAAGCAGCCCTAGGCCCTGTCAAGCAAACTGGCCCGATCCGCCAACTTATTGCCGGATGACGATTATTTCGGCCGCACGGCGGGATCGCCACCAGGGCTGCCGGGCGGTGGGATAACCGGCGTATTGCCGCCCTCCGGCGTCGGTGCGCGAATCTCCGGGTCGACGCCCGACGGCGGGCACAACACGCCGTCGGACTTCGCCAGTTTGTCGCCCAGCGACTCCTTGCTCTGGCCGGTGGTCGTTCCCTTCGGCGCAGGCGTGTCGTGGGGCGTGCAGTTGGTATTGCCGTTGCCCGCGTTCGGAGGCGGTGCGGGTGTCGCCGTTTTGGCGGGCGGCGTCGCCGGGGTCGGCGGCGCCTGCGCAAGAGCCGTGCCCGTCAACGCGAGAAGCACCGACAGCGAGACCGAAAGAGATGTGACTTTTGGAGATGTGACTTGCCTTCGCATGACATCGCAACGAACAGCCGCGGCGGATGTTCCGCCGGGAACCGGCACGATCAGGCCTTGCGATAGCGGATCAGCGAAAAGTGCCCCATCGGCGGCATCGGGCGACGCTCGGTGAGCGTGACGCCGCCGTGCTTCGCGGCCCAACTCGTGAGTCGCGCCCACGGAAATTCCGGACGCCAGCCGAGCCGCCGCGCCAGCGGTGCGAACGCCAGTTCGAACAGGCGGCGCGGGCCGCTTTCCGCACCGATGTGATTGACGAGGATCAATTCGCCGCCGGGCTTCAGCACGCGGACGAAGTCGTCGAGCGTTGCTTCCGGATCGGGGACCGCGGTGATGACATACTGCGCCACCACGGCATCGAACGACGAATCCGCGAAGGCGAGATTTTTCGCGTCCATCACCGCCAGCGTTTCGACATTGGTGAGATTGAGCGCGCGCACCCGCTCCTGCGCCTTGCGCAGCATCGGTTCGGAAATATCGACGCCGCAGAGTTGCGTGGTACGCGCGTAATCCGACAGCGAGAGGCCGGTGCCGACGCCGACGTCGAGAATGCGGCCGCCGATCGCGTCGGCGACCGCAATCGTGGACTGCCGGCCCTGATCGAACACCTTGCCGAACACCAGATCGTAAACCGGCGCCCAGCGCCCATAGGCCTTGGCGACCCCGGCGCGGTCGATGTCTCTGCCCATGCCCCGCTGCGCCCCTGATCCTTTATCCGCGCAATTCGGCGACGAGAGGTTTTGCCGCGCCGTTCTGCGCGGCGGTGTCGTTCGTACGTTTTGCCGTGGCGCGCGCGATGAAACCGCCGCCGAGCACCCGCGCCTGCCCTTCGGGCGCATCGTAGAACACACAGGCCTGCCCCGGCGACACGCCCTCCTCGCCCGCCACCAGTTCGACCTCGTAATGACCATCCACGGCGCGCAACCATGCCGGCTGCGGCTTGCGGGTGGAGCGGACCCGCACGAATATTTCGAGTCCCTCGCCCACCGCGCGATCGAGCGCGCCGTCACCGATCCAGTTCACGTCGCGCAACACGATGCGATGCATCTTCAGCGCCTCGCGCGGACCGACAATCACACAGCGGTTCGCGGCATCGAGCTCCACGACATACAGCGGCGCACCGGACGCGATGCCGAGGCCACGGCGCTGCCCGACGGTGAAATGCACGATGCCGTCATGGCGGCCGATGACGTGTCCGTCGAGATCGACGATGTCGCCGGGCTCCATGGCATTCGGCTTCAGGCGGCTGATGATGTCGGTGTAGCGGCCGGTCGGCACGAAGCAGATGTCCTGGCTGTCGTGCTTGTCGGCGACCGACAGCCCGAAACGCCGCGCCAGTTCGCGGGCCTGCGGCTTGGTCATGTCGCCGAGCGGAAAGCGCAGGAAATCGAGCTGCTCGCGCGTCGTCGCGAACAGGAAGTAGCTCTGGTCGCGATCGGCATCGGCCGCGCAGACCATCGCGCGCGATCCGCCCGCCAGCCGGCGGGATGCGACATAGTGACCGGTCGCCAGGGCCTTGGCGCCGAGCTCGCGCGCGGTCGCCAGAAGATCGCGGAACTTGACCGAGCGGTTGCACTCGATGCACGGCACAGGCGTCTCGCCCGAGGCATAGCTGTCGGCGAAATTCTCGATCACGGATTCCCGGAAGCGGCTTTCGTAATCGAGCACGTAGTGCGGAATGCCGAGCCGCTCCGCGACATCGCGAGCATCGTGAATGTCCTGACCGGCGCAACACGCACCCTTGCGATGGGTCGCCTCGCCATGATCGTAAAGCTGCAGGGTGATCCCGACGACGTCATAGCCTTCGGATTTCAGCAGCGCGGCCGTCACCGACGAATCGACGCCGCCTGACATGGCGACCACGATCCGCGTGTCCTCAGGACGGCCTTCTAAATCCAGACTATTGAGCATTGATCCCGTCATCGATGAGAGCACGTCAGCCCGTTGCGATCGGAGGACTTTCAAGGCGATCGGGAAACGGGTTCGGTTCCGTCGGGACCGGCTGAAAGACCAGCCTTTAATATAGGCCGTATTCCCATGAGGCAATCGCAGGCGCCCCATGCTGCGTGTGTGGCGGCAAATCTTGCCGCCGGGCAGAAAGGAAACGGCCGGACGCCTCCGGCAGGTCGCGTCAGATTTAGTCAACCATCTGAATTTGCTGGATATTTATCTTTGGCGATGCTGGCCCGGTCCTTGCTGCTCTCTTCACAGTTTATCGTGAGAGGTTGCCTGTGCTCAGCGTCACATCCGAAGCCACCGCCAGCGCGTCGTTCCAGACGACGCGGCAAAAATCTGCGCGGGACGATCAGTCGCCGCCAAGCGAGAGCTTTGGCGCGCTGGTCGATGCCAACGCGCAGGCGTCGCAGGCCGCGACCGCACAGACATCGAACCCTTCCGATCAGCAAAATGCGGCCTCCGACCGGCGCCCTGATCCGTCTCCGGCTCCCTTGCATTCCGATCACGGCGCGACAGCCGACGACAACGCGCCGTCGCGCTCTGCCGAGGCCAACCCGTCACAAGCCGATTCGGCAGCGAAACAGGGCACCGGGTTTCACAAGCCGGCGGCCGACACCAAAACATCGGGCCATCATTCGAAACACGACGGCACCAAGGACGCAGCCGACGGCAAACCCGCGACGTCGGATGCCGCAGCGACAGACCCGGCCGCATCGCAACAGGCCGCGGCGCCGGTCGCGGTCGTTATCGCCGTTACGCCTCCCGTCGTGGCGACGCCATCGGCGACGGCAACCTCGACGGATGCAACGGCTGCTACGGGTTCGGCGACAGACGCGACGCAGGCCGCGGCGCTCCTGCTGGCGCAGCAAGCCGATGCAAAAGCCGCGACGCCTGCCGCCGGACTGAACCCGGCTGCCACCGCCGAGGCAGCCGCAGCCGCAATGGCCTCCGCCCAGGATCCGAGTGCCGTGGCCGCCGCACAGGCCCAACAGACCAATGCCGTGCAGACCGGCTTTGGCGGCGCGGCCAGCGAAGCTCTGGCAGCGGCCGTCACCGCTGCGACGCCGGGCAACGCAAAAACCTCCGCAAAGGCGCAGGACGGCGCGCAAGCCGCAAAGGCCGCGGTCACCACCGGCTTCCAGCCGGAGACCGCAGACGCGACAACGTCAACTGCTGCCGCATCCGGCAGCGATGCCGTTGCGACACAGAACGCCGCGCCGGACAGCCACAAGCACGATGACGGTACCGCATCGGCCGCAAAGAATGGCGCGTCCGACAACGGCACGTCCGCGACTCAACCGGCCGCGCCGGCGCCGCAGCACTCCGGCCACACGGCCGATGCCGCGCCGCAGCCGCAAACCGGCGCGGCCGACGGCACGCAACAGCAAGGTCTCGCCGGCACCCTTGCGCAGCCGCAGACGCAATCCGCCACCGCTTCGACGCCGGCAACGCCGCAATATAACGTCGCTGTCGCCGCCAACATCGCCGTCCCGCTGAGCGGACTGGCGGTGCAGATCGCGGCCACGGCGCAAAGCGGCAACAGCCGCTTCGAGATTCGTCTCGACCCCGCCGATCTCGGCCGCATCGATGTCCGCCTCGACGTCGATCGTCAGGGCCAGGTCACATCGCATCTGACGGTCGAGAAGCCGGAAACGCTGGCCATGCTGCGGCAGGACGCGCCGCAGCTACAGCGCGCGCTGCAGGATGCCGGATTGAAGACCGGCGATAACGGCCTGCAATTCAGCCTGCGGGATCAATCCTCGCAGGGCCAGACCGCGCGCGACGATACCGGGCGCAATGCGCATCGGCTGATCGTGACCGAAGACGACAACATCGCTCCCGTGGCGACCGCCGGCCGAACCTATGGCCGTATGCTCGGATCGAGCGGCGGCCTCGACATCAGGGTTTAAGGAGACGGACATGACGACGTCAGTGGGTTCCGCGGTTCAGCAGGTAGTGTCGGGTACGACGCAGCTTCCTGCTTCCTCCTCTTCAAGCTCGTCGACGTCGGGTAGCGACGGCACACTGGCCGGCAACTTTCAGACCTTCCTGACGCTGCTGACGACGCAGTTGCAGAACCAGAACCCGCTCGATCCGCTGGATACCAACCAGTTCACGCAGCAACTCGTGCAGTTCGCCGGCGTCGAGCAGCAATTGAAAACGAACGACCAGCTCTCGAGCCTCGTGTCGCTGCAGCAGACGACGCAAGCGACGCAGGCGCTGGATTTCGTCGGCAAGAAAGCCGTGGTCGACGGCAGCACCGCCACCATGACCAACGCCGCCGCAGCCTGGCAGCTCAGCGTTCCCACCGCCTCCACCGTTACGATCAATATCGCCAACAGCACCGGCCAGAACGTCTTCAGCGGCTCCTATGGCGTCAACGCAGGCGACAATCAGGTCTTCTCATGGAACGGCCTCGGCAACGACGGCACGCAATGGCCCGACGGCAAATACACGCTGACCGCCACGGCCGCCGATTCCGCCGGCAATCCGGTCACCGTCTCGACGCAGATTCAGGGAACGATCAACTCCGTCGATCTGACCCAGTCGCCGCCGCTGCTGTCGATCGGCGGCGACAGCTACACGATCAGCCAGATCAAGAGCATCGTGAACTGACCACAATCCGGCGCCCACATTCTTGTATGTGGGCAGGACAATCAGCTTTCCGGGCCACCTTCACGGGGGCCCGGAACCGTTTTGGAACGGCATTTTCAAGGAGAATCGTATTGAACCCTTGGGCTTAGGCAAATTTTAAGTCGCGGCGCGTAGGCTGCTTTTGTGAGTTCAGTGGTTGAGAGTTTGTGAGTACGCCATGACAGAACCCCATCGCCCGAGGGTGAAATACGTCATCGGGCCGGACGGTAGCCCGCTAACGATCGCGGATTTGCCGGCGCCCGGGACCAAACGGTGGGTGATCCGCCGTAAGGCTGAAGTTGTTGCCGCGGTTCGCGGCGGCCTGCTGTCCCTCGAGGAAGCCTGCAGCCGGTATACGCTGACCGTCGACGAATTCCTGTCCTGGCAATTCTCGATCGACCAGCATGGCCTTGCCGGGCTGCGCACCACGCGCATCCAGCAGTATCGCCAGTAAGGCCTTAACTAGATCATCCGGATTTTCAGAAAACCGGTCTCCTTATGGAGGCCGGTTTTTTGCCGTTTTTGGCAATTTTCGTCACGGGTCTTAACCATCGTTAACCATCTGGAAACCATACCGTAGGCAATAATTGCCCAGTCGGCCTCTTGGGCCGAATCCGAGGGGCTGGTTCGTTGCAGAGTCTGTTGGCATTCCTGAAAGGCCTTGGCGCATCACGGCTGATGGCGATGGTCGCGGTTACCGCCGCGCTGATCGGCTTCTTTGCGTTCGTCATCGTGCGCGTCACCACGCCGCAAATGACGACCCTCTTCACCGACCTCAGCGTCGAGGACTCGGCGGGGATCATCAAAGACCTCGAGCGCCAGGCGATCCCTTACGAAATCCGCAACGACGGCGCCGTGATCATGGTGCCGAAGGACAAGGTGACCCGGCTTCGCATGAAGCTCGCCGAGGCCGGTCTGCCCAAGGGCGGCGGGGTCGGCTATGAGATCTTCGATAAGTCCGACGCACTCGGCACCACCAGTTTCGTCCAGAACATCAATCGCTTGCGCGCATTGGAAGGCGAACTCGCCCGCACCATCAAGGCGATCGACCGCATTCAGGACGCGCGCGTGCATCTGGTGTTGCCGGACCGGCCGCTGTTCTCGCGGGAAGCACCCGAGCCCTCGGCCTCGATCGTGCTGCGCGTCCGCGGCGGCCTCGAACCGCAGCAGATCCGCGCCATCCGCCATCTGGTCGCATCGGCCGTCAACGGCCTGAAGCCGCAGCGGGTCTCGATCGTCGACGAAACCGGCCAATTGCTTGCCGACGGCTCCGCGACCGATACCGACGGCGTAACCGGCGACGAACGTCGCGCCGCGTTTGAGAAACGCATGCGCCACCAGGTCGAAGCCATCGTGTCGTCGGTGGTGGGCGCCGGCCGCACCAAGGTCGAGCTCTCCGCCGACTTCGACTACAACAAGGTTACGCAGACATCAGACAAATTCGATCCCGAAGGCCGGGTGCTGCGCTCCAGCCAGACCCGCGAAGAATCCTCCGTCACCGCCGACAACAACGGCCAGGTCACGGTCAACAACGAATTGCCCGGCAATCAGCCCAGCGATAACGCAGCCGCCACCCCGCGCGATCAGACCAAGAAGAGCGAGGAAACCAACAACTACGAGATTTCCCGCACCACCAAGACCGAGGTGACCGAAGCCGGCCGCGTCAACCGCATCTCGGTCGCCGTGCTCGTCGACGGCACCTACACAAAGAACGAAAAGGGCGAGATGGTCTACAAGGAGCGGACCAAGGAACAGCTCGATCGCATTGCGACGCTGGTCCGCTCGGCCATCGGATTCGACCAGAAGCGCGGCGATCAGGTCGAGGTGGTCAATCTCAAGTTCGCCGAGGCTCCCGTGGTCGTGCCACCCGCGGAGCCGACCGGCCTGCTCGGCATGGTGCAATTCACCAAGGACGACGTCATGTACGTCATCGAGCTCGCCGTCATGATGCTGCTCGGCCTCTGCGTGATGTTCATGGTGATCCGGCCGCTGGTCCGCCGCATCCTGGCGTCCGAACCGGTCCCGGCCAGCGCCGAACCCGCCGGCGTTCCGGTCCTGCCCGACGCGTCCTCGCAAGCGACCGGACAAAACCTCGTCCCCAACGGTAGCGCCACCGCGCAGCTGATCGACGTCGCTCAGGTCCAGGGTCAGGTCCACGCCCAGTCGGTGCACCGCGTCGGCGAACTGGCCGAACGCAATCCCACCGAAACCGCATCCATCATCCGTCAATGGCTCGCCGAACCCGCAGCGTGATCTGACATGGCTCTCCCGCAAACCACCTCCTCGGCCAACGCCAGCGACATCACCAGCGTCGTTGCCTCGCTCGCGAGCCGTCAGAGCAATCGTCCGAAATCCAAGCCGATGTCCGGCCCGCAACGCGCCGCGATCATGATGCTTGCGCTCGGCGAACAATACGGCGGCAAGGTCTGGGCGCTGCTCGACGACGACGAGGTGCGCGACCTGTCGCTCGCGATGTCCACGCTCGGTACGGTCGAGGCGGATGTCGTGGAGGATCTGTTGCTCGAATTCGTGTCGCGGATGTCGGCGTCCGGCGCGCTGATGGGCAACTTCGATGCGACCGAGCGGCTGTTGAACCAGTATCTGCCCGCCGAGCGGGTCAGCGGAATCATGGACGAAATCCGCGGGCCCGCCGGCCGCAACATGTGGGAAAAGCTGTCCAACGTTCAGGAAGAGGTACTCGCCAACTACCTCAAGAACGAATATCCGCAAACCATCGCAGTGGTGCTGTCGAAACTGAAGCCCGAGCACGCCGCACGAGTGCTCGCCATTTTGCCGGAAGACATGGCACTCGACGTGGTCGGCCGCATGCTCAAGATGGAAGCGGTGCAGAAGGAAGTGATCGAGCGCGTCGAGCAGACGCTGCGCAGCGAATTCATGTCCAACCTGTCGCAGACGCGGCGGCGCGACGCCCATGAGGTGATGGCGGAAATCTTCAACAACTTCGACCGCCAGACCGAGACGCGCTTCATCACATCGCTGGAAGAGGAAAATCGCGAATCGGCCGAACGCATCAAGGCGCTGATGTTCACGTTCGACGATCTGGTGAAGCTCGATGCCGGCTCGGCGCAAACGCTGATGCGCCATGTCGACAAGGACAAGCTCGGCGTCGCGCTGAAGAGTGCCAACGAAGAGGTCCGCGCCTTCTTCATGGGCAACATGTCGACGCGCGCCGCCAAGATGTTGCTGGATGACATGGCCGCCCTCGGTCCGGTCCGGCTGCGTGACGTCGACGAGGCGCAGGCGCTGCTGGTCAATCTCGCCAAGGACCTCGCGGCCAAGGGCGAAATCATGCTGTCGAAAAACCGCGCAGACGACGAGCTGGTGTACTGATGGGCGCTCCGGCAAAATTCCTGTTTGACACCGACTTCTCGGCGCCGCACCGCTCCCGGGAGCGCGCACCTACGGCCCAGGAGATCGCGCAGCAGATCGCCGCCGCAGAGGCCAAGGCCTATCAGGCCGGCTTCGATGCCGCGCAGCGTGAAGCCAAGGTACAGAGCGATCGTCGCATGGCGCTGGCGATCGAAGAGATCTCCATCGGCATCAAGGGAATCGCAGCGCGTTTCGCCGGCGTCGAGGCCCGCATGGAAACCGAGGCGGTCGATGTCGCCGTTGCCGTCGCACGCAAGCTGTGCAGCGAACTGATCGCGGCAGAGCCGCTGACGGAAATCACCGCGCTGGTCAGCGACTGTTTCCGCCATCTGGTCTCGACCCCGCACCTCGTGGTGCGGATCAACGATCAGCTCTACGACATCGCGCGCGAGCAGATCGAGCGCATGGCCAAGCAAAACGGATTTGCCGGACAACTCGTCATTCTGGCTGAGCCCGACATCGAAACCGGCGACTGCAGAATCGAATGGGCTGACGGCGGTGTCGTGCTGGAGCGCGCGGCCATCGACGCCAAGATCGACGAACTCGTCCGCCGCTATGTGGCGTCGCGCAATCCAACCGGACATTCCTGAGGGCTAGGGGCAAACCATGAGCGATAACGATACCCAGGTGCCGCTTCCCGATCTCAACGCCGCCGACACGCCGGCGATCGATGACGTCGGCTACAGCGAGGACGAACAGGTCTCGCGGATCGCCTCCGATCTGGAGGCGGTGTTCGACGTGCCGGTTCAGGTGTCGGCCGTGCTCGGCCGCTCCAAGATGGATGTCGGTGCACTGTTGAAACTCGGCCCCGGCACTGTGCTGGAACTCGACCGGCGCGTCGGCGAAGCCATCGACATCTACGTCAACAACCGCCTGGTGGCGCGGGGCGAAGTCGTCCTCGTGGAAGACAAGCTCGGCGTGACCATGACCGAAATCATCAAGGCCGAAAAAGCCTGACAGCGAACCAACCCGCCGCGAGCGCGGGCCTATAACAGGAGCAAACCATGCGGCTTCTCATCGTTGGCACACTGAAGGGCCAGCTTACGACCGCCACCAAGATCGCCATGGACAACGGTGCCTCCGTCACCCATGCCGAGGGCAACGAACAGGCGATGGCGGTGCTGCGCAGCGGCAAGGGCGCCGACCTCCTGATGGTGGATGTCGGTCTCGACATCCGCGATCTCGTGATCCGGCTCGAGGCCGAGCACATCCACGTGCCGATCGTCGCCTGCGGCATCACCAGCGATGCCCGAGCCGCGGTCGCCGCGATCCATGCAGGCGCCAAGGAATACATCCCGCTGCCGCCCGATCCGGAGCTGATCGCCGCGGTGCTTGCGGCTGTCGCCAATGACTCCCGCGACCTCGTCTATCGCGACGAGGCGATGGGCAAGGTCATCAAGCTGGCGCAGCAGATCGCGGGCTCCGACGCCTCGGTGATGATCACCGGCGAATCCGGCACCGGCAAGGAAGTGCTGGCGCGCTATGTGCACACCCGTTCGAACCGCGCCAAGCGGCCGTTCATCTCGATCAACTGCGCGGCCATTCCCGAGCATCTCCTCGAATCCGAACTGTTCGGCCACGAGAAGGGCGCGTTCACCGGCGCCGTGGCGCGCCGCATCGGAAAGTTCGAGGAAGCCAGCGGCGGCACGCTTTTGCTCGACGAAATCTCCGAAATGGATGTCCGGCTGCAATCAAAATTGCTCCGCGCCATCCAGGAGCGCGTGATCGACCGGGTCGGCGGCACCCGTCCGGTGCCGGTCGATATCCGCATCATCGCCACATCGAACCGCAACCTGACGGAGGCCGTACGCGAAGGCACCTTCCGCGAGGACCTGCTGTTCCGCCTCAACGTCGTCAACCTGAAGATACCTTCGCTGCGCGACCGTCCCGCCGACATCCTCGAACTGGCGCAGCATTTCGTGAAGAAATATGCCGAGGCCAACGGTGTGCCGGTGCGCCCGATCTCGGCCGACGCGCGGCGCGTGCTGACCACCAACCGCTGGCAGGGCAACGTCCGCGAACTGGAAAACACCATCCACCGCGCGGTGCTGATGGCGTCAGGCGATGACATCGGTGCCGATGCGATCCTGACGCCGGACGGCGACCGTCTCGACCTTGCCAAGACGGCACCTGCTGTCGCGCACGCCACGCTCGCCGCCGAACAGGTGACGCGCGCGCTGGTCGGCCGCACCGTGGCTGATGTCGAGCGCGACCTGATCCTCGAAACGCTGAAGCATTGCCTCGGCAACCGGACCCATGCCGCGAACATCCTCGGCATCTCGATCCGGACGCTACGCAACAAACTCAATGAATACGCCGACGGCGGCATCCCGATCACGCCGGCCGGCAACAGCGACCATCGCGCCTTCGTGGCGACCGCCTGACGTCGCTACTTTTGACGACGGCCTTCAATCCGGTGCGAACCTCTCGCACCGGATTTTTCGTTTCTGAGTAGCTCGGCGCGTCGGGCTTGCGGAAAATCCGGATCGGCGCACCCGGCTGGAAATCGCGGCCGGTCAGCATCACGTAGGCATAAAGCGCGAGATAGGCGATCGCGACCGCACCGACAACGTAGAAGATCAGCGTCGCGAGCCGCTTCACCTGCGAACTTTCATCGCGCCGCCGTGATCTTCGCCTTCGGCACCGTCACGTTCATCGCCTTGTTGCCGTAACGGTCGGTGAAGGCGGCCGTATCGATCTCCTCGAGCTGGATGTCGCCGCGCATCACCGCCGCCTTCCAGGCCTCCTGCTCGGCATGCGCCGCGTGGAATTCCGGCATGACCTCCCTGGCGAACAGTTCGAGCGACTCGCAAATGTGCTCGTGGCTGTTCTTGCCGGCCTGGTTGAGCAGGATCACCTGATCGATGTGCGAGCCCTGGAACCGGCGCAGCTTTTTGCGGATGGTTTCAGGCGAGCCGATCAACCCGCCGCGCAGCGCCGCCTCCTGCGCTTCGGGATTCTCGCGTTTCCACTTGTTGTATTCGTCCCACATGTTGACGGTGCCCGGCGCCGGGCGCTGCCGGTTCTGCGAGGCGCCGTAATAGCGCAGCGCGAACTGGAAGAACGTCGCGCCATCGGCGCGCGCCCGCGCCTCCTCGTCGGTCTTGGCGCACATGAAGAACGACACCAGCGCCATGTTCGGGTTGATCTCGTAGTCGGCCAGTTTCTTCAGGCGCTTGGTGATGGCATTGTAGTAGGCGTGAACCCAGGCATGCGCCGCGTCAGCACTGACGAACTGGAAGCCGAGCGCACCGAAGCCGCACCGGCCCGCGCGCTCGATGGTCGGCAGTTGCGAGCACGCCATCCACAGCGGTGGGTGCGGCTTCTGCAGCGGCTTAGGCACGACGTTGCGCAGCGGAATGTCGAAATACTTGCCGTGGTGCTCGCTTCCGCCGTCACGAAACATCGGGAAGATCGCGCGCACGGCTTCGTCGAAGATTTCCTTCTTGGTTTCCATATCGCGGCCGAACGGCGTCAACTCCGTGATCGATGCGCTCTCGCCCATGCCGAATTCGCAACGGCCGTTGCTGAGCAAATCAAGCACGGCAACGCGCTCGGCGACGCGCGCCGGATGATTGGTGGTGAGCTGGAAGATGCCGTGGCCGAGGCGAATGTTCTTCGTGCGCTGGCTGGCGGCGGCGAGGAACGATTCCGGCGATGGCGAGTGCGAATATTCCTCAAGGAAATGATGCTCGACCACCCATGCGTGATCGTAGCCCGCGCGGTCAGCGGTCTCGAGTTGGGTCAGCGCATTCTGATAGAGGCGGTGTTCGTCGCCGGCTTCCCATGGACGGGGCAGTTGCAGCTCATAAAAGATGCCGAACTTCATGAGGTATCTCCCGCGCGGTCTTTCTTGTTGGCGGACAGTGTAGACCGCTGAGAAACCGAGTCCACCGCTCCGGCATTCCGTACCGCGGAACATGCCTTGCGCCGGCCTCGCGAATGGTTAGCTTGCAGCGGGTGAGTCGCGGCATCACTTCGCAGACTCCTTACATCCATCGAGACCCATGACATCCTTTACGCCGCATCAGGATTCAGCGCTGAAAGCCGTCGCCGACTGGCTGAAGGCCAAGCCCGGCCGGAACGGAACGCCGCCGGTGTTCCGCCTGTTCGGCTATGCCGGCACCGGCAAGACCACGCTGGCGCGCCATATCGCCGACGGCGTCGATGGCGAGGTCAAGTTCGCGGCCTTCACCGGCAAGGCCGCGCTGGTGATGCGGAACAAGGGCTGTGACGGCGCCTCGACGATTCATTCGCTGATCTATCGCGCCCGCGAGTCCGGCGAAGAGCAGCCGAGTTTTGAGTTATGGGACGATGCGCCCGCCTCCAAGGCGAAACTCATCGTGATCGATGAATGCTCGATGGTGGACGCAGAGCTCGGCCGCGACCTGATGTCGTTCGATTGCCCGCTGCTGGTGCTCGGTGACCCCGCGCAACTGCCGCCGATCCAGGGCGGCGGCTTCTTCACCAATGCCGAACCGGATTCGATGCTGACCGAGGTTCATCGTCAGGCCCAGGACGATCCGATCGTGCGGATGTCGATGGACGTGCGCGAGGGACGCGACCTGGACATCGGCCGTTACGGCGAAAGCGAGGTGGTGGCGCGCAGCGAGCTCGATCCGAGCCGCGTGATGGAGGCCGATCAGGTACTGGTCGGCCGCAACAACACGCGCCGCTCGTACAATATGCGATTCCGGCAGCGGCAGAACATCGAGGATCCGCTACCGGTTGCCGGCGACAAGCTGGTCTGCCTGCGCAACAACCGCAAGAAGGCGCTGTTCAACGGCGGCCTGTGGCGCGTGAAGTCGCGCGCGGCCTCGAAATCGAAGATCATCACCATGCGCCTGTCGCCCGACGAGGAATTCGCGCACAAGGTGACGAAGGTCTCGGTGCGATCGGACTGCTTTGCCGGCGGAATCGAGGACATCCCGTGGGAGCAGCGCAAGCCCTACGACGAATTCGACTACGGCTACGTGCTGACGGTGCACAAGTCGCAGGGGTCGCAGTGGGACGACGTGGTGCTGTTCGACGAGAGCTTCGCGTTTCAAGACAGCCGCGCGCGCTGGCTCTATACCGGCATCACCCGTGCGGCGAAGCGGCTCAGCATCGTCGTCTGACTTGATTAAATTTTAGAAATCCGTCGCAGAATACCTGCCCCGCGCATGGAATTCTTGTCTTGTCTGCTTCATGTTTCTGCGGCTTGATCGGAGTTTGCCAACTGGAAGGAGAACCAACGATGACCACAAGATCAATCGTCGCCGGTGCGCTGATTGCGACAATGTCCGTGATCACCGTGTCTGTGCCCGCGATGTCCGCACCGCTGATGCCGGGACTCACGAATTCCGGCCCGATCGCGCCTGTGCAGCAGGTTCAGTACCGTCGCTGGCATCACCATCGTCATGGCTGGCACGGCGGTGGTGGCGGCGGCGCCGGTGCGCTGATCGGCGGTCTTGCAGCCGGTGCCATTATCGGCGGCGCCATCGCGGCCGGCCAGGCCCAGCAGCAGAACGCCGCTTACTGCTCCCAGCGCTTCCGCTCCTACGATCCGCAGTCGGGCACCTACCTCGGCAACGACGGCCGGCGGCATCCCTGCCCGTAGTTTGTCGCCCGGACGAAACGAAGGCCGCGGCTCCTGCCGCGGCCTTTTTTATTTGAACATCGATCTGATCTTGCCGCAGCGTCAGCGCTGCAACCGAACGCCGAGCATCACCACGGTCGACGCCGAACTTGCACCTGAAATGTTCGAATCCAGAATATCGCGGCGCACCTGCGCCTTGATCTGGTATTCGCGATTCAGCTTGTAAACGAGCTCGCCGGAGATCGAGTAGATGGTGTCCGAGCGCGGCGAGCCCTGATAATCCTGCGTGCCATAGGTGAACCGGCCGATCGCGGTCAGCCAGCGGCGGAAGTCGTGATCCACCTCGAACGTGTAGGTGCGCGTCAGCACGCCGGAAACGTCGGGTAGCGTGGATTCATCGACGGACGTGACAGAGATGAACTTCGCAGTGGTCAGCGGCGTCGCGGACCATATCAGCGACGCGGTGGTAAGCAGGCCGGTCAACTGGTTGAGACGCGGGTCCGCATAGTTGCGTATCGCATAGCCGATCGAGGCTTCGCCGGTCAGCAGACGCGTGAATTCAAAGCTGGTCCCGGCCTTGGCGTAGCCGCCGTTGGAGTCACGCTGGAAGCCGCTGCGATCGAACTGCGTATCGTGAATGCGCGTGTCGGCCTCGACTTCCCCGAACGGCTTCACGCCCGGCAGCAGATCGTAGCTTACGCGCGCGACCGCGCCGTACTGGTTGAAGTTGCGGTCGTCGTTAGTGGTCGATGTGCCGTCGGTCAGTTTCGAGTCCTGATACGTCGTGCGATCCACGGTGCCGTTCAGCGAGATCTGCAGCCGGTTGAAATCATGCTCGACACCGGCCGTCCCGCCGGTGGTCGCGAACAACGGATACCGGCTGAGGCCGGCCTGAATGTTGGGGCTGCCGGGATTGTCGGTGCCGATCTTCAGCCGCAGTTCCGAATTGATGCGAGTGTCGTGCGTGACATCGATGCGCCCGTCGATCTTGCCGGTGAAGTCGGGCCGGTCCACGTTTGTCGGAACTGGCGACACGACCGGCTGACCGGAGCTATCGATGTCCGGCGGAAACGTTGACCCGTAGCCCGTGAACGAGCCGCGCAGATCAACGATGAGCGAGTGACGCTCCCAGTCGGACTTCGCCACGAACTCCGGCGACACCATGTAGAACGCGGAGCCCTTCGGCTTGTCGAACCGTCCGGGATTGGTGTCGTAGCCGCCCCACAGTTCAACGGCTGATTTGACGAGGAAGCTGCCGACGTAATCGCCGACCGCGCCGAACGGATCGTCGTCCGGCTTCAGGCGCCGCCGGGCCGGCTGTCCTTCCACCCTGCCCGCCATCGCCGGCGCAACAGGCGCCTTGTTCGCGGTCGATGACGGTGGGATCGATAGCGGCGCTGGCTGCGGCACGGCAACGTAGTTGCCGGGTCCCGCGGGCAGCTTCGGCTTCGGCGCGCCGGGATACGGCTTCTGCTTCTTGCGCTTGCGATTGAAGGAGTCGTAACCGGTATCGGCAGCCCCTGCCGCGGCAGGCACGTCATAGACCGGCGTTTGCCCGATGCGCGAAGGCGCGGGTGCCGATGGCGCAGTGTCGTCATTGCCGCTGTCGCTGGTACGGCGCAGATAGGAATCCTGCGGCTGGAAAAATCCGCCGCGTGCCGGATTCATCAGATCCCGGGTCAGCGTTTGCGCCCCGGCCGGCGAGCACTCCAGGACCATCAGCGCGAGACACGCCAAAGCCGCGCGACAGATCAATGCGCGCTGGCGGCGGCCCGTCGCTGGACCTGAGGTCACGATTCCGAAAACTCCAACAAAAACATAAGCTTGCGAAGGGTCCGCCAAAACCGCGACGGAACTCATCGTTAATGGAGTTAAAACAATTATGGTTAACGAGCCGTTGAAATGCCGGGGCTGCGTCGCATCGCCTGAGCGGCCGTGCTAAAGGACGCGGACAGGATCGGAGCGGCACGTTCCGCCCCATCACGGAATCAACATGACCCCATCGAAATCACGGACGGCGACCTCCACCATGACCGGCCAGGCGAACGCGGCTATCGAATCCGCGTTGCGGACATTCGAAGCGGAAGCCGGCGGCGTGACCGCACTCGCCGCAGCGCTCAGATCCGATCTCGGTCCAGCGTTCGTGACCGCCGCCGATGCGATCCGTGGTGCCAGAGGACGGCTGATCGTCACGGGTCTCGGCAAGTCCGGCCACATCGGCCGCAAGATCGCAGCGACGTTCGCCTCCACCGGCACGCCGGCGTTTTTCGTCCATGCGGCGGAAGCGAGCCACGGCGACCTCGGCATGATCACCGCCGACGATGTCATCATGGCGCTGTCATGGTCCGGCGAGCAGCCGGAGATGAAGAACCTCATCACCTACGCGAAACGTTTTCGCATTCCGCTGATCGCCATGACCGCGGAACGCGACTCCACCCTCGGCAAGGCCGCCGACATCGTGCTGGTGCAGCCCAAGGCGCGCGAGGCCTGCCCGCACAACCTGGCGCCGACCACATCCTCGCTGATGCAGCTCGCGCTCGGCGACGCGCTGGCCATCGCGCTGCTGGAGGGCCGCGGCTTTACCTCGGTCGACTTCAGCGTGCTGCATCCGGGCGGCAAGCTCGGTGCGCTGCTGAAATACACCCGCGATCTCATGCATGCTGGCGACGCCGTTCCGCTGAAACCGCTCGGCACTAAAATGTCCGATGCGCTGGTCGAGATGACCTCGAAGGGATTCGGCTGCGTCGGCATCGTGGATAGCCACGGCCATATCGTCGGCATCGTCACGGACGGCGACTTGCGCCGTCACATGCGTCCCGACCTGATGATGGCGCTGGTCGATGACGTCATGACCAGAAACCCCAAAACCATCGGCCGCGACATGCTGGCGAGCGAGGCACTGGAAATCCTCAACTCCTCAAAGATCACCGCGCTGATTGTCACCGACGGGAAAAAGCCGGCCGGCATCGTACATCTGCACGATCTGCTGCGCGCGGGCGTGGCCTGATCGCTGGCCCGCTCACGCAGCGTCCTTTCCCGGAAAGCGCGCTGCGTTTGATTCCAACGGCAAGTCCAGGCCCTTCGCGAGATAGGACACGGTGCGATAAAAACCGCACAGCAGGATAATCTCGAAAATCTTCGCATACTCATAGTGGATCGCCAGTGCCGCAAACTCATCCGCGCTGAGCGTTGCGCGGTGATGCAATGCGTCGACCGCAGCAATCAGCGCCTGCTCGGCCGACGACCAACAGACGGAACGGGCATCGCCCAGCGCCGTCGCGCGCACCTGCTCATCGGTGAGATGCGCCGCTGCGGCGAACGTCGCAACATGCACGCCCCATTCGTATTCGCATTTTGTCAGTGCGCAGGTGCGATCGATGACGATCTCACGCTCACGCAGCGACAGCGGACCGCGGTCGAGCAGGCTGCCTGCGCGGAATTTCTCCCAGGCGCGCGCATTGCCTGCAAGAACGCGAAACAGCATCAGCGGCGGTGCGCCGCGTATGATGCGGTCGAATTGGGTCTGGATATCAGCCTCATAGGGCGGCTCCAGCGGCGCGATCCGTGACATCGGCGAACTCCTTTGCTACAATAATCGTAGCACGATGCTACATTTTTAGTAGCAAATGACAAGAGGTTCGGATGGCAAAATCGGCGGTCAAAAGGCATGGGGCAAACCCAAGGCAGAGCCGGAAGGCCGGACAGATGCCCGCAACCGGCCAGGCCGTGCGTGGCTCACGGACCGGACGGCCGATCATGGTGCTGCTCGACCTGCTCGGCCGGCGCTGGACTCTGCGTATCCTCTGGGAACTGCGCGAGCGATCGCTGACCTCGCGCGCGTTGCGCGAAGCCTGCGACGACGCCTCGCCGACCGTGATCCAGTCGCGGGTCGCCGAGATGCGCGAAGCCGGATGGCTCGCGCTCAATCCCGCAGGAGGCTACGGCCTGACGGCGAGCGGTCAGGAATTGCTCGCGACGCTGATGCCACTGCACCAGTTTGCCGAGCGCTGGAGCCAACGGGAGACAACGGCGGCGATCACACCGCCGCCACGGTGAGGCTCGCGCCGTCGGCCTGCACGATCTTGACGCGGCTGCCGGCGGGCGCATCGGGCCCGGCGACGCGCCACACCGTATCGTCGATCCGCACCGTGCCAAGGCCATCCACGATCGGCTTCTCCAGCGTGCAGACGCGACCGACCAGCGCATCGGCGCGCTTGTTGAGGAACGGGCTATTGTTGGCGCTCGGGTTCGGTCGCGCCAGACGCCGCCACAACGGAACCGCTGCCGCGGCAAAGATCGCAAACAACAGGATCTGCATCTGCCACGACGGATGGAAGACGAACGACAGTACGCCGACCAGGAACGCGGCGAGGCCGAGCCAAAACAGAAAGACGCCGGGCGCCAGCAATTCGAGCGCCATCAGGATCAGACCGAAGATCAGCCAGTTCCACGTGCCCAGCGACACGAACATGTCGGTCATGGATCGCTCCTCAGCTCATGTCTTTATCGCTGCGGGGGGACTGATGGCACCGGCGCGCCCGCTGGTGGCACCGAGCCGCGCCGTGCAGCAGCAGCCGCCGACGCCGCGCTTTCGCCGAAGGTCGCTTTCGCGATCTCGCCGATACCGGCCAGTGACGCCAGCATGCTGGTCGCTTCCAGCGGCAGCATCACGACCTTCTGGTTCGGCGAGTTGGCGAGCTGGCCGAACGCCTTAATATATTTGTCGGCGATGAAATAGTTCAGCGACGCCACATCGCCCTTGGCGATGGCCTCGCTCACCATCTGCGTCGCCTTGGCTTCCGCTTCCGCCGAACGCTCACGCGCCTCGGCGTCGCGGAAGGCAGCTTCCTTGCGGCCCTCGGCTTCGAGGATCTGCGACTGCTTCTGGCCCTCGGCCTTCAAAATCGCGGACTGGCGCTGGCCTTCCGCCTGAAGAATGTCGGCGCGCTTCTCGCGCTCGGCCTTCATCTGCCGGCCCATCGCCTGCACGAGATCGGCCGGGGGCACGATGTCCTTGATCTCGATGCGATTGACCTTGAGGCCCCATGGCGACACCGCGGCATCGACGACGCGTAGCAAGCGCTCGTTGATCTCGTCGCGATGCGACAGCACCTGGTCGAGGTCCATCGCGCCCATCACCGAACGGATGTTGGTCATGGTCAGCGTCACGATGGCCTGATTGAGGTTCGACACCTCGTAGCTCGCCTTGGCCGCGTCGAATACCTGGTAGAAGGCGACGCCGTCGACCGTCACGGTGGCGTTGTCCTTGGTGATGACCTCCTGCTCGGGAATGTCGATCACCTGCTCCATCATGTTCATCTTGCGGCCGACCCGGTCGAAATAGGGAATGATGAGATTGAGGCCGGGCTCGAGCGTGCGGGTGTACTTGCCGAACCGCTCGATGGTCCAGTCGTAGCCTTGCGGCACGGTTTTGACACCGGCGAACAGCGTCAGGATGACAAGCGCCACGAAAACAATCGCGAAGATATCGAAACCGGTCATGAAAATCTCCCTGCCAGGCGCCGCCAGTCTGGAACGCAGAACCGCGCCCCGCAACTGTCTCATACAATTGCAGGGCGACGCACCTTTCGATTGGTCGCCACTGGCAGATGTAAGGTTCGATTTGGGGATAAGCGAGAGGCGGCTCAGAGCCAGCCCTGCAGCTCGCGCAGCACCAGTTGCCGGATCACGTCCATGCCGGGCTCACTGTCGTTCAGGCAGGGAATCGCCGTGAACGCCTCGCCGCCGTTGTGACGGAAGATTTCCGCATTCTCATACGCGATCTCCTCCAGCGTCTCCAGACAATCCGCCGAGAAGCCCGGCGTGATGACGGCAAGACGCTTCACGCCATCCTTGGCCAGTTTTGCGACGGTCTTGTCGGTGTAGGGCTGCAGCCATTTATCGAAGCCGAAACGCGACTGGAACGTCAGCATCAATTTCGACGCATCGAGCCCCATGCGCTTGCGCAACGCCTCGGTGGTGGCGACACATTGCTCCTGATACGGATCGCCCTTGTCGACATAGGTCTGCGGCATGCCGTGGAATGACGCCACGATGACATCGGGCTTGAACTGCTGAGCCGCGAGATGGGTGTCGATGGAAACCGCGAGCGCTTCGATATAATCCGGATCGTCGTAGTACGGCGGCGTCACCCGCAGCGTCGGCTGCGCGCGCATCTCGCCGAGCACGCGAAACACCTCGTCGCACACGGTCGCCGACGTCGCCGCCGAATATTGCGGATAGAGCGGCACCACCAGCAGGCGGTCGCAGCCCTGAGTAGTCAAGGCCTCAATCCGCGAGCGGATCGAGGGATTACCGTAACGCATCGCCCAGTCCACGATGACATCGCCATGATCGGCGATATCAGCCGCGAGCTTGTCCGACTGCCCGCGCGTGATGGTTTTCAGCGGCGACTCGTTCAGCTCGGTGTTCCAGATCTTCAGGTAATCACGCGCCTTGCGGCGCGGACGCGTATTGAGAATGATGCCGTTCAGAATGAACTTCCAGAACAGGCCTTGCGTCTCGATGACGCGCGGGTCGGACAGGAATTCCTTCAGATAGACCCGCACACCCGCCGCGTCGGCGGTGTCGGGCGTACCGAGATTGACCAGCAGCACGCCGATGCGTTCACGCCCGGCATTCTGCGCGGCACGAGCCCTGTCGATGGGGATGACGACGGTCATGATGGCTCTGGCTTCGCGCGCCGGTTCGTCCTTGTCAAGCGGCGGCGGCCGTCCCTATTTTGGGGCGGGATTGCGAAGGAGGAACGGCCATGACCATAGCCGAGTGGTGCGTTTTCGGGGCGGTTCTGCTGTATCTCTTGACCATCGCGCCGTTCAAGGCGGCGGCGTTTCACAGCTTCCACAATGCGCGGCCGCGCGATCCGGAATTCTACCGCGATCCCCTGCGCGAACGCGCGCTGGGTGCGCACCTCAACGGCATCGAGACCTTCCCGTTCTTCGCCGCCGCCGTGCTGCTGGCGGAGTTCCGCGCCGCGCCCCAGCATCTGATCGATGAACTGGCGATCCTGTTCCTTGTCGTGCGTGCCGCTTATGTCCTCACCTACCTGGGCGACCGGCCGACGCTGCGGTCGATCCTCTGGAGCGTGGGCTTCGCCATCAACGCCGGCATCTTCTTCCTGCCGCTGATCCGGCACTGGCTGGCTTGACGAGCTGGATACGCAGTTGCGCATCCATGAATGACAGCATGAAAATCAGATGATGGTGACCTTGGTCTTCACCGAATTGGCGATGAAGCAGGTCTCGTGGGCCTCGTGATGCAGTTGTGCGAGCCGCGCGGCGTCGGGCGCGTCGCCCGACCACACGATGTCAGGCTTCAGCGTCACCTGGGTGACGGCCTGACGGCCGGGCGCGATCTCTTCCATCACGCCTTCGGCATGGTCGCGATAGGACGCGATGTCGAAGCCGGCGAGCCGCGCCAGGTGCAGGAACGTCAGCATGTGGCAATTCGACAGCGCCGCGACCAGCATCTCCTCGGGATCGACGGCGGCCTTGACCGCCCATTTGCCGACCACATGCGGCGATGCCGAGGCCGGCACGGTGACGCCGCCGTCGAAGCTGACGGTGTGACCGCGGCTGTAGCGGCCGCTGCGGAAGTCGTCGCCGGGCGCCAGCGTCCAGTCGATGTCGGCGGTGTATTTGGCCATGGATCCTCCGCTCACGCCGCCTGCGGGGTTTCGACCAGTCCGCGCCGGCGCAGCAGCGCATCGGGCTCGGGCTCGCGGCCGCGGAAGGCGATGTAGGCCTCTTCGGGATCGCGGGAGCCGCCCGACGAATAGATATCATCGTGCAGCCGCTTCGCGGTCGCCGGGTCGAAGATGTCGCCGGCCTCCTCGAACGCGCCGAAGGCATCGGCATCCATCACCTCGGACCACATGTAGCTGTAATAACCCGCGGCATAGTGATCGCCCGAGAAGATGTGGCCGAACTGGGTCGGCCGGTGCCGCAGCGAAATCTCGGCGGGCATGCCGATCTTCTCCAGTTCGGCGCGCTCGAAGGCGCGCACGTCGCGGCTCGCCGACGCCGGCTGGGTATGAAACTCGAGGTCGATCAGCGCCGAGGCGACGAATTCGACCGTGGCAAAGCCCTGGTTGAACTTTCGCGCGGCAAGGAAGCGCTGCAGCAGATCGTCGGGCAGCGCCTCGCCGGTCTGATAGTGCCTGGCGAACTGGCGCAACACCTGCGGCTGCTCCTGCCAGTGCTCGTAGAGCTGCGAGGGCAACTCGACGAAATCGGTGAACACCGACGTGCCCGACAGCGAAGGATAGGTGACGTTCGACAGCATGCCGTGCAGGCCGTGGCCGAACTCATGGAACAGGGTGCGCGCGTCATCCGGCGACAGCAGCGCGGGCTGGCCTTCCGCACCCTTGGCGAAGTTGCAGATGTTGAGCACCAGCGGCGCCACGTCACCGTCGAGCTTCTGCTGGTCGCGCAGCGAGGTCATCCAGGCCCCGGAGCGCTTCGAGGCGCGGGCGAAGTAGTCGCCGTAGAACAAAGCCTGGTGCTTGCCGGACGCGTCCTTGACCTCCCAGACCCGGACGTCCGGATGCCAGACCGGAACGTCCTTGCGCTCGGAGAAGGTGACGCCGAACAGCCGGTGCGCGCAGTCGAAGGCGGCGGCGATCATGCCGTCCAGCGTCAGATAGGGCTTGATCGCGGCATCGTCGAAATTGGCGGTCTTCTGCCGCAGCTTTTCGGCGTAGTAGCGCCAGTCCCACGGCGCGAGGGCAAAGTTGCCGCCCTCCTCCGCGATCATCGTCTGCATGGCGTCGCGGTCGGCAAGCGCGCGGGTGCGGGCCGGTTTCCAGACCCGCTCCAGCAGGCCGCGCACGGCTTCCGGCGTCTTGGCCATGGAATCCTCGAGGCGATAGGCGGCGAAAGTCGGGAAACCCAGGAGCTTCGCGCTCTCCTCGCGGAGCGCGAGGATCTCCACGATGGTCGCGTTATTGTCGTTGGCATTGCCGTTGTCGCCGCGCGCGGTGAAGGCCTTGTAGACCTTCTCGCGCAGATCGCGCCGGGTGGAGCTCTTGAGAAACGGCTCCATGGAGGAGCGCGACGTGGTCACGACGGCCTTGCCGGGAAGCCCGCGCTCCTCTGCCGCGGCACGCGCGGCCACGACGAAGCTGTCGGGGAGCCCGTCGAGATCGCCCTCGCCGAGCTCCAGGAACCACTCCTGTTCGTCGCCGAGCAGATGGTGGCTGAAGGCGGTCCCGAGATGGGCGAGCCGCTCGTTGATCTCGGCCATCCGCGTTTTGGCGGCCTCGTCGAGACCGGCGCCGGCGCGATGGAAGCGGGTGTAGGTCCGCTCCAGCAGCCGCAGCTGCTCCGGCGTCAGCCCGAGCGCGGCGCGGTTTTCGTGGAGCTGCACGATGCGGCCGAACAGCACCGCGTTCATCATGATCGGGTTCCAGTGCCGCGCCATCCGCAAGGAGACGTCGGTATCGATCGCGAGCAGAGCCGGGTTGGAGTGCGCCGACACCAGGTCGTAGAACACCGCCGACACCTTCGCGAGCAGCTTCCCCGAGCGCTCCAGCGCGGTGATGGTATTGGCGAAATCCGGTGCCGACGGGTCATGGGTGATGGCGGCGACCTCGGCGGCATGATCGGCGAAGGCCTGCTCGAACGCAGGAAGGAAATGCTCCGGCACGATCTCTCCGAACGGCGGCGTCTCGAGCGGCGTCTGCCACGGCTTCAGCAGCGGGTTTTCGGCATTCGACGCGGGGGCCGGCGATTGAGGCGTTTCGGTCATGAGAATCCTGTTTTTGCCCATTTTGCCGCACCTACGGCAACATAGAGATATAGCACGCGGCGGGGCTTTTTTAGGCCTTTGCCGCTTGCCGCGGCGGGCATTTTCAGAGAGATTGCCGCCCGCAAACAGGACCTCGACAATGACCTCGCAGCCCGCCTCCTCCGCTCCCCGCCAGATCGCCTGGCCCAGCGTCATCACCGTCATCTCGGCGGCGATCCTGATCGGTGCGGAAGTGTTCGGCGCGGCATTCGCCGGCGGCTGGGCGCTCGCCATCCTGTTCGGGCTGAACGACACCGAGGCGCACATCCTTCAGGCGATACTGTTTGCGATCGGCGTCTTCGTCATGATCAACTTCGTGCGCGCCGCCCAGCGCGTCGAGCCCTTCGTCCGGCGCGCGTGACAGAAACCGCTGCGGCACAGGGCTAACTTCGCTTCCTCCGCGCGAGCCGCGCTCACGTTTCGTTAAACAACTTTAACATCCGTTCATCTTCGACACGCGCGAGCGCGGCATATTGCCCGCATCGTGGAGAAACTCCGCTGCGATCGAAAAAAAATGTTGCGCAGCGAATTCAAAAGACTTATTTCCCGTCCTGCCCAATTTCGCACGTGCCTGTGGTCGTGTGTCAGTCGGTAGGTATCCGGACAAGAGGCCGGACAGCCGCCAAGGGATGAAGGATCCGAGCTTCTCTCTCCAGGGAAGCGCCAAGCAAAGGTCCTCCGCTCCTTGCAACCGTGACTGACAGCCGGAGGCGAACCGGCGTACTCCGCTCTCAACGGGGGACGCGACTTAAAGCAACGACGGATCGGGCTTTTTTGGTCTCTACCGGCAGTCCAACGCCGGCGCGGGCTACTGAAAAGGCTTGTCCTTCATTGCCAGGTGTGCGGGCGGGATCATTCCCAACCAATCCACGGCAGCACATTTCGGCTTGAGTTCGAGGCCTTGTCGCGTCTCCATCGTGCGGCATCGCCAAAGCACTCATGTCGAAGATCATTTTGAACGAGTCCGTCGCTGGACCGTTTGGAGGGTGCTATGACCGAACGTATTCAGGAATTCCTGCGCAACCGCCGCAGCGAGGGCCGCGACACCGAGCCATGCCTCGTGGTCGACCTCGAGGTCGTGCGCGACAACTACCAGACCTTCTCGAAGGCGCTGCCGGACTCTCGCGTGTTCTACGCGGTGAAGGCGAATCCTGCGCCCGAGGTGCTGAGCCTGCTCGCCTCGCTCGGCTCGTGCTTCGACACCGCGACGGTGGCGGAGATCGAGATGGCGCTGGCCGCCGGCGCAACGCCGGACCGCATCTCCTTCGGCAACACCATCAAGAAGGAGCGCGATATCGCGCGCGCCTACGCGCTCGGCATCCGCCTCTTCGCCGTGGACTGCACCGCCGAGGTCGAGAAGATCGCACGCGCCGCGCCGGCCGCGAAGGTGTTCTGCCGCATTCTCTATGATTGCGCCGGCGCCGAGTGGCCACTGTCGCGCAAGTTCGGTTGCGACCCGGAGATGGCGGTCGACGTGCTCGACCTTGCCAAGCGCCTGCGTCTGGAGCCGGTCGGCATCTCGTTCCATGTCGGCTCGCAGCAGCGCAAGGTGAAGGCGTGGGACCGTGCGCTGGCGATGGCCTCGCAGGTGTTCCGCGACTGCGCCGAGCGCGGCATCAACCTGTCCATGGTTAACATGGGCGGCGGCTTCCCGACCCGGTATCTGAAGGACGTGCCGCCGGTGGTGCAGTACGGCCGGTCGATCTTCCGTGCGCTGCGCAAGCACTTCGGCAACCAGATCCCGGAGACGATCATCGAGCCGGGCCGCGGCATGGTGGGCAACGCCGGCATCATCGAGACCGAAGTCGTTCTGATCTCCAAGAAGAGCGACGAGGACGAGGTGCGCTGGGTCTACCTCGACATCGGCAAGTTCGGCGGTCTCGCCGAGACGATGGACGAGTCGATCCGCTACGCCATCAAGACGCCGCACGACGGCGCCGAGATGACGCCCTGCGTGCTGGCCGGCCCGACCTGCGACAGCGCGGACGTGCTGTACGAGAAGTCGCCGTATCCGCTGCCGGTGACGCTCGAGATCGGCGACAAGCTGCTGATCGAGGGCACCGGCGCGTATACCTCGACCTACTCGTCGGTGGCTTTCAACGGCATTCCGCCGCTGAAGACCTACCACATCTGAGCCGGAACCTTCGCCTCTCCAAAGAGGTGAGCAAGAGAACGGGGAGCCGGTGCGCCGGCTCCCATCCCGTCACAACCTGATTTGCTGACAACACGCCGCGGCCCGATGGCCGTTCGCGTGGGGACTGACGTGCCATGACCGCTGTTTGGAAACCGACTGCTGCCCTCTCCATCGATGCCACTCCGTTCGCGATCCGTGCGGAGCAGGCCTCGGACGTCCGCGCGCGTGAAGCGCTGCTCGATGCGAGCTTCGGCGAAGGCCGACACGCGCGCACCTGCCAGCGCCTGCGCGACGGACGGAAGCCCGCCGAAGGCCTCGCCTTCTCGGCGGTGCACGATGGCAGGCTGGTCGGGACCGTGCGGCTCTGGCACGTCAGCGCCGGGGGCATTCCGGCGCTGGTGCTTGGACCGCTGGCGGTGGAGGCATCGTGCCGCGCGCTCGGCATCGGCGCGGCACTGATGCGGCATGCGCTGGCCGCAGCGAAAGCCCGCGGCCACGCCGCCGTCATCCTGCGCGGCGATCCCGCCTACTACGCACGGTTCGGCTTCAGCGCGGACAAGACCGGCGGCCTGGAGCTGCCGGGCCCGTTCGAGCGCGACCGCCTGCTCGCCGTCGAACTGCGCGACGGGGCGCTTGACGAAGCCCAGGGCATGATCGTGGCAACCGGCGCGGCCGCGCTGGAAGCGAGGGGCCATCGCCGGATGAAACGCCAGCGGCTGACGCCGCGCGCGGCCTGACGGATTCCGATCGATGACAGCACTCGACCCCGAGGCAGGCGCATGGTGCGTGGATGAGCGCAGCCGCAAGGTCACGCGCCCGGCCCTGACGACGCTGATGATGATCCTGCTCGGCGTCATGATCGCGATCGACGTGTGGAGACGCCGGCGCAACGCCGCCGGATAAGCCGCCCACACGCAAAGTCCGATCACAGTCACGGCCAAGCGCCGTTCCACCTGATTCCGTTGCGCGTTCCTTTGCGCGCCAAGATGTCGCAGTTCACGCGTTGACTTGCGCGCAAGCGAGCCTACCTTAAAGCCATCATGTCGAACGTGTGCAGAAACCGTCTGTTGTTGCGCGCAGGTCACCTCATCGCAGGAAGGTGACCCGGGCGGACGCGTGCGCCGTCCGGGACCGATTTTCGTTCGACCTTTTTTCCAGCTTCGACCATCTCGTCAGCAACCGCTTCCGGCTTTCCCGCCGAAAGCCGTTTCTCCGCGCCGCTTGATTGACCGCAACGCCAGCCAACGTGAGCATCATGCACAACGATCTGCAAACTCGTCTGCCGCCCATCACCATCAGCGCACGCGATGCCGCGAAGTTGCGCCATCTCGCCGACGCCGCGGCCGAGACCTATCCCGCGACCGCGGATTTCCTCTCCCGCGAGCTTGAACGCGCCAGCATTTGTCCGGCGGACCGGTCGATGCGCCACGTGGTCATGATGGAGTCCGAGGTGAGCTTCCGCGATGACATCAGCGGTCAGACTCGCACCATGACGCTGGTCTATCCCGAAGCCGCGGATGTCGGCGCCAGCAGGATCTCCGTGCTGACGCCGATCGGCGCGGCGCTGATCGGCCTGTCGGCCGGTCAGACGATCGAATTCCAGACGCCGGCCGGCGGATGGCGCTCGCTGACCGTCACCGATGTCCGCAACCACATCTGAGATCGTGGTCAGGGCACGTTACGTTATAAAATATCAGTGCGATGAATTTCGATCGATGACGGTCGCCTGCGCCGTTGCCGGGTGCTACGACTCGGCCCATGAGCGACCATCATCATCATCGCCACGACGACGATCACGATCATGCCCATCACGGGCACGATCACGGCGCGCACGGCCACGCCGGTCACAGTCATGCGCCGGCGAATTTCGGGCGTGCCTTCGCGATCGGCATCGCCCTGAACGTGGCATTCGTCCTGATCGAGGCGGCCTACGGCTTTGTCGCGAATTCCACCGCGCTGCTTGCGGATGCGGGGCACAATCTGTCCGACGTGCTGGGGTTGCTGGTGGCATGGATCGCCGCCGTGCTGTCGCAGCGTCCGCCGACGCCGCGCCTCACCTACGGCCTGCGCAACACCTCGATCCTCGCCGCATTGCTCAACGCGATCCTGCTGCTGATCGCATCCGGCGCGATCCTGCTGGAAGCAATCCAGCGCCTGATCCATCCCGAACCGATCGCGAGCCTCACCGTGATCGTGGTCGCGGCGATCGGAATCGTCGTCAACGGCGCCACCGCCATGCTGTTTGCGTCGGGCCGCAACACCGATCTCAACATCCGCGGCGCCTATCTGCACATGATGGCGGATGCCGCCGTCTCGCTCGGCGTGGTGCTGTCCGCCTTTGCGATCATGATGACGGACTGGTTCTGGATCGATCCCGTGATGAGTCTCATCATTGTGGCCGTGATCGTCTGGGGAACATGGAGCCTGCTGCGCGAAAGCACCGCGATGTCGCTGGCAGCGGTTCCTTCCGGCATCGATCCAGCCGCGGTGCGTGCGTTTCTTTCCGGACGTCCTGGCGTGGCGTCGATCCACGACCTTCATATCTGGCCACTGAGCACCACCGAGACCGCGCTCACCGCGCATCTGGTCATGCCGGCGGGAAATCCCGGCGACGCCTTCTTGACCGAGACCTGCCGCGCGCTGCACGACAGCTTCAATATCGGCCACGCGACGCTGCAAATCGAGACGTCAACGGACATCCACTGCACGCTCGCGCCCGACCACGTTGTGTGACAGTTGGACGACAGCTTTCAGGCCTTGATTTCATCGGCAATTTGTCGTTTTCAAAGGGCCAGTCCGTAGCGGACGTATCCGCTCGCTTTTCCAAAAAATCCGGAGAGTCTTGATGCCGTCACCAACCGCGCCCGTGTACGCACGCATCACCGGCCCGATCGTCATGGTCGGATTCGGCTCGATCGGCAAAGGCACGCTGCCGATGATCGAGCGACATTTCGATTACGACAAGTCGCGCATCACGGTGATCGATCCCAAGGACGAAGGCCGCAAGGCGCATTGCGAGAAGCACAACGTTCGCTTCATCCAGCAGGGCCTGACCAAGGACAACTACCGCGACCTGCTGACCCCGCTGCTCACCGAAGGCGGCGGTCAGGGCTTCTGCGTCAATCTTTCGGTTGATACCGGCTCCACCGATATCATGGAGCTCTGCAACGAACTCGGCGCGCTCTACATCGACACGGTCAACGAGCCTTGGCTCGGCTTCTATTTCGATGCGTCGAAGGGGCCGGAAGCGCGCTCCAACTACGCGCTGCGCGAGAACACGCTGGCCGCCAAGAAGGCCCGTCCGGCGCGCTCGACGACGGCCGTCTCCTGCTGTGGCGCCAATCCCGGCATGGTCTCGTTCTTCGTCAAGCAGGCGCTCTTGAATGTCGCCACCGACCTCAAGCTCAATGCCCCGAAGCCGAAGAGCAAGGCCGAATGGGCGGATCTGATGCGCCAGGCCGGCATCAAGGGCATCCACATTGCCGAACGCGACACCCAGCGCTCGAAGAAGCCGAAAGAGCCCGACGTGTTCGTCAACACTTGGTCGGTGGAAGGCTTCATATCGGAAGGCGTGCAGCCATCGGAACTCGGCTGGGGCACCCACGAGAAGTGGATGCCCGAAAACGCACACACCCACGAAGCCGGGTGCGGCGCGGCAATCTACCTGATGCAACCCGGCGCCGACACGCGCGTGCGCACCTGGTGCCCGACCCGCGGCGCGCAATACGGTTTCCTCGTCACCCACAACGAGTCGATTTCGATCTCCGACTACTTCACAGTGCGCGACGCGTCGGGCAACGCGATCTATCGGCCGACGTGCCACTATGCCTATCACCCTGCGGATGACGCGGTGCTCTCGCTGCACGAAATGTTCGGCCGCGCCGCCAGGGCCCAGGAGAAGCATCACATCCTCGACGAAAACGAGATCGTCGACGGCATCGACGAACTCGGCGTGCTGCTCTACGGCCACGACAACAATGCCTACTGGTACGGCTCGCAGCTCTCCATCGAGGAGACGCGGAAACTCGCGCCTTATCAGAACGCCACCGGCCTGCAGGTGACCTCTGCCGTCCTCGGCGGCATGGTGTGGGCGCTGGAAAACCCGAACGCAGGCATCGTCGAAGCCGACGAGATGGATTTCGACCGCCTGCTGGAAATCCAGACACCCTATCTCGGACCGGTGAAGGGCTACTACACCGACTGGACGCCGTTGACGGATCGTCCGGGCCTCTTCCCAGAAGACATCGACACGTCGGATCCCTGGCAGTTCAGGAACGTTTTGGTGCGCTGATCCGTCATGCACACGCGAAGCACGTCTCCGCGCAAATGTCCCGTGCATCCATCGAAGAGTTTTTTAAGCGATGGGTGGCCGGATCAAGTCCGGCCATGACATCATGCCGCGCCGCGAATCGTCCTGACTACTTCGCCTTGATCGGCGGCGCTATCTTTTCCGCCGGTGCGGGCGGCAATGCAGGCTGAGCACCCGCCTTTTGCGCGCTGTTATCCGGTTTCGCCGGTTCGGGCGCCGGCGTGGTTGGACGCGTACCGCCGGGCTTCGCTTCCGCTGGACCGCTCGTATTGCCGGCGGGCACACTGGGGGTACCGCTCTTTGGTGCGCTGGTTTGCGCCACTGTGGTCTGCGCGATCTGCGTCTGCCCGTGCGCAAGCCGCATCACCGAGACACCGCACATCACGAGTCCGGTCACGACGATCGCAACGCCGAGCGCCATGTCTCTCGCAGCCAGGCGTTCCTCATGTGTGGACCTCGACCTCATCCGCAATTCCTTTCGCAAGGACCAACGACGTGGCGACAGTCAAGTTCCGCGGGCGTGGCGCAGAGCATGACTATGGTCAACGATTTTTAAATCAATTTTTAGGGGAACCGGCGCCGCGATGTGATCGGTCAGAAATTCATCTAGTGTGGTGGTTCAGAAGTTCGCTTCATCGTCTCGGCGAGTCCGTCAAGCGAGCTTCTGAACCCAAACCACAGAATCGGGACACTAGTCCTGCGCGGTAACATCCCATGTCGCATGCCGCACACCCGGACCTTGTTCGAGTTCCGCCGCGATGACGTCGAGCTCTCCCTTCTCGACCGCAGTGCTGACGAGGGTCGCGACGATCTCAACGCTGTCATCGGCGCGCTCGACGACCTCGACATCGCGGACGGGATAGTGAGATGCCTCGAGCTTCTCCACCAGCAGTTCCCGGACGTCGGCCAGCGCCTCGGCATCCACGCTAAGCCTGAACTGATAGGTCGCCTCCGACGCGCGCACATCGAGCGGCGCGCGCTCGATCGCGTTCACCAACGGCCGCAACAATGTGTTGCCGGCCAGCACGAAGACCGTCAGCAAGCTGGCCTGCACGATCAGGTCTGCGCCGGCGCAACAGCCGACGGCTGCAGATCCCCATAGCGTCGCGGCCGTGTTCAATCCACGGACGTTCATGCCTTCTTTCATGATCGCGCCCGCGCCAAGGAAGCCGATGCCCGAGACCACGTAAGCGATGATCCGCACCGCGCCATCGGCACCGGACAGATGCATTCCGATATCGACGAAGGCCGCAGCACTCACCGCGACCAATACGTTGGTGCGCAGACCCGCCGTGCGCAGGCGGTACTGCCGCTCCGCGCCTATCAGCGTCCCGAGGACGAACGCCGTGGTCAGGCTGACGAGCGTGTCCAGGAAATCATAGATCTGAAAGGTCGCGATGAAACGCATCGGCGCGCCTGCTCCTAAAACCCGCCTTGCGGGGCAGAGAAGCCTTGGCGCAACTGCGCCTACAACGCAAGCATCCCCGCGTCGCCGTCCTGCGCGGCGAAAGCAAGCAGCGTCCCCTTCGCATTCCACGCCAGCGCGGCAACGGGTGCCCCCCCGTCACGGCGCACCAGAATCTCGGCGCCGTCTTCGAGGCGGACCAGCAAAATGGTGCCGTTGTCGTAACCGGCGGCGAGGATGTCCTGCTTCGGATGACTGGCGACCGCGCTAACGCGCGTTTGCAGCGGCGCAAGCATCGCCGGCTCCTTGCCCATCGGGCCATCCTTGCTGGCGAACGGCCACACGATCACCGTGTCCGCGCCGGAAGTCGCAAGCCCCTTGCCGCCAACGGTCCATGACACTGATTTGACGCGAGCGGGATAGCCGGTCATCCGCATGTGCCGCGCATCCGCGAGCCGCCAGCCGTGCAGCGCGGGCTCGTGCATGGAGGTGACGAGAAACTTGTTGTCCGGACTGAAGGTGACGCCGAGATGCGATCCCGCCCATTCGAGGACTTGCGCGCTTCCAGCCATATTGGGAAACCACAGCGTGACGCCGTTGTAGTGCGCCAGGGCGAGCCGCATTCCCTTCGGCGCGAACGCAAGCCCACCGACGGTCGACGGCACCTCGAAAGATTTCTCTTCACCTTTTTGCGCGCGCACGAACGCCGTCTTGCCGGCGGACCAGGCCACCGCACCGTCGGAGTGAACCGCGACATTGTCGATCCAGCGGCGCTTGGCATCGGTCGCCATGACCGTGGTCTCGCCCTTGGCGTCGAGCGCGACGACCTTGCCGTCGTCGCCACCGGTGATCAGCCGTTTGCCGTCCGACGCCGACGACAAAATGGCTCCGCCATGCACGGTGACGGCGGTCTTGTCCCCGTCGCTGGCGACCAGCATCACGGTCTCCTCATCGCCAACGAAGGCGGCGCGATCACCGATGAAAAACAGCGCCGACACCGGCGCGCCGATGGACACCGGACGCACCTGGTCGGTGACCGTGGCGATGGAAGCCTGCTGACGAGGATCGAAGTCTGTCATCACGCGGCGATGCAGTGCTCGAAACCTTCGCGGATCATCGCTTCCGGCAATTCGCGGCCGATGAACACGAGGCGGCTTTCGCGCTTCTCGTCCGGCTTCCATTTGCGCTGGTGGTTGCCCTCCAGCATCATATGGACGCCCTGAAAGACGTAGCGATCGTCGTCGCCGGTGAAGGCCAGGATGCCCTTCGAGCGCAAAATCTTCTGGCCCTCGGTCGCCACGAGCTGCTGCAGCCACGGCATGAACTTGTCCGGGTCGAGCGGCTTGTCGGAGCGCAGCGACAGCGACTGCATATCCTCGTCGTGATAGTGCTTCAGGCCGTGGCCGTGCTCATGGTCGTGATGATGATGGCCGTGATCATGATCGTGATCGTGGTGATGGTCGTGATCGTGGTGATGATGGTCGTGCTCGTCCTCCTCGAGGAAATCCGGCTCGAGTTCGAGGATGCGGTCGAGGTCGAAGGCACCGCGCTCCAGCACATCCGACAGCGCGACCTTGCAACGTTCGGTGCGATGCAGCTTGGCATAGGGGTTGATGCCGCGAATCCGCGCCTCGACTTCGGTGAGTTCCGGCTTCGACACCAGATCGGTCTTGTTGAGCACAATGACGTCGGCGAAGGCGATCTGGTTCTTGGCCTCGGGCGCGTCCTTGAGGCGCTCGCTCAGCCACTTGGCATCGGCGACCGTCACGACCGCATCGAGCCGCGCGTTGTTCTGCACGTCCTCGTCGACGAAGAAGGTCTGCGCCACCGGCGCCGGGTCGGCGAGGCCCGTGGTCTCGACGATGATGGCGTCGAACTTGCCCTTGCGCTTCATCAATCCGTCGAGAATGCGCACGAGGTCGCCGCGCACGGTGCAGCAGACGCAGCCGTTGTTCATCTCGAACACTTCCTCGTCCGCGCCGATGATCAGATCATTGTCGATGCCGATCTCGCCGAATTCGTTGACGATCACGGCGTATTTCTTGCCGTGGTTTTCGGACAGGATGCGGTTCAACAGCGTGGTCTTGCCGGCGCCGAGATAGCCGGTCAGCACGGTGACGGGGATTTTGTCAGCAGTCGGTTCGGACATTGGGACTCCGGGACAGAATGGACCGCGCCGGCTGCGGGGTGGCCCCCACCGTTAATCGGTCAGCGCGCTCGTCAGGGCCTTTATATTGTGCCGGGGGCCAACAATGTAAGTGGGTATTGGGCTATTTTCGGAACGATTCAGGCTTCCAGATGCCGCCCCGGCGCGAACCGGCGCACAAGTCCGCCAGCCGGGCCGATGATCATGGACAGGAAGTAGATCGCGCCGGCCGTCAGCACGACAGATGGTCCCGCAGGCGCATCAGTGGCGGTGGCCAGCACAAGGCCAAGATAGCCCGAGACGATGGCGCTGAGAATCGCAACGAAGATGATGCGCGAGATGTCGCGCGACCAGAACTGCGCGGTCCCGGCCGGGAGAATCATCATGCCGACCGCCAGCAAGGTGCCGAGCGCATTATAGGCGCTGACGAGATTGACCACGACAAAGGCGAGAAAAACGAGGTGCGCAAGCGCACCCGCCCGCCCCGCGACCCGCAGAAACAGCGGATCGACACACTCCATGACGAGCGGCCGATAGATCACGGCAAGGGCACAAAGCGTCAGCGTCGTGTTGAAGGCGATGAGATAGAGCGCCTCGGCGTCGATCGTCTGGATATCGCCGAACAGGATGTCGACCAGTTCGTGGCTCGACCCGTGCGACGTGACGAGAATGACGCCAAGCGCGAGCGACACCAGATAGAACACAGCAAGCGAGGCATCCTCCTTCATCTGCGTGACGCGCGTCATCAGCCCCGAGAGCACGGCAACGAACAGGCCGGCAATCAACCCGCCGATCGTCATCATGACGCGGTTCATGCCCGACAGCAGAAACGCGACCGCGACGCCGGGCAGAATCGCATGCGACATCGCATCGCCCATCAGGCTCATGCGCCGCAGCATCAGGAATACGCCAATCGGAGCGCTGCCGAACGACAGCACGACGATCGCAACCAGCGCACGGCGCGCGGTTTCGTCGGTGAAAGGCGTTGCGAAAATATCGAGCATCAGGCGGCCTGCGCAGGTTTTGTGTCCGCGCAGGCCGCCGCGCCATCATCAAAGGCTTCACACATCCGGCAGGCCACGGCCAGATTTTCCGCTGTGAGGACCTGCGTGGTCGGTCCCCACGCCACCGCACCGCGCGCAAGCAGCAGCGTGTCCGGGAAATTCGCGCGCACCATCTCCATGTCGTGCAGCGCGGCGAGCACCGTGCGCTTCTCGGCGTGCCAGCGCCGCACCAGCGCGAGCAGGTCGGTGGAGGTCCTGGTGTCGATGGCGTTGAACGGCTCATCCAGCACGATCACGTCCGCATCCTGCAGCAGCACACGCGCGAACAGCATGCGCTGCATCTGTCCGCCCGACAGCGTTCCGATCGGGCGATTCTCGAATCCGTTGAGACCGACGGCCCCCAGTGCCTCTACGATCTTCGCGCGCTGATGCCGATCAAGCCCGCCGAACGCGCCAATGGAGCGCCACAAGCCGGCGCCGGTGAAATCGAACACCGAAATCGGAAAGCTGCGATCGATCTCGGCGATCTGCGGCAGATAGGCGATGTTGCGCGCGTTGATGTCACGAAGCGCGATCGAACCGGCCAGCGGCTTCAGGATCCCGACGATGCCGCGCAACAGCGTTGATTTGCCGGCGCCGTTCGGGCCGACCACCGCGAGCAACGTGCCGGGCGCGATCTCGCCGTCGAGATGATGCACGGCAGGATGCCGGTCATAACCGAGCGTCACGTCGTTGAACTGGATCTGGGCCGCCATGGTCATCTCATCGCCAACAGGACGGCGCCCCACAACGCGGCGCTGACAGCAAGCGCGGCGCCCAGCCGTGCGACCAGCGCCATCCGCAGGATCGACCAGGTCGCCGCCTGGGCCGGATGCGGCGACGCGGGGCCGTGGGCGTGAACGTGACCTGCTCCGCCGTGCTCATGGCGATGGGAATGAGGCATCCTGTTGCTTTCACAGCAAAAAACGCTCCGGAGCACGAAATGCGCCGGGGCGAGACCGATATATGAACGTTATATTATAACACAAACCGGAGTCCAGCCTCGTTCTCGCGCGGCGGGTTCACGCCAGCGAGCGCACCAGCGCAAGGCCAGCGAACAGCCCGGCAATCGCCAGCACGACCGATCCGATGACGTAGGTGGCGGCCAGACCAATCTCGCCACGCTCGTAGAGCAGCGCAGCATCCAGCGAAAACGCCGAGAAGGTGGTGTAGCCGCCAAGGATGCCGGTCATGATGAACAGCCGCCACGGCTGCGCCGCATCGCCCTTGAAGGCGAGATAGCCGGCGATCAGGCCCATGATGATCGAGCCGGTGATGTTGATGATGAAGGTGCCGAACGGGAAATGCGTGCCGAACGCCCGCGCGCAGAGCGTGTTGATCGCATGCCGCAAACTCGCGCCGAGGCCACCGCCTAAAAACACCAGAAGATAGTTCATGGCCTGCCCCTGCGGTTGAAGCCGCACCCATCGCGGCCTCGTTTTGCCGGAAGCCCGCCGATGCGGCAAGCCTGATCACGGAACAGGATAGATCGACCCACGAAAAAGGCGGCACCGATGGTGCCGCCTTTGTTGTCTGTCGTGCGCGCGGCCGAAAGCCTGGCTCAGACCGCCTTGCCAAACATCTCGTCGACGTAATCCCAGTTCACGAGGTGATCGAGGAACGCCTTGAGATAGTCGGGACGGCGGTTGCGGTAATCGATGTAGTAGGAGTGCTCCCAGACGTCGCAGCCGAGGATCGGCGTGGCGCCATGGACCAGCGGGTTCTCGCCATTCGCGGTCTTCGACACTTCGAGCTTGCCGTTCTTCACCTGCAGCCAGGCCCAGCCCGAACCGAACTGGCCGGCACCGGCAGCGGCGAAATCCGCCTTGAGTTTGTCGAGGCCGCCGAGATCCTCGTTGATCTTCTTTTCCAGCCGGCCGGGCAGTTTGCTGCCGCCGCCGTTCGGCTTCATCCATTTCCAGAAATGGAGGTGGTTGTAGTGCTGGCCGGCATTGTTGAAGACGGCCGCGTTCTTGCCGAACGAGCCTTTGACGATCTCCTCCAGCGACTTGCCCTCGAATTCGGTCCCCTTGATCGCATTGTTGCCATTGGTCACGTAGGCCTGATGGTGCTTATCGTGATGATATTCCAAGGTTTCCTTGGACATATGGGGCGCGAGTGCGTCGTGGGCATACGGCAGGTTCGGAAGCGTGAAGGTCATGGGTCATTGTCCGGAAATGGTGGGAGACAAGGTCTAACGGGAACCCTTATAGAAGGTTCCATCGCCATTACATACTCCCAATATGATGATCGGCCGGGCCGCCAGCGCGGCCCTTGGAATGGTTGTGCTGAGGCACCATGAGCATCGAGATCGAAATACTGAACGGGGACGCGTCGTGGCCGGTGGCGAAGCCACTGTTCGATGTGGTCTGGCCGAAGGCCGAGGTCGAGAAACTGCCGTGGAGCCATGTCCGCTGGGCCCATGCCGATCTGCGGGTGCTGGTCGAGACCGCCGAGGGCGATCTCGCGTGTCACGTCGGCATCTACACGCGCATGGCGAAATGGAATAATCGCCCGATGAACATCGGCGGGATCGGAGGCGTCGCCACCCATCCCGGCCACCGCCGTCACGGCTATGCCAGCGTTGCGCTCAACGCAGCGATCCAGACCCTGCGCGACCGCGAGGACGTGCAGTTCGCGGTGCTGTTCTGCGAGCCGCATAACGAGGCGTTCTATGAAGCGCGCGGCTGGCATCGTTTCATCGGCGAAGTCTGGTGCGAACAGCCCGAAGGGCGCGTGCGGTTCGAAACCATGGCGCCATTCACCTTCGATCTCAAGCGCGGCGCCGGCGGCGGTATCCTGGACCTATGCGGATTGCCGTGGTGACCATGCAAATGCCGGACTGGCCGGCCTTCACGACGCTACCATAATATGTCATCCATAATCTATTAAGCTGCGCGTTCGGCGCGGCGATCTCTTTTGGCGGATGTCATGACCCTCGACGCAACGCTCGGCGCTCCGCCGAAGGCAGCACCGGCCAACGCGCTGCTGACCGCGCCGATCCTGCCGACACTGCTGCGGCTCGCGATCCCCAACACGGTCGCCATGTTCGGCAGCGCGCTGGTCGCGGTCGCCGAGACCTCCTACATCGGCCGCCTCGGCCTCGAACCGCTGGCGGCGATCGCGCTGGTCTTTCCGTTCACAATGCTGACGCAGATGACGTCGGCGGGCGCCATGGGCGGCGGCGTCTCCTCCGCCATCAGCCGGGCGCTCGGCGCCGGCAATGCCACGCGCGCCGCGACCCTGGCACTGCATGCCGCCATGATCGGTGTCTGCGGCGGCCTGTTCTTCACCATCCTGATGCTCGGATTCGGCCGGCAGCTCTTCACGCTGCTCGGCGGGCACGGCGCCGTGCTCGAACAGGCCTGCGCCTATGCGCAGGTGCTGTTTTCCGGCGCAATCTCGATCTGGCTGGTCAACACGCTCGCCTCGGTGGTGCGCGGCACCGGCGACATGCGGGTGCCATCGGCAACGCTCATCATGATCTCGATCCTTCAGGTCGCGATCGGCGGAACGCTCGGCCTTGGGCTGTTCGGCGCGCCGCGGCTGGGGATGCCTGGCGTCGCATCAGGTCAGCTCATTGCCTTCACGCTCGGCGCGGCATTCCTGATCTGGTACCTCGTCGGCGGACGCAGCCGGCTCGCGCTGAGCTTCTCAAGTTTCGCCTTTGAACGCGGGATGTTCGTCGACATCCTGAAGGTCGGTGCGATCTCGTGCCTGTCGCCGCTGCAAACCGTGCTGACGATTCTGGTCTTCACGAAAATCGTCGCCAGCTTCGGCGTTGTCGCGCTCGCCGGTTACGGACTCGGCTCGCGACTCGAATTCCTTTTGATTCCGATCGCATTCGCCATCGGCGTCGCCTCGATTCCCATGGTCGGCATGGCGATCGGCGCCGGTCTCGTGGCACGCGCCCGGCGCGTGGCCTGGATCGCAGGCGCGGTCTCCGCCTTGATCGTCGGCGTCATCGGCATCGCGGTTGCGGTCCAGCCGTCACTCTGGGTGTCGCTGTTCACCAGCGATCCCGGCGTCACGACCGCGGCCTATTCGTATTTCCGCCTCGCCGGCCCGGCTTTCGGATTCTTCGGTCTCGGCGTCTGTCTCTATTTCGCCTCGCAAGGCGCCGCAAAGGTCGGCGGGCCAGTGCTGGCGTCCACCGGCCGCCTGCTGATGGTCGCCGTCGGCGGCTGGTGGCTCGCATCGATCGGCGCGCCGGCCTGGACGCTCTATGCGCTGGTCGGCGCGGCGATGGTGGTGTTCGGGCTCAGCACCGCGGCCACGGTCCGCTTCGCCCGCTGGGGCGCCTGACGCAGGCATTCTCAGAAAATCTGCGACAATTCGCCCCTTTATCCATCGTCATGCGCGGACATGACTGCACCAACACCAGCGGCATTGCATGATCCGGTTTTTTTGTTATGCACTCCGGATTGCTCTGGAGGTCTTCGATGTTCACGCGATTGGGTCTGGCGATCACAATTCTCGCCGCGATTTTCTCTCTCCAGATCGCGACAGCGCAAACCGCGGCCGATCCCAGCGGGGTCTGGCTGACGCAGGCCGGCGACGCCAAGGTGCGCGTCAGCAAATGCGGTCAAGGCATCTGCGGCGTCGTGGTCTGGCTGCGCGAGCCGATCGATTCCGCCACCGGAAAGCCGGCGGTTGACGACAAAAACCACAATCCATCGCTGGCGAGGCGCCCGATGATCGGGCTGCCGTTATTCCAGGGCATGGCGCAGAGCGGACCGAATAAGTGGTCCGGTCAAATCTACAACGCAGATGACGGCAACACCTACGCCAGCAACATCTCCGTCGCCGGTCCCAGCACGCTGCGCGTCGAAGGTTGCGTCGGCGCGCTGTGCGGCGGCGAGACCTGGACACGCTCGCGCTGAAATCCCGAACTTATCCCGCCATCGCCTTCAAGGCGGTCGCCGCCGTGGCGTAGCCGCCGCGTGCGCCGTCGATGAAATGAACGTGATCCCTGCGATCGAGCGATGGCGTGAAACACGTCATCATCGCGGCATCCTGCCGATGCAGCCCGTACCGGACGACACCTGCTGAAGCTGCCGCCACGAGACGCTGCTCGAGCGCCTGCGCCAGTTCGCCGGTGCAATCGAGGATCATCCGCAAGCCATCATCGTATTTGCGAAAATCGGAATTCTCGACGACCTCCTGCACATAGGTCTTTGGAATGAAGGTTCCCAGCCGGATATTGAGCCGGAAGACGGCGTAAGCGACCAGCGTATTCGCAAAGATACGGATCCGCCGGCGCAACAGCGAACCGCCTCGCCGCGCACGCGCCTCGTAGTCGATGCCTTGCGGCGGCCAGCGGATGTCCGGTCCTCCAGCCGGCACCGGACGCCCGGCCTCCGGGCTGCGCTCCACCAGCGCGATAATGTCTTCAATGACCTTGCGGAAGTCGGCCGGAGACGCGCCCTTCACCGGCACCACCAGCACCGAGAGGATCAGGCCTCGCATCGATGGAATTTCCTGGAAGCGGCACGACAATCCGCTGAGATCAGGCTGCGTGCCGTCAGGCGCCTGCGGCACCGTGAATTCGCCGCGCTTCATCGCGGCTTCGGCCCAGCCCAATCCGCCACCGGAGAACATCGCATAGGACACATTGGGCGAGGGCGCGAACCGCGCCACGCGGACATCGAGGCCTTGTGCACGAATGTCGGCGACCGGCACCAGTGCCACCCGCATGACGAGATCAAGATCTTCGCGGACCCAGGCCGCTGTAGCCGCGAGCGCATCGCGCGCGCGATCGAGATCGCCGGGCGCCACAGCGAAGCTCGCGCCATCGCCGCCGAACACGAAGGGAAACTCGCGTCCCTCGAGCGCATTGGTCACGGCAGCGATCACCGCCGCGCCTGCCATATTGACCGCCTTGTAGCGCTTGTCGGCGATCGCCTTGGTCGAGTCCACGATGTCGGCCACACCGACGATCCAGTCCGCCGGCAACGGCGCATACAATGCCGGATCCATCAGCCGCGCAAAGCCGTGAAAGACCGCGATGCGGCCGTAGAAGTCTTCACTGCCGGCGGCTGAGGTCATGTTCAACAGCAAATAATGACGGTCGAAGCGGGTTTCGCCAAAAGCTATCAGATACAGCGTCTTCGGGCGCCAACGCTAGCACGCGCCCGAAGATGTTTATGTCGTCAGAGCCGTGTCACGCGGAGCCGCAGCGCGTTGCCGACGACACTGACCGACGATAGCGCCATGGCTGTCGCCGCCACGATCGGCGACAGCAGCAGGCCGAGCGCCGGATAAAGCACACCCGCCGCGATGGGAATGCCGGCGCCGTTGTAGAGGAAGGCGAACATCAGGTTCTGCCGGATATTGCGCATGGTCGCCTCGGACAAGCGGCGCGCACGAACGATGCCACCGAGATCGCCCTTGAGCAACGTCACGCCCGCGCTTTCCATGGCAACATCGGTGCCCGTGCCCATGGCGATTCCGACATCTGCGGTCGCCAGCGCCGGCGCATCGTTGACGCCGTCGCCGGCCATCGCGACCACGCGGCCCTGCCTCTGAAGCCGGGCGACGACGGCGCTCTTCTGCTCGGGCAAGACCTCCGCCTCGACATCGGCAATGCCGAGCTGCTTCGCGATGGCATTCGCGGTGGTGCGATTGTCGCCGGTCAGCATGATGACCTTGATGCCTTCGCCGGCCAGCGCCTTCAGCGCGTCAGGCGTCGATGGCTTCACGGGATCGGCGATCGCGAGCAGGCCCGCCTGCCTGCCGTCGATCGCGACGCCGATGACGGTCGCGCCATCGGCGCGCAAGTCCTCGGCCCGAGCCTGCATACCCTCCACGGCAACGCCGTACGATTGCAGAAACGCGGCTGAGCCGAGCAATACCGCCCTGCCCTCGACCTTACCAATTACGCCCTTGCCTGCCGGCGCATCGAAGTCACGCACCTCGCTGAACGCCAGATTGCGCTGCTTTGCTGCCGCGACGATGGCATCCGCGAGCGGGTGCTCGCTGGAGCGCTCGACGCTCGCGGCCAGGCGCAGAAGATCATCCTCGCTCGAACCTTCCGCAGTCTCGATGGCGACGACGCGCGGCTTGCCCTCGGTCAACGTGCCGGTCTTGTCGACCACCAGCGTGTCGATCTTCTCCATGCGCTCGAGCGCCTCGGCATTCTTGATGAGAACACCGGCCTGCGCGCCGCGCCCGACGCCCACCATGATCGACATCGGCGTCGCGAGGCCGAGCGCGCACGGACAGGCGATGATCAGCACGCTCACCGCCGCCACCAGCGCGAAGGCGAAGCGAGGCTCGGGACCGACCCATGCCCACACCGCGAAGGCGACAACGGCCGCCGCGATCACGGCAGGCACGAACCAGCCCGCCACCTGATCGGCCAGCCGCTGGATCGGCGCGCGCGAGCGCTGCGCCTGCGCGACCATCTGCACGATCTGGGACAACAGCGTATCCCGCCCGACCTTCTCGGCCTGCATGATGAAACTGCCGGAGCGGTTGATGGTGCCGGCCATCACCTTGGCACCGACCTCCTTCGTCACCGGCATGGATTCGCCGGTGACCATGGATTCATCGATCGATGATCGGCCTTCGCTGATGAGGCCATCCACCGGCACCTTTTCGCCGGGACGGACGCGGAGCCTGTCGCCAACGATCACCTCTTCCAGTGCCACGTCGTGGTCCGCGCCGGATTGATCAACGCGGCGCGCGGTCTTCGGCGCGAGATCGAGCAGCGCCTTGATCGCGCCCGAGGTCGCTTCACGTGCGCGCAATTCCAGCACCTGTCCGAGCAGCACCAGGATCGTGATGACCGCCGCGGCCTCGAAATAGACCGCGACCGCACCGTCGTGCCCGCGGAAAGCCGGCGGAAAGACCATCGGCGCGACCGTGGCGACGACGCTGTAGAGGTAAGCGACGCCGGTGCCCATGGCGATCAGCGTGAACATGTTGAGGTTGCGCGTCTTGAGCGATTGCCAGCCGCGCACGAAGAACGGCCAGCCGGCCCAGATCACCACCGGTGTCGCGAACGCGAGCTGGATCCAACTCGACAGCGACGGCTCGACCCAGCCGTGGGCGCCAAAAATGTGGGCACCCATGTCCAGCACGATCACAGGCAGCGCGAGCAGCAGTCCGATCCAGAAGCGGCGCGACATGTCGGCGAGCTCCGGATTGGGCTTGTCGTCCAGCGACACCAGTTCGGCCTCCAGCGCCATGCCGCAGATCGGGCATGCGCCCGGACCGACCTGACGAACTTCGGGATGCATCGGACAGGTGTAGATGGTGCCTTCAGGCACATCTGCCGGCGGGACCTTGGACTTGTCGAGATATTGCTGCGGCGATGCCGCGAACTTGGTCCGGCAGCCGGCCGAGCAGAAATGATACGTCGTGCCGTGATGATCGAAGCGATGCTTGCTGGTTTGCGGGTCGACGGTCATCCCGCAGACGGGATCGAGCACCTTGCCGTCGCCCGCGCCGCCATGGTGGTGATGGCTATGATCGTGGTGATGGTGGCCGTGATGTGCGTGTGCGCCATGGTCATGCACCTCGCCGCCACCGCAGCAGCTTGTTCCCGGTGTTACGTTCTCGGATGCGGATGGCGTCTTGGCGGCGCAGCCGCAGCTGGTCTTCGACTCTGCCCGGGCCTCGCTCATTTTCGATCTCCACCGCTCTTGCTTTATATACCCTATGGGGGTATATAAAGCGCATGCGAGAGAGTATCAAGACATCCTGTCAAAAACGTCTCAGCCGGATCGAAGGCCAGGTGCGCGGCCTGTCCCGGATGGTGGATGAGGATCGCTATTGCATCGACATCGTGACGCAGATTTCAGCCGTGCGCGCAGCGCTCCGGCGCGTCGAGGAAGAGGTGCTGAAGGATCATGTGGCGCATTGCGTCGAGCATGCCATCACGAGCGGCGACAAGGCCGATCAGCGCCGCAAGATCGCGGAGCTGATGGCGGTCATCGAGCGCGCGGATCGATAAGGCGGGTGGATTTGTCAGCAGCGTCCAGCGCCGTAAGAGTGCGCTGACCTTGAAAACAAAACCCCGGCAATCCCTTGAGATTGCCGGGGTCTTTATTTGGTTGCGGGGATAGGATTTGAACCTATGACCTTCAGGTTATGAGCCTGACGAGCTACCGGGCTGCTCCACCCCGCGATAAACCTTGCATGCCTTCCAGAATCCAATGCCGGGCGACGTTTCGCCAACGCCCTGAGGCGCCGGTCAACCGTCCGGAGGCTTCCTGAGAAGGCGACCCGGGCATATGCCCGCGGTGCGAGGGGTATGTACCAACGCCAATCCGCTTTGGAAAGGGTCGCGATCGATATTTTCTCGATTTTATGACAGCGGCCAAAGCGCGCTGCGGTTGACAGAACTACCTGTTTTACCCGCCCGCCCTTGTCAGAACGGCCTGAAAAGCCCAGCGTCCCGGCGAGGATGGAGGAACCCCATGGCGCAGCCGCCGAGCGGCTCCGGGCACAACGCCCTGAGCGATGGTTTCGGGCGCATGATCGAATTATCACGCGCGACGCCGGCACCATCGCTCGCAGAACGCCTCGACCGGCTGCAACGGTTGCGGGCACTGATATCCGACAACGAGGCCCGCTTCGCGCGCGCGATTTCCGCCGATTTCGGCCACCGCTCCACGACCGAGACAACGATCGCGGAAACCCTGTTCGTTCTCGGCGAAATCAGGCATGCCGCCAAACACGTGAAGCGCTGGATGGCGCCGCAGCGCGTCGCCACGCAAATCCAGTTTCTGCCGGGCAGGAATCGGCTGATCCCGCTACCGCTGGGCGTGGTCGGCATCATCGCACCGTGGAACTATCCGCTGCAGCTCACACTCGCGCCGGCGGTCGCGGCCATCGCGGCCGGCAACCGGGCCATGATCAAACCGAGCGAGCTGACGCCGCGATTTGCCGCGCTGCTGCAGGAGGTCGTCGCGGCACGTTTCGACGCCACGGAGCTCACGGTCACTGATATCGACGACGGCATTGCGGAAGCCTTCGCCGCCCTGCCCTTCGACCACCTGATCTTCACCGGCTCGACCCGCGTCGGGCGTCTCGTCGCGGAAGCCGCGGGCCGCAACCTGACGCCGGTGACGCTCGAACTTGGCGGCAAGTCACCGGCCATCATCGACCGCTCCGCCGATCTCGATGAAGCGACCGCGCGTATCGCCTACGGCAAGCTGTTGAACGCCGGGCAGACCTGCATCGCGCCCGACTATGCCCTGGTGCCGGCGGACTCGGTCGATGCCTTCGCCGCAAAACTCCAGGCACATATCCAGCGCATGTACGGCACAGACCCCGGCAACGTGGATTACACCGCCATCATTTCGGACTCTCATTACACGCGGCTCGAACAGTTGGTGGCTGATGCCGCCGCCAAGGGCGCGCGGATCATGCAGGCGGCCCGGCCGGATGATCCCGCGTGGCAGGCGAAACGCAAATTTCCACCGACGGTCATCGCCGGCGCAACGCCCGACATGCGGATCATGCAGGACGAAATTTTCGGCCCGGTGCTGCCAGTGCTTGCTTGCGAAAGCTCGGCGGACGCTATCGCGTTCGTCAATGGTCGCGACCGGCCGCTCGCGCTCTACTGGTTCGGCAAGGACAACGCGGCGCGTGACGAGGTGCTGGCGCGCACCGTCTCGGGCGGCGTCACCGTCAACGATTGCCTGTTTCACTTCACCCAGGCCAATCAGCCGATGGGCGGCGTCGGCGCGTCGGGCAGCGGCGCCTATCACGGCGAATGGGGCTTTCGGACGCTCAGCAAGCTGAAGCCGGTGTTCTACCGCTCGCCATTCAATCGTTTCGCGGACCTCTATCCACCCTACGGGAAGACAATCGCGCGGCTTGAGAAGATGATGCGGCTGATGTCATGAGATAAAGATAATAAAGAAGGGGATCGGGGGCAAACGACATGACAGACACGTTCGATTTCGTCGTGGTCGGCGGCGGGTCCGGCGGCTGCGCGGTGGCCAGCCGCCTGTCCGAAGACCCTGCAACCTCGGTGGCGCTGCTGGAAGCCGGCGGCAAGGACGACAACTGGGTGGTGACGACGCCCGGCGCGATGATCCTGATGATCTCCGGCAAGGTGAACAACTGGGCGTTCGACACCGTGCCGCAGAAGGGCCTGAACGGCCGCATCAGCTATCAGCCGCGCGGCAAGGGGCTCGGCGGTTCATCGGCAATCAACGCCATGGTCTATATCCGTGGCCACAGCAGCGACTACGATCACTGGGCCGCGCTTGGGAATACCGGCTGGTCCTATGCCGACGTACTGCCCTACTTCAAGCGATCGGAGGACAATTCCGATTTCGATGGCGCCTATCACGGCAAGGGCGGGCCGCTGCATGTCACGGGCCTGCGCTCGGACAACCCGGTGCAGGAGATGTACCTGCAGGCCGCGCGCGAGGCGCAATTCCGCATCCGCGACGATTTCAACGGCGAGGAGCAGGAAGGTCTCGGCGCTTATCAAGTGACGCAGAAGAACGGCGAGCGCTGGAGCGCGGCGCGCGGCTACATCCATCCCTTCATGGGATCGCGCAACAACCTGCATGTCGAAACCGGGGCGCACGCCACCCGCATCCTGTTCGAGGGCAAACGCGCGGTTGGCGTCGAGTACCGTCAGGGCAAGGACGTGAAGCAGATCCGCGCGCGACGCGAGGTAATCCTCAGCGGTGGCGCGTTCCAGACGCCGCAACTGCTGATGCTGTCCGGCGTCGGCGATGCCGCGGCGCTCGGCAAGCACGGCATCGCGTCGGTGCACCACTTGCCCGGCGTCGGCCAGAACCTGCAGGATCATCCGGATTTCGTGTTCGGCTACACCTCGGATGCGCCGTACTTCGCGGGCCTTTCGTGGGGCGGCATCGCGCGCATCTTCAAGGGCATCGCGCAATATCGCCGCGAGCGGCGCGGTCCGATGACCTCCAACATCGCCGAGTGCGGCGGCTTCCTGAAGACGCGGCCCGATCTCGACGTGCCCGACATCCAGCTGCACTTCTGCATGGCGATGGTGAACGACCACGGCCGCAAGCCGCGCTGGGGCACCGGCTTCTCCTGCCATGTCTGTCTGTTGCGGCCGCAGAGCCGCGGCAGCGTCTGGCTGCAAAGCGCCGATCCGATGGCCGCACCCGCGATCGACCCGAATTTTTTGGGCGAAGATGCCGACATGGACACCATGGTCGCGGGTTTCAGGACCACGAAGCGCCTGCTCGATGCGCCGGCGCTGAAGGCGCTGCAGACGTCAGATGTGTTCACCGCCGGCGTCGAAACCGACGATGACATTCGCAAGGTTTTGCGCGAGCGCGTCGATACGGTCTATCACCCGGTCGGCACCTGCAAGATGGGCGTCAACGATCCGCTCGCGGTAGTCGATCCGGAGCTCCGGGTGCACGGTCTCGAAGGCTTGCGCATTGTCGATGCGTCGATCATGCCAACCCTGATCGGCGGCAACACCAACGCACCGACCATTATGATCGGCGAGAAGGCCGCCGACATGATCAAGGCTGAGATGCGCGTGCAGTGAGCCTGGCCAGGGGCGCTGCCGATCATCGGCTACATTCGTCGGCGGGTATGATTTCTTTACCTGAAACCACGTAGCCTGCCGGGACGCGCAAACGCATCCGACATCGACGACAGATTCAATTTGACGAAAATCTTACCAGACCATCGCTCATGAACAGCTTTGACGCCGTCGTGTATTTTGCGCTGGCCGTGGCCGTTATCTTCGGCTTCCGTGCCGGATTGCTACGCAGCCTCGCCGTCATCTTGGGTTATCTGCTCGCGATGCCGATCGCGGTGTGGGCGATATCGCTGTTTTCGCCTCAATTCGACGGCGGCAAATTCGGCGTACCCTGGCTGCAGAACTCGCTGCCGTTTTTTGCGATCTTTTTCGGCGGCGGCATCGTCCTCGGCAAGCTGCTTCAACTTGCCGTCAACGAAATGGTCGGGTCGGAGATCGGGCTTGTAGATCGTATCGCCGGCGCGACGCTTGGTGCTGTGCGAGTCGGCCTGGTCGCGATCACGCTGGTGCTCGTCTTCGAACAGATCGTGCCGCCAAACCTGCAGCCTTCATTCTTCGCCGGCTCGCAACTGCAGCCCATCTTGTCGCTGATGGGACAACAGGGCTTCAAGGCCTTGCCGCCCGACGTTACCGCGGCCATCAACCAATGGAAGCGCGAACGGCAAATCTAGCGGCCCGATTCTGACATCGCATCGCGAACTTGCAGCCAAGGGCGCGAATGTCCAAATCACTCAACTAGCCTGCTTTGAACCAATTCGCCCGATCTTCACAGCGCGAACACGCGAGCGGCATGACAAATTCTTTCGATATGCATTTCGGATGGAGCGGACGGCTTATCATCGCTGCGCGGATTGGCTAAGGTCCCTCATCAACTCAACGATCATCACGCGTTACGGGAGTGAAACGATGGATCTCGGAATCAAGGGCCGCCACGCGCTGGTTTGCGCATCGAGCAAGGGTCTGGGGCGCGCCTGTGCCATGGCACTGGCGGCGGAAGGCGTTCATGTCACGCTGACGGCGCGCGGCGCCGAGGCGCTGACCAAGACCGCAAATGAAATTCGCAAGGCCTATCCCGGCGTCGAGGTCAAAGAAGTGGCCGGCGACATCACCACGCCGGCCGGACGCGACGACGCGCTGAAGGCCTGTCCCAATCCAGATATCCTGATCAACAATGCCGGCGGCCCACCGCCTGGCGATTTCCGCAACTGGACCCGCGACGACTGGATCAAGGCGGTCGATGCCAACATGCTGACGCCGATCGAACTGATCAAGGCGACCGTGGACGGCATGATGTCCCGCAAATTTGGGCGCATCATCAACATCACGTCGGCGGCGGTGAAGTCCCCCATCGATATTCTCGGCCTGTCCAATGGCGCGCGCTCCGGCCTCACCGGTTTCGTCGCCGGAATCGCGCGCAAGACGGTGAAGGACAACGTCACCATCAATGGCCTGCTGCCGGGCCCGTTCGACACCGATCGTCTGCGCAACACCAATGCGGCGGCGGCAAAGAGCTCGGGCCAGCCGCTCGAGGAGATCACCCAGGCGCGCATGAAGGCCAATCCGGCCGGACGGTTCGGCACCCCTGAGGAATTCGGCTACGCCTGCGCCTTCCTGTGCGGCGACAAGGCCGGCTTCATCACCGGTCAGAACATCCTGCTCGATGGCGGCGCCTTCCCCGGCACCCTGTAAGGCATTTGGCTTCGATGAAAGCCGTCTGGTACGAGCGCACGGGCGCGGCAGTCGATGTCCTTAACCTTGGGGACATCGCAACGCCTGTCGCCGGACCGGGCGAAGTGCGCATCAAGCTGGAAGCCTCCGGCGTCAATCCCGCCGATGTCGGCCGCCGGGCCGGCAGCTATCGCGCGATGGAATTTCCTCGCGTGATCCCGAACAGCGACGGCGCCGGCATCATCGATCAGGTCGGCGATGGCGTCACGCGGTTCAAGACGGGGGAGCGGGTGTGGCTGTTCAACGGTCAGCGCAACGGCCGCGCTTTCGGCACAGCCGCCGAAACCATCACGCTTGCCGAACATCTGGTGACAGCTCTGCCGGACGATGTCTCGTTCGCATCAGGCGCGACGCTCGGCATTCCCGGCATGACGGCGTGGTGCTGCCTGTTCTGCGATGGCGCGATCAACGGCCAGACCGTTCTTGTCACCGGCGGTGCTGGCGCCGTCGGGCATTATGCCGTGCAGCTCGCGAAATGGGGCGGCGCGCAGGTGATCGCGACGGTAAGTTCGCAACTCAAGGCCGAGCAGGCGCAGCTTGCCGGCGCCGATCTCACCATCGATTACAAGACCGAGGATGTCGTCGCGAAGGTGATGGAGTTCACCGGCGGCAAGGGCGTCAACCGGGTGGTCGACGTCGATTTCGGCGGCAACATCGCGACCACGCTGAAACTGATGGCAGTCAATTCGACGGTCGCGGTCTATGCCACCAACGGCAACCGAAACCCCGTCGTACCGATGCGCGAGATGATGGAGCGATGCATCGCGCTGCGGTCGCTGGTGCTGTTTGCATTGCCACCTGCGCTGCTGCACGCCGCGCAGATGGACATCACGAAATGGCTCGCAGCCGGAACGCGCCTTCACAACATCGCAGGCCGCTATGCGCTGCCGGAGACGGCGCAAGCGCATCTCGCCGTCGAAAGGGGCGACAAGCTCGGCACCGTGATCGTCGACTGCGCGCGGCTATAACAACTACGCTCAATTCACCGGCGTGATGCGCTCGTCACCCCAAGACAATCCGAATTCATCGAGTCCCTCGGCGAGAAAATCGCTGAGCAATGGCTCGCCAAGCAGATAGCTCGCGGTGCGGCCATTGCGGCCCTCCGCCGCCTCCCGGCGCAAGCTCTGCCATTCCTCGATCCCGCCATCGCCGCGGCCAAGCCGCATCAGCGCCACGAGGTCGATCTGCTCGTCCACCGACAGTGCATTGATGAAGCCGACGATTTCCTGCGCCACGGGATCGTCGGTCGTATCCGCAAGCACATCGATCATGCGGTCGTCGCTGGCATTCGAGCCGGAGTCCGGATCGGGCAGCGCTTCCTTGACGTCGAATTCGCGCGATTTCTCGATCAGAAAACCGACCTTGTCGGGCGAAATGGTGAGATCAGGCATGGCGGACTCCCTCGTTTGGCGGAACGATAACGCCGGAATCGCCGGGATGATCCATTGCGCGCCACGCGGGAAACCCGCATGCTTCGAGCGAAAGACAACAGGGCGGAAAACGGCGCATGCAGTGGACGATCGGCAAGGTCAAAATCACCAAGGTCGTGGAACTCGAAACGGTCGGCAGCACGCGGTTCATCCTGCCGCTCGCGACCAACGAGGAAATCCAGAAGCTGCCCTGGCTCATTCCGCATTTCGCCACCGAGGAAGGCCGGCTGCGCATGTCGATCCACACGCTGATCGTCGAGACGCCGTCGCAGCGGATCATGGTCGACACCGGGCTCGGCAACGACAAGGAAGGCCGCAAGGTGCCGACCTGGAATAACCGGAAAGAGCCATTCCTTGAGCGGATGACCGAGGCGGGCTTCGCACCCGACAGCATCGACACCGTGCTGTGCACGCATCTGCATGTCGATCACGTCGGCTGGAATACAAAACTCGCCGGCGGGAAATGGGTGCCGACCTTTCCGAAGGCACGCTACGTGTTCGGCAAGACCGAATACGAGCACTGGCGGGACCACAGCAACAGTCCCGAGCACGCAGCGGTGTTCAACGATTCCGTCAAGCCCATCGCGGATGCCGGCCTTGCCGATCTCGTCGCCAGCGACCACCGACTGTGCGACGAAATCACGCTGATCCCGACGCCTGGTCATAGTCCCGGGCATATGAGTATCCACATCGTCTCCGAGGGTCAGCAGGCGTTGCTGACCGGCGATGCAGCCCATCATCCCTGTCAAATGGCGCATCTCGACTGGTCCTCGACCGCGGATTCCGATCCCAGGCAGTCGGCCGTCACGCGGCGCGAGCTGTTCGGGCGTTTCGCCGATACGCCGACGCTGGTGATCGGCGGGCACTACAACGCCGGTCACATCAAGCGCGACGGCGCGGGTTTCAAGTTCATCGCCCTGACGTGACCTGCTGGCGCCGCAAGTTGCGCAAATTGGGATAGCCCTGCGCGACATCGGGCCTCAGAGATGCGGCAAACGGCGGTTGAATTTCGCCCCGCCCTGCTCCATGAAACATTGAAGCGAGACAAACGTTAAAGGGAGTGATCCACCATGAAGCTTGTTCGATACGGCGCACTCGGCCAGGAAAAGCCCGGCCTGATCGACAAATCCGGCCAACTGCGCGATCTCTCGGCGCATGTGAAGGATCTCACCGGCGAGGCTTGTTCTCCCGACAGCCTGAAGAAGCTCGCCGCGCTCGACGCATCCAAACTTCCCGCCGTCAGCGGCAATCCACGCCTCGGCGCGCCCGTGACCGGCGTCTCGAAATTCGTCGCGATCGGATTGAATTACGTCGACCACGCCAAGGAAACCGGATCGCCGATCCCGACCGAGCCGATCTTCTTCCTCAAGGCCAACACGTCACTGAGCGGCCCCAACGACGCGGTCGAGAAGCCGCGCGGCTCCACCAAGCTTGACTGGGAAGTCGAGATCGCCGCAGTCATCGGTACCCGCGCCAAGTATGTCAGCGAAGCCGATGCGCTGAACCACGTGGCCGGCTACTGCGTCTGTAACGACGTCTCCGAGCGCAACTTCCAGATCGAGCGCGGCGGCACCTGGACCAAGGGCAAGTCGCACGACACCTTCGGTCCGCTCGGTCCCTGGCTCGTCACCAAGGACGATATCGCCGACGTGCAGAAGCTGTCGATGTGGCTCGATGTCAATGGTCAGCGCCGTCAGACCGGCTCGACCTCGACCATGATCTTCTCCATGGCGAAGTGCGTGTCCTATGTGTCGCAGTTCATCACGCTGCTGCCCGGCGACATCATCACGACCGGCACGCCGCCCGGCGTTGGCACCGGCATGAAGCCGCCGCAGTTCCTCAACGTCGGCGACGTCGTCACCCTCGGCATCGAAGGGCTCGGCGAGCAACGGCAGGAAATCGTCGCGGCCTGACGTTCGTCGTCCTGAGGTGTGCATACGCGCGCACCTCGAAGGACGGCCCCGAACTACCCGTCATCCTTCGGGGCTAGCCAAGTATGCGATGCAAGCGCATCGCTGGGCTCACACCTCAGGATGACGGAGCTGTCTTCGCGAAACCGCGTTGTATTCAGGGACACGCCCATGAAGCTTACCTTTTCGCCCGCCTCGCCGTTCGCCCGCAAGGTCCGCATCGCGGCGATCGAACTCGGCCTGATCGACAAGATCGAGTTCGTGCCGGTGTCCGTCGTCCCCGGTCAGCCCAACGACGAATACTCGCGCGACATCAGCCCGCTGAAGAAATTGCCGGTGCTGATCCTCGATGACGGCAGCGTCATTCTCGATTCCTACGTCATCGTCGAATATCTCGATGATCTTGCCGGCGGCGGAAAACTGATTCCCGCGTCCGGCGCGGCGCGCTGGAAAGTCAAGACCGATCATTCGATCCTGCAGGGTGTGCTCGATTCCATGCTGCTCTGCCGTTACGAGAAAATGGTCCGCCCGAAGGAATTCTACTGGCAGGCCTGGCATGACGATCACTGGAACCGGGCATGGGCCGGCATGGCGCGCTTCGAAAAGCAGGACGACGCGCTATCGCGTCCGCTGGATATGATTCAGATCGCCCTCACCTGCGTGCTCGGTTATGCCGACTTCCGCTTCCCGGATTGCGGCTGGCGCAAGGCCTATCCGAAGCTCAACGCCTTCCATGAAAAAATGCTGCAACGTCCATCGGTGAAGATTTCGCTGCCCCCCACAGCGTGACGGAGGTCGCCCATGGATCTGTCATTCGCTGTCGGCGACTTCACCATTCATCGCATCATCGAGCAGGAAACCACCTTCCTGCCGGCGCTCGACATGCTGCCCGCGCTGACACCGGACAAGCTCGCCGACAACCGATCGTGGATGCAGCAGGCGGCCGCGATCGATTCCAAGGACACGCTAATCCTCGCATTCCAGTCCTACGTGGTGAAGACGCCGCATCATACCATTTTGATCGATAGCTGCATCGGCAATGACAAGCCGCGTCCGACACGGGCCAAGTGGCACATGAAGACCGACGACACCTATATGCGGGCACTGTCCGCCGCAGGTCTCGGTGTCGGCGACATCGACATCGTGATGTGCACGCACCTTCATGTCGATCACGTCGGTTGGAATACGCGGCTGGAGAACGGCCGCTGGGTGCCGACATTTCCGAATGCGCGCTACATCTTCGGCAAGACCGAGTTCGATCACTGGACCGCGCAGCATGCCAAGGCCGAAGTGCCGCCATTCGCCGACAGCGTGTTGCCGGTGGTCGAGGCCAGGAAAGCCGAAATCGTCACCAACGATTATCAGATCGGCGATCACGTGCGGCTGTTGCCGACGCCCCGCCACACCCCGGGGCACGTCGCATTTGCGTTCGGGCGCGGCAAGGACGACGCGGTATTCTCAGGCGATTTGATGCATTCGCCGCTGCAGGCGCGCTATCCGGAATTGTCCGCCAAATTCGACGCCGACCAGCCGCAGGCGGCAACAACGCGGCGCAATTTCCTCGAGCGCTATTGCGACACCGATACGCTGTGCTGCACAGCGCATTTTCCCTCGCCATCGGCCGGGAAAATCCGCCGCTGGGGCGACGGATTCCGCTGCGAATCCGTTGCGGCAAACTGAAGGCAGCCCCGGAACGGTATTAGTCGAACAGGCTCGGCGTGTGGTTGACGATCGCGCCCTCGATCGCAAGCATCTTCAGCTTGGTGGCAACGCCGCCATTGGCCGAGAATCCGCCCGGCTTGCCGCCGGCGGCCAGCACGCGATGGCAGGGCACCACGATCGGACAGGGATTGCGCCCGAGCGCCTGACCGACGTCGCGTGACAACTCCACGCCACCGAGGCGCTTGGCGATGTCGCCGTAGGTCATGGTCTTGCCCGGCGGAATGGTGCGCGCGATCTCGTAGACGCCACGATGGAATTCCGGAACGTCGTCGAGATCAAGCACCACGTCCGTCAGATCGTTCGGCTTGCCCTCGAGCAGCTCGATCATGCCGTCGATCGCAGCCTGCACACGAGCGGGCGGCGGCGCTTCGGGAATCGCGCCGTAGCGCTGGTGGATGCGCGTGCGGGTCTTGGCTTCATCCGACATCGGCAATTGCACGGCGACAATGCCGCGCTCATGCCAGACAATACCGCAGGCACCGATCGCGCTTTCGAACATCGCGAATGTGAGATCGTTCGTCGTCATGGGCCGCTCCATCGCTATTGCCCCATCTATCTATTCCTGACGCCAAATCTAGACTTGGAGAATCCTGCGATCCACCCGGTTTCCGGCGGAACTTGCCATCATGCACAGCCACATGGAATGATCCGCCTCCCAAAAAAACAAGAGCGAGTCCGCATGCAAACGCTTCACGTCAACGGCTACGACATGGCCTATCTCGATATCGGCAGCAGCACGGGGCAAACGCCGCCGCTGGTCTGCGTGCATGGCTCGCTGTGCGATTTCCGCATCTGGTCGCCGGTGCTCGGACCGCTGACCCGCAAGCTCCGCGTGATCGCGCCGAGCCTGCGGCACTTCTTTCCAGAGCACTGGGACGGCCAGAGCGATACCTATTCGATCGCGCAGCACGTCAAGGACGTGATCGGCTTCATCGAACAACTCAACGTCGGGCCTGTCGACCTGATGGGTCATTCGCGCGGCGGCCACATTTCCTTTCGGGTCGCGCAACAGCGGCCCGACCTGCTGCGGCGGCTCGTGCTCGCCGAACCCGGCGGCGAGGTGGATAAATCGCTGCATCCGGATGCGCCGACCGGTCCCTCGCCACTCGCTGCGCGGATCGCCGCATCCGCCGAGAAGATCGCAGCGGGCGACATTGATGGCGGGCTGGCGTTCTTCATGGACGCGCTGGAAGGCCCCGGCGCCTGGAAGCGCATTCCGGCCACGCCAAAACAGTTGCTGCGCGACAACGCGATGACCCTGATCGGCCAGACCCGCGACAAGCGGCCGCCGTTCAGCAAGGCGGATGCGCAGTCGATCAAGATGCCGACGCTGTTCATCGGCGGCGCGAACACCAAGGGCATGCTGCCGATCGTGCTGCATGCGCTCGCTGCCAACGTTCCGGATGCGCGGACGGTGATGATCCCCAACACCACCCATCCGATGTTCGAGCAGGCGCCGGTGGCCTATTCCGAGGCGGTGCTGGATTTCCTCACCGCCTGAACCGGCTTCGGTTGCAAAGTATCCATTCGTCTCATATAAGGGACGAATGGATACTTTAATAGACGAAACGGCAACCCGGCTGGCGCAGCGTATCCGGCTGGAGCGAGAGGCTCGGAACTGGTCGCTGGCGGAGCTCGCGGAGCGCTCCGGCGTCGCCAAGGCCACCATCAGCAAGATCGAACGCGGCGAGGTCAGCCCCACCGCCGTGATCCTGGTACGGCTGGCAGCGGCCTTCGACCTGACCCTGGCGGGGCTGCTGGCGCGCGCGGAGGGTAGCGGCGACCGGGTCTCGCGCGCCGCCGATCAGCCGGTCTGGCACGATCCGGCGACCGGCTACATCCGCCGGCAGGTGTTCAGCCGGCCCGATCACCCGATCGAGATCGTACGGGTCGAGATGCCGGCGGGACAGCGCGTCACCCTCCCCGCTTCGTCCTACGCGATGATCCGGCAAGCGCTGCTCGTGCTGGATGGCACGCTGGTCATTACCGAGGGTGGCGAACGGCACGACCTCGGCACCGGCGACTGCCTCGGCTTCGGCCCGCCAGCCGATACCACCTTCGCCAACGAAAGTAGCACGCCCTGCACCTATCTGGTCGCGCTGGCGCGGAGCTAGATCATGTCGGCGATATCAATCAGACCGCTCGGCCCTTCACCTCACATTCGTGCCGCCTTGAGCGAGCTTCTGATCGAGACGGTCGCGAATGGCGGATCGGTCAGCTTCATGCATCCGCTGGCGCGCGAACACGCCGACGCATTCTGGGACACCGCGCTCGCCGCCGCCGCTCGCGACGAACGCATCGTACTCGGCGCCTTCGATGGCGAAACACTCACCGGCACCGTGACGCTGCATCTCGATTGCCCGCCGAACCAGCCACATCGCGCGGAAATCGCGAAGATGATGACGCGCCTCAGCCATCGTGGACGAGGCATCGCGAATGCGCTGATGCATGCAGCGGAAGCTGCCGCCGCGGAGCGCGCGCGCACGCTGCTGGTGCTCGACACCGCGACCGACGGAGGCGCTGCCGGTCTTTATGAAAAGCTTGGCTTCAGGCTGAGTGGAGAGATTCCCGACTACGCGCTGAAACCGCATGGCGGCCTCACCGGCACGCTGATCTACTGGAAGCGGGTTGGAGCTTGAGACGTCATGGCCGGGGTTGTCCCGGCCACGTCACTTCATTCCGCTCTGCCGTTACCAGCTTGGGCCCGCCGGCTGCCGCGTGGCGACGTTGATGCGGTTGTAGAGATTGGTGATGCCGATCCACAGCACCAATGCTGCCAGCGCGCGCTCGTCGTAATGCCGCGCGGCCTCGGCCCAGATCTCGTCCGGGACCGGATCGGAGCGATCGCCAATCCGCGTGACGGCTTCGGCGAGCGCCAGCGCCGCGCATTCGGCATCGGTGAAATACGGCGCTTCGCGCCACGCGGCAACCGCGAACAGGCGTTCGTCTGTTTCGCCCGCTTTGCGGGCGTGCTGGATCCCGCCAACGACGCAGAAACTGCAGCCATTGATCTGGCTCGCGCGCAGATGAACGAGGTCGAGCGTGTGTTGCGGCACGCCGCCTTTTTGCGGCAGTATCGCGAGGCTTTGAAGCGCGCCGATCGCGTCGGGAAGAACTTGTGCGGGGTTTTTGATGCGGGCTTGCTGCATCTTGGGTCTCCATCAATTGTAGATAGGAATGCGAGCCTGGATCACACACGCGATCCGGGCGATCTTGACGAGCCGATTACGGCTTCCACAAACCGGCCAGCTGCCGCGTCGCGACGTTGAGGCGATTCCAGACGTTGATGTTGGCGATCGCCAGCAACAGGTTGGCAAGCTCATCTTCATCGTAGTTGCGCGCCGCCTCGTTCCAGATATCGTCCGGCACGGGATCGGGACGATCGCTGATCCGCGTCAGGGCTTCGGTCAGAGCCAGTGCCGCGCGCTCGGCCTCGTTGAAGTACGGCGTGTCGCGCCACGCGGCCACCGCGAACAGCCGTTCGTCGGTTTCGCCGGCCTTCTTGGCGATCCGGACGTGACCGTCGACGCAAACACTGCATCCGTTGATCTGGCTGGCGCGGAGGTGAACGAGCTCGAGTGTCTTCGGCGAAAGGTTGCTCTGGTGGATCGAGGCACCGAACGCCTGCAGGGCCGTCATCGCCTCGGGAACCATCAGCGCCGGATTTTTCATGCGTGCTTGCATTGTTCGTCTCCATTCAAATGTCGAAATTGGACCGGACTCCGCTTCCGCGGACCGGCCGCAACGATTGCGCTTTCGGATGCCCTGTCACACAGGGCCGGCGCCGTTCGTCAGTGCTATGACGAAGCCCGACCGGAGAACGTGACCGATGAACGAAAAAAATCTGCTGGCAGAGCAATTCGAGACGAATCGCAACCACTTGCGCGCGGTCGCCTACCGCATGCTCGGCTCGCGCAGCGAAGCCGACGACGCCGTGCAGGAAACCTGGCTGCGGCTCAACCGTGCGGATACTGCCGAGGTGTCCAATCTCGGTGGCTGGCTGACCACGGTGGTCGCGCGGATCTGTCTCGACGTGCTGCGCGCGCGCAAATCACGGCGCGAGGAGCCGCTCGGCCCGCATGTGCCCGAACCCTCTGCCGATCAGGACACGACCGACGCCGAAACCATGATGGCGGACTCCGTCGGTGCCGCGCTGCTGGTGGTGCTGGAAACGCTGTCGCCGGCGGAACGTCTCGCCTTCGTGCTGCACGACATGTTCGCCATGTCGTTTGACGACATCGCGCCGGTCGTCGGACGTTCGGTCGTCGCGACCCGCCAACTGGCCAGCCGCGCGCGGCGGCGCGTGCAAGGCGGAACGCCGGCCGAAGACGCCGACCTCCAGCGCGACCGCAGGGTGGTCGATGCCTTTCTGGCCGCTTCCCGTAACGGCGATTTCGCCGCGCTGCTTGAAGTGCTCGATCCCGAGATCGTCTTCCGCGCCGACCCGGTGGCGGTGCGGATGGGAACGCTGGCCGAAATCCACGGCGCGGCTGCTGTTGCCGAAGTCTTCAAAGGCCGCGCGCAGGCCGCGAAACCGGCGCTGGTGGACGGCACGATGGGCGTTGCCGTTATCTTCGGTGGCCGGCTTCGCATTGTGCTGGCGATCACCATCGAGGGCGACAAGATCAGCGAAATCAATGCCATCGCCGATCCGGACGGGATCAAGGCATTCGAGGTGGTCCCGCTGGCAACCTGACGTCCGGGCCGGGACCGCTTGACCGGGTCGAGCGATGGGCGTAGCTTTTCCGTGTTCGGAATTCCGTATTCCAAATTGGATGGCCGTATGATTCCGCTCGATCCCACCCCCAACCTGATCGATCAGGTCTACAGCCGGATCCTGGAAGGTATCGCCGACCACACCCTGCCGCCCGGCCATCGCATCCGGCAGAACGAGCTGGCGGACAAACTCGGCGTCTCGCGCCAACCGGTCAGCCATGCGCTGCACCTGCTGCATCGACAGGGCCTCGTCGCCGAAAGCGGCCGCAAGGGGTTCGAGGTGACACGGCTCGATCCCGTTCGCATCCGCCAGCTTTATGAAGTGCGCGGTGCGATCGATGGGCTTGCGGCGCGGCTCGCTGCTGAACGTGTATCGAGTGACGCCGCAGGCCGTGCCGCGCTCGAACGCGCGCTGGACGCCGGCCGCATGCTCGGCGACACAACCACGCTATCCCAACTGATCGCACTCGACGTCGATTTTCATCGCGCGATCTATCGGCTGTCAGGCAACCCGGCGGTCGAAGAGACGATCGCGCCACAATGGCCGCACATGCGCCGCTCGATGGCAACCGTACTCGGCGAACTCGACTACCGCGTCAGCGCCTGGACCGAGCACGAAAAGATCGCCGCGCACATCTTCGCCGGCCGTGCCGACGCGGCCCATGCAGCCGCACAAGCGCATGCGCTGACGGCAGGCCGGATGACGGAAGAAAGGCTGAGGCAGGGCAAGGCGGCGTAGAAGCCATCGTGCCCGGTCAAAACAGGACGATAAATCACAAAGGGAGTAACGACCATGAAACTGAGCCAACAGCAACTCGACCAGTTCAACACCGACGGCTGGCTGTTCCTGCCCGAACTGTTCACGCAGGAGGAAGTCGACCTGCTCGCACGCGAGGCGGTGTCGATCTACGACGCCAACCGGCCCGAGGTCTGGCGCGAAAAGAGCGGCGCGCCCCGCACCGCGTTCGCCGCGCATCTCTACAACGAGGCGTTCGGCCTGCTCGGCGCGCATCCGCGCATGATCGACCCGATCGAGCAGCTGTTCGGCGAGAAGGTCTACATGCATCAGTACAAGATCAACGCCAAGGCCGCGTTCACCGGCGACGTCTGGCAGTGGCATCAGGACTACGGCACCTGGAAGCGCGACGACGGCATGCCGGAACCGCGCGCCATGAACATCGCGATCTTCCTCGACGAGGTGATGCCGATCAACGGGCCGCTGATGCTGGTGCCGAAGAGCCAGACCGCCGGCGACCTCAAGGCTTCGCACGATCTCGAGACCACATCCTATCCCCTGTGGACGCTGGACGAAGAGACTGTAACGCGTCTCGTCAAGCAGGGCGGCATCGTCGCACCGACCGGCAAGGCCGGCGGCATGTTGATGTTCCACGGCAACCTGGTGCACGGCTCGGCCGGCAACATCACGCCCTACCCGCGCAAGATCGTCTATCTGACGCTGAATGCGGTCTCGAATTACATCCGCACGCCGACACGGCCGGACTACATCGCGCACCGCGACTTCACCCCGATCCAGACGGTGCCCGACGATTCGCTGGTGAAGCTGGCGCGCCGGCCCCAACAGGCGGCAGAGTAAATTCGACTTCGACCAACCACAATTGTCGTCATTCCGGGGCGCGAGCCCTTGGCAAGCGAGCCCGGAATCCATAGCCCCCGCCGGGATTATGGATTCCGGGCATGCGCCAAGAGGCGCATCCCGGAATGACGGCGTCTAACTTCAACCGGATATCTCATGAACCTCCACCACCTCCTGCAAGCCCGCCACGCGGCGGGAAAACCCGTTCGCGTCGCCCTGATCGGCGCCGGAAAATTCGGCTCGATGTTCCTGGCGCAGGTGCCGCACACGCCGGGGCTGGAGGTGCCGCTGATCATCGACATCGATCGCGACCGCGCGCGCGAAGCCTGCCGCACCGTCGGCTGGGATGAGGCGCGGATATCAGCGACGACGTTCACCGACGACGGCATGCGCGCGATCGCGGGCGGCGCCATGGACGTGGTGGTGGAAGCGACCGGCAATCCTGCGGTCGGCATTCGTCACGCCCGCGCGGCGATCGCTGCCGGCAAGCATATCGTCATGGTCAATGTGGAAGCCGATGTATTGGCGGGACCGCTGCTGGCGGAGGAAGCGCGCAAGGCCGGCGTGGTCTATTCGCTCGCCTATGGCGACCAGCCGGCACTCACCGCCGAGATGGTGGACTGGGCACGCGCCACGGGTTTTCGCGTCGTCGCCGCCGGCAAAGGCACCAAGTACCTGCCACTTTATCATGACGTGACGCCTGCCGGCGTCTGGGGTCACTACGGCCTCACCGCCGCCGAGGCACAGTCCGCCGGCATGAATCCGCAAATGTTCAATTCGTTTCTCGACGGCACCAAGTCCGCCATCGAAATGGCGGCGATCGCCAACACGACCGGGCTCGATGTGCCCACGGGCGGACTCTTGTTTCCGCCGTGCGGCGTCGACGATCTGCCGCATGTGATGCGGCCGCGCGACCAGGGCGGTGTGCTGGAGAAATCCGGCGTGGTCGAAGTCGTCTCCTCGCTCGAACGCGATGGCCGCCCGGTGTTCCGCGATCTGCGCTGGGGCGTCTATGTGGTGCTGGAAGCGCCGAACGATTACGCGGCGGACTGCTTCAAGCAATACGGCCTCAAGACCGATTCATCGGGCCGGTTCGCCGCGATGTACAAGCCCTATCATCTGATCGGGCTGGAACTGAACATCTCGGTGCTGTCGGCGGCGCTGCGCGGTGAGCCGACCGGGCAGCCGCGCGACTTCCGCGGCGATGTGGTGGCGGTCGCCAAGCGCGACCTGAAAGCTGGCGAGATGCTCGACGGCGAAGGCGGCTATACGGTGTGGGGCAAGCTGATGCCCGCGGCCGCGAGCCTCAAGGCCGGCGGGTTGCCGATCGGCCTCGCCCATCGCGTCAAGCTGAAGAAAGACATCGCGCACGGCGGCGTGGTGAGCTGGGACAACGTCGAGATCAACGCGAACGACGAGACCGTCAAGGTCCGCCGCGCCATGGAAGCGCGGTTCGCGTCCCGGACCTGATTACGACACGCGCATCACGACGCGATCGCGCGCTCCATCGCGACTTCGGCCTTGAGACTGTCGAGGTCGCGATAGATCGAGGACACCGCCAGCACACGGCCGTTCCGCTTGTAGCGCAACACGCAATCCCTGTCGGCGACACTGCCGTCGACCTCGATCTCATCCCATTTCTCGGCGTGACCGACATAGTTGATGGGCACGTCGTAGTGCTGACTCCAGAAGAACGGCACGGCGTCGAACTTCTCGCGATGCCCCAGCATGTTGCGCGCAGCCGTTTGTCCCTGCCGTTCGGCCACCACCCAATGCTCGACACGGATATTTTCGCCCGAATGCGGATCGGGCCAGCGCACGATATCGCCCGCGGCGTAAATGCCGGGAACGCTGGTTTCCAGAAACTCGTTCACGACGATGCCACGGTCGACTTTCAACCCCGCCTTTTCCGCGAGCTCCAGGCGCGGCTTCACGCCAACGCCCACCACGACGAGATCGGCGTCCAGCGTACCGCCGCTTTTGAGCGTCGCCTTCTGCTTGTCGATCGTGGTGATGGTGTCTTCGAGATGGAAGATGACGCCGTGCTCTTCATGCAGTGCGCGGACGAAATCGCCCATCTCGGGTCCCAGCACCCGCTCCATCGGGCGTTTTTCCGGCGCAACGACATGCACCTCGATCTCGCGGGCCCGCAATGATGCGGCCACTTCGAGCCCGATGAAACTCGCGCCGATCACCACCACCCGCCGCGCAGACTTCGCCATGTCGATGATGGCGCGGCTATCAGCAAGCGACCGCAACGTATGGACATGCGGCAGGTCCGCACCCGGAATCGGCAACCGAACCGGCTCGGCGCCCGTCGCCAGCAGCAGCCGATCGTATCCGATGGTACCTGCGGATGTCGCAAGCTGCCGCGCCTTGGTGTCGATGCCGGTCACGGTGGTGCGCAATCGCAAGTCGATGTTGGCCTCGCGGTAGGAATCATCCGACTTGAGCGGCAGCCAATCTTCCGGCGCGCTGCCAGCGAGATAATCCTTGGACAGGTTGGGACGGTCGACCGGCGACGCGTCGTCGTTGCTCAGCATAACGATGCTGCCCTTATGGTCGTGCCGCCGCAGCATCTCCGCGGCCGCAAAGCCGGCCGCGCCGCCGCCGACGATGACGATCTTCTCGGGGTGGCCGGCTTTCGGTGCCTTGCCGGATGACGGCTGCTCACGCTTGCCGCGCACAAAAATCCGACCATCGCGCTGCTCAACATCCCAGACGTCGAGTGCGCTGAACGCGGGCGCGCGAACCGCCTCGCCGGTGCGCAAATCGAAGCAGGCATGATGCCAGGGGCAGCGAACAGCGCCATCGGCCACGAGCCCATCGACGAGCGGCCCATGGTAATGACTGCAGTGAGCGCCGATCGCGAAAATCTCGGACCCATCGCGCACCAGCAGAACCTCGTCGTCGCCGACGTGGCCGACAAGCTTGTCGTCCTTGAACGCGCCGGGATCAACGCCCTGGGTCAGATCGGGTCCACTCGGTTGAGCCTCATCAGCCATCCGTTGATCCTCCCGTCGCACAATGGAGCCCGCGCGATATCGCGCGGGCACGTCCGTCAGTTCACACCTGTTAAGATTGAATGGGAAGGAAAAGGTTCCGCCGATCTTCCGGTATATGGGCCATGAACCACCGATCATTCAACGCGCGGCAGCACCTCGAACTGATGGAATGGCGGTGGCGACGACAGCGTCCACTCGAGCGTGGTTGCGCCAGATCCCCAGGGGTTGGCTACAGCCCGCTCCTTGCGGATGAGGGCATAAATCATGCCCACGACGAATACGAGCGTGCCGGCCGCCGATATATAGGCTCCGATCGATGAGATGTGGTTCAAGCCAGCAAACGCATCTGGATAGTCGGCAACGCGTCGTGGCATTCCCGCCAGGCCGAGGAAATGCATCGGAAAGAACGCCAGATTGACACCGACGAAGGTAAGCCAGAAGTGCAGCTTCCCGAAAAATTCCGAATACATGTATCCGGTTATTTTCGGGAACCAGTAGTACCAGCCCGCGAAGATGGCGAATACCGCGCCGAGGGACAGCACATAGTGGAAATGTGCAACGACGTAGTAGGTGTCCTGCAAGACCCGATCGATGCCGGGATTGGCGAGCACCACGCCGGTGACACCGCCGACCGTGAACACGAACACGAATCCGATCGCCCACAACATCGGCGTCTTGAAGCTTATCGAGCCGCCCCACATGGTGGCGATCCAGGAAAAGATCTTGATGCCGGTCGGCACCGCAATCACCATGCTGGCAAGGGCAAAGTAAGCCTGCGCACTGCTCGACATACCGACGGTGTACATGTGGTGAGCCCAGACCACGAAGCCGATGAACCCGATCGCCACCATGGCATAGACCATGCCGAGATAGCCGAAGATCGGCTTTCGGCTGAAGGTCGAGGTCACGTGGCTGATGATTCCGAAACCCGGCAACACCATGATGTAAACCTCGGGGTGACCGAAGAACCAGAACAGGTGCTGATAGAGCACCGGATCTCCACCGCCCTCGGCCGCGAAGAAGGTGGTGCCAAAATTACGATCGGTCAGCAGCATGGTGATCGCACCAGCGAGCACAGGCAACGACAGCAGGAGCAGGAACGCCGTCACGAGCACCGACCATGCGAACAACGGCATCTTGTGCAAGGTCATGCCGGGCGCGCGCATGTTGAAGATGGTGGTGATGAAATTGATGGCGCCAAGAATCGAGGATGCGCCGGCGAGATGGAGCGAGAGGATCACGAAATCCACCGCGGGGCCCGGATGCCCCGATGTCGATAACGGCGCATAGAGCGTCCAGCCGGTTCCGGCGCCATCAGAGCCGGGCTCGCCTCCGACGAACATCGAAATGATAAGGAGCGCAAACGACGCCGGAAGCAGCCAGAACGAGATGTTGTTCATGCGCGGGAACGCCATGTCCGGCGCGCCGATCATCAGCGGCACCATCCAGTTGCCGAAACCGCCCATCATCGCCGGCATCAGCGTGAAGAAGATCATGATCAAGCCATGACCGGTGACGAACACGTTGTAGGTATGCGTGTTGGTGAAGATCTCGAGGCCCGGCTGTTGCAATTCCATCCGGATCATGACCGAAAAGAACCCGCCGATCAGTCCGGCGCAGATCGCGAACACAAAGTACATCGTCCCGATGTCCTTGTGATTCGTCGAATATACGTAGCGGCGCCAGCCGGTCGGGTGAGCGCTGGCATGAGGATCGACGGTTGCATTCGCTGCCATATCGACATTCTCCCATCGGTAACGTCGGATGGAGCTGCAACTTCATCCTGAGAAGGGAATTCAATCCTCGAATCAAATATTCGAAACGGCGATTTCGATCGTTTGAATCGGGGCGGCCTGGGCTTCGGTCACGGTTCGGAATCCCGTGACTCGATGGACGCGATAGGGAGGAATCTCTGTCGCAA
>JAFKKH010000027.1 GCA_017305665.1 Hyphomicrobiales bacterium
GTCGGCGGCGCCGACCGCGCGCTGGAGATGGGCCGCGATTATGCGCTGGATCGCATCGCCTTCGGCCGCCCGATCGGATCGTTCCAGGCGGTCAAGCACATCCTCGCCGATATGTATGTGTCGGCGACCCTGGCGCGTTCGAATTGCTACTACGGCGCCTGGGCGCTTTCGACCGATGCAGGTGAACTCGGCGAGGCGGCCGCCGCGGCGCGCGTCAGCGCCACGCAGGCGTTCCAGCACTGCGCCAAGAACAATATCCAGGTGCACGGCGGCATGGGCTTCACCTGGGAGTTCGACTGCCACATGTACTACCGCCGCGCCAACGCGCTGGCGCTCGGCATCGGCAGTCTGTCGTATTGGGAAGATCAGTTGATCGACCGCATGCGCAAGAAGAACGCGGCGTAAGATCGAAGGACGCATCTCATGAACTTCGATGATACCCCGCAGGAGGCCGCGTTTCGCGCTGAGGCCAAGGCGTGGATCGCCGCGAACGCGCCGAAGCAGTACGAGGACGAGCTGAAGAAGGCGTCGCTCGGCCGCACGCAACTCAAGGGTGCGAATATTCTGGAAGTGGCAAAGGCCTGGCAGAAGAAGAAGGCCGACGCCGGCTGGGCCTGCCTGCACTGGCCGAAGGAATATGGTGGGCGCGGGTCTTCGCCGATCGAGCGCGTGATCTGGCAGCAGGAGGAGGGCGCGTTCGGGAAACTCTCCGCGATGTTCATTATCGGCCACGGCATGTGCGGACCGACCATGATGGCGTTCGCGAACGAGGACCATAAGCGCAGCTACCTGCCGCCGCTCGCGTCCGGCGAAAAGGTCTGGTGCCAGTTGTTCTCCGAGCCCGCAGGCGGGTCCGACGTCGCGGGCCTGCGCACCCGCGCCGAGAAGAAGGGCGACAACTGGGTCATCAACGGCCAGAAGATCTGGACCTCGGGCGCGCACTATTCCGATTATGGCATCCTGCTGACCCGCACCGATCCGACCGTGCCCAAGCACAAGGGCCTCACCATGTTCTTCCTGGACATGAAATCATCAGGCGTCGAGGTACGGCCGATCAAACAGGCCAGCGGCCAGTCCGATTTCAACGAGGTCTACTTCACCGACGTGGTGATCCCCGACCACCAGCGGCTCGGCGAAGTCAATGACGGCTGGAACGTGTCGCTGACCACGCTGATGAACGAACGCATGTCGATCGGCGCGGGTGTCTCCACCGGCTTTCCGGAACTGTTCGAGTTCTGCAACAGCCTGATGCTGGAAAGCGGCCCGGCGATCGAGGATCGCGGCGTCCGCTCGCGACTTGCGAACTATGCGGTGAAGGCCAGTGGCCTGCGCTACACCAGTCTGCGCGCGATCTCGGCGTTGTCGAAAGGCGAGCGGCCGGGGCCGGAAAATTCCATCGGCAAGCTGGTGGCGGGATCGATGGTCCAGGAAGTCGCGATGTACGCGCTGGATTTGCAGGGCGCCGCCGGTGTGCTGAGCGGTCCGGAGGATGCGGAAGTCGCCGGAAAATTCCAGGCGATGCTGCTGCGCGCGCCCGGCACCCGCGTCGAGGGCGGCACCGACGAGATCATGCGCAACATCATCGCCGAGCGCGTGCTCGGTCTGCCCGGCGACATCCGGGTCGACAAGAACGTGCCGTTCAACAAGATTCCGACCAAGGGACGCGCCTGATCGCGCCAAAGGAGTTCATCATGAATTTCGACGACACCCCGCAGGAAGCCGCGTTCCGCGCCGAGGCGCGCAAGTGGGTCGAGGCCAACGCGCCGAAGGATCTGCATGGCGAACTGTCGCAATCCTCGCTCGGCCGCATCCGGCTGAAGAACAGGGATATGGTCGAGGTCGGCAAGGCCTGGCAGAAGAAGAAGGCCGACGCCGGATGGGCCTGCCTGTCGTGGCCGAAGGACTACGGCGGGCGCGGCGCATCGCCGATCGAGAAGGTGATCTGGCAGCAGGAAGAGGGCGTCTACGGCAAGCTGACCCAGCCGTTCCAGATCGGCGAAGGCATGTGCGGGCCGACAGTGATGGCGTTCGGCAGCGAGCAGAGCAAGCGTGACCGTTTGCCGAAACTGGCGTCGGGCGAGGAAATCTGGTGCCAGCTGTTCTCCGAGCCCGCCGGCGGCTCCGACGTCGCGGGCCTGCGCACGCGTGCGGAGAAGAAGGGTGACGAGTGGATCGTCAACGGCCAGAAGATCTGGACTTCGGGCGCGCACTATTCCGACTGGGGCCTCCTGATCACCCGCACCGATCCCAACGTGCCCAAGCACAAGGGCCTCACCATGTTCTACCTGAATATGAAGTCGCCGGGCGTCGAGGTGAAGCCGATCAAGCAGGCCAACGGTATGCAGGAATTCAACGAGGTGTTTTTCACCGATGTGAAAATTCCGGACAGCCAGCGGCTCGGCGCGGTCGGCAACGGCTGGAACGTGTCGCTGACCACGCTGATGAACGAGCGCGCTTCGATCGGCGCACGGCTGGCCACCGGATTGCCCGAGGTGTTCGCGTTCTGCGCCGATCTGATGACCGACGACGGCCCGGCGATCGACAACCCGGCGGTGCGCTCGAAGCTTGCGGAATGGGCGGTGAAGAACAACGGCCTCAAATACACCAGCTACCGCACCATGTCGGCGCTCTCTAAAGGGGAACGCCCGGGACCGGAAAACTCCATCGGCAAGCTGGTGTCCGGCTCGATGCTGCAGGACATCGCGACGTTCGCGATGGATCTGCAGGGCGCGTCCGGCGCGCTCGCCGGTCACGACGCCGAGGTGGCCGGACAGTTCCAGGCGATGCTTCTGTCGTCGCCGTCCATGCGCATCGCGGGTGGCACCGACGAGATCCTGCGCAACATCATTGCCGAGCGTGTGCTCGGCCTGCCCGGCGACATCCGGGTCGACAAGGACGTGCCGTTCAACAAGATTCCGACCAAGGGGCGCGGCTAACTTCTTAAGGTGTCATTCCGGGGCGCGAGTGCAACGAGCGAGCCCGGAATCCATAACCACGACAGGGAGTATGGATTCCGGGCCCACGCCAAGAGGCGTGTCCCGGAATGACGATTCTATGTGTGGAAGCTTGAACTTTCCGCAACGAGGTTTTTCATGACATCTGAAGCTATCAAAGATAACCAGACCCGCATCGCCGTTCTCGACGAACTACTCAATGAGCGCTACTCGGTACGCGCATTCAAGCCGGACCCGGTGCCGCGCGACATCATCGAGCATGTGCTGCGTACCGCGCAGCGCACCGCCTCGTGGTGCAACAGCCAGCCGTGGCAGGTGGTGATCGCGAGCGGCGAGGCGAAAGAAGCGTTCCGCGACCTGATCTACAAGGCGGCCAGCGCCGGCGGCGACCATATCGGCGATTTTCCGTTTCCGCGCGAATATCGCGGCGTCTATCTGGAGCGCCGGCGCGAAAGCGGCTTCCAGCTCTACAATACGCTGGGTATCGCCAGGGGCGACAAGGCCGCCTACGCGAAGCAGGCGCTGGAGAATTTCAACTTCTTTGGCGCGCCGCATGTGGCGGTGATTCACACCGATGAGGCGCTTGGCGTTTACGGGGCCATCGATTGCGGCGGCTACGTCAACAATTTCATGCTGGCCGCGCAGGCGCTCGGCCTCGGCACCATTCCGCAGGCCGCGCTTGCTTTTCACTCGGAACTGATCCGTAAGCACTTCGGGCTTGGCGATGACCGCCGCGTCGTCTGTGGCATTTCGTTCGGCTACGCCGATCACGATCACAAGGTGAACAGCTACCGCACCTCGCGCGCCAGCGTCGCTGATGCGGTGACGTTTGTCGGGTGAATCCATAGCCGCGGTGACCTCCCGGTAATCGGGTGGCGACGCAGTCTTGTCTGGTCTCTCATGGTGTCATGCACATCGTCAGGAGAACAGAACATGTCACGCCGATTCCATTCCATAGCTGCCTTGTGCGGTGACGGACTGCGCCCGGAGTTGCAACAGCTCTTCACACGTCTCGCCGCCGATCCCTGTTCGGAATTGTTCGTCAGGCATGACGGCATGCTGCAGTCGGGACCCGATCCCCGTCATCCCGAACCGGTTCCGCGCGCTGCAAGCGCGGCGTCGTTGCGGCCGTTCGCAAACAAAGAGTTGAACGATGCGGTCGCTCTTCCTTGTCCGCCGCGCGTGAGCGAGGAAACGCAGGGTCTGTTCAAAACCGCGGTGCGCGCTTCTCCTTGAAGGCCGCGACACCTTCCTTGATCTCGTCGCCGCGCATGCTGTCGCGGGCGCGACGGTTCGCTGCTTCCTCGTCCAGTTCGCCGTGCGCAAACTCGTTTATGGCGCGCTTCATGCCGCGCATCGCCACCGGTGCGTTGCCGGCGAGAATCGCGGCGAGCGCATCGACTTCGCGGTCGAGCGTGTCGGCGGATGCGATGCCGGTGAGATAGCCGATCCGCAGCATCTCCTGCGCATCGATCTTCTGGGCCGTGAGAAACAGCTTCTTGGCGTTGTTGACGCCGAGGCGGGTGACGTAACGTTTGATGCCGCTCGTATAGTAATGCAGCCCGAGCCGCGCCGCCGGCATGAACATCTCGCAGGTGTCGACGCCGATACGGAAATCGCAGGCCAGCGCCAGGTCGGTCGCGCCGCCATAGACGCCGCCATTGAGCCGGCAGATCGTCGGCAGCGCGAGGTCCTCGAGCCGGTTGGCGACCACCTCGAAGGCGGAGCCAGCGCTTTCCTCGGTCGGCTTTGAGGTGGCGCGCTTGGCGAGGTTGCCGAGATCGAAGCCGGCGCTGAACGCGCGGCCGGTGCCGGTCAGAACCAGCACCCGGATCGCCGGATCGGTCTCGATCCGCCCGAACAGGTCGAGCAGCGCTGTCAGATCGTCCGGCTGCAGCCGGTTGAGATGTTTCGGCCGGTTGAGCCGGATGGTCGCGCGCGGGCCGTCGATCTCAAGCACCGGCGTCGTCGCGGGTTCGGATGTTTCCGGCATGGCACTCCTTGCTGCGGGCGGAATTTTTGGCGGGGCGTTCGGATATAATCCCGTATAATGCCTGTTGTCTGCCCGGTATATCACCGTGATGCCGCTCCGGTGGTCGGCATGTGTGATCGGGCCGGCCGTCTCGATTGCCGCGAACATCATCACTTCAGGAAATTGGCTGGATCGCCATGGACACATCTCATTTAGCCGAACACGTCGGGGCCGTCGGCAGTCTGGCCGCCTCGGTCTTCGTGGTCGCGACCTACACCATGCGGACGATGATTCCGCTGCGCGTCTTCGGCATGCTGACCAATCTCGTGCTGATGATCACAGCGATCCCGTTCCACAGCTTCCTGCAATTCGGATTGCATGCGGGCCTGCTCTGCCTCAACGGTTATCGCCTGCACCAGATGTTGCAGCTCGTGCGCGATGTGAAGAAGTCCGTCAACAGCGACCTGTCGATGGATTGGCTCAAGCCGTTCATGACCGAGCGTAAATGCGAGGCCGGCGAGATGCTGTTCTACAAGGACGAGAAGGCCGAGACGATGCTCTACATCGTCAGCGGACGCTATCGCCTCGTCGAATCAGGCATCGAGCTTCCGGTCGGCGCCATCGTCGGCGAGCTCGGCATGCTGTCGCCCACCAACGAGCGCACCCAGTCGCTGGAATGCATCGAAAGCGGCACGGTGCTCAGCGTCAGCTATCGTCAGGTCGAGGAGCTCTACGTGCAGAATCCGGAGTTCGGCTTCTACTTCCTGCGGCTCGCCAGCGCGCGGCTGTTTCAGAACATCGGCAAGCTCGAGGAGCGGCTTGCGGAGTTCGGCGCCGCGCCTGCGGCGCCCATAGCGTCCCAAACGGCATGAATTTGGAGATTCCCAAAGTCAGCGGGATTCTCGCGGCGACCCGTTCGATCTTCGCGGACGTGCTCGGCGACGATAATACGCCGGTGCCGGTGCTGCCGGCCGGATTGCCCGACGCGGCGCGTCCGCTGGCGGCCGAGGGCCTGCGCCGCCTGACCGAATATCAGGGACCGGGTTACGCCCAGCTCTATGTCGATCGTCTGCGGCGCTTCGCCGGTCGGCGCAATCTGGATGACGCGGTATTCGCCGAGATCGCGCGTCTGATGATGATGCGCATGGCCTACGACGACGCCATCGAGATGGCGCAACTGCAATTGGCCACGGCTGAATCCGGCCGCGGCGTGCCGCCGGTCGCTGTCCGCAAACTGCGCCTCGACGAAATGGTGTCGTCGCTGCCCGAGATGGTGGCCGATCCCGTGCTTTGGGGGCTCGAATATATGGGATGGCTGCACCTGCCGGTGACCAGGCGGTTCAGTGCGGCTAGCCGCCTCAGCCTTCGCCGCCTGAAGATCGAGGCATCGCTCAAGCGCTGGCGGCTGTCGTCGATCCGCTATGCCAGGGAGCGCGTCTGGGTCGAGCGCTGGCTGCACATGATCGACCGCAGCCTGACCAAGCAGCCTGCCGCCGTCGCCGCCGTCGTTGCGACGGCCGAGATGGTGCAGGGCTATGGCGACGGCTACACGCAGAACTTGCGGGACTGGAATTCGATCATCGACGGCCTTGTCAAACCGACGTTCGACGGCGTCTTGTCGTGCCCCGATCTGGCCGGTGCCATCGCCGAGGCGCGCGCCGCCGTGAGGCCCGATCCGCAGCAGGCGGCCCTGAAACAGGCGCTCGCGAGAATTCGGGCGCGGGCCGGAACCGGTTCGTAAATACCGGAAAATGCCGCAGGTCGTGCGCCTCCTGTTCCGGGCAAGCAACGATCCCGCCGTGGCGGGTCCTTGTGCATTTCGGGGTGGGCCGCAGGTGCATTCCCTTTCGGGAGGTGTCATAAATATGTGCAACGGGCCGTCCGGTCCGGCCTGCGGAGCGTCCACCTTATTGCCTCGGTGTTAATGCCACTCCTGCGAGTCCATTATTAAAGGGCGTCCGCGTGCTGCTTCCATCCTTGTCGTCGTCGATCGCAGTGGGTCCGCTCGTTGGCTGGATGGTCGTGCTGACCGTCAAGCATGTGATCGCCGATTTCGTCTTGCAAAGCTCCTGGATGGCGATCGGCAAGGACCAGAAGACCGGCTGGGCGCTGCCCTTGCTCGCGCACTGTCTGGTGCATCTTGCGGTGGCGCTGGCGCTGATCCTGGTCATCGCGCCGCGGTTCTGGTTCATCGCCTTCATCGACTTCGCGATCCACATCGTCATCGATCGCGCCAAGGGGATCTGCGCCTCCACCTTCGAGGTGAACCAGGAGCATCAGCATCCGTGGTTCTGGACGCTGATCGGCGTCGATCAGGCGCTGCATCATCTCACCGGCTTCGGCCTGTCGATCGTCATGGCGGCGAACGCCTGACCGGCCGGCGCGGCATTCATCCGCTGGTGAATTGCGCTCGCGCCAATTGAGCGGCATGGTGGGACGATCAACCCCACCGATAACGCCGGATGCTGCGCGATGACCGACCAGCCGCTTGTGAAAAAATTCGTCGAGGTGCGCGGTCGCCGCATGGCTTATCACGAACGCGGCGAAGGTCCGCCGATCCTGTTTCTGCACGGCAACCCGACCTCGTCCTATCTGTGGCGCAATGTGATCCCCGAACTGGAGGGGCAAGGCCGGCTGATCGCGCCGGATCTGATCGGCATGGGCGATTCCGAAAAGCTGCCGAACCCCGGTCCCGACACCTACCGCTACGTCGTGCATCGCGATTTCCTGTGGGGGTTCATCGAGAAGGTGATCGGCCCGGCGGAATCGCTGGTGCTGGTGCTGCACGACTGGGGCTCCGCGCTCGGCTTCGACTGGGCCACCCAGCATCGCGGCCGTGTGCGCGGCATTGCCTACATGGAAGCGATCGTGCGTCCGATCGCGGGCTGGGAGGAATGGAGCCCGTCGGCGACGCCGGTATTCCAGGGGTTTCGCTCCGACAAGGGCGAGAGCATGATCCTCGACCGCAACATTTTCGTTGAGCGCGTGCTGCCGGGATCGGTGCTGCGCAAGTTGACTGATGCCGAGATGACCGAATACCGCCGGCCGTTTCTCGATCGCGAAGATCGCTGGCCGACGCTGACGTGGCCGCGCCAGATTCCGATCGGGGGCGAGCCCGCCGATGTCGTCGAGATCGCCGCCGCCTATTCGCGCTGGATGTCCCTGAACGAAATTCCGAAGCTGTTCGTCAATGCCAGCCCCGGTGCGATCCTGATCGGCGCGCCGCGGGAGTTCTGCCGGCGCTGGAAAAGCCAGACCGAGGTGACGGTGCCGGGCTCGCACTTCATCCAGGAGGATTCTGGCCCCGCTATCGGCCAGGCCATCGCGGACTGGATGAGCGCCAACGCGCTGTAGCGGCGCGGCCACGGTTCCCGCCGGTTCCGATTCGCGATGTAATTTCAAGAGCCTGTTCGGCCCACCCGGGGGCGTGGTTAACCGCTCGTTAGGAAATTGCACGGCATCCTCATCATTGAGGAGAATCCCCATGTGGTCGAGCCGCGACGCCTTCGAGAATGATTTCTGTCCGGTCAAGGATGATTTGCTGGGCGCCATGTATCGTGCGAGCGAGCATGGTTTGCCGCAGCTCGTCGCCAGTGTTGCTCCGGACGTACGAGCGATGCTGGCGCTGTTCTGCTATCACCGCAGCCATCTGCACGCGCTGGCGCTGTCGATCGCCGCGAGCTGCACCGAGCGCGACCTGATCGCGCTGGGTGGCCGCGTCGGCTCGACGCTGTTCGCGCTGGCGCGCGAAACCCGGCAGGCACCGTCGTCCAACGGTCAGCGCAAGGGCATCACGCTGTCGACCAAGCCGCTCAGCGCGTTCAAGCCGCTCGACGACGAAGTCGATGATGAGGACGTCGCGCTCGTCACGGCCTGACGTTCACCGCAACGCCACCAGATATTATTTCATGCCCGGCCATGGCAGTCGCAGACTGCGTGCCGGGCATTCGCGTTTCAGGGTGTCTTTGCTCGTCCTGTCGGCGCGTGTCCCTCATGTTGCGGCAGGTCGTCGGTGATCGTAAACCACGGCGCCTTGGAGCCGACGAAGATATGCATGGCGGGACGGATCGCGGGCGCATCGGTCAACGTTCCCATGGCGACGTGAACGAAAGCGCCGTCGCGCACCACCGAATAGAGCAGCGAGCCGCAGGTGCCGCAGTGGGTATCGTTGTTGTCGGCGTTGCCCATAATCAGGAGACGATCGTCGCCTGCGGTGAGGTGCAACTTGTCCCGCGCGATGCCCGCGAACGGCTTGAAGGCCGAGCCGGTGGTGCGGCGGCAATTCGAACAGTGACAGTTCGCGGCATAGGCGAACGCATCGGCCACAGCGTATTGCACCGTGCCGCACATGCACCGGCCGGCAAGGGTTTTCGGTTCGGTCATGATCGGAGGACTCCGAAGCCGCTCAGGACAAGGCGCGCAGCGGCGGCAGCCCGAAGCGGCGCCGCGCCATGCCGCATTCGACATCGCCGGGCATGCAGGTCCGGCACACCTCCGGCCGCACAGCGTAAATTCCGCAAGACGTGGCGACGCCGATCTCGCCGATGAGCGCTGCGCAGCGTTCGCCGTCGCAGCGCATGCCTGACAGTTTGTCGTTGACGAATTTTTCCGGGATCAGGTCGAGCGCGGCATCGTCCTCGATGGTGAAGCGCGGCCAGTTCCGCGAATAGGCGCAGCACGCGCCGCAGGACTGGCACAGGTCGCGGGCATCGAGAGGAACGGCTGTTGTCATTCTGGAGGTCTAGCGCAGTTTTGGTGTTGGCGGAAACGCATCATCGAGTGCTACGGCTCCTTCGGCAGTTCCCAGACCAGGCTCTTGCGCCACTTGTTGCGCAGCGCCTCGCGCCGTTCGGGATATTTCTCGTCGAGATAATCCGCGCCGATCACGCGGTCGGTCCGAAAACTGCGGAAGTCGCTGCGCAATTCACACCACGCCGCCAGCAGCCGCACCGCCTCGAGATAGCCGACCGCGATCGGCCAGATGGTGCGGTGGCTTTCGCGGCCCTGTTCGTCGCGATAGTGCAGGGTGATCTTCTTGCCGGCATGAATGTGGGCGCGGGTCTTTGCCATGTCGATGCGGTCGGGTTCGCGCCGCCAGTCGGGCCGGGCGCGGCTCGCCGGTTCGAGCACGAAGGGGCGCAGCCGTTCCGGCACGGTATCGGCGATCTTTGCGATCAGATCTTCGGCGGCGCGGGCGAGCGCGGGATCGGCGTGGCCCGCGACCCATTGCGCGCCGAGCACGGCCGCCTCGATCTCGTCGGGCGTGAGCATCAGCGGCGGCAGGTCGAATCCCCGCTCCAGCACATAGCCCATGCCGGCCTCGCCGCGGATCGGGATGCGCTGGCCGATCAGCGTGGCGATGTCGCGATAGATCGTGCGCTTCGAGGTTTCCAGTTCTTCGGCGATGGCGTCGGCGGTCAGCGGCTGCCGTGTCCGCCGCAGCACCTGGATGATCTGAAACAGTCGGTCTGCGCGTCGCATCGGGATTCTCGTGCTGTGGGTTCACCCATAATGAGGGGCGGATTTCGGATTCTGGCACTAGTTGATGCTGACAGAATGCTGGCAGCAGGGGGTGGCTATATCGGGACATCACGTCAAAGAAAGGTTGTCCCGATGATTCGATATGACACGAGTCTCAGCAAGGGTCTTGGATGGGCCCGCAATGCTCATCTGTGGACGCTCGAGCGCATGATTGCTGCCGATTTGGGCAGCGGCGATCTCCGCTGGGCTGCGATCGCGTTTGCGTTGCGGACGCTGCGTACCCTGCCGCCCTTCAGGAGCGGAGCCGACGAAACGGAAGGCCGGACCACCGGCCTTCCGGACGGCCGCCTTTGCCGTTGGTCGTTCGCCTGCTGACATCACGCTGGCAACAGGGCGCGGTTAGGTTTCGGCATCATCTTCTTTGGGAGGTTCGCATGATCACGCTGTATGGCTTCGGTGCCGGGTTCGGCCTGCCGGAAATCAGCCCCTTCGTCACCAAGACCGAAGTGCAATTGAAAATGGCAGGGCTTGCGTATCGCAAGCAACGGGCGATGCCGATGGAGTCGCCCAAGGGGCAACTGCCATTTATCGCAGATGACGGCGAGCGCGTCGCCGATTCGACATTCATCCGTGCGCATATCGAGCGCAAGTATGGTTTCGATTTCGACGCCGGCCTCGATCCGCTGTCGCGCACGCAGATGTGGGCCTGCGAGCGCATGATCGAGGGCCACATTTATTGGGCCCTGGTCGGCGCGCGCTGGACCATCCAGGAGAATTTCAGCAAGGGTCCGTCGCATTTCTTCGACGCCATGCCGGAACATCTGCGCGACAAGGCGCGCGAGGATGCGCAGTTTCAGGTGGCGCAGAACTATCGTCTCGGCGGGCTCGGCCGCCACGCGCCGGATGGCGACATCGATCTCGCGATGCGATCCCTCGACGCGCTCTCGGTTCAGCTCGGCGGCAAACTGTATCTGGCCGGAAGCCAGCCCTGCGGCACCGACGCCACCGCGTTCGGGGTGCTGGCTGGATTGTTCACACCGTTTTTCGACTCCGAATTGCGCAATCGCGCAACGCGGTTCACGAATCTCGCGGACTATGTCGACCGGATGATGGAGCTGTTCTATCCGGAGCACGGCGCGCTGCCGCGCGAGCAGGCGGCGTAGCAACGCCCTTCCGTCATTCCCGAAGCCGCGAAGCGGCTGTCGGTAATCCATAACCCCGGTGTCAGTTATATCGATGGACAGGGGTTATGGATTCCGGGTTCGCTCACAATGGCTCGCGCCCCGGAATGACGAAGAAGATGTTTCGACATCTTGCCCGATCATTGAGTTCCCGGCACTGGCGTCCCCTTCAGCGTCGCAACTTCCGCCTCGAGTTCGGCGATCCTGTTGTCGCGGGCCATCAGCGCGGCGGCGACGTCGGCGGCATCGAACTTCTGTGGAATGTGCTGCGAGCAGTTGGTGTCCCACGCTGCGACCTTGAACACGATCACCTGTTCGGGGCGCGCGCGATAGCCCTTCGGCATCAGGCTCGCCAGCAGCGCGGGATCGTCGTCGATCATCCGCGCCTCGCCCCAGATCTTGACCCGGCGGCGATGTGCGAAATCCATCACGAAAATATGCGCCTTGGAATTTTCGCTGAGATTGCCTTGGGTGATGTATTGCCGGTTACCGGCATAGTTGGCGAAGGCGAGCGTGGTCTTGTCGAGAATCCTGATGAAGCCTTTCGGCCCGCCGCGGTGCTGGATGTAGGGTTGTCCGTCGGCGCTCGCGGTCGCCAGAAAGAAGCTCGTGGTCTCGGCAAGGAAGGCGGCGAGATTCTCGTCGATCTCCGTGCGCCATCCCCCGCTTTCCTCGACTTCCGCGAACATCTCGCGCGAGCCCTTGCGCGCCTGGACCGCCTTCACGGCGGGCGTGAAAGCGACATCGCTGGAATAGGTCCGTGCCTCTGACATCTGAACCTCCTCGAAATTCAAGGGCGGATGCGCGGTTCACCGGATCGGTTCGCCGCGCATCGTCTTGTCAGGCCGCGATCTTCACGTCCACGACCGGGAAATCGATGTCGGTCTTGAACACCTCGTTGATGTAGTTGGTCAGCGTATTCAGCGCGACGTGGGCGACGATCTCGATCACCTGCGCATCGCTGTAGCCTGCATCCCTCACAGCCGCGATATCGGCTTCCGACACCTGACCGCGTTCGCTGGCGATCTTCACGGCGAAGGCGATGGCGGCATTGGCCTTGGCGTCGGTCGATGCGCCGTTGCGGTTGGCGGCGATCTCGACATCCGACAGCTTCGAGCGGTTCTTGCCGAGATAAGTGTGCGCCGACAGGCAGTAGCCGCAACTGTTGATCTGGCCGATCGCGAGCGCGATCCGTTCGCGGGTTTGCGCATCGAGCGCGCCCTTCGCGAGCGCACCGTTCAGGCCGAGATAGCCTTCAAGCGCCGCCGGGCTGTTGCTGACCAGGCGGAACAGGTTGGGCACGGCGCCGAGTTGCTTCTTCACCGCCTGCAGCAGGGGTTGGGATGCGACCGGGGCGTCTTCGATGGTGGCGGGGGTCGGGAGGCGGGACATGGCGGACTTCCTTTCGGGTGGCGGGAGCGGTGCGCTTCCTGTGCGTCGAAATCTGCTCTGTTTCCATATATGGGACAATTATGTGAATTGACACTTCATAATTGCATATTATGAAATAAAGCCATGGACCGTATCGACGCCATGCACGCCTTCGTGGCGGTTGCCGATCTCAAGGGGTTTGCGCCGGCTGCCCGCAAGCTCGGCCTGTCCGCCTCTGGTGTGACCCGGCAGATCGCAGCGCTCGAAGAGCACGTTGGAGCGCGGCTATTGCAGCGGACCACGCGTTCGGTCGCGCTCACCGATGTGGGCGCGCGTTATCTGGAGCGGGCGCGGCGCATTCTCGCCGATCTCGAGGAGGCCGAGACTTCGGCGCAGGCCGAGCGCATGGCGCCGGCGGGACGGCTCGTGCTGTCGGCACCGGCGGCGTTCGGCCGTCATCACGTCAGCCCGGTGATGTCGGCCTATTTGCTGCGCTATCCCGCGGTGACCGGAGAATTGCGGCTGTCGGATCGCGTCGTCAATCTGGTGGAAGAGGGCATCGACCTTGCGGTGCGCATCGGGCATCTGCCCGATTCAAGTCTGGTGGCGCGTCATGTCGGCGACACCTGCCGCATGATCGTGGCGTCGCCGGATTATCTCGAGACGCACGGCGAGCCGCGCGTGCCCACCGATATCGCCGCGCATCAGACCATTCATTTCGGCAGCTTCGATCCGGCGACGGAATGGCCGTTCGTCGAGGACGGCAGGAACACGCGGGTGGGCTGCGCCCCGCGCTACATCACCGACAGTGCCGATACCGCGCTGTTTCATGCCGAGCAGGGCGGCGGTCTGGCGCGCGTGCTGGCCTATCAGGCCGCCGAGGCATTGGCTGCGGGAAAACTGAAGCCGGTGCTGCGCGCGTTCGAGCCACCGCCGCTACCGATCCATCTGGTCTATCCGACGTCGCGGCTGCTCTCCGCCAAGGTGCGGGCCTTCATCGAACTCGTGATGGAAGGCGCCGACTGGAATTTCTCGCGGCGGTGAAGGAGTAGCCCCTCTCTTCGTCATTCCGGGACACGCGTCTTCGCGTGGACCCGGAATCCATAATCCCGCCGGTGGTTATGGATTCCGGGCTCGCGCTTCGCGCGCCCCGGAATGACGGAAACAACTTTTGGATCGCAACTAAGCCTTCTTCACCACGCGAAAGGTCCCGTTGGCGCGGGCGATGATCTCGCCGTCGGCCTTCACGGCGCATTGCGCGAAGCAAAGCGTCTTGCCGGTCTTGATGACGTCGGACTCGACCGCCAGCCACTGGCCGATCTGCGCGGTTCCGACGAAATCGACGGCGAGCCCGACCGTCACCAGCGACGAACTGCCGCCCATCTTGTGAGCGCAGCTATATCCCATGGCGTTGTCGGCCAGCGCGGCGATCAGTCCGCCATGGATCAGGCCGCGTGCATTGGTATGCGGCTTCGCCAGCCGCAACCCCATGATCACGGCGTCGTCGGTCCGCATGGAGTACAACGGCTCCCACGGATCGGTCATCGGACTTTTGCGGAAGTGCGGTTCGAATCCTTTGGGGATGTCCTGCGTGGTCATACGTCGCTCGCGGCTTGCATCTCGATGCCGCCATCAACGCAGAAAATGCCGCGCGAATCCACGCCAACAATGTTTGAAGCGAGCTTACAACGCCTGTTTCAAACAGCCGCGCGTCAGTAGGGCAGGCCGGTATAGTTTTCCGACAGCGACGCCATCGCGGCCTGCGAGTTCACCAGGTAGTTCAGCTCGGCGAGCTGAATGCGCGCGGTGAACGCATCGGTGTCGGGAAACAGGTGCAGCATCGAGGTCATCCACCACGAGAAGCGCTCGGCCTTCCAGACCCGCGCCAGCGCGGTAGCAGAATAGGCATCGATGCCGGCGCTCGACTTCTCGCCATAGAATTCGCGCAGCGCCTGCGACAGGAAATGCACGTCGCTGGCGGCGAGGTTAAGGCCCTTGGCGCCGGTCGGCGGCACGATATGCGCGGCGTCGCCCGCGAGGAACATGCGGCCGAACCGCATCGGCTCGGCGACGAAACTACGCAGCGGCGCGATGCTCTTCTCGATCGAGGGGCCGGTGATGAGATGGTCCACCGCCTCCTGGTCGAGCCGCCGCTTCAGTTCGTCCCAGAACCGGTCGTCGGACCAGTTGTCGACGTGATCGTCGAGATTGCATTGCAGATAGTAGCGGCTGCGATGGGTCGAGCGCATGGTGCACAGCGCGAAGCCGCGCTCGTGGCGGCAGTAGATCAGCTCGGGCGACACCGGTGGCGTTTCCGAGAGAATGCCAAGCCAGCCGAACGGGTAGACCCGGTCATAGGTCTGGATGGCCGAGGTCGGAACGCTTTGGCGGCTGATGCCGTGAAAGCCGTCGCAGCCGGCGATGAAATCGCAGGCGATCTCGTGGGTGACGCCGTCCTTGCGATAGGTGACGCGCGGATGATCAGTATCGAAATCGTGCGGCGTGACATCGTCGGCGTCATAGACCGTGGTGAGGCCGGCGTCTGCGCGGGCCTCCATCAGATCGCGCGTGACTTCGGTCTGGCCGTAGATGGTGACGGTTCGTCCGCCGGTCGCCTGCTTCATGTCGATGCGATGACGGGCGCCGTCGAACGCGAGTTCGATGCCGTCATGCACAAGACCTTCGTGATGCAGGCGCGCGGCGACGCCGACTTCTTCCATCAAATTAACGGTGCCCTGCTCGAGCAGGCCGGCGCGAATCCGTGCCAGTACGTAGTCGGGATCCTTGCGCTCGAGAATGACAGTCTCGACGCCGTATAAATGCAACAACTGGCCCAGCAGCAATCCTGCGGGACCTGCGCCGATAATCGCAACCTGTGTTCGCAACAACGTCTCCCGATCCGCTCTCCTTGCAGTCTACATCATTCGATGCATCGACTTTTCGGAGAGATGCTTATATGGAATAACTAAATCTGCAAGGATGGATGGTTGGCGCGGTTCATCCTGTGAAATCACGCGCCGCATGCGCCTTTCGTCGGTGCTTGCAATGCTTCGCAAAATATATAACATGTTAAGTAACAACATCGGGCAGCAGAACCCGCTTTCGACATCACAGGGAGGATATTCATGAAGAAAGCCATTCTTGCGTTGCTGGTGGCCGCCAGCGTTTCGCCCGCGCTCGCGCAGGACAAGACCGTCAACATGAAGGTGTCGCTGTGGGTGCCGCCGGCGCATCCGCTGGTGCCGGCGACGATCGCCTGGGCCAAGGACATCGAGAAGGCCTCGAACGGCACCATCAAGATGACGGTGTTTCCGTCGCAACAGCTCGGCAAGGCATTCGATCACTACGACATGGCGAAGGACGGCATCGCCGACATCACCTACGTCAATCCGGGCTATCAGCCGGGCCGCTTCCCGATCGCCGCCGCGGGCCAGCTTCCGTTCCTGTTCGGCGACGGCAAGAAGGGCACGCTCGCGCTCAACGAGTGGTATCACAAGTACGCGACGACCGAGATGAAGGACACCAAGCTCTGCTTCGCCTTCATCCACGATCCCGGCGCGCTGTTCGGCAAGAAGAAGGTTCTGGTGCCCGAGGACCTCAAGGGCCTGAAGGTGCGCCCGGCGCAATCGACCATCGGCGAGATGGTGAAAATGTTCGGCGGCACCAATGTGCAGGCCTCGGCGCCGGAAGCGCGCGATGCCATCGAGCGCGGCGTGGCCGACGAGATCACCTTCCCGTGGGGCTCGATGTTCCTGTTCGGCATCGACAAGGCGATCAAGTACGCGATGGACGTGCCGCTCTATACGACGGTGTTCACCTACAACATCAACCTGGCGAAATACAATTCGCTGTCGCCGGCGCAGAAGAAGGTTATCGACGATCACTGCACGCCGGAATGGGCGTCCAAGGTCACCGACCCCTGGAGCCAGTTCGAATTCGACGGTCGTGCCAAGATGAAGGCGCTCAAGGATCACGAGGTCTACAAACTGACGCCCGAACAGCTCGCGCAGTGGAAGGCTGCGGCGAAGCCGCTGCACGATAGCTGGGCCGCCGACGTCAAGAAGGCGGGCGGCGATCCCGAGAAGATCGATGCGGACCTGCACGCCGCGATCAAGAAGTTCGACGCGGGACTCTAAACGCGGGCGCTCGCTGTTTCCCTCCCCCGCCGAGCGTGGGGAGGGTCGGCCGAGCGAAGCGGAGGCCGGAGTGGGGATGTGGTGCCGCTGTATCCCCCACCCGGCGTGTTGTTCGCTCCGCTCTCACGCGCCACCCTCTCCACGCTCCGCGGGGGAGGGATATGCTAGCCCGCCCGTCTTCGTTGAACTCGCGACCTTGGCATGATCATGACCACCGCATCTCCCGAAGTCTCCAGCGACGGCGTCATCACCGGGCCTCCTGAGCCGGCGCGCAAGAATTTCATGGATCGCTTCATCGACTCCATCGAGTGGGTGGCGGCGTTCTTCGTCGGCATCGTGGCGCTGAACACTTTCACCGCGGTGTTCATGCGGAAGTTCTTCTCGGTGACGATTCCGGACTACTACAATTTCGGCCAGTTCCTGCTTGGCATCCTGATCTTCTGGGGCATCGCGGCGACCAGCTATCGCGGCACCCACATCACCGTCGATCTGGTCTGGGCCAACGCGACGCCGAAATACCAGCGCTGGATCGACGTGTTCGCGACCCTGGTGCTGCTGTTCGTGGTCACGGTGCAGACCTACACGCTGTTCGACAAGGTCGTGGTCACCCGCAACGACCACATCCTCACCATGGATCTGCAGCTGCCGATCTGGCCGTTCTTCGCCGTCGCCTGGATCGGCGACGTGTCCGCGGTGCTGCTGATCGCGATCCGCACATATCGCCTGATCTTCCATCCGGAGCAGGTGCACGATGCAAAAATCAAGACGGCGGAGTAGGCGGTCATGGAACTGAGCGCCGAAGCCGTCGCCGTCATCGGCTTTGTCACCCTCTTCGTGCTGATGCTGCTGCGCGTGCCGGTCGGCATGGCGATGGGCCTCGTCGGCGTCACCGGCTTCGGCTACCTGACCGGCATGGAGCCGGCGCTGAAGTTGGTCGGCCAGACGGTGATGCGCACCGTCACCGACTATTCCTTCGGCGTGATCCCGATGTTCCTGCTGATGGGCGCCTTCGTGTCGGTGTCCGGCATCAGCCGTGAACTGTTCCGCGCCGCCAACACCTTCGTCGGGCACTGGAAGGGCGGGCTCGGCATCGCAACCATCGGTGCCTGCGGCGGCTTCGCCGCGATTTCCGGCTCGTCGGTGGCGACCGCCGCGACCTTCTCGGCGGTGGCCTATCCCGAGATGCGGCGGTTCGGGTATCCGCAATCGTTCTCCACCGGCGTCATCGCGGTCGGCGGCACGCTCGGCGCGATGCTGCCGCCGTCCACCGTGCTCGTGGTCTACGGCATCATCACCCAGCAGGATATCGGCAAGCTGTTCATCGCCGGCGTGATCCCGGGGTTGCTCGCGATCTGCATGCACATGATCACGATCGCGATCATCGGCGTTACGCGGCCGGGTTTTCTGCCGGCCGGGCCGCGCAGCAACTGGCGTGAGCGCGCAGCGGCGCTACGCGATGTCTGGTCGCCGCTGTTGCTGTTCCTATTCGTGATCGGCGGCCTCTATGGCGGTTTCTTCATTCCGACTGAGGCCGGCGCAGTCGGCGCGGTCGGCGCCTTCGTGATCGGTATCCTGCGCGGCAAGTTGAACCGCGAAGGCATCCTGCAATCGCTGTTGCAGGCGACCCGCACCGCCGCGGCTGTCTTCACCGTGCTGATTGGCGCGCTGTGCTTCGGCTATTTCCTCACCATCACCCAGACGCCGCAGCACGTCACCGAATTCCTCACCGGACTCGGCGTCGGGCGTTACGGTGTGCTGGTCCTGATTCTGCTGATGTATCTGGTGCTGGGCTGCCTGATGGACGCCATGGCGATGATCATCCTGACCGTGCCGATTGTGTTTCCGGTGGTCACCGCGCTCGGCTTCGATCCGATCTGGTTCGGCATCATCATCGTGATGACCGTTGAACTCGGCTTGATCCATCCTCCTGTCGGCATGAACGTCTTCGTCATCAAGAGCGTGATCAAGGACGTCAACATGTCCACGATCTTTGCCGGCGTGCTGCCGTTCGTGGCGACCGACCTGATCCGGCTGGCCCTGCTCATCGCGTTTCCGCTGCTGGCGACCTGGCTGCCGATGCACATGGGCGGATAACGACGCGGAGGCTGAAAATGGCGCCTGTTCTCGAAACCAAATACGTTTTCACCATCACCGCGCTGATCGGTCCCGTCATCAATGCCGGCGAGATCGGCCACGGCGTGCGCCGCGTCATTCCGGTGATCGGCGGCGAGATCCGCGGCGAGGGCATCAGCGGCAAGATCCTGCCGTCGGGCGCCGACTTCCAGATCATCCGCGCCAACGAGCTGATCGAGCTGGAGGCGAAATATGCGCTCGAGACCGACGACGGTGCGTTCGTCTATGTCGCCAACTACGGCATCCGCTTCGGGCCGCCGGAGTTGATGCAGCAACTCAAGCGGGGCGAGCCGGTCGATCCGAAGCTGATCTATTTCCGTACCACGCCGCGCTTCGAGACCGGCCATCCGAAATATCGCTGGCTGATGGAGAACCTGTTCGTGGGATCGGCCGCGCGCCACGCCGAGCGCGTGGTCATCGACGTGCATCAGGTGCTGTAGTTTCTTCTGAAAATCGGCGACTTCCGTCATCCTGAGGTGCGAGCGAAGCGCGGCTCGAAGGATCGCCGTCGCCCTTCGAGGGCCGCTGAAGAAGCGGCCACCTCAGGGTGACGGCGTCGGACAGGTTTTCGATGCACATCAGCAACAAGGGGTTTCCGCAGGGACGACATCAATTGGATTTCGCCCACACCCATTGACTCCCGTCCTATTCGTTATAGAACATAACTATTCTGAACAGGACGTAATTGTCGCCATGGGAAACGCCGCTTCTGCCGCATCAGCGGATCATTCCGCGCTGCTCACCGTCGAGAGGGTCGGGGCCGTGCTCACGGTCGGCCTGAACCGGCCGGCCAAGCGCAACGCGTTGAACGACGGCATCATCCTCGCCATCGGCGACTGCTTTTCCGATCTGTCCGACGACATCGGCGCGGTGGTGATCCACGGCGTCGGCGATCATTTCTCCTCCGGGCTCGACCTGTCCGAACTCACCGATCACGACGCCACCGGTGGCCTGATCCATTCCCAGATGTGGCACCGGGTGTTCGACCGCATTCAATACAGCCGTGTGCCCGTGATCGCCGCGCTGAAGGGCGCGGTGATCGGCGGCGGTCTTGAGCTCGCCTGTGCCGCGCATATCCGTGTCGCCGAGCCGTCGGCCTATTTCGCGCTGCCGGAAGGCCAGCGCGGCATCTTCGTCGGCGGCGGCGGGTCGGTGCGACTGCCGCGCCTGATCGGCGTCTCCCGCATGACCGACATGATGCTGACCGGCCGCGTCTATTCCGCGACCGAAGGTGCGTCCCATGGCTTCTCCCAGTACCTCACCGAGGAGGGCGGCGCCTTCGCCAAGGCGATGGAGCTGGCGGAGCGCATCACGAAAAATGCACCGCTGACCAATTTCGCGGTATTGCAGGCGCTGCCGATGATCGCGGAAGCCAATCCGCAGACCGGCCTCCTGATGGAATCCCTGATGGCGACCGTGGCGCAAAGCGACAAGGAAGCCAAGGCGCGAATCCGCGCCTTCCTCGATCGCAAGACGGCGAAGGTCAAACCGGTCTAGAGCATGATCCCGAAAAGTGGATACCGATTTTCGGACAAGATCATGCTCAAACAAAAGAAAAAGTAAGAGTCCGATTCATCCTCGATGAATCAGACTCTAACGGCAGGACATCGATCAATATGAGTGCTCCGGCGGCGAGGAACAGCAAGACGGCAGGCGCGGAGACCGTTGCGCCGCTGCGGCCGATCTCGTTCGGCAATCCCGCTGTAAACGTGGAGCGTCGCGCCGACGGCACCGTCTATCTGCGTCCGATCGCACAACTCGGCGACTATCCGGTGCGCCTCACCGACCGGCTGCATCATTGGGCGGTAATGTCGCCCGATCGCATCTTCATGGCGGAGCGCAAGGCCGACGGCGGCTGGCGCGAATTGACCTATCGGCAACTGCTGGCGTCGAGCCGCGCCATCGCTTCCGCGCTGCTGACGCGCGGCCTGTCGGCTGAAAAGCCCATCGTCATCCTTTCGGGCAATTCCATCGATCACGCGCTGATGATCTTCGGCGCGCTCTATGCCGGCATTCCGTTCTGTCCGGTGTCGCCGGCTTATTCGCTGGTATCGAAGGATTACGGCAAGCTCTCCTTCCTGATGAAGCTTTTGACGCCAGGTCTCGTGTTCGCCGACGATGCGGCGCTGTTCGCGGACGCGCTGCGCGCCAATGTGCCCGAGACCACCGAGATCGCGGCGACGCGCGGCGAGGTGCCGGGACGTCGCGTCACCGCGTTGGCCGATCTGCTCGCGACACCGGAACACGCCGGCCTTGACGCTACACACAACGCCATCGGCCCCGACACCATCGCGAAATTCCTGCTGACCTCGGGCTCGACCGGCAATCCCAAGGCGGTCGTCAACACCCAGCGCATGATCTGCGCCAACCAGGTGATGCTGCGCGAGACGCTGGCTTTCCTGAAGGACGAGCCGCCGGTCATTATCGACTGGCTGCCGTGGAATCACACGTTCGGCGGTAACCACAATATCGGGCTGACCTTGTTCAATGGCGGTTCGATGTATCTCGACGAAGGCAAGCCGACGCCCGCCGGGATCGGTCAGACCATCCGCAACCTTCGCGAGATATCGCCGACGGTCTATTTCAACGTGCCGAAGGGGTACGAGTCGCTGCTGCCGTATTTCCGCGATGACGCGGCCTTGCGCAAGAAGTTCTTCAGCAAGCTGCACGCGATGTTCTTTTCCGGCGCGGCGCTGTCTCCCTACGTCTGGAACGGTCTCGACGAATTGTCGGTGCAGGAAACCGGCGTGCGGGTGCCGATGCTGACCGGCCTCGGCGCTACCGAGACCTCGCCGTTCTTCATGTCGGTGACCCCTGAGACCAGCCGTTCAGGTCATGTCGGGCTGCCGGTGCTCGGCAACGATGCCAAGCTCGTGCCCAACAACGGCAAAATGGAAGTCCGCGCCAAGGGACCGAATGTCACGCCGGGTTACTGGCGTCAGCCTGAATTGACCGCGAAAGCCTTCGACGAGGAAGGTTATTACAAGTTCGGCGATGCGCTGAAGCCGGCGGTTGACGACGACTTCGACGCTGGATTCGATTTCGATGGCCGCATTTCCGAGGACTTCAAGCTCGCGAGCGGTACCTGGGTCAGCGTCGGGCCGCTGCGCGCTCGCTTCGTTGCCGCCTGTGCGCCGCTGGTGCGCGACGTGGTCATTGCCGGGATCAATCGCGACGAGCTTGCGGGGCTGGTGATCCTCGATCTCGATGGCTGCCGCGTCGCGAATCCGGCCTTGCCCGCCGACAATCTCGCCGCCGCGGCGTCCGACCCGAAAATACGACAGGCGTTCCGCGAGCGGCTGGCGACATTCGCAAGTGCCGCGACGGGATCGTCGACGCGGATCGCGCGTGCCGTGCTGCTCGATACGCCGCTGTCGATCGATCGCGGCGAAGTCACCGACAAGGGATCGATCAACCAGCGCGCGGTGCTCGACCATCGTGCCGGGACGATCGAGGATATCTACGCGGCGTCGCCGTCGGACAAGGTCATTGTATTGGTTTAAACGGACATAGTTGAGGAGAACGTCATGCAGTTGAAGGGTCAGGCCGCCATCGTCACCGGCGGCGCATCCGGGTTAGGCGCCGCCACCGCACGTAAGCTCGCCGCGCAAGGCGCCAAGGTCGCGGTCTGCGATCTCAACACCAAGCTCGCGGAGGAACTGGCGAAGGAGATCGGCGGCGTCGCCGTGGCCTGCGACGTATCCGACGCTGCGTCGGGCGAAGCCGCCATTGTTGCGGCAGCAAAGGCCCATGGCCCGGCGCGCGTGCTGGTCAACTGCGCCGGCATCGGCGTGGCCAAGCGCGTGATCGGCCGCGAGGGTCCGCATGGACTCGCCGACTTCAACAAGGTGATCAGCGTCAACCTGATCGGCACGTTCAACATGCTGCGGCTCGCGACCACCGAGATGTCGAAGCTCGAGCCGCTCGCCGGTGGCGAGCGTGGCGTGGTCATTAACACCGCGTCGGTCGCGGCCTATGATGGTCAGATCGGCCAGGCGGCCTATTCGGCGTCCAAGGGCGGCATCGTCGGCATGACGCTGCCGATCGCGCGCGAGCTCGCGCAGTTCGGCATCCGCGTCCTGACCATCGCGCCGGGCCTGTTCCTGACGCCGCTGCTCGGTGCCCTGCCGCAGGCCGCGCAGGACAGCCTCGCCAGCGCGATCCCGTTCCCGCACCGGCTCGGCTCGCCGGACGAATACGCGTCGCTGGCGATGCACATGATCGACAATCCGTATCTCAACGGCGAGGTCGTGCGGCTCGATGCCTCGCTGCGCATGGCGCCGAAATAGGCGAGGGTAGGAGATGTTCGTTCACCGCAGGGACGTCCAGATCCAGTGGGGCGATTGCGACCCCGCCAACATCGTCTATTACCCGCGCTACTTCGAGATGTTCGACGACTCCACCTCGATCATGTTCGAGGCGGCCGGCTTTTCCAAGCAGGACATCGTCAAGAAGTATGGGCTGGTTGGCATCCCCATGGTGGACACCCGCGCCAAATTCCATATCGCCTCGACTTATGGCGACTGGATCACCATCGAAAGCCATGTTGAGGCCTGGCGGCGGTCGAGCTTCGACGTGGTGCATCGGGTGCTGAAGGGCGAGGCGTTGGCGATCGAGGCGTTCGAGACCCGCGTGCTGGTCGGACATCACCCCGACGACCCGGACAAGCTGAAATCCGCTCCGGTGCCGCCGGAGATCATCGAGAGGTTCAACCGCGGTTAACGATCTGCCGGGGCTGACTCGGCCGCGGCCATGACCTAAAGGAGGGGCTGACCCCACACTGGACTTATCTAGAGTGCAAAGCAATTTTCAAACGGGAGGAATGAATGAATAAACTGACTCTATCCGCCGCGGCTGCCGCGCTGTCGCTGGCTCTGCCGGCGCTGGCCGTTCCGGCCGCCGCGCAATCCAACGAGATCACGATCGGCATCACCGTGACGACCACCGGTCCGGCGGCAGCGCTCGGCATTCCCGAGCGCAACGCGCTGGAATTCGTCACCAAGGAAATCGCGGGCGTGCCGCTGAAGGTCATCGTGCTCGACGACGGCGGCGATCCGACCAATGCCACCAACAATGCGCGGCGTTTCGTCACCGAATCCAAGGCCGACATCATCATGGGCTCGTCGACCACGCCGCCATCGGTCGCGGTGTCGAACGTCGCCAACGAGGCGCACGTCCCGCATATCGGCCTCGCGCCGTTCCCGATCACCCCTGAGCGGGCCAAATGGTCGGTCACCATGCCGCAGCCGATTCCGATCGTCGGCAAGGTGATGTACGACCACATGAAGGCGCACAACGTCAAAACCGTGGGATACATCGGCTACTCGGATTCGTACGGTGATCTCTGGATCAACGACCTCAAGAAGCAGACCGGCCCGATGGGCATCAAGGTCGTTGATGAGGAGCGCTTCGCGCGGCCCGACACCTCGGTCACCGGTCAGGTGCTGAAACTGGTCGCCGCCAATCCCGACGCGATCCTCGTCGGCGCGTCCGGCACCGCCGCGGCGCTGCCGCAGACCGAACTGCGTAACCGCGGCTACAAGGGGCTGATCTACCAGACCCACGGTGCCGCCAGCATGGACTTCATTCGCATTGCCGGAAAGGCGGCGGAGGGTGTTCTGATGGCGTCAGGGCCGGTGATGGATCCCGAGGATCAGCCGGACAGCGCGCTGACCAAAAAGCCGGGCCTGGCGCTGGTCAAGGCTTACGAAGCCAAGTATGGCCCGAACAGCCGCAGCCAGTTCGCGGGGCATGCCTATGATGCCTTCAAGGTGCTGGAGCGCATCGTTCCGGTGGCGCTGAAGAAGGCCAAGCCGGGTACGCAGGAATTCCGCGAGGCGATCCGCGAGGCGCTGCTGACCGAGCATGAAATCGCGGCGAGCCAGGGCGTCTACAATTTCACCGAGAAGGATCGCTACGGTCTCGACGACCGCTCGCGCATCCTGCTCACGGTGAAGAACGGCAAGTACGTTCTGGTCAAGTAATCGGCGATCCGCCTCGCGCCGCCGCGTTGCAGCGGCGCTGGCGATGGCCTCATGACAAAAAAGGCCGGCCTCTTTCGGGGCCGGCCTTTTCCACGAGAAGATGCAGGTCAGGCGTTGGCGCGCTCGATATCGGCGCGAATGAAATGCGCGGCCCACACAAAGAGCAGTGCGCCCAGCATCGTGGTGACACTCGCCGACAGCAGCGAATAGCGCACGGCCTGGGCGCCATACGTATGGGTCAGGACATCGTTCGCTATCCCGACACCGAGCGGTCCCGTTCCCTGGCCGAAGCAGGTCGCCGTGAGCAGGATGATCGCGGAGGCGAGGGCGCGCATGCTTGGCCGTGCGACCGTCTGGGCGATCGCGAAGATCGGGCCGAGATGGAAGCCGACGAGAAAGGACATGGCCGCGAGCGACGCAACCATGACGGCGAAATTGTCGGTTAGCAGGCACAGCGCGAACACGGGTCCGGCGAGGCCCGAGGTGATCGCCGGTGCCCACAGCTTCCAGCGGTCATCGTTGCGTGCGATACGCGCCACGACAAGGCCGCCCGCCAGCGTGCCGGCCATCCCGGCCAGTCCCTTGAACGTGCCGGCATAAGTGCCGATCTCGACGCTCGAGAGATGATGCACGCGCGCGAGGAAGGGTGGAATCCAGGCCGAGGTCGCATAGTTGGTATAGGTCGTCAGGCAGAACCCGATCAGCACCAGAATGAAGCTCTTCTGCGAGGCCAGGAACGCCAGCGTCGGGCTGAGCGCGTCACGCGCCTGTTTCTCGACCGTCGTCTGGATGCGGGGCGGCTCCGAGACCGTCAACCGGAGGATCAGCGCCAGCGCAAGTCCGGGCAGGCCGGCAACCAGAAACGCAGCGCGCCAGCCGTAATGCTGATTGACCCAGCCGCCGAGAAAATAACCGAGGAAAACGCCGAGATAGGTGCCGACGGCGTAGATGCCCAGCGCACGGGGGCGCTCGTTCTTGTCGAACAGGTCCGCGATGATCGATTGCGACGCGGGCGTTCCGGCGGATTCTCCGATGCCGACGCCGATCCGCGCCAGCGTCAGCGTCGTGACGCTTTGCGCCATTCCGCAGAACGCGGTCATCGCACTCCAGAAAGCGAATGCCATAGCGACGATGTTGCGGCGGTTCATGCGGTCGGCGAGGCGCGCGATGGGAATGCCGAGCAGGGAATAGAACAGAACGAAGCCGAAGCCGGCGATCAGGCCCATCGTGGTATCGCTGAGCGTGAATTCCTTCTTGATGGGTTCGATCAGCACGTTGAAGATCGTGCGGTCGAGGAAATTCAGCGCGTAGATGGTCGTCAGCAGGGCCAGCGCATAGTAGCGGCGCGTCAATGAGGCCGCGGTGGCATCGGGCACCGCTCCGATGCGAGGCGCGATATCTGTCATGGTCTATCTTCCCCGAAAAGCGCGGCCGCTGTCTCGCGGCTTCGCGTGAATGAATCTGTCCGGCAGAACGGAGCACTTCGCGGAATGCGCGCGCTCCGATGGCGCCGTTAGTTGTCGCGAATGTAGTTTCCGGCCTCGAATTCGATCGGCGGCGCATCCGGAGCGAAGTTGATGCCGATCGGATCCCGCCCGGCGGCGAGCGCGCCGAGTTGTTCGCGCATCATGCGACGAACCATCAGGATGCCGCGGTCGCTTTGGCCGAAATGCTCTTCCGAATGCATCGTGATCGGCCCCTGGCCGACCTGTGCTTCATAGTCGCCCGGATATTGCTGGTGCTCCTGTTCGGTCATGTCCCACCAGAACTTGCCGTTGAACTTCGAGCGCATGCGGCCGATGTCGCCGCTCCGTTTGACGCGGCCGGCGACGTAGATGCGAAACGACGTGTCGTCGATCGGCAGCACCCAGCCGATCGATTCGACGCGCGCGAATTGTGCGACTCGCGGGTTGGGAACGACCCGTAGCGTCGGGAATGCTGCCTCGGTCACGCGATAAAACACCTTGCCGTCGTCCTGCCGGCGGATCGAGCGCACGGCGACGCCGCGCGCGGTGGTTTCGAACCGTACCTCCGGCATCGAGGCCATCATGTTGGTGAACTGCGCGCCGCTGAACGAGCCGTGCAGCACCGGAACGTGGAAGGGATCGACCACGTTTTCGAAATGTTGCAGCCAGTTGCAGGGAATGATCGTCGGGCCGCCGCCGCCGAGTGACGTATCGTCGGCCTCCACGAACTCGCCGTCGTCCATCGTCTCGAGCGCTTCGTAGCGCGGGAGAGGGGGCTTTTTCTCGGACGGACCCATATAGGCGAAGATCAGTCCGTAGCGTTCCTCGATGGGATACCAGGGCTGACGCACCTTGTCCTTGAAGGCGCCGCCGTCGGGCTCGCAGGGCTGTTCGAGACAGTTGCCTTCGGTGTCGAATTTCCAGCCGTGATAGCAGCAGCGGATGCCGTCTTCCTCGACCTTGCCATAGTAGAGCGTGGTGCCGCGATGGCAGCAGCGCGCATGCAACAGGCCGGCGCGGCCATGCTTGTCGCGAAACAGGATCAGATCCTCGCCAAGCGCGCGCACCTTGCGCGGAACATCGTCGGCGTCGCTGCTCAACCCGATCGGATGCCAGTAGCGGCGGAGCAGTTCGCCCATCGGGGTGCCGCGACCGACTTCGGTCAGCTCGCGCCGGTAGGTGGAAGGCTTCATCGCATAGGCCGTGCCGATGTCGTGACCGTTCTTTACGGCTGTCATCACGTTTTGCTCCCGACGTTCTCTTTAGATCCAGTCAAAAGAGAATCGATGACATTGTCAACCATTTTGGCCGGTGCCGCCGCCGGGGGCCGTCCGCTTGGCAGAACGGCGTTTTGTTGGCAAATAGCTGCCATGGCCACGAAACCGCTCAAGGACGACGACCGCCGCATTGCCGGGTCGTCACAATCGCTGGCTCCGGTGACGGAGACGGTGTCGTCGCGGCTGATGGTGCTGGCGAATCTTCTCAAGCGGGGCGCGATCCTGCGCTATGGCCGTACCGTGGGCTTGTCGTCGGTCGAGTTCGGCCTGGTCGCGTCGCTCGGCCGCAATCCGCCGATGAGCGTCGTGCAGCTTGCCGCCGCCGTCGGCCGCGACAAGGGGCAGACCAGCCGCGCGCTGGCGACGCTCGTCGCGCGCAAGCTGATATCGCGTCAGGTCAATCCCGACGACAACCGGGAGGTGCTCGTGAAGCTGACGCGCGCCGGTCTCGCTGCTCACGAAACGCTGGTGGTCAACGCGATGGATCGGACGCGCACGTTGGTCGAGGATTTCGACGCAAGGGAACTCGCGCAGCTTCAGCAGTACATCGATCGCCTGATGGACAAGGCGGCTGCGATGCTCGAAAGCGAAAAAGAACGCGGCTAGCCGGCGTTCCGGCCAGCCTTGTGGTCAGGCATGCTGGAAGCCGAGATAGCTCGCGACCACTTGCTGGTTGGTGGCGATCTCCGGCGCCGGGCCGGCGAGAACGAATTCGCCGAGCTCCATGACATAGGCATGATCGGCGATCTTCAGCGCGGCCTGAGCGTTCTGCTCGACCAGCAGTACTGAGACGCCGGCGGCGCGCAATTCGCCGACGGTGCGGAAGATGTCGGCGACGATCAGCGGCGCGAGCCCGAGGCTCGGCTCATCCAGCATCAGGAGTTTTGGCGCGCCCATCAGGGCGCGGCCCATCGCCAGCATCTGCTGCTCGCCGCCGGAGAGCGTGCCGGCCAGTTGCTTGCGGCGCTCCTTCAGCCGCGGGAACAGCGTGTAGACCCGCTCGAACGACCGCGCCGCGGTGGCGCGTGCGATCCGGAAGGCGCCGAGTTGCAGGTTGTCCTCGACGCTCATGGTGCCGAACAGCTCGCGATGCTCCGGCACCAGCGACAGACCGCTCGCGACGCGATCCTCGATATCGAGCCGCGACATGTCCTCGCCGCCGAACGTCACGCCGCCTTTCATCGGCAGGACACCCATGATCGCGTTGAGCAGGGTGGTCTTGCCGGCACCGTTGGCGCCGATGATGGTGACGATCTGGTTGGCGCCGACCTCGAGCGAGACCGAGCGTACGGCCTCGACCTTGCCGTAGGAAATATGGGCATCAGAAACGGTCAGGAGCGCGCTCATGCCACGCCTCCGAGATAGGCCTTGATGACGTCCGGGTTTTTCATGATCGCTTGCGGCGTGCCTTCGGCGATCCGCGTGCCGAAATCGAGCACCACGATGCGGTCGGCGAGATCCATCACGAAGCCCATGTCGTGCTCCACCAGCAGCACCGACATGCCGCCGTCGCGCAACTGCCGCAGCAACGTCGCGAGCCGCTGCTTTTCCATATGGCGCAGGCCTGCGGCGGGCTCGTCGAGCAGCAGCAGCATCGGATTGACGCACAGCGCGCGTGCGATCTCGACGATGCGTTGCTGGCCGAGCGACAGGCTGCCGGCGAGATGGTCGATCTGGTCGCCGAGGCCGACGCGCTCGATCTGCCGCGCCGCTTCCGCGAGCAGGGCCGCTTCATCGGCGCGGTCGAGCCGCAGCATGCTGGCGATGGCGCCGGAGCGGCCGCGCAGGTGCGCGCCGATGGCGACGTTCTCCAGCACCGTCATGTCGGGTACCAGCTTGACATGCTGGAAGGTTCTGGAAATGCCGAGTTGGGTGATGGTCTGCGGCGCCGCATCGATGATCGGCTGGCCCGCGAATGTCACGGTCCCGCTCGTCGCCTTCAGCACGCCGGTGATGAGGTTGAAGGTCGTGCTCTTGCCGGCGCCGTTGGGGCCGATCAGGGCGAGGATTTCGCGCGCACCGACGTCGAACGAGACATCGTTGACGGCGGTGACGCCGCCGAACTGCTTGCGCGCGTTGTCGATCCGCAGCAGCGGTCCGGCCGGTGCCGCGGCGCGCGCGGGCGCGGCCAGCGCGACCGAGGTATCGGGGCGTTGCGATGTCGTCTTGAACGGCAGCAGTCCGACGAGCCACGGCCAGACACCGCCCGGCGCGAGCTGGACCAGCGCCACCAGCATGATGCCGAACACGATGATCTCGAGCTGTCCCTGCCCGCCGAAGATCAGCGGCAGATAGCCTTGCAGTACTTCCTTGAGGATCACGACGATCGCCGCGCCCAGCACGCCGCCCCAGACATAGCCGGCGCCGCCGACCACCGCGATGAACAGGTATTCGATGCCGGCCTGCGCGCCGAACGGCGTCGGCATCACTGCGCGCTGGAAGTGGGCGTAGAGCCAGCCGGACAATCCTGCCAGCACGGCGGCGTGGATGAACACCAGCAGCTTGGCCCATCCGGTCGCCACGCCGAACGCTTCGGCCGCGATATGGCCGCGGCGCAGCGCGCGGATGCCCCGGCCGGTGCGGGAATCCAGAAGGTTCAACGTCAGGATCGCGGATGCGATCACGAAGAACCAGATCGCATAATAGATCGAGCCGGCGTCGAGCATCTGGTAGCTGCCGATCTGGAGCGGCGGCACCCGGCCGATGCCGTCGTTACGGCCGAGGAATTCGAGCTTGCTGAAGAGATAATAGATGCCGATGCCCCAGGCGATGGTGCTGAGCGGCAGATAGTGGCCCGACAGGCGGACGGTGACGATGCCGAGGATGACGGCGGCGATGCCGCTGACCACAAGCGAAGCCGGCAGCGTCAGCCACGGCGACAGGCCGTATTGGGTGGACAGCACCGCCGTCGTGTAGGCGCCGAAGCCGCAGAACACGGCCTGCCCGAACGAGGTCAGGCCTCCGACGCCGGTCAGCAGCACGAGTCCCATGGCCACCAGCGCGGCGAGGCCGATGTTGTCGAGCAGCACGATCCAGTACGGCGGCATTCCCGGAATCAGCGGAAGCACGGCCATGATGAGTGCAAAGATGAGAATCGAAAAACGTTGGGACATCGCGATCAGTCCTGTTCCTCTTCGACCTCGGGGGCCGCGAGCGAGCGCAGCACGAGAACGGGAATGATCAAGGTGAAGACGATGACCTCCTTGAAGTTGCTGGCGTAGAACGAGGAGAAGGCCTCGACAATGCCGACCCCAAACGCGGCGAACGCGGTGATCGGGTAACTGACGAGGCCGCCGATGATGGCGACGATGAAGCCCTTCAGGCCGATCATGAATCCCGTGTCGTAGTAGAGCGTCGTGATCGGGACGATCAGGATGCCGGAGAGGGCGCCGATCACCGATGCCAGCAGGAACGCCAGTTGCCCTGACAGCGAGGTGCGGATGCCGACGAGCCGTGCGCCGAGCCGGTTGACGGCGGTGGCACGCAGCGCCTTGCCGTACAGCGTGTAGCCGAAAAACAGCCAGAGGCAGACGATGAAGGCGATGGTGATGCCGTAGACCGCGAGGCTCTGGCCGCTGAAGCTGAGAGGACCGATGGTGAGTGCGGCGTTGGAGATCGCCGGACCGCGCAATCCCTCCGCGCCGAAGAAGACGAGACCAAATCCCTGCATGGCGAGATGGCAGCCGACCGAGGCGATCAGCAGCACCAGCACCGAGGTGTGGGCGATCGGCTGGAAGGCGATGCGATAGAGGAACAGGCCGATCGCCGCGACGATCAGCAGCGACAGCGCGGTGTTGATGGCAATCGTGTTGTGCCGCCCGGCCGCGAACAAGGTCAGGCCGAGGATCGCGCATGGAAAGACGATGTCGACCGCGAAAGCCCGGAAGACGCGCATCGCATGCAACGACTTGCGGGCGAGGAACAGGTCGATCCCGAACGCCACGATCCCCATCGCGACCGCCAGTTGCGCGGTGCCGGGCGTCTGGCCGGCCGAGAGTGTCGCGTAGGTCAATGCGCCATAGGTGACGAATTCGCCCTGCGGAATCAGGATCACCCGCGTCACCGCGAACACCAGCACCAGCGCCAGGCCGAGCAGGGCGTAGATCGCGCCGTTGGTAATGCCGTCCTGGATCAGGAACAGCAGGATCGTCGTATTCAAGGCTGAAAGCCCCCCTTCAGCGCCGGTCTGTGTGCCGTCCCGACGGTTCTACAGCGGTTGAATCCGTTGGATATATTTGATATGTTGCATAACAATTATCGAATATAATCTCAAGGCCCCGCAACGATACCGCGTGGTCTTTTCAATCTACCGGGATTGCGAGCATCAGGCGATGACTGTTTCCAAGACCCCCGCGCTGGACCTCACGAAGACGGTGCGCGGCTCGGCGCCCGCCGATGCGGGCGAGGGCGATGCGATCAAGCTCGGCGAATTGTCGGAGCTGCTCGGCTACTCGCTGAAGCGCGCGCAATTGAAAGTCTTCGACGACTTCATCCGCTGCGTCGCCCCGCTGCAACTCACGCCGGCGCAGTTCTCGGTGCTGTTGCTGCTGGAGCGCAATCCCGGCCGTAACCAGACCGAAATCGCCAATACCCTCGGCATCCTGCGTCCCAACTTCGTCTCGATGCTCGATGGCCTCGAAAGCCGTGAACTGTGCGTGCGGATGCGCTCCACCAACGACCGCCGGTCCCACGTGCTGATGCTGACCGACAAGGGGCGATCCATCCTGGCACGCGCAAAGAAACTCGTGGTCTCCAAGCACGAGGCGCGGCTCAACGAGGTGCTTGGGCCGGAAAACCGCGTCGCGCTGCTCGCCATGCTCGACAAGATCGCACGCGACTTCTGAACGCGATCCCCGGTTTAGCCGCCCGCCGTGACGGGCAGCTTCGCGATCGCGCGCAGGCCCGGCCGTTCCTGCCATCGGATTTGCTCCGTCGGCACGGCCAGCGCAAGCTTCGGCCAGCGCGTGAACAGCGCTTGCAGCGCACACTTGCCTTCGATGCGCGCCAGCTGATGGCCCAGGCAGAAATGGATTCCCGTCCCAAATGCGAGATGCCGGTTGGGCGCACGTTCGAGGTCGAGTCGTTGGGGCTGCTCATTTGCGGCCGGGTCCATATTGGCTGCTGCCAGCATGACCATGATCTTGTCGCCCTTCCTCACTTGAACGCCGCCCAGTTGCAGGTCTTTCCGGATAAAGCGGGGCTTGGAAAACTGGACGGGCGAGACAAACCGGAGGAATTCCTCGATCGCGATGCTGGTCCGGCTCCAATCCTGCTCGAGCCAGTCACGCAACTCCGGATGGGCGATCAATTCATAAACCGACCCGCTAATCAGGTGGGTGGTGGTTTCCGATCCCGCGCTGAGCAGCAGGAAAACCATCGCCACCATTTCCCGGGCGCTGATGCGTCCGCCCTCCTTCTCCACGCGGACGAGTTCGGCGATCAAGCCTTCGCCACCTTCCACGCGCGCGGTCTCCAGCCGCCCCATGAGATAACGCCGCATCGCCATGATGACCGGGATCAGGCCGAGAAACCCGATAGCGCTGGAGAGATGTGAAAAGCTATTCATCCAGCCCATGAACTTCGGCCGGTCCGCTGGCGGCAGACCAAGCAATTCGCAGATCACGGAAAGCGAGAGCCCGCGCGAATAGCGCTGGACGATATCCGCGGGGCTGCCATCCGCGAACAGCTCGCCGGCAAGTTCATCGGCGATGGCGCGAATACGCGGCTCCATGTCGAGAATCGCCCGCCGCCGGAATGCCTCGTCAACGAGGCCGCGCAATCGTGTGTGATCGGGCTCGTCCACCGTCAGCATGTTGTCGGCGATGGCGCGGATCAGGCCCGGCATCCACCATCGAAGCCCGGCAAGCGCCCCGCTGTCCTTGCGCAGTGTGAACGTCGTGCTGTCCTTCAGCACCCGGCTCGCCATTTCTTGCGTGGTCGTGATCCATGTCTTGCCGACGATAGGGAATCTGATCTCGACCACCGGGCCGGACGATCTGAGCTTCTCGATCGTCGCGGCGGGATCGCGAAGGTAGTCCTGGGTCCGGAAATCAATTGGCAAGGTCATGACCCGTCATCCTTGATGGCGTCGCAAGCGGCGCTCGTCGATTCGACGCGATAATCGTGTCAACGCCATGTCGCCGCACCCCGTCCCAGGATGTGGGGAGAATGCCATGACCGGCCGCGTTACGAGATCAAACCGGTCAATCGGTTTGGTCCACGAGGATCACCCTGACGTCATTGACGTTGGTGAGCGTCGGGCCGGTCAGCAGCAGATCGCCGGTCGCGGCGAAGAAGCCGGTGGCGTCGTTGTTGGCGAGAAAGGCGGCGGGATCGAGGTTTTGCGCGCGCATGGCCGCGAAGGTCCGCGCGTCGATCATCGCGCCCGCGGGATCGGACGCGCTGCCCGCGCCGCCATCGGCGCCGTCGGTATCGGCGGCGAGAGCGGAGATGTCGGGCGTGTCCTTGAGCAATGACGCGAGCGCCAGCGCGTATTCCTGGTTGGGGCCGCCACGGCCGTTGCCGCGCACGGTCACGGTGAGTTCACCGCCGGACAGGATCGCGAGCTTTTGTCCCTTGGCGCGGGCTTCGAGCGCGAGCCTTGCGTGAGCGGCGGCGACGTCGTGGGCCTCGCCTTCGAGGTCGGCGCCGAGATCGCGCACCTCGTAGCCGGCCTCGCGCGCGACCTTCACGGCGGCGTCGAGCGATTGTTTCGGGCGCGCGATGATCTCGAAGCGGGCCCGCGCGAAGGCGGCGTCGCCCGGCTTGCAACTCTCATTGGCCGGATCATTCAGTGCGTGGGCAACCGCGTCGTCCAATGTGAGATTGTACCTTGCGACCAGCGCGCGCGCATCCGCCAGCGTGGTCGGGTCAGGTACGGTGGGGCCGGACGCGATCGCGGACGGTTCGTCGCGTGGTACGTCGGAGATCGCCAGTGTCACAATCTCGGCGCGCTGTCCGGCCCGCGCCAGCCGCCCGCCCTTGATCCGCGACAGGTGCTTGCGCACGGTGTTGACCTCGCCGATCGGCGCGCCGGAGCGCAGCAGCGCACGGTTGACCTGCTGCTTCTGCGCAAAACTGATCCCGTCAACCGGCGCGATCCAGTTGGCTGAGCCGCCGCCCGACAACAGCACCAGCAGCAGATCGTCGGCGGTGGCGGTGCCGGCCAGTTTCAGGCTGGCGTCGGCGCCGCGCAGGCCAGCTTCATCAGGAACGGGATGACCGGCCTCGACCACCTCGATGCGACGCGTCGGCACGCCGTGACCGTGACGCGTGGTGGCAACGCCCACCAGTCTCGCGGGATCGAGGCTCAGCGCATCGAGATAGTGCCGCTCCGCGGCGGCGGCCATGGCGGCCGCGCTTTTTCCGGCGGCGAGACAGATCACGCGACCTTTTGGCACCGGCGGCAGGTGCGCGCCGAGGATGCTGTCGGGATGCGCGGCGGCGACGGCCGTATCGAAGATGGTGCGCAGCAGCTTGCGGTGATCGGGCATCGGCGATGATCTTGTGAACCTGTGAAACGAAACGGCCGGTTATCGGTCAAATCGCGACATAAGAAAACCCCCGCGTTCTCACGCGGGGGCTTGGGTTTAGGATCTCGCGTCCGGTACCGGACGCCAGGCGGTCGCGGCTAGCCGCTGACGTCGGCGCTGATCACGTCGCCGAACAGCTCCCACTTTTCGCCCTTGAACTTCATCAGCTTGAGCGACGAAATGGGTGCGAAGTCGGTTGCGCTGGTGTTGATCTTGATACCTGGCAGCAGCGTTCCGATTTCGTAGTCCTTCAGGCTTGCGGCCTGCTTCATGACGTTGGCGCGGGTGAGATTGTCGCCGCACTGGGTGAGAACTTTCACCAGTGTAGCGGCGACGCTGTAACCCACGACAGTGCCGCCATCGAGCACGTTGCCTTCGGGGAAGTCCTTCTTCATGAAGGCGTAGAAGGCCTCCATGCCGGGATCCTTGTTCCACTGCGGATCGGATGCATCCTTCAGGTACGCGGCGGAGATGATATTTTGCGAGTTCTCATAGCCCGCCGGCTTGATGACGCTGCCGACCGACGCTGACACGTTGTTCAGGAAATGCGTCGGCTTCCACTGAATTTCGGCGATCTTCTTGATCGCCTGCGCGGCGAACTTCGGTGTTGTGATATTCACGAACACGTCGGCGCCGCTCGCCTTCAGCTTGACGATGTGGTTGTCGATGGTGGGCTCGGAGGTTTCGTAGCTCTCCTGCGCCACGATCATGGTCTTGGCCTTGGCGCCGAGTCCGTCGACAAGTCCCTTGAGATAGTCCTTGCCGTAGTCGTCGTTCTGGTAGAGCACGGCGATCTTGGCGTTCGGCATGTTCTTCAGGATGTACTTCGCATAGATGCGGGTCTCGGCCTGATAGCTGGGCTGCCAGCCCATGGTCCAGGGGAAGTGCTTCGGATCGTTCCACTTGGTGGCGCCGGTCGCGACGAATAGTTGCGGCACCTTCTTGGCGTTCATGTATTTGTGGATTGCCGTGTTCGGCGGCGTGCCGAGCGAGTTGAAGATCAGAAGGACTTCGTCGCTCTCGACCAGTTTGCGGGCCTGCTCCACCGTCTTCGGCGGGCTGTAAGCGTCGTCATAGCTGATGAAATTGATCTTGCGTCCGTTGATGCCGCCCTTGTCGTTGATCATCTTGAAATAGGCGGCTTCGGTTTTGCCGATCACGCCATAGGCGGATGCGGGTCCGCTATAGGGCATGATGTTGCCGATCTTGATTTCAGTGTCGCTGGCGCCGGTGTCGTATTTTTTTTGCGCAAGGGCGGCACCGCTGACCACCATGCTAAAGGCGGCAGCCAGCGAAAGGGTCGCGACTCGCGATCCGTTAAAAGGCATTTCTGATCTCCCTGATTGATTATGATCGATTGTGCGTTTTTTATTGGAAGGCTTTGCCTTCGGGGGGCGATTGAATACCTTTTCGGGAAAACCGGCAAACTAAATACCCCTGCGACAAAAGTCGCAGGGGTCCGATCGTTCTGAGCCATTTCGCAGTGCGGATCAAAACAAAGTCCGCCGGGCGGAAATCAGCCGCCGACGTCGCCGCTGATGATGTCGCCGAAGCGATGCCAGGTATTGCCCTCGAATTTCTCGAGTTGGAGCTGCGCCAACGGCGCAAAGTCGGTGGCACTGGTGTTGATGGTCACGCCGGGGAGCAGGCCACCAAAAGACAGGTTCTTCATGCTGGCGGCCTGCTTCATCACGTTGGCGCGCGTCAGGTTGTCACCGCATGCTTTCAGCACGTGGACCATCGTCTGCGCCACGGTGTAGCCGTACATCACCGACGCGTCCGCCCGGTTGGCTTCCGGATAGTACTTGTCGAGAAAGGCATTCCAGCCCTTCATCCCGGCATCGTCCTTCCATTGCGGATCGGTCGGATCCTTGAGATAGGCGGATGAGATGATGCCTTGAGCATTTTCATAGCCCGCCGGCTTGATGACACTGCCGATCGATGCCGACACGTTGTTCAGGAAATGCGTCGGCTTCCAGCCGATCTCGGCAATCTTCTTGATCGCCTGTGCAGCGAACTTTGGTGTCGAGATGTTGATGAACACGTCGGCGCCGCTCGCCTTCAGCTTGACGATATGGCTGTCGACGGTCGGTTCGGAGGTCTCGTAACTTTCCTCGGCGACGATCATGGTCTTGGCTTTGGAGCCGAGCCCATCGAGCAATCCTTGCAAGTAATCCTTCCCGTAATCGTCGTTCTGATACATCACGGCGATCTTGGCGTTCGGCATGTTCTTCAGGATGTATTTCGCGTAGATGCGCGTCTCGCTTTGGTAATTGGGCTGCCAGCCCATGGTCCACGGAAAGTGCTTCGGGTCGTTCCATTTCGTCGCGCCGGTGGCGACGAACAGTTGCGGCACTTTCTTGGAGTTCATGTATTTGTGGATCGCCGAATTGGGCGGCGTGCCGAGCGAGTTGAAGATCAGAAGGACTTCATCGCTCTCCACCAGTTTGCGGGCCTGCTCCACCGTCTTCGGCGGGCTGTAGGCGTCGTCATAGCTGATGAAATTGATCTTGCGGCCGTTGATGCCGCCTTCTGCATTGATCTTGTTGAAGTAGGCGGCCTCGGTCTTGCCGATCACGCCGTAGGCGGACGCCGGTCCGCTGTAGGGCATGATGTTGCCGATCTTGATCTCGGTATCGGTTGCGCCGGGGTCGTATTTCTTTTGAGCGAGGGCGCCGCTGGTCGTCGCGGCGAACACGATAAAGGCAGCCGACAGGGTTGCCAGCCGCATCTGCAATACGGGCATTTTTGTCTCCCTGATTTCGTTGCGAATGTGTCGTGTTTTTGATTGGAGGCACCTTGGCCTCGGCGCCGAGTGAATACCCATTGCAGGACCGCAGCAAGGAAAAGTCCCCGGCGGCCGCGAGGGCCGGCTTATTATTTAGTTGGACCGTCCGGGGAATGATCGGGCGCGCATGGGGTTCGCGACCGGCCGTACGGGTGCGCGCATCGCACCGCGGAAAAAGCAAAACCCCCCGCGGCGAACCGCGAGGGGCTGGGGTTGCGATCCCGGTCGGTGCCGGGCGGCGAACAGCGTCAGTTGGTGACGTCGCCGCTGATGATGTCGCCGAACAGATCCCACTTCTCGCCCTTGAAGCGCATCATCTGCAGTTGCGCGATCGGAGCGAAGTCAGTGGCCGACGTGTTGATCTTGACGCCGGGCAGCAGGGTGTCGGTCTCGAAGTCCTTCAGGCTTGCGGCCTGCTTCATGACGTTCGCCCGCGTGAGGTTGTCGCCGCACATCTGGAGTACCTTCACCAGAGTCTGCGCGGCACCGTACCCGTAGACGATGCTGCCATCGGTCTTGTTGGCGCCGGGCATGTACTTGTCGAGGAACGCGACCCACTTCTTCATGCCGGGATCGTTGTCCCACTGCGGATCCGCGCCGTCCTTGGCATAGGCCGCCGACAGAACGCCCTGCGCGTTATCGAACCCGGCAGGCTTCATCACGCCGCCGACCGAGGCGCTGACGTTGGTCATGATCTGCAGCGGCTTCCACTCGATCTCCGCCGTCTTCTTGACGGTCTGGGCACCGAATTTCGGCGTCGCATAGATCATCAGAACGTCGGCGCCGGTCGCCTTCAGCTTGACGATGTGGCTGTCGATGGTCGGCTCGGAGACCTCGTAGCTCTCCTGAGCGATCACCATGGTCTTGGCCTTGTCGCCGAGGCCGTCCATGGTGCCCTTCAGGTAGTCCTTACCGAAGTCGTCGTTCTGGTAGAGGATCGCGATCTTGGCGTTCGGCTTTTCCTTCAGCAGATACTTTGCATAAATCCGCGCCTCGCTCTGGTAGCTCGGCTGCCAGCCCATGGTCCATGGGAAGTGCTTCGGATCGTTCCACTTGGTGGCGCCGGTCGCGACGAACAGTTGCGGGATCTTCTTCGCATTCAGGTACTTCTGGATCGCGGTGTTGGATGGCGTTCCCAGCGGATTGAAGACGATCAGGACCTCGTCGCTCTCGACCAGCTTGCGCACCTGCTCGACCGCCTTGGGCGGGCTGTAGGCGTCGTCATAGGTCATGAAGTTGATCTTGCGGCCGTTGATGCCGCCCTGATCGTTGATCATCTTGAAATAGGCAGCCTCGGTCTTGCCGATGATGCCGTAGGCGGACGCCGGGCCGCTGTACGGCATGGTGTTGCCGATCTTGATCTCGGTGTCGGTGGCGCCGGTATCGTACTTCTTTTGGGCGAGGGCACTGCTGCTCATGGCAGCGAACGTGATGACCGCTGTCGAGAACGCAGCGATTCTTAGTTTTTGCATTCCACGCATTTTCGTTTCTTAGCTCCTTTTGAGTTTCCCTATCCAATGCTGGCACACCAGCGCGACTTGCCTTGCGCCGTGCGGCACAAGGAAGATCACCACGAACAGGAGCACGCCGAACACCGCGCCGGAGAGTCCCTTCGAAATGCTTTCTGCGATATTGGGGACGAAGACGATGAAGGCCGCGCCGACGATCGATCCGGGCAGCCAGCCCACGCCGCCGACCACCATGCCGAGGAACAGCGCGATCGCGAGCTGGATGGTGTAGCTGTCGGGCGCGACGAACTGCACCACGATGGCGCCCAATCCGCCGGCGACGCCGGTGATACCGGCGCTGACGCCGAACGCTAGGGTCTTGTAGAGCGCGACATTGATGCCCATCGCGGACGCGGCGATTTCATTGTCGCGGATCGCCATCATGGCGCGCCCGGAGCGCGACCTCAGCAGGTTGATCGAGGCGATATAGATCGCGATCGCGATCGCCAGCGTGAAGTAATACAGCCAGGTGTCCTGGGAGAGCGGCAGCCCGAATGGCGCGTCGGGCTTGGTGACGACGAGGCCCTGGACGCCGCCGGTCCACTCTTCCAGTGCGCCGAGCTTGAGGAATTGCGGCATCGCGACGGCCAGTGCGAACGTCGCCAGCGCCAGATAGATGCCGCTGAGACGCAAGGCCGGCAGACCGAACAGGAACCCGAATGCGAAGCAGATGATGCCGGAAATCGGCAGCGTCAGCGCATAGTTCATGCCGGCATGTTCCATCAGGACCGCCGAGATGTAGGCGCCGAGCGCATAGAAGGCGCTTTGGCCGAGCGAGAACTGCCCGCTGCCGCCGGTGAGAATATTGAGCGCCAGGACGGCGAGGCCATAGATCAGAACCGTCGTGAGCTGGAAGATGACGAAGTTCTTCACGAACAGCGGCATGACAAGCAGCAGCAGCAGCACGACGGCCGATGTCCCCGCACCGAGCGTCATGGCTCGCTTGGGCACGGCATCGATGGCGGGAGCGTCGGTGACGGTTTCCTGGATTGCGCTCATGATCAGACTCGCTTGATGACGGTGTGGCCAAACAGGCCCGAGGGTTTCACGACCAGAACGATGACGATCAGCGCCAGCGCGATGGGCAGCTTGAGCTCATTGCCGGCGCCGGGAATGTAGGTCCCGACCAGGTTCTCGAAGATGCCGACAAGGAAACCGCCGACGACGGCGCCGAGTGGGCTGGAGAGGCCGCCGAGCACCGCCGCGGCGAAACCGTAGATCAGCACGCCGCCCATCATGTTCGGCTCGAGGAACACCACAGGCGCGATCAGCAGGCCGGCGATGGCACCGATCGCCGACGCCATGCCCCAGCCGAGCGCGATCATCCAGCTGGTGTTGATGCCGACCAGCCGCGCCGATTCAGGCAGTGTTGCCGCGGCCCGCATCGCAAGGCCGATGCGGGTGAAGCGGAAGAACAGGAACAGCAACACCAGCAGTCCGATGGTGACGCCGATCATGCCCGCCTGGTGGGTCGAGATCAGTTGGCTGCCGAGGAACGGCGCCGATCCGAACGGCGACGGGAACTGCTTGATGGTGAAGTCCCAGATCAACCCGGCCACGCTGTTGACGATGGCGAACAGGGCGATGAACCCCGCGACGTTGGTCAGGATCGGCGCCTTCGCCAGCGGCTTGAACAGCAGCCGTTCGATCGCGATGCCGCCGATGAACGACAGGATCAGCGTGAGCACGAAGGCGGCCCAGTAGGGCACGCCCCACTGCATCATCTGCCAGGCCATGAAGGTGGAGAACATCGCCATTTCGCCCTGGGCGAAGTTCAGGTGGTCGATCGCCTGGTAGATCATCACCACCGCGAGCGCCATGCAGGCATAGATCGCACCGGTGGCGATGCCGGCCAGGATTTGATTGGTCAGCAGTTCCATGGCCGTCTCCTCAATAACCCAGATAGGACTTGCGGACGTCTTCGTTGTTCGAGATGTCCTTGGCGCTGCCCGACATCACGATCCGTCCGGTCTCGATCACGTAGGCGGTGTCGGCGAGTTCCAGCGCGAGCTGCGCGTTCTGCTCGACCACGAGGATGGTGACCTTGTGCTCGCGGTTGATCTTGCCGAGGATCTTGAACAGGTCGCGAACGATCAGCGGAGCGAGGCCGAACGACGGCTCGTCGAGCAGCATCAGCCGCGGACGCAGCATCAATGCGCGGGCGACCGCGAGCATCTGCTGTTCGCCGCCGGACAGCGTGCCGGCCTGCTGGGTATGGCGCTGCTTGAGGACGGGGAAGTGGTCGTACATCCGCTCGACGTCGTCGGCGATGCCCGCCCGGTCGGAGCGCGAGATCGCGCCGAGCTGCAGGTTCTCCTCCACCGTCATGGTGGTGAAGGTGCCGCGGCCCTGCGGCACGTGCGCGATGCCGAGGCGGACGATGTTTTCGGTCGACTTGCCGCTGAGCGGCTTACCTTCGAATTCGATGGTTCCGGTCGAGCGCACCATGTTGCAGATCGCACGCAGCGTAGTGGTCTTGCCGGCGCCGTTGGCGCCGAGCAGCGTGGTCATGCTGCCTTCCTTGAGATGAAACTCGAGGCCGTGCAGCGCCTGCACCTGACCGTAATAGGCCCGAAGGTCCTTGATATCGAGCATCGCGGTCATTGGTCTTTGCTCCCCAGATAGGCCTTGATCACATCCGGGTCGGACTGCACCTGCGACGGCGTGCCTTCCGCGAGCTTCCTGCCGAAATTCAGCGCGACCACATGGTCGGCGATCGACATCACGAGCCCCATGTGATGTTCGACAAGCAGCACGGTCATGTCGCGCTCGTCGCGGATGCGGCGGATCAGATCGCCAAGGACGTAGACTTCCTCATGGTTGAGGCCGCCTGCGGGTTCGTCGAGCAGCAGGATTTTCGGATCCGCAGCCAGCGCCCGCGCCAGCTCGACGCGCTTCTGGGTGCCGAACGGCAATCCCGAGACGACGGTGTGGGCCACGTCGCGCAGGTCCAGATATCCGAGGATGTCGTTGACCTTGTGGTTGATCGCAGCCTCGCCGCGGCGAACCCAGCCGAGCTTCAGCGAGTCGCTGACGATGTCGCTGTTGGTGCGCGAATGCGTGCCGATCCGGACGTTGTCGATTACGGAGAGATTGGGAAACAGCGCGACGTTCTGGAAGGTCCGGCCAATGCCGATCTCGGCGATGCGATGCGCCGGCCGTTTCAGAATGCTGACGCCTTCCATCAGGATGTCGCCCTTGCTCGGCTGATAGAGCCGGCTCAGGCAGTTGAACAGCGTGGTCTTGCCGGCGCCGTTGGGGCCGATCAGACCGAGGATCTGTCCCTGCTTCATGTCGAAGGATACGCCGTTCAGCGCGACGATGCCGCCGAACACGACGCTCACGTCGCGAACGGCGAGCAGGGGATCGTTCCCCTGTGCGAGCTGAGCCTGCGTCATCGGCGGCGGCCCGCCTGATGCGCGATATTCCGGCGACGGACGGACGTCTCTCGACGCGGTCCGGAAATTTTACCTGATCCCCTCGGCCACACGCGCAACTCTCCCTCCTGCTCTCAACTTCTTGTTTTCTTGCTTTTGTGATTGCGGCGCTGCACCACCCAGTGCCGCCTCGATGTTCCTTACCATCGCTACAAGGCGAGGTCCAATGTCGGTGCGCAGACGATCTTCCGTGAAGCGGAAAGCAGGCGCGCCGCAGTTCAAGGCATAAGGACCGGTTCCGTCGCTCAGCTTCATTGCTACGCCGGCCGCGTGGATGTCGTCGTGCCATTCGCCGGCCGACATCGCGAAACCATATTTCGCCACCGTCTCGCCGGAGCGTTCGAGTCCGTCGCGCATCTTCGGCCAGCGGTGTCCGTAATGCTCGCGCATCTCACGCAGCAGTTCGGTGCGCTCCTCCGCCGACAACGCCCAGAAATAGGCGCGGCCCATCGCCGTGGTCGCAATCGGCACGCGCGAGCCGACATCGAGCTGCACACCGACAGTGAGTTCGCTGCGGCTCTGCCCGAAATAGATCATGCTGATCCGGTCACGTGCACCGATCGCACAGGCGCCGCCGGTCTGTCGCATCAATTCGTTGCGATAGGGCTCCGAGATATGGCGGATGCCCATGTTGGCGAGTGCGACATATCCGAGCGCCATCGCCGACGGCGCGAGCTGATACTTCTCGAATTTGGGAACCGGCGTCAGATAGCCGAGTTTGGTCAGCGTGTAGGTGAGCCGCGACACCGTCGGTTTCGGCAATTTGGTGCGTGCGGCGATTTCCTGATTGCCAAGCAGTCCATCATTGGGATGAAATGCGCGCAACACATCGAGGCCGCGCGAGAGCGCGACGACAAAGCTGCGATCGGTCGCGGCTTTTCTGGCTGGACGTTTCATTCCCTGATGCGGTCGTTGTGTCGATGTGTTCTCGTTGACAAGGGACGTGCTTCAAAATAACCCTCCCTGTCAAGATGTGGAATTAAATTCCGCTGTGCGAAATTAGTAGGATACGCTGAAATTTCAGGGAGAGCGCCCGTGAGTGAAGTGGTTAAACTTGAGCGTCATGACGAGATCGCCATCGTCACGGTCGACAGTCCTCCGGTCAATGCGCTGAGCGCGGCAGTTCGTCGCGGAATTCATGAATGTGTGAAAAAAGCGGCCGCCGATCCCGCGGTGAAGGCGATCGTGCTGACCTGTGCCGGCCGCACCTTCATTGCCGGTGCCGACATCACCGAATTCGGCAAGCCGCCGCAGCCGCCGGCGCTGTCCGAGGTGATTTCCGAACTCGAAAATTCGCCGAAGCCGACCATTGCCGCCATTCACGGCACGGCGCTGGGCGGCGGTCTTGAAACGGCGCTCGGATGTCATTTCCGCGTTGCGGTGAAGGAGGCAAAGCTCGGTTTGCCCGAGGTGAAGCTCGGCCTGTTGCCTGGTGCCGGCGGCACGCAGCGTCTGCCGCGCGCGGTTGGTCCTGAACTCGCGGTCAAGATGATCGTCGGCGGCGACCCGATCGGTGCTGCCGAGGCGCTGAAGCACGGGCTGATCGAGGAAATCGTTGAGGATCGCGTGCAGGGCGGTATCGCGTTTGCCAGAAAGGTGCTGGCGGAGAAGCGCCCATTGCGCAAGCTTCGCGATGACGACAGCAAGCTCAAGGCGGCGAGGGCCGACCGTTCGATCTTCACCAACGCGGTCGCTGCCGTGACGAAGCGGGCGCGTGGCCTCGAGGCGCCGTTCGCGGCGGCCGATGCCGTTGGCCATTCGCTCGACACGCCGTTCGACGAGGCGCTCAAGAAGGAGCGCGAAGGCTTCCTCAAGCTGATGAACGGCGACCAGTCCAAGGCACAGCGCTATGCGTTCTTCGCCGAGCGCGAGGCGGCCAAGGTCGCCGGCGTGCCGGAAGGCACCAAGCCGCGCAATGTTGCGCGTGTCGCCATCATTGGTGCCGGTACCATGGGCGGCGGCATCGCCATGTCGTTCGCCAGTGCGGGCATTCCCGTCACGTTGATTGAGATGAGTGACGAACCGCTGAAGCGCGGCCTCGGCATCATGCAGAAAAACTATGAGGCGACTGCGGCGCGCGGCGGCATTCCCGCCGATGCACCGGCCAAGCGCATGGGCCTGATCACCGGCGCCGTCGGCCTCGAGAACGTCAAGGACGCCGATCTCATCATTGAAGCCGTGTTCGAGACCATGGCGGTCAAGAAGGACGTCTTCACCAAGCTCGACCAGTTCGCCAAGCCTGGCGCGGTGCTGGCCTCCAATACTTCCTATCTCAACATCAACGAGATCGCCGCCGTCACCAAGCGGCCGCAGGACGTGCTCGGCATGCATTTCTTCTCGCCGGCCAATGTCATGAAGCTGTGCGAAATCGTGCGTGGCGCGAAGACCGCGCCGGACGCACTGATGACGGCGGTGTCGATCGCCAAGAAGATCGCCAAGGTGCCGGTCGTGGTCGGCGTCTGCGACGGCTTCGTCGGCAACCGCATGCTCGCGGCTCGCAGCAAGCAGTCGGAAAAATTCCTGTTTGAAGGCGCGCTGCCGCAGCAGGTCGATGCCGTCGTCACCAAGTTCGGCCTGCCCATGGGCCCGTTTGCGATGGGCGACCTCGCCGGTCTCGACATCGGCTGGCGCTCGCGCAAGGATCGCGGCATCAAGTCCGAGATCGCCGACGCGTTGTGCGAAGCCGGCCGCTTCGGTCAGAAGACCGGCAAGGGCTACTACAAGTATGAAAGTGGTTCGCGCGCTCCGCTGTCCGATCCCGATGTCGAGAAGCTGATCGTCGATACCTGCGCGCGTCTCGGGTTGAAGCGGCGCGAGATCAGTGACGACGAGATTCTCGAGCGCATGATCTATCCGATGATCAATGAGGGTGCGCGCATCCTGGACGAGGGGATCGCGGCACGTCCGAGCGACATCGACGTGGTCTGGCTCTACGGCTACGGCTGGCCGATCTATCGCGGCGGCCCGATGCACTATGCCGATCAGGTCGGGCTCAAGCACATCGCCGACCGCCTGTCGTACTATGCCAAGGCCACCAACGATCCGAGCCTCGAGCCCGCGCCGCTGCTCAAGCGCCTCGCGTCCGAGGGCAAGACCTTTGCATCGCTCGCGGCGGCCAAGAAGGCGGCGTGATTGTGGTGCGATGCCAATACAAAGCGTCATTCCGGGATGCGCCCCTTGGCGCAGGCCCGGAATCCATAATCGCTGTCGTGGTTATGGATTCCGGGCTCGCGCTTCGCGCGCCCCGGAATGACGGAGTGTTGTGATGACCCATCCCGGCGAACAGTTCTATCCGCCCGGCGTGCGTTGGGACGATCCGATCCCGCGTTGCATGCTGCCGGATCTGCTGTCGACCGCCGTCGCGGCCTATGGCGCGCGTCCGGCGCTGGAGTTCCGCAACCGTGCGATCAGCTACACTGAGCTGGAGGGAATGGTCGAGGTCGCAGCCTCGGCGTTTTTGCGCGCGGGTTATGGGAAGGGTGCCACCATCGCGCTGTTCCTCGGCAACTCTCCCGACCATCCGACCAATTTCTTCGGTGCGCTGAAGGCCGGCGCGCGGCTGGTGCATCTCAGCCCGCTCGACGGCGAGATCGCGCTGTCGCACAAGCTGTCCGATTCCGGCGCGCGCGTGCTTGTCACCAGCAACCTGTCGGCGCTGTTGCCGATGGCACTGAAGTTTCTCGCCAAGGGCCTGCTCGACAAGCTGATCGTCTGCGAGGACGACACTTGGGGTGCTGTCGGCACGCCGCAGACCGCGTTGCCGGACGATCCGCGTGTCATCACGTTCAAGGCGTTCGTTGATGGTGCGGTGAAGCCCGCGCAGTGGCCCAAGATCGATGTCGAGGACGTCGCGCTGCTGCAATATACCGGCGGCACCACCGGCCTGCCGAAGGGCGCGATGCTGAGCCACAGCAATCTGACCTCCGCGGTGTCGATCTATGATGTGTGGGGTGCGCCGGCTCGTGCTGAACGCGATGCCATCGAGCGTGTGATCTGCGTGCTGCCGCTGTTCCATATCTACGCGCTCACGGTGGTGCTGCTCTCCAGCCTCCGGCACGGCAACCTGATCTCGCTGCATCAGCGCTTCGACGTCGAGGCCGTGATGCGCGACATCGAGGTCAAGCGCGCCACCGCATTTCCCGGCGTGCCCACCATGTGGATCGCGATCGCGGCGCTGCCCGATCTCGACAAGCGCGATCTGTCGTCGCTCGTGAGCTGCGGCTCCGGCGGCGCGCCGCTGCCGGTCGAGGTCGCGCGCATCTTCGAGCGCAAGGTCGGCATGAAGCTGAAGAGCGGCTGGGGCATGACCGAAACCTGCTCGCCGGGCACCGCGCATCCGAAGGAAGGGCCGGACAAGCCGGGTTCGATCGGATTGATGCTGCCGGGCATCGAGATGGACGTGGTGTCGCTGGAAGATTCCACGAAGCTGCTGCCGGTCGGCGAGGTCGGCGAAATCCGCATTCGCGGGCCGAATGTCACCAAGGGCTACTGGAACCGGCCGACGGAAACCGCGGAAGCCTTCGTCGGCGATCGCTTGCTCACCGGCGACATCGGCTACGTGGATACCGATGGCTACTTCTATCTTGTGGATCGCAAGAAGGACATGATCATATCCGGCGGGTTCAACGTCTATCCGCAGATGATCGAGCAGGCGATCTATACCCACCCTGCCGTGCAGGAAGTGATCGTGATCGGCATTCCCGACGACTATCGTGGCGAGGCGGCGAAAGCTTTCATCAAGCTGCGTGCCGGTGCCGCTCAATTCGGCATCGAGGAATTGCGCGCATTCCTGACCGGCAAGCTCGGCAAGCATGAATTGCCGGCGGCGCTCGAATTCGTCGACGAACTGCCGCGCACCCCGGTCGGCAAACTGTCGCGTCACGAGCTGCGCATGCAGCAACCCAAATCAGATACGTCGCAACCCGAACAGAAACTCGCAACAGGAGGTCGCTGATGACCGAAGCCGTTATTGTTTCCACCGCCCGTACCCCGATCGGCAAGGCCTATCGCGGCGCCCTCAACGCGACCGAAGGCGCGACCCTGCTCGGCCACGCCATCGAGCATGCGGTCAAGCGCGCCAACGTCGATCCGAAGGAGATCGAAGACGTGGTGATGGGCGCAGCCATGCAGCAGGGCGCGACCGGCGGCAACATCGCCCGCAAGGCGCTGCTCCGCGCCGGGCTCCCTGTGACCGTGGGCGGCACCACCATCGACCGCCAGTGCGCGTCCGGCCTGCAGGCCATGGCGCTCGCGGCGCGCTCGGTGCTGTTCGACGGCGTCGAGATCGCGGTCGGCGGCGGCGGCGAGTCGATCAGCCTCGTGCAGAACGAGCATGCCAACACCTTCCATGCCCAGGACCCCGCGCTGCTCAAGATCAAGGGCGAGGTCTACATGCCCATGATCGACACCGCCGAAGTGGTGGCGAAGCGCTACGGCATCTCGCGCGAGCGGCAGGATGAATACGGCCTCGAGAGCCAGCGCCGCACCGCGGCCGCGCAGCAGGGCGGCAAGTTTAAGGACGAACTGGCCCCGATCACGACCCAGATGGCGGTCGTAAACAAGGAGACCAAGGAAGTCTCGATGAAGGAAGTCACGCTGTCGCAGGACGAGGGTCCGCGTCCGGACACCACCGCTGAGGGCCTTGCGAGCCTCAAGCCGGTGCGCGGCGAAGGCTTCACCATCACCGCCGGCAATGCCAGCCAGCTTTCGGACGGCGCCAGCGCGACCGTCATCATGAGCGACAAGGAAGCCGCCAAGCGCGGCCTGAAGCCGCTCGGCATCTTCCGCGGCTTCGTTGCTGCCGGTTGCGAGCCTGATGAAATGGGCATCGGCCCCGTGTTCGCGGTGCCGCGCCTGCTCAAGCGGCACGGCCTCAAGGTCGATGACATCGATCTCTGGGAGCTGAACGAAGCCTTCGCCGTGCAGGTGATCTATTGCCGCGACAAGCTCGGCATCGATCCTGAGAAGCTGAACGTCGACGGCGGCGCGATCGCGGTCGGCCATCCCTACGGCATGTCGGGTGCACGCCTTGCCGGTCACGCGCTGATCGAGGGCCGCCGCCGCAAGGCCAAGTACGCGGTCGTCACCATGTGCGTCGGCGGCGGCATGGGCGCTGCCGGCCTGCTCGAGATCGTGCAGTAGGATTTGCACCGCCGTCATTCCGGGATGCGCCAGTTGGCGCAGGCCCGGAATCCATACTCCCTGCAGCGGTTATGGATTCCGGATTCGCTCGCAAGGGCTCGCGCCCCGGAATGACGATCAACTTATTTACTCGTTCACGGGAGTCCTCCGATGGATCTCAATTTCACCAAGGAAGAAATCGCGTTCCGCGACGAAGTCCGCCAGTTCTTCAAGGACAATGTGCCGCCGGAGACACGCCGCAAATTGCAGGAAGGCCGTCACCTCTCGAAGGACGAGATGGTCACGTGGTGGCGTATCCTGAACAAGAAGGGCTGGGGCGTTTCGCACTGGCCGAAGGAATATGGCGGCACCGGCTGGACCTCGGTTCAGCACTTCATCTTCAATGAGGAGTTGCAGATGGCGCCGGCGCCGCAGCCGCTCGCCTTCGGCGTCAGTATGGTCGGACCGGTGATCTACACGTTCGGCAGCGAAGCGCAGAAGAAGAAGTATCTGCCGCGCATCGCCACGGTCGAGGACTGGTGGTGCCAGGGCTTCTCGGAGCCGGGTTCGGGATCGGACCTCGCCTCGCTCAAGACCAAGGCCGAGCGCAAGGGCGACAAGTGGATCGTCAACGGCCAGAAGACATGGACCACGTTGGCCCAGCACGCCGACATGATCTTCTGCCTGTGCCGGACCAATTCGAACGTGAAGAAGCAGGAAGGCATCTCCTTCATTCTGATCGACATGAAGACCAAGGGCATCACGGTGCGTCCGATCCAGACCATCGACGGCGGCCACGAGGTCAACGAGGTGTTCTTCGATGACGTCGAGGTGCCGCTCGAGAATCTTGTCGGCGAGGAGAACAAGGGCTGGGACTACGCAAAATTCCTGCTCGGCAACGAGCGTACCGGCATCGCCCGCGTCGGCGTGTCCAAGGAGCGCATCCGCCGCATCAAGGAATTGGCCGGCAAGGTCGAGTCCGGCGGCAAGCCGGTGCTGCAGGACCAGAAGTTCCGCGAGAAACTGGCGGCGGTCGAGATCGAGTTGAAGGCGCTCGAACTGACGCAGCTTCGCGTCGTCGCGGACGAAGGCAAGCACGGCAAGGGCAAGCCCAATCCGGCGTCGTCGGTGCTCAAGATCAAGGGTTCGGAAATCCAGCAGGCGACCACCGAGTTGCTGATGGAGGTGATCGGCCCGTTTGCCGCGCCCTACGACATCCATGGCGATGACGGCAGCAACGAGACCATGGACTGGACCGCGCAGATCGCGCCGAGCTACTTCAACAACCGTAAGGTGTCGATCTACGGTGGCTCCAACGAGATCCAGCGCAACATCATCACCAAGGCGGTGCTGGGGCTTTGAGAACTCGCCTCGCCCAGCGCGAGGGGGACGACATTATTCGTCATTCCGGGGCGCGCGTAGCGCGAGCCCGGAATCCATAACCACCGCCGGGACTATGGATTCCGGGCCTGCGCCTTCGGCGCATCCCGGAATGACAGCTTTCGTTGAGGCAGGCGGCGCCATTCAGAATTGAGGACACAACAATGGATTTCGATTTGACCGAGGAGCAGCGTCTTCTCAAGGAAAGCGTCGACGGCCTGCTGGCGGATTCTTACGATTTCGAGAACCGCAAGAAATACGCCAAGGAGAAGGGCGGCTGGAGCAAGGCGGTGTGGAGCAAGCTGGCGGAGCAGGGGCTGCTCGGTCTGCCGTTCTCGGAAGAAGATGGCGGTTTCGGCGGCGGTGCGGTCGAAACCATGATCGTGATGGAAGCGCTCGGCCGTGCGCTGGTGCTCGAGCCTTATCTCGCGACGGTGGTGATCGGCGGCGGCTTCCTGCGCCACGGCGGCTCGGCGGCGCAGAAGGCGGCGCACGTTCCCGGCATTGTCGACGGCAGCAAGACCCTCGCGTTCGCGCAGCTTGAAAAGAATTCCCGCTATGATCTCGCCGATGTCGCGACCACGGCCAAGAAGAAGGGCGACGGCTGGATCATCGACGGCGAGAAGTTCGTCGTGCTGAACGGCGAGACCGCCGACACCTTCATCGTCACGGCGCGCACCAAGGGTGGCCAGCGCGATCGCAACGGCATCGGCGTGTTCCTGGTGCCGGCGAATGCCAAGGGCGTGTCCAAGAAAGGCTATCCGACCCAGGACGGCCTGCATGCGGCCGACGTTACCTTCACCGGCGTCGAGGTCGGCGCGGATGCCGTGCTCGGCGATCCCGGGAACGGTTTGCCGCTGGTCGAGCAGGTGGTGGACGACGCGCGCATCGCGCTTTGCGCTGAGGCGGTCGGGGCGATGGACGAGTCACTCAAGACCACGGTCGAGTACATCAAGACCCGCAAGCAGTTCGGCGTGCCGATCGGCTCGTTCCAGGTGCTGCAGCACCGCGCCGCCGACATGTTCGTGGCGCTGGAGCAGGCACGCAGCATGGCGATGTTCGCGACCATGGCCGCGGATTTCGACGATGCGAAGGAGCGCGCCAACGCCATCGCCGCGGCCAAGGTGCAGATCGGCAAGTCCGGCAAGTTCGTCGGCCAGCAGTCGATCCAGCTCCATGGCGGCATCGGCATGACCATGGAGGCGAAGATCGGCCACTACTTCAAGCGGCTGACCATGATCGAGAACACGTTTGGCGACACCGACTATCATCTCGCGCGCGTCAGCGACGGACCGGGGCTGGTGTAGCCAACTGCACTGACCAACCTCTCCCCGCGCGCGGGGAGAGGTCGACCAACTGAGCATAGCGAAGGCGGTCGGGTAAGGGGGCAGTGGATTCATCGCGAGATTTCAGGCCCCTCACCCCAACCCTCTCCCCGCAGGCGGGGCGAGGGAGCATGCTGCGTCCGCCGCGGTGCCGGGCAAACAACAAAGGAAACGCCATCCCATGAAAAACCTGTTCGATCTCACCGGCCAGGTGGCCGTTGTCACCGGCTCCAGCCGCGGCATCGGAAAATCATCGGCAGAACTGCTGGCGAAGCTCGGCGCAAAGGTCGTGATCTCGAGCCGCAAGGCCGATGCCTGCGAGGCGGTGGCCGAGGGTATCCGCAAGGACGGCGGCGACGCCCACGTCATTCCCTGCAACATCGCACGCAGGAATGAAGTCGAAGCGCTGATCGGCGGTGCGATCAAGCATTACGGCAAGATCGATATTCTCGTCTGCAACGCGGCGGTGAATCCCTATTATGGCCCGCTGCTCGACATCACCGACGAAGCTTTCGACAAGATCATGGGCTCGAACGTCAAGAGCAACATCTGGCTCTCGGCGCTGGCGATCCCGCAGATGGCCGAACGCGGCAAGGGTTCGGTCATCATCATCTCCTCGATCGGAGGTTTGCGCGGCTCCACCGTGATCGGCGCCTACGGCATCTCGAAAGCGGCGGATTTCGCGCTGTGCCGCAGCCTCGCCGGCGAGTGGGGACCGAAGGGCGTGCGCGTCAATTGCGTGGCGCCGGGGCTTGTGAAGACCGATTTCGCCCGCGCGCTGTGGGAAGACGAGGAACGTCTCAAGCGCCGCTGCGCCACCACGCCGCTGCGCCGCATCGGCGAGCCCGACGAGATCGCGGGCGCGGTGGCCTATCTCGCTTCCGACGCCTCGACCTTCATGACCGGGCAGACCATCGTGGTCGATGGCGGCGTCACGACGGCGTCGGTGTAAGAACTCCGAAGCTCCGCTAGTCTGCGTCGATCTTTGTGATCGTCTTCGTGCCGTCGGTGTCTGCGACGGAGAACTTGACCTTGTCGCCGGCATGCACGTGCTCGATCAGGTCGCTTTTGATCTTGAAATGCTCGGCTGCGGCCTGTTCCGCAGCGGCTTTCTCGGTAGCGGCCTTCTCGGCAGCAGCCTTTGCCGCAGCATCGGTCGCATTCGCGCTTTTTGCGCTGTCCTTGGTCGGTTCGATGACGACAGTTCCGTTCAACCGGTTGACGACAGTCACCACACCGGTCTGCATTCCCGGGGGCAACGGCGTCTGCTTGATCGGCTGACTTCCCTGGGCCAGCGCGGCCGAACCGATGACGGCCAGAATGGAGCCTGTCATGATTGTCTTCATCAGCATCATTGAAACCCTCTCGATCGTTCGGCGATAGCCCGGAATAAGCGTGGATCGGTCGAACGGTTCCAATCCTTATTGACCTTGTGAGCGCAATCCGCTTGCCTTGAAATAGCCGTTTCGGTGCATCGCATCACATCTCCGGGAAGAAAACCTCATGGCCCCTCACGTTCTTGCCATCGATCAGGGCACCACATCCTCACGTGCGATCGTGTTTCGCGCCGATATCTCCATCGCCGCGGTCGCGCAGCAGGAATTCCCGCAGCACTTTCCCGCGTCGGGCTGGGTCGAGCACGAGCCCGAGGACATCTGGATATCGACGGTCGCGACCTGCCGCGACGCGATCAAGAAGGCCGGCATCGCGCCCAAGGACATCGCGGCCATCGGCATCACCAACCAGCGCGAGACCACGGTGGTATGGGATCGTGCCACCGGGCAGGCCGTGCATCGCGCCATCGTCTGGCAAGACCGCCGCACCGCCGATATCTGCGCGCGGCTGAAGGCGGAAGGTCACGAGTCTGCGATCTCTGCGAAAACCGGACTGATCATCGATCCCTATTTTTCAGGCACCAAGGTCGCCTGGATTCTCGATCACGTTCCAGGTGCCCGGGCCCGCGCTGAACGCGGCGAGTTGATGTTCGGCACGGTGGATTGCTATCTGCTGTGGCGGCTGACCGGCGGCAAGGTGCATGTGACCGACGCCACCAATGCCTCGCGTACGCTGTTGTTCAATATCCACGCCGGCCAGTGGGACGATGATCTCCTGAAGATCCTGCGCGTGCCGCGCGCGATGCTGCCGGAGGTGAGGGATTCGTCGGCGCATTTCGGCGACAGCGTGGCCGATCTGTTCGGTGCGCCGATTGCAATCAGAGGCATCGCCGGCGACCAGCAGGCCGCGGTGGTGGGGCAGGCGTGCTTTGCGCCGGGCATGATCAAGTCCACTTACGGCACCGGCTGCTTCGCGCTGCTCAATACCGGCACGACGCCGGTCGTCTCAAAGAACAAGCTGCTCACGACGATCGCCTATCAGTTGAACGGAAAGCGTACCTATGCGCTGGAGGGTTCGATCTTCGTCGCAGGCAGCGCTGTGCAATGGTTGCGCGACGGGCTCGGCCTGATCAAGCAGGCGTCGGAAACGGGTCCGCTTGCCGACAAGTCCGATTCGACGCAGGCGGTCTATCTGGTGCCGGCCTTCGTCGGCATGGGCGCGCCGTACTGGAATCCGAACGTGCGCGGCGCGCTGTTCGGGCTGACGCGCAACACTGGCCCGGCGGAGCTCGCGCACGCCACGCTGGAAAGTGTCTGCTACCAGACCTTCGATCTGTGGGCGGCGATGCGTGCCGACTGGTCGGAGGCCGAGGCGGCGCACACCGTGCTGCGTGTCGATGGCGGTATGACGGCGTCCGACTGGACCATGCAGCGCCTCGCCGACCTGCTCGATGCGCCGGTCGATCGGCCCGTCATCCAGGAAACCACGGCACTGGGCGCTGCGTACCTGGCGGGCCTTTCCGCCGGCGTGTTTCCGGAGCCGTCGAAGTTTGCCGACAACTGGCGGCTCGAGCGCCGCTTCAAGCCGAACATGAGCGCCGCCACAAGGACACGTAAATTGAAGGGCTGGGCGGCCGCGGTACGTGGCGTGCTGGCGAGCGACGAGGGTGCTCAGCCTTGAAGCGTGCCTCGTCCTCCCATTATGGAGATAAACGTGGCACAAAACATCTACGACAATCCGGATTTCTTCGCGGGCTACAGCCAGTTGTCTCGTCAGGTGCATGGGCTGGATGGTGCGCCCGAATGGCCTGCAATTCGGGCCGTGCTGCCCGCGCTGGCCGGCAAGCGGGCCGCTGATCTGGGCTGCGGGTTCGGCTGGGCTTCACGCTGGATGCGCGAGCAGGGCGCGACCTCGGTGCTTGGCCTCGATCTGTCGCAGAACATGATCGCGCGCGCCAACGCCGATACCTCGGACCCGGCCATCGAATATCGGATCGCGGATCTCGAAACGCTGGAACTCTCCGCGGCGGCTTACGACCTCGTCTATAGCGCGCTGGCCTTTCATTACGTCGAGGATTTCCAGCGTCTCGCGTGCATGATCTACAGGGCGCTGGGTTCCGGCGGAGATCTGGTCTTCACGATCGAGCATCCGATCTTCATGGCTGCGGCGCACCCGCATTGGATTGTCGATGAAGACGGCCGCAAGACCTGGCCGGTCAATGGCTATTCGGTTGAAGGCGAGCGCCGCACAGATTGGTTCGCCAGGGGTGTGCTGAAATATCACCGGACGCTCGGCACGACGCTCAACACGCTGATCGGTGCAGGCTTCGAATTGCGCCGGGTGGAGGAGTTCGCTCCGACGCGCGAACAGATCGAGCAGTTGCCCGAACTGGCCGAAGAACTGGAGCGGCCGATGATGCTCCTGGTCTCGGCGCGAAAGACGGAAACGCGTTAGGAGCCGCACTGTCCACGTCACAGGGGCGAGGCGTTCAAATGCGATCGCGAAAGCGTTACTCATTTCAGGTCGCCATCGCACGGGCGAGGTGCGCGCGTTGCGCAATGTCGCAGCGCAACACACATCGAGATTGCTATCCGCGTGCGGGTTGACGCGGGCACAGATCAAATCTCTGCGAATGGGAAAGTGAGCCAAGCCTGGCCGGCTCCGAAACCCGGATAAGGCGGGGCGTGCACGCAGCGCCATATACCAATGGGTCAAAATGATTGACTGATTTAGCCGAAATGCCAAGTTGCCTGCTGTGTTGCCATTTGCTTTCCTTGCACCTGCGGAAATGCCTGGCCGGATCGTTTTGAGATTCAAGCAGATGCCAGCGCGATGACGTTCTCGCGCGCAAGAAGGCAGCCGCCAAACAACAAAAAAATTCAGTCGGTGGATGAGGCCATCCGCTCTTACGGATTCACTTCGTCCAACTGCGATCAAAAACAGTGGAGGAGGACCCAAGATGAGCATGAGCAAACTTCCGCGCGTCACGCGGCGTCGTTTCCTGAAGGAGACGGGCCTCACCCTTGCGGCCGCTGGCGCCGCACCGGTGCTCTCGGCGCCGTTCGTTTCGACAGCGATGGCCGACACCAAAACACTATCGATTGTGCAGTGGAGCCACTTCGTTCCGGCCTACGACAAGTGGTTCGATAATTTCGCCAAGGAGTGGGGCGTCAAGAACAAGATCGCGGTGACGGTCGACCACATCCCTGTGGGCAACGTCCCGGCGCGCGCGGCCGCCGAAGTGTCGGCGCAATCGGGACACGACATCTTCGGATGGAACGGCTCGGGTGGCGCACACCTCTACAGAAAATTCCTGGTCGATGTGACGCAACTCGTGCAAGAGACCGAGAAGAAGTACGGCAAGGTCAGCACGATCGGCCAGCAGATCGGTTTCAACCAGGAGGACAAGACCTGGTCGGCATTCCCCGATTTCTACATCAATTTCCCGCCCTTGTATCGGAAGAGCATGTGGGACGAGATCGGCATGAAGCCCGATACCTGGGACAACGTGCGGATCGGCGGTGCCAAGCTCAAGGCGAAGGGTCACCCGGTCGGCATCTCGCTCGGCCACAGCAACGACCCGAACACGACCTGGCGCGGGATCCTGTGGGCCTTCGGCGGTGCAGTCCAGGACGAGAGCGGCAAGAAGGTCGTGCTCAACAGCAAAGAGACTATTGAAACCGTAAAATTTGCCGCTGCGCTCTACAAGGAAGCCATGACGTCGGAAGTGCTGTCATGGGACGACTCCAGCAACAATCGCTATCTGGTGTCCGGCGTCGCGTCGATGATCGTCAATCCGATTTCGGCTTACCGTACGTTCCAGAAAGCCAACAAAGCAGGTGCGGATGACACTTACATCTTAGCCCCGCCAAAAGGGCCGGTCCGCCAGATCATGGGCGGCTCAGCCGAATATTACGGCGTTTGGAAGTTCGCCAAGAACAAGGAAGGCGCGATCGAGTTCCTCAAACACTACAGCGATCATTGGCCGGAAGCTTTCAAGGCAAGCGAGGGTTACAACAATCCGTGCTTCGCCAATCTGGTGCCGAAGCCAATGCCGATTCTGTCTGATGATCCGACCTCGACGCCGCACGACAAACTCGCGGTGCTACAGGACTCCGACAAGTGGTCGGCTGCGCCCGGTTATCCCGGGCCGTCCTGGCCGGCGGTCGACGAAGTGTTCAACGACTTCATCATTCCCGACATGATGGCCAAGGCGGCGACCGGCCAGATGTCCGCGGAGGACTCGGTGAAGTGGGCCACGCAGCAGTGCGAAGCCATCTACAGGAAGTGGCTGCAGCGCACCTGAACGCCGCGATCCGGGCCGTGCGCGATGCGCGGCCCGGCCTTGTCGATCATCGATAGAATGAGGGCGGCCCGCTGCAGCAAAACAGCGGCGGGAACATACATCTTCAATTCCGGGAGGTTCGATGTCTGCGGTTATAGCAAGGGATATCGTCAAGAAGTTCGCCGAGGTCCCTGCCGTCAACGGTATTTCGCTCTCGATACCGGACGGTGAGTTCATGGTGCTGCTCGGCCCGTCGGGCTGCGGCAAAACAACGTTCCTGCGCATTATCTGCGGGCTTGAGCAGCAGACGAGCGGCGACCTGATGATCGGCGGCGCCATTGTCAATGAGTTGCCGCCCCGGGCACGTGGCGTGGCGATGATGTTTCAGAGCTACGGCCTCTACCCGCACTACACGGTGCGCAACAACATCGCCTTCCCGTTGAAGACGCAGCGCGTGCCGCGCGAGAAAATCAACAAACAGGTGGAGTGGGCGTCGCAGTTGCTCGGCATCGACCATCTGCTCGACCGCCGTCCGCGCCAATTGTCGGGCGGCGAGCGTCAGCGCGTTGCGCTCGCGCGCGCGCTGGTCCGCGAGCCGACGGCCTTGCTGCTCGACGAGCCGCTGTCGAATCTCGACGCCAAGTTGCGCACCATGGCGCGACAGGAGATCAAGAATTTCCAGCAGCGGGTCGGATTGACCACGATCTACGTCACGCACGACCAGGTCGAGGCAATGGGCATGGGTGACCGCATTGCGGTGATCGACCACGGCAACATCCGTCAGGTCGGAACCCCGACGGAAATCTACAACGATCCCGCCGATCTCTTCGTCGCCACCTTCGTGGGTTCGCCGCCGATGAATATCGTCACTCACAGTGGCGGCGGTTATCTCGGGTTCCGTCCCGAGAATTTCCTGCCCAAGAACATGATCGAAGATGGCGCAGCGACCGAGTTCAAATTTCGCGTCGACCGATCCGAGTATCTTGGCGCCGAACGTATCGTCTACGGCGTGCTGGACGGTTTCGAATCGAAGCAGATCATCACGGCGAAACTGCCGCCGGCGCACGTCGACGAGAAAAACATTCGCCCCGGCGAGTGGCATACGTTTGCCGTGAAGAACAGCGAACTGCGACAGTTCGACAAGAACGGCAACCGGGCCACATCACACTGAGGGGACGACCGATGGCTGTGATCGCTGAGCCCGTCGCAAAACCGGTTTCCCGCCTCAACTTCTTGCTGGATCGGCGAGATGTTTTCGAGGCGATCCTAGTTGCGCCGGCAGTCATCTACGTGCTGTTGCTGGTCGGGTTGCCGCTGCTGCTGGCAATCTACTACTCGCTCAGCGCCTATACGATCTACGATCCGACCTGGAAGTTCGTCGGCCTGTCGAATTTCATCGACGTCGTGGAAAACCCGACGTTTCCGCAGACGCTGGCCAATACCTTCATCTTCACGTTTGGCTCGCAACTGCTCGGCCTTGTTATCGGAAAGTTCGGCGCCTTTCTGCTGCTGCGGCCCTTTCCCGGTCGAAAGATCGTCAGGGCGCTGATTGTCCTGCCCTTCGTGATCCCGGTCGCGCTCGCGACGATCGCCTGGCGATGGCTGTTCGATTCGCTTTACAGCGTCTTCAACTGGACCTTGATCGCGCTTCACATCATGGATCGTGCCGACGTTCCGAACTGGCTCGGTACGCCGTGGCTGGCGATGCTGTGCGTGGTGATCATCAATGCTTGGCGCTTCTTTCCGTTCGCCATCGTGATCTTCCTTGCCGGCCTCACATCGGTTCCGCAGGACGTGATCGATGCCGCGACGGTTGACGGTGCCGGTTTCTGGCGCCGCAACTATCAGATCATCCTGCCGATGATCTTGCCGATCGTGGCGATCGGCCTGATCTTCGGCATCGTGTTTACATTCACGGACCTGTCCATCGTCTTCCTGCTGACCATGGGAGGTCCGGTCAACGCGACATCGGTTTTAGGCTTTGCCGGCTTCCAGACCGGCATCATCTCCGGCGATGTCTCGCATGGCGCGGCCATCTCGCTATTCATGCTGCCGGTGCTGCTGGTGGTTGTTGTCTTTATGCTGCGCTTCATCCGGCGCCGGGAGATCTGACATGCCGCGCACGCTCAGAAAGATCCTCGGCGAGACTTCGTTCTTCGTCGGAGTGGCGTTTTTCACCATCCTTGCCGCGTTTCCGTTCTATTGGATGCTGATTACGGCATTCAAGCAGAACAGCGATCTCTACAACGTCACGAACAACCCGTTCTTCTTTAACGAATGGCCGACGTTGGAGCATATCAAATACCTGTTTCGGGAAACGCTTTTCGCGCGCTGGCTCTGGAACTCCCTGGTCATCGGGGTTTGCGTCACGGCGATCACGATCGTGACGGCGGTCCCGGCCGGTTATGCCTTGGCGCGCATGAAGAGCAAGAAGGGCGAAGCGCTGGGCATTGCCGTATTCCTCACCTATCTGGTGCCGCCGACCCTGCTGTTCCTGCCGCTGTCACGGATCGTCGCGGTGCTCGGGCTGCAAAATTCGATGTGGTCGCTGGTGCTAGTCTATCCGACCTTCACCATCCCGTTCTGCGCCTGGCTGCTGATGGGGTTCTTCAAGGCGCTGCCGGCCGAGATCGAGGAGGCAGCGATCGTCGACGGCTGCAGCCTGTTCGGTGCCTTCATCAAGATGGCGATTCCGCTGTCGGTGCCGGCGATCCTGACCGTGGTGATCTTCACGTTCACCCTCACATTGCAGGAATTCGTCTACGCGCTGACCTTCGTGTCATCGTCGGACCAGAAGCCGATCACCCTCGGCGTGACGACTGACCTGGTGCGCGGCGACGTGTTCTTCTGGGGCGAACTGATGGCCGGGGCGCTGATCGCCGCCGTGCCGGTGGCGATCGCCTACAACCTGTTCCTCGATCGTTTCATTACCGGCATCACCGGCGGCGCGGTCAAGGGTTGATAAGCGCCGGCGGCGCGCGAGGATCAACCTGCGCGCGCGGTGGATTTGCGATACTGCAGATGTATCGCGCACTGGCATCCCGGCGGATGATTGGTGATCTCGGCGGACGCGTCATTTGCGGCCATCGGCGTGGCCGTGCGTGCCGGTGTCGCGCTGCTCTGCGCGGGAGCCTGCCCCGGAATGTAGTTGAGGATCGGCGCCAGCCAGCGCTCCACCTCGGCGACACCCATGTTCTTGCGCGCGGCATAGTCCTCGACCTGATCGCGCTCGATCTTGCCGACGCCGAAATAGTAGCTGTCGGGGTGGCTGTAGTAGAGCCCGGATACCGAGGAGCCCGGCCACATCGCAAAGCTTTCGGTGAGTTCGACGCCGGTCGCGCGCGTCGCGTCGAGCAGCCTGAACAGCGTCGCCTTCTCGGTGTGATCGGGCTGCGCCGGATAGCCCGGAGCCGGGCGGATGCCCTGATAGTCCTCCTTGATGAGCTGCTCGCTGTTGAGCGACTCGTCCGGCGCATAACCCCAGAATTCCTTACGCACGCGCTGATGCATCCGCTCGGCGAAAGCTTCGGCCAGGCGATCGGCCAGCGCCTTCACCAGGATGGACGAGTAGTCGTCATTGGCGTTCTTGAAGCGCGCCGCGATCTCGTCCTCGCCGAGCCCGGCGGTGACGGCAAATCCGCCAATGTAGTCGGCGATGCCGGTGTCCTTCGGAGCGATGAAGTCCGACAGCGCGGCATTATGGCGGCCCTCACGCTTCTCGAGCTGCTGGCGCAGCGTGTGATAGGTTGCGATCGGAGTTGTGCGGGTTTCGTCGCTGTAGACCACGACGTCGTCACCGACGGCGTTCGCGGGCCAGAAGCCGATGACGCCGCTGGCCTTGAACCACTTTTCCTTGACGATGCGGTCCAGCATCTTGCGCGCGTCGTCGTAGAGCGAGCGGGCAGTCTCGCCCACCACCTTGTCGTCGAGAATGGCCGGGAAGCGGCCGGTTAATTCCCAGACCTGGAAGAACGGCGTCCAGTCGATGATCTCGACCAGTTCCTCCAGGGGATAATTCGTGAAGGTCTTGGTGCCGAGGAACGTCGGTGTGGTCGGACGGTAGCTGCTCCAATCGACCGGCACGGCATTGGCGCGCGCAGCGGCCAGCGTGATGCGCTTCTTGTCCTGTTGCGCGCGGAAATGCGCCGCAGAAATCCTGGCATATTCGGTGCGAACTTCAGAAGCGTAGGTGTCGCGCCGCTCCGGTGACAACAGTGACGCGACGACGCCGACCGCGCGGCTGGCGTCGTTGACATGGACGACGGGGCCGCTCTGGTAGTTCGGATCGATCTTCACTGCCGTGTGCACGCGGCTGGTGGTGGCGCCGCCGATCAGCAGCGGCAACTTCAGGCCCTGCCGCTCCAGCTCGGCCGCGAAGTAACCCATCTCGTCGAGCGACGGTGTAATCAGGCCGGAGAGGCCGACAATATCCGCCTTTTCCGCTTTCGCGGTCTCGATGATCTTTGCAGCGGGCACCATAACGCCGAGGTCGATCACCTCGTAGTTGTTGCACTGGAGCACGATGCCGACGATGTTCTTGCCGATGTCGTGGACATCGCCCTTGACGGTGGCCATCACGATCTTGCCGGCCGACTGCCGTTGCCCCGCGTTCGTGCCGGCGGCCTGATTGCGCTTCTTCTCTTCCTCCATGAACGGCATCAGATAGGCGACCGCCTGCTTCATCACCCGTGCCGACTTCACCACCTGCGGCAGGAACATCTTTCCGTCGCCGAACAGATCGCCGACGATGTTCATGCCGGCCATCAGCGGGCCTTCGATGACGCTGAGCGGCCGGTCGACGGTCTGCCGGGCGGCTTCGGTGTCTTCCTCGATGTATTCGGTGATGCCGTTGACCAGCGCATGGGATAGCCGCTTCTCAACCGGCCATTCGCGCCAGGCAAGATCCTGTTCCTTGCTCTGCTTCTCCTGGCCGCGGAATTTTTCCGCGAGATTGAGCAGGCGTTCGGAGGCGCCGGGGTCGCGGTTGAGGACCACGTCCTCGCAAACCTGCCGCAACTCGGGATCGATGTCGTCATAGACGATCATCTGTCCGGCGTTGACGATGCCCATATCCATGCCGGCCTTGATGGCATGATACAGGAACACCGAGTGCATCGCCTCACGCACCGGCTCGTTGCCGCGGAACGAGAACGACAGGTTGGAGACGCCGCCGGAGATATGCGCGTGCGGCAGGTTCTGGCGAATCCAGCGCGTCGCCTCGATGAAGTCGACGCCGTAGTTGTTGTGCTCTTCCAGACCGGTCGCGATCGCAAAGATGTTCGGATCGAAGATGATGTCTTCCGGCGGGAAATCCAGCTGGTTGACGAGAATGTCGTAGGCGCGCTTGCAGATCTGAGTCTTGCGTTCGAAGGTGTCGGCTTGGCCAGCCTCGTCGAACGCCATCACCACCACGGCCGCGCCGTGGCGTCGTGCGATGGTCGCTTCGTGGGTGAACTTCTCCTCGCCTTCCTTCAGCGAGATCGAATTGACCACCGGCTTGCCCTGGATGCACTTCAGCCCGGCCTCGATCACCGCGAACTTCGAGGAGTCCACCATGATGGGGACGCGTGCGATGTCCGGCTCGGATGCCACGAGATTCAGGAACGTCACGATGGCCTGTTCGGAATCCAGCAGGCCTTCGTCCATATTGACGTCGATGATCTGCGCACCGTTCTCGACCTGATCGCGCGCGACCTGCAAGGCAGCGGCATAGTCGCCGGCCGTGATCAGCTTGCGGAAGCGCGCAGAGCCGGTGACGTTGGTGCGCTCGCCCACGTTGACGAACGGAATGTCGGAGGTCAGCGTGAACGGCTCGAGGCCGGAGAGCCGCAAGCGCGGTTTGATCTCGGGCACGACACGCGGCTTGTGCGGGGCGACGGCGGCAGCGATGGCCGCGATATGGTCCGGCGTGGTGCCGCAGCAGCCGCCGACGACGTTGACGAGTCCGCTGGCCGCGAATTCGCCGATCAGCCGCGCCATATATTCGGGGCTCTCGTCGTACTGTCCGAATTCGTTGGGCAGGCCGGCATTCGGATAGGCGCAGATCAGCGTATCGGCGACGCGGCCGATGTCGGCGATATGGGCGCGGAGATCCTCGGCGCCGAGTGCGCAGTTGAAGCCGACGGTGATCGGTTTGGCGTGACGGATCGAGTGCCAGAACGCTTCCGGCAACTGTCCCGACAGCAGGCGGCCGGACTTGTCGGTGATGGTGCCGGATACCATGACCGGAACGTCGATGCCGCGCTCCTCGCAAATCTCGGAGATCGCGTAGAGCGCCGCCTTGGCGTTCAGTGTGTCGAAGATGGTCTCCACCAGCAGCAGGTCCGCGCCGCCGTCGAGCAGGCCATTGATCTGCTCGCCATAGGCCTTGCGCAGGTCGTCGAAAGTCACAGCGCGGTAGCCGGGATTGCCCACGTCGGGTGAGATCGAGGCCGTGCGATTGGTCGGGCCGATGGCACCGACGACGAACCGCGGCTTGCCGTCTTCGGCGCTGACCCGTTCCGCCGCCGCGCGCGCGAGGCGCGCGCCGTCGCGGTTGAGTTCGTAGGCGAGGTCCGACATGTCGTAGTCGGCCTGTGCGATCGCGGTCGACGAGAAGGTGTTGGTGGCGACGAGATCGGCGCCGGCACGCAGATAGGCGGCGTGGATGTCCTCGATCGCCTTCGGCTGGGTGAGGATCAGGAGATCGTTGTTGCCGCGCACGTCGCGGTGAAAATCCTTGAAGCGCTCGCCGCGGAAGGCGGCCTCGTCGAACTGCAGCGCCTGGATCATGGTGCCCATGGCACCGTCGAGCACGAGGATGCGCTCGTGGGCGAGGTCGCGGAGTTTTTGGGCGACGGGGTTCGAAGCTTTGGTCACGGTAATCACCTTTACAGTCATGACCCGGACATTCGTGCGAAGACGCGCTTCGCACTTTGGCCCGTTATGACAAAAATAGACCTACGCAGCTTTCCGTGCGCTGCCCGGCCGGATGCCGAGCAGGTGGGAGATCGCGAACACGAGGTCGGCGCGGTTCATGGTGTAGAAGTGGAAGGTGTCGATGCCGCGCTTGGCAAGCTTCTGCACCTGTCCCGCGGCGACGGTCGCCGCCACGAGCTTCCGCGTCTCCGGATCGTCGTCGAGCCCCTCGAATTTCTCGGCCAGCCAGTCGGGCATGCTGGCGCCGGCGCGCTTGGCGAAGTTGCTGGCCTGCTTGAAGTTCTGCACCGGCAGGATGCCGGGCACGATCGGAATGGCGATGCCGCGTGCGCGGACGCGGTCGAGATAACGCAGGTAGAGATCGTTATCGAAGAAGAACTGGGTGATGGCGCGGGTCGCGCCGGCATCGACCTTGGCCTTCAGCATATCGATGTCGGCGTCGAACCCCGTGCTTTCCGGATGGCGCTCGGGATACGCCGACACCGTCACCTCGATGTCGGGATGACGGCGCTTGATGGCGGCGACGAGGTCGACCGATGAGGTGTAGCCCTGCGGATGTGGCGCGTAGGTGTCGCCGATGCCGCCGGTGGGATCGCCGCGCAGTGCCACGATATGGCGGACGCCGACTTCGTGATAGCGCGCGACCACGTCGTCCACGTCGGCTTTCGGGGCATCGACGCAGGTCAGGTGCGCGGCGGGCGTCAGGTCGGTTTCGCCGAGGATGCGGGTGATGGTCGTGTGGGTACGCTCGCGCGTCGATCCGCCGGCGCCGTAGGTGACGGAAACGAAGTTGGGCGCGAGCGGCGCAAGGCGAGTAATGGTGTCCCAGAGATTGCGCTCCATCTCCTCAGTCTTCGGTGGAAAGAATTCGAAGGAGATCGCGGGGCGCTGATGCACGGCATGGCCGTTGTGCGCTCGAGATGAAATGTCAGATGTCACGCGTCGAACTCCACTGATGGGCCTTGTACGGCCACTCCGATCGCCGGCTTTGTTGAGCGCCTGACGCTCACGCCGCGGCTAGGAGGCCCGAAAATAAGCCAATGTCCCCGAGCAAAACAGCCCATCTATGGTGGATTTGATATGGGAAATTGCCCACTTACATATAAACAGTCGGCGATACCTGCGCCTGATTTATATCAGGTGGGCTATGGTAATATTTATATATCAAATACTTAGTTGCTAGTTTGGGTGGGATATATTGATACTAATCGTTATTTTTAAGGCGATAGCCCACTACAATTCCAGCGGCGGCCGTCGGATAGTGGTGCAGATCTGCGGGATCCGGTCTTGGTCTCCGTTGGGAACAAGGACTAGCCTAGGGGATGCCCCCGCTTTCGGTTCTCGATCTTTCCGTTGTCACCACCGGCACGCCGCCCGCCAAGGCCCTGCGCAACAGCATCGATCTCGCGCAGCACGTCGACCGGCTCGGCTACGTCAGGTACTGGCTGGCCGAGCATCACAATCTGGCGTCGGTGGCGAGTCCCGTACCGGCGATCATGATCGGCCAGATCGCGGCGGCGACGCAGCGCATCCGGGTCGGCTCGGGCGGCGTGATGCTACCGAACCACGCGCCGCTGGTGGTCGCCGAGCAATTCAAGATGCTGGAGGCGCTGTTTTCCGGCCGCATCGATCTCGGTCTCGGCCGCGCGCCCGGCACCGATGGTGCCACGGCCTATGCGCTGCGCAGCCGGCTCGATCGCCGTGAGGGCGACGACTTCCTGGAACGGCTGCACGAATTGACGTTGTGGGAGACCCGCGAGTTTCCGAACGGGCATCCCTACCACAACGTGGTGGCGATGCCGGACGACACGCCGCTGCCGCCGATCTGGCTGCTCGGGTCGAGTGACTACAGCGCGGAGCTGTCCGCTCAGGTCGGCATGGGCTTTGCGTTCGCGCACCACTTTGCCTCGCACGACGCGGTCGACGCGATGACGAATTATCGCAATCGCTTCAAGCCGTCGCGCTGGCGCAACGCACCGCACGCGATTCTTGCGGTCGCCGCGATCGTTGCCGACACCGATGAGGAGGCCGAGAAGCTCGCGTCGTCCGCCGATCTCAACCGCCTGCGGCGCGATCGCGGCCAGTATGCGCCGTTGCCGAGTGTCGAGGAGGCGCTGGCTTATCCCTATAGCGAGAGCGAGCGGGCCTCGGTGGCGCGCAACCGGTCGCGATTGTTCGTGGGATCGCCGGCGACGGTGATACAGAAATTGTCGCCGCTGTTCGAGGCGAGCAAGCCTGACGAGGTAATGGTCGTTACCGCGATCTACGACCACGGCGCTCGCAAGAGATCCTACGATCTGTTGGCGGAGGCGTTTCAGCTTGGCAAGGCTGCGGCATGACTTGAGTCGATCGTCATCCCCGATGCGCAATTGCGCATCTGGAGGTGCGAGCGAAGCGAGCCTCGAAGGATAGCGTCGGTCCACACAACCATCCTTCGAGACGCCGCGCCAAAAAGCGCGGCTCTTCAGGATGACGCCCAGCCTGAAGCGCGAACGGACGTATCAGCCCGCCGCTTCCTTGAAGGTCTCGCGGAACGGGTGGCCGGGATAGACGCCGACGATGCGGAATTCCTTGGAGAAGAATTTCAGCTCCTCCAGCGCGAAAGCGAGGCCGCGATCGTCCGGGTGGCCCTCGACGTCGGCATAGAATTGCGTTGCGAAGAAGTTGCCGTCGACCATGTAGCTTTCGAGCTTGGTCATGTTGACGCCGTTGGTGGCGAAGCCGCCCATGGCCTTGTAGAGCGCGGCCGGCAGGTTGCGCACGCGGAAGACGAAGCTTGTGACCAGCGGCCCCGACCCCTGTTTCGCCCAACTCGCTTCGCGTGCCAGCACCACGAAACGCGTTGTGTTGTGGGACTCGTCCTCGACGTCTTCGGCCAGGATATCGAGATTGTAGATATCGGCGGCGAGGCGCGAGGCGATCGACGCGCAGCTCTTGTCGCCGCGCTCCGCAACGATGCGGGCCGAGCCTGCGGTATCTCCGGCCACGATCGGCCGGATGCCGAGCTTGCGGATGATCCGGCGGCATTGGCCGAGCGCGTGAACATGGCTCTCCACCGTCTTGATGCCAGCCAGCGTCGCGCCGCGCGGCGCCATCAGCTGGTGGTGAACGGGAAGGAAGTGTTCGCCGACGATGAACAGGCCCGATTGCGGCAGCAGATGATGAATGTCAGCGACGCGGCCCGCCACCGAATTCTCGATCGGGATCATGCCGAGATCGGCTTCGCCCGACGAGATCGCAGCCAGCGCGTCCTCGAAGGTGGCGCACGGCATCGGCTCGGCGTCGGGATAGGCTTCGGCGACGGCGATATGGGAGTTCGCGCCGGGCTCGCCCTGGAATGCGATCTTCATGGTCTTGGTCATCAGGTCTTCTATCTGCCGGTGGGGCTTTGGTGGGGCGCAGCCAGGACGCGGCGCGCGGTTTCGAGGTCGGCCGGGGTATCGACGCCCCGCGGCACCGTGTCCACGATCATGATGTCGATCCGCATGCCGGCTTCCAGCGCGCGCAACTGCTCGAGCTTCTCCTGCTGCTCGAGCGGCGAGGGCGGCAGCGCGACGAAGCGTTGCAGGGCTTTGCGGCGGTAGGCGTAAAGCCCGATGTGATGGTAGCGCGGACCGTCGCCATGGGGGGCGGTGGCACGGGTGAAATAGAGCGCACGCAGCCGGCGTGCGGCGACCGGCGACCCCACAGCTTTCACCACGTTCGGATTGGTGGCTTCCTCGTCGGTGTGGATTTCGGCGGCCAGCGTCGCGAGATCGACCGCGGGATCGGCGAGAGGCTCGAGCACGGCACGGATGTTGTCCGGATGGATGGTCGGGAAGTCGCCCTGCAGGTTGACGATGGTCTCGACGCGGCCGTCCGGATCGAGCCTGCCGAGCGCCTCGAACACGCGGTCGGAGCCCGACGGATGATCGGGGCGCGTCATGATGGCTTCGCCGCCATGGGCGGTCACGGCGGCCGCGATCTCGGGGGTATCGGTGGCCACCGCGACGCGGCCGATTCCGGCGGCCTCGGCCCGCCGCAGCACATGCACGATCATCGGCAAACCGCCGATATCCAGCATCGGCTTCCCGGGCAGGCGGGTCGCAGCCATACGGGCTGGAATCAGCACCAAAGTGCGGGTTTCGGTCATCGGTCGGGCAGTCCGCGGGCAGGCGAAAACGGTCGGGAATTGGCGGGGTTTTTCAAGGGCCGGCGCGTTTATACGGGTTGCCAGAGCGTGGGCAAACCGTTATCTCATCGCCGTTGCCTAACTCGTTCCCGACGAGTGATTCCGGCGGCATTCCGTGGCCGTTTCAGCCGGCCTTATAGTCGACTTCCAAGGCCTGGAGCCTGATCCAAAATGGACTCCTTCGAACTCAATAAAATTCTCGGTGCGATTCTGGGCACTTGCCTTGTTGTTCTGGTGACGAATTTTACTGCCCAGGCGGTCTTCGCGCCGGTCAAGCCCGCCAAGCCGGGTTTCGAAGTGGCGGTCAAGGAAGAGACCGGCGGCGGCAAGGAAGCGGCCAAGCCTGCTGAGCAAGTGCCGATCGAGAAGCTCTTGCAGACCGCGTCGGCGGACAAGGGCGCGACGGCCGCGAAGAAGTGCGCAGCCTGCCATACCTTCGAGAAGGGTGGTCCGAACCGCGTGGGTCCGAACCTCTACGGCATCGTCGGCGAGCCGCGCGGTCAGGGCCGCGGCGGATTTAACTTCTCGGCGGCGATGAAGGCCAAGGGCGGCACCTGGACCTTCGACGAGCTGAACAAATTCCTCACCAGCCCGAAGGGCTACATTCCCGGTACGGCGATGGGCTTCGCAGGCCTGCCGAAGGATAGCGAGCGCGCCGACGTCATCGCCTATCTGAACAAGAATTCGGACAAGCCGGAGCCGCTGCCGACCGCCTCGAAGTAAGGCAACGGCATACGTCTTTGGAATGAGATCAACGGCCAGGATTTTCCTGGCCGTTTTCATATGCCCGTGACCTTTTGCCCATGACCTGACGAACTGCGTGTTGCCGGGGCGTTTCGCCGCACAAGTGCGGGAGGTGGGGTGGTATCGCCCCGAAAAACCGACATAATCGGCCGAAACATTGCGTCGTGCTGCGCCGTTAGCCCCTCACTCAGTCCGACACTTCCGCAGGAACCCGATTTGGCCTTTACCCGACGACGCCTTCTTCACAGCGGAGCCCTGATCGCGGCGACGCCCGCCATCAAGATCCTGACCGGCGCTTCATCCTTTGAAGCGGCCTATGCCGCGACGACGTCCGCCGATCTCAAATGGCGGCACGGGCTGTCGCTGTTCAACGACGTGAAATATCCGGAAGGCTTCAAGAAGTTCGACTACGTCAATCCGGAGGCGCCCAAGGGCGGCACCGTGCGGCAGATCGCGCTCGGCACCTTCGACAATTTCAACCCCGTGGTGGCGGGGGTAAAGGGCTCGATCGCGGGGGCCGTCGGCTTCATCTATGAGTCATTGACGACTCCATCGCTCGACGAGGTGTCCACGGAATACGGCGCGCTGGCTGAAGCCGTCAGCTATCCCGACGATTATTCCTTCGTGGTCTACCGGCTGCGCAAGGAAGCCAAGTGGCACGACGGCAAGCCGGTGACGCCGGACGACGTGATCTTTTCGCTTGAGTCGTTCACAAAGCATCACCCGCACTACAGGGCCTACTATCGCCATGTGGTGAAGGCCGAGAAGACCGGCGACCGCGACATAACCTTCACCTTCGATGCGCCGGGAAACCGGGAGCTGCCGCAGATCGTCGGGCAGTTGTTGGTGCTCCCCAAACATTGGTGGGAAGGCACCGACGCCAAGGGCGCCAAACGCGACATCTCGGCGACGACGCTGGAGCCGCCGCTCGGCAGTGCCGCTTACAAGATCAAGAGCTTCGAGGCGGCGCGATTCGTCGCGCTGGAGCGGGTCAAGGACTACTGGGGTCTCGATCGCAATTTCAACGTCGGTCGCAATAACTTCGACGAGCTGCGCTACGAATATTTCCGCGACAGCACCGTCGCGCTCGAAGCCTTCAAGGGCGATCAGGTCGACTGGCGCACCGAAAACATCGCCAAGAACTGGGCGACCGCCTACGACTTCCCCGCGGTGAAGGAAGGCCGGGTGGTCCTGGAGGAATTTCCCAACCGCAGTTCGGGCGTGATGCAGGCCTTTGCTCTCAACATCCGCCGCGACAAGTTCAAGGATGTCCGGGTGCGGCGGGCGCTGAACTTCGCGTTCGATTTCGAGACGATGAACCAGCAACTGTTCTTCGGGCAATACAAGCGGATCGCGAGCTACTTCGAAGGCACCGAACTCGCCTCGAGCGGATTGCCCGAAGGCAAGGAGCTTGAAATCCTCGAAACGGTGCGCGCCGAAGTCCCGGCCGAGGTCTTCACCACGCCCTACAGCAATCCGGTCGGCGGCAGCCAGGACGCGGTTCGCCGCAACCTGCGCGAAGGCATGAAGCTGCTGAAGGAAGCGGGTTACGAGGTTCGCGGCGGCAAGCAGGTGGATAGCAAGTCCGGCGCGCCGTTCGAGGTCGAGTTGTTGTCGGAGGATCCGAGCTTCGAGCGCGTGCTGCTGTCCTACAAGCCGTCGCTGGAACGCATGGGCCTTACCGTGAGCACCCGGACCATCGATCCGACGCAATACGAGAACCGTTTGCGGAACTGGGATTTCGATGTGGTCGTCGCAAGCTGGGGCGAGTCGCTGTCGCCCGGCAACGAGCAGCGTGAGTACTGGGGCTCCCACGCCGCCGATATGCCCGGTTCGCGTAACGTGGTCGGGATCAAGAATGCCGCGGTCGACAAGCTGATCGAGCGCGTGATCTTCACCAAGGACCGTGCCGATCTCGTCGCCGCGACCAAGGCGCTCGACCGGGTTTTGCTCTGGCATAACTACGTCGTGCCGCAATGGACCTATTCGAAGGTGCGCACGGCGCGATGGGATCGCTTCGGCCGTCCGGCCGAGATGCCGAAATACGGCCTGTCGGCGTTTCCCGCGCTGTGGTGGTACGACGCCGACAAGGCGGCCAAGGTCGGCAAGCGATCTTGAGGAGTTTTGTGCGGATGATGCAGCCCAGCCGCCGGCAGGTGATCGGTCTCGGGATTGGCGCGGCGGGCGCAGCGTGGCTCCTGCCCGCCGCCGCGGCCGGCGCGGAAACCGAATCCCAGGGCGAATCCCACGGCATGTCGGCATTCGGGGATTTGAAATACCCCGCCGATTTTCATCACTTCGATTACGTCAATGCCGATGCGCCGAAGGGTGGATTGTTCTCGACCATTCCGTCCAGCCGCGCTTTCAACCAGTCGTTCTTCACCTTCAATTCGCTCAATGCCTTCATCCTGAAGGGCGACGGCGCGCAGGGCATGGGCATGACGTTCACCTCGCTGATGGCGCGCGCGGGCGACGAGCCCGATGCGATGTATGGCCTGGCGGCGAAGTCGGTGCGCATCTCGGCCGACGGATTGACCTACACGTTCACGATGCGGCCGGAAGTCCGCTTTCATGACGGGCAGAAGTTGACCGCCCATGATGCCGCCTTTTCGCTGACCATCCTGAAGGCCAAGGGCCATCCCCTGATCACCCAGCAGATGCGCGACATGGTGACGGCGGAGGCGACCGATGACGCCACGCTGGTCGTGACGTTTTCGCCGAAGCGCGGGCGTGACGTGCCGCCGTTCGTCGCGGGCCTGCCGATCTTCTCGCAGGCCTATTACACCGCGCACCCCTTCGATGAATCGACACTCGACGTTCCGCTCGGCAACGGGCCGTACAAGGTCGGTCGCTTCGAGCCGAACCGCTTCATCGAGTTCGATCGCGTCAAGGACTGGTGGGGCGCCGAGCTGCCGGTCAATCGCGGCAGCTACAATTTCGATACTGTGCGATTCGAATTTTATCGCGACCGGGACGTGGCCTTCGAAGGTTTTTCCGGCCGCAGCTACCTGTTTCGCGAGGAGTTCACCTCGCGCATCTGGAATACGCGCTACGATTTTCCGGCGATGACCGAGGGCCGCGTCAAGCGCGAGCAGTTGCCGGACGAGACACCGTCGGGCGCGCAGGGCTGGTTCATCAACACCCGCCGCGACAAGTTCAAGGACCCGCGCGTTCGCGAGGCACTGGGCTGTGCCTTCGATTTCGAGTGGACCAACAAGACCATCATGTACGGCGCCTATGTGCGAACCGTGTCGCCCTTTCAGAATTCCGATCTGATGGCGACCGGCCTACCGTCGCCTGAAGAAGTGGCGCTGCTCGAGCCGTTCCGCGGCAAGGTGCCGGATGAGGTGTTCGGCATGCCATTCGTGCCGCCGGTCTCCGACGGTTCGGGGCAGGATCGCAAGCTGCTGCGCAGGGCCATCCATCTTCTCGAGGAGGCGGGCTTCCACAGCAAGGATGGCAAGCGCGTGACGCCGAAAGGCGAGGTCTTCCGTGTCGAATTCCTGCTCGATGAGCCGGCGTTCCAGGCGCATCACATGCCCTATATCAAGAACCTCGGCACGCTTGGCATCGAGGCGACGCTGCGGCTGGTCGATCCCGTACAGGCGCGGGCGCGTCGCGACGACTTCGATTTCGACATGATCATCGACCGTTTCGGATTCTCCACCGTTCCGGGCGACTCGCTGCGGCCGTTCTTCTCGTCGCAGGCGGCGGCGACCAAGGGATCGAACAACCTTGCCGGCATTTCGGATCCCGCGATCGATTCCCTGATGGAGCAGGTGATCGCCGCCGACACCCGCGCGAAGCTCGTGTTCGCCGCGCGTGCGCTGGACCGCGTCATTCGCGCCGGCCGCTACTGGGTGCCGCAATGGTATTCGAACGTGCACCGGCTGGCTTTTTGGAATGTGTTCGGCCACCCGCCGAGCCTCCCAAAATATCTCGGCGTTATGGCGCCTGACATCTGGTGGTCGATGCCTGCCAAGTCGGCGGCGTCCGAGCGGACGAAATAGGCATGAGCGCATACATCGCCCGCCGCATTCTGCTGATGATCCCTACCTTGCTGGGTATCCTGTTCGTGTCGTTCGTCGTGGTGCAGTTCGCGCCTGGCGGACCGGTCGAACGGGTGATTGCTCAACTGAGCGGCGCGGATACCGGCGCGAGTTCGCGCATTTCAGGTTCATCCGGCGGCGACTTCGGGGCGCGAGGACAGGTCGGTGCGTCGGCCGATGCCATCAACTCCAAATATCGCGGCGCGCAGGGGCTAGATCCAGCCTTCATTAAGAGCCTTGAGAAGCAGTTCGGCTTCGACAAGCCGGCGCCCGAGCGCTTCCTGCTGATGGTGTGGAATTTCTCGCGCTTCGACTTCGGCAAGAGTTATTTTCGTGACACCACCGTGATCCAGCTCATCAAGGAGAAGCTGCCGGTCTCGATGTCGCTCGGCATCTGGATGACGCTGCTGACCTACCTGATTTCGATTCCGCTCGGGATTCGAAAGGCCGTCAGGGATGGATCGCGGTTCGACACCTGGACATCGGCGGTCATCATCATCGGCTTTGCGATTCCCGGCTTCCTGTTCGCGATCCTGCTCATCATCCTGTTCGCGGGCGGATCGTTCTTCAGCATCTTCCCGCTGCGCGGATTGACGTCGGATGGCTGGAGCCAGTTTCCCTGGTACTGGAAGATCATCGATTATTTCTGGCATCTGACGCTGCCGATCGTCTCGATGGCGCTCAGTGCCTTTGCCACCATGACGCTGCTGACCAAGAACTCGTTCCTCGACGAAATCCGCAAGCAGTATGTGATGACAGCGCGCGCCAAGGGCTGCAGCGAGCGGCAGGTGCTCTACAATCACGTGTTCAGGAACGCGATGCTGATCGTCATTGCCGGATTCCCCGGCGCGTTCGTTCACGCCTTCTTTTCAGGATCGCTCTTGATCGAAACCATCTTCTCGCTCGACGGGCTCGGCCTGCTGGGCTTCGAGAGCGTGCTCAACCGCGACTATCCGGTGGTGTTCGGTACGCTGTTTATCTTTTCGCTGGTCGGCCTTGTGGTGAACCTGATCTCCGATCTGACCTACATGTGGATCGATCCGCGGATCGATTTCGAGGCGCGAGAGGTCTGATGGCTATCATCTCGCCCGAGCCCGTTGAAACAACAGCCGTATCACCGCTTGGCGAAGCGGTGCCGCCAGCGCGTCATCCACTCGGCTTGTCGCCGCTCAATCGCCGCCGCTGGCAGAATTTCAAATCCAACCGCCGTGGCTACTGGTCGCTCTGGATTTTCCTGATCCTGTTCGTGATCTCGCTGTTCGCGGAGTTGATCGCCAACGACCGGCCGTTCCTGATTAAATTCGACGGGCATCTCTACTTTCCGGCATTCGTGACCTATCCGGAAACCGCGTTCGGCGGCGATTTCGAGACCGCCGCCGACTATCGCGATCCGTATGTGCAGAAGCTGATCGCGGACAAGGGCGGCACTATCGTGTGGCCGCTGATCCGCTATTCCTACGACACCCACAACCTCGATCTGCCGACGCCAGCGCCGTCGAAGCCGACCTGGCTGTTGACGGAAAAGGAATGCAAGGACGTGGTGCAGCGGAAGCACCTCACGGGCTGCCGCGATCTCGAATACAACTGGCTCGGCACCGACGATCAGGGCCGCGATGTCGTGGCGCGGCTGATTTACGGCTTTCGCATCTCGGTGCTGTTCGGCCTGTGTCTCACGATCGTGTCGTCGATCATTGGCGTCGCGGCGGGAGGCGTGCAGGGCTATTTCGGTGGCTGGGTCGATCTCGGATTCCAGCGCTTCATCGAGGTCTGGACCGCGATCCCGTCGCTCTATCTGCTCCTGATTCTGTCGTCGGTGCTGGTACCCGGCTTCTTCGTTCTGCTCGGAATCCTGCTGCTGTTCTCCTGGGTGTCGCTGGTCGGGCTCGTGCGCGCCGAATTCCTGCGCGGTCGAAATTTCGAGTACATTACGGCGGCGCGGGCGCTCGGCGTCTCGAACGCCACCATCATGTTCCGCCATCTGTTGCCGAACGCCATGGTGGCGACCATGACGTTCCTGCCGTTCATCGTGTCGTCATCGGTGATGACCTTGACGGCGCTGGATTTCCTCGGCTTCGGCTTGCCGCCGGGCTCGCCGTCGCTAGGCGAACTGCTGTCGCAGGGCAAGGCGAACGTGCAGGCGCCATGGCTTGGCTTCACCGGATTTTTCGCGGTTGCGATCATGCTGTCGCTGCTGATCTTCATCGGCGAGGGCGTGCGCGACGCCTTCGACCCCCGCAAGACGTTCAGGTAGGCCGGGATGGACGCGATCAACCAGCCGCTGCTCGATGTTCGCGACTTGTCCGTCGCGTTCCACCATGCCGGGGGAACGTCGGTCGCCGTGGACCGCATCTCATTCGAGATCAGGCGCGGCGAATGCGTGGCGCTGGTCGGCGAGTCCGGCTCCGGAAAATCCGTCAGCGCACTGTCGGTCCTGAAGCTTCTGCCGTATCCGTCGGCGTCGCACCCCACGGGAAACATCCGTTTCAAGGGAGAGGATCTGCTCGGCATGTCCGAGCGCGAGATCAGGGGCGTGCGCGGCAACGACATCTCGATCATCTTCCAGGAGCCGATGACGTCGCTCAATCCGCTCCACACCATCGAATCGCAGATCGGTGAAATCCTGCAGTTGCATGGTGGCGTTCGCGGAACGGCGGCGCGGCAGCGCATACTGGAACTGCTCACTCAGGTCGGCATTCGCGATCCGGAGACGCGGCTGGCCAGCTATCCGCACCAGTTGTCGGGCGGTCAGCGCCAGCGCGTCATGATCGCAATGGCGCTCGCCAACGAGCCGGATCTGCTGATCGCGGACGAGCCGACCACCGCGCTCGATGTTACCGTTCAGGCGCAAATCCTCAAGCTGTTGGCCGACATTCGCGCGCGGCTCGGGATGAGTCTGCTGTTCATCACGCACGATCTCGGCATCGTGCGCCGCATCGCCGACAGGGTCTGTGTGATGCAGGGCGGCAAGATCGTCGAGAACGGACCCGTCGAACAGGTCTTCACCGCGCCGCAGCACGCCTATACACGCGAACTATTGGCGGCCGAGCCGAAGCCTGATCCGGCGCCGCCACGGCCGGAGTCGCCCGAAGTGATTTCGACTGACAACCTCAAGGTCTGGTTTCCGATCCGGCGCGGCCTGCTGCGCAAGACGGTCGGCCACATCAAGGCGGTCGACGGCGTGACCCTGAAGGTCCGCAAGGGCGAAACGCTCGGCGTGGTCGGCGAGTCCGGGTCCGGTAAGACGACGCTCGGACTGGCGCTGCTACGGTTGATTTCGTCCGACGGACCGATCGTGTTCCTGAGCAAGAACATCCAGGGTCTGAGTTTCAAGGACGTACGACCGTTCCGACGGGATATGCAGATCGTGTTTCAGGATCCCTTCGGCGCGTTGAGCCCGCGCATGTCGGTCGGCGAAATCGTGGCCGAGGGCTTGAGCGTGCATCAGCGGGCACTATCGGCGGACGAACGCGAAGGCCGGGTGATCAAGGCATTGAAGGACGTCGGTCTCGATCCGGAAACCCGCTTTCGCTATCCGCACGAATTCTCGGGCGGGCAGCGTCAGCGTATCAGCATCGCGCGCGCCGTAGTGCTGGAGCCGAGTTTCATCGTGCTGGACGAGCCGACCAGCGCGCTCGATATGGTGTTCCAAGCGCAGATGGTCGATCTGCTGCGCGACCTGCAGCGCAAGCGCGATCTGACCTACATGTTCATCTCCCACGATCTGCGCGTGGTCGCATCGCTGGCGAGCCATCTCATCGTGATGCGGCATGGCAAGGTGGTCGAGGAGGGGCCGGCGTCGGACCTGTTCAAGAATCCGACCTCGGACTATACGCGCGCGCTGTTCGCCGCGGCGTTCCGCAACGAGGCCGCGCCGGGCGGCCCTGCCGCGCAATAGATCGAATCAATAGATCGGATCAATCCAGCCGCTTGATGCTTGTCACGGCGTTGCCGGCCGCCTTGATGCGCGCGACGGCGTCATGAATGTTTTCTATCGCCGTTGCCATGTGGTGCGCATTGGCGTGCACGAGCGTGGTCGCGTCACGCACGATCGCAACGTGGCCTTTCCAGAACATCAGGTCGCCGCGACGGAGTTTTTGCGCCTCCGCCGGAGACAGCGTGCGCCCCAGCGCGGCTTCCTGCATGTCGCTGTCGCGCGGGCATCCGGTACCGGCCGCGTTCAGTGCGACCTGTACGAGGCCGGAGCAATCGATGCCGAGGCTGGTCTTGCCGCCCCAGAGATACGGCGTTCCGAGGAATGTCTCGGCCACAGCGACGAAATCGCCGCTCATCCGATCGAGCGGCGCGATATGAACGGCAGGGATGTGCAGACCGCCGGCGGTGATGGCGAAGCTGCCGTCGTGCCGCAGGATTGTCAGTCTTGCGCCGAACGAGAGCGTCTCAGTTGGCGGCAGCTTGATCGACGGTCCCGGAAACGCAAATGTGCGCAGTGCAGTAACCTTGTGCGTCGGCGCGGCGCCGGGCTTTGCGAGTGCGCGATCGGGCAGCCAGCCGACATAGCCGTCGCTGTTCAGTTGCCCCCAGGCCCAGCCTTCGGCGCCGCGGTCGTAGATCGTGACGCGCTCGCCGTGCAGCGCTTGGGTGTCGAGCATCGCGTTTGATAACGGTTCGCGCCGCATCGGCGCGACCGCGCTGACCACCTCCCACTCCTCGCCGTCGACGAAGCGCGCGGCCTTGACCTTGCCTTCGAGATAGCGGGCGGCGACGTCCGGACACGCCGGCGTGAGACGCGGATCATCCATAGCGTTCGCTCAGCATTTTGTAGATTGCACGCGCGGCCTGGCATTCGCCGCCTTCGGGGCGGGCAGGCTTCGCCGCCGGCGTCCAGCCATAGATGTCGACATGGAGCCAGCTCCTCGCGGCCTCGACGAAACGTTGCAGGAACAACGCGCAGGTGATGGAGCCGGCGAATCCGCCTGACGGCGCGTTGTTGATATCGGCCACTTTCGAGTCGAGCCACGCATCGTAGCGAGGCCACAGCGGCATGCGCCACAGCGGATCGTTCTCGGTCTGCGCGCAACGTGCCATGTCAAGCGCCAGCTTGTCGTCGCTCGTATAGAACGGCGGCAGGTCCGGGCCGAGGGCCACGCGCGCCGCGCCGGTCAATGTGCCGAGATCGATCAGCAGCTCCGGGCTTTCCTCGTCGGCCAGCGCCAGCGCGTCGGCGAGCACCAGGCGCCCCTCGGCGTCGGTATTGCCGATCTCCACGGTCGGTCCCTTGCGCGAGGGGAAGATATCGAGCGGCCGGAACGCGTTACCCGCCACGGCGTTCTCGACGGCCGGGATCAGGACGCGCAGCCGCACTTTCAGCTTCGCATCCATGATCATCTGCGCCAGCGCCAGCACATTGGCCGCGCCGCCCATGTCCTTTTTCATCAGCAGCATGCCGCTGGAGGGTTTCAGATCGACGCCGCCGGTGTCGAAGCAGACGCCCTTGCCGACCAGCGTGATCTTGGGATGCGCCGGGTTGCCCCAGGTGAAGTCGATCAGGCGCGGCGCGCGCGGCGAAGCCATGCCGACGGCATGGATCAGCGGAAAGTTCTGTTGCTTCAGGTCGTCGCCGACGATGCAGGTGAACGTCGCACCAAAACGCTGCGCGAGAGCTCGCGCCGCCGTCTCGAGTTCTTCGGGCCCCATGTCGTTGGCCGGGGTGTTGATGAGGTCGCGCGCGAGTGCCGCCGCGTCCGCCATCCGCGAGATATCAGCGATGTCGACGCCGTCGGGGGGGATCAGTCGGGCCTTCGGCGCATCGGCCTTGCGGTAGCGGTTGAAGCGATAGCTGCCGAGCGCAAACGCCAGCGCCGCGAGATGGGTGTCGTGCGGTGCATTGGCAAAGCGGAACGTTCCAGCGGGCAGCAGGCCCGGCAGCTTGCCCGCGAGAAAGGGATCGTGTGACCGGTCCGGCAACTCACTCAGTCCGAACAGGATCTGGGAGACCTCACCACTTGATGCTGGGAGCGCGATGTACTGCCCCGACTTTGCTGCAAAGCCATTCGCCTCGGCAAACCGGCGGGCGCTGTCCCCGAGTGTCGTGCCGATCGATTCCCAGGCGGCTTTGGTCACGAAGGTAATCGGAATGGCCTGCTCGGCCGGCGCGGTCGCAAACGCGGAATGCATCTTGTCTCGATCTTTCGGTTGGTCGGTACGGAGTTTAGCCGGAGGCGGGTCGGGTGTCAGTCGCGGTCAATTAACCAGACGTTAGGGTTAACAGTCTATTGCTGAGACCATCCAGCCTTCTCGATTGGCCCGCAATTGCGAGTGAAAGTGCCATGCGTCAGCAGTCCAGTACCGCCGATGTGAAATTCCTGCATCACTCGCAGCAAGTTCGAAAGCCGGGTACTGGTCTTGCCAGGCTCTTCGCATCCGCGGCCATGACGGCCATCGTAGCCGTCGGACTTGGCGGTTGTCAGACCACCGGCATGCCCGACATTACCGGCTCGCTGGGTGCACGCGCAAAGGCCGAGGCGAACCCAGAGGTCGAGGCCCGCCGCGCGGTGGACGTCTATGGCGATCGCTTTCGGGCCAATCCCAAGGATGCGGATGCGGCGTTAAATTACGGGCGGGCGCTGCGCGCCATCGGGCAGCGTGGTCAGGCCGTTGCGGTGTTAGAGCGCGCGGCGATTCTCAATCCGGGCAACAAGGCCGTACTCGCGGGCTGGGGGCGGGCGCTGGCCGATAACGGCCAGTCGCAGCAGGCATTCGATGTGCTCAGCCGCGCCCATACACCGGCCAATCCGGACTGGCGGATTCTTTCGGTTCAGGGCACCACGCTGGACAAGCTTGGCCGTCACGAGGAGGCGCGACGCTATTACGCCAGCGCGCTCAGGCTCAAGCCTGACGAGCCCTCGGTGCTGTCCAATCTTGGCATGTCGTATGTCCTCACCAAGGAACTTCCCAAGGCCGAAGCCGTCCTGCGCCGTGCCTACAGCAGCGCACGGGCCGACACCCGGATCCGGCAGAACCTGGCGCTGGTCGTCGGTTTGCAGGGTCGGTTCGACGAAGCTGAAAGCATCGTGAAAGCGGATCTGCCTGCCGACGAAGCGGAGGCGAACGTCGCCTATCTGAAGCAGATGCTCGGCCGAACCGGCAATGCGCGCGTCGGCGCCAGCGAGCCTCCCGCGCCCCATGCGCACCGGTCCTGACCGGCACGGCCGCGATCGGCCTGTAACGACGTTTTCGCGATAAAAGGGTAGCGGTCAGCTACGCCGCCACCCCGCCGGCCTTAGTGCATGTAGGCTGAGACCTTGATGCCCGTCGGCCCGAGAATGACCACGAACAGGCACGGCAGAAAGAACACGATCATCGGCACGGTGAGCTTGGGCGGCAGCGCTGCGGCCTTCTTCTCGGCCTCGGTCATCCGCAAGTCGCGATTTTCCTGGGCCATCACCCGAAGACTCTGGCTGAGCGGCGTACCGTAGCGTTCCGACTGCTGCAGGGCCAGGCAAACCGATTTGACGCCATCGACCCCGGTGCGTTTCGCCAGATTCTCGTAGGCAACCTTGCGGTCCTGAAGATACGACAGCTCGGCCGTGGTCAGCGTGAATTCCTCGGCCAGCGCGACCGACTGCGCGCCGATTTCCATGCTGACCTTGCGGAACGCGACCTCAATCGACATGCCGGATTCGATGCAGATCAGCAGCAAGTCGAGCGCGTCGGGAAACGCCCGCTTGATCGAAAGCTGACGCTTGGTGATGGCGTTCTTCAGGAACAGCATGGGCGCCTGCAAGCCCAAGAATGCGGCGGCGACGCAGATGCCGATCTTGATCGGAGTGGACTGGTGCATGTGGGACAGCAGGAAAACATAGATCACCGCGCCGATCAGCAGCACGATCGGTGTCACCATTCGGAAGAACAGGAACGTGATATAGGGAGCCTGGCCGCGATAGCCTGCCATCACGAGCTTTTCGCGGGCGGCTTCCTGCGCCAGCCACTTTCCGAGATTGAAGTCCTCCACGACCCGCGAGACGAACTGCTTCGGGGCCTGACGGAGCGAAACCTTTTCGGATTTGGCCAGCCGCTCGCGCTCGCGCTGCCGGATGCGCTCCCGCTCGCTGGCGACGGCCTTCATTCGTTTGGTGAGGCCTTCCGCCGCGAAGAACGGCGTGATCAGCGTATAGACGGTCGCGCTAGCGGCGATCGCTGCGAACACCATCATCATGAAGCGCGGGTCGTGGAACTTCTCGATCAGGAAGTCGAGCATGGTGCACCATCAGAAGTCGAAATTGATCATTTTCTTCATCACGAAGATGCCGGCCGACATCCAAAGTACGCAGCCGGCGAGCATCAGCCGGCCGGTGGGATGGGTCCACAGCAGCGAGATGTAATCGGGTGTAGTCAGATAGACCAGCAGCATGACGATCGGCGGCAGCGAGCCGATGATCGCCGCGGATGCCTTGGCCTCCATCGACATGGCCTGAATTTTCTCAGCCATCTTCTTGCGGTCGCGGAGCACCCTGGACAGGTTTCCCAGCGCTTCCGACAGGTTGCCGCCTGATTTCTGCTGGATCGAGATCACGATGCCGAAGAAGTTCGCTTCCGGCACTGGCATGCGCTCATACAGACGCGCACAGGCTTCGCCGAGCGGCATGCCGATCGCCTGCGTTTCGATAATGGCGATGAATTCGCTTTTGAGCGGCTCCGGCGAATCGGCCGCGACGACTTTCAGGGATTCGAACAGCGGAAGACCGGCCTTGATTCCGCGAACGATCACGTCGACCGCGTCGGGAAGAGCGCGGAGAAACAACTTCTCGCGCCGCTTCTTGAGAAAGCCAAGCAGCCAGCGCGGCAAGCCGAAGCCTGCCGCAAATGCGAGGCCGACGGCGGCGAGCGGGCCGGCACCGAAAACCATCGGAACGGCAAAGCAGATCGCACCCAAGATGCCCGAGACGATCAGAAACTTCTGTTTCGTCCACGACAGGCCGGCCTGCGAGATGCGGTGTTCGAGCGTGACCTTCTTGTCCTGCTTCAGGCGCTGCTCGACTTCGCGCAGCGATCCCTCGACCTGTTCACGGCGCGAGCGCTGGGCTCTATCGATCTGTCGGGTTGCCGGTGCTGTTTGCGCAAGTGCCGCGCGTCGCTTCTCCGCTTTTGCTTCGCCCGACAGCAACGGATACAGGAAGACCCATGCGACACCACCGATTGCGGTCGCGGCCATGAATGCCAGTGCGAGTGTCTGCATGTTCATAGGTCTGCGTCCTCAGACCTCGACTTTGACTTCCGCCGCATCGAGCGCCGCGGCGAGCCGATTCTCTTCGTTGTAGTATCGCGCACGCTCCCAGAACCGCGGACGGCCGATACCGGTCGAACGATGCCGGCCGATCACGTTTCCGTTGGCATCTTCGCCGATCAGGTCGTAGACGAAGATGTCCTGGGTGATGATGGTGTCGCCTTCCATCCCCATCACCTCGGTGATGTGGGTGATGCGGCGCGAACCGTCGCGCAGGCGGGCGGCCTGGATGATGACGTCGATCGAGGCGCAGATCATCTCGCGGATGGTGCGCGACGGCAGCGAGAAGCCGCCCATGGTGATCATCGACTCGCAGCGCGACAGCGCCTCGCGCGGATTGTTCGCGTGCAGGGTGCCCATCGAACCGTCATGGCCCGTGTTCATCGCCTGCAACAGGTCAAACGCTTCGGGTCCTCGAACCTCGCCGACGATGATACGTTCCGGGCGCATACGCAGGCAGTTGCGGACCAGTTCACGCATCGTGACCTGGCCCTCGCCTTCGATATTGGGCGGCCGGGTTTCCAGCCGAACCACGTGCGGTTGCTGAAGCTGCAATTCGGCGGCGTCTTCACAGGTGATGACCCGTTCGTCGTGGTCGATGTAGTTCGTCAGACAGTTCAGCAGCGTGGTCTTGCCGGAGCCGGTGCCGCCTGAAATCAGGACGTTGGCGCGGCAGCGGCCGATGATTTGCAGGATCGTTCCGCCTTCGGGCGTGATCGCGCCGAATTTCACCAGCTGATCGAGGGTGAGCTTGTCCTTCTTGAATTTTCGAATCGTCAGTGCGGGGCCGTCGATCGCAAGCGGAGGGACGATCGCGTTGACGCGGGATCCATCGGCCAGGCGCGCGTCGCATATCGGCGAGGATTCGTCGACGCGACGGCCGACCTGACTGACGATGCGCTGACAGATATTCAGCAGCTGCTGATTGTCGCGAAACCGGATTCCGGTTCGCTGGATCTTGCCGGCGACTTCGATGAAGACGGTGCCGGCGCCGTTGACCATGATATCGGCGATATCGTCGCGGGACAGCAGCGGTTCGAGCGGCCCGTAACCCAGAACGTCGTTGCAGATATCGTCGAGCAGTTCTTCCTGCTCGGCGATCGACATCACGATGTTCTTGATCGCAATGATCTCGTTGACGATGTCGCGGATTTCCTCGCGCGCGGACTCGCTGTCGAGCTTGGCGAGCTGGGCGAGGTCGATGGCCTCGATCAGAGCGCCAAAAATGGTCGCCTTGACCTGATAATAGGTGTCGGAGCGACGGCCATCGATGACCGGAGGTTGCGGCGCGGGTCGCGCTGGCGCCAGCGGCGGAGACGATACCGTCGGCGAGGCGATCTCCGCAGGCGCGCGCGCTCCCAAAGCGGCGGGAGGCGCCTCCAGCGTTATGGCCCCCGGCTTCCGGGCCTCGGTCTCTGATCCGCTACGCTTACCAAACACGACGGTACTCCACGCGGTGGCTTATTTGGCCCGCAACTTCTCGATGAATGGAGGTAGAAATGATTTCCGCGGCTTCTTGGCCTCGCCACGGCCCGTCAGACGCTGCGCGATCTGCAGGAACATTTCCGTGGTGCGATGGTTTGCGGCGATTTCAGCAATCATCTGGCCGTTGTTCGCCGCCGATCCGAACATTTGTGGGTCGAACGGGATGGTGACGACCGGCTGGCTTTCGATGGCCTTGGCGAACTCGCTGGCATTGATCTCCGGTCGCTTCGGGATGCCGACCTGATTGAGGCAATAGAGCGGAGGCCGGTCGTTCGGCCGGGTCGTCTTGAGTAGATCGAACAGGTTCTTTGTGTTGCGAAGGTTCGCCAGGTCGGGCGTCGCCACGATGAGAATATCGTCCGCGCCGATCAGGGCCCGCTTGGTCCAGCCCGACCATTGATGCGGAATATCGAGCACGATGCAGGGCATCGTTGCGCGCAACGTATCCAGAATCGAGTCGAAGGCTTCGGTGCCGAAGTCGTAGACGCGGTCGAGCGTGGCTGGTGCGGCCAGCAGGCTCAGGTGATCGGTGCATTTGGACAGCAGGCGGTCGACGAATGCCGTGTCGATGCGATCGGGCGAGAACACAGCGTCGGCAATGCCCTGCGGCGGATCCTGATTGTAGTCCAGCCCGGCGGTCCCGAACGCGAGATCGAGGTCTGCGACGACTGAATCGAGCGCCAGATCGCGTGCAATCGCCCACGCGACGTTGTGGGCGATGGTCGAGGCGCCGACGCCGCCCTTGGCGCCGACGACGGCGATGATGCGGCCCACTGCCTTCGCTTCGGGCGCCGAAAACAGGCCGCAAACCGAGCGCACGATGTCGAGAGCATTGACCGGCGCGATGACGTAGTCGCTGACGCCGCGCTTGACGAGTTCGCGGTACAAGGTGACGTCGTTGACGCGGCCGATCACGATCACACGGGTGCCGGCGTCACAAACCGTTGCGAGGTGGTCGAGACCGGCAAGAATATCGCCGCGTCCCTCGGTTTCGAGGATGATGACATTCGGTGTGGGCGCCGAGCGATAGGCTTCGATGGCGGCAGCCATGCCGCCCATCTGGATCTTGAGATGGGCCTTGCTCAGGCGGCGGTCTTCGCCCGCCGCCTGCACGGCGGTGGCTGTTTCCATCGTCTCGCAAAAGGCCTGCACCGATACGCGCGGCGCCGGCGCGATATGATCGTCGGCGGCCTGCGGAGGGGCGGCGGATGGCTCTTCGGCGTCCTGGCGAGCGTAGCTGATCATTTGCCTGTATCGCTGAGTTTGGCCTTGTCGGCTTCGGGATAGTTGGTGGCGGTGGTGTTGCCCTGTCGGTATTTCTCGAAGGCCTCGGTGCGGCGAGCCGTATACGGCGGCGTTTCCGGCCGCGGCTGAACAAGATCGGACGGGTTGTCGATCATCGCCGCGAGATTCCGCTGGGTGGCGCAGCCGAAGTTCCAGTACGGCTTGTTGTCGAAGTAGCCCTTGTTGTGGATCGATGGGCCGAGATCTTCGGGCCAGACGCCGCAGGGGCCGGCGACCGCGGCAATCCGCGGATAGGTCAGGCGAATCGTCGGGAACAGCCGCGGGTCGGCGGGGTGATACTGTCGCACCACGATCCCACGCGGAGGAACGCCGGCGGCCATCAGCAGCGAACGTACTTCCTTGAAGGAATCGGCGGCCACCCTGGCATTCCTGGTATGGACTGGAACCTCGGCGACGATGGCGCCGGTCCCTTCACGCAACCAGACGCTTGCAAGCCCGATCACGTCGGCGCGTTGCGTGGCGGACAGGCCACCGCGTGCATTGCCGACAAAGATATTCACGGTCCGATCGGCTTCCTGGATCGCGATCGGATGCCGCAGGCGATAATCGTTTGGAATGCTCGCCGTGGTGTCTTCCTGGCTCGTATGGGTGCAGGCGCCCAGTCCGGCTGCAAGGCCGGCGGCGACGACAGCCATACGAAGACTGCGATAGCGTTTGGCGGAATCTGCGGATGTCATCGTTTTCGTTCCTTGCTCCGCCTCAGTCGGTGATGAAGCCGTAGGTGCCGCGATAGTTGCGTGCCGGTGCGACGCGTCCCGGAGCGCCGTAGATGCGATTGATGCTGCCGAGCAGGTCCGCCTGCGGATCGGAGGCGTCGGCAAAGCCGTCGTCAGGCCGCGAGAGATCTTTCTGCGCGACCGCCCGGACCACGTAGGGCGTCACCAGAACCATCAGCTCGGTCTGTCCGTTGACATAGTCGCGGCTGCGGAACAGCGAGCCGAGAACCGGCAACTGCATGAGGCCCGGAAATCCGTTGACCGCCTGCTTGGTCTGTTCCTGAATCAGGCCGGCCATCGCCATCGAACCTCCCGACGGGATTTCCAGCGTGGTTTCCGCTCGCCGGGTCTTGATCGACGGCACCGTCAGCGAGTTGCCGACCGCCTGCGTCAGCGTAATGGAGTTTTCGCTCGACAGCTCGGAGACCTCGGTCATCACCCGCAGGCTGATCCGGCCTTCCGTCAACACGACCGGCGTGAAGTTCAGCGAGATGCCGAACTTCTTGAAGCTGATCTGGGTCGTACAGACGTGTGTGGTGGGATCGCAGGAGTAACCTGCAGGCACCGGAAATTCGCCGCCCGAAATGAACGTCGCCGACTCGCCCGATATGGCCGTCAGGTTCGGCTCCGCGAGCGTTCGAACCACGCCGGCGCTCTCCATGGCCCGGAGAGTCGCGGTGACCTTGGGTACCGGACTGCCGTTGACCATCGTCGAGCCGAACGAGGTCGCCGCACTGCTGTTCGTGAGTGTGTGTCCGAGAGCCGTGAACGGATTTGCGTTGTTGAAGTTCACGACGGCGGTGCCGTAGTTCATGTTGCCGCTAAGGTCGATTCCCAACTGCTTGATGACGGTGCGCGCGACTTCGGCGACCGTGACCTTGAGCATGACCTGGTCGCGGCCCCGGACGGCGATGTTGTTGACGACCTTTTGCGCTCCGCCTGCGAGACGAGCAGCGAGATCGCCGGCCTGTTGGGCTTCGATCGGGTTGGACACCCAGCCGGAGAGCATGACGCCGTCGCCAAGGCCGTCGACCTTGACATCGGCATTCGGCATAAGCTGCTTCAGCGCCGCACGTATACCGTTGAGATCACGCGTGACCGCGATGTCGTAAGCGGCGATCTGCTGACCCGAGCCGTCGAAGAACACGATGTTGGTCTGGCCGACCGCAGCCCCGATGATGTAGGCGCGCTGCGCCGATCTCACGACGGCATTTGCGATTTTCGGATCAGCGACCAGAACGTCTTTGACGTCGCGGGGCAGGTTCACAACGACGGACTTGCCGATGCCGAGCGACAGGAATTGTGCGTTCATTTTCGCGCTGGATGATGTCGCAGCGGGCACCCGATAATCGGTTGCGAAGGCCGGCGTCAGTATGGGGTTCAACGAGAATGCGGTAATCGCCGCGAATGAAAGCGACCGCGCCACAAAGGCTTGCAGCGGTGCCGAATATGTCTTGCGCGTCATAATGTCAGTCCTTGACTATCTCTTCACGGTCGTTGGCGTTGAAACGCCGTAGCGGACGACATTGATACTGTCGCGCCCCTTCATATCGTCGTTGCTGGTCTCGGGAGCGTTGGCATCGGCAAGGCTGCGCAGCGCCAGCGTCAGCGTTCCGCTCTGGCGCGCCCGTGCCAGGGCTTCCGACTGCTCCGGTTTCAGTTCGAGCGTTGCGGTCTTGCCAACGACGACCTTCTGACCGTTCTTTTCCTCAATGGTCTGGTCGATCGCGAGTACGCGCACGTTGCTGAGGATGGTCTCCGAATTGACCGAGTCCGCGGCATTGGCGCGATCGGGGTTTTTCTCCCGCTTGGACAGGATCACGTCGACGCGGTCGTTGGGAAGGATGAAGCCGCCGGCGCCCGTCTCGGGCGAAATTTCGGTTGAAATCGCCCGCATGCCGGTCGGCAGGATGGCGGCCATGAAGCCCGATCCGTTGGCCCGAACCAGCTTGGGTTCGCGAATGGGTTCTCCCGCGATGAACGGCGAGCGGGCGATGGAGCCTGTCAGCTGTGTGGTCGCGTTGGGGCGCTGATCGCGGCGGATGAAACTGGTGCTGGCGGTATTGGCCGGCCAGGCCTGCCATGCGACGTCGTTTGCGGTGACGGCCTGTCCGAGCTGAATATCCGACTTCGCGACCAGGACATCCACTGTATGGATCTGCGCGGTCTGGGCCTGCTGCGGCTTCTTGTCGGATCCGCTCGCGAGATAGGCGGCAATGCCGCCGGCGCCGATAGCGATGGTCAGGACGACAATGCGTGCGGTATTCATACGCTTCACTTCCATTACGCCGCGGCGCTTGCGCCGCTGTAACGGGAGTTGAGCAGTTATTCGTCAAAGCATGGTTAATGAGGCGTATCTAAATCGCGTTAACGAGACGTTTCCCGCTCGCGTTCAGTGAATCGCAAAACGCGTCAGGTCGACCGCCTTGACCCAATCGGTGTCGGGATAGATCAGCAAGGCGCCGAGCGCGAGGGCGATGCCGTAAGGGACTCCGCTATCTTTGTTGTGCAGGCGCAATAGCCACGGCTGGCCGTGCAGCGCCGCCGGGAGTGGCCATTGCCGGAACTGAAGGAGCAGCAAGGTCAATGCCCCGCCGAATAGTGAAGCATAGACCAGATACTCCAGCAGATGGCTGAAGCCGAACCAGAGCGACGCCGCGGCCGCTACCTTCGCATCGCCGCCGCCGACCCAGCCCATTGCGAAACAAAAAAAGGCCATGGCGAGAACGGTCAATCCGGCTCCCGCATGGGTCAGCATGTCGTATACGCCCATGCCGCTCAATAACGCGAGGACGACGAACCCCGCGACAAGCAACAGGGAAACGCGGTTGGAGATGGTCATGGAGACGAGATCGCTCGCGGCGGCAAACGCCATCAAGGTCGGGAACAGCATCAAACGCGCGATATCGAGGATCATGAGTTCACGGAACCTGCGCCGCGGTTCGCAGGACCGGGGCCAAGGCCGAGCCTAGTCGGCAGAAATGAACAAGGGGGAAACGACGCCGGATTACCACGCTCCCGCGATCTGCCTGGCGAGCGTCAGAATGGCGAGAATGAGCGCACCACACACGATGGCCGCGGGGCTTGAGGTCAGTGGCGTGATTTGCTGCCGCGAGACAGCGGGACGACAAGGTAGCTTGCTCACGACTTTGGCGGCTGTGCCGCAGGTGAATTGACTCGAACGCACTCTGCTTAAATTCCAAAAAGAAAAGGCCTCGGAAAACCGAGGCCTTTTCCAGCATGAAGAGGGAGACTAGCCGCCGGCTGTGCCGAGCTGGGTGTTGATGCTGTTAAACTTTCCGCTGACGGTGCTGCCGAGGCTGGTCACGATCGCGATGATCGCGAGCGAGATGCCAGCGGCGATCAGGCCGTATTCGATCGCGGTGGCGCCGGACTCATCCTTCAGGAAACGCGCAACGAGGTTCTTCATAAATAACTCCATGTGTTCACGTGGCTGTCGAATTGCACCTGGTCCCAACGGCGTTCTCAGCACCGTGACCATGGCACCACCGTAAAGCGGGGAAATTGCATCGCAGTTAATTCGATTGCAGAAACATGGCCCTATTGCGCGGTTCTTTCGCACAGTAAATTTAGGTTTAAGGAGAATGCAGAGAGAGCCGTTTGTCTGACGTCGGTGGTTTCGGCCGGGCTCAATCCGGTAAATCCAGAACCTGAGAACGGCCGCGTAGACTTTGTCCTGTTGCGCGGTGTTGAAGGGAACCTCTTCAATCGCGGAACTCGCGATCGGGTTTCCTGACGTCGCAAACCAGCCGTCCCATCCGCTTCCGAAAGCAAGGCGATCGCGTCACGCGGCGCCGAGCGGGCGTTTGCAGTTCGTTCATCAATTAACGGCAGATTTGCCATGTCGGGCGCCGGCACCGCTGCGTATCGCTTTGGCCGGCTCGTAAACGTCCCGGAGTACAGTATGTGGTTCAAGTCTGTGCGCGACCGTTCGCGCGTCTCATTTATCGGCCTGTCGCTGGTCGCAGTGTTCCTGTTCCCCGCCACGACGTTGGCTGAAACCACCAGCGATCCCATCTCGGTCAATGTGGATCAGGCCAAGCTGGTGAAGCTGCCCGGACACATCGCAACGCTCGTCGTCGGTAATCCCCTGATTGCCGATGTCACGCTGCAGCCCGGTGGTCTCGTGGTCGTGACCGGGAAGGGCTATGGCGCGACCAATGTGATTGCGATGGATCGCGCCGGCAGTGTCCTGGTGGACCGCGTCATTCAGGTCGAGGGCCCGAGCGATCAGGTGGTGACAGTCTATCGTGGCGTCGAGCGCGAATCCTATAGCTGCATGCCGGTCTGCCAGAAGCGGATTACCCTCGGTGACGGTGCCACCTACTTCAATGCGACGATCAATCAAGCCAGCAATCTGAGTACCAAGGCCGCCGGCAACGGAGCGCCCGAGAAGCCGTAGGCCGGAGAGCTTTCAGCCCTCGGCATAGCCGGGCATGCTGCGCTCGCGAGTGATTCGCACCTGCAGAAAGCGGTTAATCGCGGATTAACGGCGAAGGGCATTCTGCTTCTATCGCGCGAAACACTTCGACAATCAGTTTCCGCTAGTCCTTGACGGTAGATAAGTCCTGCCGTGTTCGAGGATTCTGCGATGCCGCTGTTCTCCGATTTCAAGAGCGCCGCCGTAAGGGCGGCGGGCCGTTTTCGGAGCAATCAGCGCGGATCCGCGGCCGTGGAGTTCGCTATCGTCGCGCCGCTGTTTTTCGCGCTTCTGTTCGCGATCATTGAAACCAGCCTGGTTTTTTTTGCAAGCCAGAGCCTTGAGACCGCGGTGCAGGATTCGGCGCGGATGATCATGACCGGTCAGGCCCAGACAGCTAAGATGACCAAGCAGGGCTTCAAGCAGAACGTCGTCTGCACCCATATGAGCGCCCTGTTCGACTGTGCGAACGGCATCTATGTCGATGTCCAGAGCTATCCGACCGGATTCGGGGGCGTGACGATCGCCGATCCCATCAACGGCGGCAACTTCGTTGACAACACCCAATACAACCCGGGCGGGCCGGGAGACATTGTCGTCGTTCGTCTGTTTTATCAGTGGCCGCTGTTCGTTACGGGGCTCGGCTACAACATCGCCAATCTGAGCGGCAGCAAGCGACTGTTGTCGGCAACAGCCGCGTTCAAGAACGAACCCTATACGCCACCGTCATAATGAGCGGCGCTCTGGAATCGACGTCAAGTTGTTTACGGGAGTTGAGGACGTGAAGCCGATGTTGAGGATATGGTCTTGCGTCAAGCGCTCGTTGGCAACGCTGCCTCACGACTCGCGCGGGGTTGCGGCAACAGAGTTCGCCCTGATCGTGCCGATGATGCTCGTGATGTTCTTCGGCACCGTCGAAGTCTCGTCGGGTGTCGCAGTCAATCGAAAGATCACGCTGGTCGCGCGGACGCTCTCCGACCTGACATCGCAATCCACCAAGGTCAAAGACGCGGATGTCACGGATTTCTTTGCGGCCAGCAAGGGGATCATGTGGCCCTATGCGTCATCGCCGATCAAGGCCACGATTTCCGAACTCTACATCGATCCCACGACGTCGGTCGCACGCGTGCAGTGGAGCAAGGCGAGCGGCGGGGCGTCGCCACGAGCGGTTGGAGATACAGTCTCCGTTCCGCCGGGCCTGATCGGCACGGATTCGTCCGGCAAGGCGCTTCCCAACCAGTATCTGATCTTCAGCGAGGTCAGCTATCTGTATCAGCCGATCGACGGCGGCTACATCATGTCCAGTGCCGGCGTGACGCTCAGCGACAACGCCTATACGCGACCGCGGCAGTCCGTCTGCGTTATCCTCAATAGCGACGACAATGTCTGTCCGACAAGCTGACGGACGACTGACCGATTGCGCGTGAGCCTTGAACGTCAGCCGTGATGCCAAAGTAAAAAGCCGCGCATGAAGCGCGGCTTTTCTCTTAATCCGATCTTGTCGATCTCAATCGCGCATCGCGGCGCGACGACGGCTTAACCTGCAGCGCGCAGATTATCGGCTGACGATTTTCCAGAGCGGCGATCTGCAACGATCTCGTAGCTGATCTTCTGGCCTTCGCGCAGCGTGCCAAGGCCGGCGCGCTCAACGGCGCTGATGTGAACGAACACGTCGTTGCCGCCATCGTCCGGCTGAATGAAGCCGTAGCCCTTGGTCGCGTTAAACCACTTCACGGTTCCCATGCTCATGGGATAGTCCCTTCTCAATACACATATGTCGAAGCCCGCTTTTGACGGGCTGGTGAGATCGAATTTTTGGAAGGGTCGTCAGCGTCTAAACCGGCTGTACCGGTGGTTAGCTAATGTCGTCCGGCCGAAACTCGATTGGATCATATTATTCGAAGGTATGGCCCAAAACAATCCTGACGCGCACGATTTTTTGATGTGCGGCCAGCCCACCCGAAAAACCCAGCGTAATCCCGCTCGTTCAGGCGAATTACCTGCGGCGGAACTGGCCGCGCGGCGGTGCACCACGCGGGGCACCGCTGGGGCGCTCGTCCTTGTGACGGAAAATCAGGCGGCCCTTCTCGAGGTCATAGGGCGACATCTCGATGGTGACGCGATCGCCGGCCAGCGTCTTGATGCGGTTCTTCTTCATCTTGCCTGCCGTATAGGCAACGATTTCGTGCCCGGCATCGAGTTGAACCCGATAGCGGGCATCGGGCAGGATTTCCGTGACCAGTCCTTCGAACTGGATCAGTTCTTCTTTCGCCATGAGGGTCTCCAGATCGAGTGGCGGCTAGTGGTTCGATTCTAACATTTACATCCCATTTCAGCGAGTGAGCGCGAATGTCAATCCGCGCTCACGCGCAGGGCAGGATCAGTGCTTGGGGCGGGGGCGGCTCTCGCGGTGCAGGAAGGCGACCCCCTGCATCCCCTCGGCCTTGCCGCCCTTTGAGGGCCGGGACGGTTCATGCCGGCCGGTCTCCGGCCGGTTCGATTGCGGCGCTCCCTTGCCGTAGCGCCGCCGGCGGCGCGGTCCTTTCCCACCCGGAGCGGCGTCGCCGGCTCTGGTTGCGTGTCCGTGCGGGACCGGTCGGCCTGCGCGATGTTGCTGATGAGCGGGAGCCGTATCGCGCTGGCCCGGCGTGCGGCGGTCTTCCCTGGGAAGCGTCACGCGGATCAGCTTTTCGATATCGCGGAGATAGCTCATTTCCTCGGCTCCGGAGACCAGCGAGATCGCCGCGCCATCGGCGCCGGCGCGCGCGGTGCGGCCGATGCGGTGGACATACGTCTCGGGGACATTGGGGAGATCGAAGTTGATGACATGGCTGACCCCGTCGACATCGATGCCGCGTGCGGCGATGTCGGTCGCGATCAATGTCCGGATCTCGCCGCTGCGGAAGGCGGCCAGCACGCGCTCGCGATGGTTCTGCGACTTGTTGCCGTGAATGGCATCGGAACGGATGCCGGCCTTGGCGAGGTGTTTCACCACCTTGTCGGCGCCATGCTTGGTCCGCGTGAAAACCAGTGCGCGATTGACGGGCTCCTGTTTCAGAAGCTCAGCCAGAAAGGCCGGCTTGCTGGTGTAGTCGACCTGAATGATGCGCTGGGTAATGCGCTCCACGGTCGACGACACCGGCGTGACGGCGACGCGGGCGGGATCGCGCAGCATCTGTTCGGCCAGTTCCGCGATGTCCTTCGGCATGGTGGCCGAGAAGAACAGCGTTTGCCGCTTGATCGGCAGCTTGGCGACGACTTTGCGGATGTCATTGATGAAGCCCATGTCGAGCATGCGGTCGGCTTCGTCCAGCACCAGGAACTCGACCTGGCCGAGCTTCAATCCGTTGCTCTGAACGAGATCGAGCAGCCGGCCCGGCGTGGCGACCATCACCTCGACGCCCTGCATGACCGAGCGGACCTGGCGTCCCATCGGAACGCCGCCGATGGCCAGCGCGGAGGTCAGGCGCAAGTGGCGACCATAGGCGTTGAAGCTCTCGAGGATCTGGCCGGAGAGTTCGCGCGTCGGGCTGAGCACCAGCACCCGGCAGCTCTTCGGCTGCGGCTTGATCCGGTTCTGCAGCAGGCGATGCAGGATGGGGAGGGCGAAGGCTGCGGTCTTTCCGGTACCGGTCTGGGCAATGCCGATGACATCGCGCCCGGTGAGGGCAAGGGGAATGGTTTGAGCCTGGATGGGCGTGGGCGTCAGATAGTTCTCTTCGGCAAGTGCACGCGAGATGGGATCGGCAAGGCCGAAATCCTGAAAGGAGGTCAAAAGGTGGTTCTTTCCATCAAAAAGCGCAGCCGTCCCGGCGGCATCGCCGGAAGCGCGCGGAGGTGTCTGAAGACACCCGCGTGTTGAGGGCGTCGATTGCTATGAGCTGAAGGGGCAAGCCAGAAACCGCTGGACGGCTCAGAACACGCGGCTCGCAATGACCTGATGATTCTCAAGGTCTTGTGCGCCATATGGAGCACAAACGCGGCGGTTTCAAGGTAAATCGCACGGGGGAGTTGCCCAAGCTGGGTGCGGTGATCGGTAAAGTCGATCTGGCTGTATATTCGATAGCCACCTCGTGTGCGGAAATTTTAGACAATCGTTTCTATCTGCCCAAAAAATGATCCACATGCTGCCGCAATAAACACGGGAGATGGCTGGGGTTTAGGCGGAGCACGACGGAAGAACAGGTTTCAATCAAAATAATGATATTATTATCAATATGTTAATGCGGATATTCGGCGTGGCATAGTTCTTGCGATTCCCTTGATGCAGGCGGCCGTGGGGCCGTTCGCAGCGTTTGACGTCTGCGTCAGGGAGATGACAGCACATGACCAACACATTGTTTGACGCCATTGCGAAGCCGATCACCCGGCGCAACTGGCTGGCGGCGACCGCAGGCCTCGTCCTGGGCCTGACGGCATTCTCGGATGCGAAGGCGGCCGACGACACCATCAAGATCGGCATCCTGCATTCGCTCTCCGGCACCATGGCGATCAGCGAGACCACGCTGAAAGACGTGATGCTGATGCTGATCGACGAGCAGAACAAGAAGGGCGGCGTACTCGGCAAGAAGCTCGAGGCCGTGGTGGTCGACCCGGCATCGAATTGGCCGCTGTTCGCGGAAAAGGCGCGAGAACTGATCACCAAGGACAAGGTCAGCGTCGTGTTCGGCTGCTGGACCTCGGTGTCCCGCAAGTCGGTGCTTCCGGTGTTCAAGGAACTCGACTCGATCCTGTTCTACCCCGTGCAATACGAGGGCGAGGAGAGCGAGCGTAACGTCTTCTACACCGGTGCCGCACCGAACCAGCAGGCCATCCCCGCGGTCGACTACCTCATGAAGGAAGAGAAGGTGAAGCGCTGGGTGCTGGCCGGCACCGACTACGTCTATCCGCGCACCACCAACAAAATCCTCGAAGCCTACTTGAAGTCGAAGGGCGTCAAGCAGGAAGACATCATGATCAACTACACGCCGTTCGGTCACTCGGACTGGCAGACGATCGTGGCTGACATCAAGAAGTTCGGCTCGACCGGCAAGAAGACGGCCGTGGTTTCCACCATCAACGGCGATGCCAACGTTCCCTTCTACAAGGAACTCGGCAATCAGGGCATCAAGGCGACCGACATTCCGGTCGTGGCGTTCTCGGTCGGTGAAGAAGAGCTCGCGGGCCTCGACACCAAGCCGCTGGTCGGTCACCTCGCGGCATGGAACTACTTCGAGTCGATCAAGACGCCGGCGAACACGGCCTTCATCAAGGAATGGCACGCGTTCACCAAGAAGCCGAACCGCACCACCAATGACCCGATGGAAGCCCACTACATCGGCTTCAACATGTGGGTGAAGGCGGTCGAGAAGGCAAAGTCGTTCGATCCAGACAAGGTGATCGATGCGCTGCCCGGCATCAAGCAGGCGAACCTCACCGGCGGCATCTCGGAAATGCTGCCGAACCACCACATCACCAAGCCGGTGTTCATCGGCGAGGTGCAGGCCGACGGCCAGTTCAACGTGGTGTCGCCCGACGATCCGAAGAAGGCGAAGCTCGTGCCCGGCGACGCATGGTCCGACTACCTCCCAGGCTCGAAGGATCTCGAGGCCGACTGGGTCACGCTGAAGTGCGGCAACTACAACAAGGTGACCAAGAAGTGCGGCGGTCAGAACTCCTGATTCAGCCTGACTGATCACGGAAGGCGGCGCAGGTCGCGCCGCCTTCTTCCTCCAGCCTGCCGGGGCTTGTCGTGATTTCCTTCGTTCGTTGTCTCACTTCGCTGTGCCTTGCACGCGCGTTTCGGGTGCTGCTCGCGGTCGCGTTGCTCGCCGCCGTCGCGATGCCGGCCTTCGCCGGACCGTTCGAGGATGCGGTCGCGCAATTCAGCGAAGCAACATTCGCCGATTCCGAAGCGGCCGTGGCCAGGCTGGCCGTGACCGGCAGTCCGATGGCTGCCACGATCATCAATGCGCTTCAGGACGGTCGGCTATATGCGGATTCGGATGCCAAGAAAGTTTATTTGAAGGGTGCCGACGGCAAGGTGACCGATGCGGTCACCGGAGCCGCCGTCAGCGACATCCCCGACAACGCTAGCAAGCTTCGCTTGAACAACAAGCTGCGCCGCGCGATCGAGGCCGCGCTCGGCAGTCTGACGCTGCTGTCGCCGGATCCGGCAAAGCGCGTGCAGGCCGCCCAGACGGTGTTCAAGTCGCGTGATGTGGCCGCGCTGCCGGCGATAGACAGTGCGCTCAAGACGGAAACCAATCCGGCCGCGAAGACCGCGTTTGCCGAGGCGCGTGCCGCCATCCTGCTGTTTTCGCCGAACGCCACCGAATCCGACAAGCTCGATGCCGTCGCAACGATCCGCGCGCGGGGCGATCAGGAGGCGCTGGCGTTGCTCTCGGACCTGCCACCCGATCAGTCCGCGGCGGTGAAAGCCGCCGCCGCCAGCGCGGTCAAATCCATCCAGCATAGTCTCGCACTGTGGTCGGCTCTGCAGAACGCCTGGTACGGCCTGTCGCTCGGATCGGTGCTGCTGCTGGCTGCCATCGGGCTCGCCATCACCTTCGGCGTGATGGGCGTGATCAACATGGCGCACGGCGAGATGGTCATGATCGGGGCCTACGTCACGTTCGTCGTGCAGGACATCATCCGCACCAGCTATCCCGGCCTGTTCGATTACTCGCTTCTGATTGCTGTGCCGCTCGCCTTCGCCGTCGCTGGCGCGATCGGCGTGCTGATCGAGCGCACCATCATCCGCTTTCTCTATGGCCGCCCGCTCGAAACGCTGCTCGCGACCTGGGGACTCTCCCTCGTGCTGCAGCAGGCGGTGCGAACCATTTTCGGCCCGAACAACCGGGAAGTCGGCAATCCCTCGTGGATGAGCGGCGCGTTCGAGGTGGGGCAGATTGCCATCACCAACAACCGGCTCTGGATCCTTTGCTTCACCCTCGCCGTCTTCGCCATCCTGCTCGCGATGCTGCGCTACACGAGCCTCGGACTCCAGATGCGGGCGGTGACCCAGAACCGGCGCATGGCGGCCTCGATGGGCATCGCGACTTCGCGGGTCGATGCGCTGACCTTCGGCCTTGGTTCGGGGATCGCGGGCATCGCCGGCGTGGCGCTGTCGCAGATCGACAACGTCAGTCCCAATCTCGGCCAGAGCTACATCATCGACAGCTTCATGGTGGTGGTGTTCGGCGGCGTCGGCAATCTCTGGGGCACGCTGGTGGGCGCCTTCACGCTCGGCATCGCCAACAAGTTCCTTGAACCGGTTGCCGGCGCGGTGCTCGGCAAGATCGCGATCCTCGTTCTCATCATCCTGTTCATCCAGAAGCGCCCACGCGGCCTGTTCGCGCTGAAGGGGCGGGCGGTGGAGGCATGATGACGCACATCTTCATCCGCTCGCTGGATCGCAGCGCCACCGTCTTCCTCGCTATCGTTGCGGCGCTTGGCATCCTGATTCCGCTCTCCAATCTGCTGCTGCCGGCCGGCTCGACGTTGCAGGTGCCGACCTATCTGGTGGCGCTGTTCGGCAAATACGTCTGCTATGCCATCCTCGCGTTGTCGATCGACCTGATCTGGGGCTATTGCGGCATTCTTTCGCTCGGACACGGCGCGTTCTTCGCGCTCGGCGGCTACGCCATGGGCATGTACTTGATGCGCCAGATCGGCAGCCGCGGCGTCTACGCCAACCCGATCCTGCCTGACTTCATGGTGTTCCTGAACTGGCCGAAGCTGCCGTGGTACTGGTACGGCTTCGACATGTTCTGGTTCGCGGCGCTGATGGTGCTGTTGGTGCCGGGG
>JAFKKH010000003.1 GCA_017305665.1 Hyphomicrobiales bacterium
AGACCATTGTCGGCGAGATCCGCTACGCGGTCGATGTCCAGGCGTCGCGGCTCGAATTCGGCATCTCGATTGCCGACCGCTGGCAGGGCTTTGGCATCGGCACCGCGCTGCTGTCGAACCTGGAATGCCGCGCGGCGGCGCTCGGCGCCACCGAGATTTACGGCGATACGCTGCGCGCCAACGACGCCATGATCCGGCTCGCACGCAAGTCCGGCTATGCCTTCGCTCCGACGCCCGGCGACTGGAAGCTGGTGCGGTTCGAAAAGAGCATCGCGATCATGCGCGACGAGATTCCCTGTGCGAGCTGGCGCATCGCTGCGCAGGAGGCCGCGCTGCACGCGGCGGCGTGACCTCTTACTTTCCCGCAAACACCGGCTTACGCTTGTCGATGAAGGCCTGCACCGCCTCGCGATGATCCGCGGTCATGGTGGTGCGCACCAGCCGCTCGGCTTCGTGATCGCGGGCGGTCGAGAAATCGAACGCCAGCGCCTCGTCGAGATTGTCCTTCATGTAGCGCAGCGCGATCGACGGACCTTCCGCCATCGCCTTGGCCATCGTGAAAGCTTCGTCCTGCAGCTTTGCGTCCGGCACCACACGGTTGACGAGGCCGATGGCCTCGGCGCGCCGCGCATCGACCTTCTCGGCGGTGAACATCAGTTCGCGCGCCCGTGCCGTGCCGACGAGGCGCGTCAACAGCCACGCGATGCCGTAATCGCCGCTGAGGCCCACGCGCAGATAGCCGGTGGAGACGAACGCGGATTCCGCGGCGATGCGGATGTCGCAGGCCATGGCAAGCGCCAGCCCCGCGCCGACCGCGGGACCGGGCAGCGCCGCGATAGTGGGCTTGCGCACCGACACCAGCGCGCCGGTCAGCAAGCGTTGGCGCTCCTGCAGGTCGGCGATCTTGTCCTCCTGCGACATCGCCAGCCGTTTGGGGTCGCGATGCGCGCCCATGCCTTTGACGTCGCCGCCGGCGCAGAACGCGGTGCCGGCCCCGGTCAGCAGCAGCACCCCGACATCGGGGTTCTCGCCGCAGGTGCGGATCATGGTGCGCAGCGCCGGCGTCAGCCGGTCCGACATGGCGTTGCGCGCCTCGGGACGGTTCAGCGTGATGATCGCGACGCGGTCGCGGATCTCGCACAGGAGTTCGTCGGTGCCGGTGTCGATGGTGGTGGGCATGTGCGATCTCCGTTGAATGCGGGTCTGCTTGTTATCCCTCCCCACAAGGAGGAGGGAGGTCGCGACTTTAAAACTTCTCCACCCATGGGCGCAATTCAAGCTCCCATGTCCACGCCGAGCGCTGCTGTTGCAGCACGTTCCAGTAGCTCGCGGCGATCGCATCGGGATCGAGGAACGAGTCCGGCCTGTCGTCCGGCTCCTTGCGGACAGCGCTGCGGACGCCACCGTCGATCACGAAATGCGCGATGTGAATTCCTTGCGGCGAAAATTCCCGCGCCAGACTTTGTGCCAAACCACGCAAGGCGAACTTGCCCATGGCGAAGGCCGCGGATTGCGGAAAGCCCTTCACGCTGGCGGAGGCGCCGGTGAAGAAGATCGCGCCGTGTTTGTGCGGCAGCATTCGCTTCAACGCCTGCTGTGCCACCAGAAAGCCGCCGAACGCGCTGATGGCGATGGCCTGTGCCACGTCATCGGGCGCAAGCTCGACGAACGGGCCGCGTGCCCGCGCGCTGGCATTGTAGAGCACGACATCCGGCGCGCCGGCCTCGCGCTGGACGGTCTCGAACAGTCGCCCGACGTCATCGGCACTGGTGGCGTCGCAGGCGTAGGCCTTGGCGCCGGTCTCGCGGCACAGCGCATCGAGCTTCTCAGGATGACGCGCCGCCAGCGCCACGCGCAGGCCGTGCTTGGCGAGCAGGCGCGCGAACGATGCGCTGATGCCTTCGCCGGCGCCGACGATCAGCGCAGTCCTGTATTGTGGCGTATCCATGATGGCGACCTCCAGGATGACTGTTTCAGACGTGCATGGCTGCGGGGCTTTATTCGCTGCCGCAACGGGGGCATGATCGCTGACAGATAAGCCGCTTCCCGGCCCGCACAAGGAAACGCTCGTGACTGTGACAGCCAGACCCGCGCCATCAGGCGCGCCCGCCAACCTGATCGCCCCGGATACATCGGGCCTGAATTTCTATCGCGCCGATCCCTCGCTTGCGGACCTGCTGCGCATCCATCTGCCGGAGAAACTGTTCAATCATATCGATCCGCACCTCGATCGTCTCGGCGCGCTCGCCGGTGGCACGCTCGATGAATGTGCGCGGCTTGCCGACAAGCACGGCCCGGTGCTGCATCAGCGCGACAAGTTCGGGCGCGACATCCAGTGGATCGAATATCATCCGGCGTATCGCGAACTGGAGAACGCCGCGTTCGGCGAATTCGGCATCCACGCGCTGTCGCACCGCAAGGGCATCATGGATTGGCCCGACACGTATCCTGTCACGGCGAAGCACGCCTTTACGTTTCTCTTCAACCAGACCGAATTCGGCATGGGCTGCCCGATCAACGTCACCGACGGCGCGGCAAAACTGCTGTCGAAGTTCGGCGACGCCGCGCTGAAGGCGAAATATCTCGACGGGCTGACGCAGACCGATATGGCGAAGCTGACCCAGGGCGGTCAGTTCATGACCGAGAAGGAAGGCGGCTCCGACGTCGGCACGCTGACCACGACAGCCGTGCAGGAGGGGGATCACTGGCGTCTCTACGGCGAGAAGTGGTTCTGTTCCAATGCGGACGCGCAGGTGGTGATGCTGCTGGCGCGCCCCGAGGGCGCGGGTGCCGGAACGAAAGGCGTCGGCCTGTTCCTGATGCCGCGCTGGCTCGACGACGGCACGCAGAACCACTACCGGCTCGTCCGCTTGAAGGACAAGCTCGGCACCCGCTCGATGGCGTCGGGTGAGATCAAGCTCGAGGGCGCGATCGCCTACGCGGTCGGCAAGCTCGATCGCGGTTTCGTGCAGATGGCGGAGATGGTCAATTCGTCGCGGCTGTCGAACGGCGTGAAATCGACCGCGCTGATGCGCCGTGCCTATCACGATGCGATGACGGTGGCGCACGGCCGCGTGGTGTTCGGACAACGCATCATCGATCTACCACTGGCGCGGCGGCAGTTGATGAAGATTCTGCTGGCAACGGAGCAGGGGCTTTCTCTGAGTTTCCTGACAGCGGATGCGCTCGACCGCGCCGAGGGCGGCAGCCAGGATGCGGCGGCGCTCTTGCGCATCCTGACGCCGACCTTGAAATTCCGCGCCACCCGCGATGCGCGGAAAGTCTGCGGCGACGCGATGGAGATGCGCGGCGGCGTCGGCTACATCGAGGAATTCGCCACGTCGCGGTTGTTGCGCGACAGTCATCTTGGTTCGATCTGGGAGGGCACGGGCAACATCGTGGCGATCGATGCGCTGACGCGCGCGGTCGGCCGCCATGGCGCGGACGCTGCGCTTGCCGCCGATCTCCACGCGCGGCTCGATGACAGTGCCGACGTGCCGCAGGCGTGGCGCGACCGCTTGCACGGCCTGACCGACCGCGCCATCGGCTTTGCCCGCGAAGTCGCGAAGGGCGGCGGCAACGAGTCCGATGCGCGCCGCGCCACCAGCCTGCTGTATCAGGTCGCGAGCGCGGTTGCGTTCGCCTGGGAGGGCAACCGCATCCACGCCATGCGCGGCGACGCGCGGCGCATGCTGTTGTCGCGCCTCGTGGTCGATCACAAGGTGAGCACGCCGGATCCATTCCGGCTCACGGAAAACGGCGCGCAGCGCAAGATCGACGACCTCATGCTCGGCGACCGTGCCGCCTCGCTTACAGAGGTTGGCGAATTGCTTGACGCAGCGTAGGCTGACGACAACAAGTGACGTCATTCCGGGGCCGCGCGTCGCGCCGAGCCCGGAATCCATGATCCCTGTGACTGCTTTTGTCCGACACCATCGGTGCAGGGAGTATGGATTCCGAATAGCCGCTTCGCGGCTTCCGGAATGACGAGAACAACTGGATGACGAAAAGAGACAATCAGGGAGTGAATCGATGAAGGCCGCCGTCCTGCATGAAGTCAACCAGCCGCTCGTGATCGAGGACATCAGCGTGCCGAATCCCGGCCCGCGCGAAGTGCTGATCCGCACCAAGGTCGCCGGTCTCTGTCATTCCGATCTGCATTTCATCGAAGGGCTTTATCCGCATCCGTTGCCGGCGGTGCTCGGCCATGAGTCGGCGGGCGTCGTCGAGAAGGTCGGCTCCGATGTCACCTATGTGAAGCCGGGCGATCACGTCGTGACCTGTCTGTCGGTGTTCTGCGGCACCTGCGACAACTGCACCACCGGCCGTCCCGTGCTCTGCACCGATACCACCGTGAAGATGCTGCCCGGCCAGTCCAATCGTCTGTCGTGGGGGCGCAAGGAGAAGCTGAACCAGTTCCTCAACCTGTCATCGTTCGCCGAGCAGATGCTGGTGCACGAGAACGCCATCGTCAAAATCCGCAAGGACATGCCGCTGGAACTGGCCGCGCTGATCGGCTGCGGTGTCATCACCGGCTACGGCGCCGTGGTGAACACCGCGAAGGTGCAGGCGGGCGAGAGCGTGGTTGTGATTGGCTGCGGCGGCGTCGGCATGGCTGCGATCAACGGTGCGGAGATCGCCGGCGCCGGCCGCATCATTGCGGTCGATACCAATCCGGCCAAGCTACAGCTTGCGACCAAGCTGGGCGCGACCGACGTGGTCGATCCCAGAAATGGCGACGTGGTGCAACAGGTGCGCGACCTGACCAATGGCGGCGTGCACCATTCCTTCGAGGTGCTGGGCCGCAAGGAGACCGCCGAGCAGGCGTTCGCGATGCTGGCGCCCGGCGGCACGGCGACCATCGTCGGCATGATCCCGTTCGGTCAGAAGATCGAGCTGCACGGTTTCGATTTCCTGCGCGAGCGCCGTATCCAGGGCTCGTCGATGGGCTCGAATCATTTCCGCGTCGACATGCCGCGGCTCGTCGAGTTCTACATGCGCGGCAAGCTGCATCTCGAGGATTGGATCTCCGCCAAGATCAAGCTGTCGGAGATCAACGAAGGTTTTGCCAACATGAAGGCCGGCAAGACCTTGCGCAGCGTCATCATGTTCGATGCGTAGGTTTTCTCCGTCCCCCCGCGAAGCGGTGGGGAGGGAGAAGGACCGTCATTCCGGAAGCCGCGGAGCGGCTGTCCGGAATCCATAACCCCGGTGTTCGTGGCTGATCCCGGAGCGATCCGACATTGGCTTTACCCAACAGCGCGCGCAGGGGGTATGGATTCCGGGTTCGCTCGCAAGAGCGAGCGCCCCGGAATGACGAAAGGTAAGTCATTCGCTTTGCGCCGTCCCGGAGGGCCCTGTTTGCTCGCTACCTCGACACGTGCGCGGAGACCGCGAGCCAGCGGCCGTTCTGCTTCGCCCAGCAGTCGGTGTAGCGGCCGTTCGCGTCCTTGCCGTCGGCGGTGGTATACGACGTCGTGGCGTGGATGATGGCGAAGTTGCCGAGAATGCGGATCTTCACATCGTGGGCCGTGAGATTCTTGATCGTCACCGGCACCGCGGTCTGCTTCAGGAAGCCGGCGCGATCGACCAGCGATTTATCCGGGTTGGAGCAATAGAAATCCTGCGCCAGGATTTCGTCGAAGCGCTTGACGTCGCCGTTCTGGACGGAATCGACGTAGTCCTTGTTGAGTTGGGTCAACGCGTCAATGTCGTTCGACATCGTCCTCTCCTTCCGGTTCTGTAGCGCGGAATCGCGAGCCTGTGAGCGAGGTCAGGGCCTGTCCTCGCGATAGTCTATCCGAGCACGATCACAAATGCGTCAGGAGTCGTTAAAACCCGGCCGATCGCGCGCAATGCGATTTGCCTGGGTGGACGACCTCGGCGGATCGATCTACACCGCGCGGAGATGGCGGGGGCCAGCGCAAGGAGCCGAGATGAATCCGCGCCACCGGAAAAACCTGAAAGTTCTCGTGCCGATGTTTGCGATCCTCGGCATGATGTTCGGGCTGGTGGCCTATGCTCCGCAACTCTACCGCGTGTTCTGCGGCGCCACCGGCTACGGCGGAACGACCCAGCGCGCTTACACGGATCCGGCCGTGACCTCGGACAGAACCGTCACGGTGGCGTTCGACAGCAATGTCGCGCCGGATTTGCCGTGGCGGTTCGAGCCCGAGCAGCGCTCGGTAACGGTTCATCTCGGCGAACAGAAGATGGTGTTCTTCGATGCCGAGAATCTGAGCGACAAGCCGATCGTTGCGCACGCAACTTACAACGTCACGCCCGAGACGAGCGGACTCTACTTCAACAAGATCCAGTGTTTCTGCTTCAATGAAGAGCGCCTCGACCCGCACGAGAAGGTGCAGATGCCCGTGGTCTTTTTCGTCGATCCGGCTTTTGCCAAGGATGCGGACAACAATTACGTCGATACGATCACGCTCAGCTACACGCTTCTCCGTTCGGTGAATCCGTCACAGAGCAAGAACCTGGCGCGCTTCCTGCCCAATGCGCCGCCGGATCCCGTGCACGGCAAGCAGCTCTTCGCCGAGCGATGCAACGCATGCCACGCACTCGGCACCAACAAGACCGGTCCGCTGCTTGGCGGAGTCATCGGTCGCAAGGCAGGCTCCGTCCCCGGCTATCACTATTCGCCGGCACTTCAGAATGCCGGTCTTATCTGGTCCAAGACCAATCTTGATCGCTGGCTGACCGATCCGAAAAAATTCGTGCCGGGTGTGCGCATGCCGGTCCGCGTGCTCGATACGCCGTCCCGTCACGACATCATCGCTTATCTGGAAGAGGCGGGCGAAAAACGCGGCAGCCGTGTGGGGTCGAACGCTCATGCACCCGGCGGGGAATTCTAACGCGCCGGCGTCGTCCGATCTCCTTCAATCATCGAACCCCGGCGGCGGGACGAAGCCGCCGAATTCGCGCTCGATCAGTTCGGCGAGCTTCAGCGGCGTGCGGTCCTCCAGCCACGGGCCGACGATCTGCACGCCGATCGGCAGGCCGTCCGACGAGAGTGTGACCGGAATCGCCGTGGACGGCAGGCCGGGCAAGGTGGCGATGCCGGGCCAGGCGAGCTGATCGGTGTAGGGATATGTCGTGCCGTCGATGTCGATGGTGCGCGCTTCCTGCGGCTCCAGATGATCGTGCGGATAGGCCGGCGTCGGCATGATCGGGCAGATCACCGCGTCGAACGTCTTGAACAGCTCGCGCCACTGCGCGCGCAACCGCGTACGACCGCCGTCGGCGATCACCCAGTCGCGGTGGCTGAGCGCGACGCCGCGCAGCCGTTCGGCGCTGAGGCTCATGTCCTTGGGGTCGAGTTGGGCCGCGGCCTGCTTTGCGCCCTCGTAGACGTCGGGCGCGAACGTGGCGGAGAGAAACGACAGCAGCATCCGCATGTACAACCGCGACGAGGCCGCGAAATCCGGCAGCAGCGGACTTTCGCGCGTGATCTGCACGCCGGCCCTGGTCAGCTTGGCGGCGAGGTCGTTGATCGCGGCGCGTACCTCCTTGTTGGGCGGCAGCAGCGGATCGCTGTCGATGACCAGCACGCGGAAGTTTTTCAGATCGGAGTGTCGCGCGGCCGGCAGCGCCAGCCGGTAGCCGACGCCGTCCTCGATCGGGTCGGGTCCGGCCATGACGTCGAGCAGCACGGCAAGATCGGTCGCACCGCGGGCCATCGGTCCGATCACCGAGAGGTCGCGGTTGAACGGCAGCGGCGGCAACGGCGGTGCGACGTGGCCGCGATTGGCGCAGAGGTTGTAGGTCGGCTTGTGGGCATAGATGCCGCAATGAAACGCCGGCACCCGCAGCGAGCC
>JAFKKH010000028.1 GCA_017305665.1 Hyphomicrobiales bacterium
GGCGCCGAGCGCCGCCGCGCGGCATTCCAGGTTCGACAGCAGCGCGGTGCCGATGCCAAAGCCCTGCCAGCGGTCGGCAATCGAGATGCCGAATTCGAGCCGCGACGCCTGGACATCGACCGCGTAGCGGATCTCGCCGACAATGGTCTCGACGCCGTCGAGCATCATGGTCGCGACCGCCGAAAACCCTTCGCCCTCGCCGACCCGCACGAACTGGCTCAGCACCGACTGCGGCAACTCGATCGCCGCACCGAGCAGCCGGTTGTAGCGCGAGCGCGCCGTCAGCCCGCGGAAATAATCTTGCAGCGCCTCGGCATCGCGCGGCTGGACGAAACGGACAGTCAGGGAGGCGCCATTCCGCAGACGGAGGATGTCCGTGTAGTGCGGCAGGTCCTTCAGAAGCAACGCTGTCATGGCACGCTCCCTTTGTTGACTGCTTGGGAAAAACCGGCGCCCCCGTCAGGCGACGCCGGCGTGCTGACGGAAACGGGGGATCACGCCCGCCAGAATGGCTTGTCGGCTTCGGTGGCAACGTCGCCCCAGGACAGGCCGACATCGTGGAGGTCGCGTTCGGTCCAGTTCATCAGCTCGGTGCGCTGGTTGAAGCGGTCGCGCCACAGATTCAGGGTCTCGCCAATCGCGGCCAGAACCCCCGCTTCATGATGATTTGTCATCATTTGATAGGATCGGGTGGACATTGAAATCTCCTGGATCTAACCTGTTGCGCGGAATATCTGCTTGATTTTGCACTGCGACAAACGACATTGCATGCCGCTTCACATGATATAAATTCATGTATCTGGAGAGCCGATCGCCTCAACTTCGTCATCCCGAAGCAAGTTATGGTTTTGCTAACCATGATCCGCGCATGATTCCGGAACCCGATTCCGGCGATGGCGATGCACCCGAGCTCCCTGATTCTGGCTTCCATTTTCGCAGCGGCATTGCCGGCAACGGCTTTCGCCGGCGAGCAGGGCTTCTTTGTCGGACTGGACGCTGTCGGAGGTGCGGCAGTCGGCTCGTCCGGCACCACCAACGGTGGCGCGCCCTTCGCCGGCGGCGGCATCGTCAACAATGTGAAATTTGGGGAGACGGCAGGGATCGGCGGCCATATCGGTTACCGCTTCGATCCGGCCATGTCGGTCTTCATCAGCTATCAGCACATCCGGGGCGACGTCAGCTGGGACGCGAATTTTCCGATGGTGGGCGCAGCATCGGGATTTTCGGGCTCGGCCATCAGCAATGCAGTGATGGGAAACGCCGCTTACGAATTTCCGCTGTCGGAGACGATCGCCCTCAGGGCGACCGCGGGCCTCGGACTGACGTTCAACACGCTGTCCGGCATAACCGAGACGGACAAGGCAACGGGGATTTTCCTCGACGACGTGGCCGACCACACAAACGTCAGCCCCATCGCACAGATTGGCGCCGGAATCCGCTACAAGATCACGCCGAATGCCGCATTGGGCCTCGACGCCTCGCTTGCTTACGCCGGTGGATTTGAAACCGGAAATACAAGAGTCGGGAATCTGGGCGTCACCGACATCAATCCATACAGGATCGACAATGTGTGGCGCGCAAATCTGGGGGCTTCGATCAGAGTCGCCTTCTGATTGAAGGGGAGACGCAAACCTCCGGCCAGTTCAATCGAAATGCCTCGTGCAAAACGCCTGACTGAAGCATAGTGCCTCGACTCGCTGCGCTGGTTGCGGCGCTCGCGTCTCGCCGTTCCGCGGCCGGACTGCCCGTTTTGGAGTGAGGCCTATGCCGACCCGCCTTCCCTCGCTGAACGGTTTGCGCGCCTTCGAGGCCGCCGCGCGACATCTGTCCTTCACGCTTGCCGCCACCGAACTGAACGTGACGCAGACCGCGATCAGCCATCAGATCCGCCGGCTCGAGGATGAGCTCGGCATCAAGCTCTTCATCCGGCAGAACCGTGCGCTGGCGCTGACGCCAAAGGCGAAAGAATACCTGCCGGGCATCCGCGCGGCCTTCAACGATCTGCGCCTCGCGACCGATCGCGTGCTGCGAAAGCAGGGCGACCGCGTGCTGACCATCAGCACGCTGGCCTCGCTCGCCGCCAAATGGCTGCTGCCGCGGCTGTCCGGATTCCAGGAAGCGCACCCCGATATCGACGTGCGCATCACCACATCGACCAGCCTGGTGGATTTTCGCGACGGCGACGTTGATGCCGCGATCCGCTACGGCCGCGGCGAGTGGCCGGGCCTGCGCGCCGACTGGCTGATGGCCGACGAACTGTTTCCGGTCTGCAGCCCGGCACTCCTGAAAGGGCCGCGGCCGCTGAAGTACCCCGAAGACCTCGCCAATCACGCGCTGCTGCACTCGTCCAATAACGAAGACGACTGGCGGCTGTGGCTGACCGCCGCCGGCCTGCCGACCGACATCTCGAAGCAGCCCGGCGCGACCTTCGATCTCATCTTCATGACCGTACAGGCCGCGATCGACGGCGTCGGCGTTGCGATCGGCCGCACCTCCTATGTCCAGGGCGACATCGCCAACGGGCGGCTGGTGGTGCCGTTCAAGATCGCACTGCCGGCTAACGCCGGCTTCTACGTGGTCTCGCCGCCGGAAACCGCGGACCGGCCAAAACTCGCCGCGTTCCGCAACTGGCTGATGGCCTCGGTGCAAGGACCGCCGCAAGTACCGCCGATTTAAAATTCCTACACCAATCGCAGCGCATTCGTCTTCGGGAATTTCACATAGTCGCAACTTTGGCACCGTGCCGCACCGTTCTTCTCTCCGACACTCCGTCGTGCGGACTGCGCAGTGATCCATTCCACCGGATCGATTTGCTTTCGGCGCGAATAGCGATAACAAGACCGAATGGTTGACCTCAGTCGCAAATTCGACGTGCTGGTGATCGGCGGCGGCAATGCAGCGCTGTGCGCGGCGATCAGCGCGCGCCGGGCCGGCGCGTCGGTGCTGGTGCTGGAGGGTGCGCCGAAATTCTATCGCGGCGGCAACACGCGCCACACCCGCAACATGCGCTGCGCCCATGATGCGGCGACCGAAATCCTGACCGGACCCTACACTGAAGACGAGTTCTTCGAGGATCTCCTGCGCGTCACCGGCGGCAAGACCGACGAAGAACTGGCGCGATTCATGATCCATGAATCCAAGGACATGCTGAACTGGATCGTCGAGCAGGGCGTGCGCTGGCAGCCCTCGCTCGGCGGCACGCTGAGCCTCGGGCGCACCAACTCGTTCTTTCTCGGCGGCGGCCGCGCCATGCTGAACGCACTGTACCTGACCGCCGAACAACTCGGCGTCGAGATCCTGTACGACGCCGAAGTCACAACCCTCGACATCCAGGACGGCATGTTCCTGTCGGCGACATTGAAGCAGGACGGCAAGGACGTCGCGGTGCGCGCCTCGGCGCTGGTGGCCGCCGCCGGCGGCTTCGAGGCCAACATCGAATGGCTGAAGGAATCCTGGGGACCGGCCGCAGAGAACTTCCTGATCCGCGGCACGCCCTATAATCGCGGTTCGATCCTGAAGATGCTGTTGGGCAAGGGCGTACAGGCGATCGGCGATCCGACCCAGTGCCATGCGGTCGCGATCGACGCCCGCGCACCGAAGTTCGACGGCGGCATCATCACCCGGCATGACTCGGTCGTGTTCGGCATCGTCGTCAACAAACACGCCCAACGCTTCTATGACGAGGGCGAGGACATCTGGCCGAAGCGCTATGCGATCTGGGGCCGCCTCGTCGCCGCGCAGCCGGACCAGATCGCCTACATCATCTTCGACTCCAGCGTGGTGACGAGCTTCATGCCGACGCTGTTTCCGCCGATCGCGGGCGATACCGTCGCGGAACTCGCGCAGAAGCTCGGGCTCGATCCCGCCGCGCTGGAAAAGACCCTGGCGGAGTTTAACGCCGCGGTGCGGCCCGGCACCTTCGATCACACCATTCTCGACGACTGCCGCACCGAAGGCATCACGCCGGCAAAAACCCACTGGGCGCGCAAGATCGAGGCGGCGCCCTATCTCGCCTATCCGGTGCGGCCCGGCATCACCTTCACCTATCTCGGCACGCGCGTGAACAAGCAGGCGCGGATGATGATGAGCGACGGCAAGCCCGCCGCCAACATGTTCGCTGCCGGCGAGATCATGGCCGGCAACGTACTCGGTCAGGGCTATGCGGCGGGGATCGGCATGACCATCGGCAGCGTGTTCGGCCGTGTCGCCGGGCGGGAAGCAGCGAACAATGCACGGAACTAGGACCAGCATCCTCGAAGAAGCGGACCGTCTGATGACGGTCTGCAACTCCTGCCGCTACTGCGAGGGGTTGTGCGCGGTGTTTCCGGCGATGGAGATGCGGCGCGCCTTCTCCGACGGCGACCTCAACTACCTCGCCAATCTCTGCCATGCCTGCGGTGCTTGCTACACCGACTGCCAGTTCTCGCCGCCGCATGAGTTCAACGTCAACGTGCCGCAGACGCTCGCGATCGCGCGCGCCGAATCCTACACACACTATGCCTGGCCCCGCGCCTTCGCCGGCCTGTTCGCGCGCAACGGGCTCGTCATCAGCGTGATCGCGGCCCTGAGCGTGGCCGCGTTCATCCTCGGCTTCGTCGCGTTCAACGATCCCGGTGTCCTGTATGGCGTGCACATCGGGCCCGGCGCGTTCTACAAACTGATGCCGCACAATGCCATGGCAGTGCTGTTCAGCGCCGCGTTCCTCTACGCGATCCTCGCGCTCGTGATGGGCGTGCGCGCGTTCTGGCGCGACATCGGCGAGCCCGTCGGCATGACCACCGGTCCCCGCGCGCTGTTGCAGGCACTGCGCGATGCCGGCGAACTTCGTTATCTCCACGGCGGCGGCGTCGGCTGCTACAATGAGGACGAGCGCCCGACCGACCGGCGCAAGCTCTATCATCACCTGACGTTCTATGGCTTCCTGCTGTGCTTCGCGGCAACGTCAGTGGCGACGCTCTATCACTACCTGCTGGCGCGCGAGGCGCCGTATCCGTGGTGGGACCTGCCGGTGGTGCTCGGCACGCTCGGCGGCCTCGGTCTCGTGATCGGTCCGATCGGCCTTTTGATCGCAAAGACGGCGCGCGATCCCGCGATGCGCGACGACGCGCGTCTCGGCATGGATGCGGCCTTCATCCTGATGCTGTGGCTGACCGGCGCGACCGGACTTCTGCTGCTGGTGCTTCGCGAAACATCAGCCATGGGTCCGTTGCTGGCGCTTCATCTCGGCTTTGTCTTCGCGCTGTTCATCACGATGCCGTACGGGAAGTTCGTCCACGGCATCTATCGCTATGCCGCGCTGGTGCGCTACGCGCGCGAGCGGCAGATGATGTGACGTTTTCTGACGTCGTCCCCGCGAAGGCGGGGACCCATAACCCCCGAGACTGCTTTTATCCGAAACATCGATACAAGGAATATGGATTCCGGGCTCGCGCTTCGCGACGCCCCGGAATGACGGTGGCTGCCCCTACATCTCCACCACGACGTAGTCGTCCTCGACCGAGACGCTCAGCGTCTCCGCCACATACGGCCCCTTCACCACGCTGGCGCCGGGCTCGACGTGGGCCGCGTAGGCTTTCACGCGAAAGCGGCGCGGATCGCAGTACGATTGCCCGGTGCGGATGTCGAACTCCCAGCCGTGCCAGGGGCAGCGCACGATCTCACCGAGTTTTGTGTATTCGATCTCGCCCGGCGTCGTCGACTGCGCGAGCCCGATCAGCGGACCTTCACATAAAGCGGCGCCCATGTGCGGGCAGCGATTGAGCAGCCCGAAGAACTCGCCGTTGACGTTGAAAACCGCGATCGGCCGCTCGTCGACGGTGAGGAACTTGCGCGTGCCCGGCGGCATCTCGCTGACGGGGGCAATGACGTGACGGGCCATGCTAGCAACGAACCCCGGTCACGCGATGCCGTACAGCTTCTTGGCGTTGCCGAGATAGAACGCCTCGCGGTTGGCGTCGCTGACGCCGACCGGCAGCACGCGCGACGGCTCGTCGAAATCCCAGTGCGGGTAGTCGGTTGCGAACAAGAGCTTGTCCCAGCCGATCCACTCGATGGTCTGGAACAGATGCTCGCGCCGCTCCGGGTCTTCCATCGGCTGCGTGGTCCACCAGATGTGATCCTTGATATATTCCGACGGCGGCCGCTTCACATGCGGCACCTCGCTGCGCAGCTTCTGCCACACCTTGTCGAGCCGCCACGCCAGCGACGGCGCCCAGCCGAAGCCGGCCTCGATCATCACCATCTTCAGCTTCGGGAATCTTTCGAATACGCCTTCCAGCACGATGCTGGCGAGCGCGGTCTGCTGGCATTGCGAATGCCCGACCATCTCCTCGATGTAGTAGCTCGGCCAGCCCGACGCCGTGATCGGATTGCCGCCGAAGCCGAACGCATGCACGCCGACCGGCAGGCCGGCTTCCTGCGCGGCCTCGTAGATCGGCCAGTAGCGGCGCTGCCCCAGCGGTTCGACGTTGCGGCTGAGCAGCAGCACCTGCACGAAATTCGGATCGCCCGCGCGCTTGCGGATTTCGGCCGCCGCCGTCGGCCCGTCCTCGTTCTCGACGACGATGGAGCCCTTGAGGCGAGAATCCTTGCTGGTCCACTTCTCGATCTGCCAGTCGTTGATGGCGGTGGCGAGCGCGGCGCTGAGGTCGTGATTGCGGATGCCCTGCCCGGTACCGAGCGGATTGAGCACGCCGAGCGCGACGTTGTGCGGATCGAGCAACTGCTTCTGCATGAACGACAGCGACGAGCCCTGCGGCCCGCCTTCCGGCGGATAGGCGTCGCGGCGCGAGGCATTGGGCTGCGCCTTCGGATACGGCGGCCCTTCCATCATGCCCTGATAGGCGTGCTTGCCGTAGGTCGCGAGATGCTCGTGCCAGCGCTTGGCGAGGAACGGATGCAATTCGCTCGCGGTGGCGCGCGCCGGATGGATGTCGCAGTCGGCGATGGCCGTCTTGATCGCGGTGGCGTTGTCCTGCTGCGCGCCTGAGCGGAACTGCATGTTCATGGCGTCGTCTCCTTCGCGACGGAGTCCTTGAGGCGGGCGTAGGTCGCGTGTGGATTGTCGATCATGATCCTGCGCACAAGATCCGGCGACAAGCCCTCCGGTAACGCCGAATCGCCGTCGAACTGCCAGTGCGGATAGTCGGTCGAGAATAGGAGCAATTCATCCGACTGCATATGGTCAAACAGGCGATTTAATGTCTCGGGTTCCGGCGGCGCGTCCACCGGCTGCAGCGAGAAGCGGATATTGCTGCGCACAATCTCGATCGGCGGGCGATCCACCCACGGCGTCTCCATCCGCACGCCGCGCCAGAACTTGTGCAGCCGCCACAGATACGACGGCAGCCAGGTGAAGCCTGATTCCAGCATCACCATTTTCAGGTTCGGATATTTTGCGAACACGCCTTCCACGATCAGGCTGGTCATCTGGGTCTGGAACGCCTGCGCCTGCGCGACGTAGTCCTCGATGTGATAGGAGCCCCAGCCGACCGAGGTCGGCGCGTTGTGATAGTTGCTGCCGGCGTGAATGCCGATCGGCAGGCCGAGCCGTTCGCAGGTCGCATAGATCGGCCAGTAATGCCGCTTGCCCAGCGGCATGTCGCCCGCCACCAGCATCAGCACCTGCACGAAGCGCTTGTCGGTGGCGCAGCGCTCGATCTCCGCTACCGCCTTCTCGATGCTCTGCGCCGGAATCACGATGGAGCCGCGCAGCCGCGCGTCCTTGTCGAGCCACTCCTTTACCAGCCAGTCGTTCAGCGCGCGGCAGAACGCGTCCGCCATATCCTCGCTGAACACCAGCTGCACGCCGTAGAGCGGATTGAGAATCCCGAACGCGGTCTGGAACGGCGCCAGCGCGTGTTTCAAGAGATCGTCGACGCTCTCGCCGGGCTTGCCCTTGGCCGGCCGCCAGTCGGCGCGGCCGGTGATCGGCGAATTGGTCGGATAGGATTGCGACAGCAGGTCGGTCATGCCGCGTGTCGTCACCTGGTCGCGCCAGTAATCGTTCATGTAGGGCAGAAGGCTGGTGAGATGAGGCACGGCCGGATGCAGGTCGCAATCCACGCCGCCCGCGATCGGTGCCGTCATGATGTCTCCTTCCTCGCCGCGCCAGCCGATCCTACGACCCGCGCGACCGTGCGTCCACGGCTGACGATGCGGCGGCGGTATGTTAGGGCTCCTCGAAATCCATCACACGGAAAAACGCCATGAACACCCTCCTCCCCATCGCCGAGCAGGTCGCCGCAAAGCTGATCGCCAACAAGCAGACCATCGCGGTCGCGGAATCCTCCACCGGCGGTCTGATCGCGGCAGCGCTGCTTTCCGTGCCCGGCGCGTCCGCCTATTTCCTCGGCGGCGCCGTGGTCTATACGCGCGACGCGCGGCGCGTGCTGATGGATATTTCCGACGCCGACATGAAAGGTTTTCGCTCGGCATCGGAGCCCTACGCGCAACTGCTGGCGACGCGGATGCGCCAACGCTTTGCGACCGACTGGGGACTCTCGGAGACCGGCGCCACCGGACCGACCGGCAATCGCTACGGCGATGCCGCCGGCCATAGCTGCATGGCGATCGCCGGGCCTGCGAACGCCGTCACCACGCTGGAGACCGGCAGCACTGAGCGCGGCGCCAACATGCAGGCCTTCGCAGCGAACGCGCTCCATCTGCTGCTGCAGAATTTATAACGTTGAGCATCGGACTCGCACCGCCTGATCTTATCCACTGCCTTTCCGGCGACATCGACAACTTTAACGAAATAGGTAGGCCAAAAGTTACGCCGGGATCGCATGTAGAGCGCGGGAAACGACAGGACAAAGCGATGCTGGCACACGGTCAATATTCGGTTTGGTTCAAGGCGAAGCAAGGCGACGGACTGGGAGTCATCACGCTGCGCGACGGTCACATCCACGGTGGCGACAAGCTGGTGACATACACCGGCACCTACAGCGAGAGCGGCGACGATTTCCACGCCTCGATCAAGACCAAACGCCACGCGCCTGGCAGGCTTCCGCTGTTTCAGATCGACGAGCTCGACATCGAACTGGACGGCACATCCCGCGGACACATCATCACCGCGAGCGGCACCGTCAAGCAGGTGCCGACCACTCCGTTCGATGTGATCCTGATTCCGATTGCGGATGAATCCAACCGGTCTCCTCCAGGAGGCTCAAGCGCGCCCTACGACGTCGCCGCCGAATAATCCGCGCTGACGCAGACGCTTCTTTCACCTCTCCCTGAAAGAGAGAGGTCGGAGGCAACATGCCTCGGCTCATTGTTCCGGCGCCTCGTAGACCAGCTTCTCGAATGCATGCTGAACCCGCCCGCGATCGGCACCGACCTGCACCATCATCACAGCGACCATGTCGCGGCTGGGATCGATCACGAATTGAGGCCCGCTGCCCCCGTTCCATTTGAGTTCACCGATCGAGCCGGGCTCCGGCCGCTCCGCGCTGCTGCCGTGGTTGATCCGGACGGCGAAACCGAAGCCGAAGCCGAGCGCTGTGCCGGGAAAATAGTCGGCGTCATGCACGACGCCGGAGCCCGGCCCCACGTGATCGGTCGTCATTTGCGCATAGGACTTCGGACTGAGGTAGCGCTTGCCGTCCAGCACTCCGCGCTGAAGAATCATCTGCGAAAAGCGGGCATAGTCGGCGGCGGTCGAGACCAGCCCGGCGGCGCCGGATTGCCATCGTCTGTGCGACCGACGCTCGCGTTCGGCGTCGACCAGTTCGGGATCGCTGGGCGAAGGTTCTGCCATGCGCGCGCGCTCGGCATCGCTCTCGAGCACATATTTCGTACTGGTCATGCCGAGCGGATCGAAGATGTGCTGCTTCTCGAAATCATAGAGCGTCTGCCCCGACGCCACCTCGATGACGCGGCCGAGCACGTCGGTGGACGCGCCGTAGCGCCACAGCGTGCCGGGCTGCCCCGCCAGCGGAAGTTTCGCAATGCGCTCGGCGAAGGTCGCATTGTCGAAATCCCCCGCGAACAAATCGGCATTGGCATAGGCCTGATTGATCAGGTCATCGACGGTGTACTCATAGGTGATACCCGAGGTGTGCCGCAAAAGATCGGCAACGGTCGGCGGCCGTTTCGGTGCGACCCGCCTCAGGACCGGCTTGCCGTCCGCACCCTTCGTTGTGACGCCGACCTGCACACCGGCAAAGGATGGAATGTATTTCGCGATCGGATCGTCGAGCGCCATCTTGCCGGCGTCGACCAGCATCATGGCCGCGACGCTGGTGATCGGCTTGGTCATCGAATGCAACGCAAACAGCGCATCGGGCGTCATCGGTGATTTCGTCGCGACGTCGCGCATACCGAACGTCTTCATATAGATCTGCTTGCCGTGCTGCTGGATCAGCACGACCGCGCCCGGAATCCTGCCGCTTGCGACCTCGGTGTCGAAGAACGCGGTGATGCGATCGAGGCCGGCCTGCGTCGGCGCCAGAGTCTCGGCGGCGCCGGCTTCCAGAGCGCACGGCATGAATAGAACGAGAAGCAGAAGCACAGACCGCAAGCGTCGCGAAGATAATCCGGTCATGACAAGCGGGCGATTCATTTTCCGATAGCCGCAAAGGTTCATACTGTATTCGAACACCGGATACATGGCGCAGAGAGACGCGCGCAACGTCCTCCCCCATCATACAAGATACGCACGGAACCACGGCCCGGCCCCGTTCGTCTCCAAATGGAAATTTTGTATGCGCTCCTGTCACGCCTTGCGCTAGACTGCCTCGATACACTTTTGCGCCAGCGGATTGTCCCTGCCTTGAAGCAACCTGTTGCATCCTCCCGTCGCAGCTTCTCACCCGACCACGCGTCGGACCCGACACCCAAGCGGCGGAATCCAGCCTGATGATGAAGTGGATCGAGGAATTCCGGCGCGGCTGGCAGGGCATCTCCGAGCCGCCGCTGGCGTTGCGTTTCGGCCTCGTCGTGATCTGCCTCGTCCTCTCCACAGCCTTCCGGTTCTGCGTCGCGTTTTTGCGCGACGACACACCCTACAGTCCGTATCTGCCAGGGGTATTCGCAGCGGCCGCAGTCGGCGGCAGCCGGGCCGGAATAGCGACGGCGCTGGGCGGCGCGCTGCTCGGCCTGACGCTGGATTTCGGTGGCGCGCCGCACCGGTTGGCGGCGGCGGCCATCATGACTGTCTATCTGGTCATCGCGTCGCTGATCATATGGGGTGTGCGGCATTATCGCTCGCTGGTGAGACACCACCGCGAACTGGCGGACCGCCTCGTCAACGAGGAGCGCTATCGCGCACTCGTGGTCGAGGAGTTGCAGCACCGCCTCAAGAACAAGCTGGCCGCTATCCATGCCGTGGTCCGGCAGGCGCTCCACGAACATCCGGTGGCCTGGAATCGGATCGATGGCCGCATCCGCGCGCTGTCGGCGACCGACGACCTGATCGCCCGCACCGAGGGCCGTGGCTGCGACATCATCGATCTGCTGCGCTCCGAGCTCGGCCCCTATGGCCACGTCCGTTTCACCCTCAACGGCGATCCGCTGTTCCTGCCGGCCAAACTTGCGGTCAGCCTGGCCCTGATGTTTCACGAGCTCGCCACCAACGCCGCGAAGTACGGCGCGTTCGCCACGCTGCACGGCCTGCTGCAGGTGTCATGGACCGTCGCCGACGACATCCTGTCGATCGTCTGGGACGAATCCGGAGGGCCGAGGATCAGCAACCAGGGTGAGCCGGGGTTCGGCACGCAGCTTCTGAATGTCGGGCTGCGTGCGTTCGACGGCAAGGCGGAGATCGCCTATCTCCCCACCGGGCTGCATTGCATGATGCAGTGCCGGATCCCCAGGAACGGCACGGAATTCAAAGGTACAGACCTCAATCGATGATCGCGACCGCGCGGGTCCAACCCGCCGAGGCGCGCTCGATCTTCACCGGGAAGCACGACACCATGAACCCGGTCGAGGGCAACTGCTCGAGGTTGTGCAGCTTCTCGATGTGGCAGTAGCCGATGTGGCGGCCGGCCTTGTGACCCTCCCAGATCAGGCTGGCGTCTTTCGTCTCGGCATATTTCTTCGCAGTATGGACGAACGGCGCATCCCAGCTCCAGCCGTCGATGCCGGTGAGGCGCACGCCGCGTTCGAGCAGGTACATGGTCGCGGCGTAGCCCATGCCGCAGCCGGAATTGACGTAGTCGGCCCGGCCATACTTCGCGCCGGCGGACGTGTTCACCACCACGATCTCCAGCGGCCGCAGGGTGTGACCGATGCGCGTCAGCTCAGCCTCGACATCGGCGGCGGTCGCCACATAGCCATCGGGGAAATGCCGGAAGTCGAGCTTCACGCCGGGCTGGAAGCACCACTCCAGCGGCACCTCGTCGATGGTCCAGGATCGCTCGCCGCGATTCATGGTGGGGTGGAAATGCCAGGGCGCGTCGAGATGGGTGCCGTTGTGGGTCGAGAGCTGCACCTGCTCGACCGCCCAGCCCTGCCCGTCCGGCAGGTCCTGCGCCTTGAGGCCGTCGAAGAACTGCAGCATCCGCGGCAGGCCCTGCTGGTGGTCGATGTAGGTGATATCAGGACCGTTGCCGGGTGGATCGGCCGGCACGTCGTTCTGCAGTGGCACCGAAATGTCGATCAGGCGTCTGGCCATAGGTTTCCTCTTAAGATGGCATTCCTCTTTAGGCTGATATCCGCACGCTTTCCGGCCCACGCGAATGCCGTTAATAATGACGTTAATTGATGACTTCCGGTTGGCGGAGGCGGCCGCGCCCCTGTCTGTGATCTATCTCACATGAGAACGGGTCGCGCAGGCCGAAAATGCATTCGCTGAAATTTATTTGGCAATCGACAGGTGACATCATGTCCATCCTGAAACGCACATCCCTCTGGCTCGGCGCATTCGCGCTCCTCGCGACCGCCGTCTGCCCGCCGGCGAAGGCGGGCGTCGTCCTGATCACCCAGGCGGAGGCCAATCTGCCGCCGCCGAAGATCAAGGTGTCCTCGCGCGCCATCACCCGCGGGCCCCGGATCGAGATCGCCGACATCGACGACGGCAAACTGCATTCCCCGCTGCACTTCAAGCTGAAATTCCACGCCTACGGCGGCTCCAAGATCGATCCGACAAGCGTCACCGTGACCTATCTGCGCGGGTCGAACGTCGACCTGACGCCGCGGGTCGCGCCTTACGTGAAGGCGAGCGGCATCGACATCCCCGATGCCGAGGTGCCGGCCGGCGAGCACGCCATCCGCGTGGAGCTGAAGGACTCGGAAGGACGCACCTCGCAGACCAACTTCATCCTCGCGGTCGCCAAAAACTGAACAAGAGTGGAGACCGCGGCCACGCACCCCGCACGGCCGCCCTCCAGCAAGAGCAATGAAAGCCGCGGCCTGGCCCGGGTCGAGGAAACCAGATGGAATGTCCGTTTTGCGCCGAGACGATCAAGGACGAAGCGATCGTCTGCCGGCATTGCCGCCGCGATCTGCGCGTCGTCCGCCCGGTCATCGATGAGATTCAAGGCACGCTCGGCGACCTCGAACGCCTGCAGCGCGACCTCGACGAGGTCGGCCTGCATCTCGCGTTCCTGCGCGCGCCGCTGACGTTCATCGCGCGCTACGGCAGCCTGTATGTGCTGCTGCCGACCGCGCTGCTGCTCGCAGGCCACTACCTGCTGACCTTCTCCTTCGACGTCTCGACGGTGTATCTGCGCCTGCTGTCGGTCGCGATCCCCTTCCCGTTCGGCCTCGTGCTGTTCGTGCTGCACCGGATCGGCGTGCGCGGCGCGCTCGGCCTCGGCGCCACGACGGCGATCCTCGCCGTCACCGGGATGCTCAGCGTGGTCGGCCTGCTCGACCACGTGCCGATCGTGCCGGAGACCGCGCGCGACTGGCGCGAGACCTTCGAATACAGCCTCAGCATCACGCTCGCCTACGTTGCCGGCAACTTCCTCGCGCTGTTCGCCTTCCGCATGCTGCCGGGCCGGATCGCGCGGGTCGGCAAGCCGAGCATCGCGGCATTCCAGGTCGCGCAACTGCTCGGCCGCCATGTCGGCGAGGACGCCATGCGTCGCCGCGCCCGTCGCATCCAGGAACTGTTGAGAACCGCGGGCCCTGCCGTCGGCCTGTTGTCGACGATCGGCGCCTCGCTCTATACCGGCCTGAAGGGGATGTTCGGTGGTTAACCTTCCAGAACCGGACGCGACGGACTCTCGCACGGCGTGTTGCGAGCCCGCCGGGTGGTTGGTATGGTTGCGGCCATTGCGAATAAGGGGGCTGCCGATGCGGTCCGCACTTTTATTTTTATTGGGATTTTTGCTCTGCCTGTCCGCCGGTCCTGCGATGGCGGAAAAGCGCGTCGCCCTCGTCATCGGCATGTCAAAATACCAGCAGGTGCCGCGCCTGACCAATCCGGCGCGCGACGCCGCCGCGATGACAAACCTGTTCAAGCAGGCCGGCTTCGACGTGGTGGATTCCAAGAGCGATCTCGGCATTTCCGGCCTGCGCCACGCCGTCCGTGACTTCGCGGAGATCGCGCGCACCGCCGATATCGCCGTCGTCTACTATGCCGGCCACGGCATGGAGGTGAACGGCACCAACTACCTGATTCCGGTCGACGCCAAGCTCGCCAGCGACTTCGACATCGAGGACGAGACCATCTCGCTCGACCGCGTGGTGCGCGCGCTCGATCCGGTCAAGCGGCTCAAGCTCGTCATCCTCGACGCCTGCCGCGACAACCCGTTCGCCAACTCGATGAAGCGCAGCATCGCCAGCCGCTCGATCGGACGCGGCCTCGCCGAGGTCGAGCCGACCACGTCGGACACGCTGATCGCCTTCGCGGCGAAGGCGGGCGCGGTGGCGAGCGACGGCGACGGCCAGAACAGCCCGTTCGCGACCGCGCTGGTGAAATACATCGCCGAGCCCGGACTGGACCTGCGCATCGCCTTCGGCCGCGTGCGCGACGACGTGCTCAAGACCACCAACAATCGCCAGGAGCCGTTCGTCTATGGCTCGCTCGGCGGTGAAAACACCTCGCTGGTCCCTGCGGTGGCGAAGCCCGCGGACCCGGACGCGCAGGCCCGCGTCGACTACGAACTGGCGGCGCAGATCGGCACCAAGGAGGCATGGGATTCCTTCCTCGGCCGCCACAGCAAGGGGCTCTACGCCGACCTCGCGCGCGCCCAGAACAGCAAGCTGATGGCCGCGCAGCAGACCCAGGCGAAGGCGGATTCGGCGCGGCGCGACGCGGAAGACCAGGCCGCGAAGAAAACCGAGGAACTGCGCAAGCAGCTCGCGGAGCAGGCCGCGCGCCAGACTCTCGAAGCCAAGCACAAGCTGTCGGAGCAGGCCAAGAAGGACCTCGAGGAAGCGCGGCGCCAGATGGCGCTGCAGACCCAGAAGGAGCTGGACGCCGCCAAGCAGCAGATCGAGGAGGCCAAGAAGCAGGCCGAAGCCGCGCGGCTGCAGGTCGAAGCCGCCAAGAAGCAGGCCGCCGCCGATGCGCAGCGGCAGGTCGACGAGGCCAAGAAACAGGCCGAGGCCGAGGCACAGCGGCAGCTCGATGTCGCGCGACAGCAGGCGCTCGAACAACAGCAGGCGTTCGAAAAGCAGCAGGCCGACAAGAAGGCCAGCGAGGAGAAGACCAAGCTCGCATCGCTTGCGCCCGCCCCACAGGTGCCGGTGACGCCGGCGCAAGCCGCGCCGACACCGCAGATGGACCCCGGCGACATCGCCCGCCTGCTGCAGGCGCACCTGCAGCGCGTCGGCTGCAATCCCGGCTCGATCGACGGCACCTGGGATGACGAATCGCGCAAGGCGCTCGCGCTGTTCAACAAGAACGCGCATACCAATTTCGACGTGAAGGTCGCAAGCCTCGATGCGCTCGACGGCGTCCGCAGCAAGCCCGACCGGGTCTGTCCGCTGATGTGCGCCAAGGGGCAGCGCGCCGACGGCGACCATTGCGTGCAGATCAGCTGCAATCGCGGCTACTTCCTGAATTCGGAAGGCGCGTGCGAGAAACGCGCGGAGCCTGCGCCGAAGCCGCGTACCGCGCATCGCGAACACGCGCCGCGCCGCGCCGCCGGTGGTGGCGGTGGGCACGGCGGCAAGTGCTTCTCGTTCAACGGCAAGACCTACTGCGAATAACGACATGGGGAGAGGTGAAGAGAACCACCGCCCCGGCTCCACTTATCGTATTTCATGATCCGTGACGTCCGATGATCTGCCCGTTTTGCCGGCACGAGAACCACAAGGAGGCGCTGGTCTGCGCCGCCTGCGCGAGCGACATCGCCGTGCCGCAGGCGCTGATCGACGAGCGTGACGATCTGATCCGCAAGCGCGACGCCATGCGCGACCAGCTCGCGCATGCGCGCGGCGAGTTGCAGCGGCTGCGGACGAGGAAGTAACGGCGGAATTACAACCGGACGCGCGTTCGCACAGACGTTGAATGTTCGGACCGCGATGGCTAATCATGGGCCCATTGATCTGCGCTGGATCGCCATGCGGATTTTAAAGCCAATAGCGGCTTGTATCGTTTCCGCGCTCATTGCTGGAGCAGCGACTTATTATTTGTCAGGCTCGCTCCGAAGCGTATTGCAGCCGAAAGAGACGCCCTGGGCAGGTGTCGGTGGCCTGCCCGTCTGCACGATAGGCGACAAGCGAAGCCCTGTTCCCACCTGGAGCCCGTCCCTGACCAAGGACGGCGATTTGACTGAAGAGCCGCCTCAGAACGAGGGGCAGGTCGTGTTCATCGAGATCACCGGCGACGGCGACAAGATCGGATGCGGCAACTCCGACAAGGATCACCTGTATGCGCTGTCGAAGCCGAACACGCCAGGGAGCGTCGATGACGGCGGTCTGGAGGTGAACCTGCGCGGCAATGTGCAGTTTCACAACGGGCTCTGCACCTTTCACGGGTTTTATATGAACCAGCCGGTTTACGGTATGCACCAGGGCTGGACCGAGACCTACTTCAAGCCGCTCGATCAGTTCGAAGTCATCAAGTCGGACACCTTCTGCTCGGAGCAGGCCGCCGCGCCGGGTTGAAACGGATTGCGCTTATCACCTGATGAAGGCGCATCTTGATTGTCCGTCATTGCCAAGCATAGCCGTTCGAAGCACGGCGTCGCTTCGCTCGCCTATGACCCGGCAATCGAGAACAGCGCTACCCCATCCTTCGCATCACCGCCTGCCGATCGATCTTGCCGGTGCCGGTTTTCGGCAGGTCATCCACAAACAGAATCTCGCGCGGATACTTGTAAGGCAGCAGCTTGGCCTTGACGTAATCCTGCAGCGCCTTCGTTGCCACGGCTCCGTCGGCAGGCGCGGCGTTCATCACCACCATCGCCCGCAACGTCATGCGACGATCCGGCAGTTCGGCGGCGATGACCGCGCATTCGCGCACGTCGGGATGATCGGCGAGGCACAGTTCGACCTCCAGCGGATAGACCCACTGGCCCGAAATCTTCACGAGGTCATCGGCGCGGCCGCGGAAGAAATGAAATCCGTCGGCATCGCGCAGGAAGCGGTCCCCGGTGTAGATCCAACCGCCGTCGCGGATCGTCTCCGCGGTCTTGTCCGGCCGGTTCCAGTACAGCGGCGTATTGGAGTCTCCGCGAACCCACAGGATGCCTTCCTCGCCATCGCCGACGTCGCGCCCTTGCGTGTCACGCAGCGCCAGTTCGTAGCCGGGCACGCGCAGGCCGGCGGCACCGAGCTTCTTCCGCTCCGGGCGATTGCAGAGATAAATGTGCAGCACTTCGGTCGAGCCGAGGCCTTCGACGATCTCGAGACCGGCGATGTCCTTCCAGCCGTTGAAGACATCGGCGGACAGCACCTCGGCAGCCGAGATCGATAGGCGCAGCGACGTGACGTCGGCGGCTGTCGCTTCCGGTGCCTTGGTCAGCGCGGTGTAGAGCGTCGGCAGGCCGAAGAACACCGTGGGACGGAAGCGCGCGATCGCATCAAAAATCGAAGCCGGCTTCGGCTGCCCCGGCAGCAGCAGCGATGCCGCGCCGACCGAAAACGGAAAGGTGACGGAGTTGCCGAAGCCGTAAGCGAAAAACATCTTCGGCACTGAGAAGCAGATGTCGCCGGCGCCGAGCTTGAGCACGCTCTGCGCGAAGGCCACCTCGCTGTAGGCCATGTCGTGCTGCAGATGCACGATACCCTTCGGCCGCCCGGTGGAGCCCGACGAATACATCCAGAATGCCATCTCGTCGCGATGGGTATCGGCTTCATCGAGCTCCGTCGGAAAAGCGGATAACCATTGCTCGGCTTGCAGCAGCTTTGACGCGGCATTCGGCCCGGCCATACCGTTGACGGCAATCAACGTCGCCAGTTGGGTATCCGCGCAGGCCGTTGCGTCGAAGCGCGAGCAGAATTCGGCATCGGCCACCGCGACACGCGCGCCGGAATCCGACAGGTAGAACTGCAGCAGATCCGGCGGCGTCAGCGTATTGATGAGCAGCGGCACGAAACCGGCGCGCACCGCGCCGAAGAACGCGGCCGGATAGACCGGCGTATCGTCGAGAAACATCAGGATGCGGTCGCCGCGTGCAAGCCCCAGCGACTGAAAGCCGTTGCCCCAGCGGCACGCGTCCGCGCACAGTTCGTTGTAGGTGCGTTGGCCCAAGGGGCCGGTGACGGCGAGATTGCCGCCGCGCCCGACCTTGAGATTGTCGAACAGGATGCGGCTCGCGTTGTAGCACTCCGGAATCGAGAACCCGATTTCGCGCGCGCCGGCGCTATCGCGCGGTACATTGTCGGCGATCGGCTCCGCCATCGTCATCGTCCCTTCGATCGCTGCGGCGCCATGCCCGCCTTATGCGTATCGTATGTCGCCATGAACGCCGGCGCCATGGAGCGCAGCCGCTCGTCGTCGATCCGGCCGGAGCGCGTGATGTAGCTGTGCGCAAAATCCATCAGGCCGAGCTTCATGTGGTCCGGAAAGCGCTCGTACCAGTCGGCGCTGGCGCGCGCGGCAGTGACGAGCTTCTTCACCACCGGCTTGCGCCCGGCCTCATAGCGCGCGAGCGCCGCCGGAATATCGGGTGCGTCTTCCAGCGCCTTGATCAGCGCGATGGCGTCCTCCATCGCAAGCCGCGTACCCGATCCGATCGAGAAGTGCGCGGAGTGCAGCGCATCGCCGATCAGGACGACGTTGCCGAATGACCAGTGCTCGTTCCAGATCCATGGGAAATTCCGCCACACCGATTTGTTCGACAGCAGCGGATGTCCATCCAGCACGTCGGCGAACACCTGCTCGCAAATGGCGCGGGATTCGTCGACCGACTTCTCGGCGAAGCCATAGCGCTGCCAGGTGACGCGGTCACATTCGACCAGAAATGTGCTCATGTCCGGCGCGTAGCGATAGTGATGCGCGTTGAAGGTGCCGAACTCGGTCTCGACAAAGGTCTGCGACAACGTCGGGAATGGCTTTGTGGTGCCGTACCAGGCGAACTTGTTGCTCGACCAGGACAGGCTCGCGCCGAAGTCGCCTTCGAACTGGCGGCGCACGATGGAGTTGAGTCCATCGGCGGCGACGATCAGGTTGTATCCCGCCAACTGATCGATCGACGGGATGTGCGTGACGTAGTGCGGCGCGATGCCGACGTCGCGCACGCGCTGCTGCAGGATGGTCAGCAGATCGAGCCGACCGATCGACGAAAAGCCGACGCCGTCGATCTCGACGCTCTCACCGCGCAGGTTCAGCGTGATGTTGCGCCAGCTTTCCATCCGCGGCGCGATCGCATCGACCGTTTCCGGATCGTCGGCGCGCAGGAAGTCCAGCGCCTGATCCGAGAACACCACGCCGAATCCCCAGGTGGCGCCGGCCTCGTTCTGCTCGAACAGGTCGATGTGGGAATCCGGATGCCGTTTCTTCCAGAGACAGGCGAAGTAGAGACCCGCGGGCCCTCCGCCGACCACCGCGATGCGCACGCGATCCTCCCCGATGCGTTGCCGATGAATGTGCCGCAGCCGAGCCCGCGGTCAGGGCGGGCGTCAGTCTCGCGGCCATTCCACATCGTACAATTGATTTCTTGATATGCAAAGAGAGTTCATGCACTATCCTGCATGCCCGCTGCCGGGAGCCGGTTTGGGCCCGTCACAGGTTCGCCGCAAGCCGTTCCGGCTTGCCTTGGGTTTGCCGCAACGGATTCCGAAGGGATCAACGCCTTGCCGACCGATCCAGCGAACGTCTCGACGCCATCGGCTGCGACCAATGTCGCGGCGTCGGCGCGGCGCGGCATTCAATCGGTGACGACGGGCTTCCGCGTGCTCGCCGCGCTCGCGTCAGAGCCGGAGTCGGCGACGCTCGGTACCATCGCGGCACGGGCCAGACTCTCCGCATCGCAGGCGCATCGCTATCTCGCCAGCCTGATCGCATCGGGCATGGCGCATCAGGACACAGCATCAGGCCGTTACAACCTCGGACCGCAGGCGATCCAGATCGGCCTCGCCGCGCTCGCGCGCACCGACGTGTTCGCTGAAGCCGATCCCGCGATCGCTGATTTCGTGCGGAAAACCGGCAGAACCACGCTGATCGCGGCGCTCGGGCCATTGGGGCCGACCATCGTGCGCTGGCACGCGGGACGCGTGCCAGTCAGCACCTCACTGTCGGTCGGCTCGGTATTGCCGCTGCTCGGTTCGGCGACCGGCCATGTCTTCCTCAGCTTCATGGGCGACGATGAAGCCGCCGGCGCGATCGCTCATCTCGTTTCAGCCGCGGCGCATCGCCGCACGCGCGACGTCGCTGCGATCCGCAAAAGTGTGCACGCGGCGACGTCGACCTCGGTCGATGAGTTGCTGATCCCGGGCTTGCGCGCCACCGCCGTGCCGATCCTGGATATTCAAAGCCGCGCCGCGCTGGTCGTCACTGTGATGGCTACGCCCGCATTTGCTCGCCGCGACGACAAGACCGTGATCGAAATACTGAAAAATACCTGCAAACAACTCACCGAACGCATTGGCGGCCGGTGGCCGAAGCCCTTCATACCAAAGGTGAAATCAACCTAGAAAACACGCCACTGAATTATAATTCTTGCAATCGGAAGATTGTACGAATTATGATGCAAGAGCGAAAAGTACGGCTTGCGGTGCGAGGAAGCCGAAGGTCGTGCTTGCCGCATCACCAAAAGATCGCGCACAAAGCTCGGCAACAACGCGGCGCTTCATCATAAAGCAGCGCCGCGAACGAGTAGCGTAAGATTCATAACGAGGAGGGAGTGAATATGAGATCGGCATACTGGCTCGCGGGCGCAGCGATGCTGGCGCTGGCGCAACCCGCCGCCGCCGGAGACACCATCAAGATCGGATTCGTCAGCACGTTCAGCGGCCCGACCGCAGTGATCGGCAACGATATGCGCAACTCGTTCGAGCTCGCGCTCGATCACATGGGACGTAAGATGGCCGGCAAGCCGGTCGAGGTGATCTACGAAGACGATACCTTCAAACCGGATGTCGGCAAGCAGAAGACCCAAAAGCTGATCGAGTCCGACCATGTAGATTTCATCGCCGGCTATATCTGGTCGAACGTGTTGCTGGCTTCGCTGAAGCCGATCGTCGACTCCAAGACCATGCTGGTGATCGCCAACGCCGGTCCGTCGCAGGTCGCGGGCGAGCTGTGCTCGCCTTACGTTTTCTCGACCTCCTGGCAGAACGACCAGACGCCGGCCGCGGTCGGCGAATACATGAACCAGAAGAATGTGAAGTCGGCGTTCCTGATCGGCCCGAACTATGCCGCAGGCAAGGACATGCTCGCCGGTGTGAAGAGCACGTTCAAGGGCGAGATCAAGGGCGAGGAATATACGGTCTGGCCGAGCCAGCTCGATTTCTCCGCCGAGCTCTCCAAGGCACGCGCTTCCGGTGCGGAGTCGATCTTTGTGTTCTACCCCGGCGCTGCCGGCGTGCAGTTCCTCAATCAGTACACGCAGGCGGGCTTGAAGGGCAAAATGCCGCTCTACACGGCGTTCACCATCGACGAGACCACACTGCCGCTGCAGAAGGATAATGCAATCGGCGTTCCCGGCGCGCAGCAGTGGGTCAACGACCTGCCCAACGATGCCAACAAGAAGTTCGTCAGCGACTTCCGGGCAAAATACAAGCATGGCCCGTCGTTCTACGGCGCACAGTCCTATGATGCCGCGCAGCTCATCAACAGTGCCGTGGTTGCCGTAAAGGGTGACACCAGCAAGAAGGAAGAGATGCGCAAGGCCATGGAAAAGGCCGATTTCAAGTCAGTCCGCGGCTCGTTCAAATTCGGCAACAACCACTTTCCGATCCAGAACTTCTATCTGCAGGACGTGGTCAAGGGCGCCGACGGTCAACTCGGCCTCAAGACGGTGGCGACCATCGTCAAGGACAGCCAGGATCGCTTCCACGACAAATGCCCGATGAAGTGATCGGACAATCCAGTCCATACGGCGGCAGTGCCTCGGCGCTGCCGCTGTTCTCTTTCAAAGCTGAATAGCCTTTCCATGTTGCTTCTCGTCGAACAACTGCTGAACGGACTGCAGTTCGGTCTCCTGCTGTTTCTGCTCGCAGCCGGACTGACGCTGGTGTTCGGCATCATGGACTTCGTCAATCTCGCCCATGGCTCGCTCTACATGATGGGCGCCTATTTTGCCTCGACGTTCGCCGCCTGGACCGGCAGCTTCATCATCGGCGTCGCTCTCGCGCTCGGCGCGACGCTGCTGCTCGGCATCGTGCTCGAATTCGTCGCTCTTCGGCATCTGTATGGCCGCGATCACCTGGACCACGTGCTCGCCACGTTCGGACTGATCCTGTTCTTCAACGACGCGGTCCGGCTGATCTGGGGCCCCGCAGGCCTCGCGCTTCCGCTGCCCACCTGGCTGACCGTCCCCGTGCAAATCGTGCCCGGCTTGTTCTATCCGAGCTATCGTCTCGCGATCATCGTCGTGTCGCTCTTCGTCGCAGCGATGCTTTATCTGGTCGTGATGCGAACTCGCATCGGCATGTTGATCCGTGCCGGCGCATCGAACCGCGAGATGATCGGCGCGCTCGGCATCAATATCAAACTGCTGTTCACCCTTGTCTTCGGTCTTGGCGCCGCGCTGGCCGGCCTCGCCGGCCTGATGCAGGCGCCCATTTTGACCGTCCAGATCGGCATGGGTGAGAACATTCTCATTCTCGCCTTCGTCATCATCGTGATTGGAGGCATCGGGTCAATCCGCGGCGCGTTCCTCGCAGCGATCTTTGTCGGCATGATCGACACGTTGGGGCGCGCCTACGCGCCTGATCTGCTGCGGCACATCCTCAGCCCGGCGGCGGCTTCAACCGCCGCGCCCGCGTTGTCGTCAATGCTGATCTATCTGCTCATGGCGATTGTGCTGGTGGTCCGGCCGGAGGGGCTGTTTCCGGCCAGTAAACGATGACGCAATCGCTCAATGCCCGCAACGTCGTGGTGGTGCTGGTCATCACCGGCCTCGCATTGTTGCCGCTATACTCCTCGATCAGCGGCAACATCTTCGTCCTGACCCTGTTCACGCGCATCGTGATCTTTGCGCTGGCGGCGGTCAGCCTCAATCTCATCATGGGCTACGGCGGCATGATGAGCTTCGGCCATGCCGCCTATCTCGGCATCGGCGGATACGCAGTCGGCATTCTGGCGTTCGAGGGGATCGGCTCGGGCTTCATTCAGTGGCCGGTTGCGCTTTTGGCTTCGGCGCTGTTCGCGCTGGTCATCGGCTCGCTGTCGCTGCGCACGCGCGGCGTCTACTTCATCATGATCACGCTCGCGTTCGCACAGATGGCCTACTATATCGCCTCCGGACTTGCCCGCTACGGCGGCGACGACGGCCTGACCATCTACAAGCGCAGCGATTTCGGCGGATTGGTCAACCTGTCGAACCGCGTCCAGTTCTATTACGTCTGCCTTGGCTGCTTGTTCGCCGGAATTTATCTGGTCTGGCGCATCGTCAATTCGCGCTTCGGCCTGGTCGTCCAGGGCGTGCGCTCGAACGAGCAGCGCATGCAGGCGATCGGATTTCACGCCAACCGCTACCGGCTGGTCTGCTTCGTGATCGCCGGAACCATGTGCGGACTCGCCGGCGCCCTCCTGGCGACCAACACCGACTTCGTCAGTCCATCGATCATGTATTGGACCCGATCGGGCGACCTGATGGTGATGGTGATCCTCGGCGGGATGGGGTCGCTGTTCGGGCCCGTGATCGGAACCATCGTGTTTCTGGTGCTCGAGGAGTCGCTGTCGCAAATCACTGAATTCTGGGCCCTCATCATGGGACCGCTGTTGTTGCTGATCGTGCTGTTCGGGCGTGGCGGCATCGACGGTTGGCTGGGGAGGCTGCGCCGTGGTTGAAGCTCTCCTCAGTGTCAAGAACCTGTACCGTCGGTTCGGCGGCATCGTCGCCACCGACGATCTGTCGCTCGACGTGCCCAGGGGCGAACTGCATGCGATCATCGGCCCGAACGGTGCCGGCAAGACCACGCTCATCAGTCAACTGACCGGCCAGTTGCTCCCCAACACCGGTACCATCCACTTCGCAGGCCAGGATGTTACCCGCCTGCCCGCTTATCGCCGCAGCGCGCTCGGGCTCGCGCGTTCGTTCCAGATCACGTCGCTCCTGAAGGACTTCACCGCAGTCGACAACGTCGCATTGGCGGCGCAGGCTCACGACGGACACTCCTTCCGGTTCTGGGGCAAGGCCCGCGCGGAACCCCATCTGCGCAAGGCCGCGATGGCCGCGCTGGAGCGCGTCGGCCTCGGCCCGCGCGCGGATGCTGTGGTCTCGGAATTAAGTCACGGCGAACAGCGCGAGCTGGAACTCGCAGTCGCACTGGCCGCGAAGCCGCAGATGCTGGTGCTGGACGAGCCGATGGCCGGCCTCGGCGTCACCGAGTCCGCGCGCATGGTGAAGCTGCTGCAGGAATTGCGGCGAGAAGTCACCATCGTGCTGGTAGAGCACGATATGGACGCAGTGTTCGCACTTGCCGACCGTATCACCGTTCTGGTCTACGGCCGCGTCATTGCCTGCGACGTTCCAGCGGGGATCCGGCAGAACGCGGAAGTCCGTCGTGCCTATCTCGGCGATCAGCAGGTGGCCGGCCATGGCTGATAGCGCGCCACTTCTCGACGTCGAGAACATTGAGACCTGCTATGGCCTCAGCCAGGTGCTGTTCGGCCTGTCGCTGTCCATCCGCAGCGGCGAGATGGTGACGCTCATGGGCCGCAACGGCATGGGCAAGACCACCACCATCCGCTCCATTATGGGACTGACACCCGCGCGCGCAGGATCGATCCGTTTTGCTGGAGACGAGATTCGCGGCCTTCCCGCGTTCCGGATCGCAAAACTCGGGGTCGGCTTGGTGCCGGAAGGCCGTCAGATCTTTCCCAACCTGACCGTGCGCGAGAATCTCATCGCGGCCTCCGCCAATCGTCTCGGCGTATCCGATCCGTGGACGCTGGAGAAGGTTCACTCGCTATTTCCCCGGCTATCCGAGCGCGGCGACAACATGGGCGCCACGCTATCCGGCGGCGAACAGCAAATGCTCGCAATCGGCCGTGCGCTGATGATCAATCCGCGTCTGCTGATCCTCGACGAAGCGACCGAAGGCCTCGCTCCCCTGATCCGGGATGAGATCTGGAATTGCCTGTCGCTATTGAAAGCACAAGGCCAGTCCGTACTCGTCATCGACAAGAACGTTGAAAACCTCACACGGATCGCCGACCGGCATTACATCATCGAGCGCGGCCGCGTGGTCTGGACCGGAACGTCGCAAGACCTGATCGCGGCGCCCGATCTCCAGCATCGCTATCTCGGTATCTGACCGGGACCGCGTCAGACACTGTGACTGCATCTGATTTCAATCGTCTTTCGAGCCAGCGGACACTCCAGTTTTCCGCCACGCGAAAGATTCTCCGCGTCTGACATCCGGACATGCCGCGGTTGACGGCCATGCCGCCTGCATCTGTTGCCATTGCGGACGATTCCCATAACAATGACCAAAATATTGGTCGCGCATCCGTACGACCGCGCCGACAATAAAGGCCGGAGGCTACGTTCATGAATGTTCAGTCACACGTTGCGGCCCCCGGCAAATGGTCTCCCCCGGCAAAGGCAAGCGATGTGGTCAAAAGCATTCATGCGATGCTTCACCCGCGCAATATCGTGCTGGTCGGAGCGACCGACAAGCCGGGCAACTACGCCGAACGGATCTGGAATAACCTGATCAAATACGGCTTCGAAGGCGGGCTATATCCGATCAACACCAAGCGTGAAACGATCTGGGGCGTTCCCTGCTACAAGGATTTTGCAAGCCTGCCTGACACGCCGGATCACGTGCTGGTGCTGGTGCCGGCACGGTTCGCGGTGCAGGTCGTGCGAGACGCCGCGGCGGCAGGTGCCCGCTCGGCGACCATCGTCACATCTGGCTTCAGCGAATTACAGGATGACGAAAGCCAGCGGCTTGCCGTCGAGCTGCAACGGGCCATCGAGGAAACCGGACTTGCCGTCACCGGCCCCAATTGCCTCGGCAATCTCAGCGCCGGCGAAAAGCTGTTCACCAACATCGATGATCGTATCGTGACGATGGAGGCCGGCTCTGTGGCGATCGCCGGTCAATCCGGTGCGATCGTCATGGCACTCCGCCAGGCGCTCGAGGATCGCGGCGTCGGCGTCGGCTACATGGTCACGACCGGAAACGAGGCCGGCCTTGAGACCACCGATTTCATGGCTTATTTCGCTGCGGACCCGAGTGTCCGCGTCATCGTGGTCTATCTCGAGGGCGTGCGGGATACCAAGGCCTTCCGTGATGCCTGCAAGGCGGCGCGCGCCGCCGGCAAGCCTATCATCGCCCTCAAACTCGGTGCTTCGGAAGGCGGACGAGCCGCAGCAATGGCCCACACCGGTGCGCTCGCAGGCTCGATCGAGACATTCGACGCCATCTCGACCCGTGAAGGCGTCATCCGCGCCCGCGGCATGGATGAGGTGATCGAAATGGCTGAGTGCTTCGCGCACGCCGGCACGCCAAAGGGCGACCGGCTGGCTGCCGTCAGCTTGTCCGGCGGTAAGCGCGGCCTGCTGATCGATACGTTTTCGGCAGCAGGGCTGAACTTCAAGCCGCTCGGCAAGGACGCCAACGACAAACTCGGAAAGATGCTCGGGCCTGGCAGTATCGTCGGCAATCCTCTCGATGCCGGATTCGCGGCCGTAGTCGATCCATCGGTCTACATGCAGTCGATCAAGATCATGATCGACGATCCCGACACCGACATCGTGATTATCGATTCCGAAATGCCAAAGGCACCGCACGAGGTGCGTGAACGCAACCTTCGCATCGTCAACGATATGGCGGCGACCGCAGGCAAGCCGGTGATCTACATCAGTGCGATGTCGATCGGCTTCACCGAATTCACCAAAACCTTGCGCAAATCGCTGCCGCACCTCACGGTGATGCAGGGTCTCGAGCGGGCCGTGACCGCCATCAAGGCGCTGACCGACTACGCGTCCTTGCGCAAAGAGATTCCGGACCTCGTATCGACGTCGAGTGCAGCGGCCCGCGCAACGCTCGAGCGGACGCTCAAAAACGCCGATGGCGTGGCGCTCGACGAAATCGCGTCGAAAAAGCTGCTCAAGGCCTACGGCATTCCGATATCAAAGGAAGAGATCGTGCAGGATGCCGCGAGCGCTGTGAAGGTTGCCAAAAAAATCGGCTTTCCAGTGGTGGCCAAGGTGGTCAGCGCCGACATTCTGCACAAGTCCGATGTCGGCGGTGTCGTCCTGAACATCAACAGTGCGGCGGAGGTGAAGAAGGCCTTCAACGATATCGCCGCGCGTGTCAAAAAACTGAAGGGTAAGCCGAAGCTCGAAGGCATCCTGATCGCGCAGCAGGTCAAGGCCGATCTCGAGCTCGTTGTCGGCGCATCGCTGGATGCCGAGATGGGGCCCGTCGTGGTGTTTGGAACCGGTGGCGTCGATATCGAATTGATGAAGGACGTAGCCTTGGCAGGCGCGCCGCTTGACGCCGCAGGTGCAAAAGAATTGATCGGCCGGACCAAGGCGGGGATCAAGCTGCGCGGTTATCGCGGCAAACCAGCGCTTCACGAGGCATCGGTCGTCAAGGCCATCGTTGGCCTCTCCAACCTCATGGCGGACGCGGGAACGCGCATCGCATCAATCGACGTCAATCCATTCCTGGTCAATGCAAAGACCGGCGTCGCTGTCGATGGCCTGATCGTTCTGAACAACGCAGCGGCCAGGAAAGCGTCGAAACACTAAGAATCTCGGACACTCTCTCTGCAGCCGGAACCGCATCATCGGCTTGCCAGGATGCCGCCAAGAAACCGCCGCATCGATCAGACTTTTGCCTAAACTCGCAGAGCGTGAAGCTGGAACGCTCAAACGCTCCGCCCGTTCTATGGATGCTGCGCTTGCGAACCGAGCGCAAAATTCATGACGAGGAGTGAACCATGAAAAAATATATTCTGCCGCTGGCCGCCGCCGTTTCGCTGAGCCTTGCAGCTCCTGCGATGGCTTATGATTCCGGCAGCTTGATTTCAATGCAGGATGCGCTCGGTGTGGCCACCGATATCGGGCTCGTGACTGTTTCGGATACCGAATTCGCTGGTAACGAGTGGCAGATCGAAGGGCGCGACGGCTCCGGCCGCTACATGGAAGTCGATGTCGATGCCACGACCGGTGACGTACTGAACGTCGATCGGTGATGCGATCGAGCCACTCAATCCGATTTGAGGATCGCGCGATCTCGCGATGAACAATTGTCGCGAGACGCACGGTTTGGCTATCCACAGCAAAACGTGGCCTTACCAATCTCGTAAGCACTGCCGGTGCGGTCGGTTACCCCACTCGTCCGCTTGCGCGCAGAGCCGCGGTACGATCCCTATCGATGCCCCAGACCTGCAGCAATTCTTCCGCATCCATCACGCATTGCCGGGCACCCCGAGGTAGCGGTGCGGGAGTGCGACTGAAGCGCGGACCCGGCGTCGGCTGAACGACGCCATCGATTTCGGCAAAGGTGCCGCGAGCGCGGTTATGCGGATGGTTCGGCGCTTCGGTCGCGGCCAGCACCGGCGCGAAGCAGACATCGCTTCCCTCCAACAAGGCGCACCATTCCGCTCGCGTCTTTTGTGCGAAGATCTCGGCGAACGCACGCTTTGCCGCCGGCCATGACGCACGATCGTCGAGATCGGGAAACCCGCCATCCTTTACGCCGAGCAGCATCAGCAGGTCATCGCGAAACTTGCTCTCGATAGGGGCGATGCTGATATACTCGCCGTCGGCACATCGGTAGACCTCGTAATGCGGAGCGCCCGAATCGAGCAGGTTCGTTCCGCGCTCCCCGGGATGCAATCCCGCAGCGATCATGCCGTAGATTGAGCTCATCAGCGTGGCAGCGCCGTCGACCATGGCGGCATCGACCACCTGGCCTCGCCCGGAGCGTTGCGCCTCGAGCAGCGCGCAAACCACGCCGAAAGCAAGATACAGCCCACCACCACCGAAATCGCCGACGAGGTTCAACGGGGGTGTCGGCGGCTGTCCGGCACGGCCGATGGCATGCAATGCGCCCGAAAGAGCGATATAGTTGAGATCGTGGCCGGCAGCGTGCGCGAGCGGACCGGTCTGCCCCCAACCGGTCACCCGACCATAGACCAGCCGCGGATTGACCGAGAAACACTGCTCCGGTCCAAGGCCCAGTCGCTCGAGCACGCCTGGACGAAAGCCCTCGATCAGACCATCCGCCTGGCGCAGCAAGTCGAGAGCACATGCAATGCCGTCTGGATGCTTGAGATCCAGCTTGAGCACGGACCGCCCCCGCGCCAGCACATCAAACTGCTTCGGCTTCGCAATTCCGATGTTGCTCGGTTGCAGCCGATCTATCCTGATGACATCAGCGCCAAGATCCGCCAACAACATTGCCGCCATTGGCGAAGGACCGATACCGGCAAATTCCACAATGCGCAGGCCGTGCAACGGCCCTCGCGATTGGACTTGAGCAGCATCAGCGGCCGTCGTCATGTCGTAATCCTCTGTTGCGCGAGTTGATCTCGGTGTTCTGGCGCTGCGATCGCAATCATTCGCCGCGCGCGCTCGGAAAGGCTGCAGCCACGCAGCTCCGCGATGCCCCATTCGGTGACGATTGCATCGACGTCAGCGCGCGGCGTCGTCACCATTTCGACTGCTGAGACGATCCGGCTCGATCCATCCGGTGCGGTCGCCGGCAGTGCGATGATGGCACGACCGCCGGGCGATGCATTGGCGCCACGGACGAAATCGAGCTGACCGCCGATCGCCCCAATCGTTACGCCATTCAGCGTCTCGGCGTTGACGCCGCCGTCGAGTCCGACCTGAAGAGCGGAGTTGATCGCGACCAGGTGGTTGATGCGCGACAATATCGCATAACTATGCGTGTAGGCCGCCGGCTGCATCGTGACGCGGTCGTTCCCATGCGCGAAGCGGTATAGCCGCTGAGTTCCTATCAGTTGATTGGTAACGGTGACGCCACGATCGATGCCCTTATGTTCGTTGGTGACAACGCCTCGTTCGATCAGATCGACCACAGCATCGTTGATCAGGCCGGAGTGAACCCCGAGATTACGTGCGTGCGACAACGACGACAGGATCGCATCGGGAATCTTGCCGACGCCGAATTGCAGCGTGCTGCCATCGGCGATCAGCTCGGCCGCATTGGCCGCAATGCGCTTCGACACGTCGTCAAGTCTACCGGACGGCAACTCGAGCGGCTTCTGGCGTGCGATCACGCGCAGATGAATCGGCACATCATCGGGCCATTCCGCACCGAAGGTCCATGGCGCATCGGGATTGATCTCAGCGATCACCAGCCGTGCATGGCGCGCGGCGTCGATCACATAATCCTTCGACAGACTGGCGCTCAGCCGGCCATCGGGAGATTCGGCAAGTTGCACCAGCACGACATCGGCACGATGTCGCCCGGAGGCAAAATCGGCACAGAATGTGCTATAGTGGCTCGATATCACATCAAGCCGTCCGGCGCGCGCCAGCTTGCGCGCATTGCCAATCACGCCATAACTCAAGAACGAGATGTTCGAGGTGTCTCCCCGGGCAAACGTATCGGAGAAAACCGGACCGACCATGAGCCTGAACGGCGGCAGACCGGCCGCTTGTGCGACGAGCTCCTGGGTCAGTGTCAGCGGCTCCGCCGTCGCCTGCCCGCACACGACGAGGTCGCCAGCCCGGATCAAGCCAGCGAAATCAATCGAAAGGCTGCGTGCTAACATCGGACTGCGAGGCAATGGCGCGAGGGAAAACGAAACGCGAGCTTCCCCGAGGGATCAATATGATTTCATCAGGCCAAGCACCTTCTCGGCGATAAAGCTCAGCGCCAGTTGCGGGCTGATCGGGGCGATGCGAGGAATCATGACCTCGCGCAAATAGCGCTCGACGTGGAATTCCTTGGCGTAGCCAAAGCCACCGTGGGTCATCACCGCCTGCTCGCAAGCCTGGAATCCAGCTTCGCCTGCGAGATACTTGGCGGCATTCGCCGCCGCTCCACACGGCATGCCCTTGTCATATTGCCAGGCGGCCGACATCACCAGCAGCCACGCGGCTTCGAGCTCGGTCCAATTCTTCGCCAAGGGATGCTGAATCGCCTGGTTTTGCCCGATCGGGCGATTGAAGACGATCCGGGTCTTGGCGTATTCGGTCGCGCGCGACAAAGCCAGCTTACCAAGGCCGACCGCTTCCGCCGCGATCAGGATACGCTCCGGATTCATGCCCTCCAGAATATAGCTGAAGCCCCGGCCTTCCTCACCAATCCGATCCTCGACCGGAATCTCGAAATCCTCGAAAAACAGCTCATTGGAATCAACGATCTTGCGGCCCATCTTTTCGATTTCATGCACCTTGATCTTGGTGCGATCGAAATCGGTATAGAACAGACTGAGCCCATGGGTGGGCGATTTCACCTCTTCGAGAGGTGTGGTGCGCGCCAGCAGCAAGACCTTGTGTGCAACTTGCGCGGTCGAGATCCAGACCTTCTGGCCGTTGACGATATAACGATCACCCTTTCGCACGGCGCGAGTCTTGAGTTGCGTTGTGTTCAGACCCGTGTTCGGCTCAGTCACCGCAAAGCAAGCTTTCTCGCGGCCTTCGACCATCGGCGGCAACATTCGCCTGCGCTGCTCCTCGGTGCCGAACACAACAACCGGGTTGAGACCGAACACATTGATGTGCACCGCCGAGGCGCCGGACATACCGGCGCCAGATTCGGAAATCGTACGCATCATGATTGCGGCCTCGGTGATGCCAAGGCCGGAGCCGCCATATTCTTCCGGCACGCAGATGCCAAGCCAGCCGGCGTCGGCCAATGCCTTGTGAAAATCGTGCGGAAACCCGCCCTCACGATCTTTCCTCAGCCAATAAGCGTCGTCGAATCTCTCACATATCTTGGCAACTGCATCCCGGATGGATTCTTGCTGATCGGTGAGTGCGAAGTCCATGGCTAGCTCTTTTGTTGTTAGGTCGTGTTATCAGGACGAAGATACCGCTCGGCGCGATCAACGCAACATCAGGCCGACTTGTGCCTGACAGCACCGGTCTCGCCATAAGGCGGCGTGTAGATCACGAGCACGCGGACGGGATCATCGCTGACCGCGGTAAAGGTGTGCGGCATATCGGCCGGAAAAAAGCAGGCGTCTCCCGGACCCAGTTCGTCGCGCTGGCCGCCAATTTCTGCGATCGCTCGACCTTCGATCACATAACAGACCTGGTCGATACCGGGATGGCTGTGCGGCAGCGCCCCGTGCGACTTACTGACGACACCGAGCAGCACTTCCAGATTCTGCGAACCAGTCTCCTTGGGCCCAATCAACCGCCGGTTCACCGTGCCGGTGTGGTTCAGCGGAGAATAGGGCGTAACGTCCTTTTCCTTGATGAAGAACTTGTACTTGTCAGTCATGGCTGGGCCCTCGCCTCGTTTCAATGCGCTTCGGATGCCGCGCTGAGCGCGCTCTTCCAGACTTTCAATGCCTCGCTCCCGGGCTTGCCCCGGCTATCGAGGCCGGCGGCCCACTCCTTGTTCACAGCATCGAATACCGACGCCATCGTCTTGTTGTCCTCGGGCGAGAACTGAATGAGCTTGATGCCCTTGGCTTTGGCCTTGGCGAGCGCCTGCTCTTCCGCCTTGGCAAACTTGACACAACTTTCCCTGGTAATGCGCTCGCCCTCTTCAGCCATCACCTTTTGGACTGTGGGCGGCAGTGCCTTCCACTTCGCCGTGCTGATCGAATACGTGATCACCACCGATGACAGCGGTTCGTTGATCGTGCCGGTCTTCAACAGGCCGATCAAGTCATACGATGACGCACTTTGATAACCGAGCAGCGCGCCATCGAGCGTCCCGCGGGACATCGACTCGTAGATTTCCGGGGGCGACATCCGGATTGGCACGGCCTTGATACCACGCACCATCAGATCGAGCGCTCCACCCGCGGTGCGTATTTTCAACCCCTCCATGTCGGCGAGCGACGTCACCGGCTTCCTTGTCGAGAGCAGAAATTGATATGTCGGCAACGCGAACGTGATCAGCGGCCGGATTCCGTTCGGAGCGAACTCTTTCTGGTACAGGAACTGGCCATCGCGCGTCAGCGCCCAATACGCCGCCGTCCCCTGACAAGCATTGCGAAAGCCACCCGGCAGTTCCGCGGCCGCAGTCAGAGGCATCTTGTCCGACGCATAAGACGGAACGACATAACCGATGTCGACCACACCGGATTGCGTCAGCCGCAACAGATCCTTGGCTTTGCCGAGCTGCTCGGCCGGGAAATGGGCGATCGTCACGTCGCCGTTGGTGCGAGCCGCGACCGCCGCGATGAACGGCTTGGTGACAACTTCATGGATGATGTGGCCGATCGGCAAGCTATCGCCGAGTCGAAGATTGATCTTGTCGCCCGCGCATGCAGAGCCTGACCCGAGGACGGTAACGAGAACGCCGATTACGAGCGACTTCATTGATTTCCCCTTTTTGATTCGGGCGCATTCGCAGCCCGTTGTCAGTTACCCATCTGCGACGGCAGCCACAGAATGATGCTCGGGAACGCGACCAGGATCGCGATTGCGAACAGATGCGCGATGAAATGCGGGAACGTGCCATGAAACACTTCCGACACCGGCCGATTGGCGTACCGCGCGACGATGAAGCAGTTCAAACCGACCGGCGGCGTGATCATGCCCACCTCGGCAGTGACGATCTTGATGACGCCGAACCAGATCGGATCGAAACCAAGCGTCTTGATCAGCGGCAGAACAATCGGAACCGTCAGAACCAGAATCGCGATCTGATCCATGAACGAACCGAGCACGATATATCCGCACAGGATCAGTGTGATGATCACCCATCGCGAGGTCGGCAGCGTGCCGATCCACGCGACAAGATCCTGCGTAACGTGGGTCAGCGTGAAGAAGTAGCCGAAGATCGAAGCACCAACCAGGATCATGATGATCATGCAGGTGCCGTGGCAGGCCCGCAGCAGCGTTCGGTATAGCGACGTCGGCGTGATCTTGCCCTTGACGATCGCCAGCATTAGCGCGCCGAACGCACCAAATGCCGAAGCCTCAGTCGGAGTGGCGATGCCGAGGTAGATCGTACCGGTGACGATCGAGAACAGCACCACCATCGGGCTGACCTGCCACAGCAACTCAAAGCGCTCACGCCAGGGCACAGTTTTAGTCCCCGGTGCGCGCGTAGGGTCCTGCCAAACGAGAAAGTAGATCGTCCCCATGATGGTCGCCGTCACCAGGATCGCCGGCACGATGCCGCTGATCAGGAGCTTGCCGATGTTGACCTCCGCAAGCAGGCCGAAGATCACCAGCGCAACGCTGGTCGGCAACAGCATCGACAGCGTGCCGGAAATCGCGACCACGCCCGCAGCCATCTTCGGCTCGTAGCCCTGACGGATCATTGCCGGCAGGCTGGTCGACGACAATGTGGCGGCGGAAGCGGTGCTCGTGCCGCATATCGCGCCGAAGCCGGCACCGGCGAGCGCGGTCGCCATCCCGAGACCGCCGGGCACTCTCCCGACCCATGCCGACGCCGTCTTGAACAGGTCGTCGGCGACGCCCGAGAGCAGCACCAGATCGGCCATCAGAAGGAACATCGGAATCGTGATCAGCTCATAGGACGACACGGTGGACAACGGCGCCGTCTGCAGGATGCCGAACAGCGTCGCGGTGCCGCCCACCACGAGCAAGCCGACCGATCCCGCAAATGCCATCGCAAAGCCGACCGGCGTACCCAGTGCGAGCAGAAGAAACAGCAGACCAAGAACGATCAGGGGGGTCATGCGATGCTCACCACTATTCGAAAGTCTTGGCTTCGCCGTGCCCGGTCACGGGCGGCAACGGATAGAGATCGCGACCACTAGCCAGGCTCAGGACGTTTCCGACGAGTTGCAGCGCCAGGCGCAGCACCAGCACGCCGCAACCAAATGGAACCAGCGCGGCCGAGATCCAGGTCGGCCAGGCGATTGCGCCGGCCAGCACGTCATGCTGTTCGAAATTGTCGAGCGCCCGCTCGAACCCGACTTTGCAGATCAGCACGAAGACAAACAGTCCGGTCAACGAGGTGATGATCTCCGACAGCCGCCGGCCAGCGAGAGGAAATCGCGACACGAGGATATCCACACCGACGTGAACGTGCTCGCGCAGCGCATCGGACAACGTCAGGAAGAAAACGCCAGCGAGAAGATAGAGTCCGATCAAGTCGTAAGTGAAGGAGAACGGATTATTCAGGACGTAGCGCATGAACACGTCGGTGACGACCAACGCCATGATCACGAACAGGAACACGACCGCAATGACCGTCAGCGCACGCTCGATTGCTGCGAGAATGTCTCCTGCTCGCTTGATCACGTTTTCCTCCCGTTTCAGCGAAGGGGTTACTTGCTCGCACCGGCGAGCAAGCCATCGAACTCCTTGAGCACCGCCGAGGCCGGCTTACCGCGATGGTCGAGACCGGAGGCCCACTCCTGGCCGACAACCTTCAGCTTCTGTTTCATCTCTGCGCGGGTAGCATCAGGGATCGGATCGAACGAAATGCCCCCGTCACTCAGGCGCTTATGCGTTCCGGCCTGCTCCTCGTCGACTTCCGAGCACACCTTGGTCTCGATTGCTTCCGATGCGTCATTCATCGCCTTCTTCACATCATCAGGAAGCTTGTTCCAGGCGGCCTGACTGATCGAATAAGCAACGATGAACGAACCAAAGCTGACCCCCTCGGTCGCATGCTTCACCAGCTTGTCGAGGCCGTAGGAAGCAACGCTCTCCGCTGGAAACACGAGACCGTCCATGGTGCCTCGCGACAGAGATTCATAAGCATCCGGCGCCGCCATCCGAACTGGCACGGCATCGAGCGCGCGTAGCGTCAGATCCTGCGCGCCGCCGGTGGTACGCAACTTCAAACCCTTCATGTCGTTCAGGGTTTCGATCTTGTTCTTGGCCGTAAACACCGCATAAGGCGGCAGCACCACTTCGAACAGCAATTTGATCTTGTTGGGAGCGTACTCGTTCTTTGCAAGAAGTCCTTCGCGCGCGCTCTTCCAATAGGCCAGCGTCCCCTCGCAACTGGTATGGAACGCCTCCGGCAACTGCGCGACCTCGGACAGCGGCATTTTGTCGGAGGCATAAGACGGGGCGATATAGCCGATATCGACGACACCGGACTGGGTCAGGCGCAACAGGTCCGCGGCCTTTCCGATCTGCTGATTGGGATAATAGGTGAAGGTGACCGCGCCGTTGGTTCGCTTGGTGACGTCATCCATCCACGGCTTGAGCATCAAGCGCACGAGGTAGTGTCCGGCCGGAAAAGAATCAGCAACCTTCAGCTCAAGCGCCTGTGCTGGCTGCTGCGCCATCGTCATCGTTATCGGCAGCGACAACGCCACTGCCAAACCCAAGCTCTTTCGCATCCGGTCCTCCCTTGATTCTTCTGCCGTCGCCTCGGGTACCGGCCTGCGGCCCCTTGCTTGAGGATTGATTACCCGGATCGTACAAGTATGTGAATTTTATCGTCAAGTATATGAACTAACATGACGGGTATGCGCCAAACGAAACCAAATACGATTGACCACCATCCATATGTGAATTCTAGATACTTCTATATGAATTACTGGGATGGATGCCGTGGGCCCGCTTTCTGGCGTAACGATTCTCGACCTCACCACCGTTTTGATGGGGCCTTATGCGACACAAATCCTCGCGGACATGGGCGCCAACGTTATCAAGGTCGAAAGTCCGGACGGCGACATCGTCCGCCACATTGGACCAAGCCGCAGTGCCGGCATGGGCGGAATGTTCCTCAATGCCAATCGCGGCAAACGCAGCATCGTCATCGACCTGAAGCAGGATGACGGCCGCGACACGCTGCTGCGACTCGCGAAGCAGGCCAACGCGCTGATTTACAATGTGCGACCGCAGGCCATGGCACGTCTCGGGTTATCGTACGAGCAACTCGCCGCCGCCAATCCATCCATCGTCTATGTCGGGGTGTTCGGCTACGGTCAGAACGGCCCCTATGCTGCGAAGCCGGCCTACGATGACCTTATCCAGGGCGCCTCGGGCATTCCGACCTTACTCAGCGCAGCCGGCGATGGAACGCCACGTTACGTACCGATCACCATGGCCGATCGTATCGTCGGACTCATGGCGGTGAATGCCGCGCTCGGCGGTCTCATGCACCAGCAGCGCACCGGCCAAGGGCAGCGCATCGACGTGCCGATGTTCGAATCGATGACCGAGTTCGTGATGATCGATCATCTCGGCGGCCTCACCTACGACCCGCCACTTGACCGAGGCGGTTATGCCCGGCTGCTGTCGCGGTATCGCAAACCTTACAAGACCAGCGATGGCTTCCTCTGCGTCCTGATATACAATGACAAACAATGGCGCAGCTTCTTCGAGGCGATCGGCCGCACTGATTTCCTGGCGCAGCCCCGTTTCGCCAACCACGCGGCGCGGACCAAACACATCGATGAAATCTACGAGGAGATCGGCAGCATCTTTCTGACCCGCACCACCGCGGAATGGCGCGAGTTGCTGGAGCGCGCGGACATTCCAGTAATGCCGATGCATACGATGGAATCGATCCTTGAGGACCCCCATCTCGAAGCGGTCGGCTTCTTCAAGATGCTCGACCATCCCGTCGAGGGCCGCATCCGGCAGATGCAGGTACCCTCCACTTGGAGCGTCACTCAACCGCAGCCCGGTGGGCCCGCGCCAACGCTCGGCGAGAACGGTCGCACAATTCTCAGCGAAGCTGGTTTCGCCGATGACGAGATCGAACGCCTCGGTCGGCGCAAAGCGGTACATCTCGCCGACTGAGCATCGAATGGCTCATTAGTCACATAGGGAGACAACCATGGCAGGACTATATTTCGAGGAATTCCAGGTTGGCCAGGAATTTAGGCACGCATTGACGCGTACCGTCACGGAGATGGACAATACCATGTTCAGCCTGATGACGCTCAACCCCCAGCCTCTGCATCTCGACGCCCACTTCTCGGCGCAGACCGAGTTCGGGCAGCGGATTTTCAACAGTCTTTATACGCTCGGGATCATGATCGGCATGAGCGTTTATGATACGACGCTCGGCACTACCGTTGCCAATCTCGGCATGACAGACGTTACTTTTCCGAGACCCGTGTTCCACGGAGACACTCTGCGCGCGACCACCAAGGTGCTCTCGAAACGCGAGTCCAAGTCACGCCCGAACGCCGGCATCGTCGAGTTCGAGCATCACGCACTGAACCAGAACAACGAGATCGTCGGAAGATGCCGCCGCACGGCCCTGATGCACAAGAGGCCCGCCTAATGCGCTCGATGCTGTTCGTACCGGGTGACAGCCCACGCAAATTCGAAAAAGCCTCGCAAGGCAACGCCGACGCGCTGATCATCGATCTCGAGGATTCCGTCGTCGCCGAGAAGAAGGACGAAGCGCGGACGCTAACCCGGACCATGCTTCAGGCGCCGCGCGCAGCACAGCAGCTTTATGTCCGCATCAATGCGCTCGACACAGACCGCACGCTCGGCGATCTTGCTGCGATCATGCCGGCTGCGCCGAACGGCATTGTGCTGCCCAAATCGAGCGGCGGCGATGACGTCCGCAAGGTGGCGCTGTGGCTGGATGCATTCGAGGCGGCCGCCGGCATCGCGGCGGAATCCACCCGGATCGTGGTAGTCGCAACCGAAACCGCCGGCTCGATCTTTGGACTCGGCAGCTACAAGGATTGTTCGCCACGGCTCGTGGGCCTCATGTGGGGAGCGGAAGATCTCGCCGCCTCGCTCGGAGCGACAGAGAACGGCAGTGGCGGCGTATTTCACAGCCCCTACCGCCTGGCGCGCGACCTTTGCCTGATGGGCGCCGCCGCAGCGGACATCACGGCGATCGACACCGTCTACACAGACATCGACAATCTGGCCGGGCTCGAACAGGAAACCCGCATAGCACGGCGAGACGGCTTCACCTGCAAAGCACTGATCCATCCCAAGCACGTCGACATCGTCAATACCGCGTTCGAACCAACCGAGGCGGAGCGTAACTGGGCGGAGAAGGTCGTGGCGGCGTTTGCGGAAAACCCCGACGCCGGCACGCTGCGCCTCGACGGAAAGATGCTAGACAAGCCGCACTTGAGGGCGGCGCAGAAAATCCTCCGACTGTAAGGATTGGCGGCGGCAGATCGGCCGCCTGCAACGGGGCTCGCCATGATTGTCCGCCAGGCCGCAAATGTTCTGGATATCTTCGAATATTTCGCGCGAACGAAGAAGCCCACGACTCTTGCCGAACTCGCCGATCACTTCAATTGGCCGCGCTCCAGCACGTTCAATTTGCTGACGACGCTCTCCGAGAAGGGCTACCTCTACGAGCCGCGCCCCCGTGCGGGCTATTATCCGACGCCACGGTGGCTGGCGATGGCGCGCCAGGCGTCCGAGGTTGAACCCTTGCCGGCATGGAGCCATGCGCTCATCGCCGACCTGTCGGCGGAAACGGGCGAGACGGCGGCAATCGCCGCGCCCTCCGGCACCATGGCCGTATTTATTGACGTTGTAGAGTCGAGTGCACCGATCCGTTACTTCGCGCAAATCGGCCATCGCATTCCGATTCATGCCACGTCGAGCGGACGAGCGCTTCTGTTGCAGTATACGCCTGAGGAACGCGACGCGCTCTACCGCAAAATCGAATTCAAGCAGTACGGTCCGTCGACGCCAATCAGCATCAATGCGGTCGAAACCGAGCTTCGCGCGTCGATCGACCGCGACTACTGCGAAAGCTTTGCCGACTACAGCCGCGATCTTGCAGGCGTAGCGGTTCCACTCCCCATCGGAGATCGTCGTCTGTCGGTAGTCGTCGCTGGTCCCGAATTTCGAATCGGAGACAAAACCCACGACATCTCAATCGTCTTAAAGAGGCTGGTGGAGCGGCATCGCCCCAAGCCCGGGTGAATGAAGATCATAGAGTAGTAGATCTAGCTCGCTCTCCCTACGACGCGCACGGCCGGAACGCACTGCGAGCATCCACGGCAGTATCACGCCGTATAAATCCAGGGACGCAACTCACCGTCCCGTTGCCGAAAGTCGTGTATCTTTGATTGCTGCTTGAGTGTCAGGTCGATCTCGTCAAGACCTTCAAGCAGTGCTTCGCGACGTCGAGCGGCAACGGAGAACGGGATAGGCTCGCCGTCGGCAAACCCTGTCTGACAACGCTCGAGATCGACCACCAGCGGACGACCCGCAGGATCGGCCGCAACGCCGACAGCAAGGTGTTCGATTATCGCCTGATCTAGCGTGAAGACCAGAAGTCCGTTCTGGAAGCAGTTCGCCGCAAACAGATCGGCGACGCTCGGTGCGATAATACAGCGGATCCCCATGCCGGCCAGCGCCCACACCGCGCCTTCGCGCGCGCTGCCACAGCCGAAATTCCGGCCACACAGCAGGATCGAGGCACGCTGGTAACGCAGATCGTTCTGGAAGAACTCCGGATCGGGCGACCCATCCGACAAATGACGCAGACTCTCCAGACAGTACAGCCCGAGATCGGCTCGCGGCACCGCGTTGAAAAGCCGTTCGACACGGATAATCGTATCGGTATCGACATTGTCGCGCAGCAGCGGTGCTGCGATGCCCTGGATGCGTGTGAAAGGCTGCACGATCAATCCTTCATGGTCCGGAAATCGCTGATCACACCGCGAATGGCCGAGGCAGCGGCCACAGCCGGACTGGCCAGATGGGTTCGCGCGCCTGGCCCCTGACGGCCGACGAAATTGCGATTCGAGGTCGAGACCGCCCGTGCGCCAGGCGGAACGGCTTCGCCATTCGCAGCAAGGCACAGGGAGCATCCGGGCTCGCGCCATTCGAACCCACTCTCCTTGAAGATGCGATCAAGGCCTTCGGATTCCGCCTGCCGTTTGACGTTTTCGGAGCCGGGCACGATCCAGGCCGACACATGATCTGCAACCTTGCGCCCCCCGACAATATTGGCAGCGATGCGCAGGTCCGAAATACGGCTGTTGGTACACGATCCAATGAAAACCCAGTCGACCTTCAGCCCGACCAGCGGTCGCCCGGGAACAACGTCCATATACTGCACCGCATTCCGATGTCCCGTTGACGAAGGATCCGGGACGATGCCGTCGATATCCATGACATGCGCCGGGCTCGTGCCCCACGTGATCTTGGGTTTCAAATGCGAAATGTCTACCTCGATCTCGGCGTCGAAAATCGCGTCGTGGTCTGATGGAAGATCACGCCAGGACGCGAGCGCCCTGTTCCAAAGCTCATTTTTCGGCGAAAATTGCCGCCCTGCCAGATAGTCGAAGGTTTTCTCGTCTGGCGCCACCATCCCGACCTTCGCACCAAGCTCGATCGACAGATTGCAGAGCGTCAAGCGAGCTTCCACCTCGAGCGTCTGGATCGCTCTGCCGGCGTATTCGACCGCATATCCGTTGCCTCCGGCGGAACCAAGCTGTCCAACGGCGGCCAGAATAAGATCCTTCGCCGTGACACCGTCACCGGCATTTCCGACGAAAGTAACTCTCATCGTCCGGAGTTTTGCCTGAACGATCGTTTGTGTTGCCAGCACATGCTCGGCTTCAGTCGATCCGATTCCGAAGCCCATGGCGCCCATGCCGCCATGCGTGCAGGTATGACTGTCCGCGCAGACGACCACAGTTCCCGGAAGGCTGATGCCGAGTTCAGGACCAATGACATGCACGATGCCCTGCCCCGTGCGACCGATATCGAAAAACCGGATTCCAGCCTCTGCGACGCCGTCACGCAATGACGCGATGGTACGACGCCTGTTGTCGGACGTCACCGGCCGTCCAGGCGCAGTCGAAACCACGTGATCGAGGGTTGCGAAGCAAAGGTCGGGTTGGGAAACGCTTCGCCCGCGCTCCTTGAGGCGGGCAAGAACCGGCCCCGACCCATCATGCAACATGTGCCGGTCGACATGAAGAAGAGAGAAGCCATCCCCCAGGTCGACGATCTCGTGAGATCGCCAGATTTTCTCATACATCGTCTGGCCGCTCACGACCCCGCCTCCACGTCGGAGCTCTCATCCAGACGAGCAGAAACATACTCGATCAGCCGATCGAGCGTGGTCCAGAGTTGCTCTCGCTCCGCCTCTGACAACACGCGAAGCAAATTAGCCTGCCGCTCCTGCGCAAATGGAAGGATTTGGCGATAGGTGGAATTTCCAGCGGTTGTGGTTCGAATCAAAACGGCCCGCCCGTCGCTGGGGTCCGCATCAATCGAGATCAGCTTGCGCTGCTCCAGCTTTTTCAGCACCCGCCCAGTCAAGGCCTTGTCGCTACCGAGTTCGATCGCGAGATCGCTGGCGGCGCAGGGTTGCTGCTGAACGATCGCAGCGAGTGTGCGCCACTCTGTAACCGAAATATCAAACTTGTCCGGGTAAGCCTTCGTTGACGATCGCTTCAGGACACGCGCCAGCGTATTGACCTTGGCTGTCAGAAAATCGGGCGTAGAAAGCGTGTGTCCGTCTTTTGTAATTCGTCGCCAAGGGCACGGGCTCTTCATGGCGCAACCCCCGATCGGGACGCGGTTGCGTCCGGAATCGACCATGTGTCTCTCAACGAAACCGACAACGTCACATCTTGATCGACGCCAATGTCATTCTCCGGAGGCGCGTCGACGGTGAACGAAGTCTCGCCGACACGGACAACCAAGGTGCGACGAAAACCGCGAAAGACGTTTTTCTCGATCCGCCCACGCCAGCGGATATCCTGATCACTCGATGGAGAAGCCGGACTGACGTCAGCGCGGATGCTTTCGGCACGAACGACGACCGAGACAGCAGTGCCAACGGATACATCAGCAGCGGATTGAACCATGCCGGACCAACCATCGCCCCGAACTTCGAGGACACGGGATCGAGGGCCTGGCCTGGATGCAACAACGGTCGCAGGTATGATCGTCGATGTCGTACAGAATTCCGCAACGTTCAGTGTGGAAGGCCGGAAATAAATGCCTTCCGGGGTGTCATCCTGCAAAATACCGCCGTTACGCATCACGATGATCCGATCGGAGAGCGCCATGGCCTCTTCCTGGTCATGCGTCACAAAAATCGTCGTGATCTTGAGGCGCTGCTGCAATGCCCGGAGTTCAATCCGCATCTCGTCGCGGAGTTTCGCATCAAGATTGGACAATGGTTCGTCCAGCAAAAGAACGGACGGTTCGAAAGCGATGGCACGCGCGATCGCAACACGCTGTTGCTGGCCGCCGCTCAGCAACGGCGCAGGCCGATCCGCGTAAGCCGCCATCTTCACGAGATCGAGTGCCCGCATCACCTTGGCCCGAACATCCTGCCTCGCCAGACGACGCAGCCGTAACGGATAAGCCACATTCTCGAAGACCGTCATGTGCGGCCAGATCGCGTAGGATTGAAAAACCATGCCGGCGTTGCGCTTCTCCGGCGGCAGGAAGAGCGATCGCGAAGGATCGCTGACAACCTGATCGCCGATTGAGATGACACCACTGGTATTGGACTCCAATCCTGCGACCATTCGAAGCGTCGTCGTCTTCCCGCAGCCGGAGGGCCCGAGCAGGGTCACGAATGCCCCGTCAGGAATGACGGCCGTCACGTCCCTCACAGCACTGACGTCGCCGAACCGACGACCCACACCACTTAGTTGAACGCTTGGCAAGTCTCACCTCCGGAATGACGGGCGGCCTGAACAACGATATCTATTTGTAGATTTCGTTGGCGAGTTTGAGATCGGCGTCGATCTTGCTCGGATCGCTCGTTCCCAGAAGCTTCGCCGTCACGATGTCCTTGACGTCGGCGGGTACTTTGTCATCGAGACCCTTGACGGTTGGGACGCGCGCGGACCGTGCGTAAACGAGCTGAGCTTCCTCCGACAGGAAGAAGTTCATCAGCAATCGGGCGGCGTTCGGATGCGGCGCATTCTTAACCAATGAGAGGTCGAATTGCGCATAGACGTCTCCCTCCGTCGGCGTGATGCCCGCGATCGGCAAACCCTTGTTGAGAAGCAGATCAGGCAGGGAGAACGGGATATAGACCGGAAATTCACCGCGCGCCACGCGGCGCGCATTTTCCCGAACAGCACGGCTGAACTGCGGCTTCTGCGCCGCCAGCTTCTCATGGAACTCACGACCGAATTTCGCATAGGTGGTCGCAAACATGGTCGACCCGCCGCCAAGCGCACGCACGTCGTCCGACAGGATCTTGCCTTTCCACTTCGGGTCGAGAAGATCCTTCCAGCTCTTGGGACGCTCGTTTTCCGGAACAAGCCGCGTATTGACGGCAATGCCGTATCCCTGAATGTAGATCGGAAGACGTGCATCATCCTTTTCCACATCGTCCCGCAACCGTCCGAGATCCGGTAAGGCGCCATACGCCGTAAGCGCGCTCTGATTCTTGAGTAGCCAGAGCGCGCCAGCACCATTCAGGATCACGTCGGCAGCAACGCGATTGGTGGCCTGTTCGGTACGGATGCGTTCGGCGAGATCGCTGGCACGCAAATCAAGTATCTCGACGTGGATGCCGTACTTCGCCTCGAACATCTTGGCGACCTCGGGATGGTAGGGGACGCCGACATGGCCGCTGTAAAGCGTCACTTTCCCTTCGGTTTTGGCAGCCGCGATGACCTTACTCCAATCGGCCGTCTGCGCTCCGGCGGACGCTGTCATCGCTACCGCAACGATCGCAGCAGACAATTTGGTTACCCAGTTCATGACGTTTCCTTCCCTCAGCTTATGTTCGTGAAGCGATCCATCGCTTCACCATGATCAGATGAAATCCGCGAAAGATGAGTACGACCACGAGCATCATGACAGCGATCGCACTGACATCTTCGGCCTTTCCCTCCTCCCACAGACGGAGCACCGTGACGGGGAGAACTTCATTGCCGATCGAGTAAAGCAAAACGGATGCACTCAGCTCACGGAAGATCATGAAAAAAGTCAGGATCCATCCGACCGAAAACGACGGCAATGTGAGCGCGACGACGATCTTCCTGAATGTGGTTGCCCAACTCGCGCCGTGAACGCGTGATGATTCTTCGAGATCGTGGGAGAGCTGCGAAAAGGCAGTGCTCATGGTCCGAACGCTGAGCGGCGTCCCAAGCGCCAGGTAAGCGAGCAGCAGGGCCCATAACGAACCATAAATTCCGATGGCGTGAGGCAGGATCGCAAATCCCCACAGGAAGCCAAGCCCCAACACCATGCCCGGCATCATCCACGGAAGCCACGCGATGAGATCGATGAGATGCCGAAACGGAAGCTTGGTTCGGACGACCACATAAGCGACGACGCTGCCGAGAATCATGGTCAGGGTCGCACCCACAACGCCAAGCATGGCAGTGTTGGTCGCAGATCGCCAAAAGAGATCGTTGTGCAGGACGTCCCGGTAATGACTCACCGTGAGCATGTCCCAACCATAGAAGCCGTAATATTGTGAAAACGAGCTGACCACGAGCTGCAGCACGGGAAGAACCGTGAATACCAGCACGTTGAGCGCACAGAACCCGAATGCCACCCACCGCAATGATCCCAACTCGATAGGTCGCGGCGAGAACGCCTTTCCCGAAATCGTCTGAAAACTGCGTCCCTGGAGCAGTCGCCATTGCCACGCGACCATAAGCGCCATCAAAAGAATCACGGCGAAGGACAACGCGGTGGCGTATGGATAATTCGGTGTCGCGCGATTGTTGATCGAGTCGTAAATCTCTGTCGTCACAACATGAATGCCGGCGGGAATTCCAAAGAAAAGCGGTGACTCGAACGCTTCGATCCCACCAATCACGGACAAGATGGCGACGCTCGAGAGCGCTGGCAGCATGAGCGCCAGCGTGACTTTGCGAAAGGTCTTGAAAATGCCCGCGCCGGACGTGCGGCTGCTCTCCTCGAGCGAGGGGTCCATGGACCGGAACGCCTCGATAAGAAGGATGAAGGCGAACGGCACCGTGAACTGCATCAGATGCCAGACCACTCCGCCATACGAATAGACATTCACGATCGGCGCAGTTGCTCCCGTCAGCGCCCGCCAAACCTGATTGATCGAGCCGGCGGTGGGATTTCCGAGCATGGCCCACCCCATGGCGGTCAAGATCGGGGGAATGAAGAACGGAAGTCCGATCAGCAATTCCAGCACACCCCGTGCCGGAATGTCGGTTCGCGAAATCAGCCATGCAAGAATCGTCGCCGGAATCAGACTGAGAACGGTCTTCAGCAGCGACATTCCGACGGTGACCGCTAGGATGGACAACGTATGAACGTTAAAGAGGGAAACATATCCGGAGAAATCAAGGGTGCCGGCCTGCCCTGGAGGCGCGCTGCTCAGACTTCCATAGAGAAGCGTGCCGATCGGATAAAGTGTCAGAGCCGCCAACACCGCTACAAGAGTAAGCGACGCCGTGTATCGGCCAGGCTCAATACCGATCAGTCTGCGCGGCGGGCTTATTGAGAGCGATTGTCCTGACATTCCAGAAACTGCGTTGCATCCCCAACTGATCGCAGGGACGGCCGCGAAAAGTATTTAGTAGACTAATCTACAAAATAATAGATAAGTCAACTATCGGCTTCGTTCGCATGCAACCCTCAACGAACGCGCTGAAGGCCGCTGCCCTCCTCGTCCTGACCTATGCTGCACAGCTGATTGATGCATCGGCGGCATGCATCGGATCGACGCATGTCGAACTAAATTCATTTTGTTCAATGACTTAGCTTCAACCCGTCGTTTGATGGCCGTCGGACGACAGCGAGCGACGCCTGGAGTCGCCGTCAGGCACGCACGGCTGCAAACCGAGAACGCTTATCGTCGTGCCGGCACCACCAGTGCATCGACGATGGTCACCCCCTCGCCCACGGGATGGACGAGGACGGGATTGATCTCAATTTCCGACACGTCGGCGCGATGTCGCGCCGCAAGCTCCGACACCTGCGCGATCAATGCCGCCAGTGCCGAGATGTCGGCTTTCGCGGCGCCTCGGAAACCGTTCAGAAGCGGCGCCGCCTTGAGGTCGCCGAGCATCGCCATCGCCTCGTCGGGACTGACAGGTGCGGGGCGATAGATCACATCCTTGAAAAGCTCGGTGGTGATACCGCCGAGCCCCACCATGATCAACGGCCCGAAGGTCGCATCGCGCAGGGTACCGACAATGATTTCAACACCCTTCTTTGCCATCGGCCCGACCAGGACACCCTGGATCTCGGCGTCGGGCCGATGATGGCGGGTATTCTCCAGCAGCGCATCGTAAGCCGCGAGCGCGTCTGCCTTGTTCGCAATGTTGACGCGGACGCCGCCGACCTCGCTCTTGTGCGGGATGTCGCGCGACTGGATCTTCATCACCAGCGGGAAGCCCGCGCGCGCAATGGCAGCATCGAGCGCCGCCTTGTCGGCCACAAGGGTTTCGTCCGGCACCGCCACACCCGCCGCGCGCAGCAGGGTTTTGCTGTCGTATTCCGACAGCGAGGATGATGTCAGATACTGCGCAATATCGAACACTGTCGGCGCCTGCGTCGTCGCTGCGGCAGCGGGCCTGAATTTCGCGTAAGCCGCGACCTGCTTCAGCGCGACACCCGCATGCGTCAATCCCGACAGCGCCACGACACCGGATTTCGCCAGCTCGGTGCGTGCGAACGCCGATGGAAGCGTATATGAATAGAACACCAGCGGCTTCTTCTGCGCATCAATGACGGGCTTCAGCTCGACCTGCTTGAACGGCATCCGCGCCTCGCTCGACAATGACAGCACCACCAAGATGGCATCGACCTCGCCGGAGTCGCTGAGCAGATCGATGCTCTTCTGCAGGCCACCGCTATTGACGCCCTGCGCGGTGACGTCGATCGGGTTGCGGGCTGTGCCGTAGGACGGCAGCAGCGTGCGGATTTCCTGCTGGATCGAGTCCGACAATTCGGGCACCTGCATGCCCTGTGCCGATACCGTGTCCGCCCCCCAGATTCCGGCGCCGCCTGACACGGTGAGAACAGCGACCCTGTCGCCTTTCGGCAGCGGACTCGTGGTCAGAACCGCTGCGATCGCAACCGCCTCATCGAGATCATTGGAGATGATGAAACCGTACTTGGCGAACACGGCGTCATAGGCTGCCGACCAGCCCGCCATGCTGGCGGTGTGCGAGGCTGCCGCTCGCTCGCCAGCACCGGAGCGCCCGACTTTCGTGACGATGACCGGCTTTCCGATTTTAGCCGCGCGCGCGGCTGCTGCAATGAACTTGTCGACGTCACGAATGCCCTCGATGAACAACAGGATCGCGTCGGTCGAGGCGTCCTGCACCATGTAGTCGAGAAACTCGCCGGCACCGAGGTCGGCTTCATTGCCCGCGCTGACGCAATAGCTGATGGCGATGCCCAGTGCCTTGGCGCGGTGCTTGATCGCAAAGCCGATACCGCCGCTCTGCGCGACGATGGCGACTCGCCGCTTGGTGGCGACCAGATCGTGCGCACCGGGCTTCACATCGACGGTGGGACTGAACGTCGCTGCGACGTGTTGGACTTCGCTATAGAAGCCTTCGGCGTTGGGACCGGAAATCCGCATTCCCGTTCGCTTCGCCAACGCAACGATGGCGTCCTGCATCGCAGAGCTATCTCCGCCTTCCTCCGCAAAGCCCGACGAGATGATGATGACGTTCCTGACGCCGGCCGCCGCACACGCCTCCAGCGCGCCAAGCACAGCCTTCGCCGGAATGACCACGATGGCGAGATCGACCGGCTGCGCCACCGCAGCGATCGATGGATAGCATTTCAGTCCGTCGATATCGCCGTAATTCGGATTGATCGGATAGATCTGACCCGGATAGTTGTTCTTGCGCAGCATCGACAGCAACCGCCCCGGAATCTTCTCCACATCGCGCGACGCTCCGATGATGGCGATGCCCGACGGGGCAAAGAAGGAATCAAGCGGATGCTTCCGATCGGTCGTCGCGGCGGACATTCAGAAATCCTTGGGCTAATGTCTTCGAGAGAAATTCTGGCGGCAGGATCGGCTTACGCCACAAGGTGGAAGCTGACGCCGCCAAGAATGAACGAATTGCCCGACACGGCAAGCCCTTTAGCTCTGGCAGATTCGCACACCTGAGCAACGCTGCCGACCTCGAAAATCAGCCCGCTGATGATGTCGCTCGTGCCCTTGCCGAAACGGAACGTCGCATTGACGAGTCTCAATTCCGGATCCCCGCTCGCGCCCTTGCTTACTGGAATCCCCAGGATTGCGCCCCAGTGCTCGGCAAGCGTATCTGGTGCGGGACTTTCCATCTCGACCCCGATGAGGGCGCTGGTGACATCCTTGCGGATCGCCGCCTGCCAGTCCGGACCGGCCGGTGGGTAGGGACCAAGAATGTTGTCGCTGCCCTTGGTGTGATTGAACTCGATGAAGGCCGCGCGGCAATCGCGCGGATGCAGTTGCACGCCGCGATACGGCGGGTGATCGATCACATTGGCGGTGCGGACACCCAGCGTCTGCGCGTGACGGCCACGCTCGTCGGGATCGTCACACGAGAAGATCGCCATGTAACCGCCATGGCCGGCGGTCTTGTCGAGGAAGCGGCCGGCCGCCGTACCCGGCTGTGTCGGCGCGACGACTTCGAGCAGGATCGTATCGACTGGAAGCAGCGCGTTCTCGAGTCCGTACTTGGCGACGTTGCCGTCGCGGTAGCAGACGTTGAGTCCCATGATTGCGGCAATGTCGGAGATCACTGGCTCAAGCGCCGGTGCGACGAGACAGATCTGCCGCAGCCTCAGATCGCCTTGGGGCATGTCTAGTGCCCCTGAAATACCGGTTTTCGCTTCTCGACAAAGGCCTTTGCGGCTTCCTTGTGATCGGCGGTGTCACCGCAGCGGGTATGATGGATCGCCTCGCCGTCGAAACAGGCTTCCAGTGACAGGGTCTCGGCGTTGTTGATGTTGGTCTTGACGTAACCAAGCGTCACGCTCGGCCCCTGCGCCAACGACATCGCAAGCTCATGCGCAGCGTTGTCGATCTCGGCATCGGGCACGACCTTGCTCACCATGCCGAGCGACAAGGCCTCCTGCGCGGTCAGCACCGGCGACATCAAGTAAAGCTCGCGTGCCTTGGCGCTCCCCAGCATCTGCGTCAGAAAATAAGTGCCGCCGTAATCGCCGGATAGTCCGACCTTGGCGAACGCCGTCGTGATCTTGACGGACTGGCTTGCCACCCGCAGATCGCAAGCCAGCGCGATCGACAGGCCCGCGCCTGCAGCCGCGCCATCGACCTGCGCGACCACCGGCTTCGGCATCTGGTGCAGGATGCGGGATACTTCCATGCCGCGTCGCAGGTTGACGCGCTTGGCCTCGAACGGCAGCGGCGCTCGCCCCTCCGCCATCGACTTGACGTCGCCACCGACGCAGAACGTGCCGCCTGCTCCCTTGAGCAGCACCGCGCGCACGTCGTGGTCCTCGGCTGCGCGCCGCGCCGCGTCCACAAGCCCGCGTGTCATGTCCGGATTGAGCGCGTTACGCCGATCCGGCCGGTTCATCGTAATGGTCAGCAATCCGCGATCGAGCTTCTGGAGCACCATGTCATTCATCGGAGTTTTCCTCTCTGCTGTTGTCGATCGCGATCAGCCGCAAGTGCCGATGGAGACGCTATTTCTTTATTGTGGTGATCATGCCGCAATGGCTGAACAGCGGCAAGCGCGCGGCCACGCACTGGGTGACGCCGCGATTGCAAATCGACCGCACGCATTTTCCGCAAAACGGAATAGATGTTATAAGCAAATACCTTCATCCGCGAGGCAGGAGTCACGCCATGTTGCCAACGACGGCAAGGCTTTCTCACTCACGCCGCGTTCTGGTCGGAGCATTGCTCTGCGGACTCTCGTACACGCTGGCCACACCATCTTTCGCGACGGGCTGCGCGTTCGAATTTCTGGGTGACGGATCGTTAGCACAGTGATCGATCCGCAAACCATCCGTCTCGATGACAGACGCGAGGTTCGCCTGGCTGGCATCGAAACGGTCCCCGATGAGTCGAGCGATCGCCGATCGGCGCTGACAGAACTGATCGGCCGACACGTGATCCTGCGCGGCGAGCGTGACGAGCCGGATCGCTATGGCCGGCAATCAGCCTTCGTCTTTCCTGACGCGTCCGCGAGCTCGGTGCAGAGCGAGTTGCTGACGCGTGGCCACGCCCTCGTCTCCACCGATATTGCCGACCGGGATTGCGCGGCGGAACTCGCCGCGGCGGAAGCCGGGGCGCGGAACGCCAGACTTGGAACCTGGGCGCACACAACGGTCATAAAAAACGCCGAAAGTCCGGGCGATATTTTGACACGGGTTGGGCAATTCGCCATCGTCGAGGGGCGGGTCTCGTCCGTCCGGCAGGCTGGAGGAACAGTTTATCTGAACTTCGGCCGTCGCTGGACACGCGACTTTGCTGCGACTATTTCAAGGCGCATGATGCCATCTTTCGAGGCGGCGGGCGTCGTTCCCAAGTCCTTTGAAAATCGGCGCATTCGCGTCCGTGGCTGGGTTGAACGGCGCGGCGGACCGCGGATCGAGGTGCTCCGGGTGGGGCAAATTGAAGTGGTCGGCGATTAGGCCGGGCGGAGAACGGGTTACGACCGTGACAGGGTTCGGTGAACGGCGCGGGATGGGACTGGGCCGCAGCCTTTTGGCTGCGCCTGTCGTGCTGTGCGCCGCGCTCACACTCGCCGCCTGCGGCGACATGAACCGGTTCCAGACCGCGTCGCATCCACCCGCCAGCCATGCGAAGCCGGCCCGCACGGCGGCCCATACGCCGGCGGCTGAACGCGAGCATGAGCGCATCCTCGCATCCTATGGCGGCGCCTACGACGACCCCCAGCTCGAAGCACTGATCAACAAGACGGTTGAGCGGCTGGTTGCGGCATCCGAGCGGCCGGACCTCAGCTACAAAGTCACGATCCTGAATTCAGGCGCGGTGAACGCCTTCGCGCTGCCGACCGGCCAGCTTTATGTGACGCGCGGCCTGATCGCGCTCGCCAACGATACATCGGAGCTGTCATCAGTATTGTCGCATGAAATGGCGCACGTGCTGGCCAAGCATGCCGCGATCCGCGAAGACCAGGCGCGGCAAGCGGCGCTCGTCACCCGCGTTGTCACCGATATGGGTACCGATCCAGACCTGACGGCGCTGGCACTCGCAAAGTCCAAACTGACGCTGGCGAGCTTTTCGCGAGCACAGGAGTTCGAGGCCGACGGGATCGGCGTCGGCATCTCCGCTCGCGCTCATTTCGACCCCTATGGCGCAGCGCGCTTCCTGACGGCCATGGAGCGCAACGCAGCGCTCAAGGCTGGCAAGCCGTCGCTCGATCCCCGCTCGCAGGATTTCCTGTCGTCGCATCCCGCGACGCCCGAGCGCATCCAGAACGCGCAGGCCAACGCGAGGCAATACAGCTCGCCCGAAAAGAGCCAACGCGATCGCGAGGATTATCTCGCTGCGATCGACAACATCGTCTACGGCGAGGACCCGAGCGAGGGTTTCGTGCGCGGCCGGCGCTTCCTGCACCCGAAACTGGGCTTCACGTTCCAGGCGCCGGAAGGCTTTACGCTCGACAATACGGCACAGGCGGTGATCGGCGTCCGCGAGGGCGGCAGTCAGGCCATGCGCTTCGACGTGGTCCGGGTACCGGCGGAGCAGAAGCTCACCGAATACCTCAACTCAGGCTGGATGGAGAACGTCGACAAGGCCTCGACCACGGAATTGACGATCAACGGCTTTCCCGCGGCATCGGCCACCGCCAAGGGCGATCAGTGGCAGTTTCGCGTCTATGCCTTGCGCTTCGGCAGCGACGTCTACCGCTTCATCTTCGCGACGCGCCACAAGACCACGGAAAGCGAGCGCAATGCACGCGAGACGGTGGCCTCGTTCCGCCGCCTGACGCTCGAGGAGATCCAGGCCGCGCGGCCGCTGCGCATCAAGGTGATCACCGTGCAGCCCGGCGATACCGTGGAATCGCTGTCGCACCGCATGGCGGGTGTCGACCATCCCGCAGAGCGCTTTCGCGTGCTCAACGGCCTCGATCCTCGCGCTCAGGTCAAAGTGCGCGATCGGGTCAAGATCGTCGTCGACTGATTTGCATTTGAGTGCTGTAAAGAACGCGCCAAGCAAAAAGCCCGGCCTCTCGGCCGGGCTTTTTTATTTCCGTCGATCAGAGACTGCTTACGCGGCTTCGTCAGCGACCGTAGAGTCGTCGCCATCGGCATCGGAATCCATATCGCCGTCGGTCTCGGCATCCGATTCCGCCTTGGCGCCACGACGCGGGCTCTTGGCGAGCTGTCCTTCGATCTCCTTGACCGCTTCGGTTTCAGTCACGTGCTGAACGACCGCGATCTCGCGTGACAAACGATCCAGCGCGGCTTCGTAAAGCTGCCGTTCGCTGTAGGACTGCTCCGGCTGCGATTCCGAGCGATAGAGGTCGCGAACCACCTCGGCGATCGCAACGATGTCACCCGAGTTGATCTTCGCTTCGTACTCCTGCGCGCGGCGCGACCACATGGTGCGCTTGATGCGGGCACGGCCCTTCAAGGTCTCCAGCGCGCGCTTGACCAGCGCCGGCTCTGACAGCTTGCGCATGCCGACATTGGCGACCTTTGCGGTCGGCACCCGCAGCGTCATCTTGTCCTTCATGAAGCTGATGACGAACAGCTCAAGCTTCGCACCCGCGATCTCCTGCTCCTCGATCGCCAGAATCTGGCCGACGCCATGGGCCGGATAGACCACAAACTCGTTGGTCTTGAAGCCTTGGCGCTGGGTCAGAACCTTCTTCGGCTCCTCGGCGCGGGGCGCAGCCGCAACCGGCTTGGTGGCGGGCTTGTTGGCCACCGGGGGTTTGGCGACGGGTTTTGCGGCCGGTTTGACAGCGGTCTTCGGGCTCACCTTCGAAGCAGTCGCGGCGGTCTTCGAACCGGTGGTCTTTGAAACAGGAGCTTTGGCGGCAGTTTTGGCAGTCTTGCTGGGCATTGCACTTCTTTTAGTTTTTGAGGTTTTCGCGGCCGAGCCCTTGGCCGCCGCCCGGGTCGTGGTCTTGGCGGCAGTCCGGGAGCGGGATTTTGCTGCACTGCGGCTAGCCGCAGGCGCCTTGGAAGCACTCTTTTTACGCGTTTTCTGTGACACAGCCTGCGCGTGGAACTGCCACGCCCCTGTTCGATGTTTTCACGGGAACCCTTCAGGGCCACAAGCGGGCAAAAACAGGGTCCGGCTTCGAGAATGTGCCCAATATAGCACATTTCCCGCAAAAATCAATGATTTATGCCCTCCGCGGCCTATGGGAGCCGCGTGGGGCGGTCATTGTCACGAATAGGGTTAAAGCCAGGGACGTTCCAGCGCCCGGAATCCTGCATGCGATCCGATGCCGAAATCAGTCCCCCGTGCCTGGATTGGGGGAAAAATATTTCTCGAACTTCCCTTCCTGGCCATCGAATTCCTTGGCGTCGGACGGCATTTCTTTCTTTTGGGTGATGTTCGGCCAGCTCTTGGCATACTCCGAATTCACCTCGAGCCACTTCTCCAGGCCCGGCTCGGTATCCGGCTTGATGGCGTCGGCGGGACATTCCGGCTCGCACACGCCGCAATCGATGCACTCGTCCGGGTGGATAACGAGCATGTTCTCACCTTCGTAGAAGCAATCAACAGGACAGACTTCCACGCAGTCGGTGTATTTGCACTTGATGCAGTTTTCGGTGACGACGTAAGTCATCCAAGGCTCCGGAACGGTCAGATTTGCAGGTTGGCGTAGCGCAGGAACAGCGCTGCCGCAAGCCGGTGAACCGCGCGAAATTTGCAGATCACGACGGTCTCTGCGGGCGCAATCAGATTTTGGCGGATGCGTCCGCCACGTCTTCGTAGAGCGTGCGCGCGGTCGTCGCGTCACCGCGCCGCTCGACAAATGCCGCCACCTTGAGAATGCGGACACCACCATCGAGGCTGATCGTGAGCACGTCGCCAATCTTGACGGCGTGTCCCGGAGATTTCTGGCGGGCGCCGTTGATGCGGACATGGCCGCGCTCCACCAGCGTTGCGGCTTGAGTGCGGGCTTTGACCACCCGCGCATGCCACAGCCATTTATCGAGACGCTGGCGCTCCAGACCCACCAAGACCTCAGACAGATCGACTCCGATCGCAGACGATCTGCCTGCGATCACTCCTTGCGGCCGGCAAGCTGCTCCTTGAGCGCAGCCAGTTTCGCAAACGGTGAGTTCGGGTCCAGCGGACGCTCGCGTTCGCGCGGCGCGCTGCTGGCGTAGGGGCGAAGCGAGGGTCCGCCGTCGGAACGCCCATCGCGGCCACCACCCTTGCGGGAACCCTGGAAGCGGCCCTTGTCCTGATCCCGGTCGCGGCCCTTGCCGTGAAAACGCTCGCGCGGCGGCCGTCCCTTGCCTTCGCGCGACTCGCGCTCGGGCGCGCCGTCGGTTTTCGTCGCCGCATCACCGCCCGATGCATCGGGCCGCCGGAAATTCTTGTGGCGATCGCGCCGCCCGCGACCCTGCCGCTCACGCTTCTCGGCGCCCTCAGCCGTTTCGCCCTCGGCAGCCACCGGCTGTGCGCCATCCTGTTTGGCTTCAGGGCGGCGATGACGATGGCGATCGTGACGCGGACGCCGCTCGTCTGAGCGACCACCGGGCCGCCACACTTCGACCATCGCAGGCTCGGCCACGCTGGCCGTATCCGCATCAGCGGCAGCCCCCGCGATTTCAGCGGTTGGCTCCTCAGGAGCGGAGCCTGCATCGACAGCCTCAGGTGCATCCTGTGCGGCGACAGGAGCAAGATCGGCAGTTGCGGGGGCGGCGGTTGGCGCGAATGCCACGTCGGGCAGCAACGCCGCCGATGGTGCAGACTCTTCAGAAACGGCCGGTGATGAGGCGTCACTCGTCGGAGCATCGGTATTCGGCACCGCAGCCTCAGCGACGGGCGCGTCTGCGGCATCCGATGCCGCCGCTTGCTCCTGTGGCGCGACGTCCGATGCGGCGGCATCTTGCAATCCAGGTTCCGGCGCATCCGCTTCGGTCGGAGTCACCACTTCGGCGGCATTGGTCTCCGGAGCAGCAGGCGGAGCCGGCGGCGGCGCGGGACGGCGATCCATGCGATAGCCGAGCGCGCGCAGGATCGCTGCAAAATCCTCGCCGGCAGAGCCCGCGAGCGAGGTCATGGCTTGCGTCACGACGAATCCACGACCATCGAATGCGCCGGCCGGCTTTTCGCCAAGCGAGCCTTCGCGCCATGCCAGCGCCGGCCGGATCAGATCGGCGAGCCGCTCCAGAATGTCGACGCGCACCGCGCGCTCGCCGCATAAGCGATAGCCGAGCGTGCGATAGCCGTCGCGGTCGAGCGCCTTGTCGGCCGCGAACGAGGTGCGACCGCTGCTCGCCAGATGCTGTGCGTTCGACAGTGCGGACAGATCGACGTTGTCCTGCTTCTGCACCCACAGCAGCGATGCCAAAGCGCGTGCTGCGGGCTTCAGCAGCGCCGGGAAGTAAATGTGATAGGCGCCGAAACGTACGCCGTATTTGCGCAAGGTGGCGCGCGAGGGCTGATCGAGATCCTTCATCTCGGCCGCGACCTTCTGGCGCTCCAGCACGCCGAGCGCCTCGACCAATTGGAAGGCGATGCCGCGCGCGATGCCAGTGACGTCCTCGGCCTTAGATAATTCGAACAGCGGCCCCAGCAGCTTCTCGATATGGGTCTTCAGCCACAGGTCGAGCCGAGCCTGCACGGCCTCGCGCGGCGCCCCGGTCAGCCGCTCGTCGGAAATGATCCGCAGCCGCGGATGCAGCGCGTCTTCGGCTGCGACCAGCCGCGCCACCGCATCGCCGGTCCAGCGAATCGTACCGTCTGAGGTTAGTACGAACTGATCGTCTGGCGCGTTCGACAGCTTTTCGGCACGCGCCTCGATTTCACCGGCCAGCGCTTTCAGCGCGGTCGCCTGCAAGGCCTTGGCCTCGGAGCCGGCCTCCGCCGTGTCGGGCGCAAACGTGAATCCGTCGAGGCGGCCAATCACGTGGCCCTCTACGATCACTTCGCCGGTCTTGCCTATTTCCGTATTCAACATCGTGTTTTCCCGCAGGCGGCGCATCAATACACTGGTCCGGCGATCAACGAAACGCTCCGTGAGCCTTTCGTGCAGCGCATCGGACAATTTATTTTCGACATCCCGCGAAATTTCCTGCCAACGCTCGGGATCGGCCAGCCAATCCGGCCGATTTGCCACGAAGGTCCAGGTCCGGATCTGGGCGATGCGGCCAGATAACGTGTCGATATCGCCATCGATCCTGTCGGCCTGCGCAATCTGGGCCGCGAACCAGTTGTCAGGAACCTTGCCCTTGCGCATCAGGAAGCCGAACAGAGTTGTCACCAGTTCGGCATGGGCCGCCGGTGCGATCTTGCGGTAGTCCGGAATCTGGCAGGCCTCCCACAGCCGTTCCACCGCCGCGGCGCCTTGCGCCATATCGCGCACCTCGGCGTCACGCGCCGCATGATCGAGCACGCGCATATCCTCAGCGATCGGCGCACGGGTTAGGGCCTCGTGGCCGGGCGTGAGCGCCAGCGAGACCTGCAACGCCCCGAGCGAGGAAAAATCCAAGTTGGAGTTGCGCCACTGCAGCGTCTTGACGTTGTCGAAGGTGTGGTTCTGCAGCGCGTTGACCAGTTCGGGTTCGAACGGCGCGCAGCGGCCCGTCGTCCCAAACGTGCCATTGCGCGTCGCACGGCCGGCGCGGCCGGCGATCTGCGCGAATTCCGCCGGCGTCAGCCTGCGAAACTGATAGCCGTCGTATTTGCGGTCGGAGGCGAAGGCGACGTGATCGACGTCAAGATTGAGGCCCATGCCGACCGCGTCGGTGGCGACGAGATAATCCACGTCGCCTGACTGGAACATCGCAACCTGCGCGTTGCGGGTGCGTGGGCTGAGCGAGCCCAGCACCACTGCAGCACCGCCGTGCTGGCGGCGGATCAGTTCGGCGATAGCGTAGACTTCATCGGCCGAGAACGCGACGATGGCGGTGCGCCGAGGCTGCCGGGTGATCTTGCGATCGCCGGCAAATTCAAGCTGCGACAGTCGCGGGCGGGTGACGATGCTGGCACCGGGCAGCAGCCGCTCGATCATCGGACGCATGGTCGCGGCGCCGAGCAGCAGCGTCTCGTCGCGGCCGCGCCGATTGAGAATGCGATCGGTGAAGACGTGGCCGCGCTCGAGATCGGCGGCGATCTGGATTTCATCGACGGCGAGGAACGACACGTCGAGATCGCGCGGCATCGCTTCCACGGTGGAGACCCAGAAGCGCGGCCGCGGCGGCTTGATCTTCTCCTCGCCGGTGATCAGCGCAACCGAGTCAACGCCGGCGCGATCGGCGATCTTGTTGTAGACCTCGCGCGCGAGCAGCCGCAGCGGCAGACCGATGATGCCGGAGGAATGCGCCAGCATCCGCTCGATCGCGAGATGGGTCTTGCCGGTATTGGTCGGGCCGAGCACCGCGGTGACGCCCGCGCCGGGCGCACGGCCATTGCCGAACGGAGATGTTGAAGACGAAAAGGCCATGATTTCCGGAAGGTTTTCGCGTCGCTGGTGATCAGCCAGGGATCAAATGTGTTTCACAATGCGACGCTTGCAAGGCCGCGGCTTAAGGTTTGGAACGAGTCCGGAACGAATCGCGCCCGAATCGCTGACTCCCGATCTCTCCAGCTTCGTTCACCGCAACATCTCGCGTCGAAAGCGACAAGCGGCACTAGATCAAGTTCTGTTCGGATCAACAAGAGCGGTTTTTCCATCCAAATTATGAATCCGTTGACCGCATGAAAACCCTCGCGAGAGTCAACAGGATTCCACGACAGGACGTCTGCCCGATTTCCGCCGCATGCCATCCCGGCACCCGAAAAGTCTTGCGGCAAACCCAAGGCAGCAAACAAGGCAGCGAATGGAGCGCGCCGTGTCCGGAACGACGGACGGCTATTGCGTCTTGGCGACGGTCTTGGGCGGCAAGGCCGTCGTGATGAACTGGGTCGCCTCCAGCTTGCCGGTGCCGAGCGGCGTCGGAATCGTCAACCGGTATGGCGCAAGCACACGGGTGCCGGCGATCGGCGCGAGCCACACTTCCATGTCGTGCTGGGCAGCGAGATATTTGATCGCCACGCGATCGGGAATGTAGCCGGAGATCGGCGTGAAATAGATTCCACAGACCACCGCCGGGCCGTGATAGCCCTTTCCGGACTTCACTGTTTCCATGCGCTTGAAAGCAAGGCGCAGATCATAGCGCATACGGCCGTCGAAGATTCCCGTGGTGGCGTGGCAAGCTTCCGGACCGAGCGGATCGGCGGTGCCGGGCACCCGCAACAGCGTCGCGGTCATCGGATCGAACACGCCGTGCTTGTGCGCGTCGGCAACCGGAATGCGCTTGGCATCGACCGGCGGCGTCGGCTCGATGACAAAGTCCTTCACATTGCCGCCGGCCAGCGACATGCGAATGGTCTCCGACTTCTTCGACGACGCGATGGTCGCGGTGTAGGTCGCCGGCACCAGCGCGCCGTTGACGACGCGGCCCTGCGAGGCGCCGGAGCCGGTGCCACGCGCGAAGGCCTTGAGCAGTCCGGTGGTGCCGCCTGCCGCCGCAGCCGTATACTGATCGTCGAGAATCTCGACCGCCCAGGTTCCGGTGCCGACCGGAATCCCGGCCAGAGTGACGTCATAGTGGGCGTCGAGCTTGCCCTGCGCAGCGGCCGGCCCGTTCCAGACCACCAGCGCGGCGAACAACGCCAAAGCGGCGGGCGCCGAAGCGGGTATGACACGAGGCAGCTTCGTACCGACTGGGATCACTGAGGTTAGTCCTGCACGTCACGGAATGGGACCGCGTGGCTTGCCATGGGCCATGCGGATCGTCGTCAATCTGGTGGTTCCGACCGACTGCTACTCATGTAAACAAAAATTGCGGCCGGGCAACGCTGCTGCGCTCAATGGACGGAACCCGCCGAGCGGCCTGTCGTCCCTGAGCCCTGAGCAAAAATGCTCCTGTCTGGCGCCCAACTGGCCATCCGCTATGATGTCGACAGGGAATGCGCCCTTTGTATGATGGAAAGGCCTGCCGCGCTGGGACCGAAAATCCATCCGGATGAGGCGGTTAATCGGGGTTTGACGCTTTCGTTAAAGCCGTTTTCGGTCTCCCGCGCCTTGACGCCTCGCCGCTCTCCCCCTATACGTCCGCGGTTCCTGAAATGGACGCGATTTTGAACCCTCGGGCTGCGCTTTGGCCGGTGCCGGGGATGACAGAGGATTTTTCGCCATGTCCCGGCGCTGCGAACTGACGGCCAAGGCTCCCCAGGTGGGCCACAAGGTCAGCCACTCCAATATCAAGACCAAGCGGCGCTTCCTGCCGAATCTGGTGAACGTCACCTTCCAGTCGGAAGCGCTGGCCCGCTCGGTGCGGCTGCGCGTGTCGACCAACGCGCTGAAGAGCGTCGATCACCGCGGCGGTCTCGATGCCTTCCTGCTCAAGGCACGCGATACCGAACTGTCGCCGAGGGCGATCGAGATCAAGCGCCAGATCGAAAAGAAGCAGGTAGCCAAGGCGAGCTGATAATCGATCTTCGCGGCAACCGCGGATTTTTCCAAAGGGCCGGATCTGATGATCCGGCCTTTTGCATTTCGGCGACGTCCGCCCCCGCTGTGAAGCGGCGCATCCCGAAATGACGGAGATATTTTTACCGCCTTCGTTGTTTACCGGACAACAAATCTATCGCCTTCGACCGGTTACACAGCAGCAATATCGTCTTTTTCCCGGGCGTCTCGCCTCGTCTGCGAGCGAGGAATATATCGGCATGAGCTGCGCGATGACTTGACGTTCTCCGCGCTGCGCGTGGAGTGTCCGATGGCACGACTGATCAAACCGCTGAAATCCGCCTCGCAGCGCGCGATGCGCCGCTTCTCGCGCCTCGTCGAGATCGCCGCCGCCAGTCTCCCGGCCGTTGGCGCCTGACAGGCTACCGAAAAACTCTATCGGCGCGAACGCGAAGCGTTCGTCGCCCGCGCGCCCCGGAATGACGGAAACGGTTAATGCGACCTGACCGCCCTTTCACTGATACGACGCCACGATGTCCGACACCGCGCGCTCCAGTTGTCGCGCGGTCGCACATTGGCGCACCACCGAGCAGAACGTCGCGTAGCGCGGCATCTCGGAATCGCCGAACCCCCACGCCGTCCGCCCCTCCGGATTGAGCCAGACCAGCCGCTTCGAGCGTTCGCCGATCCGCTTCAGGATGTCGGCGCGCGGATCGAGATTGTTGCTACGGGCATCGCCCAGCACGATCACCGTGGTCTGCGGCGTCACCGCGCTCATGGCGAGCTTTTCGAAATCCGCCAGCGACGAGCCGTAATCGGACGACCCGAACCCGACCTTTGACATGATCTCGCCCATCGCCTTTTCCGGCGTGTTGGCTTCGAGCAGGTCGCTGACCTCGATCAGATGACCGGAGAACGCGAACGAGCGCACGTCGTCGACCACCTCGTGCAGGCTGTGGATCAGGAGCAGGAAGAAATCCGACACCTGCGCGACCGAGCCCGAGACGTCGCACAGCGCGACGATCCTCGGCTTGTCGCGATGCTTGCGCTTCCACGCGGTGAGGAACGGCACGCCGCCCCAGGCCGCATTGCGGCGGATGGTGCGGCGGACATCGAGATGACCGCGACGCGGCCGCTTGCGCGGCTTGCTGTAGCGCTCGCGCAGGCGGCGCGCGATCTTGCGGATCAGCGCGCGCATCTGCTCGACCTGCCGCAGCTCGAGCCGCGCCATCGGCGCGTTGCGCAAGATCTCGGCGCGCAGGTTTTCCGCTTCCTCGCGTCCGTACAGCAAGAGCGCCTGCGAGACGGTGTCGCGCACGTCGTCGCGCAGCCGTTCGGTCGCCATCGCCAGCCGCTCGGCCAGCGCGGGATTGGAGGCGAGCATGTCGTCGAGATCGTCGCGCAGTCGCCGGATGCCGAGTTCGTCGAGGATACGCGAGGAGAACAGGCCGCGCTGGGTGAAGAAACGGATATCGCTCAGATTCACCGAACTCGCCGCGTTGGCAATGGCGGCCGCGATCTGGTTGCGATCCTGCGACAGCAGCATCTGCGCCAGCGGACCCAGTGCCGACATGTCCTCGGCGGAGGACGGCGCACCGGCGCCCTGCTCCGATTGCCCGGACGGTGATTGTTCGCTCACAGCCTGTTCGGCGTTCTCCGCGGCCTCGTTCTCATTGGCGGCCTGCGACGGCTGCGGCCGTGCGAAGAACAGATCGAAGCAGGCGCCCAGCGCCTTCTTTTCATCCTGGGTCTTGGCGAGCGTCAGCAGCAGCGTATCGCGCAGGATGCCGCGATCCTCGAACCCGATCGCCGCGACGGCGCGCATGGCATCGATGCTTTCGGCCGGCGACACCCGGACTCCGGCGCCGCGCGCCGCACGAAAGAACCGATGCAGGTTCTCTCTCATTTCAACTATCCAAACACGTTCTGGCGCGTCGCCTTGGCCACGAAGGTCGACACCTGCGGCAGCGTCGCCTCGATATCCGACTCGTATTTCAGCAGAACGTTGAGCGTATCCTTGACCATCTCGTGGCCGAGTTCGGAGGCTTGCAGCAGCACCAGCACCCGCGCCCAGTCGATAGTCTCGCTGACCGACGGCAGCTTCTTCAGGTCCAGCGTGCGGACCTCATTGATGAAGCCGACGAGCTGCTTGCGCAGCGTCTGCGAGATGCCGGGCACGCGGCTTTCGACGATCCGCTCTTCGAGTTTCTGCTCGGGGAAGCCGATATGCAGGTGCAGGCAGCGCCGCTTCAATGCGTCGCCGAGATCGCGCTCGCTGTTAGAGGTGAGGATCACGATCGGCGCGGTCACGGCGGCGACCGTACCGAGCTCGGGAATGGTGACCTGAAAGTCCGACAGCATCTCGAGCAGAAGCGACTCGAATTCCGCGTCGGACTTGTCGATCTCGTCGATCAGCAACACGCAACCGGCCGGCTGCTCCAGCGCCTGCAGCAGCGGGCGCGGCTCGACGAATTCCTTGGAGAAGAACACGTCGCCGAAATCGTGCAACTGGTCCAGTGCTGCATGCAACGTCGCGGCGCCGCCGAGCACTTCACCGAGCTTGTCCTTCAGAATTTGCGTGTAGAGCAGTTGCTTGGCGTATTTCCACTCGTACAGCGCCTTGGCCTCGTCGAGGCCTTCATAGCACTGCAGGCGGATCATCTTCAGGCCGCGCCAGGCCGCGATCGCCTTGGCGAGTTCGGTCTTGCCGACGCCGGCCGGCCCCTCGACCAGGATCGGCTTCTCGATCTGGTCCGCGAGATAGACCGCGGTCGCGATCTGCCGGCTCGCGATGTAGCCCTGCGCGGCGAGGCCGCTTTCCACCGCTTCGATCGAGGCGGCGGGCCGATGCTCAGTCACGTTTGCTCGCTCCACATTGCCGGATAGCCGGAACCTGATACTGCAAGGATTTGGCGGCCAAGGCCGCCGATCTGAGCTACGCGCCTGCCGGACGGATGTCCAGTATGGGAACGGCCGTGGCGGCATGCACACCATTGGAGCGACGCCCTTCAGCCGTCATTCCGAGACGTGCGAAGCACGGGCCCGGAATCCATAGTCCCCGTCGATGTTGTTAGTCCGTGAACCTCGTCCTCGTGCTCAATCGCGTCACAGGGCGTATGGATTCCGGGCCCGCGCGAAAACGCGCGTCCCGGAATGACGCCGAGAGTATTTTCGAGAATAGCTACTGCAACACCAGCCCCGTCGCGGCTTCGAGCTCGGCGATGGCCTGCGGCGCGTTGAGCACCTTGATGGTGGTCATGCCCATGGCGCGCGCCGGCTTCAGGTTGACGCCGAGGTCGTCGAGATAGACGCAGCGTTTCGGATCGACACCGAGCTTGTCGGTCATCATCGCGTAGATGCGCGGATCGGGTTTGCGCAGGCCGATCTTGGCGGACTCGATGACGTGATCGAACAGCGCCATCACCTCGGCGACATAGAGCGAGCGTCCGGTCTTGCTGCCGATGGCGTTGGCGGGAAGGTTGTTGGTGATGCAGCCGGTCTTGAAGCGCTGCTTGATCCGCCCGAGCGCCTCGACCATCTCGGGCCGCAGATCGCCCGACAGCAACGGCAGCACATCACTGCCGCGGATCTCGGCGCCGAGCGCGCGCGATTCCGCCGCGAACAGCTCGTCGAAGGTCGCGGCATCGATCTCGGCACGCTCGAATTTCGCCCAGGCGTTCTCGAGATGATTTTCGGCGTTGGTGCGGCGGATGATGTCGGCGGGCAGCCCGCGCTCCATCTCGTAGCGCATGAACGCCTCGAACGGCGAGGTGGTGAGCACGCCGCCGAAATCCCAGATGACTGCTTCGATCATGTGTCCCCGTCAGTGCGTATGGCCGCGCGCCACCGGCGCAACGTGATTTTTCGAACCGGCCTGCCGCTCATCGCGCGCCGAATGTCGTTGCGCCGAACAGCGCTTTCTGCGTCGAGGGCTGCGAGCGCCAGTATTGCGGCGGTGCGCTGACGCTGCCGCCGAGTTGCGCCGCGGCGTGCCAGGCCCAGCGCGGATCGTAGAGCATGGCGCGCGCCAGAGCGACCATGTCGGCCTTGCCCGACGCCACGATGTCCTCCGCCTGCTGCGCTTCGGTGATGAGGCCGACCGCCATGGTGGGCAGGCCGGTGGCCTTCTTGACGGCCTCGGCGAACGGCACCTGATAACCGGGGCCGAGCGCGATCTTCTGCAGCGGCGACACGCCGCCGGACGACACGTCGATCCAGTCGACGCCGCGCGTCTTCAGTTCGCGCGCGAACGCAATGGTCTGGTCGATATCCCAGCCGCCGTCGACCCAGTCGGTGGCGGAGACGCGGACGCCGACCGGGATCGCCGCGGGAACGGCGGCGCGCACCGCCTCTAACACTTCAAGCGGAAACCGCATCCGGTTCTGCAGCGTGCCGCCGTAAGCGTCGGTGCGTTTGTTGGCGATCGGCGACAGGAACTGATGCAGCAGATAGCCGTGCGCCGCGTGGATTTCGAATGCCTCGATGCCGAGCCGCAGCGCACGCCGGGCCGATGCCACGAAGGCCTCGCGAACGCGGCGCAGCCCGGCTTCGTCCAGCGCCTGCGGCGCAAGTTCGCCGTCCTTGTGTGCAATGGCGGACGGTCCAAACGACATCCAGCCGCCATCCGCGAGCGGAATCTGCTGACCGCCGTCCCACGGCCGCTGGCTCGAGGCCTTGCGGCCGGCATGGGCCAGCTGCATGGCGACCGTGATCCTGGAATGCTTGCGGATCGCGGCCAGCACCGGCTTCAGCGCCGCTTCGGTGGCATCGTCATAGAGGCCGAGACAGCCCGGCGTGATGCGGCCGACCGCTTCCACCGCCGTCGCCTCGATGCACAGCATCGCCGCGCCCGACAGCGCGAGCGAGCCGAGATGCACCATGTGCCAGTCGGTGGCGCGGCCCTCGTCGGCCGAATACTGGCACATCGGCGACACCACGATGCGGTTCGGCAGTGTCAGTTCGCGCAAGGTGATGGGTGAAAACAGAACGCTCATGCCAATCCAGTCCCTGATTTCAATGCTCGTGCGGCCGCAGTTCGCCGGGAATGCCGTGCTGCTCCAGCCCGCCGTTGTCGATCCATTGTTCGGTTTTCCTGATCGCGCGGTCGATATGCTCGTCGGTCCGCGAGAAATCGTAGGGCGAGCCGACCAGCGGACAGAGCGGCGGCACGACGTGATACGCGATCGCCGGGTCGATGTATTCGAGGTCGTCGATCATCTGCCGCGAGATCAACAGCGTCACGGCGTGCAGCACGTTGGCAACCGCGCCCTTGGGCGGCGCATCGCCCGCGCAGGCAAACCCGGTCGGCAGGATGATCAGCCGCTGCGCGCCTTTTTCGATCGCCACCCGGATCGGCGTGTTGCTCGAGATCGCGCCGTCGGCGAGATACAGGCCCTTGTACTCGACCGGGGCGAACGCGCCCGGAATCGCCGTGCTCGCCACGATGGCCTCGGCGGCCGGCCCGTCCGACAGCACGACGCTGCCGCCGGTGACGATGTTGGTGGTGACGATGTGCACCGGCATCGTCGCATCCTCCAGATTGCGGAACGGCAGGTGATCGTCGATCAGCCTGCGCACGCCGTCATGCGAGATCAGGAAATCCCGCCGCCACAGAAACGAGAGCAGCGTCTTGACCGACACCGGAAACACGTCCTGCCGGCGCAGGCCGCGCCAGATCTTCGCAAGCTTCTTCACGCCATCGAGGGTGGGCGCGCCGGCATAGTAGGCGCCGTTCAGCGCGCCGACGCTCGATCCGACCACCATGTCCGCAGTGACGCCGCGGGCGGCAAGCGCCTGCATCATGCCGACCTGGATCGCCCCGAAGCTTCCGCCGCCGGCGAACACGAAGGCTGTTTTCGGACGAAAATCCGGCGATTCTGGCCTGGACAACGGTCCTGCAGCTCCCCTCTTGCGCCGCGACGTGTGCCCGCGGTCCCGCCCGCTGTATATCAACCCGGCAGAAGCGGATGCAATCCGCAGCGGCCCCCATCGCAAAGCAGCGGATATGCGCGCAGCGATTAACGGTCTGGTAACTGGAATTGCTAACCCAGCTTCCATCTGTGCTCGGTATCCATGTCCTCTAGAAGGATTTGGGGCCAAGGACTTGGGGCCGTGCCAGAACAGCTTGGAAAAAGCGCCGATGACGGCCGTCGACGTTCGATGCTTTCGAATGCGGTCCTTGCTGCCATCAGGCCATTGATCCAGCGCAGCCCCATTCACTGGCTGGTGCTGTGCGGAGGCCTGTTGATCGCAGGCATTGCCGCGGGCACCGCGATCACGGTCAACGATTTCCGCCACCGGGCTATCGCCACCAGCGAGCACCAGCTCGAGAACACCGTGCTGTTGCTCGCGCGGCACTTCGATCAGCAGTTCGAGGGACTGGCGCGCATCCAGCGCAGCATCGAGACCTACATGCGCGCCGTCGGCGTCGAAACGCCGAACCAATTCGCCCGCATCATGGCCGGCGAGGACGTTCATCAGATACTGCGGTCGCAGACCGGCGATTCCCACACCGGAAATCTGACGCTCGTCAACGTCGATGGAAGGGTCATCAATTCGTCAGCGGCCTGGCCCGCGGAACCCGCCGACGTTTCGGATCGCTCCTATTTCCAGACGCTGAAGATCGACCCGTCGCCGGATCGGGAAATCCTCGCGCCGGTTCTCGGCCGCCTGAGCGGGACGTGGAAGACGCTGTTCGTTCGCCGTATCACCGGCCCGAACGGCGAATTCCTCGGACTGGTCACCCGCAGCGTGGAGCCCGAGCAGTTCGAGCGATTCTTCTCCACCGTGACATTCGGGGAGAAGTCCGCGATCTCCATGTTCCACAACAACGGCACCCTTCTGGCGCGCTATCCCCACATCAAGCATGCCATCGGCCAGAACTTCAAGCGCGGCGCGCTGCTGCAATCGGTCGATTTCATCGGCAACCACGCGACGCTGCGGGTCCGGAGTCCGGTCGACGGGCTGGACCGGCTGGGCGCCATCCACAAGCTGCGGGACTTTCCGATCTCGATCATCGCGACGACAACGGCGACCGCGGCGCTTGCCGACTGGCGCGAGCAGACCCGCTTCCTGATCGGCGTCGCCAGCCTCTCCGCATCGATCATCGCCACGATCCTGTTCCTGATCGTCCGCCAGCTCTCGCGCCAGCATCGCGCCTCGCGCGAGCAACTGAGCGCCGAAAAACAGCGCCTCGATACCGCGATCAACAACATGTCGCAGGGATTGCTGATGTTCGATGCCTCGGAGCGGCTGATCGTCTGCAACCAGCGCTACATCGAAATGTATGGACTGTCGGCCGACGTCATCAAGCCGGGCTGCACGTTCCGCGAAGCGATCACGCATCGCCAGACGACCGGCTCGTTCGGAGGCGATCTCGACCAGTATTGCCGCGACACACTGAAAAACACCGGACGCGAAAACGTGATCGTCATCACGACCACCGACGGCCGGTCAATCCAGATCACCAACCGCCCCGTCGCGGGCGGCGGCTGGGTCGCCACCCACGAAGACATCACCGAGCGTCAGAACCTCGAACAGGAGCGCGATCGCGACCGCGCCTTCCTGAACCGGATCATCGATCACATTCCGACGCAGATCACGGTGAAGAGCACCCAGAACCGCCGCTACGTGCTCGCGAACAGCGTCGCCGAAGCCCAGTTCGGGAAGACGCGCAACGAGATCATCGGCGGTACCGCTCACGATGTGTTCGAGAACGAGCTCGCGGACAAGATCACGGCGGCCGACGAAGCCGCGCTGAATGCTCCCGACGGCCATGTCCTCGACGACCTCGCGTGGGATCTCGGCGCCGGAACGCGATTCATCACCGCGCGGCGGATCATCATCCGCGACCGCAAGGACGAGCCGCAGTATCTGATCAACCTCGTCGACGACATCACCGACCGCAAGCGCGCGGATGCCCGTATCCGGCATCTCGCCCATTACGATGCGCTGACCGATCTGCCCAACCGCGCGCTGTTCCACGAGCGGCTCGGACAGGAGCTCAAGCAGGTCGCACACAACGGGCAGTTCGCCGTGCTCTATATCGACATCGACGAGTTCAAGAGCATCAACGACTCGCTCGGCCATGCCGTCGGCGACGAATTGCTGAAGGGCGTCGCCGAGCGGCTACGCCACTGCGTGCGGGACGCCGACTTCGTCGCGCGGCTCGGCGGCGATGAATTCGCGATCGTCCAGACCGCGATCCGCGGCCCGGATGACGTCGCCGAACTGGTCGAGCGAATCTACAACGACATCCGTGCTCCCTACGAGTGCCTCGGCCATCAACTGTCCACCGATGCCAGCATCGGCATCGCGCTGGCGCCGGGAGACGGCACCGATCTCGAGCAACTGCTCAAGAACGCCGATCTCGCGATGTACTGCGCCAAGGCGGCCGGACGGCGGACCTACCGCTTTTTCGAGCCGGAGATGGATGCGCGGGCCAAAACGCGGCGGCAACTGGAACTGGATCTGCGGCGGATCATCGCCGACTGTGAATTTTGCGAGGGCGGTTTCGAAGTCCACTATCAGCCGCTGGTCAGCCTGCGCGACAACCGCATCACCGGCTGCGAGGCGCTGCTGCGCTGGCGGCATCCCGAACGCGGCATGATCTCTCCGGCCGAATTCATTCCGGTCGCCGAGGAAACCGGATTGATCAGTGAACTCGGCGAATGGGTGCTGGCGACCGCCTGCGCGGAAGCCGCGACGTGGCCCGATCACGTCAAGATCGCCGTCAACGTCTCGCCGGTGCAGTTCCGCAGCCACAGCCTGCCGCTGAAGGTGGCGAGCGTACTGGCGTCCTCGGGACTGTCGCCTCATCGCCTGGAGCTCGAGATCACCGAGGCCGTGCTGATCCGCGACGACGAGATCGCGCTTGCGATCCTGCATCAATTGCGGGCGATCGGCGTGCGCGTCGCGCTCGACGATTTCGGCACCGGCTATTCGTCGCTGAGCTACCTGCAGCGCTTCCCGTTCGACAAGATCAAGATCGACCGCTGCTTCGTCAACGACATCGTGGAATCCGACGGCTCGGCCTCGATCGTGCAGGCCGTGGTCAACATCGCCACCGCGCGCAACATGACGACGACGGCCGAAGGCGTCGAGACCGCGTCGCAGCGCGAGGCGCTGCGCACCCTCGGCTGCACCGAGATGCAGGGCTACCTGTTCAGCGCGGCGAAGCCCGCCGAAGCGGTCGCGAAATTGCTGCGTCCCTCGACCAAGGACCTCGTCGCGGTCGCCTGACCCGCCGGCCATCGTCGGCCCCAAGCGTCTCTTGGTGCAGCGGATTTCGCCGCCACCGCAATCTCGCCACATCCCGCCGCGACGCTTCCGCGCACCGCGCCGGCAGCCTGCCCATCCGCATCCAATTGACTTCTGGACAGCCGATGACAGACTTCACGGAAAAGCCGGGATGGAGACGCCGCGATGGACCTCGCCCGAAGTCACGTGGAACGCGTGCTGTCCGCCGTCGACGATACGGCGGTAGCTGATGGCGAGCCGCGCATTGCCAACTCCTGGCGGCGCTGCCTGACGCACCACAAGCTCGACCCGGCCCGGCGCGGGCCACCGCGGACCCTGACGCAATCGGAGCTCAAGAACTTTGCCGCTCCGCTCGACGAAACCATCCGTCTCGCAACGCCGGAACTCGACGACCTGTTCCGGATCGTTCGGGTCGCCGGTTACTGCGTCAACTTCGCCGATACCCATGCGACGATGCTGGTCAGCCGCCTTCCCGGCGGCGAAGCGGCCACCTTGCTGCGGGAATGGAAGATCTACACCGGCTCGATCTTCGCGGAAGCGGTCGAAGGCACCAATGGCGTCGGCACCGCACTCGCCGAACGGCGACCGATCCTGGTTCACCGCGACGATCATTTCCGCGAGCAGTGGTCGCGGTTCAGTTGCGCGGTGGCGCCGGTATTCGATCATGACGGGCAACTCGCCGGCGCGCTGAACATCACGTCGTGCCGGGCCGATCTCGATCGCGCCGCGCACCAGCTCGCGCTCGCCGTCACCGTTCAGGCGGCGCGGCGCATCGAGGAGACGCTGTTCCGGACCCACTTCCGCGAGGCCTGGATCGCCGCGCTGCCGGCCGATGCCGCGGCGAACCAGGGCGGATTGATCGCGTTCGACGGCGACCAGCGGGTACTGGGCGCGAGCCGCGCCGCACGCGCGACGCTGGGCCTTTCCGAGACCGGCATCGGCAGCGATGCCCTGCTCTCTCAATTCATCCAGATCGATGCCGAGGCCTTCAGGTCATCCGGCACGACCCACCTGCTGCGCCGCGCCGACGGCGCGCCCTTGGGGCAGGGCCAGATCAGCGGCCCGGTTCGCGTCGCGAGGCCAATGCGACCGACATCGCGGCCCGATCCGGCCGCCGCGCGGCGCTACGACGCCCTGATGCAATTCGCCGGAGAAGATCCCGGCTTGCAACGCGCGGTGCAGCGGCTTGCGCGGGTCGCCGACCAGGACATTCCGGTGCTGCTGCATGGCGAGACCGGAAGCGGCAAGGACATGCTGGCCCGCGCGATCCATGCCGCGAGCGGCCGCGGCAATGGCCGTTATGTCGCGCTGAATTGCGCGGCCATGCCGGAAAGCCTGATCGACGCGGAACTGTTCGGCTACGAGGCCGGCGCCTTCACCGGCGCGCGGCGCGACGGATCGAAGGGCCTGATCGTGCAGGCCAATGGCGGCACACTGTTCCTCGACGAGATCGGCGACATGCCGCTGGCGCTACAGACGCGGCTGCTGCGCGTGCTGGAAAATCGCGAGGTCTGGCCGCTCGGCGCGTTGAAACCGGTGCCGGTCGATATCCGCCTCGTCAGCGCGACCCATCGCGATCTCGAGGCCATGGTGGCGGACGGCGGATTCCGGGCCGACCTGTATTACCGCCTGCGCGGCCTGCAGGTCGCGCTGCCGGCGCTGCGCGACCGCGCCGACAAGGCCAAGGTGATCGCGCGCGTCGCGGCCGAGGAAGCGCCGCGCGTGCGGCTATCGGCGGAGGCGTGGCAGAGCCTGCTGTCGCATCCATTCCCCGGCAACGTCCGGCAATTGCGGCATGTGCTGCGGCTCGCCGCCTGCACCGCCGAGAACGGCGTGATCGCCGATGCCGACCTCGACCTGCCCCCGGGCCGCGTCAGCGCCGCGCCGGCCGACTTCGAGGCCGCCGAGCGCAACGTCATCGTTGAGGCGCTGCGGGTGCATCACGGCCGGGTCGCGGAGGCGGCCCGCGCGCTACACATCAGCCGCGCCACGCTCTACCGGAAGATGAAGACGCTGAAGATCGGGCCGACAGGGCACTGAAGCGGGGCAACCCCGTCATGAAAACCCGCTCCAGATCATCTTGCGCGCAGCGAGATCGCCGAGCGTGACCGGTTCACGCATCGCCTGCACGTCGTGGAAGGCGCTGCGCAGATAGATCAGCGGCCGGCCTTCGGGACGGAATGCGACATCGCGCACCTCGCCGATGAAGATCGAATGGGTTTTGGCATCGAACGTTTCGCGCAAGTCGCAGTCGAACGACACCAGCGCATCCTCGAGCACCGGCGCGCCGGTGACCGCCGTGGTCCATGAACCGAAGCCGAAACGGTCGTCGCCGTCGACGCCTTTCTGGCCGCTGAAGGTCAATGCCAGCGCCATCTGCTCATGGGTGAGAAAGCTCACGGCAAAGCTGCGATCCTCCACGATGCGCGCATGCGCGCTCGCCTTGCGATTGACGCAGACGAGCAGCGACGGCGGATCGTCCGACAGCGAACAGACCGCCGTGACCGTCAGCCCGGTGCGGCGGCCCTTTTCACGGCCGACGGTGACCAGCGCCACCGCGCCCGCGCAATGGCGCATGGCCTGCTTGAAGTTTTGGGAATCCATGAAGCGACGTCACCTCGACGATTGTTGCTGACGTTTTGCGAGGCGATCAACTTACCCCCTCCCCCCGCAGGCGGGGAGAGGGTCGGGTGAGGGGCAGGTTCGCGAATCCGCCGTAAGCTCGCCCTCACCCGACCGTCTTCGCCGGTCGACCTCTCCCCGCGGGCGGGGAGAGGTGAAGCGCATTATGCCGCCTTCGCGGCCCCGGCATTGAGGTGCTTGAGGCGTGGCAGCACCTCCTGCTTCAACAGCCGCAGCGAATTGTGCCAGGCTTCCGGCTTGTGCTTGTAGTCGAAGCCGAACACCAGCAGCGTGCCGAAGCCGCCGACCTCGTCGTAGATCTTCTCGATCTTCTCGGCGACGGTCGAAGGCGAGCCGACAATCCAGTTGTGCTTGGCGCAATACTCGGCGGTGACATCGCTGTCCGGCACATCGGGCTTGTGCTTCAGGTAGTCCTTGAAGCCGAAGTGGCCGAGCAGTTGCAGGAAGTATTCGGTCATCATGCGGCCCATCATGTCGCCGACCGACAGCCGCCACGCCTCCTCGTCGGTATCCGCGACGAACACCTCGCGCACCATGCGCCAGTCCTGCCGGCTCGGCTTGCGGCCGGTCTTGGCCGCGCCGGCCTCGACCGAATCCCAGTGGCTCGACACATAGGCCGGATTGAGATTGAGGCTCATGGGAATGAAGCCGCGCTCGCCGGCGAGCTTCAGCGTATCCGAGCCCTTGCTCAGTCCCGCGACGCCGATCGGCGGATGCGGCGCCTGCACCGGCTTGATGTGGGGTTTCAGGAAATCGAACATCACCTCGGGCTTGGTCACCGTCCAGTATTTGCCCTTGTGGGTCCACGGCGCCTCCTCGGTCCACATCTTGAGGATGATCTCCAGCGCCTCGCGGGTCATGTCACGGTTCTGGCCGGACATGCCGTCGACATTGAACATCGCCCAGTCGCTGGGAAGGCCGGATGCCGCGACGCCGAAATTGAGGCGGCCCTGCGAGAGATGATCGAGCATCGCCACGCGGTTGGCGAGTTCGGCCGGGTGATGATAGGGCAGCAGGAAGCCGCCGGGACCGAGGCGGATGTTCTTGGTCTGGCGGATCGCCTCGACCAGCAACAGGTCGGGCGCTGGATGCGGCTCCCAAGGTGCTGTGTGATGCTCGCCGACCCAGGCCTCCTGATAGCCGAGCTCGTCGCACCAGCGCAGAACCTGCAAATCCCAGTCGTGGCCTTCCTTCAGCCCGCACTCCGGCGGATGCGAAGGCATGGTGAAATAGCCGATCTCCATGGCGTGTGTCCTCTCTTTCGCGGTTCATCCCAACGCGTCTTGCGCGCGTTACCGAAGAGATGAGCAAGCGTCATGCCAGCGGCGGCGATATGGCCGAAAGCGGCAAACCGTACGCGATCCCGATTATTTCGCCCGGCAGGTTCACAGGCCGAACGGCACGTGTGTCGGGATTGCGACGGCGTATGTCTCGAATTTGAGACACGCCGATGGAGATCCGGAGGCTTCGACTAGTCCTCGATCAAGGTGAACTGCATCAGCAGCGTGCGCTGGATCAGCGAAAAATTATCGTCGGACACCAGCGTCAGCACCGTGTTGCCGTCGGAATCCGCGAACGCGTCGATGCCTTCGAAGTTGTCGATCTCCTGGCCGAGATCGGCGGTGAAGATCGAAGGGCCGTCGACCAGCGCGCCCGGCGCGATCGTCGTCAGGGCAATGCGCCGGATGCGGATGCCGACGCCGCCGCTTAGCGAGAATTTTCGTTCGAGGACGAGAAGATCGCCCGAGGGCAGCAGGCAGGCGTCGCTGATGTCGAAATCGTCGGTGCGGCGAACCGCGAACTGACCGGGCGACGGGCCGTCGATCAGGAACGCCATGATGTTCCTATTGGCATCGAGGCCGCGTTCGGAGATTGCGATCAGCGTGCCGCCAAGCGGCTTGTCGCGAGGGACGACCACCATCGCCTCCAGCCCGCGATTGAACGGCAGCTTGCGGATCGCTGGCGGCGCCTCGACCTCTTCGCCGCGCGCGTGGGTGTATCCGTCGCCGAAATCGAACCGCAAAATCCGGTTGGCGCGCTCGATGCCGACATAGACCAGCGATCCGTCCAGCGCGATCGACTCGGTGTCGAACAAGTGGTGCCTGGTGATCGGCTTGCCGTCTTGGGCGAGCATCGGCGCGGCCTCGACGCCGGCGAGCCCGGTCATCTCCTTGCCCCGATAGACGATGCGGCCGGTGAACCAGGTGCCCTTGTCACTGGCGGAAATGAACCGCTGGCCCTTCGGATCGAGCCGCAGGCTGGAGAGGCCGCCGAAGCCGCGAAACGACGAGGTCAGGATCAGGCCGCTGCGAAATTGCAATGCGCCGAAGCGGGTGCGCGAGCGATCGCGCAGATCGAACGACGCGATGGGACGCGCGTTGACGGTGATCGACACCGGCGCCGGGGGCGTGAGGTCGCCGGGCGACGGCTGCTTCGGCGGATGCTTGGAGAATTGCGCGTGGGCGGCCAT